>JANRIQ010000031.1:0-83093 GCA_033764775.1 Hyphomicrobiales bacterium | reverse complement strand
AACCCCGCCTCGATGATCTCGGCGGGGCGGTCTTCCTTGCGGCGTTTGCGCTGCGGCGCGGAGTCGTCGGTCATGCTCTACGGAATGTCCTTTGATGACTATTCGGTCATTATTTTGATTGCGCCAACAAGTCGCCCATGTGCGGAAAAGCCCGGCGTCATCGGCCACGCCCTGCGGCTTGGCTTCCGCGAGATAAAAGGCTTTTCACAGACGCACGCGACAGCGATCATGGTCGCGCGGGGCGAGGGTTTTGTAAGCCTGGACGACTTTGCCCGGCGCACGGGACTGCCCGTCGCCGCTTTGAAAACGCTGGCCCAGGCCGACGCCTTCCGCTCCATCGGCCTGGACCGGCGCGAAGTCCTATGGGCGGTCTCTCGCTACGCCGAAACCGGTACGCCCGCTGGGATGATGGCCGAATTGCCGTTGTTCGCGGCGCGCCAGGCCGAGCCGTTGCCGGACGAAGCGGCGGTTGTGTTGCCGAAGCTGACGCTCGGCGAGCATGTCCTGCAGGATTACGCCGCCATCCGCATGTCGCTCAAGTCGCATCCGCTGGCGCTGCTTCGGCCTGGCTTTGCAAGTCAGGGTTATAGCCGCGCTGTGGATCTGGCCGTGATAGAGAAAGGTCAGACGGTTCAGGTTTCAGGCATTGTGCTGGTGCGGCAGCGCCCCGGCAGCGCCAAGGGCGTGGTGTTCGCCACGCTCGAAGATGAAACCGGTGTCGCCAATATCATCATCTGGCCCGACATCTTTGATCGCTTCCGCCGCGTGGTGCTGGGCTCGCGGTTGCTCGGCGTGCGGGGCAAGTTGCAGAAGGAGAGCGGCGTCATCCATGTGGTCGCAGTAAGTCTGATTGACCTCAGCCCGCATCTTGAAACATTAAGCGACGCCGTGCCCCCGTCCGGCGATTTCCTCGCCAATGCAGACGAAGTGCGCCGCCCCGTCAATGAAGACCAACGACTCCATCGCCGCCGACGGGCCGTGCCGGCCGAGGCGAAAGTGCTACCCAGGGGACGGAATTTTCATTGAGCCGCCGATGGTGGGGGAACGCGACCGCGTAAGCTACGGTTGGCGAGCGCATCGCCGGCCACCGCGCGTCACTGGCCCCGAAACGCCGCGCGCTTTCTCTCAGTCTGGCATGATCGCCTAAGCGCCTCAAGGGGACGCTGACGCGTCTTTGAGACCCTTGACCCGCTCATGCGGCTCATGCCCCCGCGCCCCGCCGCTTGGCTTTCAAGCGGTCTAAAACGGGAGACGCCCCATGACATCGCACGATCCATTGCAAGCCGAGTGGAACGCCTTGAGTCTATCGGCCAAACGCCACGAATGGCGCCGCTACACGCTCGCCATCGATGACGGCCGCCACGGCTGGCATAAATTTCACTTGATCCTCTGGACCCTCTGGCAATGCGGCGAGCCGCCCGGCTAACCGCGGCGCCGGTCTGCCTATCGCAACGACGCCGGGCATCTTGAACGCCCGGCGTCCTCCCCGTCCCATCCCGCGATTGCCCGCCTTTGCTGATTGAAGCCGTGCGGCGTCCAAAGCGATCCTAGAAGCCAGTTGCTGCGGCTGGACGGGAGTCAGAACCATGACGAGAAACATCGTGACGGGATTGACGGCCAGTCTCGGCATCCTCGCCAGCCTGCAGGCTGGCACCCAGTGGGCGGCGGCGCGCGCTGAGTATTCGCCTCGACTCGGGGCGCCCCTCATGACCATGGGCCGCGTGTCAGTCTATGAACCTTGGCGTATTTTTGTCTGGCAGGTTCACTTCCATCGGGCGGCCCCCAGACTTTTCGACCCCGGCGCGAGCGTCGCGGCGGGCGGCAGCATCTTCGCGATCGCGCTGGCTCTTGCGTTTTTGCGCCTCTCTAACGCAGCGCGCAGGCAGCCCTCCACCTTCGGCTCCGCGCGGTGGGCGTGGCCGCCTGAGATCGAGGCGGCCGGGCTGATGGCGCCGCGCGGCGTCATTCTCGGCCGCCTCGGGCCGGACTATCTCCGCCATGACGGCCCGGAGCACGTCCTTCTAGTGGCGCCGACGCGTGCAGGCAAGGGCGCGGGGCTCATCGTGCCGACGCTGCTCGCGTGGCCCGGGCCGGTCATTGTCCATGACATCAAGGGCGAGAACTGGCGGCTGACCGCCGGGTGGCGGTCGCGCGGATCCCATATTCTCCGCTTCGATCCCGCAGACCCGGCGTCGGCGCGGTTCAATCCGCTTCTCGAGGTGCGGCGCGGGAAGAGCGAGGTGCGCGACGCCCAAACCATCGCCGACATCCTCGTCGATCCCGACGGCGCGCTGGAGCGCCGCTCGCATTGGGAGATCACGGCGCAAGCCTTTCTGACCGGCCTGATTTTGCATGTGCTCTATGCGGAGAACGAGAAAACCCTGGCGCGCATGGCGCATCTGCTGTCCGATCCGGCCCGCCCTGTGGAGGCGTTGCTCGAGACGATGCGAAGCACGCCGCATCTGGGCGGCAGACCGCACCCGGTCGCCGCCGCCGCCGCCGCTGACCTGCTGAACAAGGCCGAGAACGAACGCTCCGGCGTCATCTCGACGGCGGTCAGTTTCATGAGTTTGTACCGTGATCCGGTGATCGCGGCAGTCACCGCCGCCTCCGACTGGCGGCTCGATGATCTGAACGACATGCGGCGGCCGGTGTCGCTCTATATGATCGTCTCGCCCTCCGATCTCTCCCGCACGCGCGGCCTCATCCGGCTTATTCTCAATCAGATCGCGCGGCGACTCACCGAGACATTGCCGGCGTCGCCGCCCAAGACGCCTCTCCTCCTCCTGCTCGATGAGTTTCCGGCGCTCGGCAACCTCGATTTCTTCGAAACGGCGCTGGGCTTTTTGGCAGGTTACGGCGTGCGCGCCATGATCGTCGCCCAGTCGCTGCATCAAGTCGAGAAAGCCTACGGGCCGAATAACGCCATCCTCGACAATTGCCATGTCCGTGTCGCCTTCGCGCCCAATGACGACCGCACCGCGAGGCGCCTCTCCGATTTGCTCGGCGTTGCGACAGCGGTCAGGAACCAGAGCAGCTATTCGGGCAAGCGCGCCGCCGCGTGGCTGGAGAACACCAGCGTCGCCCGGCAGGAAGCGGCGCGGCCGCTGCTGACGCCCGGCGAGGTGATGCAGTTGGCGTCATCGGACGCATTAATTTTTGTCGCAGGCGTTCCCCCGATCCGGGCGCAGAAGGTCCGGTATTTCGAGGACGGGAACTTCATCAAGCGGCTTTTGCCGCCGCCCGCCGACGCGGTTCGCGGCGGCGAGCCGGCCCATGACTGGCGCGATCTGCCGCCCATACGAGCGACGCCTCCGGTCAAGCTGGAGGCGGCGGCCCATGATGACCTCAAAAGCCTCGATGATGGCGCAACCCCCAAGCCCCGCCGCAAACCGCGCGCCGCCCCGGGTCGGCGCTTGCCGCTGTTCGAGAGGGAGCCATGAAACGCCGTATCTGCAGCTATGTCTCCGACACAAGTGGTGAGCTGCTGGATGCCGCCATCAAGAAACCCGGGGTCACGAAGTCTGCGGTTTTGGACGCAGCGCTGAGCGCGTATCTTGGTCCCAAACGCGATCAGAGCCTTGACGCGGCCTTGATCCGGCGGCTCGACCGGCTGACCCGGCGGCAAGGGCTGATCGAGCGCGACGTCGCCATCGCCACCGAGACCATCGCGCTCTTCGTGCGCTATTTCCTCACCATCACGCCGCCGCTGCCCCAGGCCGAACAGGAAGCGGCGCGCATGGTGGGCCGTGAGCGGTTTCAGGTGTTCGTGGCGCAGGTCGGACGCCGCCTTGGCTCTGACCGCCGTCTGGTGTCGGAGGTGCTGGAGGCCATCGTCGCGGAAAACCCGGCGCTCTTTGCATCAGCCGCCGATGAGGAGGGCGAGACTTTGGATGACGCTAATCACGGCGGTCCGGAGGCGGGCGATGAGTGAGGACCATTTCAACCTCGCGGCAGAAGCCCGCCAGCGCCGCGGCGCCATGCTGAAAACCGCCTTCGGCCCGGCGATCGGCGCGGCGCTCGCCGACCCTTGCGTGATCGAAATCATGGTCAATCCGGATGGCCGCCTCTGGCTCGATCGCACCGATATGGGCCGCATCGATACGGGAGAGCGCCTGCGAGCCGCCGAGACCGAGCGCATCATCAGGCTGATCGCGGCCCATATGGGCCAGGAGGCGCATGGCCAAGCGCCCATCGTCTCTGCCGAGTTGCCGGATGCAGGCGAGCGCTTTGAAGGCGTGCTGCCGCCGGTCGCGCCAGCGGCCTGTTTTTCCATCAGAAAACCCGCGGGCGTGATTTACCGGCTCGATGATTATGTTGGGGCTGGAACCTTGACCGGGGCGCAAGCCAGCCGCCTGCGGCGGGCCATTGCCGAGAAGCGCAACATCGTTGTCGCCGGTGGGACGGGGTCAGGCAAAACCACGTTCGTTAACGCGTTGCTGGCGGAGATCGCCGGGCTCGACGAGCGGGTCATCATTCTCGAGGATACGCGCGAGCTGCAATGCGCCGCCAGCGACTGCGTGAGCCTGCGAACGAAGCCCGGCGCCGTCACCCTCGGCGATCTGGTGCGGTCGACCCTGCGGTTGCGGCCAGACCGCATCATCGTCGGCGAAGTGCGGGGCGAAGAGGCGCTCGACATGCTGAAGGCCTGGAACACCGGCCATCCCGGCGGCCTCACCACGCTGCACGCCAATTCCGCGCGCGCCGTGCTCGACCGGCTGGAGCAACTGACGCTGGAGGCCATCGCCGTTCCCCCGCGCGCGCTCATCGCAGAGGCGATCGATGTCGTCGTGTTCCTGCGTGGCCGCCATGCCGCGCGCCGGGTGGAAGCCATCGCGCATGTCGACGGCCTCGACGCCAGCGGCGGATATGCGCTTCGCTTTGAGGACGAAACAAACCCTGGCGAAGGGTGAACGCCGCATGACGGCCCATAGCCCCGTTTGCCGCGTTGCGTGATTTGGGCGGCAGAACGCTTTAGCAAACGCCCCTCATGGCGGGGTGGAATGAGGCTATAGCCCGGCGCGGGCGCGGACGCCGCAAGCCCCAGCCCGCGCCTTACCGATTGGGTGAAAAGCCAGCCGTGGAGCATCCCGTGTCGGGGCTGTGCGCGCCGGCCCTCTCCGCCGGGCGGGCGCGAAACCTCCGCCCCCGCTTCGAGGGGCGTCATTTACGGAGGTTCTCTCATGCCACTCATCACCGACGGCCAAGCCCGCGCGCTTCTCGTCAACGGCCTCGCCGCACGGCGCGAGCGCCGCTTCGATCCTTATCCGGTCGTCAAACTGACGGCCGCTTGGATCGACACGGTCTGGCTCCTATCCGACGCCATGCCGGAAGATCCCGACTGCGTCTTCGGGGTGCGGCTCGTCAAGGGCGGCTCGCCCGATCTGCGTCACGTGCAATTGAGCAAGATCGCCGCATTGCGCGGGCCCAACGGCGAAACCGTCGAATGCGACGAAAGCTTCATCGCCGACAAGACGCTGGCCGGGTATGTGCAGGAGGCGATGCAACGGCGACCTGACTAGGCGCAAACACCGAGGCCGCCGGGGTGTCCGGCGGCCTTATCGGGCTCGATGCTGGCCTCGCCGCAGACAAAGCGAGCGACTACGGTTTTGCGGGTTCGCCGCTCATCCGCGCGAAAAACCGGATGTCCATGTCCGTCGCGAGAACCTCGTCCATGCGGGCGAGAAAGTCCTTCAGGTACGGCATTTCGAAATGCGCGTCCAAATCGGCTTTCGAGCGCCAGTTTTCATAGAGCATGAACACCGCCGGGTCGTCGCTCGAGCGGTGCAGATCGTAGTTGAGGCACCCCGGCTCTAGCCGCGTCGGCGCGACCAGAGCGCTAAGGCGGCGGCCCAGTTCCTCCTCCTGTCCCGGTTTGGCGGTGATGATGGCGACAAGCGTCAAAGGTTCGGACATCCGGGCCTCCTGCGCTTAGCTGTTGAGGGAAATCACGACTTTGCCGAAATGCTTTCCCGCTTCGAGATGCTTAAGCGCCTCGCGGGCCTGATCGAAGCCGAACACCGTGTCGATGACGGGCTTGATCTTGTGCTCGCTGAGCATCTCGTTCAGCGCCTCGAAATCCGCCCGGCTACCGACGCGCATGCCCTTGAGAGTCGCGCTCTTGCCGATCAGCGCCGCATAGAGATCGAGCGTCACCTTGAAGCCGGTGAGGAAGCCCACCGAGCTGACGACGCCGTTCAGCGCCAGCGCCTGGATCGAGGGGGCGAAAGTTTCCGTCCCGCCAACCTCCACCACCAGGTTGACGCCTGCGACGCCGGCGATGCGCCGCGCCGTCTCCGGCCACTCGGCATCCTGGCGGTAGTTGATAACGGCGTCCGCGCCAAGCTCAAGCGCGCGCTCCAGCTTGCCGTCGCTCGATGAGGTGACGATGACGCGCGCGCCCAGCGCCTTGGCCAGTTGCAGTGCGAAGATCGACACGCCGCCCGTGCCTTGGACGAGCGCCCAGTCGCCGGGCTGCAGGTTCCCCGCCTGCAGCGCGTTCCAGGCGGTGACGCCCGCAATGGGCAACGTCGAGGCTTCGACGGACGAGAGATGGTCGGGGACGGAGACGAGCGCGTGCTCGGGGACGCGGACGCGCTCGGCCAGCACGCCGTCGCGCGGCAGGAAGAGCGAGCTTGCCTGCGCCGCCGCCGTGATCGGCCCGTCCAGCCAATCTTGGAGGAACGCGCCCGCCACCTTATCGCCGATGGCGAAGCGGGAGACGGCGGCGCCTTTGGCGATGACCCGGCCCGCCATGTCCGAAAGCGGCGTGAGCGGCGTGGGGGGCAGCGGGCCAAATTGGCCTTTGATGACGGCCAGATCGCGGAAATTGAGCGACACCGCCTCCACCGCGACGATCACGTCGGCGGGGCCGGGCGTTGGTTCGGGCCGCTCGATTTGGGGGAGGCCGTCAAGGCCGGGAGCGGTGAGTTGATACGCTTTCATGGCAGGTCTCCGGGCCGCTTTCATGGGCGGCGGTTTGCGGGTTAAAATCTTGGGATCAGCGGCAATCCGGATCGTCGGCGGGGTCGCCTGGGACGGGCGGCGTGCGCGCGGCCGGCGCCAACTCGCTGATGAAGCGGCGCATAATCCCGCCTTCCGCAGCCGGTTTGGCGAGGGCGATATCAGCCGTTTTGAGCAGGTTTTTCACGTAGGGCCGCCGCCAATGCGCCATCAACGCCTCGGGGCTGCGCCAGATTTCATAGAGCGTGTAGCGCCCCGGCTGGCCGCGCACCTTATGGGCGTTAAAGACTATGGCGCCGGGGTCGCGCTGGGCGCAGACGGCGAGACGGCGGAGCGCGTCCTCAAAGTCGGCCTCCGATCCCGGCTTGACGTCGAACTCGACCACGAGCGCGGTTTCGCCGTTCGGGTGCGTGGCTCGCGCCTTGTCTTCGGCGGCGGCAACGCCAGAGACGGCCAAGCCCGCCAATAGCGCCAAAGCCGCCACCTGACGCCGGGCGACCAATGCTGCGATCGCAATGGTCAACTGGCGGCGGAACGACAGCAATTCGGTTCGCATCGGTTTGTTCCTTCATGATGCAAGAGTCAGAGGATCCAACGCCGCTGGCGGCAAATGCCGCCGGCGGCTCGATTGAGGGCTCACTTGCATTCGGCGACGCTGGACGGATCGCCGCTCACCGGGGCCGGGCGCGTGGCGGGCGCCAGATCGCTAATGAAGCGCAAGCCGCCTTCGGTCACCGGCTTGACGAGCGCGCGCTCGAACATGGCGAACAGCGCTTTGGTGTAGGGCCGCTCGAAATGGGCTTTGAGCGCGCCGGCCGAGCGCCAGATTTCGTAAAGGACGTAACAGCCGTCCGCCCCGACCACCTTGTGAACGTCAAAGGCTAGGTTGCCCGGCTCCAGCCGCGAGCATTTGGCCGAGCGGCGGAAAAATGTCTCGAATTCGGCCTCGAAGCCGGGCTTCACTTCAAAATCGACGACGAGGCTGACCTCGCCATTGGGGTGGGTCGGCTCGATCGTCATCTGCGCGCTCGCAGGCAGAGCGGCGCCTGCGATCAACAGAACTGAGGCGGCCGCAAGGGTTTGGCGAAAGGGGTGCGCCATGGTCAATCTCCTAAGGTTGAATGTTTATGGGTTACGCGGCGGTGTAGCCGCCATCGGCGATCAGGCCGTGGCCCGATATGAACGCGGCGTCGTCCGAGGCGAGAAAGGCGACGATTTTGGCCATCTCCCCGGCCGTGCCCGCGCGGCCCGCGACGGTTGCGTTGGCGAAGCCGGTTTTGGCGTCGGCCGAGGGCCAGATGCGATCTTGGAACGGCGTGTCGATGATGCCCGGACATAGGGCGTTGACGCGCACGCCGCGCCGGAACCATTCGAGTGAGGCCGTCTTGGTGAGCCCCAGCACAGCATGCTTGGAGGCGATGTAAATCCCGGCGTTCTCAAAGCCGATGACGCCGCCCATGGAGGCGTTGTTGATGATGACGCCCGAGCCTTGCGCCAGCATGGCGATCGCTTGATGTTTCATCGACAAGAACACGCCGCGCACATTGACGTCGAATGTCAGTTCGTAGGTGGCGGAGGTCTGCTCGATGAATGGCGCGAACACCCCTTCCGTCCCCGCGTTGTTGAAGGCGATGTCGATACGCCCGAAGCGCCCGACCGTCGCCTCGACGCTGCGGACGATGTCGGCTTCGCGCGCCATGTCGCCCTCGATGGCGAGCGCTTCGCCGCCCGTTGCTTCGATTTCAGCGGCGAGCGTTTCGAGGAGCGGCAAACGCCGCGCTGTTATCGCGACCTTCGCGCCGCGCCGCGCCAGTTCGAGCGCCGCGGCGCGCCCGATGCCGGAACTGGCACCGGTGACGAGCGCAACTTTGCCCGCCAAGGGTTGATAAATCTGCGCCATGAACGCCTCCTTGCCTTGCTGGCCGCCGCCATGAGCGCGGTCGTTGTTCGATGCGTCCAACATAGCCCTTGCGGATTATCCTGATAATCGCCCAAACTTTGATGAGTTGATGAGCGGAGTTCAGCAATGAGCCGGGCGAAGTTTTCCGAGCTGGCGGGGTTCGTGGCCGTCGCCACGCATCTCAGCTTCCACAAGGCCGCCGTCGACCTCGGCGTATCAGCCTCGGCGCTCAGCCACGCCATGCGCCAGCTCGAAGACCGGCTCAGCCTCCGCCTCCTCAACCGCACCACCCGCAGCGTCGCCTTGACCGAGGCTGGCCAGCGCCTGTTCGCGCGGCTGCAACCGGCGTTTCTCGATATCGCCGGCGCGGTGGAGGATTTGAACGCGCTGCGGGATGCGCCGGTCGGCACGGTGCGCATCAACGCGCCGCGCCAGGCCATAAGGCTGGCGCTCATTCCGCTCGCCGCGCGGTTCGTGACAGCCTATCCCGGCGTCACGCTCGACATTGTCGCCGACGACGCGCTGACCGATGTGGTGGCCGAGGGGTTCGATGCGGGCGTGCGCTTCGGCGAAATCATCGCGCAGGACATGATCGCCACGCCCCTCGGGCCGCCGCAAGGCTTCGCCGTGGTCGCGTCGCCGGACTATTTCGCCGTCCGCCCAAAGCCGCAAACCCCCGCCGATCTGCGCGACCACGTCTGCATCCGCTACCGCCTGCCAGGGCGCGGCGTTTACCGGTGGGAGTTCGCGCAGGACGGCGCGCCGCTGGAGATCGAGGTGGCGGGGCCGCTGATTTTCGACGATTCCGACCTGGTGCTGAGCGCCGCCGTCGTCGGCATGGGCGTCGCCTATGTGTTCGAGCGGCAGGCGGCGCCGCTCATCCAGGCGGGCCGCCTGCAGAGGGCGCTGGAGGATTGGTGTTCGCGCCGTCAAGGCTTTTTCCTCTACTATCCCAGCCGCCGCAACCTGTCCTTCGCCCTGCGCGCCTTCGTTGATTTCCTGAAGGAGACGCGAACGGAGCCGTAAACGAGATGTCTTGCGTTTGAGCGCGCGAGCTTTAGGCCAGGCCCCCGGCTTTGCCGATCTCGCCATCGCCGCAACGGCGACGCATCATGGCCTGACGCAGCTGACCCGGAATATGAAGCACTTCGATGGTTTGGGAGTGGTGGTTATCGATCCGTTTCAGGCGTTGCCGCCCATCAATTTAGCTCGTCGTTCTCAGCGGGGGGCTGTCCACGTCCAGCCCGCGCCAAAACATTAAGAGCCTTAGCAGGGTCGGCGCGCGCGGCGCTTAACCGAAATAACTCTCCTTGCGAAGCGCGGACAGCTTTTCCGCCAGCGCCACGTTGATCATCTGGTTGAGAGCCACGCCCTCCGCCTCGGCGACGTTGCGCGCCTCCTCCTCCGAATATGGCTGCACACGCAAAGCGAAGTTAACTTCCTCCATGGTTTTGACGCCTAAAATTTAGAAAAGCTTAGAACCGGATCGCTCGCATGTCACCATCGTTTGAGCGCCCCTGCCGTCATCTCAAGGCATGTCCGCAGGAAAACGCAACGACTGGTCGGCCAGTAAATAAGCGGTGCTCCGCCCACCGCCCGCGTCCTTGATTAGCACTCCTCGCTTCACGAGATCGCCGATATCGCGCAGCGCCGTATCCTGAGAACACCGAGTCAGTTTCGCCCATTTTGAGGATGTGAGCTTGCCGTCAAACCCATCGAGGAGACGATTGAGGACTTTACGCTGCCGCTCGTTGAGGGAGACGCCCGCGTGCTTTTCCCAAAACGCGGCTTTGGCGAGTACACTTCTTAAGATCGTTTCCGCGCCATCGAACGCCGCGTCAAGGCAGGTCAGGAACCATTGCAACCATGGCGTGATGTCGAGGCCGTTCTTCTGGCTGCTCTCTAGGATGTCGTAATATCCCTTCCGCTCGACGCGAATTTGCGCGGACATGCTGTAGAACCGCTGCGGACTGCCCTCGGATCGCGCCAGAGCCATATCGGCGATGGCGCGCGCAATGCGGCCATTGCCGTCATCGAACGGGTGGATGGTGACGAACCAGAAATGGGCCAGAGCGGCCTTCAAGACGGGGTCGAGCGCGTCATCCGCATTGAACCAGGCCAGGAAGGTTTGCATTTCGTGCGGAACGCGGGCTGCCGCTGGCGCCTCGTAATGGATGCGCTCCCGGCCGAAAGCGCCGGAGACGACCTGCATCGGCCCCGATGCGTCATCGCGCCATGCGCCAACCGCGATCTTCGCCATGCCGCTTCGCCCGGCCGGGAACAGCGCGGCATGCCAGCCGAACAGACGGTCTTCGGTCAGGGGGGCGCGATAGCGCTGCGTCGCGTCTAACATCATCTCAACCACGCCTTCGACATGCCGCTCGGCTGGCGTGAGCGCGGCGACATCCATGCCAAGGCGACGCGCAAGGGATGAGCGCACCTGACCCCTGTCCAGTCTCTCGCCTTCGATATCGCTGGATTTGAGAACGTCCTCGGTCAAGGTTTCGAGCGCCGCCTCGGCGCGAAGCTGAAACCCCAGCGCCTCCATACGGCCGGTCAGCCGGCCTTGGCGGTGGCGCGCGGCCGCCAATTGCATGGCCAGCGTTTCGCCGCTCCAACGCAGTTTTGGCCAGTCTGTTGATTGATGAATGTAAAGCATAATCACCGCATGTTTTACGGCGAATATGCGCTCCATTCACCGCACGCACAAGTCTAAACAACGCAATGTATACGGTGAATAGATCTCGCAATCGCCGCAGCGCGCTTTAGGCTGTGGTCCTGGCGCATGCCATTCGCTTCACCCGTTATCCCGAAAACACTGGCTAACGCGGCGTTTCGCCCGGCTATGCCGATGGCTGAATTCTGGCGCGCGCCGCATGCTTGACCCTCGAAACGCGTTCCCCCGCCAACTGAGGATAAACCGCCCATGCGCAAGCAATCCAGGTGTCTGTTTCAAGTTTCCGACTTGCCAGCGCGCGCTGCAATCGCGCTGACAAGCTTATCATGGACATGCCAGCCCGCCCATGCCGCCGGCTCCGGCATGCCCTGGGAGGCGCCGCTGACCCAGATTCTCGCCTCCATCGAAGGCCCGGTCGCCAAGGTGATCGCCGTCATCGTGATCATCGTCACCGGGCTGAGTCTGGCGTTCGGCGATATGGGCGGGGGCTTCCGGCGGATGATTCAGGTCGTCTTCGGCCTCACCATCGCCTTCGCCGCCACCTCGTTTTTCCTGTCGTTCTTCTCCTTCGCCGGCGGCGCGTTGATCGATTGAGGTACCCCTTGTCCCGTTCTCCCATTCCAGGCTTTGAAATCCCGCTCCACCGCGCGCTGACCGAGCCAGTGCTGATGGCCGGATGCCCACGCGCCTTCGCCATCCTCAACGGCACGCTCGCCGCCGCCATCGGGCTTGGTCTCAGGCTCTGGCTCGCCGGTCTCCTGATCTGGGTCGCCGGTCACGCGCTCGGCGTCTGGCTCGCCCGCAAAGACCCCGCGTTTCCAGCCGTTCTTTCCCGTCACGCCCGTCACAAAGGATATCTGTCATGCTGAATCTTGCCGAATACACATCCCGCGCCACCCGCCTCGTCGATTACCTCCCCTGGGCCTGCCTCGTCGCGCCCGGCGTCGTCCTCAATAAGGACGGCAGCTACCAGCGCACCGCTTGCTATCGCGGCCCCGATCTCGACAGCGCCACGGAGGCCGAACTCGTCGCCGTGACGGCGCGGGTGAACAACGTGTTGAAACGCTTCGGCGCGGGCTGGGCGCTGTTCTTCGAGGCGCGGCGGGTTGCGGCGCAGGCCTATCCGGCGGGGCGCTTCGCCGATGCGGTCTCCTGGCTCATCGACGAGGAACGCCGCGAGGCTTTCCAGGCGGCGGGCAGCCATCATGAAAGCCGCTATTATGTGACGTTCTTGTACCTGCCGCCGCTAGACGCGGCGGCGCGCGGCGAGAGCCTGTTCTATGAGCGGGCCGGCCAGACCTCAGTTATGGATCCAAAGGCCGCTTTGACGGGGTTCCTGACCGAGACCGGCCGCGCCCTCGATCTGCTGGCCGCCTTGCTGCCCGAGGCTGCGTGGCTCGGCGACGCCGAGACCTTGACTTACCTGCATGACGCCATCTCGGCGAGGCCCATGGCGGTCGCCGCGCCGCGCGCGCCTGTCTATCTCGACGCCGTCCTCGTCGACACGCCGCTCACCGGCGGCGTTGCGCCCAAACTCGGGGATCAGCACCTGCGCGTGCTGACCATCCTGGGCTTCCCCAGCGCGACCGTCCCCGGCCTGCTCGACGCCCTCAACGACCTCAACTTCCCCTATCGCTGGATGACGCGCTGGATCGCCCTCGACAAGCAGGAGGCGACCCGCGAACTCACCAAACTGCGGCGCCAGTGGTTCGCCAAGCGCAAATCCGTCGCCATGATTCTGCGCGAGGTGATGTTCAACAATGAAACAGCACTACTTGACGCCGACGCCTCCAATAAAGCCATTGACGCGGACGAGGCCCTGCAGGAGCTGGGCGCTGATGATGTCGCCTATGGCTACATGACGGCCACAATTATCGTCAGCGACGCGGACGCGCGGGCGGCGGAGGACAAACTCCTCGCGATCGAGCGCGTCGTGAGCGCGCGCGGCATCACCACCATCCGCGAGACCCTGAACGCGGTGGAGGCCTGGCTTGGGAGCCTCCCCGGCAACCCTTACGCCAATATCCGCCAGCCGATCGTCCACACGCTCAATCTCGCCCATCTGATGTCGCTGTCGGCCGTCTGGGCCGGGCCAACCCACAACGCCCATTTGCGCGCGCCGGTCCTGATGATGACGAAAACCCGCGGCTCGACGCCGTTCCGCTTCGACCTGCATGTGGGCGACGTCGGGCATGCGCTGGTCGTTGGCCCGACCGGATCGGGCAAATCCGTGCTGCTCAGCGCGCTGGCGCTGCAGTTCCGCCGCTTCATCGACGCGCAAGTGATCGTGTTCGACAAGGGGCGCTCGGCCCGCGCCGCCTGTCTCGCCATGGGTGGCGAGGCGATCGATCTGAGCCTCGATGGTGGCTTATCGCTCCAGCCCTTGAAGGACATCGACCGGCCTAGCGAAATGGCCGTCGCTCTCGATTGGGTCACCGGTCTGCTCGCCCATGAGGGCGTGAGCGTGACGCCGGAGGCGAAGCAAGCGGTGTGGACGGCGCTGCAAAGTCTGAGCGCGGCGCCGCCCGCCGAACGCACGCTCACCGGTCTTGCCGTTCTCATCCAATCGAATGCGCTGAGCCAGGCGCTGACGCCGTATACGCTGGACGGCGCGTTCGGCCGCTTGCTCGACGGCGCGGATGAAAGCCTGAGCAGCGCACCCGTGCTCCATCTGGAACTCGAGGCGCTTATGGAGCACGCCCGTCTCGTCCCGCCGGTGCTGACCTATCTGTTTCACCGGCTGGAGACGCGGTTTGACGGGCCGCCGACGCTCCTTATTCTGGATGAGGCCTGGGTGTTTCTGGATGACCCGCTCTTCGCTGGCCGCATTCGCGCTTGGCTCAAAACCCTGCGCAAGAAGAATGTCGCCGTCGTTTTCGCGACCCAGAGTCTGGCCGATATTGAGCGCTCCGCCATCGCCTCCGCCCTGATCGAGAGTTGCCCAACACGGCTGTTCCTCCCCAATGACCGGGCCGTCGAGCCGCAGATGCGGGCGATTTATGAGCGCTTCGGGTTGAATGACGCACAAATTCAGATCATCGCGCGGGCCACGCCGAAGCGCGATTACTACGCCCAAACCGCGCGCGGCAACCGGCTGTTCGAATTAGGCCTCGGCCCCTTGGCGCTCAGCCTGTGCGGCGCGGGCTCGCCCGCCGACCAGCGGCTCCTCGACCGGCTGCTCAAGGAGCATCCGCGCGCCGCCTTCGCGATGGAGTTCTTCAAGGCAAAAGATTTGGCCTGGGCCGCCGATCTGCTGATGCGGTTTGGCGCGCAAACGAGCGATGGATTCGCGGGGCCCGGCCCCGCGTTTGCGCACGACGACAGGGTTGCCGAACCGTCCGTGACCCCGGCCGCGCCGCTGGCGTCGGCCGACAAGTTCGACGCCAGGCTCGAGGCCGATCTGTTCGCCAAGCTTGCGCCGCGCCGCGCCGCCTGAGCGCACGCCGATTGCAACATCGAGGAGTTACGCCATGAATCGCCGTCCCCGCCGCCGTTTCAAAGGTCTGGTTTTGACGCTCGCGCTCGCCGGGCTTCCGGCGCCCAGCTTTGCAGCGGACATCGTCTACGATCCCCTGAATTATAAACAAAATCTGGCCTCCGCCTTGCGCGCTCTGCAGAGCGTCAACAACCAAGTCCAGCAACTGCAGAACGAGGCGCAAATGCTCATTCGAATGGACCGGCATCTGGCGCCCATCGGTCAATCCGCGTCGCCGCGCCTGCAGGCGAGCTTGAACCAGCTCGCCGCCACGCTGGCTGAAGGCGAGGCGGTCGCTCTGTCCGTCGCTGAGACGCAAACCGCCCTGGCGCGGCTCTACCCCAACGAGTTTGGCGCCCTGACAAGCGACGCCGCGGTCTCGGCGGCGCGCGAGCGCTGGGCCGAGGCGCTCGCGGCGTTCAAGCGCAACGCGATGACGCAGGCCCAGATCGTCGAGGCCATCGCGGCGGATGCGAGCCTGCTGGATAGCCTGCTCCTGCAGTCGAAAGCGGCGGAGGGCAGCCTGCAGGCGGCGCAGACCGGCAACGAGTTAACCGGGCTCAGCATCAAGCAATCCCTGCAGACCCAGGCGCTGCTGGCCGCCGCCGCCCGGGCGGAGACCTCGGCGCGCGCCCGCGATCTGGTGACCCAGGAGGAAGCGCGCCAGCGCTTTCAGACCTTTCTGGGCACAGCCTCGGCATATGCCGACCGTCGTTGATAGCGCCTGACGATAGGAGTTTTCCCCAATGAACCTGTATTATGAATCCACCACGCACGGCCTTGACGCTGACGCTTTGCGCGTCCTGTGGCAGGCGCGGCCGCGCCTCGGCGCCTCGCCTGAGGCGCTGGTCGCCCAGCTTGAGGCAAGCAGCGCCGTCGAACTCGCCATCGACCCGGCGATGAGCGTCGTCGTCGGGCTGCTCGCCGCCGAGCGGCAGGGCGAGGCGGTCGTGCATCTCACCCTGTTCGGCGTGCACCCGGACGTCCACAAACAAGGCGTCGGTACGCGGCTGATGCGGCGCATGCTGCACCGCTTCGAGGCGGCTGACCGGATCGCCGTGTTCTGCGAGCCGTCGCTGGCGCATTTTTATAGCTGGTTCGGCTTCGAGGCGGCCTTCGCCATGGTGAAGCGCGGGCGAGGATCGCCAGCGCCCGGCGGCGGTCACGCCCGCTCCCTCGATGAAGACCTCCAGCGGCTTTTACCGCCCGATGTGGCGGACGCAACCGCGGCGGCCCCTTTCCGGTTGGCCAGTTAAGGCGCGCCATGGACGATCTCGCCATCATCGACCGCTTTACCGAGACTTTCAGCCGGTATATCGACAGCGGCTTCGGGCTTCTATCCAGCGAGGTCGCTTATCTCACCAGCGTGCTGATCGCCATCGACATCACGCTGGCGGGTCTGTTTTGGGCGCTGTCGGGCGAAGATAACGTGCCCGCGCAGCTGATCAAGAAAGTGCTGTATGTCGGTTTCTTCGCGCTGCTGTTGAACAACTTCCAAAGTCTGGCCGGGATCGTTTTCCAGTCATTTGCGGGCCTGGGGCTTAAAGCGTCTGGCGCGAGCCTGTCGGCCGCCGATCTGATGCGGCCCGGCTTTGTCGCCGCCACCGGATTCGACGCGGGCAAGCCGCTTCTCGCCAAGGCCGGCGAACTAGCCGGCTTCACCAGTTTCTTCCAGAATTTCGTGACCATCGCGGTCCTTCTGCTCGCTTGGGTCATCGTGCTTTTAGCGTTCTTCATCCTCGCCGTGCAGCTCTTCATCGCCATTCTGGAGTTCAAGCTCACCACCCTGGCGGGCTTCATCCTCGTGCCCTTCGCCCTGTTCGGGCGCACCGCGTTTCTCGCCGAACGAGTGCTGGGCAATATCATCTCGTCCGGCGTCAAGCTGATGGTGCTGGCCATTGTGATCGGCATCGGGTCGGGCGTCTTCGGCGAACTCATGAAACCCATCGCCGGCGAGATCGCGCTCAATCAGGCCGCCGCGCTGATTCTGGGCGCAGTCGCCGTCTTTGGCCTCGCGATTTTCGTGCCCTCCATCGCGGCGGGCCTCATCACGGGCGCGCCGCAACTGGGGGCGGGCGCGGCGGTCGCCACGACGGCAGGGCTTGCCGCGGCGGGCATCGGCGGGGCCTCGCTTGCGGCCGCGGGGATCAGCGCTGGAGCGCGCTTGGGCGGCGGCGCCGTCAAGGCTGCGGCCTCGATGACCGGCGCGGCCTCCGCCGCCTATGAAACCGGCGGCGTCAGGGGGCTGGCGAGCGCCGCCATCGCGGAGCCGATGCGACGGGCCGCCTCAAGCGTCAGCGAACCGGTGTCGGACGCTTACGCGCAAGGGGCCGCCTATGGTTACCGGGCGACGGGCCCCAATGACGCCGCAGCGGCGGCTGAACCCTCCAGCGACCCGTCGTCCCACCAGGGCGGCGCGCCCGCCTGGGCGAGGCGCCTCGCCCGCTGTCAGCGCATCGCCAATGCGGCGACGGCGCTCGCCCACACCGTGCGCGACGGCGACCGGCCGGGGATGAGCCCTGGCCCGAGCCTGACATCCAAAGATTAGTGGAGATCGAACCCATGCGTTTCAAACGCTCGACCTTGCGCTACGGGCGCACGCCGCAGCCCGTGACGCCCTACCAGAAGGCGGCGCAAGTCTGGGACGAGCGCATCGGCTCGGCCCGCGTCCAGGCCAAGAACTGGCGGCTGATGGCGTTTGGCTGCCTTGGGCTGGCGATGGGGCTTGCAGCTAGCCTCATCCATCAGGCGAGCCGCAGCCGCGTCACGCCCTATGTCGTCGAGATCGGCACCAAAGGCGAGATCCGCGCCGTCGGGCCGGCCAGCGCCGCTTACGCGCCGACTGACGCGCAGATCGCCTATCAATTGGCGCGGTTCGTCGAGCAGGTGCGCTCGCTTTCCAGCGACGGCGTGATCGTCCGGCAGAACTGGCTTAAGGCCTATGATCTCGTCGGCCGCGAAGCGGCGGTGACGCTCAACGAATATGCCCGAAGCGCTGATCCCTTCGCCCAGGTCGGGCAGAAAACGGTCTCCGTAGAGGTGACCAGCGCGGTGAGGGCCTCGCCGTCCTCCTTCCAGCTGCGCTGGGAGGAGAAAAGCTTCGAGAACGGCGCCGGCGCGGGCGCCAAGCGCTTCACGGGTCTTTTTACCGTTCAGATCGAGACGCCGCGCACGGAAGAGTTGCTGCGCAAGAACCCGCTCGGTCTGTTCATCACCAGCTTCAACTGGAGCGAGGACGTCATTCCCGGAGCGCCGCAATGAGCCGGTCTCTCAAACTCTGCATCGCGCTGGCGATGCTCGCCGCGCCCGCCTGCACCCGGGTCAAGGTCGCGGAGATCCCGCTCGACAACACCGTGTTTGGCGAGGCCAAACGCATCGATGAGCCGAAACCGCAGACGGAGTTTGTGCCCACGCCGGAGCCGCTGCCGCTGCCCGGGCAATTGAAGCCGGCGCCCGAACCGGACGGGGACGCGGAACCCCAACCAAGCGAAGAGGCCCCTGCTCCTGAGGTCGATGTGGAGGACGCCAACCGCGCGGCGAAAATCGAACCCGCCAAAGACGGCTATATCAACGCCATCCAGGTCTATCCCTTCACGCCGGGCGCGCTCTACCAGCTCTACGCCGCGCCCATGCAGGTCTGCGATATCGCGCTGGAGGCTGGTGAGACCCTGATTGCGGTGTCAGCCGGAGACACGGCGCGCTGGATCATCGGCGATACGACCAGCGGCGAGGGCGCGGCGGCGCGCGTTCATATCCTCGTCAAGCCATCGGCCAAAGGGCTCACGACCAATCTTGTCATCACGACCAACCGGCGCACCTATCACATCGAGGCGCATTCGACTGACGCCACCTATATGGCCTCGCTGTCCTGGACATATCCCGAGACCGAATTGATCCGGCGCAAGCAGCAGGCCGCCTCGGCGGCGATCGCCGCCGAGGCTGTCGCGCAAACGGGGGTCAATCTTGAACGGTTGCAGTTCCGCTACCGCATCGAAGGCAACGCGCCCTGGCGCCCCGCCCAAGTGTTCGACGACGGCGAGAAGGTCTATATCCGCTTCCCCGCCGGGCTCGCACGCGGCGAGTCGCCGCCGCTCTTCGTGCTTGGCGAGACCGGCCAGCCGGCGCTCGTCAATTACCGCGTGCAGGGCGCGACTTATATCGTCGACCGCCTGTTCGCCGCCGCCGAGTTGCGCTTGGGCGAGGCGCCCCAGCGGGTGGTGCGCATCATCCGAACCGATGCGGCATGGCGGGAGATGTGGAAATGAGCGAGCCCCCGCCGCACCGGCCGGATTCGAACGACGGGGCCGAGGCGCTCGACCTGCGCGCACGGCCCGCGCCGGTTGCGAAACTCAGCCGCATTATGGTTGCTGGTGTCATCGCCGGGATCATCTTTGTCCTGGCGGCGCTGGTGCTTCTCTCCCTCGATCCGCCGGACTGGTTTCGGCCCCGCGCGGTGCAAGAATTATACGCGCCGCAGACCAAACCCAGGGCCGAAGGCCTCGAGCGGTTACCGACGGATTATGACCGTGTCCCCCGACCGGCCGACAGCCAGCCGAAACAGCCTTTCGACGATGGGCTGCCGGATGGGGCGTTACGACCGTTCGCGGAGGTTAGACCCGGCGCTGCCCTTGACGGCGGGGCGGACGATGAACGGCTGGAGGCGGACGCGCGAAAGGCGGGCCTGTTTTTCCCGCTTCGGGGCGGGGCAAACACTCAAGCGAAGGCGCCGCCAAGAGAAGGCGACATGCGCGCAACCGGAGGACCGCCGGATAGCGCGTCGTCCTTTGCGGCGCTAACGCCAGGCTTGACCGGCCACGGCGCCGAGACCGCCGCCGAACAGAGCGCCAATCTGAGCTTTCTCAAGACCGGCCCAGGCCGCGACGTCCTGAACCCGCACTCGCTGCAAACGCCTGTCTCGCCCTTTCAGATCATGGCCGGCACGGTGATTGCCGCAAGTCTTGTTACGGGGCTCAACTCGGACTTGCCCGGCTTCGTCATCGCCCAGGTGACCGAGCCGGTCTATGACACCAGGACCGGGCGCCATCTCCTCATCCCGCAAGGCTCGCGTCTGATCGGCCGTTATGACGCCCGTATCGGCTTCGGCCAGAACCGCGCGCTCGTGGTCTGGCAGCGACTCATCCGTCCCGATGGATCCTCGATCGTCATCGACAACCTGCCGGCCACGGACGTCGGCGGCAGCGCCGGTTTAACCGACCGCGTCGATCATCATGCTTGGAAACTGTTCCAGGGCGCCGTGCTGGCGACGCTGCTGAGTGCCGGAGCGGAGCTGTCCTCAAGCGATGATGACGATTTGGCCGCCGCTCTGCGCGACGGCGGCGGCGACGCCGCGAACCGCGCCGGCCAGAAAGTCTTCGAACGCAATCTTAATGTTCAGCCCACCATCAAGGTGAGGCCCGGCTGGCTATTGCGGGTTATCGTGCACAAAGACCTCGTGCTCCCGCCATACCCGAAAGTTTCGAAGCAATAGTACATCTCCAACGCCTGTGGTGGCTCTGCGAGCGGCGCTCACCATCCCAGGCATTCTGGATAGTTTATCAGATCAAACTGTCTGTCCGTCTTGACAGACCAGCGATATGGGAAATTTAGCTCCAAGCTCTCCTAACCCTGGCATGACGCGTCCGTTTTTGCCTCATAAAGCTTGCGTAAGGCGCTGACCAGCGCCTTACGTTCTTCATCAGAGAGAGGCGCGAGGAAAGCGGCTTCAGCCGCGTGAGCCGCTGCACGGGCGCCTTCGAGGCGCTCAAAACCCAGCTCCGTCAGACAAACGGCATGCACGCGCCGGTCGCTCGGGTCAGGCTTGCGTTCAGCGAGACCCGCCGCCTCCAGTGTGTCCAGGAGTTGCACGATCGTGGTGCGATCAACGCGGATCATCTGGCCAAGCGCCACCTGAGATAGCGGCCCAGCCACCGCTATGGCTTCAAGGCAACCGAACAGGATCGGGTTCAGCCCTAGCGGCGCAAGCGCCTCGGCCGTGGCCTGACGCATTCCGCCAGCGAGCTGGCTTATGACGTATCCGGTCCACTTCATGGGGCCCTGCGGCGCTTCGTCATGCATAGACATAATCATTTTTATTGATTGTCAGCACAGGTGATGATTTTCTGCTCAACGTATTTTCCCGTATCACCGATAGATGGGTTCTTTCATGCAAAATTGGAATAATTTCCAGAATCACCATGCGACAGTCAATGGCGTGCGCCTCCGATATTGGAGCGCCGGCAGCGGCCCCGCCGTCATCCTGCTGCATGGCTGGATGGGGAAAGCTTATAGCTGGCGCAAGGTTGCGCCGCTGCTGGCGGAAAAAGCGACCGTCATCGTGCCCGACATGCGTGGTTACGGCGAGTCGGGCAAACCCGCGACAGGATATGACGGCCGAACGCTCAAAGAGGACATTCGCGCCCTTGCCGCGCATCTCGGCCTCAGCCGTCCATTCGTCGTTGGCCATGACATGGGGGCGCTGCCAGCCTTCCTTTATGCGGCGGAACACCCCGACGAGGTTTCGGGCCTTGGCTATTTCGACGAGCCGCTGCCCGGCTTCAATCTGGATGATTACACGATTTTCCGCGCGCCGATCGGCGGCTTCTGGTGGTTCGGTTTCAACTATACGCCGGGCCTGTCGGAGATGCTGCTGGAGGGCAAGGAGCGCGCCTTCGTCGAGTTCATCATGTCGGCAATGATCGCCAACAAGGCCGCGCTGACGCCACAGGATTTTGACGAATATGCCCGCACCTATCGCGGCGCGGAGGCGATTGCGGGCACGGTCGGCTGGTATCGCGCCGTGTTGGAGACCGCTGAGCAGATGCGGGAGGAGGCGGGGCAGCAGCGCTTGAGCGTGCCGGTGTTGGCGCTTGGCGGGCAATATGGCATCGCGGGCACGTTCGAGCAGATGAAGCTGGTCGCCGATAGAGTTGAGGGCGGCGTCATACCTTATTGCGGGCACCTGATCCCGGAGGAAGCGCCGGATGCGGTGGCGACGTACCTTATCGATTTCATCCAGCGTCACGCCTAGCCGCAACCCGCAACTCACCGGAGCATAGATGGCAGTCCTAACCCGCAGAAACTTTCTCGTTGGCGCGGCGGCGGTTCCGCTGGTTCAGTCGGCAAGCCATCTCCTCGCAGCACCGAAGCAGACGCCCTTCCGTCGCGTGCTTTGGGCGGCCAATGTGCGCTCGAAAGCGCTCGATGAACGCATCGAGGCGGCCAAAGCGGGCAACTTCACGCATGTGTCGCTGTTTCCGATCGACATCAAAAACTGGGAAGGCCAGGGCGTAACCCTCAAGCAGATCAAGGCCAAATTGGACGCGGCGGCGTTGAAGGTTCTGGCTATCGACCCCTATACCCAGTGGGCGCCGCGCTGGGCGTTGCCTGATGGCTATGGCGCGGATTACCTGAGCTTTGTGAATTTTTCAGACGGTGAGGTTTTCCGTATGGCCGAAGCGCTGGAGGCAGAGGCGATCAACTATGTCGAGCCGTTTGGCGTGAAATACGAAACCTCAGAGTTGATCGATGCCTTGGGGCTTTATGCCGAATCGGCCGGAAAGCGCGGGTTCAGGGTGACCCTGGAGTTCATGCCGATTTCGGGCATTTTCGACCTGAACCCCGCATGGGAGATCGTTAAAGCGGTGAATTCTCCTGCCCTCGGCCTCACCTTCGACACGTGGCATTATTTCCGCAGCAAGCCCGACGACGCATTGCTGCGAACCATTCCGGGCGAAAAAATCTTCGAGGTTCAATTGGCCGATGCGAAACAGGCGCTGCGCGGCGCGAACCTCGTCGAGGATTTGCTGCGCTATCGCATGCTGCCCGGCGAGGGCGAGTTCGACATTAAGGGTGTCGTTTCTATCCTGCGCGACATCGGCGCTTATCGCAGCGTTGGGCCGGAAGTTTTCGCCGATGCGATGGATGCGCTGCCGGCAATCGAGGCCGGGCGCAAATGCGGCGACAGCCTGACAAAGTTCACATCAATCTAACTTTTGGGAGCTGGCATGACACCCTGGCAAAACTTCTCGCACGGCAAGGCGATCGTTTCTGATTGCGTCACTTTGCATTACCGCATGGGCGGTTCGGGCAGTCCGCTCGTATTGTTGCACGGTTGGCCGCAGCACTCGTTGATGTGGCATTCGGTTGCGCCCCGGCTTGCCGAGCGTTTCACCGTCATCGCGCCAGATTTGCGCGGCGCGGGCGGGTCATCCATCCCGACCGCAGGCTACGACAAAAAAACCATGGCGCAGGATGTGATGACCTTACTTTCACAGCTTGGGCTCAACCGCTTTGACCTCGCAGGCTACGATCTGGGGTCTGGCGTCGCCTACAGCCTTGCCGCGCAGTGGCGCGACGCCGTCCAGCGGCTGGCCGTCATGGAGTTTGGCCTTGCGGGTTTCGGCTATGAGCAATTCATGACCCCAACTCCACAATGGGATGCCGGGGCCAACTGGCATCTGGCGTTTTTCACCGTCCCGCAGGTCGCGGAATGGGCGTTTCGGGGGCGTGAGCGCGAATTGCTGACCTGGTTCTTCTGGCACCTGTCGCATAACGAAGCTGCGATTTCGCCCGCCCATTTCGAGGAGTATGTCCGGCAGATTTCCAAGCCGGGCGCGCTCCGGGCTGGGATCGAATATTACGCGGCCGTTTGGCAGGACGCGGAAGATAATAAAGCGCTGGCTCAGACCCCGCTCGAGTGCCCGGTTCTGGCCATTGGCGGCGAGGCAAGCGCTGGCGCGTGGATGCCAGAGTTGTTCAAGCCGGTCGCTCGCAACGTGACGGGAGCAGTCATCCCGGCGGCCGGTCACTGGCTTGTCGACGAAAACCCTGAGGCGCTCTCGAATGTTTTGCTCAATTTCTTCATCGCATAGTATCGTAAGAGTATCGCAAAGGGGTTCAAAATATTAATGTCGTAATTCCAAGGGCGGCGAATTCGGATAATTAACGCGCCGCTTAATATGAAGTAGTAGATCGTGCGTAGCGCGTCCTGCATCTATCAGGGAAGAGAAGGCATCGGCACGTTTGCACCTTCATCTCGGTGCTGCAAGAAAATTGGGCACCTATAGCGTCTACAGCCCCTCCGTCAAAAGCTGCGCCGAATTTGCCGGTAGACGCCCTTTGAGACGTTCTTGCAACGGCGTAAGTCTTGCGCCTTTTGAGGACGGCGACGCCCGCGCCCGCCGATTCATTCGATCTCCTTATCGCGGGACAAGCGGTCGCCCGCGCGGCACGCTAGAGCCGGATGATTTGAGATGGGATCGCAAAGCGATTCGTTAGTCTGATCTGAATCCGTCTCTTCACTATAAATAAATCGCGAATGTCGCGGAGTTTTCCCGCGTGCCAGGGCTTTTGTGGAAAAATTGGTCGCTGCCGCTTGGGCGTTCAGGCGGCGCTGTCATGATGCCGACCCGTACGCTCACCAGATTGACCATGCCGCATGCAGCAGCGACGCCGGCGAGCACACCGTTTTTCACGGGTCTTCGCCTTATCCTTCCAGCGATTTTGCCGATGATGTGGGGACGGGACGGCCACAAGCCGTTCCGCTCCTCAACCAAAGTCCGGTAACCGGCAATCCTTCAAAGGACATCATTGCTATGACCTGCTTCGTGACTGCGCCCGACGGCGTCGAAATCGCTTATGAAACCGAGGGCGAGGGCCCGCCCCTCGTGCTACTGCACGGCCTGGCGGGCGACCGGCAGACGTGGCGCGCATTCGGTCTGGCCGAACGGCTCCTTCAGATGGGGCGGCGCGTCATCCTGATTGATGCGAGAGGCCATGGCGCGAGCGAAAAACCCTATAACGTCGAAGCCTATGCCGACCATAAACGGGCTGCGGACGTGGTCGTGGTGCTCGACGCGCTTTCCGTTACCTCCGCCGACCTGTGCGGCTATTCGATGGGCGGCTGGATAGCCATGAGCGTTGCCGCCTTCCATCCACAGAGGTGCCGGAGCCTGACCGCCATCGCGGCGCATGGCTATGCGCAAAGTCTGAGCGCGTTCCGCCACGCGCTTGGAGACGATATGAATGGGTGGATCGCCCATATCGAAACGGCAGGCGGTCGGCGCCTAAATCAGACGCTAAAGGATCAACTCCTCAGAAATGACATCGACTCGCTTTGGTCGTCGGTGGCCGCCGACCGCACGGACTTGTCCGGCGATGTCGCCGATGCAAGGTGTCCGTCTCTCCTCATTTGCGGCGACCGCGACCCGCTCTGGCCAGATATCGCGCGCTTTGGACGGTGGATCTCGGGATGGACGGTGACGTTGCCGGGGCGCGATCATTTTACGGCCATTGGAGCGACGGGCGAGATCGCCTTGGCGTTGGCGTCGTTTCTAGCCTTTGTCGACCAAGTCCAAAGCGATCCCGCGCATCCCCGCTATCGTCCGAAGCGGCCGCTGATGGCGGACATGCCCATGATCGTCCAAACCGGCCCCCGGCGGAGCGATGCGGCATGACCTGGCGGGCAAATGTGACCGGGCAGGCGGGGGGCTGGCGCATCGCGCCGCGATGGATGCAGGATTATCGCCGGGAGCAGCTGCCCGGCGATATCGCGGCCGGCGTGATGGTGACGATCATTATCGTCCCGCAAGGCCTGGCATTTGCACTTCTGCTCGGCGTGCCGCCCGTAATGGGCCTTTACGCCAGCCTGGCCCCGCTTGTCGTCTTTGCCGTTTTTGCAAAGGGCCGGTTTGTTTCGCCCGGGCCGACGCCCGCCGCAGCGCTTGCAACGCTCGGGGCGGTCTTGCCAATCGGAAGTCCTGGATCGCCGGACTTTATTGCCAGCGTTCTGGCCGTCACGCTTGTCGCAGGTCTCTTCCTCATCCTGTTCGCGGCGATCGGCCTATCCGGCTTTCTCCGCTATATCAGCCAGCCGGTTTTGAACGGCTTTACCGCCGGTCTCGCGCTGCTCGTCGCGCTCTACCAATTGCCGGCGCTTCTGGGCTTGCGACTGGAACCTGTATCGTCTGCGTTAGGACTACTGCACGCATTGATGAAAACTACAGCCAGCGCACATCCGTCCACACTGGTGATCGCGTTGATCGCCATTGCATTACTCGCCAACCGGAGCAGGCTTAGCGCGGGCGTCGCAGGCCTATTCGCGGCGCCGCCCGCCGCTGCGAAATGGCTGGCCCAGCTCATGCCGCTTATTGTCGTCATCGGCGCCGCTCTCGTGGTCTGGGCGGGCAGTCTTGGCGGCGCGCCTGGCGTCCAAGTCGTTGGCGATATCCCGCATGGATTGCCGTATTGGGGATTTCCCTCCTTCGCCGCAGATCGGGCCGGGCCGATCATAAGCGCGGGCTTGACCGTCGCGCTCGTCATTATGATCGAATCCTGGTCGGTCGAGACAAAGCTCGCGGAAAATCGTGGCGCTATCCCCGCTTCAGAAAACACGCTGTTCGCTATGGGCGCAGCGAATGTCGCCTCAGGCCTCACGGGCGGCTACCCCGTGTCCGGTGGCCTCGCCCGCTCGGCGGTCAACATCGACGCCGGGGCCGTTACGCCGTTTGCTGGCCTGTTTACGGCATTTGGCGTCTTGGCGATTATCATCGTTGCGCCAAGCGTGTTGACCGCTGTCCCGCAGGCCGCGCTTGCAGCCATGATTTTCGTGGCTGGCGTCTCGCAGCTTCGGGTCTCGGAGTTCCGCAAAGCATGGGACTGGAACCGCGCCGAAGGCGTCGCGTATCTGGCGGCTTTGCTCGGCGTTTTGTGTTCTGGTCTGGTTTGGGGGCTAGCCACTGGTTTCTGTGTGGCGCTGGCGTTGGTGATTTTGCGATCGTTCTGTCCGCCGGTGGTCGCCGTGGATTTGGAGGCTGAGCGTGACCACAACCAGGGAAACCGGCACATCAGGCTTGCCGTGCATGGTGAGCTAAATTTCCTCAGCGCGCCCCATGTCGAAGATAAAATTGTTCGAGTTATCCGTGGTCAGTGTAAACTAAGGACGATCCAAATCTTCATAAATCATCGTCACGCAATCGACAGCACTGCACATCAACGGCTGAGGCGCTTGTCGGAGCGTCTGTCGCGGGATGGCGTCCGATTATCCTACGACAGCGCTCCCAGTCCTGACAAAACGAACTTGCCCGACAAAAGCCTGGCCTCAAACCGAAGCCGAACGCAAGCGCAGCGCGTTGGCGATCACGCTGACGGATGATAACGCCATTGCGGCGGCGGCAATCATGGGCGAAAGCAGAATTCCCAGGAATGGGTAAAGAGTGCCCGCCGCGACGGGCACGCCAGCCGCGTTATAGATAAAGGCGAAGAACAGGTTCTGGCGGATATTGCGCATCACCGCTTTCGACAGAGCCCGCGCTCTCGCAATCCCCATTAAATCGCCTCGCAACAGCGTGATGCCCGCGCTTTCCATCGCGACATCCGTTCCGGTGCCCCGGGCGATGCCGACATCAGCGGCGGCAAGCGCAGGCGCGTCATTCACGCCGTCGCCCGCCATGGCGACAATGCGGCCTTCAGAGCGAAGACGCGCCACGATGCGCGCTTTATCGGCGGGCAAAACCTCTGACTGAACCTCGGTGATGCCCAGCTTCAGCGCGATGGCCTCGGCCGTAGTCCGGTTATCGCCGGTCACCATGACGACGCGAAGACCATCGGCGCGCATCGCGGCCAGCGCTGGCAATGTGGTTTCCTTGATCGGATCGGCGACTGCGATGACGCCGGCGGCCGCGCCGTCATGAGCCACGAGCACGACTGTCGCCCCGTCGCGCCGCAGCGCATCGGCGTCTGCTTCGAGCCCGTCAGGGTTTATTCCGCGGTCTTTCAAAAGACTTGCGTTCCCGACAAGCACTTCGACCCCATCAATCTTGCCAGCGATGCCTTTACCCGTAAGCGCTTCGAAGTCTGAAGCGGCGCTCAAAGCCAGGCCGCGCTGCTCGGCCGCCTTGACAATGGCCGCTGCCAAAGGATGCTCGCTACCGCGCTCCAGGCTGGCGGCCAGACGCAGCACGTCATCGTCTCCGAACCCGTTGCTGACCTTGATCGCGGTTACGTCCGGTTTACCCATAGTCAGAGTGCCGGTTTTATCAAGAATTATGGTGTCGACCTTTTCCAGCCGCTCCAGCGCTTCGGCGTTCTTGATGAGCACGCCGCGTTGAGCTCCGCGCCCGACGCCCACCATGATCGACATTGGGGTGGCGAGCCCCAGAGCGCACGGGCAGGCGATGATGAGGACGGACACCGCCGCGACCAAGCCATACGTGAAACGTGGCTCAGGCCCAAAGATCGACCAAGCGACGAACGCCGCCGCGGCAATTGCAATCACGGCGGGCACGAACCAGCCGGATACTTGATCGGCAAGCCTCTGCACAGGCGCGCGGCTGCGCTGCGCATTGGCCACCATCTGGACGATCTGTGCCAGCATGGTGTCTCGCCCAATCCGCTCGGCGCGCATGATAAAGCCGCCCGTCTGGTTGACAGCGCCCG
Organism: Hyphomicrobiales bacterium; assembly: GCA_033764775.1. Lineage (GTDB taxonomy): Bacteria > Pseudomonadota > Alphaproteobacteria > Rhizobiales > Rhodomicrobiaceae > JAWXCE01. The sequence continues at coordinate 54,644 of JANRIQ010000031.1, read as the reverse complement.
CGATCACCTTATCGCCAGGATTTTTCTCGACCGGAGCCGACTCGCCCGTCACTAGAGATTCGTCCACCCAGGACTTGCCGTCGCTCACGGCTCCATCCACGGGTATTTTCTCGCCCGGCCGGATGCGCAGGGCGTCGCCGACTATAACCAGTTCGACTGCAACATCCTCTTCATCGCCGTTGACGCCAAGCCTTCGCGCAGTCTTTGGCGTAAGGTTGAGAAGCGCGCGGATTGCGCCGGACGTTTGCTCTCGCGCCCTGAGTTCCAGCACTTGGCCGAGAAGAACGAGCACAGTGATAATTGCGGCGGCTTCGAAATAAATTGGAACCGCGCCTTCTGTGGTGCGGAAAGTTGCCGGAAACAGACCCGGCACGAGGGTTGCAATGACGCTGTAAATCCACGCCACGCCGGTGCCCATGGCGATCAGGGTGAACATGTTGAGGTTGCGGGTTTTAAGCGACTGCCAGCCGCGCTCGAAAAACGGCCACCCTGCCCAAAGCACCACCGGCGTGGCGAGCACAAATTGCAGCCAGTTAGAGTTTTGCTGGCCGATGCGATCCGTCAATCCCGTTAGATGTCCGCCCATCTCAAGGAATAGCACCGGAATGGCTAGCGCCAGCCCGATCCAGAACCGGCGGGTCATATCGGTGAGTTCGTGGTTCTCGGTCGCCTCCGCCGTCACAAGTTCCGGCTCCAGCGCCATACCGCAGATCGGGCATGATCCCGGGCCTTCCTGGCGGATTTGCGGATGCATTGGGCAAGTGTAAATTGTCCCTTCTGGAACCGGCTCGGCCTCAGCCTTCGGCCCCAGATATTTGGCCGGATCGGCCTCAAACTTGGTTTTGCAGCCCACGGAGCAGAAATAGTAGGGCTGCCCGCCAAAATCAGCGTGATGCTTGGCGGTGTGCGGATCAACGCTCATCCCGCAGACCGGGTCAATCGCTGCGCCTTCAGATGCGTTGGCGCCGTGTTTTTTGGCGCAGGATGAATGAGCCGAATGCGGCGTTTGCCCGCTCGTCCTGACGTCCATGTCAACCTCCATGAAACAAATATGGGATTATATTATACCCGTATAGGGTACTTTTCAACGGCATGTTTTCAATAATCGTTGTTCAGAGGAGGTGTCGGCCTGTATCATGCCGCGCCTTTCGCTCGGTAAACGCAGCGGACTGGCGTTTTGCGCCCGTTAAAGTGCCGCGCTGTTGTTCACATGTTATTGAATGCAGGAACTTCTCTGGTATAGCAACACTCTGTAACAAAGCAGAAATCATTCGGTCACGTATCTACGTTAGGTAACGGAGCGTGATGTGTCTTGATGGGAATAGCATACGCTAAATTCGTTCAATAAACCCAATACCCGTATCTAAATGTTTAAAGCGAGCGCTTTTCCTCCGTTCGGGCGCGTCCATGATTTAAGGTCACGATGATATCCATTTTATGTTCTGAGGCTAAGGCGTTGACCGTGCATCGCGCCGCGACAGCCGTCATGATCGTCCTGCTCACGCTCGGCGTCATTAGCGCCGGCGCGGCGCTCGCCCATGAGGGGCATGACCATGGCAAGAAGCCAACCGCCCAGTCTCTAACCGCCGCGCCGAGGCTAACGCTACAATCTGAGCTTTATCAACTCGTCGCCGTTTTTAAGGACGGCGATCTGAAGGTGTTCGTCGATCGCACGGCGGACAATGCGCCGGTGACGGACGCGAAAATTTCTTTCACGATCGGCGACGCCGCCATCGATGCAAAGCTGGCGCCCGACGGAACCTACACAGCCGAAGCCGGGCCCCTACGCAAGGCCTGGCAGTACGAGGTGATCGCCACGATAAGCGGGCCTTCCGGAGACGATCTGCTGATTGGCTCGCTTATAATACCGGCCAACCAGGACGACGCACTCCAGCAAGTTCGACGGACTGATCGGGTCTTCCTTGCGAGCTTTCCCGCCTGGAGCTACGCACTTGGATTGTTCATCGGCGGTCTCATCCTGGGTGTTTTATTGAGGGGCGGACGCAAGACATCAGCCACTGCGGTCATCATTCTGGCTCTAGCTGTTGCGCTTCCCGTCACACAGGCGCACGCGCACGAGGGCCACAACCATGGCGACGATAAAGATAAAAAAGCGGCGTCCAATGCTGCCCTGACCGGTGACGTGCCGCGCCGCCTGGAAGACGGCGCGCTGTTCGTGCCCAAGGCGACGCAGCGGCTCCTCGCAGTCCGCACGGCCATTGTGAAAACCAGCTCGGTGCAGCCCGGTTTGCGGCTGATCGGGCGCATCATCGCCGATCCGAACCGCTCGGGGCTTGTGCAAAGCGTCAATGGCGGCCGGATTTCTGTGGTTGCAGGCGGGTTGCCCAAGCTTGGACAGGCGGTGAAAAAGGGCGAAATCCTTGCCGAGATCGAGCCGCCTATCGCGACCGGTGACTACTCGGACCTGGCGGAGCGCTCTGGCGAAATCGACCAGCAGATCGCGCTGGCCGAAGCCAAAATCTCACGCTTTGAGCGCCTCATTGCAAGCAATGCTGTCGCGCAAGCCTCGCTCGATGACGCGAAGGTAGAACTTGACGGGCTGAAGCGCAGGAAGGCGACGATCAAAAACACCCAGCGCGAGCGGGAGGTGCTGCGCGCGCCGGTCGATGGCGTCATCGCGACTGCGACTGCAGTGCCCGGCCAGGTGGTGGAGGCGCGCGACGTGCTGTTCCAAGTCATAGCCCCGTCGAGCTTCTGGGTGGAGGCGCTGGCCTTCGATCCGCGCAATGCGGATGGCATCACCGGTGGCCACGCGCTGCTGGAGGGTGGCAAGCCACTGAAGCTTACCTTCCAGGGCAAAGGCCGTGCGCTGCAACAGCACGCGACGCAGCTTCAGTTCTCGGTGGAGACGGCGGAAAACCTGAGCATTGGCCTTCCCGTCACCGTGCTGGCGCAGCGCGATAAAACTGTCACTGGCAAGGTGCTGCCGCGCGAGGCCGTGGTGCGCGGCGCCAATGGCGAGACGCTGGTGTTCGAGCATCTGGAGCCGGAGCGGTTTATGCCGCGCCTCGTGCGCATCGAGCCGGTCGATGGTCAAAGCGTGCTCGTGCTTGGCGGTATCGAGGAGGGCGCGCGCGTCGTGGTGCGCGCCGCCGAACTGCTCAACCAGGTGCGCTGAGATGCGAGACCAAAGCGCACCTCTATCGTCATGGCTGGGCTTGACCCGGCCATCCAGCGAAATGCCTGAAATGCCCGAAATTTCCCGATATGGCGTGGATGGCCGGGTCAAGCCCGGCCATGACGGAATTGGCGGAGGCGGTCATGTTTAATTTCCTTGTGCGCACCAGTCTGAACAACCGGCTGTTCGTCATCGCCGCCGCCATTCTGCTCGTGGCTTACGGCAGCTTCATCTTGCCGCGCATCCCCGTCGATGTGTTCCCCGACCTCAACAAGCCGACCATCACGCTGCTGACGGAAGCGGAGGGACTGGCGCCGCCCGAAGTGGAGCAGCTTGTCACCTACCCCATCGAGACGACGATGAACGGCATGCCGGGCGTCACGCGGGTGCGGTCGGTGTCGGGCGTCGGCTTGTCGATCACCTATGTCGAGTTCGAATGGGGCACGGATATTTATCGCAACCGCCAGCTTGTCGCCGAACGGCTCGCCGGGCTGCAAAGCCAGTTGCCCGCGGGCGTCGTTCCGCAGATGGGGCCGGTTTCATCCATCATGGGCGAGATTTTGCTGATCGCGGTCGCGAGCGATGCAGCCAACCCCATGGATTTGCGCGAGATCGCCGATTTCACGCTGCGCCCGCAACTGCTCGCCATCCCCGGCGTCTCCCAGGTCATCCCCATCGGCGGCGAGGTGCGGCAATACCGCGTGACGCCGAACCCGGCGCTGATGCAGGCGCTGGACGTGAAGGCGGAGGATATCGAGGCGGCGATCAGGAAGTTTGGCGCCAACACCGGCGGCGGCTTCGTCGATCAATACAACCGCGAATTTCTGATCCGCAATATCGGGCTGACGACCAAGCTGGATGACTTGAAGAACACCGTCGTCGCCTATCGCCGCGAGCAGCCATTGTTGTTGCGGCAAGTGGCGAGCGTGGAGTTCGCCGCGAGGGTGAAGCGCGGGGATGCGGGCTATCAGGGCAAGCCCGCCGTCATCGTGTCGGTGCAGAAGCAGCCCGGCGCCGACACCATCGCGCTGACGCAAACCATTGAGGCGACGCTTGCCGACGTGCAGCGCACGCTGCCTGAAGGCGTCACCGTGACGAACGTGCAGTTCCGGCAGGCGACGTTTATCGAGGCATCGCTCGCCAATTTGCAACGGGTGCTGATCGAGGCGGGGATCATCGTCGCCATCGTCCTGTTTCTGTTCCTGCTGAACTGGCAGGCGACGGCGATTTCGCTGACCGCCATCCCGATTTCGATCCTCGTCACCGTCATCGTGTTCCAGTGGATGGGCGTCACCATCAACACCATGACGCTTGGCGGCCTCGCCATCGCCATCGGCGAGCTGGTCGATGACGCGGTGGTGGATGTGGAGAACATTATCCGGCGTTTGAAACAAAACGCCGCGCTGCCCAACCCTAGTGCGCCGCTGGAGGTGATCGCCAAGGCGAGCCAGGAGGTGCGCTCGGGCATCGTTTACGCCACGATGATCATTATCCTGGTCTTCGTGCCGCTGTTCGCGCTCTCCGGCATAGAGGGGCGGCTGTTTTCGCCGCTTGGCGTGGCGTATATCGTGTCGATCCTGGCGAGCCTCGTCACCGCCATCACGCTCACGCCGGTGCTGGCGTATTATTTGCTGGGGCGGCAGCCTCGCCCTCTTCTGGATCGCCGGGTCAAGCCCGGCGATGACGAAACGGCGTTAGCGCACGATGACGGCCTGCTTGTGCGCAAGCTCAAGACGGGCAATCGCGCCTTGCTGAACTGGGCGTTCGACCGGCCCGCGTTTTTGGTCAGTCTCGCCGCGATAGCGGTCGCGGGCGCGGCGTATTATGCAACCTTGCTGCCGCGCTCATTCCTGCCGCCGTTCAACGAGGGCACATTGACGATAAGCGCGATCTATAACCCCGGCATTTCACTCGCCGAGTCGCACCGCCTCGGGCTCGTCGCCGAGCGGCTGCTGCTGGGCGTGCCGGAGGTGAAATCCGTCGGCCGCCGCACCGGCCGGGCCGAGCTGGATGAGCATGCGGAAGGCGTGCATTCCAGCGAGATCGACGTGGACTTGAAGCCATCCGCACGCTCGAAAGAGGCAATTCTCGCCGATATCCGTTCAAGGCTCTCCGCGCTCCCCGTCGCTGTGAATGTCGGCCAGCCGATATCGCACCGGCTCGACCACCTGCTGTCCGGCATCCGCGCCGAGATCGCGCTGAAAATCTTCGGGCCGGACGCGGACACGTTGCGGGCGCTGGCCGAGCGCTTCCGCCAGCAATTGGCGAGCGTGCCGGGGCTGGTGGATTTGCAGGTGGAGAAGCAGGTGCGCATCCCGCAACTGCAAGTGCGCGTCGATTATGAGCGCGCGAGCCTGCACGGCATCGCGCCCTCGGCCATCACCGAGACGCTGGAGACGCTCTCCAACGGCCGCAAGGTTTCGGAGGTCATCGACGGCGTGAAGCGCTTCGACGTGGTGATGCGGCTAGCCGAAACCGACCGCTCGACGGAGGGGCTTTCCGGCCTCCTGGTCTCCACCCCCGCAGGCGCCATCCCCTTGAGCCTGATCGCCGACGTGGAGGAGACGGACGGGCCGAACCAGATACAGCGCGAGAACGGTCAACGCCGCATCGTCGTGTTCGGCAATAATGGCGGCGGCGATATGGCGGCGCTCATCACGCAAATCCGGCAAGTGATCGCCGACGCCGCGCTGCCGCCGGGCTACACGGTGCGGCTGGAGGGCACGTTTCAGGCGCAGGAAGAAGCGGCGACGCTGATTGCGGGGCTGTCCATCATCTCGCTCATCCTGATTTTCCTCGTGCTCTACACGCGCTATCGCTCCGCCGTGCTGGCGGGCATCATCATGGCCAATATTCCGCTGGCGCTAATCGGCAGCGTCGTAGCGCTGTGGCTCGCCGACCAGCCGCTCTCCGTCGCCAGCATGATTGGCTTCATCACGCTGGCGGGCATCAGCGCGCGCAATGGCATCCTGAAAATCAGCCATTACATCAATCTGGCGCTGCATGAGGGCGAGACGTTCGGGCGGGCGATGATCGTGCGCGGGAGCTTGGAGCGGCTGACCCCGGTGATGATGACGGCGCTGTGCGCGGGGTTGGCGCTCATTCCGCTGGTGCTCGGCGCGGGCGAGCGGGGCACGGAAATCCTGCACCCGGTGGCCGTGACGATCCTAGGCGGGCTGATCTCATCCACCATCCTCGACACCATGCTGACGCCCGTTCTGTTTTTGAAACTCGGCCAGCGCCCGCTTGAAAATCTCATCGAGGGACAGCGCGCGGGCGGCCTCGCCGAAGCCTTCTGACTTCAACAACAAGGAGTGAAACATCATGAAACTGAAAACGGTCATGTTAGCGATCATGCTATCGCTGAGCGCTGTCCCGGCGCATGCGCAAGACGGCGCCAAAGGTCCAAATGGCGGCAAAATGGCCACCGACAAAGGCCACAAATTGGAGTTTGTCCCATCGGCGACGGACGTCAAAATCTACACGAGCGATCCCGCGACAGGCGCCAAAGGCCGGATCATTATTCAAAGCGGCGGGAAGACGACGCAGATTACGCTTGCGCCGGACGGATCAGACAAGCTCGCCGCCCCGCTTGCCGCGCCTCTTGAGAAAGGCGCTGTCGTCGCCGTCTCCGTGACAAGCGCTGACGGTCACATCACGCAGGCCCGTTTCACCGTCGATTAATTCAACAACACAACCCGTTGGAGACACCTATGAAATTTCGGACTTTGATAGCAAGCGCGATCTTTACTAGCATCGCAACCGCCGCGGTGTTCGCGCAGATGAACCATGGCGACCATAGCAAAATGGATATGAAGGCGCCCTTGAACGACGCAGCCGCAGCGTTCAAGGCGGTGAACGACAAAATGCACAAAGATATGACAATGGATTTCACCGGCGACGCGGATGTCGATTTCGCGCGCGGCATGATCCCGCATCATAAAGGCGCGGTCGATATGGCCAAAGTTGTGCTGCAATATGGGAAAGACCCGGAGCTGAAAAAGCTCGCCACGGAAATTATCAAATCACAAGAGTCTGAGATCGCTTTCATGAAATCGTGGTTGGCGAAGAACGGTAAGTAGGCACGTTGTAGCCGCGCCGTTAAGCGGCCGGCTACTTTCTCTACTATTGTTGCGAACGAAATTGGTAGCGAAGGTTACTTGCCAGCGCGTTTTGCTTGTTTTTCAAGCAACTCTGTCAATTGCACGATCTCTTTTTCCTGCTTGCTGATAATTTTTTCGGCCATAGCTTTCGTCTCGGTGCTCTTGCCAGTTTTCAGCACCGCTTTGGACATATCGATGGCGCTCTGGTGATGCGGGATCATCGAGCACGCCCATGCAATGTCTGGATCGCTAATCATCATCCCCTGCATCATGGCTGGCTCCATTTAATCATCGCCATGTGAAATGCCTTTTGCGTCTCGTTCATACCGTCGATCATCATCATGGGTGGCTTTTGCGGTATGGTTATTTTGCTCATCGAAGCGGAGGTGCACGCTGCGGGCAAATCGACGGCGGATTTCATCATATTAGATTGTGCAATCGCAGAGGTTGAGAAAATTAGACCTAAACTGAGCGCAGTAAAAGTTATGCGGTTCATAGTGGTTTTTCCTTTTAATGAGTTAAGCCGCCATGCGGCGGCAGCTTTCGGCGCAACGGCGGCAAGCGTCGACGCAGTCCTTCATGTCACCAACCTGTTCGTAGCTTTTGGCGCAGTCCTCGCAGACATCGGCGCATTCCGCGCACATATGTTTGTAGTGATGGGTGCCAAGAAGCATAAAATTCGCCGCGGCCTGGCAGGCTTCGGCACAGGTCAGCATCAACCGAAAGTGCATGGGTTCGACATGTTTGCCGCCAACCTCCAAGCAATGACTCATCGCCATGCCGAGGCAGATGGAATGGCAGCGCAGACATTCGTCGATGCAGGCTTACATGTCCGATGAGAGCTTATAATCGTGATGCATTTTATACCTCCTTGAACGACTGCTTCCACCCGTGACCTGCGACAGTTGTCGCGGACGCGAGACTTGCAACAAATACCCCGGCAGGGTAAGAAAGTTCCATGGATCAGGAAATAAAGCAGAAATGCCTGGCGCGGTTGAGCCGGATTGAGGGTCAGGTGCGGGGTTTAGCGCGCATGATTGATGAGGATCGCTATTGCATCGACATCATCACGCAGATATCGGCGGCGCGGGCCGCGCTCGGCAAGGTCGAGGAGGAGTTGCTGCGCAATCACGTGAGTCATTGCGTCGAGCATGCGATCGCCAGCGGCGACGCTGAAGACCAACGCCGAAAGGTGGCCGAACTCATTGAAGTTCTTGGACGAAAAATGCGTTAACCTAAGGATTGGAGACATGCGGGACATCACGAGACGGGCGTTTGCGAGCGGTGCGGCGGCATTTGCATTAGCGGCGTCGGCCCCATTAATTGCGGACGAAAAGCCCAAAATTGCAATTTACAAGAGCCCGACATGCGATTGCTGCCAAAAGTGGGCGGATCATCTCTCGGCGGCGGGATTTGCAACGGACGTGATCGATAGGGGTAGTCTAACCGCGTTAAAAACGGAGTGGGGCGTGCCAACGGCTTTGCGATCCTGTCACATGGGCAAAATCGACGGTTATGTCATTGAAGGTCACGTCCCCGCCGCCGCCATCAAGCGCCTGCTGGCTGAGCGACCCCAGGCGGTGGGATTGGCTGTTCCCGGCATGCCCATAGGCTCGCCCGGCATGGAGGGCGGCAAACCCGAAATCTACAACGTCGTTCTCTTCGGCGCTGCGGGCGAAACGGTTTTTGGGCGCTTTCAGGGCGAAAATGAACTCTCAAAATGAGTTGTCTGACGGCCGGGAACGCCAGCCGCACATCGTGATCGTGGATGACGACGTGCGGCTGCGCGATCTTGTGTCGAAAGTGCTGGTCGACGAGGGTTGGAGAGTGACGGGCTGCCGCGATGGCCGGGCTCTGCAGACAATGCTCGCCGCCGGCCCGGCGGATATCGTGATCCTCGACGTCATGCTGTCAGGCGCGTCGGGACTGGAGGTATGCCGCGATTTGCGGCGCGTATCTAACGTGCCCATCATCATGCTGACGGCGAAGAGTGAGGAGACCGACCGGGTCGTCGGCCTCGAAATGGGGGCGGACGACTACCTTGGCAAACCGTTCAGCTCCCGCGAACTTGTGGCGCGCATTCGAGCTTTGCTGCGCCGGGCGTCCGGTCTCGCCGGTCCGCCGCCCGCGGTGACAAGCCGGCGTTACCGTTTCGAGGGCTGGACTCTGGACACAGTGCGCCGCGAGCTAACCAACGCCGACGGCGTGATCATTGACCTCACCACGGGCGAATACGAACTGCTGCTCGCATTTATTGAAGCGCCGCGGCGGGTGCTCACGCGCGATCAGCTTCTAGACCTGTCCCGGGGTCGCGCTACATCCGGATTCGACCGCAGCATAGACGTGCAAATCAGCCGTGTGCGACGAAAGCTTGGCGCGGAGGAGGGTGAGACCATTATCAAGACGGTGCGCGGCGCGGGTTACATGTTCGTACCATCCGTGGTGAGGCTTTGATAGCAGCGCTGACACGTCTTGTTTGGCGCTTTGTTCCCGACACGATCGCAGGGCGCACGACAGCTGTGCTTTTGGCTGGACTGGTGTTTTTTCATCTGGCGAGCATTTGGGCATATCAAGTTGGCATCAATACCGAAATCGATGTGACCAATGACGCGCGGCTGGCAGAACGTCTCTACACGATCAAGCGCGCGGTCGAGCTGCGCCCGGAGGAGGAACGGGAAGATCTTGCCCATTCCCTCTCCGGTGGGCCTTTGGAGGTTCACTGGAGCTTAATCCGTCTTACGGTCGAAGGCGGGAATGGGACGCACGAAGCCACTCTACGTGATCGCTTACGCGCCCTTGCGCCAGAATTGACCAGCGACAAGGTCATTTTTGGCGCGCAGGTCACAGATAACCACCGCCCCGTCGACCCGCATCTTATATTTGTATCGCTGCAACTGCGTGACGGCACCTGGGTGAATGTGAGCGTTACAAAACTTGCAGGCCCACATTCATCGGTTTTCGGCGTGGTTTTATCGACCACATTGATGGCGTTTGGGGTTTTGGCGGCGTCAGTTTTGGTTTTGCGGATGGTGACAAAGCCAGTGCAAATATGCGCGGATGCGGCGGGAAGCCTTTATCGTGGGGCTGAACCGAGCGCCATTGACGTGACCGGGCCGCGTGAAGTCCGCAATTTGGCGAGCGCGTTCAATAGCATGCAGGATCGCGTAAAACGGCTGGTGGAGAGCCGGACTTTGACCCTGGCCGCCATCTCGCACGATTTGAAGTCGCCGCTTGCGAGACTCAGCTTGCGGGCGGAAAGCGTGCCCGAGCCCGAGACGCGGCGGCAAATGAACGTCGATATCGCCGAAATGCTGGCGATGATCGACTCCGCGCTTGAGTTTCTGAAAGGCGACTTTACGCCGGGCGAGACCCGCAACATCGATGTCACCGCCATTCTGGTCAGTCTGTGTAACGATTGGCAAGATATGGGCAAGACTGTTGATCTAAAAATCGGCGGCGACGCCGTGCTGCGCGGGCATCCTCTTGCTTTGAAGCGCGCATTCGCCAATCTCATCGACAACGCGGTGAAATATGGCGGGAACGCCGTAGTTGAAGTTTCGGCGGATGCGGAAAACATACGCGTTCTGATCGCGGACTCAGGGCCAGGCGTGCCGGAGACGCTGCGCGAGACGGTCTTTGCACCATTCTTTCGCGGCGAAGATCATCGGAACACGGATATTGGCGGCGCCGGTCTCGGTCTGACCATCGCGCGCACGGCCATAAGCGCGCATGGCGGGGAGATCACCCTGCAAAATGGCGCGGCGGGCGGGTTGGAGGTGACCGTAACGCTGCCGAAATCACTTAAAGTTTATTCGCAGCAATAACCTGTCACGCTTCTGAAATTTATTCGAAAAGTGCGTTCCTCATATTGTCATTGTCAGAACGCGCCCGCGCAGTTTGCACTCACCGCGAGGGTAGTCTGACCGGCTCCGGTTGAATGATTCAACGTTTGGAGCTGTCCCCCAAGCACTAAGGAAATGGATATGAGCAAAATGCTAACTGCTATGACGGCAGCACTTTTGGTCGTGGGCTTTGCAACAGGCTTGTCGGCGCACCCAGCCCCCGCAGGCAAAGTTGACTCGGCAAAGACGTTTTTTGAAGAACAGGCCAAAAACGGAAGCTAATTTTCACCGGCCGCTAGTCCGGGGCAACGCCCCGGACTTTCCTTGCATTTAAGCTTTCACCGCTTTCACCAGCCACAAATCGTGTGGATGACAATCGACAGGCGCGTTTTTGGCTCACATAGCGCCAGGCATGCGGCGCTGAAATACACAGAACTGAAAACATTGGATTTTGCCCGCTGGGGTAGAATGGTTATGATCGCGCGTTATGATCAAGTCAAAGGCCGACCCCAAAACGTCCGCGAGCGAGGTTGCATCGTAACGGACAATGGGGAGGCCGCTACACGACTCGGGGCCGTTCATGGCGAAGGCGCCAATGATCGCAATACCTCCAGGCTTGAGGGCAGTGCCAAGCCTCCCAAGATAAGCGGTTCTGTCGGCCGGATTGGTCAGAAAATGGAACGCCGCCCGGTCATGCCAGAGGTCATATTCGCGCGCAGGCTTCCACTCCGTCACATCGGCGGCGACCCAAGAAACCAGAGACGCTTTTGCCCCTATACGAGATTTGGCGACCGCGAAAGCTTTTTCAGACAGGTCCAGAACCGTCCCGTCCGTGAAGCTCTGATCCAGCAAGGCATCAACCAGCCGCGAGGCGCCCCTGCCGATATGGATCACGGAACTGCGGGGCGACAAGCCACTCGCGGCAATAAGATCAAGGGATACCCGAGGGGTATCCTCAAACCAGCTTACTTCGGTGTCAGCTTTACCGCCGTAAACCCCCTCCCAATGCGCTTTCTTCGCGCTTCCCTCCGTCATCATGCTGCTTTACGCATGCCGACGGTTACCCAGTATTCGCGGGGCACGCAAATGCCCAGAGGCGTGGCAAAATTCTTGTGAAAAGCGATGAAATCGCGCTTCAGTCCGGCGCGTTTATCCTCATCAAGGTTGGCGTAGAGGCTTTTGGTTGGCCCATATCCGTTGACAAACGTGTTCCAGGCCGCCTCGCCGCTGGGCTCGCGGTAGTATGAAACGCCCTTCTCGAATTTGAGATCGAAGGCTGCGCCGAGAAGCTCCTCGATCCGCTCTGTCTTGCCCCATTCAAAAGGCGACGGCGGCGCTGGCGTGGGCGTCGCTGGCATATAAGGTTTCATGACCATGAACATTTTAAACAGATTGCTGTCGGACAGCCACGTGGTGAGCGCGATGCGTCCACCCGGACGGCATACACGGGAAAGTTCCGCGGCGGCGGCCTCTGGCCGGCTAGCGAACATGACGCCGCAGGTCGAGATCACTGCATCGAACGAGGCATCATCAAACGGCAATTTTTCTGCGTCGCCGATGCGGTATTCGATGTCGAGATCCTCGGCTTTCGCCCGCTGCGCAGCTGTTGCGATCAGATCGGAGCCGATATCGACGCCGATAACCTGTGCCCCGCGCCGCGCCACAAGCCGGGATGTCCAGCCGGTGCCGGTCGCCAGATCGAGAATACGCTCTGAGGGCTGCGGATTGAGGCGGAGCACGCAATGTTCGATCGAATCCGCAATGCCCCGGCTGATGTCCTCATAGCTTGCGCCGCCTGAATTCCATACGGCGGCAGGCTTTTGATTATGCTGCTGAATTTCTACTTCCATGGCGAATCTCCCGTCTGTTTGACGTCATTGTTTTCGATTTGCGTAGGGGTTGAGCGTTCATTTTACACATGTTTCGCCTTCACCAGCCCATAAATCGCAGGGATCACGATGAGGGTCAGCAGCGTGGACGAGACCATCCCGCCGATCATTGGCACGGCGATGCGCTGCATCACCTCCGAGCCAGCGCCGGTTGACCACAGGATGGGCACGAGGCCCGCCATGATGGCGGCGACGGTCATCATTTTCGGCCGCACGCGCTCGACGGCGCCCTCCATGATCGCGGCGTGCAGATCGGCGCGGGTGAAAGCGCGGCCTGCCGTCGCGCATGTCTCGCGCCTCTCCTTCAGCGCCTGATCGAGATAGATCAGCATGATGACGCCCGTCTCCGCCGCCACGCCCGCCAGCGCGATAAAGCCCACGGCCGCCGCGACGGAGAAGTTGAAGCCCATATAGTCCATCAGCCACAGCCCGCCGACCAGCGAGAACGGCAGCGACAGCATGACGATGAGGGTTTCGGTCAGCCGCCCGAAGTTGAGATAAAGCAGCAGGAAAATTATCATCAGCGTCGCCGGTATGACGATAGTCATGCGCTTCTTCGCGCGCTCCAGGAACTCGAACTGCCCGCTCCAGGCGGCGTAATAGCCCGTTGGAAATTTCACCGCGTCCGTGACCGCTTTCTGCGCGCGGGCGACATAGCCGCCCAGATCGCTCTCGCGGGTATCGACGAAGACGTAGACCGCAAGCTGCCCGTCCTCGGTGCGGATCATGGTCGCGCCTTGCGTGCGCTTGACGCTCGCCACCTCGCCAATGGGCACCGAGGCGCCGTTTGGCAACGACACCAGCACTTCCGATGCAATCGCTTCGGGGTCGCTACGCACCTCGCGGGGATAACGAAGCACGACAGCGTAGCGCTCGCGGCCCTCTACCGCCATCGTCACCGGTTCCGCGCCAAGCGCCATCGAGATGGTTTTCTGCACATCCTCCACCGAAAGGCCATAACGGGCGATTTGATCCCGATCCGGCTCGATTTCCAGGAAATAGCCGCTGTTGACGCGCTCGGCATAAGCGCTCGCGGTGCCGGGAACAGGCCGCAACGCCGCCTCGACCTCCTTCGCCAAGCGCTCCAACTCCTTCAGATCCTTGCCGAAAATCTTCACACCGACAGGTGTGCGGATGCCCGTCGCCAGCATGTCGATGCGCGCCTTGATCGGCTGAGTCCAGGCGTTGGAGACGCCGGGGAATTGCAGGTTGGCGTCCATCTCCGCAACAAGCTTTTCGGGCGTCATACCCTCCCGCCATTCATCCTGCGGCTTCAGATTGATGAGGGTTTCGAACATCTCCACCGGAGCCGGGTCGGTCGCCGTTTGCGCGCGCCCCGCCTTGCCCCACACGCTTTCCACTTCCGGAAAGGTTTTGATGATCTTGTTCTGGGTTTGCAGCAGTTCGGCGGCTTTTGTGACGGACAGGCCGGGCAGCGTCGTCGGCATGTAGAACAGCGTGCCCTCGTTCAGATTCGGCATGAACTCCGAGCCGATGCGCTGCGCGGGGATAACGGACGCGCCGAGAATGCCAAGGGCCAGCAGCACGGTGAGCACCTTGGCCCGCAGCACCAGTTTGATGACGGGCCGGTAGAGCCAGATCAGCAGCCGGTTGAGCGGGTTTTTCGCCTCCGGAATGATGCGGCCCTTGATGAACAGGATCATCAGCGCCGGCACCAGCGTGACAGACAGCAGCGCCGCCGCCGCCATGGCGAAGGTCTTGGTGTAGGCGAGCGGCTGGAATAGCCGCCCCTCCTGCGATTCCAGCGCGAAGATCGGCAGGAAAGACACCGTGATGATGAGCAGGCTGAAAAACAGCGCCGAGCCGACCTCCTGCGCCGCCTTGATCAGTACCTCCGTGCGAGGGGTGTCCGACGGGGCGTGCTCCAGCCGCTTGTGCGCGTTCTCGATCATCACGATGGCCGCGTCCACCATGGCGCCGATGGCGATGGCGATGCCGCCAAGGCTCATAATATTCGACCCCAACCCCAGCGCATGCATGGCGATGAAAGCGATGAGGATGCCGATGGGCAGGCTGATAATGGCGACGAGCGCGCTGCGGGCGTGCAGCAGGAAAATGAAGCACACGGCGGCGACGATCAGGCTTTCCTCGGTCAGCGTTGTCACCAGCGTGGCAATAGCGCGGTGGATCAGATCGGAGCGATCATAAACCGGCTTAATCTCCACGCCCTCGGGCAGGCTGGGCTTAATCGCCTCGATCTGCGCTTTTACATCGTCGATCACATCGAGCGCGTTAGCGCCGTAGCGCTGCACCGCGATGCCGGAGGCCGCCTCGCCCTCGCCGTTCATTTCCGCGATGCCACGCCGCTCGTCGGGCGCAAGCTCGATCTTGGCAATGTCCTCAAGCAGCACAGGCGTGCCGTTCTCCGCCTTCAGCGCAATGCGTTTGAGGTCGTCGATGCCCTTCAAATAGCCGCGCCCGCGGATCATGAACTCGGTCTCGGCCAGCTCGATGGTGCGCCCGCCGGTGTCCATGTTGGAGGATTTCACCGCGTCGCGAACCTGCTCCAGCGTGATGCCCAGCGCCTTCATCCGGCGCGGATCGGCGATGATGGCGTACTGCTTGACGAAGCCGCCGACGCTGGCCACTTCCGCCACGCCCTGCGCTTTGGCGAGGCCAAATTTCACTTGCCAGTCCTGGATGGAGCGCAACTCGGCGAGGTTCTGCGTCTTGCCCGTTAAGGCGTATTGATAAACCCAGCCAACGCCCGAGGCGTCCGGCCCAAGGCTTGGCGTGACGTCAGAGGGTAAGCTTTTCTGCGCGCTGTTCAGATATTCCAGCACTCGGCTGCGCGCCCAGTAAATATCCGTGCCATCCTCGAAAATCACATAGACGAACGACACGCCGAAGAACGAAAAGCCGCGCACCACGCGCGATTTTGGCACGTTCAGCATGGCGGTGGTGAGCGGGAACGTCACCTGATCCTCGATCACCTGCGGCGCCTGGCCGGGGTAATCCGTGAAGACGATCACCTGGGTGTCGGACAGGTCGGGAATCGCGTCGAGAGGCACGCGGGTGAGCGAGTACACGCCCGCTAACGTGGCGAAAACGGCGGCGATGATCACCAGAACGATATTGGTCGCCGACCAGCGGATGACCGCGCCTATCATGGTTTAGCCGCCATATCTGAAGTAGGTGCTGGCTCAGCGGCGGAGGTTGCGGTGAAGCCGGACAGCGCGGCCTTGAGGTTGCTCTCGGCGTCGATGAGAAAATTGCCGGTGACGACGATCTCATCGCCATCCGCCAGCCCCTCGCGCACCTCCACCATGCCGCCGCCGTTCGCGCCGAGTTTCACCTCGCGCGGTTCGAAGCGGCCTTCGCCCTTACTGACGAACACCACCCGTCGGTCGCCATTGTCGATGATGGCGGAGGCGGGGATGGCGAACACGGGCTCATCGGACGCCTCGGCATCGATAGAAACGTCCGCATATAGCCCCAGCTTGATGCGCGTGTCGGGGTTCGGCAGCTCGATCCGCAGCATGGCGGTGCGCGACGCCATATTGATGTGCGGCAGGATCAGCGCGACTTTGCCCTCGAACGGCTCACCGGGAAAGGCCTTCAAATTCACCCTTGCGCGCTGGCCCACGCGGATAGCGCTCAAGTCGCGCTCCGCCACTTCGGCCATCACCCATACGGTGGACAGGTCCGCCAGCTTGAACAGCATGTCGCCCGCGTTGAACTTCATGCCCTGGAGGGCGGGCTTTTCGATCACCGTGCCCGCCATGGGCGACGACCAGACGAGGGTGCGGCTCGGCTCGCGGGTTTTCTTCAGGTTCGCGATGGCGGCGTCGGGAAACCCGAACGTGCGCAGGTTTATCTCCTCCGGCATGGGTTTGCCGGATGGGCGCTCCTCGCCGAGCGCGCGCAGAAAATCGGCCTGGCGAATAAACACTTCCTGGCTCGACATCCACACTTTGGCGAGCGGTTCGCCGGCTTTCACCTCCACGCCCATTTCCTTGACGTAAAGTTCGTCCACGAAGCCGTCGAACTTGAAGCCCACGACCGAGAGCGTGCGCTCGTCCGGTGCGACCGTGCCCGTGGCGCGTACTGTTTTCCTCACCATGTGGCGTTTGACGGGTTCAGTGGTGACGCCCGCCCGTTGCACCTTGTCGAGGCTGACCTGGATCGAGCCTTTCGGGCCGGAGTTCTCACCCTCATAGACGGGGATGTAATCCATCCCCATCCAGTCCTTTTTCGGCTCGGGCGACACGTCGGCCAGTCCCATCGGGTTGCGGTAGTAGAGGAGCTTGCGCTCCTCCACCGGTTTGTCCATTTCAGACGACTTTTTGGCCGGCGCGTCTTTGACCGTGAAGATCACGACGCCGGACACAGGCTCCTTCTGCCCCGGCACGGTCGCGGTGAGGCTGAGCGCCCAACGGCCCGCCATGACGAAATCCGTCTCAAAGGCGAACACGCCAGGCGCGGGCGATGGTAGCGGACGCAACGGCGCGTCCATGGCCGCCATGTTGTCCGGCCCCATGTCGATGCGGGTGGAGGTGACTTTGATCTCGGAGTTGGGAATGGGCGCGGCTGCTCCAACGAGGCGAACCTCAAGGCGGATGGCCTTGCCCATTGAGACTTCGGCTGAAACCGCCTCCCATTTCAGGTCGGCGGCGGAGACTGGCGAGGCTAGCGGCAAGAAAAGCGCAATTACGGCAAAGCGCGCCGCAGCGGCCATGCCGCGCGGGGATAAAACGTGCGATGTCATCGGTCTGATCCTGTATCAGCAATCCAAATTGCGGCGCGCGCAGGCGAACGGAACCTGGCGCATCGTCATGGCAGTCGCCGCCAACGCTTGCACGCGGCGGCTTCGCTTAAAGAGTTGCTAATCGGGGAGGGGGTAGCAGCGGATCGAGCGTTGAGCCGACAACGCCATCATTCGGAGGGAAACCGAAACGGGAAGAGAGGCTGATATGCTGAGACTTTTCGTGCGCCTCAAAGCTTGGTCCGGCCGGGCTGTGGCAGGCGGCGCAATCAACGCTCGCCGCGCAATCCGGCTTGCAACCGCCGCAATCGTCGTGGCAGTCGGCATGTGAATCGCTTGTGGCCATGGGCGCGGCGAGAACTGTTGTGATATGAGACACGGTGAGGCCGACGCTTAGAAGCGCGACCAAAATTATCGACAGCGTGTGCCTCAAGCTTTTCGCCATATAAAACTAATATCAGTCCCGACGGAAATAGCAATTCACGGAAGCGACAGAATGGCTCTGGCTTGACTGTGAGGCTGTAGCGCGGTAGCCAGCATTCATGCAGCTTTCGGCGCGGCGCATTATAGGTCGGTTTATTTTGGCGGTGGCGCTGCTGCTCAGCACCATCCCCCATTCCCATGCTGCCGGGATTATCGATCACGCCGCATCTCTCGATTCTCACGCATCATTTCATGGTCATCATCATGATGATGACGGCCTTGACGGCGCGATGCTCGATCATGGCCACAGCCATACTGTTGCAGACCATGTGCATGAGAAGCCGTGCCCGGTCGCGGTTTTGATAGCAAGCTGCGCGCCCTCGCCCATGCGATGGCTGCTTTCCGCGAAGAATGACCCGTCCGAAACGCGGCTATCCCGGCTTGATCGCCCGCCACGTCACATAGTCTAAATTCAACGTGGCGGCCGCATGTTCTGCGGCTAAACGAAATTCCGAAACATCAGGATAAATCATGCTTTCCGACGCTCTTTCGCGCCGGGGAAGCCTGCATTTGCAACATATGCGAACGTCGGCTATTCCCTTGGCGATGACACTGCTTTGTCTAACCATAACTGGCTTTGCATCCGAGGCGCTCGCCCACGGCGTCGCTACCGGCGATAAAGGCTATATCCAGGAAATCACCGGGGTGAACTTCATCGCGTTCATGTATCTCGGGGCCAAGCACATGGTCACTGGTTATGATCACCTACTTTTCCTCTTCGGTGTGATTTTCTTCCTCTACAAGATGAGGGACATCGGCATTTACGTAACCCTCTTCGCCATCGGCCATTCGACGACGATGCTGGCCGGGGTCTACTATGGAACGAGCATCAGTTCCTATCTCATCGACGCGATCATCGGCTTCTCGGTGGTCTATAAAGCGCTCGACAATATGGGCGCCTATCAGCGCTGGTTCGGCTTCCAGCCCAACACCAAGGCGGCGACGCTGATCTTCGGCTTCTTCCATGGCTTTGGCTTAGCGACGAAAATTCAGGAGTTCGAGCTGTCGAGAGACGGGCTGCTGGCGAACCTGATCGCCTTCAACATTGGCGTCGAGATCGGCCAGCTTCTGGCGCTCGGCGCAATCCTGATCCTGATGGGATTCTGGCGGCGGTCGGAGAGTTTCTTCCGACACGCTTACACAGCCAATGTCGCAATGATGGCCGCAGGGTTCGTCCTGATCGGCCTGCAACTCACCGGCTATTTCGTTTCTTAATCAAAAGGAAGCAAACCAATGTACAATACCGATCTGCCAACCCGTGCCGAATTGCCGACCTCCGGCCAGCTTCTGCCTCGACTTTAATTGCCTTCGCTACGGCGGCGGCGCTGCTCATCACCGTCGTTCTCCCAGCCGAATACGGAATTGATCCAACGGGCGTTGGACAAACGCTCGGCCTAAAGCAAATGGGCGAGATCAAAACCCAACTGCACCAGGAAGCTGAAGAGGATGCCGCCGCCGACACGGAAAAAGCCAAGCCTGATCAGCGCTCCAGCTTGTTTGGACGGATTTTCGCTGAACTTTTTATAGGGCAGGCTTACGCCCAGGCCGCGCGCAGCGATGAAACCATTGTCACGCTACAGCCCGGCGAAGGCGCAGAAGTCAAAGCGAGCCTGACGAAAGGCCAGAAAATCACCTATTCGTGGGCGGTCAGCGGCGGCAAGGTGAACCACGACACGCATGGCGAGCCGCACGGCAAACCGGACGCCACGAAAAGCTACAGCAAAGGCCGCGGCGTGGAGAAGGACGAGGGCGTGCTGGAAGCGGCTTTTGACGGCAGTCATGGCTGGTTCTGGCGCAATCGCGGTTCTGCGCCCGTGACCGTGACGCTGAAAACCAGCGGCGATTACGCCGAAATCAAAAAAATGAAATAAATCCTGAAAAGTTCGCGCCTCGCAGGGCATTCCATTTCTGCGAGGCCCGACGATTTCCGAGACCCGGCATGTTTGAGCCGCTTCGCAACCGCATCTATCGCCGCCTGTTCGCCGCGCAAGTCATAGCGCTTGTCGGGACGGGACTGTTGACGGTGGCGCTTGGGCTGCTGGCTTACGAGCTGGCTGGCGGCGATGCGGGTCAAGTGCTTGGCACGGCGCTGGCTATAAAGATGATCGCTTATGTTGGCGTTGCGCCGATTGCCGGGGCCGTCGCCGGAATGCTGCCACGGCGCGGCATGTTGGTTGCTCTCGATTTGTTGCGCGCCGCGATTGCTTTGTGCCTCCCGTTTGTCGATCAGATCTGGCAGATTTACGCGCTGATTTTCATCCTGCAATCGGCCTCGGCAGCCTTCACGCCGACCTTTCAGGCGGCGATCCCCGACATTCTCCCGGATGAGAAGGAATACACTAAGGCGCTATCGCTCTCCCGGCTGGCCTATGACATGGAAACGCTGCTCAGCCCTGTGCTCGCTGCCGCGCTGCTGACCGTCATGAGCTTTCACAATTTGTTTGCCGGAACCGTGCTCGGCTTTCTCATCTCAGCTGCCTTCGTGCTGTCGGTCACCCTGCCAAGCCCGAAACCATCGCAGTCTGCGAGCTTTCTGCAACGCCTCACGAACGGCACGCAGATTTATTTAGCGACGCCGCGTCTGCGTGGGCTCCTGTCGCTCAATCTGGCGGCGGCGGCAGGCGCGTCCATCGTGTTCGTCAACACCATCGTCATCGTGCGCGGCTCACTGGGCCTTGGCGACGGGGAAGTGGCTATCACGCTCGCCGCGTTCGGGTTTGGGTCGATGGCAGCGGCCTTCGCGCTGCCCCGCGCGCTGGAGCGGTTGTCCGACCGCGCCGTGATGTTGCAGGGCGCGGCGTTGATGGTTTTGCCGCTTGCGGCGGGGGCATTTGTGCTCAGTCAGCGTCCCGGTTCGGGCGCGTGGATATGGATTTTGATCATCTGGCCCATTCTTGGGGCCGGTTACGCCGCGGTGGTGACGCCGTCTGGCCGCCTGCTGCGCCGTTCCGCGCATGAGAGCGAACGCCCCGCGCTGTTCGCCGCGCAGTTCGCCCTAAGCCATGCCTGCTGGCTGATCACCTACCCGCTCGCCGGGTGGCTCGGCGCGGGGGCGGGCCTGCCGCTCACGCTTCTCGTCCACGCCGCGCTCACCATTCTTGCGACCGCTGGGGCGGTTTGGCTGTGGCCCGCCGACGACCCTCAGGTTCTGGAGCACGCCCATCCCAATTTGCCGGACAGCCATCCCCATGTGCAGACATCTGGCATCAGGCACGCTCACGCTTTCGTCATCGACCCGCTGCACCGGCGCTGGCCGTCATGAGCCTAAAAACCTGCAATAGCAGCGGGGCGTGAGCGCAAGAGAAACACGCCGCTTGACAAGTTTGACGTCAAACCATATTTAGTTTGTTATCAAACTATATGGAGATGATCATGCCGCTGTCTCGCCGCTCTTTCATTCTCGCCGCCGGAGGGGCCGGGCTGGCCCTTGTGGGCTCGGGCGCCTATTTCGCCGTCACACGCCGTCCAGAGCGCGCGCTTCAGCCTTGGGAAGACGTGCAGACCGCATTCGATGATGTCCGTCTGGACGCCTTCCGCCACGCTATCCTTGCTCCCAATCCGCATAACCGGCAGCCGTGGCATATCCGATTGCTTAGCGCCGACGAGGCCGTCATTACGTGCGATCTCGACCGCCGCCTGCCAGAGACCGACCCATTCGACCGGCAGATCACCATCGGCTTCGGCGGCTTTCTGGAATTGGCCCGCATCGCTGCGGCCGAGCGGGGCTGGCGCGTGGAAATTCGCGCGTTTCCCGATGGCGAGCCGCAGCCACGGCTGGATGGCCGGCCTATCGCGCATCTGCGCTTCATCAAGGATGCTGGCGTTGCGAAAGATCCGCTGTTCACGGCCATCACGACCCGGCGCTCGGTTAAAAGGCCGTTCGACGCGGGCAGGCCAGTGAGCGCGTTGGATCGCAAACGGCTGTTAGGCGGCGATGACGCCGCGCCATACGGCCTCTCCAACGATTCCCGGCTGGTTGCAACGTTGCGCGATCTGACCTTGAAAGCCTGGAGCATCGAGACCAACACGCCGCGCACGTTCATGGAAAGCGTCAACCTGATGCGCATCGGGCGCTCCGAGATCGAGGCCAATCCCGACGGAATTTCGCTCGGCGGGCCGTTGATCGAAACGTTAGCGGCTCTGGGGCAGGTGTCGCGAGAGGAGATCGCAAAACCGGGCAGCAGCGCGTTTCAGTCCGGTTTGAATGTCTACACGGACATGCTGAACGGAGTCGCGTCCTATGTCTGGATCGCCACCAAGGCCAACGCCCGGCTGGATCAGATCGAAGCGGGGCGCGCCTATGTGCGTCTCAATCTGCGGGCGTCGCAGATCGGGCTTTCGATGCATCCCGTTAGCCAGGCGTTGCAAGAGTTTCCGGAGATGGCGGAGCCGTTTCAAGCGGTTCATCGCGCCCTCAACATCGCCGCGCCGGAGCGCCTTCAGATGCTGGCGCGCATCGGCTATGGCCCCGCGGCCGATCCAGCGCCGCGCTGGCCATTGGCAGCAAAACTCACTTCGGCGTAATCCATCAAAACGGAGATCTGTTATGCGCATCCACGCTATCCAGACAGGCCGGGTCAAAGTCCGGCTGGCGCAGGTCGAAGGGCGTGGCCGCGGTTTTCTCCGGCAGGCCGGGCCGCTCATCGACACGCTATGGAGCGATTGGCTCCCGACCTATGCCTGGGCGATCGAGCACCCTGAAGGCGTCATCGTCGTTGATACGGGCCAAGCGGCGCATCTCAATTCGCTGCCCCGCTGGCATCCGTATTTCCAGCGGTCGGTGCAATTCGAGATCGAACCGGAACAGCAGGCTGGGCCGCAGCTGCGCGCGCTAGGCGTCGGCGCACGCGATGTGCGCCAGCTCATTCTGACTCACATGCATATCGACCACGACGCGGGCCTGCATCATTTCACGCACGCGAAAATTCTAGCCAGCCGCGGCGAAATCAAGCGCGCGTCCGGCCTCAGCGGCCGGTTGCTCGGCTATCTGCCTAACCGCTGGCCGAAAGGCTTTGACCCGGCCCCCTTGAGCTTTGAGGCGAAACCGTTTGGGCCGTTGGCGACCAGCCGGGCTTTGACAAAAGCAGGCGATGTGATCGCCCTGCCGACCCCGGGGCATACGCCGCATCACATCTCCGTCGCCGTCGTTGAGGGCGACGCCGTCATCTTTCTGGCGGGCGATACATCTTATGGCGAGCGCCAGATGCTTGACGGCGTTGTCGATGGCGTCAGCCCCGATGCAGGCGAGGCCGCAGGCACGCTCGCCAAAATCCGCGCTCTGGCGGAGAATCGCCGCGTCGTTTATCTGCCCACGCACGACCCGGACGCGGCGCGCCGTCTCGAAGAGCGGATTCCGGTTGCGTTCGGATGACGATCAATAAATGTTAAGCGCCAACAAAGGGAGACCGTTTGAGCCAGGATCCGCTCGCCTTCCGCGTGATGAACGAGATCGGCATAATCGATCAGCTTGGTCGAACCGCGCTCGAAGCTGTGCTGCCTGACGATCTGACGGTGCCGCAATTCGTTGTGCTCAATCATTTCGTGAGGCTTGGCGGCGAACGCAGCCCGTCCGATCTGGCGCGGATTTTCCAGGTCACCAAAGGCACCATGACCAGCACGTTGCAACGGTTGGAGGCTAAGCGCTTTATCGACATGTTGCCCGACCCGGAGGATGGCCGCGGCAAGCGCGTGCGCATCACGGACGCGGGCCGCGCGGCGCGTGAGGCGTCCATCGCGGCCGTTGCCCCTGTGCTGGCCCAGATCGAGGCGGCGGTGGGAGCTGAGGCGCTCGCCACGTTGCTGCCCGCGCTCAGCCGTATCCGCGCCCATCTCGACGCCGCCCGCGACGGCCCGGCGCAGACGCGCTAGGCACCATCCCACTGCGGCGCTGCGAAACGCCTCGCCAGAAAATCAATCGCGGCGCGCACTTTGGCGGCGAGGTGGCGGTTGTGGGGGTAGACGGCGTAGACGCCGAGAGCGAAGGCCTCGAAGCTGGCGAGGATGGGGACGAGGCGGCCAGCCTTAATGTCCTCGCCGACGATGTAGGCCGGGCAAAGCGCAACGCCAGCGCCCCGCAGAACGAGCGCGCGGATAGCCTCGCCGCTATTGACGGCGAAGCGGCCGGACACTTTCACCGTTATGCGCTCGCCTTCGACGAGAAATGGCCAGACCGGCCCGGCGCGGAAATTCGTATCGATGATGCAGGCGTGGGCCGCAAGCTCGGCGGGATGCTGCGGCGCGCCCGCCCGGCGCAGATAATCCAGCGAGGCGCAGGCGACGATGCGGGCGGGCGCGAGGCGCTTGGCGATGAGTGAAGAGTCCTGCAATTCCGCAATGCGGATGGCGAGGTCGAAGCCTTCATCGACGAGGTTCACGAAACGATCCGACAGGCGCAGGTCGATGCTGACGCCAGGTTCGGCCTCCATGAAATCGGCGAGGGCTGGCGCGAGATATTTTTCGCCGAAGGTGACCGGCGCGGCCATGGTGAGCGTGCCGCTCGGGCGCGCCTGCCTGTCCTGCACGGCGGCCTCCAGCGTGTCGAACTCCTCCAGCAATCCGGTGCACCGTTCCAGATAGGCCCGCCCCGCTTCGGTCAGGCTCACGCGCCGCGTGGTGCGATTGAGCAGCCGCACGCCCAATCGCGTCTCAAGCTGGCCGACATATTTGCTGGCCAGGTTCGTCGCCAACCCAAGCTTCTCCGCGCCAGCCGTGAACGATCCGGCGGCGGCGACGGCTGTGAAGGCGCGCATGGCGGTGAGTGTGTCCATGATTATCTCTATATCATGTATAATCATTCCATGTCATGCGTGTTTATCCATGTTTTCAGAAGTGGCATCTCTAGACCCTTAATCAATACCGTTCCGGAGAAAAAGCCATGACCCAAACCTCTACCGACATCATCAGCCCGCTGACCAACGCCGCCCAACCGCCACGCAGCCATGCTCGGGAGGCGCTGCAACAGGGCCGCGCGGTTTATGACAAGCCGACGCCGCAAAACACCATCATGCTGTTCGTCGATCATCAGATCGGCCTGATGGCGGGCGTGCGCGATTTCACCGCGCTCGCCGAATATAAGAACAACGTCGTCGGCCTCGCCAAAGTGGCCAAGGCCCTTGGCATTCCAGCGCTTGTCACCTCGTCGAACGCGCACTGGCAGAACGGCGACACGCTGCCGGAACTCAAAGCGGTGTTCGCCGACCAGCCAATCTACCGCCGCACCGGCATCATCAACGCCTATGCGGACGAAACCTTCCGCGCCGCGCTGGAGGAGATCGTCGCCAGAACCGGCCGCCGCCATATCGTCATCGCGGGCGTGACGCTGGGCACCTGCGTCGCCTTCCCCACGTTGTCGATGCTCCAGGACGGCTACAGGGTTTACCCCGTGATAGACGCCTCGGGCGCATGGAGCCGCTATGAAGCCGAGGCCGCGATGAGCCGCATGGGGCGCGCTGGCGCCGAGCTGACCACCGTGTTCGCGCTCGCCTGCGAACTCCAGGCCGACTGGAAGTCGCCCTCGGCGACCGCGATGCTGACGCCCTTCATCGAGCATCTGCCGGAATATGCCTTCGTGCTCCAGAACTTCTGGAACAACGCCAATGGCCATGTCGTCGCCGACCCGTTCGGCATCGTGAAGTAACGCCCTGAAATCACCCTTAAACTCGAAAGGAAGACGACATGCTTGACGCCAGCCATAGGCCCAAAACGGTCAAAGGGATCAGCATTACGCGAGAGGTCGTTGTCGCCGTTGATCCTAAGGCTGCGTTCGACTTTGTTTCCGCCGAAGATGTGCTTCCAAAAGTCCTCACCGGATATGGCCTTATTCCAGCGGTGTTGAAAACCTCGGGGAACACAGGCCCTTGGGAGAAACCGGGGTCGGTGCGCACCGTTCATCTGGCGGACGGGAACACCGCACGCGAGGAAGTGACGGATTATGATAATCCCGCCTACTTTGCATACCGTGTCAGCGATTTCACTTTTGCCGTACGGCATCTCGCCAATGAGGCGCGCGGGCAATGGTGGTTCACCCCGGTTAAGGGCGGAACCAATGTGCTTTGGACCTATACGTTCCAGCCGCATAACGGCCTGACAGGGCTGCCTTTGAGCCTGTTCGTACACACACAGTGGGCCGGCTACATGAACATTTGCATGAGCAATGTGAAACGGCATCTCAACACGCGTGCTGGCGAAGTCCGATGATCGCGCCATCGGCGCATTGCAACAGAAACCAATAAGTGCCGAACAACGCGAACGGCAATGCCGTCGCCGATCCGTTCGGCATCGTGAAATTAACTCCTGAAATCACCATCAAACTCGAAAGGAAAAACCCATGATCGACATTAAAACCGCTCCCTACGCCGCGCTTGTGCTGCGCGTCGCCCTTGGCGTCATGTTCATCGCCCACGCCGCGCTCAAAATCTTCGTGTTCACGCCCGCCGGAACGGTCGGCTTCTTCCAATCCGTCGGCCTGCCCGGCCCGCTCGCCTATGCGGTGATCGCGGCGGAATTGATCGGCGGCCTCGCGCTCATCCTCGGCCTCGCCACCCGCTGGGTCGCCATCGCCTTGCTGCCGATCCTCCTGGGCGCAACCTGGGTTCACGCTGGCAATGGCTGGCTGTTCACCAACGCCAATGGCGGCTGGGAATACCCGGCATTCCTCACCGCCGCGCTGATCGCCCAGGCGCTGCTCGGCGGCGGAGCGCACTCCGCCACGAAACATTAGCCCTTAACCAGCCCGGCGCGTCCCCAACGCCGGGCCTTCTCATTCGCCAAGGAGAACAATCATGCTCGTCGATGGACACTGGACTGAGAATTGGCAGCCCGTGCAAGCCAAGGATGTGAACGGCAGCTTCATCCGCCAGACCTCAAGCTTCCGCAACTGGGTGACGCTTGACGGCGCGCCCGGCCCGACAGGCGAAGGCGGTTTCAAGGCGGCAGCCGGGCGATATCACCTTTATGTCGCGCTCATTTGCCCCTGGGCCAGCCGCACGCTGATGGTGCGGGCGCTGAAGAAACTCGACGATGCGGTTTCCGTAACCATTATGGAGCCGTTCCTCACCGATAAGGGCTGGCGCTTCGGCGACTTTCCGGGCAGTAGCGTCGATACGCTGAATGGCGCGGAGTATCTGCACGAGATCTACACCAAGGCCGACCCGCATTTCACCGGCCGCGCCACCGTGCCAGTCCTGTGGGACAAACAGCGCGAGATCATCGTCAACAACGAATCCGCCGACATCGTCGCCATGCTGAACGGCGCCTTCGATGCGTGGGGCGATGCGAGCTTTAATCTGCGGCCTGCCGGGATTTTAAGCGAGATCGATGCGCTGAATACGAGCCTCTACGACCGGCTGAACAACGGCGTTTACAAAGCCGGTTTCGCAACGACGCAGGCCGCTTACGAGGACGCCGCAATCGGTGTCTTCGACATGCTCGACGAACTGGAGACGCGGCTCAGCGATGGCCGCCGCTTCCTGTTCCCCGATGCGCTGACCGAGAGCGACATTCGCCTGTTCGTAACACTCATCCGCTTCGACGCCGCCTATCACGGGCTGTTCAAATGCAACCTGCGCCGGCTCGCCGATTACCCGCGCCTGACCGCTTACACCGCGCGCGTGCTGGCCATCCCCGGCATGGCTGGCACGGTGAATGTCGACCACATCAAGCGCGGCTATTACTCGATCAAGGCGCTCAATCCGAACGGCGTCACGCCCCTCGGCCCGATCAACCAATTCTCGACAAAAAGGAGCCTGGCATGACGCCGCAAGCATTGCCCGCCCTGTTCCTCGCTCACGGCGCGCCCGACCTGACGCTCACCGATCGCCCGGCCAAGCAGTTCATGGAAGGCTTGGGCGAAACGCTCCCGCGACCCCGCGCGATCCTGGCTGTCTCGGCGCATTGGGAGGCCTCCATTCCAACGCTGACCGCCGCCGAGGCGCCGGAAACTGTTCATGATTTTTCAGGCTGGCCCGATGCGCTTTACGATATCCGCTATCCGGCAAAGACCGCGCCATGGCTGATCGATGGAACCGAACGCCTGCTGAGGAACGCCGGGTTCACTGTCGGCCTAGACGAAAAGCGCGGCTTCGATCATGGCGCCTGGGCGCCCTTGCGGCTGATTTATCCCGGCACCGATATCCCAATCGTGCAGCTTTCACTGTTAGAGGGCGCGGACGCAAAAACCCACTACGCGATCGGGCAGGCGCTAGAGCCGCTACGCCAGCAAGGCGTGCTGATCGCGGCGTCCGGCGCCACCGTTCACAATCTCCGGCGCCTTGCCCGCGAAGGCGCGCCGCCCGCCGATTGGGCGGTTGATTTCGATGCCTGGGTGATGGAGCGGCTGGAGGCTGCGGATATCGAGACTTTGACCGATTTCGAGCGCCAAGCTCCCAACACGCGCATGGCCCATCCCACGCCCGAGCATTTTCTGCCGCTCTTCGTCGCCCTTGGCGCGGCGGGAGCCACCGCAAAGGCCGAGCGGCTGCACCACAGCTACAGCTATGGCTCCATCGGCATGAGCTGTTTTGCTTTTCAAACCCACTAAAATTACACGGAGACACCCATGACATTCCATCGCCTCACCGGCGCGGCGCTGATAGCCTTCGCCATCTTTATGAATGTGCCATTCACCATTCTGAGCCTCACTTTCGACTACCCTGATGTGCTGCGCTATCCCACGGCGGATATCCTCGCTCGCTTTTCGGCGGGCGGCGCGGCGCTGATTTTCACCTGGTGGCTATATTGTTTCGCGGCCATCCTGCTGGTTCCGCTGGCGCTGATGCTGCGCGCGGCGCTGGATGAAACTGGCGGACAGACTTATGCTGCGGCGACCACATTCGCGGTGATCGCCGGTTTGACCCAGGCGATGGGCCTGGCGCGCTGGGTGTTCGCCGTGCCTGGGCTTGCAGCCATTGCGGCCGATCCCGCGGCGACGCCCGCCGCCAAGGAGGCGGCGAGCGTGGTGTTCGGCGCGCTGCACCAATATGCTGGCGTCGCCATCGGCGAGCATATCGGGCAGATTTTCACCGCGCTGTGGGCCGTAACGCTGGGCGGCGCGCAGTTTCAGGCAGGCCGCAGCATGACGGGCGGGCTGGGCATGGGGGCTGGCCTCGTCATCGCAGGCGGTCTGGCTGAAGCTTTCGCAACCGTCATTCCTTTCGATCCCGGCGTCCTTGCCATCCTTACGCCCATTGGGTTTCTACTGCTCTCGCTCTGGATCGCGGCCATGGGCTTGCAATTGAGCCTAGAGCTGCGCCACTAGATGGGTAGGTCTGCGTTGGTTGCGCGCCCCCGCAACCATACTCCTGTCCGAGCCTTCCAAAACGCAGTCATCAAGATATGTGGCATAGCCCGTGCTGTGAAGAGATCGCCAGCCGACAGAGCCTTCGCCGGGTCGAGGCCTTCGCGCTCTTTAGAGCCTAAAATCGTCCTCTCGATCACCTGCCAAAGTATCGAACGCGACACGCGCGACGCCGTCCAAGCCCGCGGCCGTGACGGCGCGTGCATCGCCTGCGTTCGCCCCTGTGGAATGCCCGCGGGGAAGCGGGACGTCAGCGGTTGCCTGGCGCGCACGTACGAACCGGGCTCCCGAAGAATGTTGGCCGACAGGGCCGCGCCCATGAGATGCCCAGGCGCAGCCCGCCGCCTCTCTCAAGACTTCGGCCGCCAAAGCGCCGCGTCAACGGCGTTCACTTTTTTGGGCAAGACGCCTTCCGCCAGAAATGTGTCGGCGATCTTCTGCTGTTCGGCGATGCGTTCCGCCGTGGCCGCGCGCACCTCGTAGCTGCGGCGGGCGTTCGCGGCCTCGACCGTCGCCGCGTCAAGGCCCCACACCGGCGCCAGCAACGCCGCCGCCTCTTTCGGGTTGGCTTTGACCCATTTGCCCGCCTCCTGCAACTGCGCGAACACGAGCGCGATCACATCAGGGCGCGCCACCGCGAAAGCGTTCGAGGCGAGGTAATAGCGCTGGTACTGGGCGAGCCCCGTGCCGTCCGCGAGTATGCGCGCGCCCGCCTGACGCTGTACGGCCGCGAGGAACGGATCCCAGATCACCCAGGCATCCACGCTTTTGCGCTCGAACGCGGCGCGGCCGTCGGCGGGTGTGAGATAAGCCGGTTCGATGTCCTTGAAGGTCAGCCCGGCCTTCTGCAGGCTGGCGATGAGCAGGTAGTGCGCGCCCGCGCCTTTCGTCACCGCGATCTTCTTGCCTTTCAGGTCGGCGACGGACTTGATGGGTGAGTCCGCCGCCACGACGATCGCC
The DNA here is from genome assembly GCA_033764775.1 of Hyphomicrobiales bacterium. Classification (GTDB taxonomy): domain Bacteria; phylum Pseudomonadota; class Alphaproteobacteria; order Rhizobiales; family Rhodomicrobiaceae; genus JAWXCE01. The sequence continues at coordinate 24,209 of JANRIQ010000031.1, read as the reverse complement.
TGCGCCGAGGGAGACGGCGCCTCCTGCGCCACGAAGGTGAGGTTGGCGCCCGCGGCTTGCGCAAACACGGGCACTGTGTCGGCGACATCGGCCGAGAGATCTACCGCGCCGATGTTCAGCGCCTCAAGCAGCGGAACGCCGCTCGTAAACTCGTTCCACTGCACCTTGACGTTCAGCTTGGCGAGTTCATTCTCCAGCGTGCCCTTGGTTTTCAGCACGGTAATGAGCGTCGAAGACTTCTGGTAGCCGATGCGCACGGTGTTCGTCTCGGCCTGCGCTCGATGGATCAAAACCGCGATTATCATGAGCAGCGCGGCCAGGAACACGAGGGCGTGAAAAACGATCTCAGCTCGCCGGCGCCACTGCCGGGATACAGTTGCGCTCATAGTTATCTCCTTCGATGAGTTTCAAAATCAGTCGGTTAACTGCCTGGCTTCCAGTCCCACACGATGTCGCGCACGCTCACCGGCTTGGGCAGCAGCCCGAGCGCGAGGTAGCGGTCGGCGGTTTTCTGTTGGCGCGCGACGATCTCCGGCGTCAACGGCGACACGAAAAGCTGCGTGCGCTCGACGGTGGTGCGCTGCGCCTCGATGGCCACCTTGGTCGCTTCCGAGAACAGACGCGCGGCCTCGTCCTTGTTCGCTTTCGACCAGTCGGTGCCCTTTGAGAGCACGTCGGCGATTTTGGAGACGATAGCGGGGTGCTTGTCGGCGAACTCCTTGTTGGCGAGGTAGAAGGACAGCGCCGGATATGTGTCGTCAGAGCGGGCGAGAATGCGCACCGGCTGCTGGCCTTCGGCGACCGCGAGGAACGGGTCCCAGATCGCCCAGGCGTCCACCGAGCCGCGGGCGAACGCCGCGCCCGCATCGGCGGGGGCGAGGTAGGACGGCTCGATATCGCCGAAGGTCAGCCCGCCTTTCTCCAGCGCCGCGAGGAGGAGCGAATGCGCGCTCGACCCCTTGCCGAACGCGATACGCTTGCCCTTCAGGTCGGCGAGCGCTTTAATCGGCGAGTTATCCGGAACGATGATCGCGTTCTGCGCGCCGCCGTGCGCCGCGATGTAATAGAGGTTGGCGCGGGCGGCTTGCGCGAAAATCGGCGGCGCGTCGCCTGTGGTGCCGAAGTCGATGGCGCCCGCGTTTAGCGCTTCGAGGAGCGGCGGGCCGAACTGGAACTCGTGCCAGCTTACTTTGACGCCCAACGGCTCCAGCGCCGCCTCGATGGTTTTCTGCTGGCGCGCGACGAGAATGACGCCGTTGCGCTGCAGGCCGATGCGCACCTCTTTCAGGGGTTCAGACACGGCGGGGCCGCTCGCCGCGCCCGCGCTCAGCAAGGCGGCGGCGATGAGAAACTGACGTCTGTTCACGGTTAGACCTCCTTGAGGATCTGGGCTTGCAGTTGGGCGGCGGCCGGGTCGGCGTGTTCGCGGCGCGGGCGCGGCAGGGTGATGGGAATGTCGAGCGCGATGCGGCCGTCCCGCAGCACCAGCACGCGGTCGGCGAGCGCCACGGCTTCGGCCACGTCGTGCGTGATAAGCATGGTGGTGAAGCGGTGCTCGCCCCAGATGCGCTCCATGAGCTGATGCATTTCAACGCGCGTCAGCGCGTCGAGCGCGCCAAACGGCTCGTCAAGGAGGAGCACTCCCGGTTTGCTGACGAGCGCGCGGGCGAGCGCGACGCGCTGACGCTGGCCGCCGGAGAGCACAGCGGGCCAATCGTTTTCGCGGCCTTCGAGGCCGACATCGGCAAGCGTCGCTTTCGCCGTTTCGCGCCAGCCGGATTGCCTTGCGATGCCGACATTGCTGATGACGGTCTGCCAGGGCAAAAGGCGCGCGTCCTGAAACAGCACGCGCACTTCCTTTTGCATGCCGCGCACGGGTTCATGGTCGATGAAGATCGCGCCTTCCGTCGCGGGAATAAGCCCGGCGATGAGGCGCAGAAGCGTGGTTTTACCGCCGCCTGAGCGCCCGACGATGGCGACGAACTGCCCGGCCGGGATGTCAAGGTCGAGCGGCTCAAGCACGCGGCGCTCGCCGAAGGATTTGCCCGCGCCGCGCAAGGTGATGGGCAGGCCCTCGAAACGCTCGGGCGACGCCGGCTGCGCCGGTTTCACCAAGGTCAGATGCCCGGCGTCGATTCCGTCCGCATAGCGCGGCTCGAACTTCGAGTAAAAGCTCAGGCGCCGGGAAAACACTTCGACCGTCATGGCCGCACCTCCGCGTTTTGATAGGCTGGATGCCAGGACAACGCCCGGCCCTCGATGGCGCGGGTCAGCACGTCCGCCGCCTTGCCGAGCAGCGCGTAGACGATGATGCCGAGCAGCACGACGTCGGTTTGCAGAAACTCGCGCGCGTTCATCGTCATGTAACCGATGCCGGATGAGGCCGAGATCGTCTCCGCCACGATGAGCGTCAGCCACATAATGCCGAGCGAGAAGCGCAAGCCCACGAGCACGGACGGCAGCGCGCCCGGCAGGATGACGCGCCAGAACAGCGCAAACCGGCCGAGGCCATAGACGCGCGCCATTTCGATCAGCCCGGCGTCCACCGTGCGGATGCCGTGGAAGGTGTTCAGGTAAATCGGGAAGGCAACGCCGATGGCGACGAGGAAAATCTTCGCCTCTTCGTCAATGCCAAACCACAGGATGACAAGCGGGATGATGGCGAGATGCGGCACATTGCGCAGCATCTGCAAGGTGCTGTCGATGGCGGTCTCGGCCGGGCGCCAGACGCCGTTCAGCACCCCGAGCGTGAAGCCAATCCCGCCGCCGATAGCGAGGCCCTGCAGCGCGCGCCCGGCGCTGATCGCCATGTGCTCGAACAGCACGCCGGTTTTTGCGTTCTCCCAGAACGCCACCGCGACGGCGCTCGGCGCGGGCAAGAGACGCGGCGGGATCAGGCTGAGGCGCGACGACAGCTCCCAGATGATAAGGATGCCGATGGGCACGGCCCACGGCGCCAGGGCGCGGCCCGTTCGCGTTAAAATCGCCGCGCTCATGACTGCGCCCTCAGCTTGTCGGCGGCGACGTTCGGGCGATATTCATGCGCGATCATCTCGCCAAACGGCCCAGTGTTCACTCGGGTCTCGGCGGGCTTATCGCCGTGCGCGAGCGGCAGCAGCGGGAACACCAGTTCGGCGAAGCGGTACGCTTCTTCAAGATGAGGGTAGCCGGACAGGATAAACGTGTCGACGCCGAGCGCCATGTACTCCTTCATCCGCGCAGCGACCGTCTCGGGGTCGCCGACCAGCGCCGTGCCTGCGCCGCCGCGGACAAGGCCGACGCCCGCCCACAGGTTCGGGCTGATCTCCAGCTTATCGCGGCGTCCGCCGTGGAGCGCCTGCATCCGCTGCTGGCCCACGGAGTCCATGCGCGAGAAAATCGCCTGCGCCTGCTGGATCGTCTGGTCGTCAAGGTGCTTGATGAGGCTGTCGGCGGCGGCCCAGGCTTCCGCGTTCGTTTCGCGCACAATGACGTGCAGGCGGATGCCGTAGGTGAATTTGCGCCCGCGAGCCTTGGCGGCTTTGTCCGCCGCGGCGAGTTTCTCCGCCACCTGCGCCGGCGGCTCGCCCCAGGTGAGATATTTGTCGATGGTCTGCGCGGCGACATCCATGCCCGCGCCTGACGATCCGCCAAAATAGAGCGGCGGGTGCGGCGATTGCACGGGCGGGAATAGCAGACGCCCATCCTCGAACTTGAAATGCTTGCCGTCGTGGTGGACGGTCTCGCCCGCGAGCATCGCCTTGTAAATCTGCAGGAATTCGAGCGTGACCTCGTAGCGCTCGTCGTGGGCGAGGAAGATGCCGTCGCCCTTGTTCTCGACCGGATCGCCGCCGGTCACGACGTTGATGAGCAGGCGTCCGTTCGAGAGCCGGTCCAAGGTCGCGGTTATCCGGGCGGCGACTGCTGGGGACAGCAGGCCCGGACGGACCGCGACCAAGTAACGAAGACGCTGGGTGAGAGGCGCAAGGGAGGACGCGACCACCCAGCTGTCTTCGCAAGAGCGTCCCGTCGGGAGAAGGACGCCGTAGTAACCGAGATCGTCGGCGGCCTGAGCGACCTGCCTCAGATAGTTGAGGTTCACCTGCCGCCCGCCGATGGGAGAGCCGAGATACCGGCCGTCGCCGTGGGTGGGCAGAAACCAGAGAACAGTCGCTTGTTCAGCCGCCGGGATTGACATTAGGAACCTGCCTTCCACGCGATTTCAGACACGGTGATTTTCTTCGGGAGCAGGCCGAGTGCGTGGAACGTGTCGGCGATGTCCTGTTGCGCCTTCACGACTTCGTCGCTGATGGGGCGGATGCCGTACGACTGGCGGTTGAGCGCGACTTCAACAACAGGCGCAGGGATGCCGGTCGACACGCTGAGCTGCGCGGCGGCGGCCTTAACGTCGCTTTTCACCCACTGATCCACGTCGCTGAGCTCAGCTAGAAGGGCTTCGACAGCTTTTGGGTTCTTTTCAACGAACGCGCGCGCGCCCAAGTAGAACTGATGGTTCGAGACGATGCCTTCGCCGTTGGCGATGGTGCGGGCGCCGGTCGCGGCCTCAGCTGCAGCCTGGAACGGGTCCCAGATCACCCAGGCGTCCACCGAGCCTTTCTCGAAGGCGGCGCGGGCGTCGGCCGGGGTGAGGAACGTCGGCGTGATGTCGCTGTAGGCGACGCCCGCCTTCTCCAGCGCCTTGACCAGCAGATAATGAACGTTCGAGCCTTTGTTCAGCGCGACTTTCTTGCCTTTGAGGTCGGCGACGGTCTTGATCGGACTGTCCTTCGGCACGAGGATCGCCTCGCCCTTCGGCGCGGGAGGCTCATGCGCCACATAGACGAGCGGCGCTCCGGCGGCCTGCGCGAAGATCGGCGGGGCTTCGCCCGTGTTACCGAAGTCAATCGCTCCGACGTTTACGGCTTCCAGCAGTTGCGGCCCGGCTGGGAACTCGGTCCACGTCACTTTATAGCCCAGCGCTTCGAGCCGCTTCTCCAGTGTGGCTTTGCTTTTCAGAAGGATCAGCTTGCCGTATTTCTGAAAGCCGATGCGGACGGTCTTGTCCTCGGCTTGCGCGGCTGCGCTGAACAAACCGCACGCGATGATGGACACCGCGGCGGCGACGCCAAGACTTCGATAAAAAGATCTCATGACCTGTATCCTTTCCTGGATGCGTTAAGAGCGGGGACGGTCGCCTCCGCGTGGACGTGTGCATTGATCGGCAGTGGACTGGCCGCGGCGAACAGGTGCCGTGCGGCGTTCTTGACGTCGTCGAGGCGACGGAAGCGGCTTCCATCGAGCAGATTGAAGCGGGGATGTCCGCCGACGAAGCGGAAGCCTCCAGCCTCGTTTATGGCGAAGCCGGCGCACACGCCCCCGACGGTGATCACGACAGGGCTGAGCGGGGCCGGACTGCGGCGGCTGGGGTAAAGATGGCGTTGGGACATGACTTCGCCTTTCGCGCGGGATGCGCGGTTGTTGACGGTTTGATTGTGGAAAGCGGGTCTCTGCGTTAGACGCGATAGGTGCGTCCCAAGAGAGCGATCCGACATCGCATCGAGCCGAAAGGCGGCGTGAAACTACGGTTCATCTGGGTTCTCCTTCGGAGAGCAACCCACGGGAGTCATCGTCCCGTGGCGCTTTAGCATTGGTGACGCGGTGCAAGCTGCGCTTATCAAAATCCGCGGGCGATTTCGTCGCCTGTTCGGTATTACGAACGAATTGGTCGATAGAGTCAACACTTAAAATGCGCGGCGTGGCCACGTCTCAAAGTGCGCGGGCGAGAGGTGAGCGCGGACGGTCAGCCGCCCGCTTTAGCGCCAGCCGTTCAAGCATCCATGCGAAACTGTCACCAACCAATGGCTTTTGGCAAAGCGGTGGAGAGCGATGGGAAATAGAACACCGCCGCGACGGCCAAAAGCTGCAGCAGGATGAACGGGATGACGCCCGCGTAAATCGCGCCGGTCGGCACGCTCGGCGGCGCAACGCCGCGCAGATAGAACAGCGCCCAGCCGAACGGCGGCGTCAGGAACGAGGTCTGCAGCATCACCGCGATCAGCGTCGCGACCCACACCATGTCCGCATTGGCCGCCTGCAGCAGCGGCAGGAACAGCGGCACGACGATGTAGGAGATCTCGATCCACTCGATAAAGAAGCCGAGAATGAAGATCAGCAGGAGCATGAAAACGATGGTGCCTTCGATGCCGCCGGGCACGGAGCCGAACACTTCATGCACCAGTTGCTCGCCCTGAAGGCCGCGAAACGCCAGCGCGAACACCTGCGCGCACACGAGTATGAACATCATCTGCGCGGTGATGCGCGCGGTCGATTGCACAGTCGCGGTGAGCACCGGCAGCGTAAGCCTGCCCGACAGCGCGACGACGAGGATGGAGCCGAGCGCGCCCATTGACGCGGCCTCGGTCGGCGCCGCCACGCCGCCGATGATCGAACCGAGAACGGCGAAGACGAGCGCGAACGGCGGCACGGCCGACCGCATCGCTTTCTTGAACAGCTCTCCCCGCGACATCGCCTGACGCTCCGCGAGATCGACTGGCGGCACCAAGTTTGGGCGGAACACGCCGAGCAGCAGCAAATATACGCAGAAGATGCCCGCCAGCGCGAGGCCCGGGAGCAGCGCGGCGGCGAACAGCGTGCCGACGGACTCGCCCATGATGTCGGCGAGCAGGATGAGGATAAGGCTGGGCGGGATGATCTGGCCCAGCGTTCCCGAGGCGCAGATGGTGCCGCACGCCGTTGGCAGATGATAACCGCGCCGCATGAGCGCCGGGAGCGCCAGCACGCCGAGCGTGACGATCGTCGCGCCCACGATGCCCGTGGTCGCGCCCATCATCACCCCGAACAGAATGATGCCGACGCCCATGCCGCCGCGCAGGCCGCCCGCCAGATGGCCGATCACGTCCATCAACTCATCCGCGATGCGCGACTTCTCCAGCATCACGCCCATAAACACGAACAGCGGGATGGCGATCAGCGTGTAGTTCGAGGTGACGCCGAAGATGCGGGCGGGCAGCAGATCGAAGAGCCCAGCGCCGAAGCCGAGAAAGCCGAAAAAGAAGCCGGTCACGGCAAGCGTGATCGCCACGGGCACGCCGAGCGCCAGCAGCACGAAAAACGACGCGATGCAGGATAGCGCGAGGATTTCGTTAAGCGGCATGGGTCACGCCTCCGTGGCCGCCGTCCGTTTGGTTATCCGCGACGCCGCCGGTTAGCAGCGCAACCAGCGCGCGCAGCCAGGCAGAGAGGCTCTGCACGACAAGCAGCGCAAATCCGACGATCAGCAGCGATTTCACGATCCAGCGATTGGACAGACCGCCGGGATCAGGCGAGCTTTCGCCGATCGTGTAAGACTGCATGACGTAAGGCACGCTCAGCTTCAGGAGGATCGCCGCCACGATCAGGATCAGCGTGCAGGAGATGAAGGTGATGATCCGTTTCACCCGGTCGGAGAACCGGACGTAAAGAATATCGACTTGGACGTGGCCGTCCTTCAGCGTGGTGTAAGCCATGCAGGTGAGCGAGAGGAAGGCCATGATGTGCCATTCCATCTCCTGCAGGCCGACGGAGCCGGTGCGAAAGAAGTAGCGCAGCAGCACGTTGAAGGCCATGAGCAGCACGAGCGCGAGCGACGACCACGCGGCGATGCGCCCGAAGCGGTCGATGAACGCGTCAAGGAGGTCGGCGAGGCGGAGCAAGGTTTGCATCGGCGCTTTCGGGGTGCGAACGGGGAGAGGCCCGCGGCGTTATGCGCCGCAGGCGGTGGAGGGGGGGAAAGCGGCTTAGCCGGCGGTGAGCGCTCCACGGATCTGCGACTGGTACACCGCCTCGCTGATGCCCGCCCATTTGTCGTGGTTGGCCTTGAACGCCATGAAGCTGTCGTGCACCTTCTTGACGAGTGGGTCCTTCGCGGTCGCCTCCGCTAGCACCTTCTCCGTCGCCTCCTTCAGCTTGGCGATGACTTCCGGCGGCAGCGGCTGCGCGGTCACGCCCTGATTTTTGATGAGGTCGTCGAGGGCTTCGGAGTTGGTCGCCTCGCACCAGGTGTGGCTGATGACGTGGCACGCTGCGGCGGCGGTTTTCACCACTTCCTTCAGGTCTTCCGGCAATTTCTCCCACGCGCCCTTGTTGATGACCAACTCGGTGACGGTCGAGGTCTCGTGCCAGCCGGTGGTGTGATAGAACTTCGCCGCCTTGTGCAGGCCGAGGCGTCGATCCTGGAACGGGCCGACGAACTCCGCCGCGTCGATGACGCCGCGCTCCAGCGCCGGGAAAATCTCGCCGCCGGGCAGCAGCTTCACGTCCACGCCGAGTGTCGCGTAAACCTTCCCCGCGAGGCCGGGGATGCGCATCTTGAGGCCGCTGAAGTCCTCCACCTTTTCTATCGGCTTGCGGAACCAGCCGGTCATCTGAATGCCGGTCGAGCCCATCGGGATCGGCACCAGGTTAAACGGCGCGTAAACCTCCTCCCACAGCTTGATGCCGCCGCCGTGATAGAGCCACGCGGTCATGCCCTGGAAGTTCATCCCGAACGGCACCGCCGTGAAATATTGCGCGGCGAAAGATTTGCCCGTCCAGAAATAGCTGTTCGCCACGTTGCATTCGACAGTGCCTTTCGAGACAGCGTCGAAGCCTTCGAGCGCGGGGATAAGCTCACCCGCCGCGAAATGCTGGATGACGAGCCGCCCGTTCGACATCTTTTTCACCAGGTCGATGAAATAGGTGGGGCTGCCAGGGCCAGTGACGTAAAACGGCGCTCCGGGCCCGTAGGCGTTGGTCATCTTCCAGGTGAACGTCTCCTGCGCCCGCACCACCGCCGGGGCCGCGACAACCGCCGCCGCGCCCGCAAGACCAGCTTTCAAAAACTTACGCCGTTTCATCGACATGCCCGTCCTCCCGTTGGATACTGGCCAGGAAGAAGCAAGCGGCGTGCCACGCCGTGGAGGGGGCGCGGAGAAGAGCTTATGAATTATGCATGCTCGTAAGTGCCTATAAATTAGGCCCCCGCCTTAGAAACCGGCGGCCGCGCCGTCGCTGCGCGGGTCAGAGGCGCCCTCGATAACGCCGGCCATCGGCCCCGAACGATGCAGCACCAGCGCCCCGGCGTGGCCCATCGTCTCCTCGAACGCGCCGATGACCTCGATATCGTGGCCCGCGGCGCGCAACGCCTCAAAGACCTCGGGCGCGAAACGGTTCTCGATGCGCAGATTGGTCGCCGCCGCGCCCCAGGTGCGCCCGAGCAGCCAGCGCGGCGCCGCGATCGCGTCCCCCAACTCCTGCCCGTAAACCACATGCCGCGTGTAGATCGCCGCCTGCGTCTGCGGCTGGCCCTCGCCTCCCATCGTGCCGTAGGGCATGACGCGGCCGTCATCGATGAGCGCCATGGCGGGCTGGATGGTGTGGAACGGCAGGCGGTGAGGCGAAAGCGGGTTCGGCGCGGCCTGGTCAAGGCTGAAGCTCGCGCCGCGGTTCTGCCAGAGCACGCCCGTTTCCGGCAGCACGACGCCGGAGCCGAACTCCCAGTAGACGCTCTGGATGAAGCTGACTGCGCGGCCCTCGCCGTCGATGGCGCCCAGCCACACCGTGTCGCCAGTATTCGCTGGCTGCGGCCAGGGAAGCGCTTTCGCGAGGTCGATCCGGGCCGCGCGCGCGTGCAGCGCCTCGTCGGTCAAGAAGCTCGCCGGATCGGCTGTGGCGTAAGCCGGATCGACGCAGTGGACGTCGCGCACGAGAAACGCCTGCTTGGTGGCCTCGACGAGTCGGTGCACGTAGTCGAAGCCCTCGGCTTGGCGCGGCGCGATGCGGTCGAACAGGCCCAAAATCATCATCGAAGCCAGTCCTTGCGTCGGCGGCGGCATGCCGTAGGCGCGGCCGTGCGCGAGACGCACCGACAACGGCGCTACGCGGCGCGGCTGATGGCGCTCGAAATCGTTAAGGCGCAGCGGGCTGCCCGCCGCTTCAAGCTGCGCCGCCATGCTGCGGGCGAGGCCGCCGCGATAGAAGTCTTCGAGACCCGCCCGGGCCAGTTCCTCAAGCGTCGCCGCGAGCGCGGGGTTGAGGAACAGCATGCCGAGCGCGGGCGCCTCTCCGCCGGGCAGATAAACATCTGCATAGCCGGGCGCGCTCTCCAGTTCGGGGCGCTTCACCGCCGTGTTGCGCGCCTGCGTCTGCGTCACGGGGAAACCGTGGCGGGCGTAGTGGATCGCGTCCGCGAACAGCCGCGACAACGGCAGACGGCCGCCCCAACCCCGGCTGATGTCGAGCGCGGCCCGCCAGCCCGCGACCGCCCCCGCCATGGTGAGCGCCGCGAGCGGCCCGCGCGTCGGGATCGCGGCAAGCCCCTGCTCGGCATAAAACTCGCGCGACGCCAGCCCAGCCGCCGCGCCGCAGGCGTCGATCCCCACGGGCGCGCGCCCGCCCTCGCTGACGAGCCAGAAATTATCGCCGCCGAGCGCGTTCATATGCGGATAGACGACCGCAATCGTGGAGGCGGCCGCGATCATCGCCTCGATGGCGTCGCCGCCCTCGCGCAACACCGAAAGCCCAGCCTCAGCCGCCAGATGATGCGGGGCCGTCACCATGCCGCGTGTCGCGCGCGTCGTCTTCATCCCGCATCCCCCTTCGCGTTGCGCCCGCGTTCCATGATCCGACGAACGGCGAAAAAGGCAAGCTCGTATGAACGAGACGCGGTTTTAGCGGTTACGAGGGCGGGGAGACCGCATAGGCGGCGGCGCGCTCCAGCGGCAGGTCGAAGACAGCGGCTAACGTCGCGCATGTCAGGGTCGAGGCTGGCGGCCCCGACGCGAAGACCTCGCCCCGCCGCAACAAAACGACCTCATCGGCAAACTCCCGGGCGAGAACAACATCATGGAGGATGCACATCACGCCAGCGCCCGCGTCCGCGAAGGCGCGCGCGATGTCGAGGGTCGCGATCTGATGCTTCAGGTCGAGGCTGGCGGTCGGCTCGTCCATGAGCAGATAGGACTGCGCGCGCGCCCGGCGATCCCAGATTTGCGCCAGCGCGCGGGCGATTTGCACCCGCTGACGCTCGCCGCCGGACAGGGTTGGGAAATGGCGCGAGGCGAGATGCGCCGCGCCCGTCGCCTCCAGCGCCGCCGTCACCGCTTCAAGATCACGCGCGCGTCCTGCGCGGCATGGCGCGCGACCGAGCATGGCCACCTCCAGCGCGGTGAGCGGAAAATCAGCTGGTTGGTTTTGAGTCACCACCGCGCGGCGTTCGGCTTGGCGTTCGGCGCTTACCAAATGCAACTGCTCGCCGTCGAGGAAGACGGCTCCCTTGGAGGGAGGCAGGTCGCCGGCGAGAATGGCGAGCGCGGTTGATTTGCCCGCCCCGTTTGGCCCCATCACGACGGTGAAGCGCCCGGGCCGCACCTCGATGTCGACGCCGCGCAGCAACGTCGCCTCCCCAACGGAAAAGCTCGCATTTTCGAGGCGCAGGCTCATCTCGCGCCGCTCCGTCGGGTGAGAAGCCAGAGGAAGAACGGCGCGCCGAACAGGCTCGTCAGCACGCCGATGGGCAATTCGGCGGGGGCGACGACCGTGCGCGCCGCCGCGTCAGCCAAGACGACGAGCAGCGCTCCCATCAGCGCCGAGCCGGGCAGCACCACGCGGTGGTCGGCGCCGGCGAACAGCCGCACCATGTGCGGGGCGACCAGGCCGATAAAGCCGATGACGCCCGTGACGGCGACGATGGCCCCGACGCCGACAGCCACCATGAGGATGACGCTGCGCTTCAGCGCCTCCACATCGACGCCCAGATGCTGCGCCTCGCGCTCGCCGAGCAAATAGGCGTTGAGCGGGCCGGCGAGACGTAGCAGCCCCATGCACGCGGCGACGCCAAGGATGCAGGAGGGCCCAAGCTGCTCCCAGGTCGCGCCCCCGAGGCTGCCGAGCATCCAAAACGTGATGGCGCGGAGCTGCTGATCGGTGCTGATGAAGGTGAGATAGGCGAGGCCCGACCCGGCGAGCGCTCCGATGGCGACGCCGGCCAAGAGCATCTGCGCGCTGGAGATGACGCCGCCTCGACGCCCGAAGGCGAAGAGGGCGTAAATCGCGGCGAGGCCTCCGCAGAAAGCCGCGGCGGGCAGCCCGAAAGCGGCAAGCACTGAAGGGAGCGCGCCGGCGGCGGCCGAGCCGAAAATGATGTAGGCCGCCGCCGCGACAGCGGCGCCGTTCGAGACGCCGAGCAATCCCGGGTCGGCCAGCGGGTTGCGGAAAAACGCCTGCATGGCCGAGCCGCAAAGGCCCAGGGTCGCGCCAGCGGCCAGCCCCAGGATCAGGCGCGGCAGCCGGATCGCGTTCACCACGGCCTCGGCGCGCGGATCGACGTCGCCGAGGCCGAACGCCGCGCGTAAAGCCTCGCCCGGGGACACAGGGACGGCGCCAACGCCGAGCGAAATGAGCGAAGCCGCGGCAAGGCCCGCCGCCAGCACCGCGATCACGGCCCACCGTCGGCGTTGCGCCCGCTGGGCGACGCCCGCCACGGAGGATGCGGCGGGGCCGAACTCCACGCCCGAGGTCACGCCGGTCCCGCGCGCAGGGCAGCCGCGAGATCTTTCATCGCCTCGGGCAGCCGCGGCCCAAAGCCGAGCATATACTGCCCTTCGCGGGCGATCACGCGTTTCTCGCGCGCGGCCGGGGTGAGGCTGAGGGCCGGGTGGTTGGCGACGGCGTTAACGCCGCCCATCGCCGTCAGCGTGTGGTCCATCATGACGATCGCTTGCGGCGCGGCTGCGGCGGCCGCTTCAAGCGAGATCGGCTTGTAGCCGTAATGAGCGGAGAACACATTGACGCCACGCGCCAGCGCGATGATGCCGTCCGCGGCGGTGTCGCGTCCGGCCGCCATGGGCGCACCGTCCCGCGCGCTTAGCAAGAACAGGGTTCTGGGCTCGCGTGGCATGCGCGAGATGGCGGCCTCCGCGTCAGCGATAGACGCGGACAGGCGCGAAGCGAGCGCGTCGCCGGCGTCGCGGGCCTTAAGCGCATCCGCGGCGATCCGGACTTTCTCAATGAGCGCTTCACCGGTGAAACGGTCCGGCATGCGGATGACCGTCGGACCCGCCGCCGCGATCTGCCGCAGGGTCTCGGGCGGCCCGGCGGATGCGGTCGCAAGCACCAGGGTCGGCGCGAGCGAGAGCACGCCTTCGGCCCCGACATTGCGGAAATAGCCGAGATCGGGAAGGGCCGCGGCTTCGGCCGGGTGGAGGCTGCCGCTGTCGCGGCCGACGATGAGGCCGCCGGCGCCGAGCGCGTAGACGATTTCCGTCACGTCGCCCCCCAGGGTGACGACGCGGGCCGTAGCCGCACCGAGAGCGGGCCGGGCCGCCCACGCCGCCGCCGCCATCGCCCCCGACAGCACAGCCCGCCGTGTGAGCCGGCTCATGCCGACGCGGCCGCGAGGGCGTCGCGCCATGCTGGAAGCTCGCTTTTGCCCGGTTTGCGTTCGCCGAAAAACTGCGCGAAGCAGAAACCGCCGGCGTCGAACAGTTCGAGCGACGTGACGTCGCCGTCGCGCGTTGGCTTGCGCACCACGTAAGCCGCCGCAATGGCGTCCTCGCGCAGATGCAGGTTAAAGCCAGGGTCGAGAATATTGAACCATGGACCCATGATTTTCAGCGTCTTGATCGGCCCGGTGTGGATCTGGATGCAGCCGGGGTTGCCGACGAAGCACATGATCGGAATGTCGCTTGCCGAGGCCGCCTCCATCACCTGGCGCAGGGCGGCGGCGGCGACGGGGACGACGAACTCCGGCCCGGCGAGGCGCATGGCCTGCGCGCGGCTGACGCCGAACTCTTGCAAAAGGCTGAAAAAATCGTGCGTGTCCTGCAGCGCGCGCCAATGGGCGCGGAAATTGTCGATCTCGATGTCGTGGTCGGGCAATTCCGCGCGCTTGGCGGGCAGCGGCGTCACGGCGATGTCGCCGTGCTGATCGGGGGCGGCGAAACGGGCGACGAGCGCGTCATAGGCCGCGCGGTCGGTGCGCCCGGTGACGTAGACCTTATGCACCGCCGCGCCGTCGATGTCGAAAAACTGCAGCGACGAGCGCAGGCCAGAGGCGACCTCCTCCGTCACGGCGAAGCCGAAGCGCCAGTGGCTCATGAACAGGCGCAGGTCAATCTCGTGATTGAGCACTAGGCCATGGCCGGGGCCGATCGAGACATGATCGAACGCGCCGTGCTTTTCGTGCACGCAGTGATCGTTGCGGGTTAGCGCCATCACCTCGCCCACGGCCGGCAGGGCGCGCAGAACATCCGCGAATTCGACGTCCAGCCGCACAACGCCGCGCCCCACGCGGGCCGCGACCAGCTCCGCCTCGCTGACCCCCAGTTGCGCGGCCGCCTCCCGCGCGCGCACCCCGGGCGACGCGTCGCGCAGACGGTCATGGGCCTGGCGGAGGGCTTCTCCGGTCAATCCTGGGGCGGGCGGCAAGTCGTCGAGCATCGGGCCTCTCCTTGAGTTCGGCGCATGTCTCGCTCTTAATAAACCACGCGCTGCGAGGAGAGATATGCAAATTGTTCATCAATATAAAATCGCCCCACACAACAAATCGCATTCAGATTTCCTGAAAATCAGTGATGACCACTTTGCACGTGCGTTGCCGGCGGACCTCCTTCATTTTCGATCCCGATACGGCGTCTTGCAGAGTGTTTGAGAGTTTTTCACAAACATTATGAAGCCGCGCGCATTGATCAGTCGCGGCGGGCGAGCCGCTATTGCCGGGGGATGTCATGGGGTTTGCTTTAAGAGTGGGCGCACCGCTGTGCGCTTTGCTGTCGTTGTCGTCCGCGTTGCGCGCCGAAGAGCCGACGCTGCTCGACCCAATCTCGATTTTCGCCACGTTGAACCCGATCTCGGCGTTCGAATACCCGGGGCAAGTGTCGGTGGTGGCGCGAGAGGACATTCAGAAAGATCAGGCCAACACGCTTGGCGACGTGCTCAAAACCGTGCCGGGCGTGTTCGTGGACGGCGGCCCGCGCAGCTCCGGTCAAGCTCCCACCATCCGCGGCTTTCGCGAGGAGGACATCCTTGTCCTCGTGGACGGCGTGCGCCAGAGCTTCATCTCCGGGCATGACGGCCGCGTTTTCATCGACCCCGATCTGCTGAAAACAGTGGAGGTGGTGAAAGGCCCGATCTCCTCGCTCTACGGTTCGGGCGCGCTTGGCGGGGTGATCGCGCTGACGACGGTCGATGCGGCAGATTTCCTGGCCGACGGCGAGACCATGGGCGCGCGCTTCAAGCTCGGTTATCAGAGCGTGAACGACGAAATGGCCTACACCAGCACTGCCTTCGCGCGCAGCAAGGACGGCGTGTTCGACGTGGTGGCGAGCGTTACCTATCGCGAGTCCGGCGACATCGACCTGGGCGGCGGCTTCAGCCTGCCGAATGAGGAGGAGATCACCGCCTCGTTGTTGAAAGGCACGGTGCGGCTCGCGTCCGACCTCAAACTCACGGCCGCCTGGACGCGTTACCAGAACGACGCCGTGAACCCGAACAACCCACAGGGCAACAATGTCAGCGATCCAGGCGATGTAAACCCGAACCCCGACGTAAACCGGTTCGTCGAGAGCGATTCCGTTTATGGCAAACTGTCCTACGCGCCGACGGGCAACCCGCTGATCGACGCCAACCTGCTGGTCTACTTCTCCCGCAATGTGAACGAGGAGGACGACACCACCTCCCCCCGCTTCACCGCGCGGGAGGTGGAGACGACGGGCGTCAACATCGACAATCGTTCGCGCTTCACGATTGACGAGGCGACGAAGCTGACGCTCACCTACGGCGCTGAGTATTACGTGGACGATCAAACGGGAACAGACAACGACCCCGTTCCCCTCGCCAACGGGACGCCGCAACCGAAAAACGTGCCCGACGCCAAATCCACATTCTACGGCGCTTTCGTCCAAGCCGAACTGAAAATCAATCAGCCCGCCGGCCTGCCAGGCGAGTTCACCTTGCTGCCAGGCGTTCGCTGGGACGGCTTCGAGAACAACTACAACGACACGGAGGATTTCGAGGATTTCAAGGATCAGGCGATCTCGCCCAAAATTGGCGCATCCTACAAGCCCGTGCCGTGGCTGCTGGTGTTCGGCAATTACGGCGAGGCCTTCCGCGCGCCGTCCTACACCGAGCTTTATGCGCAAGGGACGCATTTCCGGCTGCCGGTCGTCAACGCCGGGCCAACGACGACGCTCGTGCCGCTCAACAACATCTTCCTGTCGAACCCGGCGCTGCGGCCGCAGGAGGGCATGACGGCGGAGGGCGGCCTCGGCTTCGACTTCAAGGACGTGGCGCAACCGGGCGACCGGCTGACCATCAAGGGATCCTACTGGACGACCGACGCGACGAACTTCATCGACCTCGACGTGGTCGCCGACGGCTGCTTCGCCACCATCATCGACCCGCCCGGCCCAGTTCCGCCGTTCACCGCCGCGCCGTCCAACCAGGCGCGCTGCTTCAGCCAGTTCAACAACAAGGACGCGGAGCTGGACGGCGTAGAAATCGAGCTGCGTTATGACTCGTCGCGCTTTTTCGCCGGCGCTTCCTATCAGACCATAGACGGCAAAGACAAAGACACCGGCCTGTTCCTCGGGAGCCTTTACGCCGACCGGGTTATCCTCGATGCAGGGGTGAAGCTGCCCGAAATCTGGTCGCGGTTCGGCGCAAGGCTCACCTTCGCCGACGAGTTCGACAAGGTGAACGACCCGTCCGAGGTGCGCGGCGCCTATAATCTCGTCGATGTTTACGCCGTCATCGAACCGGCGGACGGCCCACTGAAAGGCTTCCGGCTTGACCTCGGCGTCGACAACATTACAGACGAGGCGTATGAACTTATCGCGGCGAACGTCTTCGAGGAGGGCCTCAACTACAAGGCGGCGCTGACCTGGACGACGAAATGGTAGGCTTTCACGGTGATCGGTTTGCGCCCACTCCGGCGGACATTTGCAACGCGCGTCTTGATCGCTGCGGGCGTCGCCATGCTTGCGAGCGGCGCGGCGGCCGGGGAGGTCTCGCCGCTCGCGGAGCTGAGCGGGGATCGCATCGCCGCGTGCGGCCTCACCATCGGCGAGCCAGCGGCGGGACTCACGATCCGCTTCGCGCTGGAGCGGACGCCGGGCGCGGCTGCGCTGTTCATTTCGGCCACCCGTGCGGACGGCCAGCCCGTTTCTGGCGCTCTTGCGATCAACATCCCCGGCTTCGAAACCGCGGCGTTTCAGACCATCGAGACCGAGCGGGGCCCGACGCTCACGCTGAAAGGTGAGGAAACCGGGTTCGTCATCCAGCGCTTCATGGTCGCGGGAGCGGAGCTTCGCGCCGGCGGCGCCGTCATCCGCGTGAAAGGCCCGCTGCCGCAGAGCGTGCGCGCCGCCTATCTCAACTGCGCGGGCGACATGTATCGCCAAACGCCCTAGCGGAACCAAAAGAGAGCGGCGCCGGTTTTCCTCAGCAACCCATGGAGGATTCTTTGGCGCACGCGACCATTCACGCAAACAGCGGCTTGATTTCGAGCGCGGACGTGCACGGCGCCGCCGTTTACGGGGCCGATCGCGAGCGCATCGGCCAAATCGACCGTCTGATGATCGACGCGCTCAGCGGCAAGATCAGTTACGCGGTCGTAAGTTTCGGCGGCTTTCTGGGCTTCGGCCACAGCCATTATCCGGTGCCCTGGCCGGCGCTCAAATACGACGCGGAGTTTGAAGGCTACATCACCGGCGTGACCGAGCAGCAGTTGCGCGACGCGCCCGAGTTTAGCGACGACGGCTGGCTGAACCGGGAGAGCGAGCAGCAGGGCTACTCCTACTACGGCGCCGACCCGTACTGGACCTAGCGCCGGCTAGGCCTCGACCACATTACGCGGGCTACCCGCCGCGAACGCCTCGATGTTGTCCACGAGCTGATCGGCCAAAATCTGCATCGCCTCCTTGCTCGCCCAGGCGACATGCGGCGTGATGATGAGGTTCGGCAGTCGCAGATCGAGCAGTATGTTGCCCTGCTTTGGCGGTTCGACAGTCAGCACGTCGAAGCCCGCGCCGCCGATCACGCCGGTCGTCAGCGCCTCGGCGAGCGCGGCCTCGTCCACCAGCCCGCCGCGCCCAGTGTTGATGAGGATCGCGTCCGGTTTCATCATTCGCAGCCGCTCGGCGCCGATGAAGTTTCGCGTCTCAGGCGTCAGCGGAATGTGCAGCGTGATGATGTCGCTCTCGCGCAGAAGCGTGTCGAGGTCGGTCAGGCCGTCCTGCGGGAAGGCGTCATACGCCAGAACCTTCATGCCAAAGGCGCGCGCGGTCTCGGCGAGCGACTTGCCGATGGCGCCGTAGCCGATGATGCCGAGCGTCGAGCCGCGCATGTCGCGGATCGGGTGGTCGAAGAAGCAGAACTGCTCGGCCTGCTGCCACTTACCGTTGCGCACGTCGTCGTGGTAGGCGGTGATGCGGCGGCGCAGCGCGAAGGCGAGCGCGAAGACGTGCTCGGGCACCGTGTTGAAGGCGTAGTTGCGAATGTTCGAGACGACGATGCCGCGCGATTTGCAGTAGGCTTTGTCGATATTGTCCGTGCCGGTCGCCGCGACGGCGATCATTTTCAGGTCAGGCAATTGCGACAGCGCCCCCTCGCGCATCGGCACCTTGTTGGAGATGGCGATGGTCGCACCTTGCAGCCGCTCCACCACCTGCTCCGCGCTCGTCTTGTCGTATTCCTTATAGGCCGCTGGGAAGTTGAATGGGCGGACATTTGCGTCCAGGGTGGAGCGGTCGAGAAAGACGACGGAGTGCTGCACGGGCGTTTCCCTCAATGTTTTTGCATGAAAAAGCCGCGCCATCATAGCGGCGCGGCGGCGTTCGGCAAGGCTTTGGCGATCAGTCGTTGACGACGCCGTCCGCGTGGTTCTCGGCGAAGCGCTCCTGCGCGGTCGGCCGTTTGTTTTTCGCCATGATGGTGGAGCGGAAGTGCGCCTGCGCCGCGCCGACGCCGCTTCCCAGCACGACGTCAATGCCCACGTCGCGCATCGCCATCTCCGCGCCCGCGATGGCCCCGAGCACCATGAGATCGTTCAGGTCGCCGAGGTGACCAATGCGGAACAGCTTGCCCGAGACTTTGGAAAGGCCTGCGCCGAGCGCTAGGTTGTAGCGGCGGAAGGCGATGTCGATCACGTCCGCGCCGTTAAAGCCCGGCGGCACCATGATGGCCGAGACCGTGTCCGAATGCCATTCCGGCCCTTTCGCGCACAGCTCGAAGCCCCAGGCTTTCACCGCCGCGCGCACGCCGGAGGCGAGCACGTTATGCCGCTCGAACACCTTCTCCAGACGCTCCTCGAATAGCATGTTGAGCGCCTCACGCAGGCCGTAGAGCATAGGCAGCGCGGGCGTGTAGGGGAAATAGCCGGTCGCGTTCGTTTTGATCATATCGGCGAAGTCGAAGTACACGCGCCGAAGTTGCGCCGTCTTGTGCGCTTCGAGCGCGCGCGGGCTGACGCAGGCGATGCCGAGGCCCGCGGGCAGCATGAGGCCTTTCTGAGAGCCGGTGATGGCGCAGTCGACCCGCCATTCGTCCATGCGGAAGTCGATGTTGGCGATGGAGGACACGCCGTCGACCATGAGCAGCGCCGGGTGGCCGGCCCCATCCATGGCCTTGCGCACGGCGCCGATGTCGCTGGTCACGCCGGTCGCGGTCTCGTTCTGGACGCACAGCACCGCCTTGATCTGGTGCGAGCTATCAGCGCGCAGCGCGCTTTCCACGTGGTCCGGGTGCACGCCTGTGCCCCACTCCTCCTCGAGAATTTGCACGTCGAGGCCGAGCCGTTGCGCCATGTCGATCCAGAGGTGGCTGAACTGGCCGAAGCGCGAGGCGAGCACCTTGTCGCCCGGCGACAGCGTGTTGCACAGGCAGGCCTCCCAGGCGCCGGTGCCGGAGGAGGGAAAGATGAACGCCTGACCGTCGGTCGTTTTGAAGATTTTTTTGAGATCTTCGAACAGCGGCAGGGTAAGCTGAGGGAACTTCGAGGATCGGTGATCCTCCATGCCCACCATCATGGCGCGCGTCACGCGCTCGGGCACGTTGGTCGGTCCGGGAACGAACAGGAAATGACGGCCGGGCATGGTGAAGCCTCCATGAATTTTGGATCGTGGAACTGCTTTCCATATTGTTTCCAGCCGCCGGCGTTTTGCAAGCGCCGTTCCAAGTCTTTCCGCTGCGCGGGACGGCGCCTCGCGCAGCCGCAATTGCTGCGCCGCAAAGACTTAATTGGCGGTTTTGAATTGTTAAATTGTGCTAAACCTCAAAAGCAGGCAGACTTTAGCGCGTACCGGCCTTTGTTCCTTCAGACGACGGATCGCCGGCGAGAACCGGCCATTGGCCATGTCTGGGAGAAGCGCCGCGACAGCCGGGGCATCCCGCATTGTGGAGGACCGACCCATGGATATTCATGAATATCAAGCGAAAGAGCTGCTCGGCAATTTTGGCGTCGCCGTGCCCCGCGGCGCCGTGGCGTACAGCGCCGATCAGGCTGTCTACAGCGCGACCGAACTGGGCGGCTGGCACTGGGCCGTGAAGGCGCAAATTCATTCGGGCGGCCGCGGCAAGGCGGGCGGCGTCAAGCTCTGCCGCACCTACAACGAGGTACGCGAGGCGGCCCGCGAGATGCTCGGCAAAACCTTCGTCACCAACCAGACGGGGCCCGAGGGCAAGATCTGCCACCGGGTTTATGTGGAGGTGGCCGAGCCGTTCGAGAAAGAGCTGTATCTGGGCTTCGTGCTCGACCGGAAAATCGAGCGGGTGCGCGTCATCGCCTCCAAGTTCGGCGGCATGGACATCGAGGAAATCGCCCGCGAACATCCGGACGCGTTGATCCAGGTTTCGGTCGAGCCGGCCGTCGGTCTGCAGCAGTTCGAAGCGCGCGAGATCGCGTTCGGCCTGGGGCTGAACATCAAGCAGGTCGCCCGCGCCGTCTCGGTCATCATGGGCGCCTACCGCGCCTTCCGCGACCTGGACGCGACCATGGTTGAGATCAACCCGCTTGTGGTGACGAAAGATGACCGCGTCATCGCGCTCGACGCGAAAATGTCGTTCGACGACAACGCCTTGTTCCGCCGCGGCGCCGTATCCGCCATGCGCGACCACTCGCAGTCCGACCCGCGCGAGGTCCAGGCGGCCGAGCACAATCTGAACTATGTGGGCCTCGACGGCGACATCGGCTGCATCGTCAACGGCGCTGGCCTCGCCATGGCCACCATGGACATGATCAAGTTCGCCGGCGGCAACCCGGCCAACTTCCTCGACATCGGCGGCGGCGCCTCGCCGGAACGCGTCGCAGCGGCGTTCAAACTCGTGCTGTCGGACAAAAACGTGAAAGCGATGCTGGTCAACGTGTTCGCGGGCATCAACCGCTGCGACTGGATCGCGCAAGGGGTGGTGAAGGCGTTCCAGGAGGTTGACGTGAACGTGCCGCTGGTCGTGCGCCTGTCCGGCACGAACGTGGAGGCCGGCCGCAAGATCATTGCCGAAAGCGGGCTGCCCATCATCTCCGCCAACACGCTGTCGGAGGCGGCCGCCAAAGCCGTCGACGCCGCCAAATCCGCAACAAGCGCGCAAGCCGCGTAACGATAACTCCGGGAGCGAACGCATATGAGCATTCTGTTGGACGAAACGACGCGCGTCATCATCCAAGGCTTCACCGGGGACAAGGGTACGTTCCACGCCAAGGAGATGATCGAGTACGGCACCAATGTCGTCGGCGGCGTGACGCCGGGCAAAGGCGGGCAAAAGCATCTCGGCAAGCCGGTGTTCAACACCGTCAAAGACGCGGTGCGTGAAACCGGGGCGACCGCCTCCATCACCTTCGTCGCCCCCGCCTTCTGCGCCGATGCGATCATGGAGGCGGCGGACGCGGGCATCCGGCTTGTCGTCTCCATCACCGACGGCATCCCCGCGCAGGACATGATGCGCGTGAAGCGCTACCTGATGCGGTACCCGCGCGAACGCCGCACCCGGCTTGTCGGGCCGAACGGCGCCGGCGTCATCTCGCCCGGCAAGGCCATGCTCGGCATCATGCCAGGCCACATCTACATGCGCGGGAGCGTCGGCATCGTCTCGCGCTCGGGCACGCTCGGCTATGAAGCCGCCTCGCAAATGAAAGAACTCGGCATCGGCGTCTCGACCAGCGTCGGCATCGGCGGCGACCCGATCAACGGATCGTCCTTCCTCGACCATCTCATCCTGTTCGAACAGGATCCGGAAACCGAAGCCGTGATGATGATCGGCGAGATCGGCGGCCCGCAGGAGGCCGAGGCGGCCGAGTGGATATCCAAGAACATGACAAAGCCCGTGATTGGCTATGTCGCTGGCCTTACCGCGCCGAAGGGCAGACGGATGGGCCACGCCGGCGCCATCATCTCCGCGAGCGGCGACAGCGCGGGCGAAAAGGCCGAGATCATGCGCTCTTTCGGACTTGCGGTCGCCCCCTCGCCCGCCGAACTGGGCGCGACGGTCGCGCAGGTTCTCGCCGGCCGCGGCGCTCAACGCCGGGCGACCGCATAAACGCCGAGATGCAAAATCGCGGGCCGCGTTGATCCGCGGCCCGTCATCCAGCGGCAACGGAGGCGATCATGATGCACTACGACGCGGGCGCCGTGGCCGGCCTCGCCCCGCGCCTCGAGCAATCGGCGACGACGTCCAGCGCAAATCCCTCTGACCTTCTCTTTTCGCTGCTGCTTGGCGTCGCCGCGCGGCACTGCCCCGACATCGCGCCGGTGTTGCGTGGGGAGACATCCGATCTCTCGCACCTCAATCCGCAAAGCCAAGCGCGACTGTTCAAGACGCGGAACATTTGGTTTCAGCTTTTGTCCGTCGCCGAGCAATTCGCCGAGATGCGCCAGCGCCGCGAGACGGAGCGGGAGCGCGGCGACAGCGTGGTGAAGGGCACGTTCGCCAATGTGATCGCCGAGGCTGCGCGCGCCAAGGCGCCGCCTCAGGCGCTTCGCGACCTCATCGCCAATCTGCGCATCCGCCCGGTGATCACCGCACACCCGACCGAGGCGAAGCGGGTCACAGTGCTGGAGAAGCTGCGGCGTGTCTACCGGCTACTCGTCGAGTTCGAGCAGCCACGCTACACCCAGCGCGAGCGGGCGGGCGTCATCGACGCCTTGCGGGACGAGATCGAACTGCTCTGGCTGACCGGCGAGTTGCGATTGGAGAAACCCGCCGTCGAGCAGGAGGTCTACTGGGGGCTGCACTTCTTCCACGAAACCCTGTTCGACGGCGTGCCCGAGCTGTTGCGCAAGTTCGACGCGGCGGCCCACCGCTTTTACCCCGGCGAAAAGTTTCAGGTGACGCCGTTCTTCCAGTTCGGCTCCTGGATCGGCGGCGACCGCGACGGCAACCCGTTCGTCACCAACGCCGTGACGCGCCGCGCCCTGCGCGACAACGCGCTCGCCAGCATGAATTACTACAGGGAGAAACTCATCGGGCTGCTGCGCACCCTTTCGGTGACAGGCGAGGCGTTGGCGCCGCCGCCCGCGTTCCAGGAGGCGCTGACGCAGGATCTAGAGATGAGCGGCGATGGGGCCGGCATCGCCCAGCGCAACCCTGGCGAACCCTATCGCCAGTTCGCCGCGTGCATGCTCATCAAACTCGACGCCACCATTGCGCGGGCCTCGCGGGGGACGCCTGGCGGCTACCCGGGCGCAAGCGAACTCATCGCGGACCTGCGAATGCTGGAAGACGCGCTGGCCGCGAGCGGATGCGCCGGCTTGGCCGCCCGCCATGTGCGCCCGCTGCGTTGGGCGGCCGAGACGTTCCGCTTTTCGACGGTGCGCCTCGACCTGCGCGAGAACACCACCCGCACCACCGACACGCTCCGCGCCCTGTGGAAGCAGGAGAACGGCGAAGCCGAGCCGCCCGAGCTCGACTCGCCGCGGTGGCGGTCGTGGCTCGAGGCTGGCCTCGCTCGTCCGCGCGATCCCGAGCGCTCGTTCGAGAACCTGCCCGACGCCGCCCGCGAGACGCTCGCCACCTTCGCCCTCGTGGCGGAGATGCGCGAGAACCTCGACCGCGAGGCCTTCGGCGCCTTCGTCCTGTCGATGACCCGCTCGGTGCCGGACATCCTCGGCGCCTATCTCCTCGCCAAGGAGGCGGGGGTGTTCCTCGATGCGGCGGGTACCGAGATCTGCGCCCTGCCGATCGTGCCTCTGTTCGAGACCATCGAC
>JANRIQ010000027.1:0-327458 GCA_033764775.1 Hyphomicrobiales bacterium | reverse complement strand
ATGAGGACGCCGTTTTCGATGGTTTGCGTGACGGTCGCAATCGCCCTGCAGGCGCGATAATCAGCCTGGTACTGGCGATTGCGGCGTAGAAATTCCCAGGCGCAATCCGCTTTTGACAAGGTGCGCACATACTCATAAGCGATGGATCGGCTGTCCCGTGATCAGGAGGATGTCGCCGGCATTTACAAACGGCTTAAATTCGCCGGCGTGAAAATAATCACCCTCGCCGAAGGCGAAATTAGCGAACTTCATGTCGGGCTGAAAGGCACGATGAATGCGCTGTTCCTGAAGGATCTCGCTGACAAAACCCGCCGCGGCCTTCGGGGGCGCGTTGAACAGGGCAAAGCCGGGGGTGGTCTTTGTTACGGCTACCGCGCTATTAGAAAGATCGGCGTTGATGGTGAGCCCACTCGCGGCGAGCGGGAGATTGTCGCGGCAGAGGCGGATGTCGTGCGGCGAATTTTCACCGAGTTCGCGTCTGGACGATCGCCCAAACAGTTGGTGTTCGAACTAAACCGTCTCGGGGTGCCCGGACCGATGGGCAAGGGGTGGACGCCGAGCACCATTCACGGCAGCGCAAAGCGCGGCAATGGCATCCTCAATAACGAGCTTTATGTCGGCAAACTGGTGTGGAATCGGCAGCGTTTTTTGAAAGACCCGTCGACCGGAAGACGGATTGCTCGCCTCAATCCACGCGAAGAATGGATCGTGAGCGAGGTTCCGGAGCTTCGGATTATCGAGGACGATCTCTGGGATGCGGTCAAGGCCAGGCAGGTGACGGCAACAAAAAGCCTTGAACAGCCTATTGCCTCCAAGGGGGAGGGTCTCAAAGGCCTAAACCGCCAAACTCACATTTTTTCCGGTTTGCTCGTCTGCGGATGTTGCAAGGGGTCATACACCATCCGCGGCCGCGACCGGTACGCCTGTGCGAACCATTACGCACGCGGGACGTGTGGCAACAAACTTGGTATCGCGCGCCAGGATATTGAGGAGCGCGTTTTGAGCGGGCTTAAGCATCGGCTTGTCTCGTGCGAGGCCGTGGCCGAAGCGGTGCGGGCATTTCATGAAGAAACGAACCGCTTGAACCGCGACCGCCGGAGCCAGGCGGAGGAGGACAAAAGGGCTCTGACGAAAGTAATGCAGGGCATCAAAAGCGTGATCGATTCCATCGAGGAGGGGATGTTTCACCCGTCGATGAAAGGCAGAATGGACGAACTTGAAGCGCGACGAGCGGAGTTGGAGGCGAAGTTATCCGCTGCGCCCGACGATCACTTACCCGATGTGCTGCCAAACGTCGCTGACCTTTATCGCCGGAAGATCGAACGCCTGAGCGAGGCGCTGTCGCTGCCTGGAACCAATCAGCAAGCGGCAAGCGTGATCCGGTCGCTGATCGGTCAGATCGTTCTGACGCCATCGGAGGATGGTAAGCATCTTACGATTGATCTGCATGGAGAACTGGCGGCGGTCATCGCCCTGGCGTCTGGGAAACCAGGGAGCGCTACTCCCGCGGAAACATCAGGTAGGTTTGCGTTGGTTGCGGGGGCAGGATTTGAACCTGCGGCCTTCAGGTTATGAGCCTTTATTTTTGGGAACAAATGGCGAAACATGGCTGAACCCGTGAAGCCAAAATATCATTTTGAATCATAAGCTTATTACCACCTCTCGGAACGTCCTCTCACCTGCCAACTCTCGACTTTCTGCTACCCATGTGCTACCCAGAAACGGTTTTCAGGGTTTGATCGCGCTTGCAGCCCGAAAAACCATTGAAAACCGGCCTTCAGGCTTTCGCATCTCGGCATTTTCGGCAGCAGAAACAGTCCATTACCTCCGGATAGCACTTGGGTAGTAGGATGCCCCAACACTTTACCGATCTGATGTTGCGCAAGCTCAATCCCGAGGGGCAGGCTCGCAGCGAAATCTGGGACGGACGCATTCCGGGCTTTGGGGTGCGCGTGTCGGGCACCGGCACCAAGACTTTCATTCTGATGTACCGGCACCGTGGCCGCACCCGGCGTTTATCGCTTGGACGGTACCCGTATCTCTCGCTCATGCAGGCGCGGGAAAAAGCCACCCTTGCCCTTCGCGAGGTCAGCAATGGCAACGACCCGGCTTTGATTGCCGAGGCCGATGATAGCCCCTCTTTTCAGTTCGACGCCGTGGTTGATCGCTTCATCGAGCGGCATTGCCACATCCACAACAAGGCGAGCACGGCGAAAGAAACGACGCGGCTCTTGAAAAAGCATTTCGTGGGCGTGTGGGGCAAGCGCGATATCCGTGATATCCGCCAGACCCATATCAATGCCATTCTCGATGCACTTGTCGCAGAGGATAAGCCGAGCGAGGCGAACCATGCGCTTGGCGTTATCAAGACGCTGTTTCAATGGTGCGTGGATCGCGACATGCTCACGATCAGCCCGTGCTTGAAGGTCAAGAAACCGGCGAAACATGGCTCACGCGCTCGCGTGTTATCCGAAAGCGAACTGAAAGCGGTGTGGAAGGTGTTCGACGCCGAGGGCTATCCCTTGGGCGATATGGCGAAGCTGCTTGTTTTGACCGCACAGCGGCGCGGCGAGGTCACGCAGATGCGATGGTCGCAGATCGATCTTGAAGCGAAAACCTGGACGATACCGGCCGCGATATCGAAGAACGGCCGCGAGCATCTGTTGCCGCTCTCGTCTCATGCCGTAGCGGTTTTGAAGTCCCTCCCCCGGCTGCATAAGGATTTGCTGTTTCCGGCACGAGGCAATGACAACGCCGTGATATCCGGTTTCTCACGTGGTAAAATCCGGTTCGATAAACTCTCCGGCGTGTCCGATTGGACGCTGCACGATCTGCGACGCACGACCGCGACATTTCTCGGCAAGCTCGATACGCCGCCCCATGTGATCGAGCGTATCTTGAACCACGTCTCCGGCAGTTTTGCTGGAGTAGCAGGCGTATATAACCGCCATCCCTATCTCGATGAAATGCGCATTGCGTTGGAGAAGTGGGGCGTGTTCATGAACAAAATCAATACTACGCAGACCCGGTAGGGGGTCACTATAAAGTTTCTTCACATAAAAACTTTGTAACATTGCGGCACATCGGTTCGCCTGCGGGAACAACGGTCCGTAATAGCTAAAACTTTAGCAAAAGAATTAACCTCTTGGATACCGATTTCTGCATTCGAAACAGTTATAACGAATCAGCATCGGCCAACACCTCCGTTACCGACAGCAACTTATAACCTGAAACATAACCAACATGACCCTATGGCTCATGAAAACTTGGCTATGCCAGAAAGGATGAAACAAATGTTTAGAAGCCCAAATAACGACCCGTATGCGCATCTGCGTTATCTCAAAATGAAACAGGTTTCAGAGCTGACCGGCTATACGCCCCAGCACATCTACCGGCTGGAACGGGCGGGCAAGTTTCCGGCCCGCGTCAGGATCGGTGAAAACCGCGTCGGGTGGAAACTGGAAACTCTCGAAAAATGGTTCGCGGAACGCCCTATCGTAGTACCGCCAGACCAGGAAGACGACGATAATCTATCGCCTTGACTTGGCCCTCCTCGCTTCAGCGGGGAGGGCATATCTGTATGTGACTCTAGTTTTATACGTTTTTATCTTTTTCAGTTTCTTTGTACTTTTTCGTAAGCGAGAACCGTAGACACTTTTCCGCATTCCTTTGCGTTATTATCAGCCCGCCGTTGTAGGCGGTGCAAGCGGCAACATTCCCTGTTCTACATCGCTATTCTTAAGGCGGTAGCCTTTTACAAAGGCCAACCGGTCGCCGTTGAACATGAAGCGTATGTTGACGAAAAATAGGCCGTCATACGGCGAGCGAAACAAGAATTCCCGTTCCAGAAGTTCCCGCAATCCGCGCTGAAAGGTTTTTGCAGGCAAGGGCGAGGTATCGGGGCTAAGACGGATTTCATCGCGGTCTTTACTTTCCCGCAATTGTTGATAAACGGTTTCGAAGACGGCCAAGCCAGCCTTGGATAAACCCGCCGCCTGCTTTAGGCCCGCGAGGTAAAGCTTTACAAACCGTTCCTTATCTACATCCTCCCATTCATAGGAGATCGCACCCCCTCGCCCGAGAAGTTCGCCGGTGCCGTTATCGACGACAAAGCCCTTATGGGCGTCGCCGATCTGCACCCGTTTGGCACGGATGATCTCATTGGGGTTTGGAATTGATGGATTCGTCGCGTAAACCGCGATACCGTGTTTTTCTCTAATAACGGCTTTGTTTTGGGAAATTTCGGACATTATTTGACTCCAGTTTTGTCTTTAAATATACAACAGCATGTCCATAAATACTCAAAAATACAAGCTTATTTTGTCCAATTTTGGACTATTACTGTCTTTTTCAGGACTAAAACTGTCCATCGATTTCGCTGAAATGTGCGGATTCGCGGTTATTCCCTTCTTATATACTTAAAAAGGGGTGGCGCGACGCGCTCCCATCCCACAGGGGGCCGTAGCGAGCGACACCCCTCTTCCTAGAATGGATAATGGAAGTGTCTGAAATTTACGCCTTGCTTTGCTTGGCGTAACATGGAGTGGCCGCTCATGCGGCCACAAAACTTTGTCACCTCACCCTTCGTTCGCGCAGATGCGCTCACTTCGCCGCCCTGCTGATGCGGGATATGGAATCCACTTCGCGGATATGTCTTTTTTTATGCGGCTGCGGCGGCCTGAAAAACAAAGGATGATCCAGGTAGATGCAGGGTTAAAGGGGCTTGGCGGGATGGGACTTATGTCATCGTCACGACCCACGGGGCGGGCACCTCCCTCTTGGATGGGCCCGCTTTGCCGAATAGATGGACGCTCATAGCGATCAAAGCAGGCACATGCCAAGACCCCTACCCCGA
This sequence comes from Hyphomicrobiales bacterium, assembly GCA_033764775.1. Lineage (GTDB taxonomy): Bacteria > Pseudomonadota > Alphaproteobacteria > Rhizobiales > Rhodomicrobiaceae > JAWXCE01. The sequence goes on along the minus strand of JANRIQ010000027.1, from coordinate 322,603 downwards.
GACATTCACCGCACGACGGGGCGATTTTTCAATTTAGGCCGAAAGGGTAATGGCGATTTTCGTCCGCAAACGGGGAAATGGGCTATGCCAGACTTGCAGTAATGCACATCTCCGCGCCTGCCAGGAAAGCATGACGCCTGAACCACCGTTACAAACGCTCACTTCTGGCTCACCAAGGGATGGACCGGCCCCTCTCCCCCCGCCCGTCGCTCGCCCTCGTGGGAGGGCAAGCGAGCGACGGGCGGCTCCGAGGGATGGCCGACGGCAAATCCCGTGGCCTCCAACTTTCCAAACATGCCTTAAAACCGTAAGCCCATATTTTATGACTTACAGGAATACGGGAATGCAGTTTTCGGTATCCACGCAAAGCTGCAAAACTGTAGAGCCGGATTTACGGACTTACAGACTTACAGTTTACCGGGTTTTGCCGCGAGTCCGGCGTCCATCGGGAACGAGATCGCCGGGCGCAATCTCGAAGCCCGATTTTTTAAGTGCCAGCATAACCACATGCCGGACAGAAGTCCGCGCATCGAGAGCCTGGCGTTTCATGGCATCCGCGAGATAGGCGGGCACCTCAAGGGTGAGTTTTTCGAGAGTCGCCCGCCCCTCATCGGCAGCAATCGGGGCAGGGGGAGCGGATTTGGTTTTCGGTTCCGGCTTCGTATTCGCAACGGGTTTGGTCAACGTGGGGACGCCGAGCTGCGTGTTGAGCCTGTCGAGAGCCGCGTCATCGACATCGAGCGGAGCACCAATAGAGCGAAATGAGGGAAGAGCCTTGTCTGACATTACGCAGCCCCCTTCACTAAAGTCGGTTCACAGACAGTGCCGATAACAGCGTGTATCTCGGCGAGCAGCATGTCGAGTTCGGCGACCGCCTTATCGACCGTCGGACGCTTCTTGTCCGCGAAATGCGGCGTCTGTCCCGATAAACCGATTTCCATGTAGGCTGCGCGATGATGGATCGCAGTTTCGAATGCGGGGAGTTTCAATCGCGCGATCTCCGCACAGGCATGGTTCTGTGCGTGGGAGGCGAGGGGTTGCACCCGTGTCAGCAACAGGCGATAGAGCGGATCGCGACCGAAAGCCTGGAACACGGAGCGGATATGCCGGGCCACACGCGCGGCCTCGAAAATTTCGGCTTCCGATGGCCCCGCCGGAATAATGGTAAGATGAGCGCGGGCGATGGCAACCGTCAAAGCGCGTTCGTATGTCCCGGCGATATCGACGAGCGTCACATCGGGGGTATGTTTGGCGGCAATCTCCGCCAGATGCTCGGTCAGGTCTTGCGGGTCCGCCGCCGAAACGGTGAGGCGAGGGGAGGCGCGGTCAGAACCGCCGAGCCAGCGCGAGACTGTGTGATTGCTATCGAGATCGATAATGTGAACGCGGTGCCCGGCATGGGCGAAAGCACCGGCGAGCGAGGCGGTTGTCGTGGATTTGCCGACACCGCCTTTTGAGGAAGCGAGTGTAATAATCATGATGAAATGCCTTTCAGTATAAACCCGTAAATACAGCAATGCGGTCACATACAGATACGGGAATGCGGTTAAACGGAAATACAGATCACCAGTTTGCCGTGTTCGTTGCTGCCGTCCAGTCCCGGCAGGCGTGGGCAGAGCACTCAGCCGCTGCACCCAGAAACCCGGCCAAAAGATTTATTGCATCCCGCGCTAGGAATAGATATTATAGATAAGATAGACATTTGAGGTGGCGACCATGAAAGTGACATCAACCGAGTTTCAACAGAATGTCGGGCGTTATCAGGACGCGGCCCTTGTCGAACCCGTGGTTATTACAAAAAATGGGCGCGACAAGAACGTTCTCATTTCTGCGGCCATGTTCGAAACGATCACAAAAGGCCGAGTTTCGCGCCGCGTCGAAGACCTCGATAGCGAAACATTGAAGGTCCTTGCAGCCTCAGAGGTTCCGGCAGAGTTCGCCTATCTCGACAAGCTTAAGCTCGACAATTAAACTGGCTCTCGTGCCGTTTCCCGATCCCCATCCCGGTCTTGTTATCAGCTATTCTTACCTCTGGCAGGATGAGAATGCGCGAGGCCGGGAGGAGGGGGCTAAAAACCGTCCCTGTGCCATCGTTCTTGCTCGACAGGTTGCAGCCGATGTCACCATTGTCAGTGTTTTGCCGATCACCCATACACCCCCCAAAGACCCGCAAACAGCCATCGAATTACCGCCTGGATTAAAAGTGCATCTTGGCCTCGACGATATGCGCTCGTGGATCGTGGTATCGGAAATGAACGATTTTGTGTGGCCCGGTCCCGATCTCAGACCAATCCCCGGTCGCAATCCGCCACGCTTCGATTACGGAGTCATCCCGCCATCGTTTTTCCGGAAGATTCAGGAAAAGCTGTTCGAGCGGCTGGCTAGGAAGCAGATGGAAATAGTGCATCGCTCTGAATAAAAAGACGTGCAATCAAGCTCACAATATTAGAGTGATAATGTATCTTACGGAAACTCATAGGTTATTTGCTACGTTGCAGCATGTCTTGATTTTCTGAACCGCCAAAATCTCCAACTAGTCAACGATCGATTACGGAGATTTCGAATCTTAATGATATATCTTTAGATAAATCAATGATTTGATATTCTTTTGCAAAAATTTGATCTAAAGGACCGAAGCAGTACTATCGGGGTCAGATTTAAATGACTTCTTTCTTCGAGTATTTTTTATTTCTGTATGCTTTAGCCAAATTGAATCCTGCTTCGGCTCGATTGTATTGACTTCACCACTCATTAGACGGGCAAACATAACTTTGATTTCGTTCTCGGTTGCGTCCTCCATGAATCGAAATGCTGATGCTGCTAAATACTCTCTATGAAGATCAAATGACATCCAACGCCGATTCAAAGACTCTGCCATATGCCCAGTAGTATTAGACCCAGCAAAAATATCGACAACTAAATCACCCGGTTCAGTTAAATACTTAATAAAAAATTCGGGCAGCTTCGCAGGAAACCGCGCCGGGTGGCCTTTCACTCCTACAGCTTTGCAACCGCGCAGATAACCGCCATTACTATCTGTATTGGAATATTGCAGAAGGTTCGAAGGTATAGCCCCTCCGTTATCTATCCCAAAACTCTTACCAATATCGTGCCCGCTCGGGCGAACTTTCGGCGAATAAAAGGTGTCCGGGTCTTTGAGTAATTTTTTCATCCGATCACTATAAGGCGCGAGTACCTTCGTAACATCAGCTTTTGGCCACTCTGATTTGCTGAACCACCAAACCGTATTAACGGCGTCTTTAGCACGGAGTTTCCGCTTATTAACCCATTCGATGGGCGAAGGTAGTTTTGCCGGGTTAAACCAGTAGAAATCTTCAGCTAAGAAAAACCCCAGATCATCACAAAATCTGATTGGAATGCGAAAATTATACAGGCTCCGCGTCGGTGTGCCTTTTTGATAAGCACCACCTAAGTCTAAAACAAAACTTCCATCATCTTGCAGCTTCTTGTGTACCAATACTGCAAACTGAAATAGCCAGTCGATATATGCATGCTGATCTTTATTGCCGTATGCTTTTTGCCGCTGAAGCGCAAAAGGTGGCGAGGTTATAACCAGATTGATTGACCCATCTGGCACCTGCTCCAAAAGGTTGAGCGAATCCCCGCAAAATGCCTCTCCTAGTGCAGTGCGGTATACCAATGTGTTCGCCATAAGAGCCTCTCAAAATCGTGTGCCGCAGCTGAATGCTACTTATAGTCTGTCGACTTAAAGTCATCAAGCTTTAAGTTTTCAAATATGAATGACACTGATTTTATAGCATTGCGCGAGATAGTAGCGAAAAATGTTCGCCTTTTCCGCAATAAGATAGGCTTAAGCCAAGAAGCCTTGGCTAACGAATCGGGTTTGCATCGTACATATATTGGGTCAATTGAGCGTGGTGAGCGTAACGTTTCTGTTGATAATATCGCTAAAATTGCAAAGGCTTTAAATGTAAAGCCTCAACAATTACTGTCCGCGGCGGATACCGAATGAAGCCACACGCAGACAAAATACTTCTTGACCAACTTTTTCCAGCCATTCGCGAATATCAAAACCTTGCTACGAAACACGGCATTAAAGATATTTTCCAAGACAATGGCGGCAAGCTATTACAAGTCATATTAACCCTCGGCTTGACAGTGTTAAGTAAACGCGAGGGTAATGATGCAAAGGACGACGAAGGCCGCGAATACGAATTGAAATCGGTTAACATCGATCTGCAAAAGCAAGTTACCACGCATCATCACCTTAACCCTATCATTTTGAATAAATACCGGCGGGTTAATTGGATTTTTGCAGTTTATAAAAGTATTGAACTTATCTGCATTTACTCGATGACGCCCGGTGACCTTGAGCCACTTTTTACGAAGTGGGAGCTGAAATGGCATACCGATGGCGGCAAGGATATTAACAATCCAAAAATTCCGCTCGATTTTGTTGTGGCGCATGGGAAACTCCTCTACGGCAACCCGCCGATCTTAAGGCGTAACCTGAAAGGCGAGCCTGTTACGGCCGAAGGGAAGCCTATGCCCCCCGTTATCATCGGAGAGGAAGATATTATTGAAATCGATTCCGGCAAATAGCCTTCTTACGCAACCAGCCAACGCCAAGCATTAGCCTCATAAGAAATCGGCCCTCCCCCTGCCCGCCTGAAGCAATAACGCATGGTGCTTGTCGCCTACCAAAATTGCTGCGACGCAGCGTGACTTGATTCCGATTGCCGCCAGAATCTCCATCAATTCAACAAATGAATTATGGAGATCGCCATGGCAACTAATGCATTGAAATTCACGACACATGAGGGTGTTTCAAAAATCGTTCCCCTTGATACCGTCCGCCTCATCCGTCCGTTGACGGAAGACGATAAGACCAAGGCGCAGGAAAGTCTCAAAGAGAAGCGCGGCATCGATATAGACAAAGGGCGCATCAATGTCCGAATCGAATTTGCCAACAAATCCTCTAAGCTTGCTCGCGAAACCGTAGAAGCCATCGAAAAACAGGGCGTGGGACTCGTGAATGTCGGTGCGGAGCGTTATGTTCCAGCCGCGAACATCACGAGCGCGGAGGCATTCACAAAAGAAGACGCGGATAGGTTGAAAAACGACGATTACACACTCAACCAAACCTTCCGAGCCAAAGTTGAAACCCGCGCGGGCACATTACTCTCGTCGGCAACACCATCGCAGGTGATGGACCGCCGCGCGAAAGCTCTAGATATCGCCACACCTGCGCCGCGCAAGGCCAAGCCCGCTTGAAGAACGAGAATCAAGGTCAGATCATCCGTCTGTTACTGCACTGGCACCGGGATGCCCACGCAAACTGCTGGTGCACAACGTCAGCACCTTTATTGAATTTTGAAAAAGTCTTCTTCTATCTGGTTATCGGAAGTGCAAATGGGAGATCAAGGGTGAATGCTGGCGCGGGCATATCCTAAAATGGCATCTAGGCGGGCAATGGCCAGTTAATCAACACTCAAAACACAACACCAACGTGCACGGTAACTGCTTTTTCACTATGATAAAGGCATTCGATTCGAGGATGTCATGACCGTTTATGAGATAAGCATACAAAGCTGTAACAGCATCGACCAAGCTCACATTCGCATCACAAAAGGCAGTCTAAATATTAAGTATGGTCCTAATGGAGTAGGCAAAAGTACGATAGCCAAAGCTATTATAAGTCAGTGTCGCAATGATAATACAATCAATGATCTTACTCCTTTTAAAAATAGAGGCAAAAATGCCGCAGAAAAACCGAAAGTTGGTGGCATCGAAAGCCTGAAGTCAGTGCTTATGTTTGATGAAGAGTACGTGAGTCAATTCGCTTTCCAGCGCGATGAAGTCGTCAAAAATAGTTTTGAGATATTTATCAAAACTCCCGATTACGTCGCTGCAATGTTAGAAATTGAAGGACTTTTTTCAGGTATCAAGAAAGCCTTTGCCGATAACACGGATATTGAACAAACTACAAAAGACCTTACGGAGCTTCGAGAAGCATTTGGCAACTCCAAGACTGGTGCTATCCCTAAAAATAGTAAGATTCACAAAGCTTTCTGCTCTGGAAATAAAATTGATAATATACCGGAAAGTCTAAAGCCCTTTGAAAATTTTATCAAAAGCCAAGAGCCTTCAAAGTGGATTGCATGGCAGATTAAAGGCAATGAGTTCCTAAAGCTTGGGGACACTTGCCCATACTGTTCAACAGGCTTATCTGAAGGGGCACAAAAGGAAACTGCACTCGCAGTGGCGAAAGAGTATGATGCAACCGCGATTGGCCATCTAAACACTTTGAAGGCAATAATTGAGCGTTTGGGGAAGTACTTTAGTGTTAAGTGTCGAGAAAATTTGGAAAAAGTTACTAAAGCGAAAATCGATCTAACTGCTCAAGAACAGGGGTTCCTCAGCGGGCTTAAGACCGACATTGATGCTCTCATTGAAAAATTAGAAGGACTTCGCACCATCTCTTTCTTCTCTTTAAGGGATGTTGACGAGATTGGCGAAAAAATTGAACGGCTTAAGATCGATCTAAGCCTGATCGACAAGCTCGATTCTGAGGAAACAAGGAAAGTAACAGACCCAATAAACGCGCAACTCGAACAACTTGTAAAGAAGGTTGGGACACTCAAGGGTAATATAAATAAGCATAAAGCGAGAATTGAGAAATCAATAAAAGAAAATCAGGAAAGCATTAATAATTTCCTGAAATCGGCAGGCTATAAATACGCTGTGAAAATTATTGCGGAGCCAAGCTCATATAAAATGAAGTTGGTGCATAATGACCTGGACGAACACATCGAGCTAGCATCCAAACATCTTAGTTATGACGAGAAAAATGCTTTTGCTTTAATTCTCTTTATGCATCAGGTGCAGAGCGAAAACCCAGATATTGTTATTTTGGATGATCCGATCTCATCTTTTGATAAGAATAAAAAGTTTGCAATTTTACACGAGTTATTCCGAGGCAAGGTTAGCCTAAAAGGTCGCACAACGATTATGCTGACGCACGACATTGAGCCTTCTATTGACGTTATTAAGAGCACAAGCGGCATCTTTCAGGGGGCAAGCCCATCAGCAACATTCCTTTCCTCTAGAGATGGAGTGATGAAAGAAGTGCCCATTCAACGGGACGACATCCAAACCTTCGCAAAAATATGCAAAGAAAATATATCGAAACTCGCAGACTCAATCGTCAAAGCCATCTATTTGCGCCGTCATTATGAAATTTCCGATGATATGGGCCTAGAGTATAATCTCTTGGCAAGCCTCTTTAAAAAGAGACCTATTCCAACCATAAAAACAATCAGTGAAAATCGGGAGATGAGCGCAGAAGAAAAGGCAACGGCGGAACAAAATATTAAATATTCTATCCCAGATTTTGACTACGATAATTTAGTTAAGCAAGTTAGCGATAATACGCTTATGAAAGAAAAGTTTCTTGCGACAGATGTAGGGTACGAGAAGATTCAGATTTTCAGAATTATTCAAGGCTCTCACGAAAACGAGGTAATTACAAAATTCATTAACGAGTCATATCACATTGAAAACGAGTATTTAATGCAATTAAATCCGCACACTTTTGAAAGTGTGCCTGAGTATGTTGTTAATGAGTGTACCCGGCTTCTTGAGTTGGTATAGTAAAGACTTTAAAATAAAAAAATCATGTCGATTTTTTTGCATTTGAAATATGCTTCCTCATAGAAGCATTTGTATCTGTACTTACTTTTGCCGTCGTTCGCGCAAGAATCGCTGTTTTAATTCGTAGCGGACAATATTGGTTTACGAATAATTCAGGCTGGCGGCGCGCACCCACAATGCGCCGTAGCCGCCACCCTTTTTTCTTAATCGATAAAGACATTCTCGGCTTTACGGCGTCCCGGTCTTGCCGCCGCATTCCTGATAACGCCGCCGATCATATCCTCGCGCAAGGCCGTGAGAGCCGTTGTGAGTTTGACCGCCAGCATATGCGCCTGCTCGGGGTCAAGATGCCGGGCGACCAGCCTTATCTGGCCATTACGCTTATAAAGCTTGACCCCGTGCGGATAGAACGCAACGGCAGGCGGTTGTGGGGTTACGACCTGAACCGCCTCGATGGAGACGACATCGGAGACATGTCCCGCGATAGATGTATGGTGCGCATTTCCCGCCAGCCCAAACGGAGCACGGATGGTGCCGTCGCGGTAGAACCACAGCTCACGCTGAACGCCGCCCATATTCGCGGCAAGCCACGCAAGACCATATCCGGCACCGGCGAGGATGCCGCCAGGCACGATGATCGCCGCGCCGCGTTCGCCGAGGACGAGACACGCGGCACCCCAAAGGGCGACGGGAACTCCGATGAACAGCAGCAGGTTTGCGACTATGTTCAGAAGCCTTTCCCAGAATATCCGGGCCTCACTCCAACGCACACCGCAGGCTTTCAAGGACCCGCTTCTTTCTTTGTCTTCAACAATTTCGCATTTGAACATCATGACTGTTTCTCCATGGGTAAGCGTTGCATGTAAATCGGCGGGCGTCCCGGCACGAGGACGAGTTGCCGCCCGGTCTCACGGGAAAACCACTGTGTAATTTCATTGGCGTCGAGCAGCCGGACGCTGCGCACCTGCTCGCGCTTGCCGGTATCGCCATGCGCCATGGCACTGGCGGTGACGCGCACTTCCTGCCGCTCGATCACCTGTGTTGCGCCCAGCATTTTCGAGAGATGTTCGGTCGTGGTGATATCGGCGTTGCCGAAAGCCTGAATGATCCCGGCATTGCCGAGAAAGGTTTCCCAGGACTTCGCGTAATGCGTCTGTAGCTGCGTAATGTCCTGGAGCACCGGCCACAGCTTGACGCCGAAACCGGCCATGAGGCCCGCCGCTGTTTCAATTGAGCGCATGTGGCCTAACGCCGGAAACTCTTCGAGCACGAACCAGACGGGCAGCGAGCCGCGCGGCACGGGTGCCCGTTCCATCGCGGCTAATGCCTGCTGCACCACGAGCCGCAGCCACCGGTAATGGGTGCCCATGCGCATGCCGGGCAGCACGATGTAGAGCGATAGCTTGCCCGAGCGCAGATCGCCGAGGGCAAAGTCGGAGCGTTCGGTTACCCGCACCACGTCGTCAAGCGGTGCAGTCTGCTCTTGGGCGGTTGATAGAATGCCTTGCAGCTCGCGCCCGCCACTTGCCGCTTTGCCCAACAGGGCAGCACCAATATTGGCGACGATGCCATCGAACGCGGTGGAGCCGACCATCGCCTCGAACAGGGCTTCAAGCTCTGGTGGCGTCGCCGAGAGCATGCGGCGCACTTCGCGCAGCGTCATGCGCTCGGGTGCCGTTGCCAGCAGATGCAGGATAATGCCGCGCACAAGGTTTTTTGCACTATCCGTCCAATGCGGATCGCGGTCGTTGCCGATGATCAGCGCGTCGGCAATCTGTGCGGCATCCGCAGCAATATGATCGGGCTTTCCGCTCCCGAGTTCCGCAAACGGATTATGCGCCGCACTCGCCATACCGGTTTCGCCGAACGGGTCGAGGATGAAAACCCGCTGTCCCATCTTTCTGCGATGCGCAGCGGTTGCCCGCGCAAGCTCGCCCTTAGGGTCGAGCACGACAACCGAGCCGGGATAGCGGCGTAAATTCGGGATGAGCACGGTCGAGGATTTGCCCGCGCGGGAACCGGCAATCGTTACGACGTGGCGATCATCGTCACGCCCGAGCAGCCGGTTCTCCCAGGCCCCGAGCAGCACCATGCCGGGCTTCCAGTTCCAGCTTGGCCCCAACTGCCACGGATGGCCCCACGCTTGCGCGGGCGGCGTCTCGGGGCGGCCTGCCACACCCGAGCCGCGCGGCGGAAAGTCTGCGTCATGCATCGCGTCATCTCACATCATGCACCGCACTTGCGCGGCATGATTGTGTTACCGAAAATAATCGTCGCAGTAAACGCGCTGCCATATTCATGCATTAGGCAGTATGTTCGGTCATGTTACGCAATGTTATGGCTAACATTTTTGCTGAACACCGAATAAAAATATGAGAATAACTTTGGATGCAGAATTGAAACCATGGATTGAGTGCGTAGCATTAAGCAAAGGGGTAGCGAGATGTGTTTTTGTCAGACAAAAACTCTCGGCAAGGGCACCCGCTCCGCTCCTCCCCTGCACCCCTTCCGGTCAGGACGCGCGGCTTACGCGGCGTCCCGAACCCCACTCTTGAGAGGCATGACAATGGCGCGTCCGAAGACCCACTCGCACCCGCGCAAGACGCACCGCGTCACCTTCCGCATGCCGCCCGAGGTTCATGCCCGGCTTACGGCCACCGCCGCCAATGCGGGCATGACACTCACGGATTTGATTACCGAGAGGCTGCATCGCAGGCCTACGAAGGCCGCGAAGCGCACCGCGAATGACGATGTGCCCCCTCTCCCGCCGGAGGTGTTCGCCGAGCTTCGCCGCATCGGCAACAACGTCAACCAGATTGCGCATGCGATCAATGCCGGGTTGCCGCCCGAGGTGCAGAACGCTTACCGGCAGGCATCGCGCCTCCTCGATCTATTAATCGCCGACGAATTTCTCCTTCGTCGCAAAGCCCTCAGAATGAGGACGCCTACGCATGATACCGCGCATGCACAAACGGGGATCGAGCTTCAAGGGAGTGTGCGGCTATATCCTGCACGATCAGGGACAGAAGACTCGTAACCGCGTTGATTGGGTGATGACACAGCATCTCGGGGACATAGCCCCGGACGATGCATGGTCAGCCATGCGCGATACGTGGCGCGACCGAACCGCGCTTAAAATCATGGCGGGGGTGCCGACCACGGGCAGGGATAACAAAACGCCGGTGCTGCATTACACGCTTGCGTGGCATGCGAGCGATAAACCCTCGCCCGAGCACATGCAGAAAACCGCGCTCGAAAGCCTGAAGGTGTTGGGCTTGGCCGAGCATCAGGCCGTTATCGCGGCCCATAACGACAAGGGGCATCTGCACGTCCATGTCGTGGTCAACACCGTGCATCCCGAAACCGGCAAAACCTCACAGCTCAAATACTCGAAAGAAAAATTCTCGAAATGGGCCGAGGCCTACGAGCGCGAGCACGGCATCCATTGCGAGGAGCGGATCAAGAACAATGAAAAACGGCGTGAAGCGAAGAGATCGCGGGCGCGAAATCCAAGCGATATCCTCATGGCCGCAAGCGGCATCGATCTGCCCGCGAAGAAACCTTACGTGCCGGTGAAGCACAAAGCCGTCAGCCGCAAACAATGGTTCGAGAAAAAAGACATCACCGACCGCATGAAGGCGATGCGGGCATCGCTCGATGCAGACTTGAAGGCCGAGCGCGATGCGACATGGGCGCGGCACACCGGCGAACGCAATGCGCTCGATGCGAAAACACAAATCGCCATCGATACAGGCCGCAAACAGATCGAGGATCGCTACCGGCCACGGTGGCGCGATTTGTATCGCAATCAGAAAAAGGAAGCGAAGCACGTTGAACGCATAGCGGGCAATGTTCTTGAACGGGCCGCCTATGTTTTTCAAAACCGCGAGCGGCTAGGCGGCGGCAAGCCCCTCACCTTGCGGCAGATACTGCCCCTTATCCAATCCCCGAAGAAGCTACAGGCTCGCGTTGCGCAGATGCATGAGCGCGACCGGCGCGAGCTGGCGCGGGAAGCGAAATTCGAAACCAAATTCATGAGCGATAACGCAATGAACCGGCACCGCGCGGAATTTAGTGCGTTGCGCGACCGGCAGGCAGGCGAGCGGCAAACCGAACGGGACGCGCAGGCGATCAAGCGTCAGGGCGTTTCTTTCGCCATGGCGAAAGCGGCAATGATAAAGGAGGCCGAACCCGCACCCGAGCCGCGATCTTTCAAGCGGCCCGAGCGGCAAAGTCCGTTACAGGAACGGTTTCAGGAGGCGGTAACATCGCCGTCGGCAGCACCAGCGGCAAAGGCCGAACGCGATGTCAAACAGGTTGCGAACGAAAACACACCCGCACTCTCACGCGCCGAACAGATCAAACGCGATATGGCCGAATGGCGCAAACGCAATCAGGGGCGGGATTTTGGGCGGGAGCTTTAGGTTATTGACGAGCTTTTAAAGCCTTTATTTCGCGGCCTTGTTCTTCAACAAGCAGCCGCAAATTATCGTTGTCAGCCTTGAGTTCTCTGATGGCGTTGATTACAGCGAAGCTTATCGGCGTTGTATCGAGATCGAGATAGCCGTCGTCACGCGTCGTTACGGCTTCGGGAAATACTTTCTGCACATCCTGCGCGATCAATCCCACGAACTCTTTATCCGAAGTTTCCTTGCGCGGATTATCTTTCTTGTAATGATACCGCACCGTGTTGAGCTTTATCACGGAGCTAAGCCCGTGATTATAAATGCCATCGATGTTTTTTAACCGCGCATCGGACGAAGCTGTCCATGCCCCACCGCCGGGCTTATATGCATTAGCATATGCAGTTATATCGCGATTATTAGCTATTTCGAAAGCAAATGTGTTTGAAGTAGTGACATGAAATCGATAGGCGAGACCAGAGGCGGCAGTACCAACCGTGTTGTAGAATAACGTTGATCCGGCGTTAGCGTTAGAAATAGCAAAATTAACATTATCGTCGTTGAACAACGCTCTATTGAGTTTTATAGCTGAAGCGTTTCCGACGCCGCCAACTTCAAGTTTAGTTGTTGGAGATGAGGTCCCAATACCGACGTTGCCATTACTATCGATACGCATGCGCTCGACTTGGACTGAACTTGTAACGGGCGCAGTTTGAAAAACGATAGAGGTAGGATTGCTCGTCGTCGTAAAAGTGCCTTCGGCATTGAAACTAATACGTGCTCCATCATCGAGATTGCTCCCGTTATAACCCCACCCTGCGACGGAACCTAAAACATCGTTAGCTTGAACGGCTGATGGCGAAGCAAAACTTCCACGGGCTGCTCGCATTTCAAACGCCGGATGCCCCCCGAAGCCACCGCTGTAATGATCTATAAACATCTGGGGAAATCGGGCGGCACTTGAACTTGTATTGGCGATCCTGAATCCCCCCGCTATATTAGGAAAAGCGATATCAAGCTCTTCAATGGGATTAGTTGTCCCAATGCCAACGTTGCCGCCAAAAGCGTTGAGAACCAGCGTCCCCGGATTACCATTGGTTAGACCTTGCACTAGCCCGTATCCCGAGCGCGACTGAACACCCACTCCTGTGTTATTCGCGGTGCCAGTAATCGACATCGCTGCAATCGATCCTGGGCCGTTTATGTCGAGAAGATTTCCCGGCGTCCCCGTCCCGATGCCAACGTTGCCATTCCCCAGAATCCGGAACAATGGGCTACCTGCCGTTGCCTGCGCGGTGCCCGTGTCCACGCTCAGAAGCGCATTTGTCGTGGTGCCCGAGCCTTTAATCAGAAGCCCGTTGCCGCTTGTGCCGGTATTGGCGTTATACACGCTTGCCACATATCCCGCCCCATTCTGGTTCCAGTTTATAGCGGTCGCGCCTGTGCCGACGCTGTTGCTGTCGATGGTATCGGTTGGGTTGTTGGAAAGCTGATCTATGGGCGTCGCGGTGCCGAACCCCAACCGTTTGTTTGTGTTATCCCAATACAGATTGGAGTCCGCACCGAGTATCCCGCTAGCATTAAACTGCACTTGCCCGTTTAAACCTGCCGCTGTCGTTCCGCCGGGGCTTGTAAGTGTACGCCATGCCGAGCCATCGCAGACGTGAAGCGTGTTGTTGGTGCGGTTGTAGACGATCATGCCCGCGCGAGATGTTCCGGCGTTGCTTTGGGCCGTATAGCCGATGCGGTTCGAGCCATCGGCGACAAGCCCGATAACGACATCCGATGCATTAACGCCGACAGGGTAAGCCCCGCAGGCGAGAGCCGAACCGGGCAGCAGGAACAGGCTAGCCGCTATGGTGAAGGCTCGCCAATTCAACGAGCCTCCTCGGTCGCGGGCGCATCGCCCTGATTAATGAATCCTTTTTGCGAGATGACCGGGCCGGTGAACTCGATTTTCCCGGCAATAAGATTATTGAGCTTAGAGTTTAATGTACCGACAGCACCCGCGAGGCAGGCAAGCGCGGCGCGGTCTTGATCCGTAAGCGGCGCATCTTGTGCGGTCCCGAGCGCGGCTTTGGCTTGCTCGACTGTCATTCCGATATCGCTTGGACAATCCTTAGCAATAGCAGGCGCGGCTAAGACCAAGAAAACTGAAAGTAAAGCAAACAGCCCCCGCATTATGGCATCTCCACAACCGAAGGGGGGGGTATTCTGAAAACTCAATCTTGACGAGTCATGCGCGTCGGTTGGCAGTAAGTCGGACAAAAACCCTCCGATGAATATCTATGTAACAGTATAGCATCATCGAATCAGAGTTGCCGACAGGAGGAAATTCCTAAGGGTTCGGCTTCTGGGTCCACAAGCTGCGTGACGGGTCGACCAACGCCGCTTCGGCTTGTTCCCGCGTCCGCCAATACTCGATACTTTCTCGCGAATAAGGCATGCCGTCCTCGTCGCGCGTTCCGAGATAATATCCGGCAGGGCTTTGCAGCACTTCAAGCGGAAGTGTCATCCCGCCAAACGTGCGGGCGAGTTCGCCGGTTTGTACCGGCGTTTGTTTGGGGTCGGTATCGGCGGACATGATTTAAGGCATGATACCATTAGCGCGATGATTGCGCCGCAGGACGACATTCCCAAACTCACGGCCCTTTAGGGCGGACGGTTTTATCAGAGGGTTGTTTGGTCGCTTGAACCTCGCCAAGCAGCAGCGCGGAAATATCCTTCGCGGGCGTAAGCATCTTTTTGGACAAACCCTCAAACGGAATAACCCAGCTCAGATACCTTAGCTTGTCCGGCGGGGCGAGCCTTGCCCGGAAGTATGGCGCGACACGCTTTATGGCGAAACGATTGAGCGCAATGCCATCGAGCGGGATCGGGATGAACATGTCACTATGGACATCGAGGAAGTGGGCGTAATCGACGCCGACGACGAGGCAGGTTTCGCGGTAGTTTTCAGGGGTGGCGGTCGTGAGGCCGACCTTGATCGAGTAATTTTGCCTTGGCCGTGGTTGCATTGCTGCGGCATTAAATTGCTCCACGAAAAACACGATGTCTTTTCGAAACGTCTGATCCCCGATCCTGAAAAACTCCGGCATGATCCCTTTTGCTGTTTGGGTTCGTACCAGTAGAGCAGGGATTTGGGCTTCAGATCAAGACGGTGATCGCAAGCACCGGAAATCGTGGCGTCCGGCGAACCTCAGGCCGCGTAAACCCGATAACCGCAGTAATTCAGGCAGCGGTGTACCGGCAGACTCGACTACCAGAGAACCCGCGATACAACGACCCGCGCAGTTGAGTACCCGCCTACCGGCGTTTGAGAGCTTTTCAGACCCCGTGATCCGTCCACCCCGGGAAGGGCGAACACGCAATATGCTGCAACCCGGCGGCGGGATGACGCAGGCCTTTCGCGATTGTTTGGCGTGGAGATCGAACGGGATGAACATACGGGAAAAGGGGAAAACCGCCCGTTCTGTTACCCATGTGCTACCCAGATCGTTTTTAGTCTGGACAGCCTCTATGCTAAGTCATTGAAAACATTGGTTGCGGGGGCAGGATTTGAACCTGCGGCCTTCAGGTTATGAGCCTGACGAGCTACCGGGCTGCTCCACCCCGCGTCACCGTCTTCGAGGCAATACAATCGTGAGGACGAAAATCGCCTTGCCGCCAAAATTTTGGGGGACGTTATTGCCAGTCCTTTTACATAAGGAAATTCGGCGCGGCTTGCAAGCCGATTGACGGGCTTTTCGCACATCGCTCGCAAGCAGTTTCCAACGGCCAAGGCGGTGGAACCGAAACGGCGCGAGCAATCAACATCATATGTCGCCGCGCTCATGCAAGGCCCCTTGATCTTATCGCGCGCAACGCCGATCATACGACTTGCGAAGGGAGCACACATGACCGATGCGCGATTGAGCGGCGAGCGATCGAACGGCAGCGTCATCGCCTTTTCGCTCCACGGGGCCGATATCAGCGCTTCGCCGTTCGTCAGTTTCGGCCGCGCGGAACTCGGGGCCATCTTCAAGGTGTATGGTCGGAAGGTGGCCGAGGGCGAGTGGCGCGACTACGCCATCGACATGCTGCGCGAGAAGGCGGTGTTTTCGGTGTTTCGCCGCACCGCCGAATGCGCGCTCTACCGTATCGAGAAAACCCCGAAGCTGAGCCGCAAACAGGGCATGTATAGCGTTGTGGCCGCCTCCGGCCTCGTGATGCGACGCGGACACGATCTACAGCGCGTTTTGCGCGTGCTCGAGAAGCAGGCGAACGTGCTGGCGCTTTGAGGCTTCTTACGGGGCGCGGCCCCTGGCAAAAGTCGCCTTCGCTAGTCTGTCAAGCGCCCACGAAAAAGGCCCCGCCAGAGCGGAGCCTTCATCGCAGATTGTGTTGTTACTCGCGGTTGCCGAACAGCGAGAGCAGCATGAGGAACATGTTGAGGAAGTTGAGATACAGGCTCAACGCGCCCATGATGGACTTGCGCCCGGCGGTCGTTGCGTCATCCCCCTCGTAATACTGCTCCTTGATTTGCTGCGTGTCGTAGGCGGTCAGGCCGGCGAACACGAGCACGCCGATTACCGATACGGCGAATTGGAGCGCGGTGGAGCCTACGAAGATGTTCACGATCGAGGCGATGAGCACGCCCACGAGGCCGATGAACAGGAACGAACCCCAACCCGAGAGGTCTTTCTTCGTGGTGTAGCCCCACAAGCTGAGAGCGCCGAACGAGGCCGCCGTGATGAAGAACACGCGCGCGATGGAGGCTTGCGTGTAAATCAGGAAGATGGACGCGATCGAGGCGCCGACGAGGGCGGCGTAGAGCCAGAAGGTGGCTTGCGCCGACGGCACGCTCATGGAGTGGATGCGCGCGGCGAAGATGAACACCATCACCAGCGGCGCGAACATTAGCACGTATTTCAGCGGGCTGACGAACAGCGTCCGGCCGAACTCGGTCAGATACATGCCTTTGACGGCGAGCGGTTTGCCGTTGACCAGCGCGGCGGAGGCGGCGTCCGGCGTGATGGCCATGGAGAACAGGAAGTAGGCGACGAGGCCGGTAATGGCCATGCCAATCGCCATGTAGTTGTAAACGCCGAGCATATAAGCCCGTAGGCCCTCGTCAACGGCATAGGAGTCCGCGCGGGCGCCAACGTTGACGCGGCTGGCGTTCAGTCGGTCATATTCGGCCATAGTGTCATTAACCCCAGTTAGAAACGAGCCATGTGTGGCGGAGCGCAGGCGCGCGCCTCCACATTACCCTATTTATAAGCGCGCCCGGTCAAAACAAGAGCGTCAACGTTACGCTCGCTCAGCCGGATCGTAATCGGCCGGCTGCTCGCGTTCTCAAGACCCGGAACGCGACGGCCAACCCAAACACAAGCATCAGACTAGTCGTTATCGCGACCGCTTGCAACAAAGCCCATACCGAGATGTGAAGCGGCGTCCCAAAAAGCTGCGTGACGATGGCGTAGGCCGCCGCCAGCCCGAGGAGCGACGCCACGACTCCGACCCCGAGCGCCAGCAGGATTTGCTCCGCCGCATAGGCCGCGAGGATGCGCCCCCGGGTCGCGCCCAGCGTCTTGAAGATCACGGCGTCATAGACGCGCCGCTCCTGGGCCGCCGCCAACGCGCCCGCGAGTACGAGCACGCCTGCGGCCATGGTGAGGCCGCCCGCCGCTTGGATGGCCAGCAGCACGCGGGAGACTACGCCGCTCAAAGCCGCCAGAACGTCCGCCACGCGCACCGCCGTGACGCCGGGAAAGTCGCGCGCCACTGCATTCACCACCGCCGCCTGAGCCTCCGGCGAGCGCTCGTCCCAGTCGAGCGTCGCCAGAATGCTGTAGGGCGCGGCGGCGAGCGTGTTCGGCGAGAAGATCATCACGAAGTTGATGTCGAGGGATTCCCACTTGACGGTGCGCATGTTGGCGAGCCGCGCGGTGATGTTGCGCCCGAGCACGTTCACCGTCACGGCGTCGCCGATCTTGAGGCCGAGCGCGCGGGCGAGCTCCACCTCGAACGACACCAGCGGCTCGCCGGCGTAATCCTTCGGCCACCAGGCGCCCTCGACAATCTGCGAGTCCTTCGGCGGGGCCGCCTCGAAGGTTAGGCCCCGGTCGCCCTTCAACACCCATTCCGCGCTTTCCGGCGCCTTGATCTGATCGACCGGTACGCCGGCGAGCGACACCATCCGCCCGCGCAGCATCGGCGCTTGCGAAAGCTTCGCGCCCGGGGCCTGGGCGGCGATCACGGCGGCGAAGCGGTCATACTCGTTTTTGGGCACGCCCACGAAAAAGTGCGACGGCGCTTTTTCGGGGAGTTGGCCGTTCAGATCGGCGGTGAGCGAAGCGCCGACGAGCGCGATCGCCGTCAGGAGCGTGAGGCCGGAGCCGAGGGAGACCGCCGCTTGCCGCGTCAGTCCGCCGGGCCGTCCGAGCGAGCGCAGGGCCAGAGCCACGGCGTGGGAGCGTGGACGCGGCGCCCGCGCGGCCAGCCGCCTCAAAGCTTCGCCGACGCCCAGAAACAGAACGAACAGCCCGGCAAGCGCGACGCAGGCCCATAACGCGATCCACGGGTCCGATGAGAAGGCGACGGCCGCCGCCACGAGCGCCGCCGCGCTCAAACCCGAGCCGATTAGAAACGCCCGCGGCGGCAAAAACCTTCCCGCGGAGCCGCCGCGCAGCAGTTCGGCCGCCTTGACGCCGTTCGCCCGGCCGAGAGGCCACAGCATGAAGGCGAGGGCGGTGAGAAATCCGTAGGCCGCCGCCAGCAGCGCCGCGCTAGGGTCGAAGCCGACATCGAGACGGAACGGCAGGAGCGGGGCCGCCGCCTGCAACGCCGCGATGGGCGCGCCCACGCCAATGGCCAGGCCGATGGCCACGCCGAGGGCGGCGATAAGCAGCACCTCGATGAGCATGGTCTGGTTGACGAGCCGCGCCGAAGCCCCGAGCGCCTTGTAAATCGCGATGGACCTGCGCTTGCGCTCGATAAACGCGGAGACGGCGTTGGCGACGCCCACCCCGCCGGTCAGCAGCGCCGCCAGACCCGCGAGGGTGAGAAAACTCGTCAGCCGCTCCACATTGCGGCGCAGGCCGGGCGAAGGGTCGGAGCTGTCGCGGATGGAGAACCCGGTCTCCCCGAGGCGCATGCCGAGCGCCGCGCGGAACGCCTCCACGCTGCGGTCATCCGCCATGCGCAGCTTGTAATGCCAGCGGATGAGGCTGCCCGGCTCGTCCAGTTCCGTCTTGCGCAGGGTTTCGTTCGAGATGAGGACCCGTGGGCCGAAGGCCGGGCCGCCCGCGATGCGGTCAGGCTCCCGGGAGATGATGGCGGACACGGCGACGCGCGCCTGGCCAAGCGCGATCGTCTCCCCGAGCGTGAGGCCGAGCTGCGCGGCGAGGCCGGCGTCAATCGCTGCGCCAGCGCCCGCGATGGCGTCCGCGAGACGGCCCCCGCCCTCCAACTCGACTTGGCCGTAAAGCGGGTAGGCTCCATCCACAGCCTTGATGTCCACAAGCGCCTGCCGCGCGCCGTCCGTCGTGCGGGCCATGCCGCGCAAGGTCGCCGTTTCGCTCATGTCGCCCCAGGGCGCGATGAGCGCTCGCTCTTCGTTGGTCGCGCGTCGGTGGATGACGCTCGCGTCCAGGTCGCCGCCGAGCAGGATGCGGCCCCCGCGGGCCACCCCGGCCTCCAGCGCGCCCGCCACGGTGCGCACCGCTGCGATCGCCGCGACGCCCAGCGCGATGCACGCGATGAACACGTAAAATCCGGTCAGCCCGCCGCGCAGGTCGCGTACGGCGAGGCGGAGAGGCAGTGGCGTGACGCCGCGAGCGCGGGATGGCGCGGCCGTGTCGGTGATGACGGTCATGCGGCGGCGCGCTCCTCGGTGGTGCGTCCGTCCTCGACGCGGATGACGCGGCCGCAGCGCGCCGCCAGCGCCGGATCGTGCGTGATGAGGACGAGGGTCGCGTCCTGTTTCTTGTGCATGTCGAAAATCAGGTCCATCACCTGCCGTCCCGTCTTTTGATCGAGATTGCCCGTCGGTTCGTCGGCGAACAGGATTTTCGGCCGCGGCGCGATGGCGCGCGCGAGCGCCACCCGCTGCTGCTCGCCGCCCGAAAGCTGGCTAGGAAAGTGGTCGAACCGGCGCGACAGGCCGACGGTGCGAAGCGCCTCCTCGGCCCTGTCGAAGGCTTTGGACTCGCCGGCGAACTCGAGCGGCAGCGCCACATTTTCAAGCGCCGTCATGGTGGGCACGAGATGAAAAGACTGGAACACAATGCCGATGGAGGCCCCGCGCGCTCGGGCGAGCGCCTCCTCGTCGAGCGCGGTGAAATCATGACCGGCCACCCGCACCCGGCCGCTCGTCGCCCGTTCAAGGCCAGTCATCACCATCAGCAGCGACGATTTGCCCGAGCCGCTGGGGCCGACGATGGCGACCGTTTCGCCTGCCGCGATCGATATGTCCGCGCCGCGCAGAATGCTCACCGGCCCGGCGGCGCTGTTCAGGGTCAAGTGAACGTCTTGAAGGTCAATGAGGGGATGCGTCACGGAGAAGCTTTCTTATATGCCGATGAACACACGGAAAAACGGCGAAACGGATCGAGGTGTCGAATGCATGACGTGATATGGCGAAACATCGCGGCGTTTACGAGGGCGGCGGCTGTTTTGGGCGCGCTCGCGGGGACTGCGGCGCGAGCGGAGACGCCGCTCACCATCGTCGCGTTCGGCGACAGCCTGACGGCGGGTTATCAGCTCCCCCCTGACAAGTCCTTTCCCGCGCAGTTGGAGAAAGCGTTGCGGGCCAAGGGTTACGATGTGCGAGTTGAGAATGCGGGCGTATCGGGAGAAACGGCGGCTGAGGGGTTGGCGCGGCTCGACTGGGCGCTCTCGGGCCCGGCCGACGCCGTCATCGTGGAGTTGGGAGCCAACGACGCCCTGCGCGGCCTGCCCACCCCGCAGACAGAGAAAGCCCTTGATCAAATTTTAGCGAGGCTCGCCGCGCGCGGCGTTCCCGTGCTGCTGGCGGGCATGGAGGCCCCGCGCAACATGGGCCGCGACTACACGGACGCGTTTCGCGCCATTTATCCAAGGCTGGCGGAAAAACACGGCGCGCTGCTATATCCTTTTTTTCTGGAAGGCGTCGCCATGAACCGCGCGCTCAACCTGCCCGACGGCATTCACCCGACGGCGGAGGGAGTGGCCGAAATCGTGAAAAACATCACGCCGAACGTGGAGGCGCTCATCGCGCGGGCGCAGGCGCGCAAAACGCCGTCGTAAAGGGGGACGCATGGAGTATCGCGAGCTTGGCCGCACGGGCGTGAAGGTCTCCGCCCTGTGCCTCGGCACCATGACCTGGGGCCAGCAGAATACCGAGGCCGAGGGCCACGAGCAGATGGATTACGCGGTTGGCGAGGGGATCAACTTCTTCGACACCGCCGAGCTTTACCCCATCCCGCCGCGCCGGGAGACGCAAGGCCGCACCGAGGAGGTGATCGGCTCCTGGATGGCGACGCGCAAGAACCGCGACAAGATCGTAATCGCCACCAAGGTCGTCGGCCGCACGCAGATGACCTGGTTCCGCAAGGACGGCTCGCCCGGCCGGCTCACGCGCGCGCAGATTTTCGAGGCGGTGGAGGGCAGCTTGCGCCGGCTGCGCACGGATTACATCGACCTCTATCAGACGCACTGGCCCGATCGGCCGCTGGAGATTTTCGGCGGGCTGAACTATCGCCGCATGGAAGGCGACGCCGTGCCCATTGAGGAGACGCTCGACGCGATGGCCGAGCTCGCGCGACAGGGCAAAGTGCGGCATGTGGGGGTCTCGAACGAGACTTCCTGGGGCGTGGCGGAGCATCTGCGGGCGGCCGAGCGGACCGGCGCGCCGCGCATCGCATCCATCCAGAACGCCTACAACCTCCTGAACCGCACCTTCGAGATCGATCTCGCCGAGTTCGCGCACCGCGAGCAAGTGGGCCTGCTTGCGTATTCTCCCCTCGCGCAAGGGTATCTCTCCGGCAAGTATGAGGGCGGGGCGCTCCCGGCCGGCTCCCGCAAGGCGCTGTTCCAGCGGCTCGGCCGCTATGAAACGCCGCCCGCCGCCGCCGCCATCTCCGCCTATCTTGCGCTTGCTCGCGAGGCGGGGCTCGATCCGGCGCAGATGGCGCTCCAGTATGTCACGCAGCAGCCGTTCGTGACCTCGAACATCATCGGCGCGACGACGATGGCGCAACTCAAGACGGACATCGCCAGCGCCAGGCTGGTGCTGAGCGCCGACGTGCTGAAACGCATCGAGGACATCCACCTCATGCACTCCAACCCGTGCCCTTGACGCGCCATGCCGAGACTGTTCGCCGGGATCGAACTGCCGGAGATGGCGAAGGCGCAGCTTTCCATGCTGCGCGGCGGCCTTCACGGAGCGAAATGGGTGGAGCCTGCGAACTATCACATCACGCTGCGCTTCGCCGGGGACGTGACGAACGAGCAGGCGGGCGATTTCGCCGACGCGCTCGCCGACATCGAGGCGGGGGCGTTCGATGTGGAGATCAACGGCCTCGGCAGCTTCGGCGGGGACAAGCCGCGCTCAGTCTGGGCGGCGATGACGCCGTGCGAGGCGCTCCTGCGCTTGCAAAAGCTCACCGAGCGCGCGGCGCGGACGGCGGGCCTACCGCCTGAGACGCAGAACTACACGCCGCATATCACGCTTGCGCGGCTGAACCACGCGCTTGCCAGCGAGGTGGCGCATTATCTCCAGACCGCCGGCGCCCGCTTGCGGTTCACATTTCCCGTCAAGCGCTTCGCCCTGTTCTCGGCCCGCGCGCATCAGGGCGGCGGGCCGTATGTGGTGGAGGAGACCTACTCGCTCTACGGCGCCGAGGGCGACGAGGAGGAGTAGCTAGCCGTTGATGAACGCGAGCAGGTCGGCGTTCATCCGATCCTTGTGCGTGAAACACAGCCCGTGCGGCGCGCCCTCATAGACCTCCAGCCGCGAACCAGGGATCATGCGATGCGCCTCGCGCGCCGTAAGATCGATCGGCACAATGGTGTCCGCGTCGCCGTGGATGATAAGCGTCGGCATCGTGAAGTTCTTCAGGTCGGGGCGGAAGTCGGTCTCCGAGAACGCGATCACACAGTCGAGCGTGCTTTTCAACGACGCCATCAGCGCCAGGTTATGCGTTTGCCTGAGAACGCCCTCGGACACCTTCAGCGCCGGATTGTCCGCGCCCATGAACACGCGGCCGAAACCGTTGAAGAACTCGGCGCGGTCGGCGGTGATCCCCGCCCGCATCCCGTCGAACACGGATTTGTCGGCGCCGTTCGGGTTGTCGGCGGTCTTCAAGAGGAACGGCGTCACCGCGCCGATGAGCACCGCCTTCGAGACGCGGGAGGCGCCATGCCGTGAGATATAGCGCGCCACGTCGCCGCCGCCCATGGAGAAGCCGACGAGCGTTACGTCGGAGAGGTTTAGCGCGTTCATCACCGCCGCGATGTCGTCGGCGAAGGTGTCGTAATTGTTGCCCTGCCATGGCTGCGAGGAGCGGCCGAAGCCACGGCGATCATGGGCGATGCAACGCAGGCCATGGCTCGCCAGAAATTCCATCTGGTATTCCCACATGTCGGAGTTGAGCGGCCAACCGTGGCTGAAGAACACCGGTTTGCCGGAACTCCAGTCTTTGAAGTAAATCTCCGTCCCATCGGCGGTTTTGATCGTCGGCATGAAAAAATCTCCGGTTTGAAACGCCTCTCCGGTTACTCACGCAATTGCGGCGCGGGCGCGGCTCGCGCTTTGATTTCCTCCAGCAGCCCGCGGCTCGCCCGGTCGATCAGCGCGTAAACATCCGCGAAACCTTCGTCGCCGCCGAAATACGGGTCTGGGACTTCGCGCGCGCCCGCGCCCGGCGCATAGTCGAGGAACAGGCGCACCACGCCGGGAAAGTCTGGCGGCGCGAGCTCGCGCAGATCGCCAAGGTTCATTTCGTCCATGGCGAGAATGTAGTCGAAGCGTGTAAAGTCCGCCCGGCTGACGCGGCGCGCGCGCAAGTCCGAAATGTCGAAGCCGCGTGCGCGCATGGCGGCCTGCGCGCGAGGGTCGGGCGGATCGCCCGCGTGATAATCGCTCGTGCCCGCCGAGTCCGTCTCGACCGCGACGCCATCCGCCGCCGCCATCGCGCGGAACACGCCTTGCGCCATCGGCGAACGGCAGATGTTGCCGAGGCAGACGAACAAAACGCGGGTCATCTCGGCGCCAGCCGAACCGCGCCGTCCAGCCGGATGCACTCGCCGTTCAGCATGTCGTTCTCGCAGATATGGCGAACAAGCGCGCCGTACTCCGCCGGTTTGCCGAGGCGCGAGGGGAACGGCACGCCGGCGCTGAGAGCTTGGCGGGCCTCATCCGGCAGCCCTGCGAACATTGGCGTGTCGAACAGGCCGGGGAGGATGGCGACAACGCGGATTCCGTCCTTCGCCAGGTCGCGCGCGGCGGGCAGCGTCATGGCCGCGACGCCGCCCTTCGAGGCCGCATAGGCGATCTGACCGATCTGCCCGTCTTGCGCGGCGACGGAGGCGGTGTTGACGATCACCCCGCGCGCGCCGTCCGGGAGCATGGGCGGCAGCGTCATCATCGCGGCGGCGCACTGCGTCATCATATAGAACGTGCCGGTGAGGTTGACGGCGATGACCTTCTCAAACGCGGCGAGAGAGTGGGGGATAATCGCGCCTGTCTCGCGATCGCGCCGCACCGTGCGCTGACCGATGGCGACGCCCGCGCAGTTGACCAGCACGCGCTCCACGCCATGCGCGGCGCGGGCCGAGGCGAGCGCGGACTCGACTGTCACCTCGTTGGTGACGTCGCAATGGCGGAACAGGCCGCCTATCTTTGCGGCGAGCGCCTCGCCCACGTCGCGGTTGAGATCGAGAATGGCGACCTTCGCTCCTGCGGCTGCAAGCGCTTCGGCGGCGGCGGCTCCGAGGCCGGACGCGCCGCCTGTCACCACGGCGCTCAAACCCTCAAGCTTCATGGGCTTCTCCCGTCCCGGCCCGATCGTGCTTGGCGCGGGCCTGTAGTCGCCCTCGGCGAGCGCTCAGCCTTTGGCGCCGCTCAGGCGGATGACCTGCCCGTTATACTGATCGTCTTCGCACAGTTTCACAACCATTTCGGCGAACTCCTTGGGGTCGCTCATGCCGTCCGGCTGCTGCTTCGTCGTGCCGACCATCTGGCGCACGTCGGTGGAGCGCTCGGTGAACATCATGGTGTCGTAGCGCCCCGGCATGATGGTGACTACGCGCACGCCGTCGTCCACGAGATCGCGGGCGAGCGGTCGCGTGAGCGCCAGAACACCGCCCTCGGACGCCGCGTAGGCCGCCTGCCCCTCCAGCCCGTCCTCCGCCGCGACGGACGCCGAATTGATGATGACGCCGCGCATGCCGTTGTCGAGCGGCGGCAGCGACATCATCCCTTGCGCCGCCTTGACCGCCATGTAGAAGGTGCCCGTCAGGTTGACCTGCAGCAGGCGCTCGAAGCTCGGCACGTCGTGGATGTGAATGCGGCCCTGCGGGTCGCGCCACGCCGCGCGCTGCTCGATGGCGACGCCCGCGCAATTGACGAGCACGCGCTCGATCCCATTCTCCTCGCGGGCGAAATCGAAGGCTGTGTCAACGGTGATTTCGCTGGAGATTTCGAGGTGGCAGTAGATGCCGCCGATCTTGCGGGCGAGCGCCTCGCCCGGTTCGCGGTACATGTCGAGGATGGCGACCTTGCAGCCTTTCGAGGCCAGCTTTTCCGCCGCGGCCGCGCCGAGGCCGGTCGCGCCTCCCGCGACGATCGCGCTCACTCCGTTGCCAAGCTTCATGGTTCACCCCGGTTGTTGCGTTTGATGGCTCGTAACCCGCACGGTTTGACGCCGGGTGTCAACCGCCGGGCGCGCTTTTTTCGGAGACGAAATGAAAGGCTGTGCCGTAGGCGAGCACCGCGGCGCTGCCGTCGACGATCGAAGGGGAGGCGAGGCGCACGGCGACCACGCCGTCATAGCCTTTAGCCTTCGCTTTGGCGGCGAGCGCCGCGAGCGCCGCGTCGGCGCTGTTCTCGACCAGGCTTTCGTAACGCCGCATCCGGCCGCCGAAGGTGTTCGTCAGGATTTCGCGCACGTCGCGCACGATATTGCTGGCGCCGACGGCCGAGGCGGTGAGGAGTTCGCCTTCTCGGATCGGCCGGCCGGAGAGTTGATCGACGGTGTAGAGCAAGCGCGCCTCCAGGCCTCAAGTTTTGCCGCGGCCGAACGCAAGCCGCCGCAGCCACAGCAGCAGGATCAGCCCCATGACGGCGAAGACAATCACAACGACGGTGTGCCTGTCCCAGAACACGCGGAAATCGACTCGGCCCGCCGTGACCATGTCGAAATCGTTCAGCACGCGCATGAGGTCGGGGATGGGCGGCGGCGGACGAAGCGCCATATCGAGCGCGGCGAGCTGGTCACGGCTGGCGATGACGCCGGCGCGCAGCAAGTCGCCCGACAGGCGGCGCATCACGGCCGGATCCGCGCCCAGCTCTTTTGCGACGACGCGGGCCGCCTCGGGCGAGAGCCGCCGCTGATAATCGGAAAACGCCGTCAGTTCGGCTTCGGTCAGCATGCGCGCCACGGAGCGGAGCTGCGCCTCCGGCAGGCCGAGCAGCAGCGATCGGGCGGAGGCGTCCAGCCGCGCGATGCGGCCGACGGCGGTTTTGTCGTTGAGCGATATCAGCCGCTTCAGTTCGTCGGCGTTGATGGCGTCCGGCTTGAGCACGCGATGCAGCTCGTAGCGCGCGACCGCCTCCAGATCGCCGCGCGACAGCTTGGCCCACTTCAGAGCCTGATCGACGGATTTCGCATCCTCCGCAATCGCCACCCCCGGATCGTCCAGCTCCAACACGGCCAGCGCGAGCGAACCGTCGGCGACGCGCCATTCAACGCCTTTTTCGCCCTGCTGCGCCAAGATCACCGCTACGATGCGCCCCAGCCGTCCGAGTTGGTCGATCTTGCGGTCGCGCAGGAAGGTGGCGAAAGCCGGGTACTGGTCTGCGAGCGCGAGCAGCTTGTCGTATTTCTGCCGGAAGTCGAGCCATAGCGCGTGGATGCGCTCCGCCGTCTCGCGCCCGATGGGCTGGAGCTGCTCGCCGACCTCGGTTTCCAGCGCGCGCACGATCTCGGACTTGATCAGGTCTTTCGAGTCCGCCGCTTTCATCCGCTCGGCGATGAGCGGAAAGACGCCCTCGCCCGCGTTGTAGATGTCCGAGGCGATGAGCGCGACGCCGACCAGCCCGGCGAAGGTCGAGACGATGCGCGTGGCGATGGCGCCGGCGATGCGCGCGCCAATGCCGGCGACCATGCGCGCGATCACCTGGCGCGTGACCACGAGGATGATGCCCGAGATCGTCGCGCCGCCCTGCAAGGCTAAATCGCCCACGTCGATTTTGGCGCTGGAGGCCGAGGGCGAGACGCGGATGGTGTCCTTCGTCTCGCGGGCGAAAACCTGGGCGAGGGCGTCGCCGTAGCGGTTCTGCAGCGTGCTTTGAACGCAGGCGATGACCGGGCCGGAGACCTGCTCGGCGGAGCGCTCGACCCGGTCGCCGATGGCCTTGCCGACGGCGTCGGCGATTTCGGCCAGCGCGTCCTTGAAGTCCGGGCTGGAGTAGGCGCGCTCGGCGACGGCGGTGGCGTAGCGCTCGGCCGTTTGGCGCGAGACGTTCGAGTAGGCGCGGTCGAGCCACGTCGTGTCTGATCGGAGCTGCGCGATGGCGTCGTCCACCGCCTTGTCGATGCGCTCGTCCATCCGCGCGGCCGGCCAGCGTTCGTTGACGAGAGCGCGGTAATTGAGGCCTTTGAGTTCGGCGTCGAGGGCGGCGTCCGTCAGCTCGCGGATTTTTTCGCGAACGTCCGTCTCCTTGAGCAGTTTGCACTCGTCGATGGTGACGGCGGTTTGCGCGACAACGGGCGGCGGGCCGGCGGCGGCGACGGCGGTCAAAATCGCCGCGATGTGCTGAACGGTTCGGCGCATCAGGCTGACATGCTCCGTATCGGCGCCAATCCTCGGACGGACGACGCTAAACGTTGAACGACGCGCCGATGAACAGAAGCGCCCATGCGACGAGCGTCACCTCATAAGGGTGAGGCCGCACGATCTTGGTCAGAATCGGCACCTCGACGCCGAAATGGCGTGAAAGAACGACGAGCGCCACCAGAATGACGGAAACAAGATAGATGCCGAATGACGGTGCGCTGAGTTTCATCTGCTTTCGCCCTTTTTATCTGAAGCCGCCTAGGGCCCGCCGCATCGCCTGGGTCGCGCCGCGCCGGTGTGAGCGATCGCCGCGTGGGCGTGGCGTTTGATGCGAGCGCCGCGCTTTACAAGGCATAACACACGCTTAAGTCCCGCCCAAGCCCGCCATGGCCCTGGCCGGCGCAAAGCTTCGTCGATGTTGCGGCGTGACGCCAAGGCGGGCGAGCGCGGCGCGGTGGCCGGGCGTCGCATAGCCCATATTCGTCTCCCAGCCGTAGCCCGGATGGCGCACGGCCAGCTCCATCATGAGCCGGTCGCGCGTGACCTTGGCGATGATGGAGGCCGCGGCGATGGAGAGGCAGAGCGCATCGCCGCCGATCACGGTTTCGACGCGGCAGGCGAGATCGGGCCGTTCGCGACCATCGACGAGCGCGGCGGCCGGCGCCTGGGCGAGCGCCGCCACAGCCTGCCGCATCGCCAGGAGAGAGGCCCGCAGGATGTTGATTGCGTCGATCGTCTCGACCGGGACGACGCTGATTCCGACCGACGACGTGGCGCGGATGAGGTTCGCCAGACGTTCGCGTTCGGCCGCCGTCAGCGCCTTGGAGTCGTCGATGCCGTCCGGAATGCGCGCCGGGTCGAGCACGACGGCGGCCGCCACAACAGGGCCGGCAAGCGGGCCGCGCCCCGCCTCGTCGACCCCCGCGACAGGGCCCTCAGCGCAGCCCATGAGAGCGCGCTCCCGCGTGAAGCATGGCGGCCTTGATCCTATCCGCGTCATGCCGCCAGGGTTTCACGCCGAGGGCGCGGCGCGCAAGCTTGAGACGCGTTTTCTCCACCATCATAGCAAGGACATCTGACCCTCCCGCGAGTGAGGCGGCCGGAAAATGTCGCAGCGCAAAGCCAGGCGCTTACGCGACAGCCCAAACCGTTTCAACGCGATCTCATAGCGTTGCGCGATCTGCGCCGCGTAGGGTCCGACGCCGGTCTGCCGTTCTCCGAACGCAGCCGAATAGTCCTTGCCGCCGCGCGTGGCGCGCACCAGCGACATCACCCGCTTGGCCTTGTCTGGCGCGTTCTCGGCGAGCCATTCCTGAAACAGGGCGCTGATTTCAAGCGGCAGTCGCAACAGAACATACCCCGCCTCGCATGCGCCAGACGCAGCCCCCGCCTCGAGAAGGGCCTCGATCTCATGGTCGTTGAGGGCAGGGATGACGGGCGCCGTCATGATGACCGTCGGCGCGCCCGCCGCGGACAGCGCCTTCAACGCCTCCAGGCGCTTCATGGGCGTCGACGCCCGCGGCTCCATCCGCCGCGCCAGACGGTGGTCGAGCGTCGTGACCGAGACGGCGACCTTGACAAGCCCGCGCGCGGCGAGCTTTTCCAGCACATCCAGATCGCGCAGGATCAGCGCCGATTTTGTGACGACGCCGACCGGATGATTGAAGCGCTCGCAAATCTCCAGAAGTCGGCGGGTGAGCAGGCGCTCCCGTTCGATAGGCTGATACGGATCCGTGTTCGACCCGAGCATTATAGGCTTGACCACATAGCCCCGCCGACTGATCTCCCGCTCGAACAGCTCCGGCGCGTTCATTTTTGCGACGAGCTTCGTTTCGAAATCAAGGCCGGCCGAGTATCCGAGATAGCTATGGCTGGGGCGAGCATAGCAGTAAATGCACCCATTTTCGCAGCCGCGATAGGCGTTGACGGATTGGTCGAAGGAAATATCGGGCGAATCGTTGGTCGTGATGATGCGCCGGGCGTTCTCGACGCGAACATCGGTGACGAGGCGCTCGAAATCGCCCAAAGTCTCCCAACCGTCGTCGAAAAGCGCCCGCCGCTCGCCGTCAAATCTGCTCGACGCGTTCGACCCGGCGCCCCGTCCCCGCCGTCGCGCGGCTTGCATCGGCGGCGCAGAGAGGTCGGACGTGGCCGCCTTCGGTTGTTTTGGCGCTGCGGTCATGGCAGGACTCTAGCACGGCTCATCGAACAATAACAGAACAAAAAAAGTACAAAACAAGCTTGCAGACCGTTTCTTATTAGGCTACGAACGCTCCATGATCTCAGTTGTCGCGCCGACGTTGAACGCGCAGGCCTCGTTGGGCAAGACTTTGGCATGTCTTGTCCCGGCGGCCCTTGATGGGTTGGTGATCGAGCTGATCGTCGCCGACGGCGGCTCGTCCGACGGCACGCTCGCCATCGCCGAGGACGCTGGGGCCAAGATCGTGCGGCGCAGCGGGGGACGCGGCGCGGTGCTGAGGGCCGGCGCGGAGGCGGCGCGCGGCCGGTGGCTGTTGTTTCTTCACGCCGATTCGCGGTTGCAGGCGGGATGGGAGGCTGACGCCATCGCCCACATCCGCGCCTGCGAGGCGGGCGGAGATCGCGCGGCGGCGTTTCGTTTCGCGCTCGACGACGACGGCGTCGCGCCCCGCGTGTTGGAGGCCATGGTCAGACTGCGCTGCGCCGTGCTGAAGATGCCTTATGGCGACCAAGGCCTGCTCATCTCGCGCGCGCTTTACGACGAGATCGGCGGGTTTGCGCCCACACCCATCATGGAGGACGTGGATATTGTGCGCAGGCTCGGGCGACGCCGCATGGTCATGCTCAAGTCACGTGTGCTGACCGGCGCGGTTCGTTATCGACGCGACGGTTATGCCAAGCGCGTCGTCCGCAACCTAAAGTGCCTCAGTATGTATTTTGCGGGTCGCCCCCCCGACGCCATTGCGGCCGTTTATGAAGGCCGACCCGCGCGCGCTGGGGCGGCGCCCCGAGTGGAGGACGCCGCTTAGAGAGTGAGCTGATACGTCGCCGGAACCCAGCGATACGCCGCCGCGGTTTTTTCAACGAAACCAAAGCCGTGGAGGGGCATATGGAAGCCGTGCACAGCCGTCTTGTCGGTCGCCGCCATGTCGTAAATCCGCTTGCGTACGGCCGCAGCTTTGTCCTTGTCCATGTCGAACCGCAAAGTCCAGTCGGGCTGCTGCAGCGAAATCACCGGATGATGCGCGCTGTCCATCCATGCGAACAGCCGCTTGCCGCCGCTCTCGATGTTGAAGGCCAGATGCCCCGGCGTGTGGCCGAACGCCTCCACTGCGGTTACGCCCGGCGCCACCTCGCCGCCCGGCTTGATGAAGGTCATCTTGTCTTTCAACGGCGTCACGTTCTTCGCAACCAACTTGGCGTTCTGTTCCGTCGCGCCCGAAAGCCGCTCCGGCGCCGACCAGAATTGGTACTCCGCCTCCCCAATGACGTAACGCGCGTTGGGGAACACGGGTTTGTCGCCCGCCATCAGCCCGCCGATATGGTCGCCATGGCAATGGGTCAACACGACGATGTCCACATTCTCCGGCTTGAAGCCGGCAGCCGCCATATTCTGGACGAGCTTGCCCGCCGTGGCGCGCTGCCCGGCGCCATTGCCGGTGTCGAACAGAATAAGCTGCTTGCCCGTGTTCACGATCACAGGTGTGAACGAGATCTCCATGCGCTTGGCGGGCAGCAGGTTGTCGGCCATCAGCTTGGCGACATCGGCCTCCGGCTGACCTTCGGCGAAAATCGGCTGCGGGCCGTCCAGCTGGACGAAGCCGTCGGTCACGCTCGTCACCTCGAATTCGCCGAGCTTGACGCGGTAAAAGCCGGGCGTCGCAGGGCCGGTGAGAGGCGCCGCGGCCCACGCTGGAACGCTCAATCCCGCAATCCCGGCCGCAGCCGCCGCCCCTCCGCCCAACAACGCGTCGCGCCGCGTCAGTTTCAGCTCAAGCTCCATTCGCCGCTCCTCCCAAGCTGTGGAAATGTCAGGTCTGAACCATCGGACGCACCTTGTCCGAAAACTCCTTCGCGCCCTCGCCGTCGCCCCGGCGGAGCGTGTCCATCGGGTGCGGAACCTCGATCCCACGCTGCGCCGCCGGACGGGCAGCGATCGTCTCCATCCAGCGCACCATGTGCGGATAGGCGGAGAGATCGTCAACCCCCGACCACTTGTGCGTCCGCACCCAGCACCAGTTGGCGATGTCGGCGATGGAGTAGTCCGGGCCGCCGAGCCACTCCGCCGCGCCGAGCCGTCGATCGAGCACCGAGAAAAGCCGGCGCGTCTCGTTCTGATAGCGGTCGATGGCGGGCTGATATGTCTCTTTCCAGTAGCGGTAAAACACGTTCGCTTGCCCCATCATCGGCCCGACGCCGCCCATCTGGAACATCAGCCACTGGATGACGACGCTGCGGCCCTTCGCGTCCGCAGGCAAGAGCTTGCCGGTTTTCTCCGCGAGGTAGATGAGGATCGCGCCCGATTCGAACACCGCAAAATCGCCCGCCTCGCGGTCGACGATAGCGGGTATGCGCCCATTCGGGTTGATCTTCAGAAACCACTCTTCTTTCTGGGTCATCTTGGAGAGGTCGTGGGCGTGAACCGCGTAAGGAAGGCCGATCTCCTCCAGCATCACGGAGGCTTTGTGCCCGTTCGGCGTGGCGGCGGTGTGGAGGTCGATCATGCGCTCAACCGTTCATGAAATTTGAACTAAGTCGGGTGTAACCAACGCCCGGCCCGGCATCAAGTTACGACTTCGTGACGTGCTCCATGAGCCGGGGCATGATCTCCACCATGTTGCAAGGGCGATGGCGGAAATCGAGCTGGAACTTGAGAATGCCGCTCCACGCGTCGCGACAGGCGCCGGGCGAACCGGGCACGCAGAAAATGTAGGTTCCGGAAGCGAGGCCGGCGATGGCGCGCGACTGGATGGTGGAGGTGCCGACCTTTTCGAAGCTCATGAGGTGCCAGAGAATGGCGAAGCCTTCGATTTCCTTGTCGAACAGCGGCTGCACCGCCTCCGGCGTCACGTCGCGGCCTGTCAGGCCGGTTCCGCCCGTGGTGATCACACAATCCACAAGCGGATCGGCGATCCAGGCGCGCAAAGTGGCCTGAATTTGCGCCACGTCGTCCTTGACGATGGCTTTGCCGGCAAGCTCATGCCCGTCGGCGGTGAGCAGTTCAACGAGCAGCGCGCCCGATTTGTCCTCTTTCGGCGTGCGCGTGTCGGACACGGTGAGCACGGCGATGCGCACGGGCTTAAACGGCAGGCTCTCGTCGATGCGGGGCATGGGCGGCGCTCCTTTACATCGGATTTGGAACTTGCGCCCCTTCCGCGTCAAGCCCCCGCCGGCGCGGCCACGGAAAAACGGGTTACGGCCGGGCGAATACGAGGCGCCGGACGCCCTGCATATCCAGCCACAACCCGGCCGGGGTTTCCGTCGCGCGCAGCAGCACATGGCTGCATCCCCGGCACCGCAACACGTAAGCCATGCGTCCGCCGTAAACATTGGCCTCAGCCATCGCGCCTTCCATCGCGCAGGCGCCGCAGACCGCGCGCGCCGTCATCGCTTCTTCAGCGAAGATGCGGGCGAGAATGCCGGCCGCCGCGTTGCCGTCGAGCATGATGGGGTCATTCGCAGCGCTCATGCAGGTCCTCCCGATGGGCCGAAACGTTCGGTTTTGATGTCCGCGGCCGCGTGGCCGAGTTCGACGAGTAAACGGGCGGCGGCGTCCACGAGCAGCGTCGGCCCGCAGATGAACGTCTCCGGCTTGTCGGATGGTTTCAGCGTCGCGTCGGCTAGCATACCGCGGTCAATGCGACGCGCGTATCCGCTCCAGCCCGCGGGCTGGCGCCGCGTGAGCGTGTGCCGCACCGTCAGCCCGTCGCCTTGGCCCGCCATGGCGTCAAGCTCCTCTCGGTAAATGATGTCCTCGAAGCTGCGGGACGAATAAAGGAGCATGGCCCGCCCGGGGTTCGTGTAGGCGCGCCTAGCCCGCAGCATCGACATCAGCGGGACGACGCCCGAGCCTCCGGCGACGAGCAACAGCGGGCGCGGCGACGGCCGCCAAACGAAATACCCGCCGATGGGGCCGCGCACCTGAAACCGGTCGCCGGTCTGCGCGTCGCCTGCCAAGTAGGACGAGACTTCGCCGTCCTCGATGCGTTCGATGGTCAGCGTCAATCCGCCAGAAGGCTCCGACGCGATCGAATAGCTTCGTTGGGCCTGATATCCGTCCTCCGCCGTCAGCCGCACATCCACATGCTGACCGGCGAGATGGCCCGGCCAACCCGGCGCGGCGAGCGACAGGCTGCGGACGCGCGGCGTTTCCTCCACGATGCGCTCGATGGCCACAGTCCGCCAGACGCCGGGGCGCGGCTCAGTCTGTGTCATAGCGCTGCTCAAGCCACGGATCGCCGTAAATGTGATAGCCGAAGGACTCCCAAAAGCCCGGCTCGTCCTTTTCAATGAAGCGCAGGCGGCGCACCCACTTCGCGCTTTTCCAGAAATAGAGATGGGGAACGAGAAGGCGCGCCGGGCCGCCGTGGGACGGGGCCAGCGGCAGGTTGTCATATCGTGTCGCGACCATGGCCTTGCCGTTGATAAGGTCGGCGACCGGCACGTTCGTCGTGTAGCCGCCGTCACAGTGCGCCATGGTGAACGCGGTCGGCGCCGCGGAGAGGCCGGCGGCCTTCAACAGATCGTCCACGGTGACGCCGCTCCAGGTCGTGTCCAGCTTCGACCATGTAGTGACGCAGTGGATGTCGGTCTTCAGCGTCGTTTGCGGCAGCGCCTCGAACTCGCTCCAGCTCCACTTGGCGATGAGCGAGCCGCCGTGCTGAAGGGCGAAGCTCCAGTTATGGATGGAGATGTTCGGCGTCGGCCCGGCGGAGAGCACCGGAAAATCGGTCGTCAGGTGTTGCCCTGGCGGAACGCGGTCTTTGTTTTCAACCGGCGGCCGTCTCGGCTTGAAGCCGCGTGAAATGGGAGGATCGTCCATTGGTTCTCTCGTGCGCGTTCTTGAACGCTACACGAAACGGACAGCCGCCGCCACGCCGCAAACCGTATGGCTCCATAGAGGCGGAGCATGACCGCGCAGTTATTGAGCGGCGATGCGGCGGTAGACGAACGGCGGCGGCTCTGAGCCCGCGTACCCGCCGGTGATCTCAGCCATCAGATGATGGTGCGGCGACTTGGAGCACGCCGGGTCGGCGTTCGCCGCGTTCCCGGTGAGCGCCATCGCCTGGCAGCGGCAGCCGCCGAAGCAGTTGTCGACGCGCTCGCACGAGGCGCACAGATCGGTCATCCAGTCATAGCCGCGATAGCGGTTGAAGCTCTCCGACTTATACCAGATGTCGGCGAGCGGCGTTTCGGTCGCGTTCTCGAAGCGCATGTCGGTGAGGCTCTCGGCGGCGTGGCACGGCAGCACCTTGCCCTCCGGCGTAACGTTCAGCACGTCGCGCGCCCAGCCGCCCATGCAGGGCTTGGGGTATTTCGCGTAGTAGTCCGGCGTCACGAAGTCGATGTTGAGCACGCCTTTCAGCCGCTCGCGCGCGGCCTCGACAACCGCCTGCTGCTCTAGCACCTGGCTCCATTCCGGCATCAGCGCCGCCTTGTTCACCGCCGCCCAGCCGTAATACTGCACGTTCGCGATCTCGACGCGGTCGGCGCCAAGCTCCAGCGCCATGTCGATGACGGCGCCCGTGTCCATGATGTTGTGGCGATGCACCGGCGCGTTGAGGGTGAGGGGCAGGCCCGCCTCCTGCACCCAACCGGCGAGCGTCAGCTTCTTCGCCAAGCCGCCCTTTATGTTGCCGATCTTGTCGGACAGGTCGGCGCGCACGCTCTGGATGGAGAGCTGCACGTGGTCCAGCCCCGCATCGCGCAGCGCGAAGAGCCGATCGCGGGTCAGCACGGTGCCCGCCGTGATGAGGTTGGTGTAGACGCCCTTGCGCGCCAGCAAGGCGACGAACTGCTCCAGATCGGGCCGCAGGGTCGGCTCACCGCCGGAGAGGTGGATTTGCAGGATGCCGAGGTCGGCGGCTTGTTCGAGGATCGACAGCCAGCCGGCCGTGTCGACCTCCCTGTTCGCCTTGAGAAGCTGGATGGGGTTCGAGCAATAGCCGCACTGCAGCGGGCAGCGATGCGTGAGTTCGGCGAGCATGCCGAGCGGCGGCCCCACGACTGGCGCAGGCCGCACGGGCCGCGCAGGAACAGGCCGGGGCGCGTCTAAGACAGAACCAATAACCGTTTGTCCGTCCATTCTTGCACGAACTCCATGACGTCGGTTTGGATGACTTCCGGCGGCGCGTTGTAGTCCGCCGCGAGCTGCTGCGCGATGTCCGCGATGCTGCGCGAGCCGTCGCACAGCTTCAGCACATCCACGCTCACCGGGTCTGGCCACATCACCTTTTCGGGCGCCAGCACCACATAGCGGTCGCGCAGCTCGTTCAATTGCAATCGCACGTGGCGCGGCATGTTCGGCCGGCTCGCGGCGTCCACGATCGCGCGGGTTCGCGCCGCATCCACCGCGCTCACTCCGCTGGGCGGAAAGCGCCGGGCGGCACGCGCCCCGGCTCCACATAGGCGAAGTAAAGGTGGTCGAGTTGCGACCACAAGACGTTGGTCTTCATAATCAGCGCGTTGATGACCGCCTGCTGGGACGCGGCGTCGGTCGCGTTCGCCTTCACGTACTTCAGCGCGAAATCCACATCGCGCGGCGCCTGGCTCAAGCGGCGCTTGAAATAGGCCATCATGGTGTCGTCGATAAACGAGTAATTCGCCAGCATCCCCGCGATGCGCTCGGAGTGAATGCCCGCCGCGAACAGCTCAGTGAGCGACGAGGCGACGCCCTCGAGCACCGAATGATCGCGCACGAAATGATAGTACCCGTCCACCGCGAAGCGGGTGCCGGGAAGGATGCCGCGCGTCGAGACCACATAGTCACGGTCAAGGCCAAGCGCATCGGTGAGCCGCAGCCAGCGCTCGATGCCGCCTTCCTCCTCGCCATAGCCGTCGTGGTCGAGATAACGCTGATGCCACTCGCGCCGCATGGCCTTGTCGGTCATTTTGGAGATGAGCGCGGCGTCCTTGCGCGGGATGGTCGCCTGATAATAGAAGCGGTTGAGCGCCCACGCCTGCACCTGGCCTTTGCGTAAGCGCCCGCCGTGCAGCAGCTTGTGGAACGGGTGCAGGCTGTGATACCGCGCCGCGCCGACCTGGCGCAGGGCCGCCTCAAGCTCGTCCGGCGTGAAGCCCCGCTCCGGCACTTGCGGGTCGTCCGCCGTCACGTGCACCGCGTCCACGTAAATCGTCATAAATCAATCTCCATGCCGTCGAAGCCGATTTCCCACCCGCCTGCGCGCACCGCCTGCTCGGCCTCCGAGCCGGGTTCGAGGATCGGGTTGGTGGTGTTGATATGAATATAAATCTTCCGTTTCACCGCCACATCCGCAAAAGCGGCGAGAGAACCATTTTCCCCTGCGATGGCGATGTGTCCCATGCGCGCGCCGGTTTTTGTGCCCACGCCTTCGCGGATCATCTCATCGTCGTGATACACAGTGCCGTCGAATAAGAGCGCGTCGGCGCCAGCGACCCGAGCTTTCAACGCGTCCGTCAAATAGGCGCAGCCGGGGATGTAGTAAGCGACGGCGTTTGACCCGCGCGCGGCGACTTTCAGCGCGATCGTGTCGCCCTCGTTCGCGCCGAAATTGGCAGAGAGGTTGCTCAAATCCTCCATATAAAGAGGAACTTTGCCCGGCACGGCGAACGGCTCGATGATGACGCCAAGCGGCCCCTCCGGCCCGGCGAGTTCAATCTCCTCGCCGATTTCGAATTCGGTGCGCGTCACGATCTCCGGATCGCACACGCGAAACACGCTGTTCTCATCAAGCACATGCAAAATGCGGTGCGTGCCATATAGGCTGAAAGGGTGCCGCTCTCGCAGGCTGAGCAGTCCGGCGATATGATCCACGTCGCCATTCGTGAGCACCACCGCCTTGATCGGCGAGTTGCGCAGCGTTTGGTTGGCTCTGGGGTGCAACTCCGGCGTGGCCGCGATCTGCTGCCGGATGTCCGGCGAGGCGTTGCAGATGACCCAGCGCTCGCCATCAGCGCTGAGGGCCAAGCTCGATTGCGTGCGGGGGGACAAGCCCGGCTGACCTTCCCGCACCAAACGAGACAGCCGGGCGTTGCAATTCCACTGCGGAAAGCCACCCCCGGCTGCCGAACCGAGAACTTTGAGTTTCAAAGCCGGTTAAAGCTAGCGGGGGAAACCCCGCCGCGCCTTACTTCGTGACGGCCGGCAGGTAGCGGGTGACTTCGAAGCCAGCGTCAACGGCGCAAACAGCGGGTTTGGTCCAGGTTTTCATGGATAGTCTCCTTGGGTTGAACGACGAGGAGGTTTCGCCTCCCGACGGCGCTTTTGTGTGCGTCGTCTGGCCTACTTTATAGGCGTTCCAAGCTGACGCTTCAACCCCGCATCATCGGTCTGTGTAAGAATTAAGACTCTTATTAAACGCTCATAAACCAAAAACTTTTGTTTCCGTATTCTTATTTTTTGAAATCGGAAAAGCTTGTTCAATTCTTATGGTCAAAAATCAGCGATAACACGAGGTTATTGCTTTCTTATAAAGTGATTTAACCCCCATTCTCATGATGAGTACTCTTAAAATTCATCGTGCTGGAGTGAAAATACACTTCAGATTGTGGCGGGTGGTTTAGCGACATTTCAAATTTTCGAGAACTTTCGACACACACTTGCGCCTAGTCCCATTCTAGCTCCGCATAAGCGCTGGCGGCGTTCCGGGCGTTGAAATCCTCAAACAGCGCCCATGCGTCTTTTTCGCCCAAGCCCGCGGTTTTCGCCGCCTCGGCGAGCGGGGCGCCTGCCTTCAGCGCGGCCTCGATGTCGCTCTTTAAGCGCTCCAGATAGCGCCGCTGCGGCTTCAAGGCGTCCGGCCAGGGCATGGAGGCCGGGCCATGACCCGGCACAACCCGCTGGGCTGGCGTTTGTTCGAGCCGCGTCATCACAGCGAGCCAGCCTTTCAGGCTGCCGTCGAGCGCCGGCGTGTGACCGGAGAACAGCAAATCCCCCGCGAAGAGAGTTCCGGTTTTCTCATCCATCACCGTCAGATCGTTGTCGGTGTGGGCCGTGGGGTGGGCCTGAAGCGTAAGCGTTCGGCCGCCGAGGTCAAGCGTCGCCGTCGTGCTTACTGGAACCGTCGGCGGGACGATCGCCAGCGCCCCTTCGCTCGCGTCCAGCAAGCGCGCATTGGAACGGATATAGATGTCGGCGCGGGCCGTCATGGCTCGGGCAAGCTTGGCGTGACCGACGAAATCCACTCCGGGCCCGGCGAAAGCAATGTTCCCGAAGATGTGGTCCGGGTGCATGTGGGTGTTGATGACGTAGCGGACGGGCAGGGTGGTTCGCGCGGCAATCGCCGCCTTTAGCCGCTCGCCGATCACGGACGAGCCGCCGGTGTCGATCACCGCGACGCCGGTCTCGCCGATGATGAACCCCAGGTTGGAGATCGCGCCGCGATTTTGCGGCGTCACGAGCTGATGCGCGCCCTGGAACACGAAAACGCCGCTCGCAACCTCGGTCACGGGCAACGGCGCGACGGGTTCGCCGGCGCGTGCGGGCCAAAGCAGGGCGGCGAACGCCACGGCCAGGACGATTCGCGTCACCATCCCGCGCCGTCCGCATTCTTCGCCGTTTCGAACCCCTTCACCGTTTCGCGCCCCTTCGCGCCGGCGAGCTTGGCGGATTGCAAGTCGATGTCGGTCATCGTCGCCCCTGTGAGGTCGGCCCCCGTATATATGGCGCCGGCGGACTCCGCTTTTTCGAGCACCGCGCCTTGCAGATTGGCGTCCGTCAGATCGGCGAACTCCATGAAGGCGCGCGAGAGATCGGCTCCGGACAGGTCGGCGCCGCGCAGGTTGGTCTTCTTCAATGACACGCGCATAAGGCCCATCGGCTGGTTTTTCATGTCCGCTCCCATGCGCGCGCCTCGCAAATTCGCGCCCGAGAGGTTCGCCCGGTCAAGATTGCAGATGAGGACGGCCTCCTCCATTTGCGCGCCGCGCAGGTCGGCGGAGGCGAACACGGTCGAATGGGCGCTCACAGCCCGCAAGCTGGCCCCTGAAAGATCCGCATCGCGGAAAATCGCCAGGTCTAAGTTGGCGCGGTCGAGGATCGCGCCTTTCAGCGAGGCGCCTTGAAACTCCGCGCCGCGCAAGTTGGCCCCTGTGAAAACAGCCCCGTCCAGTTTCGCCTTGCGGAAAAGAAGCGAATTGAGGTCGGCTCCGGCGAAATCGGCTCCGGACAGGTCTCGACCTGAGAAATCCCGTATTCCGGCCTTCGCCTCCGCGAGGACCGCGTCAGCCGCTGATTGCGCGACGCTTGCGCCCGACTCGAGGGTTGCGACGCAAACCGCGACCCCTACAGCCAAAGCCCCCCTCTTGACGTAGAAGAAACATATTTTCCAATGCATTGGCGCCTTCTCAATGATCTTTATCCGTGGATTTGTTCGCATCTTGCCCCCGGCAATCCGCTGCGGCAAAATCGCGCATGAGGCTTTGACTTATGTCTATGGCCGCGCTGCAACACCGGCCTTGTGTATCGCATTTGATCGGTTGAATCAAAGCCGGCCATGCACTTAAGAGCGCCGGCCTATACTGGGGGATTGGCGGCGGCTGGCGGGTTTTTTGCGCCGCGCAATCCGCCATGGCTTCCGGAGCGGCCCGCAAACCGGCTTGAATGACTCATAAGAAAATCATAAGCTCGGCCTCCGATAACCGGCTTCTACGCGGCTACGGATCGGGACTGTGGCCACATATCGAAAGCGTCGGTGAATAAGTTCGCACGCGCTGCGCAAATTATTGCGTAGTAATAGCGTAATATTGAGCTGTATTCGCCTGTTGTGACACGCTGCCGGAGATCATTCCGAAAAATGCACTTTCCACGGTGATCTAAGCTCATACTTTAGTCGTTTAGGCAGCCGTGGTCTGTAAGAAGACCTTAACTTAGGGAGTGAACCGCATGCAGAAGTCAATGTATGCTATTCTCTTCGCAGCAGGGGCCGCGTTCACGTGGAACGCCGCGTCGGCGAACGAAGATTTGATGGCAAAAATGAAGGACGCCAAGAACTGGGCGATCCAAACGGGCGACTACGCCAACACCCGTTTTTCGACGTTGAATCAAATCAACGCTCAAAACGTTAAGGACCTCAAAGTCGCCTGGACCTTCTCCACGGGCGTTCTGCGCGGTCACGAAGGCTCGCCGCTCGTCATCGGCGACGTAATGTACGTCCACACGCCGTTCCCGAACATCGTCTACGCGATGGACCTGAACAACGACGGCGCGATCATCTGGAAGTACGAGCCGAAACAAGACGCGGACACCATCCCCGTGATGTGCTGCGACACGGTCAACCGCGGCGTGGCTTATGCTGACGGCCAAATCATCCTGCACCAAGCCGACACGACTGTTGTGGCTCTCGACGCCAAAACCGGCAAAGTCAACTGGTCGGTGGTCAACGGCGATCCGAAAAAAGGCGAGACCAACACCGCGACCGTTCTCCCGGTTAAAGACAAGGTCATCGTCGGCATCTCCGGCGGCGAGTTCGGCGTGCGCTGCCACGTCACCGCGTACGACCTGAAAACCGGCAAGAAAATCTGGCGCGGCTACTCGATGGGTCCGGATGAAGAGATCCTCGTCGACCCCGTCAAGACGACTCACCTCGGCAAGCCGGTCGGCAAAGACTCGGGCCTGAACACCTGGCAAGGCGACCAATGGAAAATTGGCGGCGGCTGCACCTGGGGTTGGTACTCCTACGACCCGAAACTCAACCTGATGTATTACGGCTCGGGCAACCCCTCGACTTGGAACCCGAAACAGCGTCCTGGCGACAACCGCTGGTCCATGACCATCTTCGCCCGCGACGTGGACACCGGCATGGCCAAGTGGGTCTATCAGATGACCCCGCATGACGAGTGGGACTACGACGGCGTGAACGAAATGATCCTGTCCGACCAAGAAATTGGCGGCAAGATGCGCAACATCCTCGTCCACTTCGACCGCAACGGCCTTGGCTACACCATGGACCGCGCGACGGGCGAACTGCTCGTGGCCGAGAAATTCGACCCCGTCGTCAACTGGGTGTCGAAAGTTGACATGGACCCGAAATCGCCGACCTACGGCCGTCCGCTGGTCGTCTCTAAGTACTCGACCGAGCAAAACGGCGAGGACGTGAACACGAAGAACATCTGCCCGGCCGCTCTTGGCACCAAAGATCAACAGCCGGCCTCTTACTCGCCGCGCACGCAGTTGCACTACGTGCCGACCAACCACGTCTGCATGGACTACGAACCCTTCAAAGTGAGCTACACGGCTGGTCAGCCCTATGTCGGCGCGACCCTCTCGATGTACCCCGCTGGCAAGGCGAACGGCGGCCATGACGGCATGGGCAACTTCATCGCCTGGGACGCAACGAAGGGCAAGATCGTATGGTCGATCCCTGAGCCGTTCTCGGTGTGGTCGGGCGCTCTGTCCACCGCTGGCGATGTCGTGTTCTACGGCACTCTGGAAGGCTACCTGAAAGCCGTCGACGCCAAAACCGGCAAAGAGCTCTACAAGTTCAAGACGCCGTCGGGCATCATCGGCAACGTCATGACCTATGAGCACAAAGGCAAGCAGTACGTTGCGGTTCTCTCCGGCATCGGCGGCTGGGCTGGCATCGGCCTCGCGGCTGGTCTGACCAACCCGAACGACGGTCTCGGCGCGGTCGGCGGCTACGCTGGTCTGAAGAAGTTCACCGCTCTCGGCGGCGTGCTGACGGTCTTCTCGCTGCCGTAAGGCTAGGCCTACATCCTTCAACGGCGCGACTGGGCGACCAGCCGCGCCGTAACTTTGAGCGGACTGCCGCGCGCGTCGGTACGCCTATCGGTCGCATTGCTTTCTCATAAAAATTACGTTTAGTTCATTTGCTCGCAACGACAAAAACAACCAGACTTTATAAAAAAATCTTGGAGGAACGATGTCGAATTGGAGTTTGCGCGCTGCGGCGTGCGCCGCCCTTGTCGTCGCCGCTTTCGCGCTTCCAACCGCCTCTTCAGCGCAGGACGGCAAGACTGAAGAAGACGGCAAGTATATGACCAAGGATAGCGTGCCG
This sequence comes from Hyphomicrobiales bacterium, assembly GCA_033764775.1. Classification (GTDB taxonomy): domain Bacteria; phylum Pseudomonadota; class Alphaproteobacteria; order Rhizobiales; family Rhodomicrobiaceae; genus JAWXCE01. Next base: position 279,348 of record JANRIQ010000027.1, on the reverse strand, counting down.
ACTTACAACATCAAGCCCGACGGCACGACCGACTGGTACACCTTTAGCGGCTTCCGTCGCTATCACGCCGAATGCCACGTGTGCCACGGCCCGGAAGGCCTAGGAAGCACTTACGCCCCCGCGCTGGTCGACTCCGTGAAGACCATGTCTTACGAGGACTTCCAGGCCGTCATAATCCAGGGCCGTCAGAAAGTCGGCGCGAGCGAGCAGAGCGTGATGCCGTCCTTCGGCACCAACCGCAACGTGGTGTGCTACCTTGACGACCTGTGGATCTACCTGAAGGCCCGTTCGGACGGCGCCATCCCGCCGGGCCGCCCGGCCAAGAAGGATCCGCCGTCCGCCGCGTTCAAGAAGAACGAAGAAGCGTGCCTGCAGCCGGGCTAATGCAGAGGCGCGGCGACCCCGCGCGTGCGAGAGTCGAAAGGTAAGGGTAATGATCCTGAAATATCTCTGCGTCGCTGCAGCGGCGATCACGACGGCGTCTAGCGCCATGGCGCAGACGGAGACCTCGAACATCGTCGACACCACGACGCTGCGCGTGTGCGCCGACCCCGCCAATATGCCGTTCTCGAACATGGCGGGCGAAGGCTTCGAGAACAAAATCGCCGAACTCGTCGCCGCCGAACTGAAGATACCTGTCGCCTATACATGGTTTCCCATGGCGACAGGGTTCGTGCGGCAAACTTTGCGGGCCGGGCGCTGCGATATCATCATAGGTTTTGCGCAGGGCGACGAGTTGGTGCAGAACACCAATCACTACTATCGCTCCGCCTGGGTCATCGTGTACAAAACCGGCTCAGGTCTCGACGGTCTCGTCAATCTCAACGACGAGCGCCTGCAGGGCAAAAAGCTCGGCATCATCGCGGGCGCCCCTCCAGGCGATGTGCTTGCCGTCAACGGCCTGATCGGCAATGCTCGTCCTTACGCGCTGATGGTGGACCGCAGGTATGAGTCCCCGTCCGAGCAGATGGTCAAGGACATCGAGAGCGGCGCAATTGACGCCGGCATCCTGTGGGGGCCGATCGGCGGCTATTACGCGAAAAAATCCGCAACGCCCATGACCGTGACGCCTCTGGTGAAAGAGACGAAAGGCGCTCGCCAAGCCTACCGCATCACCTTTGGAGTGCGCCCGCACGATCAGGAGTGGAAGCGCGATTTGAACCGGCTGATAACCCGCAAGCAGAATGACATCCACAAAATCCTGCTGGATTATGGCGTTCCGCTTCTCGATGAGAACGATCAGCTGATCACCAAGTGATGCGCCGGCGCCGGGGGTTCGGTGCGCGCCATGTCGGCTTAAGCCGGTGCGGCGGCGCGAACGCCGCGCGCTCTCCCGGCCCGCCGCCGGCCATCGCCCGCGGCAGTCTATCCGAGCATCGCATACGCTGTTGGATCTTTGGGTTCGGCGTGTTGCTCGCCCTCATACTTGGCCCGCCCTGCGTCCCCGCAGCTCTCGCTGAAACGCCCGAACCTACCGGCTATCGTGATCACGATTATCACGCGCCGACCCCGGCGACGCTGCGCGGCGCCCGCGTCGTCTCGACCGAAGAGGCCCACCGCCTGTGGCGCGACCGCGCCGCCATTTTCATCGACGTCATGCCCCGCGTCGCCCGCCCGCCCAATCTGCCGCCGCACATCCTGTGGCGCGGCAAGCACCGGGAGAACATTCCCGGCTCCGCTTGGCTCCCCGATGTGGGTTTCGGCGGCCTCAGCCCGGAGACGGACGCTTATTTCCGCCGCGCGCTGGCGCGCCTCACCGGCGACGACCGCACGCGCCTTCTCCTGTTCTATTGCATGACGGACTGCTGGATGTCGTGGAACGCCGCCAAGCGCGCGCTCGAATACGGCTACGCGAATGTGGCGTGGTACGCCGAGGGCGCGGACGTGTGGTCCTTCATGGGACTGCCGCTTGAGGTCGACGAGCCGGAGCCGTGAACCCTAATTCATCGCGTTCTGCACCTCGCGCCCGATGGAGAAGGCGCGCTGCTCCAGGATGACCGGCGTCTCGCAGATATAGATCAGCGAGCTCTCGCGATCCTCGTGAATGCGCATCTGCCACTGCAACTGCTCCTCCAACTCGGTGACGCGCTTGCGTTCCTCCGGCGTCTTGTCCGGCTTTTGGGACAGCGGCTCGAGCACGGCGCGGGTTTTGCGGATTTCGTCGGCGCGCCGTCGCTGGTTGAGGGTGTAGCGCTCGATGGCTCGGATGATGTCGGAGCGCAGCGCGTTGATCTCGGAGAAGACGCCGGCGAACACCAGCGTCAGCTTGTGCGTCTTCGTGTCTTTGAGCGGAGCGGCGAACTCCTGGATAAGATTGGGCGCGTCCTCGAGCGCGGTTCGCCGCGAGACGAGCTGAGCCACGAGTTTGGCCACGTCTGGCTCGCTCCGCCAGGTTTCGAACGCCGGCTCCAGCGGCGGCCCCGACCAAACGGCCCCGGCGCTCAGCTGGGGCACTTTGCGCTGCACGCACGGCCAATCCTTGTCGGTCGGCGCAGCGGCGAAGGCGGGGCCGGCGAACACGATGGCGGCGGCGGCCGCGACAGCGCGCAGTTTCATGGTTCGTTTCTCCCGGCGATTGTTTTTCATGGAGCTAAGCGTTGGCGCGACGGGCCAGCACCCCTCGCGACGGATTATACGCGAGGACGGCGAGGCCGAAAAACAAAACCGTGCAGCCGGCCACCACGGCGAGCGAGGTCCAGTTCACCTGTCCATACAGGGCGAAGCGGATCAGCTCGGTCGCATGGGTGAATGGGTTGTACAGGCAGATCTGGTGCAGCAACACGCTCGATTCTCGCATCCGCCAGAGCGGGTATAGCGCCGAAGACGCAAAAAACATCGGAAAGATGATGAAATTCATCACGCCCGCGAAGTTCTCGAGTTGCTTGAACGCCGAAGACAGCAGCAGCCCCAATGAGCCAAGCATGAAGCCCGACAGGATCAGCGCCGGCAGCACCGCGATGTAGCCGTAAATCGGCGGCTGGATCTCCCAGAACCAGGCGATGGCGAGAAACGCGTAGACCTGCAGCAGCGACACCGCGACGCCGCCGATCAGCTTGGACGCGAGCAGGAACCAGCGCGGGAAAGGGCTCATCAGCAGCGCCCGCATGTTGCCCGTCTCGCGGTCGTAGACCATCGACAGCGAGGATTGCATGCCGTTGAACAGTTGGATCATGGCGACGAGGCCGGGGGCGATATAGGCCTCGTACAGCACATAGGTTTCGTAGGGCGGGATGATCGAGACGCCCAGCACCGAGCGAAAACCGGCCGCGAAGATGAACAGCCACACAAGCGGGCGCACGAGCGCAGCAAGGAAGCGCGCGCGTTGGTGAATGAAGCGCAGCGCCTCGCGCCAGACGATGCCGGACAGGCAGCGCCAGTAGCCCGCGAGGCCGTAGCTGGCGACGGCGAGGCCGTGGGCGGGGGCGTCCTGTTTCACGGGCGGGCCTCAGCGGCGGGGCGTTCGCTCGTCAGGCGGGTGAACGCTTCGGTGAGCGACCCCGCGCCTTGCGCCGCGACGATCTCGCCGACCTGGCCGCTCGCCAGGACCCGACCCTGGTGCAGGATCACCGCCTCATCGCCGGTCTCGACCTCCTCCAGCAGATGGGTCGCCCACAACACGCCGAGGCCGTCGCGCCGCACCAATTCGCGCACCTGGGCGGCGATGTCGCGGCGTGAACCGATGTCGAGGCCGACGGTCGGCTCGTCGAGCAGCAGCAGTTGCGGGCGGTGAATGAGCGCACGGGCGATCTCGGCGCGGCGCACCTGCCCGCCGGAGAGTTCGCGCACGCGGATGCGGGCTTTGTCGGCCAGGTTGACGCGCGCGAGCGCTTCCTCGGCCAGCCGGCGTCCGTCGCGGCTGGAGATGCCATGGAGAGCGGCGTGATAGGCCATGTTCTGCGCGACCGTGAGGTCGGGATCGACGGTGCGGTTCTGAAACACGACGCCGATGCGCCGCAAAGCCTCGCCGGGGCTTTTGCGCATGTCGAAGCCGAGCACTTCGATGGCGCCCGCTGCCGTGTCGAACAGCCGCGTGATGAGCGAGAACAGGGTGGATTTGCCCGCCCCGTTCAAACCGAGCAAGCCGCAAAAGCTCCCCCGCTCGACCGTGAGGCTGACGCCGTCGAGGGCTTTGCGATCGCCGTAACTGTGCGATACGGACGACACCGTGAGCGCCGCCGCCGGCGAGTGCTGGTTCATGCGTCCCGCGCTTTCCGTCCGCTCATGGTCGAGCGTGCAAAGCAAATGACCACAGGAGCGGCGCGCCCTCAACTCAAAAAGCTCGGCGGCGGGCTGAGAGCGTCTCTGACCGCCGCACGCGCCCTTATTTCACGTTGAACACGGCTTTCTGGCTGTCGGCCGTGGTGTTTGGAATTTGCAGCACGAAGGTGCCGGGGCGGATCGGGATGAACGAAATGCGCGCCGTGCCGGCGGCGTCGAACTCGATGCTGTCAACGCCGAGGGGGCGAATTTCGATGTCGTTGATGACGACCTCGTTCACCCACACGTTGCGGAAAAACTCTGGGCCGCGGATGGCCAGTTCGCCCGAGCCGTCCGAGACGATCTCGACGCGGTAGTATTTGCCCGCCTCGATCTCGTATGGCTCCTCGACGAGCGGCTTGCCGACGCTGAGCGTGATCGGCTTGAGCTTGGTGACGCCGGTCAGCAGCCCGGATTTGCCGCGCGGCTTTTCTTGGGCGAACGTGGGGGAAGCGAGGGCGACGAGCGCTGCGGCGGCTGCCATGCCGATATATTTTTTCATGGGGTTTCCTCGTTTTTTGAGTTGGGACAGCCCGGCGACGCCGCCGGGACGCAGGCTTATGCAAGCGCGCCGGGCGCGCGGCGTCAGGGTTGCACTGTGACGCCCCAAGGCAGACGGCCGACCTTGATCGACTTGATGACTTTGTCCGCTTTCACGTCAATGATGGACACGTCGTTCGAGTTTCCGTTCGTCGAGATGAGATATTTCTCATCCGGCGTGAAGGCCAGTTGCCACACGCGCTGGCCGACCAGCAGATATTTCTCGACCGCCCAGGTCTCGCCGTTGACCACCGCCACGCGGTTCGCCGGACCGAGCGCGACATAAACTTTCTTGCCGTCTTTTGTGGCGCGCACGCCCACCGGCTGGAGCAGTTCTTTCGTGACGCCCGGCACCTCGAACTCGATCTTCTTGATGATCTCGCGCTTGACCGGGTCGATCACCGACACCGTGCCGCCGATCTCGGCCGACACATAAAGATGCTTGCCGTCCTGGGTGAACTCGGCGAAGCGCGGGCGGCTGTCCACCAGCACGTCGGCGACGATGGTGTTGGTCGCCGTGTCGATGAAATGCGCCATGTTGGTCGTCTCGGACGTGTTGACCATAATTTTGCCGTCCGGACTCACGCCCATGCCCTCTGGCTCGACCCCGACGGGCACTTCGGCGAGCACCTTTTTGTTGATGACGTCCACCACGGTGACGAGGTTGTCGTCCTCGTTGGCGATGTAGAGCGGGTTGCCCGACGGGTGGAGGATAAACAGCTCCGGGTCTGGGCCGGACGGTAAGTTGTGTAGCACCTTATAAGTTTCCGCGTCGATCACTTGCACTGTGTCGTCGTCGCTCGCGCACAGATAGACGTGCTTCCCGTCCTTCGACATGGTGATGCCGCGCGGCCGGTTGCCCACTTTCACCGTTTCGATCACCTCAAGCTTTTCGCTGTCGATGACGGAGATGGTGTTGTCCTTCTCGTTGGATACGAAAATCTTGTAGGCGTGCGCGGGCGCGGCGTAGGCGATAAGCGCGGCGAGGCTGAGTGAGTAAAGGCCTTGTTTGATCATAAATCCTCCCAAGAGCCGCATTTAGAAGCGGCATTTGCTTTCAGGCTCGTCCACGCCCAACGTGTCGAGCGGTGTGACAGGGTGCAGAAATCCTGGCTGCGGCGACCACGTGACGGGCAGATGCCGATCGCCCAGAACCACCGCATGGCGAAGCTGGCCATTCCATTTGCGAAATGTGAGTTTCTGCCCTTTGAAGGCCGCCAACGAAAGCTCCGGGCCTTTGATGTAATCGTTGAGCGCCTTGAACTCGGCCGAGCGCACGCGCGCCGCCGCCTCACCGATCGCCCGCACCGCGAGCCAGGCGTGATAGTCGATGGCGCGCACGCCGCGATTGGCCAGCTTCATGAAGCGGTTCTGGAACTGGGTCGCGCCCCACTGCTCGTGGGCAGGGTGCCAGCTCGCCGGGGTGAGGCCTGATGTTCCGGCGACGGGGCGCGCGGACCATGTGCGGTAGGGCACATACGGGCCGAACACCTCATTTTCGTCCGCAACGACCAACACGTCATGCTCGGGCGCGTCCTGGGTGAAGACGGGCATCTGCGCCTGCACCTGCTCGTGGCCGCTGTCGGTGCGCCGCGCGCCGCCTTCCTCTTTATACTCCTTTTCAGCGACGATCTTGGCGCCGAAGCGTTTCGCTGCGCGCCGCACAGCCTCCGCGTTCAGCAGATCGTCGGGCAGGGCGCCGTGAACGAGAAACCAGCGCGACCATTTCTTCCAGATCAAATATTGCGCCAGGCCGTCGGCCAACATGTCGCGGCTCGGCGCGGTGTGGAGCACGTTGACGCGGCATTTCTCGTTGCGCAGGTCGGAATCGGGCGCGGCGATGTTGAAAACGAGCGCGTCCTGGCCTTTGAGGGCGTCGGCGACCGCGAGCACGGTCTCGGCCGGTGCGTCAAGCAGGATAAAACGCCGCCCTTCAGCCGCCTGGGCTTTGGCCGCCGCCACGGCGTCCCCGCCGACCGGGACCGTCACTTCGGTCAGCACGAACTCCTGCTTTAGGAAACGGCCGCTCGTGTTGTTGTCGTTCAGAGCAAGGCGCGCGCCGGCGAAACCGTCGTCGGGCAGCGGGTTGTCAAGCCGGGAGAGCGGAAGCGCTTTTTCGGTCGCGACCTTGATGTATGCGATGTCGATCTTGATGGGCGCGGGCTGCGGAGCTTGCGCGTGAGAAACCCCGGCGGTGGTGATTATCGCCGCGCACAGCACAACTGTTCTGCTGAGGAACGCTCTCGGCATGAAGTTTCTCCCTGGCGGCGCCCAATGAGCGCTTATGATTTTTTTCGGTAATACGACGCGCAAAACCGCCAAGTCAAGAAATCGCGGCGGATCAAGGGTTGAAATGATTTTGTTAAGAGAAAAATAAGCTTTGGCGTGATCTTGACTCGCGCGCTTCAACATGAGCGAGCTTATGGCTCGCAATTGCGTTTCCGCTTTCAGGGATAGCTGTTGTGCGGCTGCGCCCTGCTTCGTAGTATGCGGGCAAACGTCATGAGATGCTCACATGAAGCCGATCTTCGCCGCACTGCTGCTCTTTTTTGTGTGGTTTGCGCCCGCAGCCGCCCTGCCGCGCGCCGTGGTGTTCGATTTCGAGCTTATCGACACCAGCGCCGAGGGCGATCTGCGCGGCAAGCGCGAGGATGAGACGAAGCGTCTCGGTCTCATGGGCCAGACTCTGCGGGACGCCCTGGCCGCGAAAAGGCTTTATGAGGTGGTCGATGTGTCGCCCGTACGCGCCCAAGTGGCTAAGGAGCGGGCGTTGCACGACTGCAACGGCTGCGTGGAGCGCATCGCCGCGCCCCTCGGGGTCGATGTCGCGTTCATCGGTTACGTGCAGAAGGTGTCGAACCTCATCCTGAACGTGAATGTGGAAATACGCGATGTGAAAACCGGCGCTGTGCTCAAGGTCGTCAGCGCCGACATCCGAAGCAATACCGATCAGTCATGGCTGCGGGGACTGAACTTCCTCATCGACAACCGTTTGTCGAACTGAGTTCGCGCCCACGCTTAAGACTGGCGTTGCATGGGAGGACAAATGCTGAAGTTTAAAAGCTCGGCTGGGCTGTTCGCCTCGCTTGCGCTGATCGCCGCGCTTGCAACTCCGGCAGCGGCTCGCGCCGACGCCGTGATGAAGGCCGCCGCCCTCAAATACGGCACGGTCAACTGGCTGCTCGACGTTATCAAGCACCACAAGCTGGACAAACGCGAAAACTTCGAGTTGCAGGTCACCGTGGTCGCTGCGCAGCAGGCCGCGCAGGTGGCGGTGCTGTCCGGCCAAGCGGATACGGCGGTGACGGATTGGTTCTGGGTGCTGCAGCAGCGGGCGCTGGGCACGCGCTTCACTTTTGTCCCTTATTCCGCGGCGCTCGGCTCCATCATCGTCGCGCCGGGCAGCTCCATAGCCAAAATCGAGGATTTGCGTGGAAAGCGTCTTGGCGTCGCCGGCGGGCCGATCGACAAAAGCTGGCTCATTCTGCGCGCCTATGCGAAGAAGCTTGGCCTTGGCGACTTGGCGGAGACCGCAACGCCCGTCTTCGGCGCGCCGCCGCTCCTCAACGAGCAACTGCGCTCCGGCCGCATCGACGCCGTGCTGAATAACTGGAACCTCACCGCGCCGCTCGAGGCCGACGGCTATCCGCGCATCGCTTCGGTCGCCGAGCTGGTGAAGGCGTTCGACATCCCGGCGCCGCTGCCGATGGTCGGCTTCGTCGTCTCCGAGAGTTTCGCCGCCGAGCAGCCCAAGCTGTTGCAAGGCTTCGCCAACGCCATGCAGAACGCGCAGAAGGCGTTGCTCACCTCGGACGCGGAGTGGGACCGTATCCGCCCGCTGATGCAGGTCGCCTCCGATGCTGAGTTCCGCGTGCTGCGCGAACGCTACCGCGAGGGCTTGCTTCACACTTGGAACGAGCGCGACCGAAAGGCCGCCGGGCGCCTGTTCGACGTCATGGCGCAGACGGGCGGCGAACAAGTGACTGGAAAAGGCGTGACGTTTGACCCGAGCATCTTCTGGAGCGGCCTTGTCTTCTAGGGCTGGCGCCGCATCCACCACGGCTGCTGACGGCGCGAGACGCGCGGCGTGGTTCGCGGGCTCGCTCGTCGCGCTGTGGGCGGTGTGGTCGCTGGCGGCTTATTTCGCCGATCCGCGCTACTTGCCTTCGCCGGCCGCCGTCTTCGCCGCCATCGGCGCGGGCGTCGCCACGGGCGACCTGCCTTATCATGTGGGCATAACGCTGCTGCGGGTCGCGGCGAGCTTCCTCATCGCCATGTTCATCGGCTCGGCGATCGGCATTCTCATGGGCCGGTGGTCGCGCTTCAACCTGTTCTTCGACAGTTGGCTGACGCTGTTCCTCAATCTCCCAGCGCTCGTCACCATCATCCTATGCTACATCTGGTTCGGCCTGTACGAGGCAGCCGCCATCACCGCCGTGGCGCTCAACAAAATTCCCAATGTCGCCGTGACCATGCGCGAGGGGGCGCGCGCGCTCTCCGCCGATTACAGCCAGATGGCGCGTGTGTACCGCTTTGGGCGATGGCGCACCTTCCGCCACGTGACGCTGCCGCAACTCGCGCCGTTTTTCGCCGCGGCCACGCGCTCAGGGCTGGCGCTGGTGTGGAAAATCGTGCTGGTGGTGGAGTTGTTGGGGCGGTCGAACGGCGTCGGCTTTCAGCTTTATCTCTATTTCCAACAATTCGACGTGACGAACATCCTCGCCTACGCCATCGCATTCATCGCCGTGGTGCAGGCGATTGAGCTTTTCATCCTTCAGCCGTGGGAGCGGTCCGTAAACCGGTGGCGGCGATGATCGCGCTTGAGGTCGACATCGCGGCGAAAACCTTCCTCGCCGAGGGCCGCGCCAGCCACACCGCCATCCGCGACATGCGCTTTACGGTGGATCACGGCGAGTTCGCCTGCCTGGTCGGCCCGTCCGGCGCTGGCAAGACGAGCCTGCTCAACATCATCGCCGGCCTCGACCCCGATTACGACGGCGTCGTGAGGGTCAACGCCGACGCGGACCGTCTATGCTACATGTTCCAGTCGCCGCGGCTGCTGCCCTGGCGCACGGTCGCGCAGAATGTGGAGCTGGTCATGCGTGAGGATGGCGCCCGAGAGGCGGCCCTGCGCCTCATCGACGAGGTGGGCCTGACCAAATTCGCCGACGCGTTCCCGGGGCAAATTTCGCTCGGCATGCAGCGTCGAGCCGCGCTCGCCCGCGCCTTCGCGTTCCGCCCGTCCATCCTGCTTATGGACGAACCGTTCGTCTCGCTCGACGAAAGCGCCGCCGACGGCTTGCGCTCGCTGCTCGCCGATCTGTGGCGCTCGCGCGGCTGCACCGTCCTGTTCGTCACCCATGACACCAGGGAGGCGGTGCGCCTGGCGACGCGCATCATCGTGTTCACCGGTCCGCCCGCCCGCGTCGCGCATGACATTCCCGTGCGGCTCTCGACGGAAGAGCGCGCCGACGCCGCGGCCATCGAAGCATTTCGCGCGCGCAACCTCGCTCTCCGGCAGGCCGTCGCCCAGCCGTCGAACGGCGAGATCCGCGTCGAAAGCGGTTTGGTGTGACGATGGCGGGCGCTCCCCTGTTTCTCGCCAGCGTCCGCAACGCCGACGAAGCCCGCATCGCGCTCGCCGCCGGCGCCGACCTCATCGACGCGAAAGACCCGGCCGCCGGCGCTCTTGGGGCCGCACGAGACCTGGCGGCGGTCGTCGCGGCGGTCGGGGAGCGAAAGCCGGTGAGCGCCACGGCGGGCGACCTTCCCATGCGGCCGGACGTGATCGCCGCCGCCGCCTCCGAGCGCGCTTCGCACGGCGTTCGCTACGTGAAAATCGGAGTGTTCGAGGACGCTGAGGTCGAGGCGTGCGTCGCCGCCGCGCGTGAGGCTTGCGCGGGCCGGGCGGCGGTGATCGCCGTTCTGTTCGCCGATCTGCCCTTCAGCGCGGATTGGTCGACGCCGCACCGGCTGCTGGCCTTGGCGCGGGCGGGGGCGGCGGGCGTCATGCTCGACACCGCCGACAAAGCGCGCGGGCCGCTGACAGGCGCACGAAACGCTGAGGAGCTTGGCGGTTTCGTCGCGGCCGCGCGGGCGGCGGGCCTCATCAGCGGGCTTGCGGGCGGGTTGCGGCTGGACGATATTGCGCTCATTGCGCGCGCAGGGCCGGACTACGCCGGTTTCCGGGGCGCGCTGTGCGGCGAAGGCGGGCGTGAGGCGGCGCTTGATGCTCGCGCGGCGGCGGCGATCCGTCGGGCGCTCAATGAAAGCGCGGCGAAACGCGCGGAAGAAACGGCGAGAAGGGTCACCATGGCGGATCATCACATTCTGGCCGGGCGGTTTTACGCCCCGCACTCGCGCCAGGTGCGCGGCCCGCTCGACAAGATTTTCGTGCGCGACCTGGTCCTTGACGCGCATATCGGGGTCTACAGCCTCGAATACGGCGTCACCCAGCGCGTGCGCATCGGCGTCGATGTGGAGTGCTATCCGTCGGCGCGGCCGCTCGATGAGAATATCGACAACGTCCTCAACTACGATTACGTGGTGGACGGCGCCCGCGCGATCATCGGCTCGGGCCATATCCAGCTCGTGGAGACAGTGGCCGAGCGCCTCGCGGAGCATTGCCTCAAACACCGCCGCGCCGCCACGGTTCGGGTGAGCGTCGAGAAACTCGACCGCATCGAGGGCGCCTCGCTCGGCGTGGAGATTTTCCGCCGTCAGCCGCCGGCTCGGGAGGCGAATGTGTACCCGTTGCTGACCAACATGCGCGATGGCGACGAGCGGTAATGGCCGCGCCGCCGCCCGTGGTCGTGAAGCTTGGCGGCAGCCTGTGGAACAACCCGAACCTGAAGCGCTGGCTGGCTGCCATATCTGAGACGCGAGGCGGCGTTATCGTCCCCGGTGGCGGGCCCTTTGCGGATGCGGTGCGGGCCACGCAACCGGTCTTAGGTTTCGACGACGCGGCGGCGCACCGCATGGCGCTTCTCGCCATGGCGCAGTACGCGCACGCGCTATCAGGCTTGGAGGAACGCCTGGCGATCGCGGAGCAGGCGGATGATTTTGCAGAGTTGTGGATCCGGCGGCGAACCCCGGTCTGGTCGCCGCCGGTTATGGCCGCTGATCGCGAAGACATCCCGCAAAGCTGGGACATGACCTCGGACAGTTTGGCGGCATGGCTCGCAGGCGCGCTTGGCGCCGCGCGGGTCATTCTGGTCAAATCCGCCGCGCCGGGAGGGCAAGCCACGGCCGGCACGTTGGCCGCGCGAGGCGTCGTCGATCCCCTGTTCCCTCGTTTCCTTGCGGAGAGCGGCGCGGACGCCATATGGTTGGGGCCGGACGATTGGCCAAGCCTGCCCGCAGCGCTCAAAGGCGAAGCAGGCGCCCGCATCGTCCCCTGATCGCAAGTGGCGCGTAAATGTCCGAACGCATCGTGTTTCTCACCGGCAGTCTCGCAAAGCCGCGCCTGGAAAAGGTGCTGGGCGAGATCGACTTCGGCGGCCGCGAATGGCGCATCCACGACATGGGCGTAAAGGTTGCGGCGCTGATGACCGAGGCGCTGATCAAGCGGCGTCTGCCGCAGCCGGTGAACGCGGATCGCGTGGTGCTGCCGGGCCGTTGCCGCGGCGATCTTGACGCGCTGTCGGCCCATTTCGGCGCGCGGTTCGAGCGCGGGCCGGAGGAGTTGAAAGACTTGCCGGAGTATTTCGGCAAGCGCGGCGCCAAGCCCGACCTATCGCGGCACGACCTGAACATTTTCGCGGAAATTGTCGATGCGCCGCGCATGAGCGTGGACGCCATCGTCGCGCGCGGCCTCGCCCATGCACGCGCAGGCGCCGATGTGATCGACCTCGGCTGTCTGCCCGACACGCCGTTTCCGCATATGGCCGACGCGGTGCGCGCGCTGAAGGCCGCCGGTCTTAAGGTGAGCGTCGATTCGGCGAGCGAGGCGGAGCTGCTGGAGGGCGGGCGCGCGGGAGCCGACTTCCTGCTCAGCTTGAACGAGCGCAACCTTTGGATCGCGGAGGAGACCGGCGCCACGCCGGTGCTGATCCCGGCGCCGCATGGCGACATGACCTCGCTTTACCGCGCTTGCGACGCGATGACCGCGAAGGGCTTACCGTTTCTCGCCGACCCGATCCTCGACCCCATCCATTACGGCTTCACCGCGTCGCTTTTGCGCTACGCCGAGTTCCGCCGCCAACGGCCGAACGCAGAAATGCTGATGGGCACTGGCAACCTGACCGAGCTGACGGACGCCGATTCAGGCGGCGTCACCGCAATACTGCTCGGCGTCTGCTCCGAGCTCGCCATCCGCAACGTGCTCGTCGTGCAGGTTAGCCCGCACACCCGCCGCACCATCGAGGAGCACGACGCCGCGCGCCGCATGATGTTCGCGGCGAAGCAGGACGCCAGCCTGCCGCGCGATTATTCGCACGCGCTCCTAAGCCTGCACGACAAAAAGCCGTTCCCCTACGGCGCGGAGGAGATCGCCGCCACCGCGGCCGCCATTCGGGACGACAATTTCCGCATCGACGTGTCCGAGGACGGCGTGCATGTGTTCAGCCGGCGCGGGCACTGGGTGGAGCGCGACCCGTTCGCATTCTTCCCCAAGCTCGACGTGGCGGAGGACGGCGGCCATGCGTTCTATCTCGGCGTGGAGTTGGCGCGCGCGGAGATCGCGTGGCGGCTCGGCAAGCGCTACGCGCAGGACAACCCGCTGAAATGGGGCGCCGCGGCGGATGAGGAGGCGGAGGATTTGGCCAAGCTCAAGGAAGCAGGCACGACGCTCGAACCGAAGCGCCACCGCACCGAGAAAGCGAGTTGATGCCCTACATCCACGAAACCATCATCGTGACGCAAACGCCGGAGGGCGAGCCGCACATCGCGCCGCTGGGCCTGATCCAGGACGGCGACGAGTGGATCGCCGCGCCGTTCAAGCCCACGCGCACGCTTGACAACTTACGCGCGCACCCGCTTTTCACCGCAAGCGTGACTGACGACGTGCGCGTGTTCGCAGGCTGCCTGACCGGGCGCAAGGACTGGCCGCTCGCCCCCGCCGAGCGCATTGCTGGCGCGAGGTTAGCCGACGCGGTGGCCCATTACGAGTTTGAAGTCGAGCGCGTTTCGGAGGATGAGCAGCGCCCGCGTTTTCACGCCCGCGTTGTGCATACGGCGAGCCACCGCGCCGCGCCGGGCTTCAACCGGGCGCAAGCGGCCGTGATCGAACTCGCGATTTTGACGAGCCGCCTGCACATGCTGCGAGAGGACAAAATCCGCCGCGAGATCGAGTATCTGCAGATCGCGGTGTCGAAAACCGCCGGGCCGCGCGAAGAGGAGGCTTGGGGCTGGCTTATGGCGCGGGTGGAGGCGCACCTCGCGGCTAGCTGAAAATGTCTTCCGCCGTGATGGTCAAGCCGGGCGGGTCGAAGCGCAGGGCGCCTTCAGTGACGATGCGGGTGATGAGTTCATCGCCGCCGCCCCGCGCGTGATGGATCAAAAGTTTCTTATCCGGGTCGGCAACGAGATAATGATTAACGCTCGGCAGCGTGAAGTAAGCTCGCAGCTTCTCACCCAAATCTTTATAGCCCGTATTCGGAGACAAAACTTCGACAACAATTATGGGATTGGGAAACTCTATCTGGTGAGGCTTCGCTTTTTCTCCGCAGTACACCAAAGCGTCCGGTTCGAAAACCGTGATGTCATTGATCCGGACTGTCGCCCCATCCGGAACGCTGAAGCAGTTTAACTTCGCGCTTTTTATCGCGTCTCGTAACGCGATCGAGATGGCGAGCTTCGCCTCCAGGTGCGACGCGCGTTGCGGCGACATGGCGAACACCTCGCCATCGTGCAGCTCGTAGCGGCCCTCGCGACCCTCCGCCCAGACGAGGAATTCGTCAACCGTCATCGGCTTTAGCTTCAATGCTTCCATGCCAACAAAAATAACATTTGAGACCGGCGCCGCCAAGACGCCGCAGACGCCTCATTTCGCTCCAATTTTTAACGTTGGCGCTGCTATAAGGCGGCGCATGGCGAATGCGATGATGAACATAGCGCGGCTGGCGCGGGCTGGCGCCACGCTCGCTTGGCGCGGCGTTGATTTTCTGCCCCGACGCGACGCGCCGAAGGCGGTGGGCGTGTTTCGCCGCCTTAGCGCGCCGTTCCGGGGCGCGGAGAGCGGGCGCGCAGCGAAGCTCTCGGACGCGCTGGCGAGCCTTGGCCCGAGCTACATTAAGCTCGGCCAGTTTCTCGCGACGCGGCCGGACGTGATCGGCCCGGCGCTCGCCAGCGACCTGAGCGGCCTCCAGGACAGGCTGCCGCCGTTCTCCATGACCGAGGCGCATGCGGCGATCGAGGCGGAGTTGGGCGCCCCCGCGCATGCGCTGTTCGCCGAGTTCGGGCCGCCCGTCGCCGCAGCCTCCATCTCGCAGGTGCATAAGGCCGCCGTGCGCGAGGCCGACGGCAGTCTCCGCCCGGTCGCGGTGAAAATTCTGCGCCCCGGCGTTGAGGCCCGCTTCGCCCGCGATCTCGACGCCTTTTTCTTCGCCGCGCGCCAGGCGGAGGCGTGGAACAAGCCGATCCGCCGCCTGCGCCCGGTCGCGGCCGTGCAAACGCTCGCCGACTCCACCGCCATCGAGATGGATTTGCGCATGGAGGCGGCGGCGATCTCGGAGCTGTCCGAGAACATCGCGCGGGCCGGCGACGAAGGCTTTCGCGCGCCGCGCGTCGATTGGCTGCGCACAAGCCGCCGCGTGCTGACCCTCGAATGGGTGGACGGCGTGCCGCTTTCGAACATGGCGGCCATCGAGGCGGCGGGCTTCGACCGGGAAAAGCTCGGCAATCTCGTCATCCGCTCGTTCCTGCGCCACGCCATGCGCGACGGCTTCTTCCACGCCGACCTGCACCAGGGCAACCTGTTCGCAGAGGCCGACGGCTCCGGGCTGGTTGCGGTCGATTTCGGCATTATGGGTCGGCTCGGGCCGAACGAACGGCGGTTCCTCGCCGAGATCCTGTTCGGCTTCATCGTGCGCGACTACCGCCGCATCGCCGAGGTGCATTTCGAGGCCGGTTATGTGCCCGCTAACCAGAGCGTTGACGCCTTCGCGCAGGCGTTGCGGGCGATCGGCGAACCGCTCGTCGGTCGCCCGGCGCATGAAATCTCAATGGCGCGCGTGCTCACCCAGCTTTTCGAGGTGACGGAGCTGTTCGGCATGCGCACGCGGCCGGAACTGATTTTGCTGCAGAAAACGATGGTGGTGACGGAGGGCGTGGCGCGCAGCCTGTCGTCCGAAATCAACATTTGGACGGCGTCCGAGCCGGTGGTGCGCGCGTGGATCGCGGATCATCTGGGGCCGCGGGCGCGGCTGGAGCGGGCCGCGTCGGGCGCGGCCGCTGTGGTTCAGCTCATCGCCGACGCGCCCGAGCTGGGCAAGCAGGCTCGCGAGGCTGCGGAAGCGGTTCGGGCGCTCGCGGCCAATGCTGATGAGACCAAGCGGAACGGCGGCGGATGGCTGAGCGCGGCCCTGTGGTTGGCGGCGCTCTCCCTGTCCGCCATCGCAGTCAAGCTGTGGGTTTAGGCGCGGTCAGCGGACGGGCGCGCACGGGGCGTTGCACTCCGCCTTTTCGCGGTAGTCGATGCGCCCGGTGAAGACGTTCACGATCTCTTTCCAGCACTGGCCGCCTTCATTGGTGATGCGAATCAACCGAGCTTTACGGCCCGGGTCTTCCCAGGCGCTGCACACATTCGCGATGTTGGCCTGGGCCGGAGAAAACGGCCGTGGAGCGGGCTCCATCGTCAACAGCGCGCCGGCGCCCAGCTTCGTCAGGTTCGCCGTGCGCGTCTCAGGCACATGCGGGGTGATCCAGCGCAGCTTGGCGGGCGCGTTCTCCGGGTACACGGCGACCTGTATATCGCCGGTGTCGCATGCGAGCAGGCGCACGCGCACTTTCTCGTTCAGCGGCACCTCCTGCGGATTGGCGCCGATGAGGCAATCGAGGTTCTTCTCGGTCAACTTCTGCTGTTGCAGGGCGACCTCGATCGGTTCGTCGCCGATCTCAGGCAGCATCCAGCGCGTGTAGATGTCCTTGATCGGATCGTAAAGGCTGAGCAGCGCGAGAAACACCGCGCCGTAAAATATGAGGCTTTCAGAAAAACTGCGACGACGTCCGTTGGGGGCTCCCATGGAAAGCTCGGCCATAGCTTGACGCGGATAATCCGCCCTCCCGTGCGCTGATGCCTTATGTCCGCCGGCGTTATCGCCAGCATGTCATGAATAGCGCCTGAACGATCCGGAAGCGAGCGACGAGAGCATGCGCGCACAAAAAAGCCCCGCAATGCGGAGCTTTCCTTGAGGCGAGGACCGCGTTAGTTGGCGGAGGTTTTGGTCGGGCGCATGCCGTCCACCATGCTCTTGTGCTGCTGGACGGTCGGTATTTTTTCCGTCGCGAAGGCTTTCAAGGCGGGGTTCTCGCCGTTTTCTGCGTAACGCTCCATCATTTCCAGCGTCTCTTCATGCGAGTCCTGCTGCATTTTGATGTAGGTGCGATCGAAGTCCTCAGCCTTCGCCTCGCGCAAATCCTCCAGCATGTCGGCGTGAGCGGAGTCGAGCACCGCCGGCGCTGCGGGCAGATTGCCCGTCTCAACGATGCGTTTCAGCTTCTCGGCGGATTTGGTGTGATCCTCGATCATTTTCTGCGCGTGCGCCTTGACCGCCGCATTCTGGCTGCGCTTCAGCGCCTCCTGGCTGGTTTGGATCTCGAACAGATCGCCGACCGCCGCCTTCTCGATGAATTGCTTCTCGGTTTCGACGCCGATGCCGAGCGTGCGGGCCTGAGCCGGAACGCCAAGCGCGACGACCGCGATCGCCGCCGCGAGCGCGATACATAAACGATGCATGACTGTGTCCTTTCGTTGGGTGTAGTGGACTAACCCAACAGCGGCGAAGCGGTTCCTGAGACGATGCCGGCTAAAGAATGGCGTCCGACCTCCGGGCGAGAACGCGTTCCTCCACCCCTTCCCCCGCCAAAGTGTCGGCCCCCGCCAGGTCGCCGAAAATCAGGCCGGTGCGCTCCTCGATGCGGCGGATCAGCGTTTGCTTCTGTACGGTTCCGCCGAAGCTGAGCTCGAGAGGACCCGCGGCCTGAAGCTCCTCGCGCTGGTCGCGGATGAACCCCGCGGCCTTCAGGCGGCCGTCCGAGACCCACGCGACGATCTTCCAGTTGAGAAGCGGGATGCGCATGCCGGTGCGCGGCGGGCGCGGGCCGCCGGTTCGGCGTCGCAGGTCGTCGTAGAATGGGTCCTCCGCGCTGAAGATGGGGCCGGCGAACACCGAGACGCGCGCGTCCGCGGCGTCGGCGTTTTGCAGGATGTGGTCCTCCAGGTCGCCCCACTCCTCGTTGTTGAAGTCACGAACCTGCGGGAGAACGTTGGTGAGGCAGAATGTGTGCACATGCGCGCGCCGGCCCCTGTCGCCCCATACGACATCCATGCGCCGGACCACATGCCCGCGCTGAAGCTCCTGCGAGAAGATCACGTCGTCCGGCTGGAATTCGGCCTTGAGGCGTGGATCGAGCCCCCAGCGCGGGCGCTCGCCGGGGTGAAACAGCTTGTCGCCGTCGATGTTCCACGCGGCGTAAAACGGCAGACGCCGTCGAGCGTTCATCACCACGGAGAAGTTGTCGTAATCGAGCACGACGCCTTCGCCCGACGCCAGAGGGGCCGTGTCGCGCATTGTCTCCGAGCTGAGGTCGGGCAGCGAGACGGTATGGGCGGCGCCCAGAAATTCGAGATCGTAACCCGACGCTCCCGCGAACTGCGATAGAGGCCGAACGGTGACCTCAAGATCGGAGACGACGATGAGGCCGTGGCCTGCCGACGGCGCGGCGTTCGCGGCCTCCAGAAACGGCAGCGGGCCGTCGAGCGGAGCCGCGCGCACCTCCCGCCAGCATTCGTACACCTTGCGCGCCATTGGGTTGCCGGCCTCGACCGCCTCGGTGATGTGGCGAATGATCCGGCTGGCGCGCACGCCTTCGTTAGCGATGTAGTCTATGACCGCATCCGGGTCGTCCGGACGGGCGGGCTTGCGATCCTTGCGCATGACGACCGGCCGGCCGTTGATGATTTTGGTGCGCGGAACCCCACGCCGGTGCAGCGCGACCAGATACCATTGATCGTTGAACACCGGCGAGCCGGACGAGCCTCCCTCGGTGTCGGCCTCGTAATACAGGAAGTTGTTCTCCGCATCGGGGGCCGTGCCGTCCGGATTGAGGACGACGATGCGGTTGTTGCGCACCGAGATCTCCTTCTGCCGCCCGGATGGGTGCTGGATGACATTGGCGTATTCACCCTCACGGATTTTGCCCGTCTCGAGGAAAACGCGAATATAGCCGTAGTCGCCGATGGGCGCGCCGGAAAGGCTGCGCGGCTTGATGGCGACGACGGCGAAATCAAGCTCCTCGTCGGCGAAATAGACGTTGTCGGGATCGAGTTCGTACGTATGAGAGCGGCGTGGCCGGCCTTTTAGATCGTCCTCAGCGCCAAACTCCACGCGCGCGGCCTTCGCCCAGTAAGGTTCCGCCAACACATGGTGGTTTGTGACGAACAGTCCCGGCGCGACCAGAAATCCCGTGCCGAGCATATCCCCGCGCGGGTCGACGTTCGGCACCACCACCCGCGCAACTGCCCGCGCAGCCAACAGGCCAAGCTCGAGATAACGTATGGGCTTGAGATCATCGCTGCCGATGCGGCGCTCATAGGCGAGGCGCTCCTCCGGATAAAGGAACCGGGCGCGATGGCCATCCTCGGCGTCGCGCAGTTTGGCGTCCTCGGAAGAAGGCTCGGCGAGCGCCGCTTCGATGTCCCGCCGCTCGGCCGTGGCGATTGGCGGACGTTCGCGGCGAAGAGCTTTGGCGTGCTCGAAACGCTGAGCCGCTTTCAACAGCGCTTGGGTGTCTATATTCACGGCGATCCTCGATGAATATTTTGCTTTTAAAGTATAAGTCGCCATTCTTGTTTGATTTCGGACCTTTTTGCGGCCGAAGCGCACAGATTTTTTATTTTTTCTTGCTGATGTGTTACAAACGGCGAAGCGCGGCCGAACAACGCTACAGGAGCTTATGATGACGATCAGGGTTGCGCTGGCCGGCGCTGTCGCGGCCATCATCGCCGCAGTGATTTATCTGCAAGCGCCGCGGCTTGCCCCTCCAAGCCCGTCGATGACGCTTGAGCAGGTGGAGAACACCGTCGAGGCGCTTTACAAGACGCCGCAGATCACCCCTGAAGAACTCGCTCGCCGCTCCGGAGACCGGGTGCTTTTGTTCGACGTGCGCGAAAAGGCCGAATACGATGAAAGCCATATCGCCGGAGCCATTCACACGCCGCCCGACATGAGCGCCGAGACGTTCGCCGCCCTGCATGGCCCGGCGCTCAAAGGAGCGACGGTGGTGTTTTATTGCTCGGTGGGCGTGCGCAGTTCGCAGATGATGAACCGGGTGCGGGCCGCGCTCGAGGCCGGCGGCGCGACAGCGGCGCACAACTTGCGCGGCGGCGTTTTCCGGTGGGCGGCGGAGGCGCGTCCGCTTGTCTCGGACAAAGGTCCGACGGCGACCGCGCATCCTTTCAACGAAGCCTGGGGCGCGCTTTTGCAGCGGACCTTGGAGGCGCGGGACAAGCATGACCGCGGCGTTTGACGGGCCTATCTTGTTCTTTGGCGGGCCTTACGGCAACGCCCATGCGACGCGGGCGCTGCTTGCCGAAGCTGCGCGCCTCGGCGTTCCGCCGACGAACATTGTTTGCACCGGCGACGTGATCGCCTATTGCGCCGAACCATCCGAGACCATTGCGCTGCTGCGCGATGCGGGCGTGCGCGTTGTCCAGGGCAATTGCGACGCGCAAATCGGCGCGGGCGCCGAGGATTGCGGCTGCGGCTTCGAGGAAGGCTCCTTATGCGACAGCCTGTCGGCCGCGTGGTTCGGCTTCGCGCGCGAACGCGTCGGGGCTGACGATAAGGCCTGGCTCGCGGCCCTGCCCCCCAGGCTCGATGTGACGCTCGGCGGGCGGCGCCTGGCTGTGATCCATGGCGGAGTGGAGCGCAATAACACGTTTATCTTCGGCTCCACCCCGGTGCCTGAAATGCTCGCGGAGTTCGCGCAACTTGATTGCGACGGCGTCGTCGCGGGGCATTGCGGTCTGCCTTTTACGCGCGTCATCCACGGCCGGCTGTGGCACAACCCGGGCGTCATCGGCATGCCGGCGAATGACGGAACGGCGAGCGTTTGGTTCAGCATGGTGTCGGACGAGCCGATGGGGTTACGCATCCTCCATCGCCGTCTCGATTACGATGCGGCGGGCGCGGCGGCGGCCATGCGCGAGGCTAGCCTCACGCGGCACTACGCCGACGCGCTTGTCTCCGGGCTATGGCCGAGCATGGACGTGCTCCCGTTCCCCGAACGCCGGCGGGCGGGCGAGCCGCTGTCCCCCGGCGACGTCTTATGGGCTGGCGGACCCGCGGATGGGCCGCTGTGGCCCGTTCCTCATGAGGCTGCCGCGCGACGTAACGCACCATCCTCAGGCGGCGAACATGACGTGTGTTCCACGCAAACGGAGAAACCATGAAACGGATTGGCCTCTTCGCGATCGCCGCCCTTGTCGGCTCCATGATTCTCGCTTCCGCCGCCATGGCGCAGGAAAAGCTGCGCTTCGCCGTTGGCCCGTTCCAGCCGACCCCCGGCGACACGCGCAAAGCCTATGAGCCGTTTTTCAAGCATCTGGCCGAAAAACTCGGCCGCGAGTACGAGCTCGTGGTGACCAACGACTGGGCCGGCATCTCCATCGCGCTCGCCACGGGCCAGGCCGATGTGGCGTGGATGGGGCCTTGGGGCTATGTGCTGGCCCATGCGGAGGGCGGGGCCGAGGCCATCGCCACGGTCAAATATGACGGCAAGCCGACCTATCACTCCATCATCGTCGCCCGGCCCGACGCGAAAATCGAGAAATGGCCGGACGACGCCAAGGGCCTGCGCATCTCCTTCGCCGACGTCGGCTCGACCTCCGGGTGGCTGATCCCAAGCTACTGGTTCAAGACCCAGAACATCGACCCGAAGGCGTTCTTCCAGTATCGCGACGGGGCGAGCCATGCGGCGCAGGTCATCTCCGTCATCAACGGCCAGACCGATCTCGCCACCGATTTCGACCGCAACCTCAACGGCTTCATCGACCGCGGCGCGGTCAAGGCCGATCAAGTGAAAATCGTCTGGAAGTCCGAGCCGCTTCCAAACGACCCGCTCGTGGTGCGCAAAGGCTTCGACGCGGGCCTCACGGCTAAGCTGAAGGAAACGGTCGCCGCCATCACCGAGGAGCAAGCCAAGACCATCATGCCGCCGCGCTATACGGGCTGGGTTCCCGCGAGCCACGCCAGCTACAAGCTCATCGAGGACGCGGGCGCCGCGCTCGGCCGCATCAAGAAAAACTGACGCATGCTTCACCGGCCGTCTGCGCACGAAAGCGAACGCCGCATCTGGGCGAGGCTGCGTTTCGCCGCGCTGCTGGCGACCGTAGCGGCGTTTTACGCCGTGTGTCTCCATGTCTCCCAGGTGAGCGTCAGCCGTCTGGCCGAGGGGCTGCCGCGCCTGATGAACTGGATCGCGCGCGGCTGGCCGCCGGATTTCTCCGGCCTTGAGGAGTTGCTGCTCAGGGCAGGCGAGACCGTCGCCATCGCCACCATCGGCACCACCTTCGGCGCGCTCATCGCCGCGCCTCTGTGCATCCTGGCGGCCCGCAACGTGACGCCGGGCATGTGGATGTTCCACCCGGCGCGCTGGCTGCTGAACGCGCTGCGCGGCGTGGACGGGTTCATTTTCGCCTTGATCTTCGTGGCGGCGGTCGGCCTCGGCCCGTTCGCGGGCGTGCTCGGGGTGATGCTGCACACCGCCGGCTCCATTGCGAAACTGTGGTCGGAGGCCATCGAGGGCGCCGAGCCGGGCCCGCTCGAAGCGGCCGCCATGAGCGGGGCGGGCAGGGCCAAGGTGGTGCTGTTCGCGCTGCTCCCAGACGTGCGTCCGGCCCTGTCGTCGATCACGCTCTACATGTGGGAGTTCAACGTGCGCGCCTCGACCGTGCTCGGCGTCGTCGGCGCCGGCGGCATCGGCCAGGAGCTGAAGAACAGCGTCGATTTGCTCGCTTTCGACCGGGTGTTCGCCATCCTGATCATCATCCTCGCCATGGTGACGCTCATCGACGCCGTCAGCCAGGCCTTACGGCGGAGGCTGTTGTGAGCGACGTGCTCCGGGCGCAGCGCCTGAGCAAACGCTTTGGCGGCGCGCCGGCGCTGGTGAACGCCTCACTCACCCTCGACCGCGGGGATTTCGCCGTGATCCTCGGGCCGAGCGGATCGGGCAAAACCACGTTGTTCCGCTGTCTGACGCGCCTCACCGAGCCGGACTCGGGCGAGATTTATGTGGCGGGCGAGCCGCTGCACGGGCTGCGCGGTGCGGCGCTGAAGCGGGCGCGCCGGCGCATCGGGGTGGTGTTTCAGCAGTTCAACCTGATCAAGCGGCGCACCGCGCTCGAAAACGCGCTGATGGGGGCGCTTGGCCGCACGCCGCCGTGGCGCGTCGCGCTCGGGCGCTTCTCGCGGGCGGATGTCGAGGCGGCTGAGGCGGCGCTCGCGGCTGTCGGCCTTCAGGACAAAATGCGCCAACGCGCCGACACGCTCTCGGGCGGCGAGCAACAGCGGGTGGCTATCGCCCGCGCGCTGACCCAGAAAAGCGCCGTGCTCATCGCCGACGAGCCGGTCGCGAGCCTCGATCCGGCGTCCGCCGAGCAGGTTTTGACGCTGATGACCGACCTGCGCAATGCGCGCGGCATGACCGTGCTGTGCACCTTGCATCAGCCGCATCTGGCGCGCGCTTACGCGTCCAGGCTGTTCGTTATGCGTCAGGGCCGCCTGAGCGAGGCGCCGGTGGGGTCAATGGAAACCGCGGCGGAGGCGCCCGCACGCAGCCTTAGCCTGTAACGAACGGCGGCGGCGCGCAGAACATCACGGGGAAACCGCAAATACAAGCGAGCCTTCGCTTAAACCCACGAGAACGGATCCCATGCAACGGATAGTGTTCACCCTCTGCCTGCTGGCGTTCGCCGCCCCCGCCGCCGCGCTGACCCCCGCCCATGACGCCGCCCTGAAAACCTACCGCGCTCTTCTGCAAAAGCACATAACGCCGCGCAGCGACGGCGTTGCCGGGGTCGCGTACGCCAAATGGCGGGCCTCGGCGCAGGATCGCGCCGCGCTGGATCAAGTGGTCGCCGCCCTCGCCGCCGAAAAGCCGTCGCAGTTGAGCCGCGACGAGGCCTTCGCCTATTGGGCCAATCTCTACAACGCGGTGACGCTCAAGGTCGTCATCGACGCCTACCCAATCGCCTCCATCAAGGACGTCAAAAGCGCGGGGACGAGCTTTTTCGATGTGAAAGCGTATCTTGGCCCGTGGCGTGAAAAACGCGTCACCGTCGAGGGCCGCGAACTGTCGCTGGACGACATCGAGCACTCGATCATGCGGCCGACCTTCAAGGATCCGCGCGTGCATTACGCGGTCAACTGCGCCTCTATCGGCTGTCCCGACCTAAAACCCGAGCCGTGGCGCGCCGAGACGCTCAGCGCCGACCTGGACGCCGCCGCCCGCGCCTATGTGAACCACCCGCGCGGCGCAACCGTCGCGGCGGACGGCGGCCTGACCGTCTCCAGCATCTATTCCTGGTTTCAGGAGGATTTCGGCGGCGACGGCGCGGGCGTCGTCGCTCATTTGACAAAGTACGCGCAGCCCGCGCTCGCCGCGAAACTGAAAGGCAAGACCGGCTTTGACCGCGATGCTTACGACTGGACGCTGAACGAGGCGGGCAAATGATCGCTGGCGGCGGCGCAGTTCGTCCTCCCTGGCGCGCCGCCGCGCTTCTCGCCTCGGCCTGCGTCGTTGCGGCGAGCCAGATTGCGCTGGTCAGCCTCGCCCCGGGCCTCACCCATGAGACTGCCGCCGCGTTCGCCGCCGTCGCCCCCCTCATCCTCCTCCTCATCGTCCCAACCGCCCTGAGCTTCTGGATCGCGGCTGAGGCTGCTCGCGGCTCGCCGTCGCCGCCCGCATACGCTGCGCTCATCGCGCTCGGTCTGCTCATCCGGGTGATCTGGTTCGGCGCGCCGGCGCCCATCGAGGACGACTTTTTCCGCTATCTGTGGGATGGCGCGGTCGTCGCTCATGGCTTCAACCCTTACGCCGTCTCGCCGGCCGAAGCGCTCGGCGGCGCTTTGGGCGTCGGCGGGGGAGGGGCGCATCTGGGCGGCCTGACTTTGGAGGGCGTCGAGACGTTGGCCCGGATCAATTTCCCCGAGCTGCGCTCGATCTACCCAGGGACGGCGCAGGCGGCGTTTGCGGGCGCGCACGTTCTGGCGCCGTGGAGCCTCGACGGCCTGCGGGTTTTGTTCCTGACCGCTGATCTGTCGGCGGCGGCGCTGCTGGTGGCGCTGCTGCGCGAGCGGGGCGCAAATCCTGCTTGGGCGGCGCTCTACTGGTGCAGCCCGTTCGTCGCGTTCAACACCGTCGGCCTCGCCCATGTGGACGCGCTGCTGCCGCCCCTCATTCTCGGTGCGTTGTTGCTGATCCAGCGCAGGCCGCTCGCGTCTTGCGGACTGATCGGGCTGGCGGCGGGGGTCAAGCTGTGGCCAGTGCTGCTCGCGCCGCTGTTTCTGCGCCCGCTGCTCGCCGTGCGTCGCCGCCTCCTTCCCGCCATGCTCGTGCTCTGCGTGGCGTTGGCGGCGACGCTCGGCCCGCTTTTCATCTCCGCACTGGACGCCGGATCGGGGTTGACGGCTTATGCGGGAGGCTGGGCCAACAACAATGCGCTGTTCGCCTGGGCGCTCGACGCGCTGCGCGTCGTGACCACGGATGAGGCCGCGCAAGCGGGTTTGCGGGCGAGCCTCGCGCTCGTCGGCGCCATTGCGGCGCTCGCCGTGGCGTGGCGCCCGGCCGCAAACGTCGAGGATTTCGCCGCGCGCGCGCTCGTCGTATGCGTTGCGGCGTTTTTCTGCTCGCCGGCGCAGTTTCCCTGGTATGCGTTGTGGTTTCTGCCTCTCGCCATTCTAACGCGGTTCTGGCCGCTTATTGTCGCCGCCGCGCTCATTCCCGCCTATTACCTGTTTTTTCCATTCTGGTCCGGGCCGAGTTTCTCGTTGTTCTCGCACGGCGTCGCACTCATTCACGCGGCGCCCATCATCCTCTGGGCTGCGTGGCGTTTGACCCCGCGCTCCCGGCCATATCCCAGGAGCGTCTGATGTCTCACACGGCCCGCCGCGTCGCGGTGATCATCCCCACGAGAAACGAGGCGGAGGCTTTGCCGCAGGTGCTGAAGTCGTTGCCCGCCTGGGCGTCGCCGGTGATCGTGGCCGACTACAACTCGACGGACGGCACGGATAAGGTCGCCCTCGCTCACGGCGCGACTTTGGTGCGCGTGTCGCGCCCCGGCTACGGCGCCGCGTGCCTGCAGGCGATGGCCGCGCTCCCGCCATGCGACGTGGTCGTGTTCCTTGACGGCGACGCCAGCGACCGCCCGGAGGAGATCGCCCTCATCGTCGCCCCGATCATCGAGGGCCGGGCGGACTTCGTGCTCGGCTCCCGCGTCCTCGGGGCGTGCGAGACAGGCGCGCTCACGCCGCAGCAGCGGGTGGGCAACGCGCTTGCTTGCGCGCTCATGCGGCTCATCTGGGGCGCGCGCTTCACCGATCTGGGGCCGTTCCGCGCCATATCGCGGCCCGCGCTGGACAGCTTGCAGATGGCTGACCAGAATTTCGGGTGGACGATCGAGATGCAAATCCGCGCCGCGCAGAAAGGCCTGCGCTGCCTGGAGACGCCGGTGACCTACCGCCGCCGCATCGGACAATCAAAGGTGTCCGGCACGGTTATGGGCACGATCAAGGCGAGCGGCAAAATCCTGTACGTTATCGCGCGTGAGGCGGCGGGCCGACGATCACTTGAGCGTGACAGGGAAACATACGGCGGAGCAGCCCCGAAGCTCTGAGCAGATAGACACAAGACACCCAAGCAAGGACACCGCCATGCAGCACGAGCGTTTCGATCCCAAAGCTCCGCCGAGCGCTGCGCCGGATGAGCGCGTCCAGGCTGACATCTGCATTATTGGGGCGGGCTCTGCTGGGCTGTCGGTCGCCGCCGGCGCCGCGCAGATGGGCGCCAAGGTCGTGCTGATCGAGAAAGGCGAGATGGGCGGCGATTGCCTCAACACCGGCTGCGTGCCCTCGAAAGCGCTGATCGCCGCTGCGCACGCGGCGCATGCTCCCAAAACCAGCGCGCAGTTCGGCGTGCATCTGGGCGCGCCCCGGGTGGATTTCGCCGCCGTCCATGCGCATGTGCATGGCGTGATCGCGGCCATTGCGCCCCATGACAGCGTGGAGCGCTTCGAGGGCTTCGGCGTCCGCGTCATTCAGGAGCGCGGCGCGTTCATCTCCAAAACCGAGGTGCGCGCGGGCGCCCACGTCATCACGGCGCGGCGGTTCGTGATCGCGACCGGTTCAGGCCCCGCCGCGCCGCCCATCCCAGGCCTGGCGGAGGCGGGCTACCTGACCAACGAGACCGTCTTCGACCTCAAAGAGCAGCCTGAGCATCTGGTCGTCATCGGCGGCGGCCCAATCGGCGTCGAGATGGCGCAGGCGTTCCGCCGGCTCGGGTCTGAGGTGACGCTCATCGAGCGCTTCGGCATCCTGGCCAAGGACGAGCCGGAGGCCGTCGCTGTGGTGCGCGAGGCTCTCATCGCAGATGGCGTCAGGCTTATGGAGAACACCGGCGTATCGTCCGTCGCCAGAGACGGCGCCCATGTCCGTATCCTGATCGAGGCGAACGGCGCGACTGAAACGCTGACCGCGAGCCATGTCCTCGTCGCCGCCGGCCGCAAGCCGAATCTGTCTGGCCTCAATCTTGAGGCGGCTGGCGTCGCCTACACGGCGAAGGGCGTCACCGTCGACGCGCGCCTGCGCACCTCAAACACGCGCGTCTTCGCCATCGGCGACGCGGCGGGCGGCCCGCAATTCACGCACATCGCCGGGTATCACGCCGGCATCGTCATCCGCAACGCGCTGTTCGCGATGCCCTCCAAGGTGGATTACAGCGCGCTGCCTTGGGTCACCTACGCCGACCCTGAGCTGGCCCATGTGGGGCTGACGGAGGCGGAAGCGCGCGCTGCGGGGCACACGCCCAAGTTGCTGACCTGGCGTTTCGCCGACAACGACCGCGCTCAAACCGAACGCCGCACCGAGGGGCTCGCCAAGATCGTGCTCTCCGCCAAAGGCAAAATCCTCGGCGCGACGATCGTCGGCCCGCATGCCGGCGAACTGATCCTGACCTGGGGCCTGGCGATTTCGTCCGGTCTCGGCATTTCCAAGGTCGCCAGCCTCATCGCGCCTTACCCGACATTGTCGGAAATCTCGAAACGGGCGGCCGGCAGCCATTTCACGCCGAGCCTCTTCAATCCTCGCACGCGGGCCGTCGTGCGGTTCATCCAGCGCGTGCTGCCGTAACCCGCACCCGGAGACAAACCATGTCGCTCCTTCAGAACCGCAAGCTGTGGCTGGCGCTCGCCGCCGTCGGCCTCATCCTTGCCGTGCGCGCGACTGGCGCGGCGGACTACCTCTCGCTCGACACGCTGCGCGATCATCGTCAGGCGCTCACCGCTTTTGTGTCGGAGAACTGGGCGCTGGCCGCGCTCGCCTATGTGGGCGTGTATACGGCGGCGGTGGCTTTCTCACTGCCTGGCGCAGTCTTTCTGACCCTGTCCGGCGGATTTTTGTTCGGCGCGGTTTCCGGCACGATCCTCACGGTGATCGGCGCAACCATCGGCGCCACGCTCATCTTCCTGTTCGCCAAGGTTCTTTTCGGCGAGAAAGCGCTGGAGCGGTTCGGCCCGCAGGCGGCGAGCCTTGCGCAGAACATCCAGAAGAACGCGTGGTCCTACCTGCTCGTGCTTCGGCTGGTGCCTTTATTCCCGTTTTTCCTCGTCAACCTCATTCCCGCTTTCGCCGGGGTGGGGCTGACCACCTACGTGCTGACGACGTTTTTCGGCATCATCCCCGGCACGGCGGTGTTCTCGCTGTCCGGCGCCGGGCTTGGGCGCATCCTTGAGGAGGGCGGCGAGATTTCCCCCGCCTCCATCCTGACCCCTGAGATCATCGCCGCGCTTGTCGGCCTCGCGCTGCTGTCGCTCGCCGCCATTCCCTTGCGGCGTCGCTTCGAGCGAAAAGACGCGGCGGCCGAAGGCGCCGAGCCGATTAAGCGTTGAACTCGACGCGGCCCGTCTCGCTCACGTCATATCCGTCGAGTTGGGCGGCGCGGGCGGCGAACTCCGCCGAGCGAAGAAAGTCGAAGAACTTATGCAAGGCGGGCTCGAAGAAATCCCGCCTGCGAAAGCCGAGGTCGAACCGCTCCACATGCAGCGGCGCAAAGCCGAGGCGCAGTCGGCGCGCGGCGGCGGCGATAGCGACGGCGCAGTCGGCGCGCCCGTCCGCGACGGCGGCGTCGTCTTCGGTGCGCGTAACGGCCGCGACCGCGATATCCTCCGGCGTCAGCCCAGCCTCGGCGAGCAAGCGCTGGGTGAGGAGCGCTGATCCGGAGCCAGGCTGACGCACCGCGAAACGCGCGCCGGCTTGCGCCGCGCCGCGCAGGCTCGTGAGGTCGAGCGGGTTTCCGGGCGCCACGATGAGGCCCTGGGTGCGCCTCGCGAATTGCACCATGGTCAGGTCGAATACGCCCGCCAACGAGCGGCGCGCGGCCATGTTGTACTCGCCCCGCTCGTCGATCATATGCAGACCGATCGCGACGGCGCCGCGCGCCTCGAACCGGCGCAGCCCGGCTTCGCTGCCCTCGAACAGCGTTGCCAACCCTGAACCGGATTCCCGCAGCGCCCACTCCAGCAGCGGATCGCTCGACCCCGCGACGATAGGCGGAGGAGCGCCCAGCGCTGCTCCCGGCGCCTCCACATTCGCCTCCACCCATTGATCGAGAAGCCGACGCGGAAAGATGAGCTTGCCGGTGACGCGCGAGCACGGAACTGCCCGCCGCGCCACGAGGTCATAGAGCGTGCGCTCTTTGACGCGCAAATGCGCGGCGGCCTCGGCGGTGGTCAGGTATTCTGGGTCCATGCTGCATACTACTGCAAAATTTACAAAGTTGCGGAATTTCTGTAAGCTGCACATAGTCGCGGCATGGATGCGCCGACTGCTTTTAGTACCGCTTTCGCTCTCATTCTTAACGGCGACGCCGCTCTCGTCGATATTCTGCGCCTGTCCGCGCTGGTGACGTTATCGGCCGTCGCCGTCGCCGCCGTCATCGGGCTGCCGCTCGGGGCGGCTCTCGCATTGGCGCGCTTTCCGGGGCGGGGGGCGGTCATCGTCGCTCTCAACGCGCTGATGGGGCTGCCACCCGTGGTCGCGGGGCTCGCACTCTACCTGTTGCTGTCGCGTTCCGGCCCGCTCGGCGAGCTTGGGTGGCTGTTCACCCCCAAAGCCATGATCGCCGCCCAGGCCATCCTGATCATTCCCATCGTCGCCTCGCTCACCCGGCAGACGCTTGACGATTTATGGCGGGAATACGAAGAGCAGTTCCGCTCCCTTGGCGTGTCCATGGGCAGCGCGATGGCCGCGCTGCTGTGGGACGCGCGTTTCAGCCTGGTGACGGTGATCCTGGCGGGACTGGGTCGTGCGAGCGCCGAGGTGGGCGCCGTGCTCATCGTGGGCGGCAATATCGCAGGGCACACCCGCACCATGACGACGGCCATCGCGCTCGAGACGAGCAAGGGCGATCTGCCGCTTGCGCTGGGGCTGGGGCTGATTCTCATCGCCGTTATGGTCATTCTCAACGGCGCCACATTCGCCGCCGCCCTATGGGCGCGCCGC
Organism: Hyphomicrobiales bacterium; assembly: GCA_033764775.1. Lineage (GTDB taxonomy): Bacteria > Pseudomonadota > Alphaproteobacteria > Rhizobiales > Rhodomicrobiaceae > JAWXCE01. The sequence continues at coordinate 248,617 of JANRIQ010000027.1, read as the reverse complement.
GTTGCGGGGTGATGGCTTGCGCGCGCCCATGACCATATTGCCCCTGACCGTGGACGGCGTGGCTTACGAGGCAGGCGGGCGGCGTCTGCTTTCCGGGGTGTCGTTCACGCTCAACGCCGGAGCGCCGACGCTGATCCTCGGTCCGAACGGGGCGGGCAAGAGCCTGCTGCTGCGGCTCTGTCACGGTCTGCTGACGCCGACGGAGGGCCGCATTCGCTGGGCTGGGGGCGATGGGCGCCGCCGGCACGCGATGGTGTTCCAGCGCCCGGTGATGCTGCGCCGGTCGGCTCTCGCCAATGTGACGTTCGCTCTGCGAGCCGCCGGCGTCGATGGCGCAAACGCTCGCCGCGCCGCCGCCGACGCGCTCGACCGTTTCGGCATGGCCGATCTGGCGTGGCGGCCGGCCCGCGTGCTCTCCGGGGGCGAGCAGCAGCGGCTCGCCATGGCGCGCGCCTGGGCGCTCCGGCCGGAGGTGTTGTTTCTAGACGAGCCGACCGCGTTTCTCGACCCTGGCGCCGCCCGCATCATCGAGGAGATGATCGCGGCCTTCAGCGCGGAAGGGGTGAAGATCGTCATGACCACCCACAATCTGGCGCAGGCGCGGCGGTTGGCGCAGGAGGTGCTTTTTCTTCATCGCGGCGAGCTGGTGGAGGCGGAGCCGGCGGATGCGTTCTTCTCAGGGCCGAAAACCGAGGCGGCCGCCGCGTTCCTGCGCGGGGATTTGTTCTGGTGAGTGAAAAGGAGACTGGCATGGATATAACGAAACGACTGTTTTTGCTGGCGGCTGCGTTCGCCGCGCTCGGCTTCGCGCCCAAGGCGGCTGACACGGCGACAGAGACGATCGTGGTCGCTTCGACGACGTCGACCGAGCAGTCCGGCCTGTTCGGCCACATTCTGCCGCTGTTCAAGGCGAAGACCGGGATCGAGGTGAAGGTGGTGGCGCAAGGCACGGGCCAAGCGCTCGACACCGGCAAGCGCGGCGACGCCGATGTGGTCTTCGTGCACGCCGCGGCGGACGAGAAGAAATTCGTGGATGAGGGGTTCGGCGTGCGCCGTTTCCCGGTGATGTACAACGATTTCGTCATTGTCGGGCCCAAGTCCGATCCGGCGAGCGCCAAGGGCCTATCGGCCGCCGAGGGGCTGAAGGCCATCGCTGCGAAGGGCGCGACCTTCGCCTCGCGGGGCGACAACTCCGGCACGCATAAGGCCGAGCTGGCGCTATGGAAGGCGGCGGGCGCCGATCCGAAAGGTCAGCCGTGGTACCGCGAACTCGGTTCGGGCATGGGGCCGACGCTGAATGCATCGGCTCAGCTTGCCGCTTACACGCTGACCGATCGCGGCACCTGGATCAGCTTTAAGAACCGCGGCGACCTGGCGATCCTTGTGGAGGGCGACAAGACGCTGTTCAATCAGTACGGCGTAATGCTGGTCAACCCGCAGAAGCACGCTCATGTGAAGGCGAAGGCGGGGCAAGCCTTCGTGGACTGGCTTATTTCGGACGAGGGTCAGGCGGCCATCGCCTCATACAAGATCAGCGGCGAGCAACTGTTCTTCCCCAATGCGAAAGACGGGGCCTAACCCGTCTTCGGCCGGCGCCATGCCGGCCTTCGCTCCGGCGGCGTTAGGATTGATTGTGCGTGTTGGCGCCCGCGGCGGTGGCGGCGCTGTTGAGGTCTTCGGTCCAGCGCAGCGTGCCGTCGTAGCGGGTGCCCATCTCGATGCCGATGCCCTGGTGGTAGATGTCGCTCTCCACGTTGGCGGTGGAGTGCAGCATCACCCGCTTGCCGAAGATGAGGCCGGTGACGCGGCCGAGAACGATGACCTCATTGTTGGCGACGATGCGGCCTTTGACCGTGCCCGTCTCGCTGACCATGAGCGAGGTGCAATGCAGGTCGCCTTCGATGGTGCCGTCCAGCCGGACATTGCCCTTGGACGTGACGTTGCCGATGATGGTGAGGTCCGCATTGATGGCGGATTGGCTGGGCGCGTCCTGTCCGTTCGGCGCCGATTGAAACGCTGCTGGACGCGGCGCTCCGCTTTCAACCTTGTTCACTAACATGCTCGACCCTCTCACTCGGTGCTGCCTGTCCCTTTGTAAACGGGCGTCTGCGGCAAAATAAAGCAAAATGTTCCGACGGGTTTGGCTTTTTTCCGCAGGCGAGCTTTTCGCAACGCGCCCCTAGATGTTCGATACGCCGGTGAAGAAGAAGCGTCCGAAACCGATGGCGAAAATCAGCATCCCGTACAGGCTGTGCTCGATCACGACAGCCCAGAATGACCGCGTCGTCGCGTAGCGGGCGGCGAAAATTAGCCCGCCGACAAGACTGATGAGCATCGCCCCTTCCCAGTTGGGGAAAAACGCGTGAGCGAGGCTGAACAACACGGCGCTCACCAGAACGGCGGGCCAGACGCGGCCGCCGAACAACGGCGCGTAGCGGTGAAAGAACAAAACGCGATAGATCAGCTCCTGCACAGGCACAGAGTACAGGCAGTATTTGATCATGATGTCGACATACAAATCGGGCGCTCGGCGCGGAAACGATAGAAACCGATCGGGGTAATACTCCGAGGCGTACCAGGCGAGACCGCCGCCCATGACGGCGAAAAGGAGGAGGATGGAGGCGAGCGTCTTGAAGCCGAAAAAGGTGAACAGCGTGCGCCGCCAGGAATGGCTCGGATCGAGCGTCAGCAATACGGCGATGAGCAGCAGAACCGGCGGGAAAACCTGAAACAGCGGGATGCGGTGCTCGAACACGAGCACATAGAGCGCGATCGGCGCGGCTAGATAAAGCGCCGCCATTTCAACGATCAGATACACGGCCCGCAGGGGCGTCACTGCGGGAGCCGCCGTCATCGTTCTCCAACCTATAATCGCGGTTAGCCGCCGGCTTGCCTTAGCGGCGGAGCTTCTGCGCCCTCTAGGGGCTCGGGTTCATCGCCCGTGCCCGCATCCTCTTCCGCATGATCGAAGAGCGTCGCCTCGTCAAGGGGGTCTTCGCCCGGCTGCAGCGCGAGCGCGTCCGTCGGCTCGGGGATGGTGAAACCCGGCGGCAGGTTGCTGTCGAGGAGGCCTGCGCCCTTCAGTTCAGAAAGGCCGGGCAAATCCTTGATGCTGTCGAAGCCGAAATGCTCCAGGAATTGAGGCGTGGTGCCGTAGGTGACCGGCCGGCCCGGCGCTTGCCGTCGCCCGCGCATGCGAATCCAGTCGACCTCAAGCAGCACGTCGATCGTGCCCTTCGAGGTGGAAACCCCGCGGATTTCCTCGATCTCGGCGCGCGTCACCGGCTGGTGATAGGCGATAATGGCGAGCGTTTCGAGCGCCGCGCGCGACAGCTTTTTCTGCTCGGTCGCGTGCCGCTCCATGAGGAACGACAAATCCTCGGCGGTGCGAAAAATCCATTTCCCCGCGACCCGCACCAGGTTCACCCCGCGCCCGGCGTACAGCCCCTGCAGTTCATCAAGGAGCGCGCTCACATTGTCGCTCTCGGCCAGATGCGCCTTCAACTCCGCCTCGTCGAGCGGCTGCGGCGCGGCGAAGAGCAGCGCTTCCAATATGCGCAGCTTTTCGTGCCGGTTGGCCGACGGCAGCCGCGCGATCGTGGGCGGCAGAGGCAGCCCTTGCCGAGCGGGCGCTTGCCCCGCCTTGCCTTTGTCCGAAGCGCTCATGCTGCGTCTCCTTGTTTGGCGGCGGCGTCCTCGCGCTTGTCGTCGCGCCAACGCAGATAGAGCGGCGCGAAAGCCGCCGCCTGCCGGATTTCGAGATAGCCTTCCCGCGCCAGCTCAAGGGAGGCGCCGAAGGTGCTCGCCGTGACTGTCTTGCTTAACTCCGGTTCGGCGAAATATTCGGTCAGATACTGCTCGATGGCCTCCCAGTCCTGGCTCTCGCCGAGGAGCGAGGCGAGCCGCTCCCGCGCTTCCTTAATTGACCAGACGACCCGCCCGCCCCATTTCACGGTGGCGGAGGCGGTGCGCTTGCGCTGTTCGGCGTAGGCTTTCAGCAGGTCGAACACGTTGGCGCTGTAAATCGCCGATCGCACCAGCCGAGGCGTCTCCGGCATTCCGCGCGCGAAAAAGTCCTGGCCCAGTTGTTTGCGGCCCATGATGCGTGCGATGACGTCGCGCATCGCCTCGAGCCGCTGCAGGCGGAACGCAAGCTGCGCCGCCATGTCCTCGCCGGACTGGCCTTTGTCCGGCTCCTCCGGATCGTCGGGGAGCAGCAGCTTCGATTTCAGGTAAGCGAGCCAGGCGGCCATCACGAGATAGTCGGCGGCGATCTCGAGACGCAGATGCTTCGCCGCCGCGATGAACTCAAGATACTGCTGCGCCAGATCGAGGATGGAGAGCTTCGACAGGTCGAGCTTCTGTGTCTTAGCGAGGCCGAGGAGCAGGTCGAGCGGCCCCTCGAACCCGTCGAGCGCCACGACCAGCCTCTCAGCCTCACCGTGAGCGGGCGCATCGTCCCATGCGTCGTCCATAGATTTCTGCGTCAGCGCCATGCCCAATCCTTGACGAGGCCGAGCCGCGCCCAAGCCGTGCCCGAATCATGGCTGATTCATGCGATTCCGGCTAGAGTCTCGGCGACACGCGCCTCGGCGGCCTTAACGTCGAGGGGGAACGGCGGTTGCAGGCGGGCGAGCGCGGCGAGATATCGATCCAGCGCGGCCCCCGAAAGCGCGCCCGCCGCGTCTGCCACAGCGAGCATCTCGTCGAAATCGCCGTTGCAATGCAGCGCCGCGTCACAGCCGGCGGCGAGCACGGCGCGGGTTCGCTCGGCGATGGAGCCGGAGAGCGCCTGCATGCTCACATCGTCGCACATCAGAAGGCCGTCAAAGCCGATATGCCCGCGAATGACTTCGGCGATCAATGTGGGCGATGCGCTCGCGGGCGCCGTCGCGTCGATGGCGGAGAAAAGCACATGCGCCGTCATGGCGAGGGGCATATGCGCCAGGGCGCGGAACGGCTCGAAATCCGTGTCCGTGAGTTCATCAAAGGGGGTCTCGACCACCGGCAGGTCGAAATGGCTGTCGGCCCCGGCGCGTCCATGCCCGGGGATGTGCTTGATAACAGGGAGCACCCCACCGTCCAGATATCCTTGCGCCACAGCTCTGCCGAACGCCGCCACATGACGGGCCATCTCGCCGTATGCGCGGTCGCCGATCACCCCGTGGGCGCCGGGCGCCGGGATGTCCAGCACCGGCGCGCAATTGACATTGACGCCGGCGGCCAGCAAATCTTGCGCGATCAGGCGCGCGCTCCAGTAAGCAGCCTCGACCCCCGCGACGCCGGCGGCGCCGAGCAGGGCGGCGGCCGGCCGGGCGGGCCAGTGCGGCGGCCCCATCCGTTGGACGCGCCCGCCTTCCTGGTCGATGAGTATTGGGTAGCGGCTATCGCCAAAGGCATCGCGGATGGCGGAGGTGAGCGCGCGCACCTGATCCGGCGTCTCGCAGTTGCGCTTAAACAGGATGACGCCGCACGGCCTGGCTTCAGCCAGAAGCCGCGCCTCGCGATCCGAAAGCTGCGGCCCCGCAAGGCCGCAGATAAACGCGCTGAAGGTCATCGCGCTACGATATCAGCCTTGCGCCTCGGCCCGCACCAGGCACTCGCGCATGCCGGCGGCCTTCAGCTTCTCGCACATGCCGGCGGCGGCTTCTTTGCTCTCGAACCCGACGGCGCGGATGCGGTACCACACGCCCTTTTCGCCCAAATCGGCGGATTTGATGGTGAGCGAGTAGCCGCCAAGAACCGGACCGTATTTGTTTTGCATGGTGCTGAGCTCGGCCTGCGCTTTGGCCTGATCCGGGCTAGCCGAGATTTGCAGGAAGAATGCGCCGGCTGGCGCGGCTACGGCGGTCGCCGTCACGGGCGCGGCAGGGCGAACCGCAGGCGGCGCGGCGGGAGCAGGAGCTGGCGCCGCGGCGACAGGGCGGGGCGCAGGCGCTGGGCGAACGGGCTCGGTCTCGAAGGGCCGAACCGGGCGGGGCGCCGCGCCAAGGCCCACATCGCCGGTCGTCACGACAATGCTCGAGTCGGCGGGCGGGGCCGCCGGGCGCGACGGATTGATGCGCGCGCCGTCAGGGCCGTAGATTTCCGTGGCCACAAGCCTCGGCTCATCGGGGTTGCCCCCGCGCGCGCCGCCGGCGTCCTCAGGACGGCGGGCCTGCCGCAACGCCTCCATGCGTTCATCGAACGACCCGCCGCCGCCTGTCGAACCTGTGGCGCCGCCCGCGTCCGCCGGGGCGTCCCCGCCGGCCGTTTCGATGCGGTCGTAAATCTTTTTGGATTGGTTCGGGAATTCACGCCCGCCGGGATCGCCCGGCGCCTCCTTGACGTCGCCGCTAGCGGCCCGCAATGTCGGCGGCTCCCCGCCAGCGTCCTGCAGCGTAAAGTAGTAGGCGCCAGCCCCGGCGATGACGAGAGCGCCGCCGAACGCCGCAGCGATCAGACCGAAACGGCCCTTCTTCTTGGCCTTCGCCTCCGCGGCGGGATCGTAGTCCTCATCATCGAAGAAATCGGCGTCGAGCGCGTCTTCATCCGCATGGCGCGGCGCGGGGCTGATGGCGACTGGCGCGCGCGCGGGAGATGGATCGAGGGCGTCGAAGTCATCCTCGGGAAAATCGCTCAAATTCGCCGATGACAGTGCGAACGAGTCTGGCCGTTGCGGCGCGTCGAAGCCGCGCTGAGGCTCCGGTTGCCGCTGGGTCGCCATGCGCGGGTCGGCGCTGAAATAGTCCTCATGATCGCGGCGCGCAGCGTCCGGCTCCGCCTCGGCCATGCCGGTGGGCAGGAAAAGCGGCGCCACGTTGCTGGGCGCGGGATAAGTCTCCGGGCGCGCGTCGCGGCGCGGGGTCGGCTCGAACTCGGCGCGGGCTTCGCGGCGCGGCTCGTAACCCAACGCTTCGTAATCGTGCGCTCCATAAGCAGGGGACGCGTCTGCGCGCGGGTCGTCGCCGTACAGGCGGCCCGTGTCCGCCGCCGGGTCGCGCCCGTAAAGGTGATCCTGTGCATAAAGATGAGCGTCTTGTGCCTGATGGCGGGCGGGCGCGGGAGAGTGAAACTGGTCGTCGATGTAAGCCGCAGGCGCCGGTTGACGCGAAGCAGGCGCGGGCTCGGACTGGCGCAGATCGCGCGGCGCCCAAGCGTCGTGGCGCGGGTCCGGCTGCTGCTCGGCCTGACGGGCGTCAAGGCGCGGATCATAGCCTCGCGGCTCCACCGGGCGGCGGTCGTCCAAACGCGCGTCCCGGCGCGGCTCTCCCCCACGAGGATCGAGGCGCGGATCATAGCCGCGCGGCTCCGGAGAGCGCTGCTCGGGCGCGCGGCGGTCGTCAGCGCGGGGAGCGGGCTGCGGGTAGTCGCGCGGGGAGAACACAGGCCGTTGCGGCTCCGCAGCAGGGCGGCGCGGATCGGCCTCGCGAGGATCATAGCCGCGTGGAGCGGTCTCGCGCGGCTGCTGAGGCACGCGGTAGTCCGGACGCTCGGGGCGGGGCTTCCGGTCGCCTGGATGACCATGCCGCGAATTGGGATGACCGCCGCGCGGGTTCGCCGGATCGTCAGACATGGGCATGTTCGATCTCCTTCTCGCCAAACGCGCTTTCGCCCGTTTGTTTACCTGTACGCTGCAGTCGTCCGCGCACCGCCAGATTGAAAATCCATGATTCGGTCTCAAAGCCCCAATGCCGGACGCATTCGTAGGTGCGGTTTTTCCGCCACTATCAACAATGAACAGTAAAATGTGGCCGATCTTTGCTGACTTTCACGGCCCGCCCGGCGTCGCGGCGAAACGCCCCGCAGCCGTGCGGACATATAAGCGAAAGTGAGGCGCATCAACACATTTAAGCCTAACGCATCTCCTCCGCAGGCTCTACGCCAAGGATGGAAAGCCCCGCGCTCACCACGGCCGCCGTCGCCGCCACCAGCGCCAGACGCGCCAGAGTCGTCGCCTTATCGCCGTCCAATATGAAGCGCAACTGAGGCAACTCCTTCCCCCGGTTCCACAGGGCGTGAAAGTCGCTGGCGAGGTCGTAGAGGTAAAATGCGACGCGGTGAGGCTCGTGCGCAGCGGCCGCCTGTTCTATGAGGCGCGGGAACTGCGCCATGCGCTTGATGAGCGCGATCTCGGCCTCGTCGGTGAGCTTGTCGAGCGCCGCGCCCGCCAGCGCCTCCGCGCCGGTATTCACGCCGGCCTCCGCCGCCGCGCGCAGAACCGACCGGCAACGGGCGTGCGCGTATTGCACGTAAAATACCGGATTGTCGCGCGACTGCTCCTTCACCTTGGCGAAGTCGAACTCCAGCGGCGCATCGTTTTTGCGGTAGAGCATCATGAAGCGCACAGGGCCGACGCCCGCCTCGTCCACCACCTCGCGCAGCGTGACGAACGAGCCGGAGCGCTTCGACATCTTCACCGGCTCGCCGCCCCGCATCAGCTTGACAAGTTGGACGATTTTCACGTCGAGCGTCGCGCGGCCGCCGGAGAGCGCCTTCACCGCCGCCTGCATGCGCTTTACATAGCCGCCGTGGTCGGCGCCGAACACGTTGATCATGTCGAGGAAGCCGCGGCGGAGCTTGTCGTGGTGGTAGGCCATGTCGCCCGCGAAATAAGTGTAGGAGCCGTCAGATTTGACGAGCGGGCGGTCCACGTCGTCGCCGAAGTCGGTTGCGCGGAAGAGAAGCTGTTCGCGATCCTCCCAGTCCTCCGGCGTCTTGCCCTTCGGCGGCTCAAGGCGGCCCTCGTAGACGAGGCCGTCCTTTTCGAGTTGCAGCAGGGTTTCGCCGACCTTGTCTTTCGCGCCCGATGTGAGCTTGCGTTCGGAGAAGAACACGTCGTGCTCGATGTTGAGCGCTTTCAGGTCGGCCTTAATCGTCTTCAGCATCGCCTTGATGGCGACGTCGCGCACAAGCGGCAACCACTGCTGCTCCGGCATTTTGAGGAGGTCGCGGCCATACTTCTTGGCAAGCGCGGCGCCGACCGGTTTCAGGTAGTCGCCGGGGTAAAGGCCGGCGGGGATTTCGCCGATGTCCTCGCCAAGCGCCTCGCGGTAACGCAGCATCGCCGAGCGCGCCAGCACGTCCACCTGCGCGCCCGCGTCGTTGATGTAATACTCGCGGGTTACATCATGGCCCGCGAAGGCGAGGAGGTTGCACAGCGCGTCGCCGAACACCGCGCCCCGGCAATGGCCCACATGCATCGGCCCGGTCGGGTTGGCGGAGACGTATTCGACGTTCACCTTGGCGCCGTGCGGGGCGACGCGGCCGTACTCGGGCGCCAGCGCCGCGCGCAGCACCTGCGGCCAATAGCTTGGGGCGAGCGTGAAGTTGATGAAGCCCGGCCCGGCGATCTCCACCTTCTCGACGCCGTCGGCGCCCTCGAACTCGGCGGCGAGCGCGCGCGCCAGGTCGATCGGCTTCATGCCCGCCTGCTTTGCGAGAGCCATCGCGGCGTTGGTCGAGACGTCGCCGTGGCTCGCGTCGCGCGGCGGCTCGACGGTGAACGCCCCGTTTGCGTCCGCCGCCAGCAAGCCCTTGCGCTGCAGCGCCTCGACTGCGCCATGCAGCCGCCGCTCGAAATCGTAGAAAATGTTCACGCTTAGTTCTTTTTTCGATTGACTTGACCTTGGCGCTACCTTAGTTTGGGGGTCGCGTCAAACAAGCGCTTGTGAGTTTCGATGGCGAAGCGGTCGGTCATGCCTGCCACGAAATCGCAGACATGGCGGGCGATATGGGTTTGGTTCGAGGCGTCGAGCGAGCGACGCCACTCGTCCGGCAAATCCTGCGGCCGCCGCAGATAGTGGAGGAAGATGTCTGCGACGACGCCTTGCGCGTCCGACATGATGCCCTTGATCCTCGGGTGCATGTAGAGCCGCTCGAACAGGAAACCGCGCAGCGACTTCAAGTCGCCAAGCATGGCTGGGGAAAACGTCGCGGTGATCGTGCCCGCAAGGCGCGGCGCGGGGGGCGCGTGGGCGGGCAACCGCGCCAGACGAGCCTTCGTCTCCGCCAGCACGTCCACGACCATCGCGGTGATGAGGCGCCGGTTCACCTCATAAATAAGCTTGTCCTGCGCGAGGTCAGGATAACGCTCCTCCACTTCAGCGATGAGGCGCTCCGTCACCGGCACGCCGCGCAGATCCGACAGTGTGATGAGCCCGGCGCGCAAGCCGTCGTCGATGTCGTGGTTGTTGTAGGCGATGTCGTCGGCGATGGCGGCGATCTGGGCCTCGGCGGAGGCGAATGTATGCAGCTCCAAATCCTGGCGCACGGCGTACGCTCGGATGGCCTGCGGCAAGCCCGTCTGCGCGTAGCGGCCAAGCGGGGCGCCCGCCTCGTCGGTCAGCGGGCCGTTGTGCTTCACAAGCCCCTCCAGCGTCTCCCACGACAGGTTCAGCCCCCCGAACGCCGCGTAGCGGTGCTCCAGCTTGGTGACAATGCGCAAGCTTTGCGCATTGTGGTCGAAGCCGCCGAACTCAACCATCGCCGCATTCAGCGCCTCCTCGCCCGCATGGCCAAAGGGCGTGTGTCCCAAATCGTGGGCAAGCGAAATGGCTTCCGCCAAGTCCTCGTTCAGGCCCAGCGCGCGCGCCATTGTGCGGGCGATCTGCGCGACCTCCAGACTGTGGGTCAGCCTCGTGCGGAAATGATCGCCCTCGTGATAGATGAAGACCTGCGTCTTGTAGGTGAGGCGGCGGAACGCGGCGGAGTGCACGATGCGGTCGCGGTCGCGCTGGAACGGCGTGCGCAAGGGGCACGGCGGCTCCGGGTGCAGCCGCCCGCGGGAGGCCCCGGCCTGCGCGGCGAAGGGCGATGCGAGCGTCGGCGCGGCGATGACGTGGCTCATATCAAGCCTCTTGGCGCGGGCTGACGGATAAGCTCAGTTCCGTTGCTGCGACGCCACTGGCGAACGGCGTATGGACGGCGTATATCATGATTTTCGCGACGGAAGATAGGCGCAAGCACATGCAACACACAGTCAGCTTGACGGATCGCGCCGCCGCGCGCATCGCCGAAATCGTGTCCGGCGAGCCGGGAGGCGTGATGCGCGTGCGCGTCAAGGGCGGCGGCTGCTCAGGCTTTCAGTACGAATTCGACATTGTCCGGGCGCGCGAAAGCGACGATTTGGTGCTGGAGAAGGGCGGGGCGACCGTGCTCATCGACAGCGTGTCGCTGCCCCTGCTCGAAGGCTCGGAAATCGATTTCGTGGACGATCTCATCGGCGCGTCGTTCCAGGTGCGCAACCCGAACGCGACCTCCTCCTGCGGTTGCGGCGTTTCATTCTCGCTCTAGGCCGCTCATTTGCGCATCGCCACGTGGAATGTGAATTCGGTCAAGACTCGCATCGACGGCGTGACCGACTGGGTGCGTGAGGCGCAGCCAGATGTCCTTTGTCTGCAGGAAATCAAATGCGAGACCGCGTCGTTTCCGGCGCAGGCCTTCGAAGACCTAGGCTATAACGTCGCCGTGCATGGCCAGAAGAGCTATAACGGCGTCGCGCTGCTTTCTAAGCACACGATTGACGACGTCATCACCGCGCTCCCCGGCGGCGGCGACGATCAAGCGCGCTATATCGAAGGCGTCATTTCAGCAGGCGGGCAGGCGGTGCGGGTCGCCTCGATCTATCTGCCGAACGGCAATCCGCCAGACACGGACAAATATCCTTACAAACTGGCGTGGATGGCGCGGCTGAAGGCGCACGCGGCGGAGTTGCTGCGCCACGAAGAGATGCTCGTGCTGGCCGGGGATTACAACGTCATCCCGCAGCCGGAGGATGTCTACAACCCCGCATCGTGGACGGAGGACGCGCTATTCCGGCGCGAGACGCGGGCGGCGTTCCGGGAGATCCTGAACCTCGGTTTCACGGACGCCTTTCGCGCTGTGAACGCCGCTCCGCAGAGCTACACGTTCTGGGACTATCAGGCGGGCGCGTGGCAGAAGAACAAGGGCCTGCGCATCGATCACCTGCTGCTGTCGCCCGAGGCGGCGGCGCGGCTCTCCGCGTGCGAGGTGGATAAACGCCCGCGCGGGCGCGAGAAGCCGTCGGATCACGCGCCCGTCTGGTGCGAACTCGCGCTCGGGTGACGGCGGCTAGCGCGGCGCCGGGCGGACTGTTTTCAGCGCTTGCGCGCATTGCACGCTGATTTGGCCTGACGATTTCTCAATGCACGAGGCCAACTCGCCTCCCTGCGCGGGAACGTCCGGGCAAAAGCGCTTGATGTCCGCGACGCAAGCCTCGCCTAAAACAACGAGACGGCGGCATTCGGGGGCCAGCGCGGCGGCGTTTTCCGCAAGACACTGGATGATGCGCCCGCCGCCGGGTACCACGCCCAAGCAATGGGTGAGATAGTCGCTGCGGCACGCCGCCATCACGGCGGAGGAGTCAAGACTTTGAGCGTGGGCGGCGCCTGAAGCGGCGCCAAGAACAGCCGCCGCCACGAAAAGAATGCGCAACACGGTAATCTCCATAAAAATTGGACGGAAATGATCCGGCGCCGCACCGGGTTTGGGATGTGCGGCGCCGAGTGTGGCCGCCCTAGTACCGCGAACGGCTGCCGCTGTATGTGCACACGCCGCCCGAGCACTGGCCGGAGCCGCCATAGGTCGCGCCGCCGCCATACGGGTTGGAGCGCTGGCCTTCGCGGCTGAAGCCGCCTTCGCCGTCGCGCGTGACTGAGCCGGAATTGCTCCACGTGTTGCCGCCCGGGCCCGTGACGGAGCGGTTATAGTCATATCCGCCGGCGCCGTTGCGGGTCACGGAGCCTTCGGAGGAAAACGTGTTGCCGCGAGGGCCGGTGACGCTTCCGCGGCGTTCGAAAGCCTCAGCGGCCGAGACGAAAGCGGTCGTCAGAGCGAGAACCGCGACGAGAGCGCGGAAAGGTTTCTGCATGGTCGATCTCCGTTTGGGTTTGGCCTTGAACGGGAGGACCATGCCGCGGCCAAGTCACCGCAGTATCGAAACGAAGTAACGTTTTCTAACGTTTGTGTCCGCATGTAACGTTTTGTAACTCCACAGAATTGTTTTGCGTGCGGCGCGCCCGGGCGTTAACGTCGCGCCATGAACGCCGGCTCATCAATTCTGCTCGTAGAGGACGACGCCGAAATCAGCCGCCTCGTGAAAGCGCTGCTGGAGGCGGAGAACTACGCCGTGCAAGTGGTGACCGACGGCGCGGCGATGACAAGCGCCATGGCGCGCAGCGTCCCCGATCTGTTGATCCTCGATCTCATGCTGCCCGGCGAGGACGGGCTGTCCATATGCCGCCGGCTGCGGGCGACGAGCGCGACGCCGATCCTCATGCTGACCGCCAAAGCCGACGACATCGACCGCGTCATCGGCCTTGAAATGGGCGCGGACGACTATTTGGGTAAGCCGTTCCATCCGCGCGAATTGCTCGCCCGCGTGAAAGCGATTCTGCGGCGCTCGCAGGCTCAGCCAGGCGGGAGCGCGCCCAGCCGCCGCTACGCGTTCGCCGATTTCACGATCGACCTGGACGAACGCTCGCTCATGGGCGCGTCTGGCGCGCGCGTTCACCTGACGAGCGCGGAGTTCGATCTGCTCGCCTGCTTCGTGCTGCGGCCGCGCCGCGTGCTCTCCCGCGATCAGCTTCTCGACTGGACGCGCGGACGCATGGCCGACCCGTTCGACCGCACCATCGACATGACCATCTCGCGGCTGCGACGCAAACTTGAGACCGGCGCGGCCCAACCCATCATCACAACCGTGCGCAACAACGGCTATCTGTTCGTGCCCGCCGTCACGCCCGCCAATCCATGATCCGCTTCGGCTTCACCGCCCGGCTCATGGCGATCTTCATCATCAGCCTGCTCGCGCTGCAAATCATCGCGATGATGTTCTACTTCACCGAGCGCAGCCGCAACACGAAGCAGTCCATGACCTTGCCGCTCCCCGATCAGATCGCGGCGCTTGTGGAGTTGTTCGAGACGGCGCCGGCGGCGGATCGCGATCTGTTGCTGCGCGCGGTCAACAGCACGGAGTTGTCGGTGCGCCTTACGCAAGGCGGGCCGCCGCTTGAACCCGAGACATGGAAGCCGTCGCCGATGGTTGAGGCTGCGCTTCGCGCCTATCTCGGCGCGGTCTCCGACAGACGCGTCACCGTCCTGATCCAGCCCGGCGAAGGCGCGCCTAAGCGCGGCGTGCTCATCTATCCGTCCTCGGCGCGCATTCTCGTGAACCTGAAGACCGGCGAGACCCTGGATATCGCCACCACCGGGGTGCTCAGCATCAAGGTGTTCGGCTTTCCGCCAGGGTTTTGGGCGAGCCTGTTCGGCTTTCTCATCGCGATCCTGGTCTTCCTGTCCGTGCGCGGCGAGGCGAAGCCGCTGCGCGATCTGGCCGCCGCCGCCGACCGTCTCGACATCGACAACGGCTTCACGCCGCTGCCCGACCGGCCCCGCGGCGCGCCCGAAATCCGCAGCCTGGTGCGCGCCTTCAACCGGATGCAGGAGCGTCTGTCGGTTCTCATCAAGGCGCGCGTGGCGCTGGTCAGCGGCGTGTCGCACGACCTGAAAACCTTCGCCACCCGGCTGCGCCTGCGCATCGAGCACATTCCCGACGAAAGCGAGCGCGGCCGCGCCATCGCCGACATCGACAGCATCATGAACCTCATTGACGACGCGGTCCTGGCGCTTCACGGCAAGGAGCAGGTCGGCCCTTACGAGGAGTTGATCGACGTGGCCGAGCTTCTGCGCGAGGAGACGGACGACCGCGCCGCGCGTGGCGAGCCGGTGTCGTTCGCAGCGCGCAGAGCGGGCGCTCCAGCTTTCGTGCTGGGCGGCCGGCTGGCGCTCAAACGCCTATTCAACAACCTCATCGACAACGCCGTGCGCTACGGCCACGAGGCCCGGGTCGCCGTGGCCGGGCAGGGCGACTGGGTGTCGGTGACCGTCGACGATCGCGGGCCCGGCATACCCGAGGAGCATCGCGAGGCCGTGTTCGAGCCGTTCGTGCGGCTGGAGAACTCCCGCAGCCGCGACACGGGCGGCGCGGGGCTGGGCCTCGCCATCGTCAAGAGCATCGTGCTGATGCATGGCGGGCGCGTCGCCGTGGGTGCGAACGAGCGCGGCGGCGGCCGCGTCAGCGTGAGTTTGCCCGCCTTTGCGCCGGATGGGGCCACGCGCTAGTGCGCTTCGTCCCAGTTGAGGGCGGCGCGTGCGTCAACCTTGATCGGCACGGTGAGCGCGGCGGCGGGCTCGGCGGAGCGCTCCATGGTGCGCACGGCGGCGGCGATGGTCGCGTCCACTTCTGCGTCGGCAGCCTCGAAAATCAGTTCGTCGTGCACCTGCAGCAGCATCCGCGCGCGCACGCCCGCCCTCGCCAGCGCTTCCGGCATACGGATCATGGCGCGGCGGATGATGTCGGCCGCCGACCCCTGGATGGGCGCGTTGATCGCCGCGCGCTCGAAGAACGCCTTCATCGCCCGGTTTGACGAGTTGATCTCGGGGAAATGCATCTTGCGGCCAAAGATCGTCTTCACGTAGCCGTCGGCGCGCGCCGCTTTCTTCGTCGCCTCCATGTAGTCGCGGATGCCGGGGAAGCGCTCGAAGTATTTGGCGATGTAGTCGCCCGCCTCGGCGCGCCCGATGCCGAGCTGCTGCGCCAGGCCGAACGACGAGATGCCATAGATGATGCCGAAGTTGATCGCCTTGGCGCGGCGGCGCACCTCGCCGGGCATGCCTTCGACCGGCACGCCGAACATTTCGGACGCGGTCATGGCGTGGATGTCCAGCCCGTCCGCGAAGGCGCGCTTGAGCGCCGGAATGTCGGCGATGTGGGCGAGCACGCGCAACTCAATCTGGCTGTAGTCCGCCGAGATAAGCTTGTGCCCGTCTTCCGCGATGAAGGCGGAGCGGATCTGTCGCCCCTGCGCGGTGCGGATGGGGATGTTCTGCAGGTTCGGCTCGTTCGAGGACAACCGGCCGGTGGAGGTCGCCGCGAGCGAGTAGCAGGTGTGAATGCGGCCGGTTTCCTTGTTGATGTGGTCAGGCAGCGTGTCGGTGTATGTGCTTTTCAGCTTCGAAAGCTGGCGCCATTCGAGCAGCTTGGCGGGCAGGCGGCGCTGGTCTTCAGTCAGCTCCTCGCTGGCGACCAGGTCTTCCAGGATGCGCGCGCCGGTGCTCCACGCGCCTGTGGCGGTCTTGGAGGCGCCCGGATAGCCAAGCTTGCCGAACAGCAAATCCGCCATCTGCTTCGGCGAACCAATGTTGAACGTCTCGCCCGCCAGCGCGTAAATCTCCGCTTCTATCGCGCCGAGCGACTGCGCGAACTGGCCCGAAAGGCGCGAGAGCACCTGCCGGTCAACCTTCACGCCCGCCGCCTCCATGTCGCCGAGAATGCAGACGAGCGGCCGCTCCAGCCGTTCATAGACCGTGGCGACGCCCTCGGCGGCGAGGCGCGGTTTCAGCGCATGCCACAATCGCAGCGTCACGTCGGCGTCCTCCGCCGCGTATTCGGTCGCGCGCGGCACGGGCGCGAGGTCGAAGGTGATCTGCGACTTGCCGGAGCCGCACACCTCTTTGTAGGCGATCGGCTTATGCCCGAAATGCCGCTCGGACAGTTCGTCCATGCCGTGGCCGCCCTTGCCGCTGTCGAGCGCGTAGGACATGAGCATGGTGTCGTCGAGCGGCGCGACGCGCACGCCATACCGGCCCAGCACCACGCAGTCATATTTGCCGTTGTGCGCGATCTTCATGACGCTCGGGTCTTCGAGCAGGGGTTTGAGCGCGCCGAGCGCGTCGGCGAAGGGAATTTGCGCGATGGCGCCGCCGTCGAGATCGAGCCCGGCGCTCGCCCGGTGCGCCAGCGGTATGTAGCAGGCGAGGCCCGGTTGCAGCGCGAGCGACACGCCGACGAGGTCGGCCTCGGTCGGATACAGCGAGTTCGTCTCCACGTCGAACGCCGCCCAGCCCTGCTCCGTCGCCGCCGTGATCCACTCCTGTAGCCGCCCGAGGTCGGTCACCGTCTGATACGCGGCGCGGTCGAAGGGCGCGGCGCGCATGGCGGCGAGGCGTTCGGCGGCGAGCAGCGCGGGGCCGCTCGGGCCGCCCGGTTCGGTCTTCGTGGGCGGCGGCGCGGGCGACGGCGACGGCGACACGGCTGCGTCCTGCAGCGTCACGCCGAGCGCGTCGGCGATGCGCTGGGTCAGCGTTTTGAACTCCATGGCGCGCAGGAAGGCGATGAGCGGCGCCGGTTCGATGGGCGCAACGCCGGTGGCGGCGAGCGGCGTCTCGATGGGCGTGTCCGTCTTCAGCCGCACCAGGTCGCGGCTGATGCGCGCCTGATCGGCGAACTCGATCAGCCGCTCTCGC
Source organism: Hyphomicrobiales bacterium (assembly GCA_033764775.1). GTDB lineage: Bacteria > Pseudomonadota > Alphaproteobacteria > Rhizobiales > Rhodomicrobiaceae > JAWXCE01. The sequence goes on along the minus strand of JANRIQ010000027.1, from coordinate 231,310 downwards.
CGGGCGTTCTGCTTGATGCTGGCGGCGTTGGCGAGCAGCGTGTCCAGGTCGCCATATTCCTGGATGAGCTGCGCCGCCGTCTTCACGCCGATGCCCGGCACGCCCGGCACGTTATCGGTCGGGTCGCCCGCGAGCGCCTGCACGTCCACCACCTTGTCCGGGCCGACGCCGAACTTCTCGCGCACCTCCGCCTCGCCGATGCGCCGCTCGTTGCCGGGCATCGGGTCGTACATGCGGATGGCAGGCGAGATGAGTTGCATCAGGTCCTTGTCGCCGGAGATGATCATCACCTCCGCGCCCGCCGCCGCCGCCTCGCAGGCGTAGGTCGCAATGAGGTCGTCCGCCTCGTAGCCCGCCTGCTCGAGCGGGGTGAGGCCAAAGGCGCGCACCGCGTCGCGCACGAGCGGGAACTGCGGGATCAGCTCGTCCGGCGGCGCCTCGCGGTTGGCTTTATAGTCGGTGTAGATCGCGCTGCGGAAGGTGTCGCCCGGCGGGTCGAAAATCACGGCGACGTGCGTCGGCTTGCCGCCGTCCACCCCGTCGCGCAGCACCTTCCAGAGCATGTTGCAGAACGTCATGACGGCGCCGACCGGCGTGCCGTCCGAGCGGGTGAAGGCGCGGCCGCGCGCCTGGCTCGCTTTGAACATGGCGAAATAGGCGCGGTAGATGTAGGTCGAGCCGTCGATGAGGTAAACGCGGCTGCCGGGGCCGATGGGGGAGGCGTGCTGTGTCATCGCCTCTGTTTAGCGCGAACGCCGCAGCTTGGCGACGGGTCTAAATCGTCAGCGCTTCGGTTTTGCGCGGTGATTTCGCCGTATGCCGGTTTTGTTCGCGCTGCTGCAGCCATCGCGCGCCCCATGTGTAAAGCGTGTCAACGACCGGCGACAGGCTCGCGCCGACGGGCGTAAGCGCGTAATCTACGCGCGGCGGCACTTGCGCATAGACCGTGCGGGCGACAAGCCCTGCGTCCTCAAGCTCGCGGAGCTGCTTGGTCAGCATGCGGTGCGTGATCTTGTTCAACCGCCTGCGCAGCTCATTGAAGCGCAGCGGGCCGTCCTGCAGATGATAGATGATCACGCCCTTCCACTTGCCGCCGATCAGGTCGAGCGTCGCCTCCATCGGGCAGCCGGGCGCTGTGTCGTAGCGGCGGTTGAGCTTCTTGTTGAGCGGGATGACGGTATCCATAAGTGTACCTGGTGCAAAAGATTGGCGTATTCCGCGCCTGCGCATTGTCGCCGATGTTGACTTGCGTGAAAACCTTTTGCTGGAGACAGACCTATGAAGGCCGTTGGATATTACAAAAGTTTACCAATCGCGCACGCCGAGTCGCTGCTCGATCTCGACGCGCCCGAGCCGCAGCCCGGCCCGCGCGATCTGCTCGTCGAGGTGAAGGCCGTATCGGTCAACCCGGTGGACGCCAAGATGCGGATGCGCGCGCAGGGCGAACCCGCCATTCTCGGCTGGGACGCCGCGGGCGTTGTCAGGTCGGCCGGCGCCGAGGCGTCGCTGTTCAAGCCCGGCGACGAGGTGTTCTATGCGGGCGCGATCAACCGCCCCGGCGCGAACAGCGAAATGCATGTCGTGGATGAGCGCATTGTGGGGCGCAAACCAGCGAACCTGTCCTTCGCCGAGGCCGCCGCCCTGCCGCTTACCGCGATCACGGCCTGGGAGCTGCTGTTCGACCGGCTCGGCGTCCCCCGCGACGGCGGCGACGGCCAGAGCCTGCTCATCATCGGCGGCGCGGGCGGCGTTGGCTCCATCCTCATACAGCTCGCGCGCCAGCTCACAAAGCTGACCGTCATCGCCACGGCGTCGCGGTCGGAAACTGCGGAATGGTGCCGCGATCTCGGCGCGCATCATGTCATCAACCACGCGCAGCCGATGGCGCCGCAACTCGCTTCCGTTGGGCTTGGCGAGGTGAACCTCATCGCCGCGCTGACGCAAACGCCCGCGCATTGGCCCGCATTCCCGGAGATCATCGCACCGCAAGGAAAAATCTGCGTCATCGACGACATGCCCTCGCTCGACGTGACGCCGTTCAAGCGCAAGTCGGTCAGCGTGCACTGGGAGTTCATGTTCACCCGGTCGCTGTTCACAACGCCGGACATGATCGAGCAGCATAACCTGCTGGATGAGGTCGCGCGGTTGGTCGAAAGCGGCGTGCTCAAAACCACGTTCGGCGAGCATTACGGACGCATCAACGCTGAAAACCTGAAGCGCGCACACGCGCTCATCGAAAGCGGCGGCGCAATGGGCAAGATCGTGCTGGAAGGCTTTTAGCGGCCGCAAGCGCCAGCTTGCGGTTTGCAGTCTCCGGCGGCATGCGTTATGGTCGGCGCGCGCAGGACCCATAGCTCAGCTGGATAGAGCGCTGCCCTCCGAAGGCAGAGGTCAGAGGTTCGAATCCTCTTGGGTCCGCCACGTCTTGCTCGCAGCCTCACTCCCACGCGAACTCCGGGCCGATCAGCGCAGGCAGCCGCGCGTTCGCCTCAGCGAAGCGGGCGCGCAGATAGGCCGCCGTCTCCGCGTCGATGGTCTCGCGCGCGCCCCGCGACTTGTAGCGCCGCGACGCATCCGCCTGGAACGGCGCGAGGCCGAGAAAGCCGAAGATGCGCGCCAGTTCCGCGTTGGGATCGGCGATGAACCGCTCGTATTTGACGAACGCGAACCGCTCGCGCGGGAAATGCGCAAGCCAACGCTCGATCTGCTCCACATAAAAGCCGCGCGCGGCCAATCTCTCCCGGCGGATTTTCGCCGCGTTCGTCTCCGCCGCCCAATCGTGCGCCGCCTCGCGCTGGATCGCCTCCGCGAAGGTCATGCTGTAATGTCCATTGTGCACGTTGTGCTGATGCTGCGACAGCGCCCGGGCCACGGGATCGCGCAAAATCACGATGAGACGGACGTCAGGCGCCTCGGCCTTCACGCGTTCGGCGACGCCCGGCGTGAACAGATAGGACGTGCTCGCCTCACCCGTGACGCGCCGTCCCTTCGCGACCTTGAGCGGGAAATGCGCCCGATACCAGTTCAGCCCTTCGGCGTACTTGTGCGCAAAATAGTGAATTTCCTTGCGATAGGGCGGGGCCACGTCCGGATGCTGCAGAATGTAGCGAAACAGCGATGTCGTCGCCGCCTTCTGCGCGCCGATGATGAGAAAGTCCGGCATGGCGCGCCACGGGCCGGTTGCGCCGCGCGCGATGAAGCCGAGCTTGCCAAGGGTGGTTTTGTGGATTTTCTGCATGAGGCGCGCACGAAGGTTTGTGTCCTGCGCTTGTATCAGCGCTCCGTCGCTCGCGGCAACGCCCTGTTTCAGGCGGGGGCGGCGATCCGTCCCGGCTTCAGCGCGTCGAGCGCCTGGGCGAGCGCGGCCATGTCGGCGAGCACATCCTCCGCGCGCATGATGTAGCCGCAACGCCCGCCGAAATGCCCTGCGTGCTTCGTTATGAGCCGGGAGTATGGCGCGGGCGCCGCGGGCGGCCCACAGGCGCGGCCGGGGAAAAGCCGAGCGGCGATGCGTGCGGTCGAAAGCGGCTCCGTCGCCAGATTGACGATGGGAAAGCGCTTGTGCCGGGCGATGACGAGGTCGGTCTGGAGACGGGAGGCGGGATACCACTGGCGCACCGCCGCCGGATTGACGGCGCCCGTATGGCCGCGCATCAGCGCATCCATCTCGCCCGGAGCGCCGGGGCCGTATAGGGTTGGAACGCGCACCACGAACACCGCATCGAACGAGGCGAACGCCCAGCGCTCGAGCGCGATGTGCGCGCGCCCGCCAGACGTGTTCGGCCAGGCGTCCAGCGCGGCGTCTTCATCCAGCGGCAGGCTGGGATTGGGGTACACGTCCAGGCTGGAGACGAGCGTCACGCGCCGGGCGGCGTAACCGCGCATGGCCGCCATATGGTTGAGCGGGTGAGGGCTGTCACCATGCGGCAGGCCGACAAGCACCAGTTCGTCGTAGCGCCTGCGACCGTGAGCGCCAGCGGCCCGCCAATCCATCACGTCCGTGTAGCCGCCCGTGGCGCTCAGCAGCGACATGATCGCCGGGTGGTCGCCGATGAGCGCGCGCCGCATAAATCGTCCTCTGGTGCGGTCTCGCGAACGAAGCGCGAACCGAAGATAAAAATTTAAGCAATACAGAACAAAGGTTGAATTCAACCGAAGAGTGTGGAGCTTTGTCACAAAACTGTCATCACCGCAATCGCGACATGCGCTCCCGCCATCGTTTCCGGTGGATGACGGTCAAAAACGCGAGGGCTAAGCGCCGGCGCCATACTTGCGCTATCGCCGCGTGGTTGTGTCCCGCGCGAAACGGGGTAGAGTGGCGATTGATCGGACTAAATCACGAGGCTGAATGCGTTATCTGCAGCACGAGTCCCGCAAAGCGGTCTGGAGCCAGCGCATCGCGCTGATGTTCCTGCTGCTGTTCGTCATCACCTTCTGCGCGCACCGCTTCGGGCAAATCAACACGCCAGCGGCCATGCAGCTGTTCGGGGTCGCCGTGACCGGCGGCGTTGTCGCGCTCGTGCTGGCGGCGGCGGCGCTGGTCGGCATCTGGAAGGATGGGCACAAAGGCGCGGGCCTCGCCTTCTCCGGCGCGTTCATGAGCGCGCTGCTGCTGGCGTTCCCGCTGTGGTCGCTGCCGAACCTGATGGCGCTGCCCCGCATCACCGATGTGACGACCGACACCAAATCTCCGCCACGCTTTGAAAAAATCGCCGCCGCGCGCGTGGGCGAAGCCAACCCGGCGGATTATCCGCGCGCCGCGGCCGAGAGCCAGGCCGCCGCCTACCCCGATCTCCAGCCCATCACCACCACCCGCTCCGCGAGCGAGGCCTTCTCCGCCGTGCGGGAGGCGGTGACGTCCCTCAATTGGCGCATCGTCGCCGAGGAGCCGCCCGCGCCCGGCAAAGCCGGCGCGATTGAGGCGAGCGCGCGCTCGTTCATCTTCGGCTTCACCGACGACGTGGCGGTGCGGGTGAGCGGCGACGACAGCCGGGCGCGCATCGACGCCCGGTCCTCTGCCCGGTTCGGCCAGCACGATCTGGGGCGCAACGCCGAGCGCGTGCGCGCGTTTCTGGGCGAGGTGAAAACTCGCCTCGCCGCCATCGAGACCGCCGAGGCGATGTCGCGCGCCGTCGCGCTGCGCGAGGAGGCTGCGAAAAAAGCGCGTAAAAAAGAAGAAGCCGCCCGCCGACCCGACCGCTCGCGCGATCGCGAGGCCGCGTTGCGCGAGCCGCCGCCGCCTGTCGATCTCGCGCGCCCAGGCGCTCCCCCGCCTATTCGGCCGGATAGAAGCGCGCCTCCATTCCGAGGGGATCCGGACTTTTCACGCGCCCTGTCTCCAGAAGAAGCTCTATATGAGCGTAGACGCCTAAAGCGGCTGCGCCGTGCAGAGCGTCGTCGAGCTGCGCGTAAATTCTGGGAACAATTTGGCGGACCGTATTAAGGCCCGCCCGCAGGCAGTCGACGATCTCCGCCTCGCGCCAGCGCCGGTGCACGATGAACGCCTTCACCAGACGCTGGGGTTCGTCGATCCTCCCGCCATGGCCGGGGAAATACGCCACGTCATCCCGGGGCAAAAGCCGCTCCAGCGAGCGCATATAATCGCCCATCCGGCCCTCGGGCGGGGCGACGACGCTCGTGTTCCAACCCATCACATGATCGCCGGAGAGCAGCGTTTTCGAGGCGGGCAGCGCCAGACACAGGTGGTCGGGCGCGTGGCCCGGGGTGTGCAGCGCCTCGATGGCGACGCCGCCCGCCTCCAGCCGGTCGCCGTCGCGCAGCTTCTCATCGGCGCGGAACGCCAGGTCGATCACATCCTTGCCGGACGGCGTCCGCACCGCCGCCGCATCGTGCGGACGCCCGTAAGCGTAGGTGACGGCGCCCGTGGCCGCCTTCAGCGCGGGGATGCCGGCGCTGTGATCTGGATGCGCGTGGGTGAGGATGATGGAGGCCACGCGTTCGCCCGTCGCCCGCAGCGCGGCCAGCAGCGCCTCGCGATGGGCGGCGTCGTTCGGCCCCGGATCGACCACGGCCACGTCGCCCTCGCCGACCACATAGGTGTTGGTGCCCTGAAAGGTGAACGGCGAGGGGTTGTCGGCCAGAATACGGCGCAGGCTAGGGGCGACGCGTTCGAGCACGCCCGGCGTCGCGGCGGCTTCGCGGTTGAACGGGGGAGCAGGCTTGTCTGGCGTGGCGTTTTCCATGCGCTGGAGGAACCTTGCGCGCCTGGCGCTGTCAAGGTGAAAGCGTCGCGCGCTTCAGGAAATGGGCGCTCGACAGCGCCGCGATTATTCCTTATACGTCCGGTCTGCCTTGGCGCGTCGCGGCACCGCCGCGCATTCATGCGCCTGGTTCGCCCAGGTAGCTCAGTTGGTAGAGCAGCGGACTGAAAATCCGCGTGTCGGCGGTTCAATTCCGTCCCTGGGCACCATGCAGGCCTCGTGCGCTCAACCTGAAGACGCGGCCGCGCTAACCGCCAAAGCCGCCGCCACAATCGCGGTGACGCGCCCGCGCAGCCGAAAGTAGCCCTCGTCGATGAGGTCAGCCCGTCGCAACAGCGCATCGACGAACAGCAGCGCGCCAAAAACCGCGATGAGCGCGACAAAGAACCACGCCGGCGACAGCCAGAGATAGCCGCCCCACGCCGCCAAGGCCGCGCCGACGCTGCTCAAGCGCAAATCGATCCCCGACCGCGCGCCGACCCACATATGCTGGCCCCAATGCGCGCCCGCCAGGAAAGACGCGATCGTCAAGCCGTAGCTCGCCGCCGCTTGAGCCGGCTCCCCGATCAGCGGCGCGCGCTCCAGGCCAAGGGCAAGGCACAGGGCGCAGATCAGGAACGGGGCGGCGCCGAGATAGGTGAGGGCGGGGCGGAGCGAGCGGGTTCGGGAGAGGTTCATGTGAGGGCCGGATTATGACAGCATACGCAGCATAACGCGGGGGGCGGAGGCATGGATGACAGGCGGCTCGGGCGCGGCGCATTGAAGACAACCGTATACCTTGCGCCCGTTTTGATCTACACTTGTCTACCATAAGAGACTATGGAGGACGCCCATGTTCGTGCACGCACTGCCTTTCCTCGTGTCGCTCAGCTTCCTGCCGATCGCGGCGCTCGGCGTCGCCTATGGCGGGCTGTGGAGTTACGGCGGCATCGTTTACGCTTTTCTCATCATTCCCGTCGTCGATTACCTGATGGGCGTGACCAAATCGAACCTCGACCCGAAAACCGAAGAGCGCGCGCTCATCTTCCATCGCGCCATCACCTGGATGTGGGTTCCGATCCAGATCGGGCTGATTTTCACCGTCATCGCTTTCGCGGGCGCGAACCCGGACCCGGAGAAAAATTACGTCGTCACCATGATCGCCATCGGGCTGCTCACCGGCGGCATCGGCATCACCTACGCGCACGAGTTGATGCATCAGACCAACAAATTCGAGCGCTCTTTGAGCGAAATCCTGATGACCTCGACGCTCTACGGCCATTTCTGCATCGAGCATGTCCACGGCCATCACATCCATGTCGGCACGCCGAAAGACCCGGTGAGCGCGCGCTACGGCGAGAGCATTTACAAATTCTATCCCCGCGCCGTGTTCGGCAGCCTCGCCTCCGCCTGGCGCATTCAGCGCGATCGCATGGCGCGGCGCAACCAGTCGTTCTGGGGGCTGTCCAACCCGTTCTGGCGCTATTTGCTTGCTTACGTGGCTTACTTCGCGACCGCCTACGCGCTGGCCGGATGGTTCGGCGTCGGCCTCTTCGCGCTCCAGGCGTTCGTCGCCTTCACCCTGCTGGAGATCATCAACTACGTGGAGCATTACGGCCTGCGCCGCCGCCAGCTCGCCGACGGCCGTTATGAGCGTGTGCAGCCGCGACACTCGTGGAACGCCTCACACCAGTTCACGAACTACCTGCTCATCAACCTGCAGCGGCACTCGGATCATCACAAGCACCCGCAGCGGCGCTACCCCGTGCTGCAGCACTACGATGAGGACGAGGCGCCGCAACTGCCTTACGGCTATCCGACGATGCTCATCATGTCGCTCGTGCCGCCGGTCTGGTTCCGCGTCATGAACCCGCGCGTGGAGGCGTGGCGCCGGCGGCATTATCCGGAAGAAGTCGCGGCGTGACCCCCTGGGCGGCCGAGGATCATGTCGGCCGCCTTCTCCGCGATCATGATGGTCGGCGCGTTGGTGTTGCCGCTGATGAGGCGGGGCATCACCGAGGCGTCGACGACCCGCAGCCCCTCAAGCCCGCGCACGCGGCAAGCCTTGTCGACCACCGCCATCTCGTCCTGGCCCATGCGGCAGGTTCCAACCGGGTGATAGATCGACTGCGCTGTTGCGCGGTTGTGCGCGTCGATCTCGGCGTCGGCCTCTACAGCCGGGCCGGGCAAGAGCTCTTCGCCACGAAACGCATCGAACGCAGGTTGGCGGAATACCTCCCGGCTAATTCGCACGCCTTCGCGCAGCAGGCGCACATCCTCGCCTGCGCTGAGGTAGTTCGGGTCGATGAGCGGCGCGGCGAACGGGTCGGCGGAGGCGAGCGCGATGCGGCCCCGAGCTTGCGGCCTCGACATGTTGAAATAGGCCATGTAGCCGTGGCGGCGCCAATCGATGCGTCGGCCGTGATCCTCATACAGCAGCATGACGAAGTGATATTGCAACTCCGGCGCGATGGCTTCGGGCCGCGTTTTCACAAAAGCGAGCGCCTCCAGCCCCACTTTGGCGAGCGGCCCGGTCTTATGGCTCGCATAAGCGGCCAGCGCGCGAGAAAATCCCAGCGGCTGCAAATCCTTGAGCAACGAGACGGGGAGCGGGCACGCCTGCTTCACGATCCCATGCAAGTGATCCTGCAGATTTTCGCCGACGCCGGGCAGATCGTGCAGCGGCGTCACGCCCGCGCGCGCCAGGTCGTCCGCCGGCCCCACGCCAGAGAGCATGAGCAACTGCGGCGAGTTCACGGCGCCGCCGCACAGGATGACCTCGCGCGCCGCCCGCGCCTCTAACCGCCTTCGCCCGCGCGCGAACTCGACGCCCACCGCGCGCCCCTTCTCGATCATCACCCGCGTCGCCCGCGCGCCGGTGATGACGGTCAGGTTGGGCCGCGCCAGCGCCGGGCGCAGATAGCACGCCGCCGCGCTCGCCCGCCGCCCGTTCGCCACCGTGCAGTCGATGGGGCCGAAGCCCTCCTGGCTGGCGCCGTTGAAATCATCGCAATACGGATACCCCGCCTCGACGCCGCCTGCTATCCAGGCTTTAGCGAGCGGGTGCTCCGCGCCGGGCCGGGCGACGAGCAGCGGGCCATCGCGCCCGTGGTGATCGCCGCACTCGCCTTGATACGCCTCAGCGCGCTTGAAGTAGGGCAGAACTTCCGCCCAGCCCCAGCCGAGCGCGCCGTCCTGCGCCCACCCGTCGTAATCGCTAGGCACGCCGCGGATGTAGACCGTCGCATTCACCGAACTCGACCCGCCGAGCACCCGCCCGCGCGGCCAGAACAGCCGGCGCCCGTTCAAGTTCGCCTGCGGCTCGGTGTGATAGCCCCAATCGAGCGTGCCGAGGCGCATCAACGCAACATACCCGGCGGGCATGTGGATGAGCGGGTTGGCGTCGCGCGGGCCCGCTTCGAGCAGCGCGACGGTCGCGCCCGCCGCCGAAAGCCGGTTGGCGAGCACGCAGCCCGCTGAGCCGCCGCCGACGATGACGTAATCGTAGGTCATCCGCTAATCCGCCGTGGTGATGGTCATGACGCCGTTCTCGTCAAGCCGGCCCGTCGCGGCGCTCAACTGGCGGCGGTAGTCGTAGAGATTGAAGTTGAGCCGCCGTGGCGCACCCGGCTTCACCAGGATGCGCGCGTTGAGCGCCACGACGCCGAAAAACTTCAGGTCGCCGGACTGCGCCCAGATGAAGCTCTCGCCGCGCCCTTCCGGCAGGTCGAACGTCACGCCCGCGCTATCCGCGAAGGTAAGGCGCAAGCCGTCCGGGCCGAGGCGGGCGCGGGCGATGTCGCCACGCAGCTCCGGCATGGGGAAGGCGCGGCGGTGGTCGATGCGGAGCGCAAAGCTTTGCAGCGAAACGCCGGGGCGCTCCAGGCTCGCAAGGTCGGTGAGGCCGAGGCCCAGGCGCTTCAGCAGCCACTCCACGGGAATGCCGAATGCCTCCACCTCGTCGATCTGGTACAGCAGCCGGTTGTCGCGCGTGAGCGCCAGCCGCCCGCCGAGGCTGGTGGGGATGTCGAAGCCGCGCAAATGCAGGTCGGCCTCGGCGTACATGCGGCCCGGCGCCGTGCGGATGCGCATGTTCGACAGCGCGCGCGGGCGATAGACGAGCACATGGCGGTTGAACAGCGCGTTGAGGTGATGCGGGCGCAGCAGCGCTTCGCCGCGATGAATGCGGATGGCGAAACTGCCGGGCCGGTCAAAATCCACAATGCCGTCAGGCGTCTTCAGCTCCAGCGTGACGGCGAGATTGCGCACATAAAAGCCGATCCCGCTGGTGAAGGTGAAATTCACATTTTGCAGGTACAGCGCCACGCGGTTCACGCCGGAGGAGCGTGAGGTGACGGTGCCGGCCGCCTCCGCGCCCACAAGGCCGCCGGGGATGTCCCGCGCCTCCCACACCTCGCGTCGAGCGTCCAACTCGCGCTGCTGCCGGGCAATCTCTGGCGTCTCGGCCAGCGCGGGCGCGGCCGCGAGAAGCGCGATGAGCGCCGCCGCCCTCACTTCAGGGCCTCCGGATCGCCGGAGCGCGCCAGCGACACGATCAGCCCGCCGTCCATCCGGAACTGAAATGTCCCGGCGGCAAGCTGCGGCCGGTAGTCATAGAGCGAGAAGTCGAGCGCGCCGCCGTCCGCCGCCACGATCTGCATTAGGGTGTTTACCGTCATGACTGTCAAAAACTTCACGTCGCCGCCCTTGATGAGCGCGTAGCTGTCGCGGGCGAGCGGCGGCTTCGGCCAGGCAGGGGCGAGCGGCGCGGTCATGGTGAGGCGCAGGCCGCGCGCATCCACGCTGGCGGCGGCGAGGTCGAACGCCATCTTGGGCGGCGGGAACAGCGCGGCGGCGTCCATGCGGATCACGTCGCCCTCAAGCTTCACGCCGGGCGCCTCCAGCCGGATGAGTTCGTCCAGCGCGACGTTCGCCGCTTTGAGCAGTTCGGTGGCGGAGCGTCCGTCGATAGCGATTTCGGCGGGCGCGAAGGCGATGCGCGAGCCGCCCTCCATCGTCACCAGCCCGGTCATGGAAAAAGGCGCCCACTTGCCGCGCCGATTCATTTCGCCGGAAAGGGTGAGCGCGTTCACAGCAGTCGCGGCGCGAAGGTTGCGCACGGGCGCGCCCGCGAAGTTGAAAACGTGCGAGTTGAGGAGATCTGTGAGCGCCTGCGGGGAGACGACGAGCGAGCCGGAGAGCACGCGCAGGGTCACGGCCTGCGGATCGTCGAAGATCACGGGCGAGAGGCCGTCATTCGCGTTCACCGCGACGATGAGGTCTTCCCCAAAAAACCCGACGCCGCGCACGAAGCGGAAATTCGCATTGCGGATGAACAGCATCATGCCTTCGCGGCCCGAGTCGCGCGTCGTTTTCGGCCGGATTTGCGGGATGGTGTACGCGCCCAGCATGTTGCGCGCCTCGGCCTCACGCTCCAAAGCGGCGGCCTGCCGGTTTTTAGCTGCCGCGCGAGCGTCGCGCCCCTCCGCCGGGAACGCCAGCGCGGCCAGCACAGCCATGAGCGCAGCCCGCCAAAGCATCAGCGCGGCTCCAACGGGTCTTTCGCGCCGTTGAACCGGTAGGACAGCGACGCGCCGACCGACCAGACATAGCCGCCGATGTCGAAGCCCCCGAGGATGTTGCGCTTGTATTCGAGGTCGGGTTCGCCGACGAGCAAATCCTCGATGATGGTGTTCACGCCGCCGGCCGTCGCGCTCTCGTTCGCATCAATCGTGCGATCTTCGTAGAGGATGAGCTGGCCGCCCGCGTTGAACGTCCACTGCCCCGACGCGCCCTGCTTCTTGTACTCGCCGCCGAGCGACAAGATGTGCCGGTTCGACGAGGTGGTGATGAGGTCGGCGGCGTCCTCCGGCATGAACGAGGGGTCGTACACGTAGCCCATCTGCAGTTCGAACGCCGGGGTGAGCTTGTAGGCCGCGCCGAAGTGCAGCGAGACGGTGTCCTGCGCATCGTAATTGATCGTGAGCGACTCCACTGGTGCTCCAAGGATGCTGCCGAGGCCAATCGCGTCGAACACGTCAATATTGCCTTCCGTCACCTTGATTTCGGCAGGCGAGCCGAAGCCTTTCGTCGCGCTCCAATTCGTCCAGCGCGCGTCGGCGGAGAGCATCAGCGCGGGGGTCGCCTGATAGGCGAGGCCGAGTTGCAGGTGGCGGGGCAGTTCCGCCTCGAACTTGAAACGGTCTTCGAAATTCAGGAAGCCGAGCGCCGCCACATTCACGCCGCCCTCGAACGTCTCGGGTGTCTCCGAGCGATAGGTGACGCCGACGCGCAGACGGTCGGTGAGTTGATACTGCGCGCCCAGCGTGAACGACACATCCAATGGCGCTGTCTGGAACTCCCACGGCGAGACGGGCAGCCCCACGTCGCTGTCGGTCTCAATGCCGACCGAGGCGAGGCTCGGTGTGCCGAGGCGCGTGCCGAAGTCTTGCTCCAGTTTAAGATATTTGAACGTGGTGACGCCCACTGACGCGCCGACGTTGAGGCGATCATTCACCTTTATCGCGAGCGTGGGCGACACCTCCACCACCACGATCGCCGCATCGGTCACATTGAACTTGCCGTAGTTGCCGGGGTCTTCGTCGTTGCCGAAGTTCGCCGCGACGAGAAACGGCACGCCGACGCCAATGCCGACGACGATGTTCTCCGCGCCGGGGATGGGCGCATAGCCGCCCGCTGAGGGCACGATAGCGATGTCGGAGTTCGTCAGCGTTTCCTCAGGCGAAAGATCGAGGCCGTCCTTGCCAGGAACAAGAATAGGAAAGCCGCCGGGGAGCGCGGTTTGCACGTCCGTTTGCCGGAGATCGAGTTGGCGCGTGTCCAGCGTTTTGACGCCGAAACCGATGAACGGCGCATCGAAGTTTGCCGCGCCCGCGGGGTTGGTGTAAAAAGCGTCATAGTCATCGGCGGTGGCGGTCACGGCCTGGCCCAAGTTGCTGGACTTCTGCCCGATGCCGAAGCTTTGCGCCCAGTCGGCTCTCCCTGCTGCGGGCGAAAGGCAAATCATCGCAACGCCGCAGGCCAAGCCCCACGCACACCGCCGTAAGAGCATCTTACGCCTCCCACAAATATTTTTATAAATTTTTAACAGCTTGCCGCTGAAGTAGACGATTGTCTGCAAAAATATGCGGGGCGAGTCGGGCCGCAGCGAAAATCACCGCCTCCCGCGTTCAAAATGTCACAGGGCGGAAATTGTGACTGAATGGCGGCCCGATGTTCCAAACCGCGCCGATATGACGTAGCGTGCGGGGCGTTATGGCGGATCACGAACCTCTCATCGCTAAAGGCAAGAAACTCCTAATTCAGGCGGCCTTGCGGCTTGCCGTTCACACGCGCAGCATTCGTGCGCTCGGCGTGCGCGAGCTGGGGCGCGAAGCGGGGCTCAACCCCAACACCTTTTATCGTCACTTCAAGGGCATGGACGATCTGGGCCTCGCGCTCATCGAGTCCGTGGTGGCGGAACTCCGCCAGCCCTTGCGCGACATGCGCCGCACGGTCGCCCAGTCTCTCGCGCCGATTCACTCCGGCGAAGAGGACGAGTTCGCGCTCAACCTCAAGCGGACAAGAGCCGCCAAGAAGGAGACGATCAAGCTGTTCTTCGACTTCGTCGAGGCGAACCCGGAGGCGTTCATCATCGGCCTTAGCGAGCTGAACGGCTCGTCGCCGCGGCTTCGCGAGGCCCTGCGCGAGGCCATCGCCGGCTTCGCCGCTGACATGGCGGAGGATTTCCGGCTGCTCGGCCTCACCCCCGTGCTGGACGACGAGTCCGTGCAACAGGTCTCGACCATCATCATCCGCAACATGTTCTATATGACGACCGAATATATCGAGCGCCCCGAGCGGCGGGCGGCCCTGCTGGAGGCGGCGGACAAGCTCGTGCGCACGCTGCTGATCGGCGCGCTGGCCAGGCGCGTCAGCGATCCGCCGCGCCTCCTGCAAATCGTCGCCGTGTTGGGCGTCGACGCCGCTCCGCAGGATGCGCGGTGAAGCACGGCGGCGATCCGCCCGGCGACGGCTGGCTCGATCTGTCGACCGGGATCAGCCCGTTCTCGTATCCGCTAACCCAGCTTCCGGGCGAGGCGTGGACGCGCCTGCCGACCGCTAGCGCGCTGAAGCGTCTGCATGTCGCCGCACGCCATGCGTATCGCTGCGCCCCGTCATATGCGGTCGTCGCCGCGCCGGGAACGCAAATCCTGATCCAGTTGATCCCGTTTCTGCGCCCTGGCGCGCGCGTCGGCGTCGTCTCGCCCACCTATGCCGAGCACGCGGCCTGCTGGCGCCTTGCGGGAAGCGACGTCGCGTTGATTGGCGGGCTTGAGGAGAGCGATGGCTGCGACGTGGCGGTCGTCGTCAACCCGAACAATCCGGACGGGCGGACGCACTCGCCGGACCCCCTGGCCGCGGCGGGGGCGCGTCTGGCGAAGCGCGGCGGCTTCCTGGTTGTGGACGAGGCGTTCGCGGACTGCGCGCCGGAGATCAGCGTGTGCGGCTCGGGCGGCGATGGGCTGATCGCGCTGCGCTCGTTCGGCAAGTTCTACGGGATGGCGGGTCTGCGGCTTGGCTTCGCGGTCGGTGCGCCAGCGCTAATGGAAAAGCTTGCGGCTCTGCTTGGGCCGTGGGCCGTGTCCGGTCCCGCTCTCCATGTCGGCGAGGCGGCGCTGCGGGATGCGGCCTGGGCGGAGAAGGCGCGGCGGGAGCATGGGCGCCTCGCCGACCGTCTCGACGGGATTTTGCGCGCGAGTGGGTGCGAGATCGTCGGCGGCGCCCCGCTTTATCGGCTGGCCGCGCATCCCCAAGCCGGGCGTCTGCACGCGAATCTGGCAAGCCGCCGCATCTGGACGCGCGTGTTCGACTTCAATCCGGCCTGGGTGCGATTTGGCTTGCCCGGATCGGACGACGATTTTGCGCGTCTTGAGGCCGCTCTTGCAGAGTTCACCGATCAATCAAGCGCCTGAAATGGGATCGGCGCGGGCGTCCCCGCCACCGTGATCGTTTCGCACTCCACCCGGAACACGCCGCGCACAACCGCGGGCTTCAACGCCTCCGCGACGGGGCCGTAAGCGGCGACGCGCCCGGCGTCGAGCACCAGCGCCGCGTCGGCGAAGCGCGCGGCGAGCGTCAGGTCGTGGACGACGGCGATGACGAGGCGCCCGCCCCGCGCGACCTCGCGCAGCAGGGCCATGACCGAGAGCTGGTGCGCCGGATCGAGCGATGCGGTTGGTTCGTCGGCAAGCAGCACAGGGGCTCCGACAGCGAGCGCTCGCGCCAGCATCACCCGCGCCCGCTCGCCGCCGGACAGCTCCGTGACGCGGCGGTCGGCGAACTCGGCCGCCCGGGTCTGCGCGAGCGCCGCGTCGATGGCGGCGTCATCCTCGGGATGCAGGCGTCCGAGGCTGGAGGCGTGGGGCGCGCGGCCGATCGCGACCGTCTGGCGCGCCGTGATCGGCCAGTGCGCCACGTGCCCTTGCGGCAAATAGGCGAGCTGCCGCGCGCGCTCCCTGGCTGGTAGGGAGGCCAGCGAGCGGCCCTCCCAAGCAATCGCGCCGTCAAAGCGGATAAGCGCCGCGATCGCTCTGAGCAGGGTGGTTTTTCCTGCGCCGTTCGGCCCGACGAGCGCCAGAAGCTGGCCCACCGGCGCCGCAAACGACACGTCCGCCAGCGCCCGCCTGGGCCCCAGCGACACGCTCACGCCTTGCACCGTCAAGCTCATGTCACCCTCGCGCCACCAGGTCGCGTCCGCGCTCGCGCCAGACGAGCCAGATGAAAAACGGCGCGCCGATAAGCGATGTTAGGACGCCGATGCGGATTTCGCCCGTGGACGGGATGAGCCGCGCCGCGCAATCGGCGGCGAGCACGAGCGCGGCCCCGGCGAGCATGGCGGGAAGGTGCACGCGCGCCGGGTCATGACCGACGAACGGCCGCACCACATGCGGCGTCATGAGGCCGACGAACCCGATGACGCCCGCCACGGCGACCCCGCCGCCCACCCCGCAGGCGACGCCGAAGACGACGGCGAGCCGCAGTCGGCCGAGATCGACGCCGCTCGTTCGCGCCACCTCCTCGCCGAGCGTCAGCGCGCGTAACGGCGCCCGCGTCGCGAGCAGGATCAGCCAGCACGCGGCCAGGAACGGCGCGGCCATGGCCACATGCTGGAAGCTGCGATCCTCCAGCGAGCCGAGCAGCCAAAACGCGATTTCGAGCGCCGAGAACGGATTCGGCGCTAGGTTAAGAGCGAGAGAAACGGCGGCGCTCGCCAGACTCGACAGGGCGAGGCCGGAGAGAATGAGCGTCAGCATGCTGGCGGACGGCCCGGCGAGTAGCAGCAGCGCGCCGACCGACAGCAGCGCGCCCAGCATCGCCGCGACAGGGAGCGCGTAGGACAGAACGTCCGCCGCCCCCATAGCGATCGCCGCCACCGCGCCGAACGCCGCCGCGCTCGGCGCGCCGAACACCGACGGCGCCGCGAGCGGGTTGCGCACGAGGCCCTGCAACGCTGCGCCGCATAGGGCGAGCGTCGCCCCGATCAGCGCCCCGAGTAGCGCGCGCGGCAGCCGCAACTCGCGCACGATCAGCACATCCACCGGGTCGCCGTAACCGACAAGCGCCAACGCCGCCGCAAGGGGCGGGATGGGCGCCGCCCCAATCGAGAGCGACAGCGCAAACAGCGCCGCCGTCGAGAGCCCCAGCACGATAAACAGAAGCGGCGTTTTCATGCGCCCCTAGAACCGCGCGCGCAGGCCGGCGAAAACCGACCGATCCGCAGTGTTAAAGTTTTGGATCTCCTCATAGTCCGCGCCGCCCAAATTCTCCACAAACATAAAAAGCTCGGCGTTGGGTGTGAAGGCGTAGGCCGCGTTGAGGTCCACGCGAACATAGTCGTCGAGCGGGTTGGCCCTGTCCGCGTTGTTGAAGCGCTCGCCCACATACAGCGCGGAGGCGGTGAGCTTGAACGCCTCGGTCGGGGTGAAGGTCGCGCGCACGGAGGCGGTGTGTTCGGGCCGGCGTTGCAGGGGCGCGCCCGTTTCGGCGTCCACCGCGTCGAGATAGGTGTAGGAGGCGTCGAGCCGCAGCCAGGAGGCGGGGACGACCCCGGCGGCGAACTCCCAGCCGGACGTTTCGGCCGCCCGGATGTTCTCGAATGTGCCGCGCGCGCCCACGCCGAAACCGTCCGCGTCGAAAAACTCGATGAGGTCGGTGATCTCGTTCTGGAAATACGTCGCCGACAGCGTGAGCTTGCCGCTGAGCAGGCTTTGATCAACCCCTGCGTCGAAGCCCGTGCTCTTCTCCACCGCGAGATCGGGGTTGCCGACGGTCAGCGCCGAGTTGGCGAAGCGCTGAGACAGAGTCGGCGCCTTGGCGGCCGTTCCGTAGCTCGCTCGCAGCTTGGCGCCATCCATGAAGCGCCACGCGCCGGTGAAGCGGTAAGTGTCCTCCACGCCGGCCGACCCGAAGTCCTCCGTCCGCGCCGCGGCTGTGAGCGTGAGCGCCTCGAACGGGTTGAACTCGTAGAGCCCGAACGCGGCGCTTGTCCGCTCCTCCCCTGAAAAAGCGACTGTGTTCCCCGTCGTGGTCTCGGTGGTCTGCCGGCCGGTCTCGCGCTCCACGCGCCCGCCAAGCGTCAACCGGTCGACGGCGCGCACGGTTATGTCGGACTGCGCCTCCACGCCGAAGCGCTGGCCCTCGAACACGTCCGTTTGCGGCTGGAGCCCGGCGCGGGAGCTGGCGTCGTCGTCGAAAAATGTGCGCACGGTCTCGTTGGCGAACAGCGTGATCTTGTTGCGCAATGCGCCCTCCATCAAATCCCAGCGGCCGGTCAGCGCGCCGGTCGTGAGCAGGCGCTTCGCCGTGTCGTCCTCGCCGCGCGCCACGTTGGTGTCCACGTCCGCGTCTACGTGATAGCGGCCGAGCGCCACGGTTATCCCCGCGTTCGCCGTCAGGTCGGCGTCCATCCGGATGTTGGCGGACTGCTTCTCCGCGCCGTCGTCTTCGCGCCCGAGCTTCGAGCGCGAAAACCCGGATGTGCGATAGTTCGTGGCGGCCGCCGAAACCGCGATCCCGTCATGCGAGCCGGAGATTGCGCCGCGCTCGGCATGCGTGCCGTAGCGCCCGCCATAGGCCTCGACGACGCCCTGCAGCGGCCCCTCGCCCTTCCTGGTGATGATGTTGATGACGCCGCCGATGGCGTCGCTCCCGTAAAGGCCCGATTGCGGCCCGCGCAGCACCTCGATGCGCTCCACATTGGCGAGCGTGAGAAGCGAAAAGTCGAACTCGCCGGAAGCCTGGCCCGGGTCGTTCACGCGCACCCCGTCGATCAGCACCTGGGTGTGGTCAGAGTCGGCGCCGCGAATGAAAACGCTGGCCGTGCCGCCCGCGCCCCCCGCCTCGTTGACGGCGAGGCCCGGCACGGTTTCGAGCAACTCCTTCACGTTCGAGGCGCGCGCGCGTTCGATCTCTTCACGGCCGATGACGGTGATGCTGCTGCCGACCTTGGCGGCGCTTTCAGCTGAGCGGCTGGCGGTGACGACGACGCCCTCAAGGAGCACGGGGGTTTGGGCGCGGGCCTCGACGGGGAGGCTGAAACAGGCTAGGCAAACGGCGGCGCTAAACGCCGCGCGGCGCGGGAAAACCATGAAGACCTCTCTCGGATCAATCTTGCAAAATTGCGCCCGCCACGGAGTGTGTCTCGGGCCACGGACGCACAGTAGCAACCGCATCGGGCGAAAGTCATCCGTCATCGCCGCCGCCTGCGCCGCAATCGCCGTGGCTGTTGCCGGCGCGCATCTCGCCCCGAGCGCTGCGCACGCCCGGCCCACCCGCATCGTCTCGATCAACGCGTGCACCGATCAGCTGCTTTGGGCGCTCGCCGACCGCGATCAGATCGCCGCGCTGACCACCCACGCGGTGAACCCGGCCATGTCGATCTACACGCGGGAGGTTGCGGAAAGCGGCGCGCCGCTCATTCGCGGCTCGGCCGAGGAGGTCTTGAAGCTCAAGCCCGATCTGGTGCTGGCGGGAAGCTTCACCCGGGCGGCGACGCGTCGGCGGCTGGCGGCCTTCGCTCTCAGGGTCGAGACTTTCGCGCCCGCCGACAGCATCGCGGCCGCCAAGGCGGACATCGCCCGCGTGGCGACCCTCATCGGCCAGGAGGCGCGCGGCGCGGCTCTCATCGCCGAGATCGACGCCGCCGTGGCGGAGGCGCGGGGGGCGACCCGCGGCCTCAAGCTCTTGCAGCTGCAGCGGGCCGCCTATGTGACGGGGGAGGAGACCCTGTTCAGCGATATCCTCGCCGTGATCGGGGCGGAAAACGCGGCGGCCGAACGGGGCGGGTCCGGCGTGCGGCGCGTCGGCCTTGAGGGCGCGCTCAAAACGGACGCCGACGCGCTCGTGCTGTTCGACGCGGCGACGCGCGCCTCCGATCAGGGCGCCGCGATCCTGCTGCATCCGGCGCTGGCGGCGCGCTATCCGGCCGACCGCCGCATCGACCTGCCCGCCAACGAAATCGTATGCGGAGGGCCAGGGCTGTCGCGGCTTTTGCGAACGTTCGCGCGCAAGCTCGCGGCCCTGCCGCCGACGGCCGGACGCTGAGGGCCGATGTTTGCGGCCACGCTGCTGATCGCACTCGCCATCGACGCGGCGGTCGGCGACCCGGATTGGCTCTGGCGGCGTTACGCGCACCCGGTGGTTTGGGCGGGCCGGCTCATCGCGCGTCTTGACGAGAGTCTGAACCAGGAGACGGCGTCGGCCGGGGCGCGGCGGGCGGCGGGCGTGCTCGCCGTGACGCTTCTCGTCGCGGCGGCGGGCCTGACCGGTTACAGTTTAAGCGCCCTGTTCGATTTTGCGCCGTTGGGGTGGCTGGCCGAGGCGTCGGCCGCCGCCGTGCTGCTCGCGCAGCGCAGCCTTTATGAGCATGTGGCCCGCGTGGGCGAGGCGTTTGCGGGGGGCGGCCTGCCGGAGGCGCGGCTCGCGGTCTCCATGATCGTGGGGCGTGATCCGAATGCGCTCGATGAGGCGGGCGTGTGCCGCGCGGCGGTCGAAACCCTGGCCGAGAACTTCTCCGACGGGGTGGTCGCGCCGGCGTTCTGGTTCCTCGTCGGCGGGCTGCCCGGCTTATGCATTTATAAAGCGGTGAACACGGCTGACAGCATGATCGGCAACCGCAGCCCTCGCCACGAGGCGTTCGGCTGGGCGGCGGCGCGCCTCGACGATGCGCTGAACCTGGCCCCCGCGCGCCTCTCCGGCGCGTTCGTCGCGCTCGCCGCGCTGTTAACAGGGAAAGACGCGCGTCGCGCCGCGCTCGCCATGCGCCGCGACGCCTGGCGTCACCGTTCCCCCAACGCCGGTTGGCCGGAAGCCGCCATGGCGGGCGCGCTCGGGCTGGCGCTCGCAGGGCCACGGGTCTACGCCACCGGACCGGTCGACGACGCCTACATGAACGACGGCGGGAGGCGCGAGGCGACCCCGCAGGACATCGCCCGCGCGCTGCGGCTTTATGTGGCGGCGTGCGGCGTGCTGTGGGCCGTGGTCGCGCTCATCGCCGCGATTGCGCTATCCTAAGCACAGCGTCCACGTCCATATGCGCCTCCAGGTGATCGGCGAGGGCGTCGAGCGTTTCCTCCACGACCGCCCCGTAGCGCAAGCCTGCGTCGGGCGCGACGCCAATCCGCGTCAGGAACGCGCGCCGGAACTCGTCGGCCTGGAATACGCCGTGCAGGTAAGACCCGCGCACGCGGCCGTCCGCGCTCACCGCGCCTTCCGGCTCGCCCTCGATTTGCAGCCACGGCCGCGCGGCGCCGGGGCCATGTGTGCGGCCGAGGTGGATTTCGTAGCCCGAAACGGCGAGACCGCTCTCCACTTCGCGTCCAGAGGCCGGGCGCACGCGCTTCTCCGCCGTCAGCACGGTTTGGACATCAAGCAGGCCCAGTCCGGGATGCACGCCCGCCGCGCCCTCGATCCCATCCGGGTCGGCGATGGTTCGCCCGAGCATCTGGTAGCCGCCGCACAGCCCAACGACCGCGCCGCCCTGGCGCACATGGGCGCGGATGTCCACGTCCCAGCCCTCGCGCCTGAGGCCCGCCAGGTCGGCGATGGTGGATTTCGAGCCGGGCAGCAGGATCAGATCGGCGCCGCGCGGCAGAGGCTTGCCGGGATGCGCGAACTCCACGCTTACATTCGCCTCCAGCTTGAGCGGGTCGAGGTCGTCGAAATTCGCGATGCGCGACAGCACGGGAACGACGATGCAAAAAGCGCCTTCGCGCGCGGCGCCGCGAATGTCCAGCGCGTCCTCAGCCGGAAGCCGCCCGGCCCCATCGAAATACGGGACGACGCCAAGGCTAGGCCAGCCGGTGCGCTCGGCGATGACGCGCAGGCCGCCGTCGAACAGGCTCACGTCGCCGCGGAACTTGTTGATGAGGAACGCCTTCACGCGCGCACGCTCGCTCTCGGGGAGGAGCATGTGCGTGCCCACGAGGCTGGCGATGACGCCGCCACGGTCGATGTCGCCGATGAGGATCACGGGCGCGTCCGCCGCCTCGGCGAAGCCCATATTGGCGATGTCGCCGGCGCGCAGGTTGACCTCGGCCGGGCTGCCGGCGCCCTCCACGATCACGAGATCGGCCTCGGCGCACAGGCGGTTGAAGCTGTCGAGCACGGCGGGCAGCAACTCCGCCTTGCGGGCGCCGAACTCGCGCGCGCGGATGACGCCCGCCCGGCGCCCCTGAAGAATGAGCTGGCTGCGGCTCTCCGCCTCCGGCTTCAAGAGCACCGGGTTCATGTGCACGCTCGGGGCGACGCCGCAAGCATGGGCTTGGAGCGCCTGCGCGCGGCCGATTTCGCCGCCGTCAGGCGTCGCCGCCGCGTTGTTCGACATGTTCTGCGGCTTGAACGGGCGCACGGCGAGGCCGCGACGGGTGAACGCCCGGCACAGGCCCGCCACGATCAGCGACTTGCCCACATTCGAGCCGGTGCCCTGGATCATCACAGCGGGCGTGCGCTCTTGCGCGAAACTGTTGGAGGTGGGAGTTTTGTCGGTCACATGCGGCCTTTAGAGCGTGCGATACAGCCAAAAGGATGGGATGCCGGCTTTGAACCCGGCTTTTTCATAGGCGCGCAGCGCGGGCGCATGGCTTGCGTCAGCGCCGGCGCCCACAACCGCCACATTCATCCCGGCCGCCTGCATGGTTTGGATGGCCATGTCGTAGAGCTGTGCGCCGACGCCTCGCCCGGCTAAATCGGGATCGACCGCGTTAAGGCCGATTTCGCCCGTGGCGCGCGATGCATCGAGCGACAGCGAAACGAAACCTATGACCGATCCCTGAGCCTCCGCCACGAAAACCTGATGCGCGGCGCCCGGGCGGCAGATGTCGTGCAGAAGGCGCGCCTGATCGCGCTCCGCCTCCGCAAAGGCGAACGCGGCGATGTCGTCGCCGACAATTCTGCGAAACGAGGCGAAAATGGGCGCAAACGCCCGCGCACGGATACGCTGCAAAGCATCCAGATCGGCGGGTTGGAAACGCCGGATGGCGAACTGCATGCGCGCCCCTTTAAAACTCTACGCCGGCTTGCGCTTTGACGCCGGAGCGGAACGGGTGCTTCAAGAGCGCCATTTCAGTGGCCAGGTCGGCCATCTCGACGAGCGCGTCAGGCGCGTTGCGGCCCGTGATGATCACATGCGTGTCAGCGGGCTTTTCGTCGCGCAGAAACGCCAGCACCTCATCCAGGGGAAGATATTCGTAACGCAGCGCGATGTTCATCTCGTCGAGCAGCACCATGCGAATGCTAGGGTCGAGGATGAGCGCCTTGCCTTTCTCCCAGGCGGCGCGGGCGTGCGCCATGTCGCGCTCGCGATCCTGCGTTTCCCAGGTGAAGCCCTCGCCCATGGCGTAGATCCGGCAGAGATTGCTGAAATGGGTTTCGATCAGCCGCCGCTCGCCGGTGTCCCACGCGCCCTTGATGAACTGCACGACGGCCGAGGGCATGCCGTGGGCGATGGCGCGGAAAATCATGCCGAAAGCAGCGGTCGATTTGCCCTTGCCCTTGCCGGTGTGGACGATGAGCAGCCCGCGCTCCTCGGTTTTCGAGGCCATGATCTTGTCGCGCGCGGCCTTCTTCTTGGCCATTTTCTCGGCGTGGCGAGCAAGATCCCGGTCGGTTGTTTCGCTGTCGTCGGTCATGGGGCGCTCCTGCTGAGTGCGGCGAGCGTTTCGCCCGCGTGGTTGCTGCGCGGCGTCCAAAGACCGCGGTCGATCGCGCTTTTGAAGCGCGCGGCGATGTCGACGAGCGCATGCGGATTTTTCTCGGCGATGAAGGCGCGAACTGTTTCGTCCCCGAGATAGGCGTCGTAAACGGCGTCGAAGTGATGGTCGCCCACAAGCCCAGTCGTCGCTGCGTAAGCGTAGAGATAATCGACCGTCGCGGCCATCTCGAATGCGCCTTTGTAGCCGTGCCGCATCACGCCCGCGATCCATTTCGGGTTGGCCGCGCGGCCCCGCACCACGCGCCCGATCTCCTCCTCCAAAGCGCGGATGACAGGGCGCTCCGGCCGGGAGTGGTCGTTGTGGTACACGCGCACCGGCCGTCCTTTCAGCGCCTTCACCGCCGCGGCGAGCCCGCCCTGGAACTGATAATAATCGTCGCTGTCGAGGATGTCGTGCTCGCGGTTGTCCTGGTTGTGGATCACGGCGTCAACCCGACCGAGCCGGTCTTCGAGCGCGTCCCGCGCCGCGCGGCCCTCCAGCCCCGCGCCGTAGGCGTATTGCCCCCAGACCAGATAGCTCTCGGCGAAATCCGCGTCCGTCTCCCAGAGATTTTCATCGATTAGCGCTTGCAGCCCTGCTCCGTAAGCGCCCGGCTTGGAGCCGAACACCCGCGCCGTCGCCAGACGGTGAGCCTCGCGAGCGTGCGCGCCCGATCGCACCAGCGCGGCCATAACCTCGGCGGCGGCGGCGGCGAGCGGGTTGTCGGCGGCGGGTTCGTCCAGCGCGGCCACCGCCCGCGCGGCGCTGTCCAACAAGTCGATCTGGGCCGGGAATGCATCGCGGAACATGCCGGAGACGCGGAACGTCACGTCCACGCGCGGACGATCCATCTTGGCGAGCGGGATGACCTCATAGCCCGTCACCCGACGCGACGACGGCTCCCACACGGGCTTGACGCCCATCAGCGCGAGCGCCTGCGCGATGTCGTCCCCGCCGGTGCGCATGTTGGCCGTGCCCCAGGCGCTCATGACGATGGCGCGCGGCCAGTCGCCGTGATCTTGGACATAGCGCGCGACAAGCGCCTCGGCGGATGTGCGGCCCAGCTCCCAGGCGGCGGGAGTGGGCGCGGCGCGGCAGTCGAAGGAGTAGAAGTTGCGGCCTGTCGGGAGCACATCAGGGCGCCCGCGCGTGGGCGCGCCGGAGGGGCCGGGCGCGACAAAACGGCCGTCGAGCGCAGTGAGGAGGCCGCGCATCTCGGCCGCGCCGCAGTCGTCGAGCGCCGGGGCGATTTTCCCGCGCAGTTGCTCTAGAACGGCGGCGGTTCGCGTCCACTCCGGTTCAGGCCCCTGTTCCCCAACGATGAGCGAGCGCGAAAGCAGCTCCAGCCGCTCCACCGCATCGCCCGCCGTTCGCCACGGCGCGCCGCTCGTCGCCGCCAGACGGTGGGGCCTCGGCCCGCTCCAAGGCTCGGCGAACGAGGCCGCAAGGGGGTCGAAGCCGAGCCCAAGATCGGCCGCGAGCGCAGCGATGAGCGAGCCGTCGCCCTCGTCCTGTCCGCGCGGCGCCCGCACAACGGCCGCCAACAGGTCGGCGCGCTGCGCTCCCGAGGGCGAGCGGCCGAAAATGTGCAGCCCGTCGCGGATTTGCATCTCTTTGAGGTCGCACAGATGCGCGTCGAGTTTGCGCAGCGTTTCCGCCTCTCCATCGGCCGGGGCCGCGCCGCAATCCTTGTCCAGGCCAAGGCGTCGCGCCGTCGCGAGGATGTCGGCGCCGAGCATGCGCCGGCGGCGTTCGTCGAGATCGGCGGCCTCTGCGTATTCGTCGAGCAGCGCCTCCATCTCTTTGAGTGGGCCGTAGCTTTCCGCGCGGGTCATCGGCGGCGTCAGATGGTCGATGACGACGGCGCCGGCCCGGCGCTTGGCCTGCGCCCCCTCCCCGGGGTCGTTGACGATAAATGGATAGATGTTCGGCGTCGGCCCCAGCATCGCCTCGGGAAAGCATTCGGCCGATAGCGCCACCGATTTGCCGGGCAGCCACTCCAAATTGCCGTGCTTGCCCAGATGGATGAGCGCGTGCGCGCCGAAGGTATGGCGCAGCCAGGCGTAAAAGGCGAAGTAGCCGTGCGGCGGAACGAGGTCGGGCGCGTGATAGGTCGCTTTCGGGTCGATGTTGTAGCCGCGCGCGGGCTGCACGCCGAGGGCGACGTTTCCGTAACGCCGCACGGCGATCGAAAAGGCGCCGTCGGTGAAAGAAGGGTCGGCCTCCGGCGGCCCCCACCGCTCGGTCATGGCGTCGCAAACCGCGGCCGGGAGAGCGGCGAACGCTGTGTTGTAGGCGGGCAGCGGCAAGGTCTCGCGAACCGCGCGGCCGCGCGTCGCCGCGTTGGTCGGCCCGTCGAGCATCGCCGCGATCAGCGCGTCGCTGTTCTCAAGCGGCTCGCCCACATCATAACCGGCCCCTGCGAGCGCCGCCAGAATATCCCCCGCGCTCTGCGGCGTATCGAGGCCGACGCCGTTGCCGAGCCGCGCGTCTCGGTTCGGATAGTTGGCCAAAATCATGCCGATGCGCCGTTCAGGCGCGGGCGTGCGCCGCAGACGCGTCCAAGCGGACGCCAGTTGCGCGACGAACTCGACACGGTCGGTTTTTGGCTCGGACCGCGTGAGATAATGTTGCGTTGCGGCGTCGTAGGCGGCCTCGGCCCTGAAGCCGACGGCGCGGGTCGTGATCCGCCCGTCCAGTTCGGGGAGCGACACATGCATGGCGAGCGCTTGCGGCGTGACACCCCGCGCGGCGTCGGCCCAGGCGGCCTCGCTCTCGCCGGACGACATCGCCTGCAGCACCACAGCCCCTGTCTCGGCCAAGGCCGGCGGCGCTTTGCTGGCGCCTGCGGCAAACGCGGTCATGGTGACGATCACATCCGGGCGCGCATGGGAAAAATGCGAGCGCAGCGCCGCCTCGCAGTCCTCATCGCGCAGGCTGGCGACGTAGACGGGCTGCGGTTGGAGGCCTGCCGCGTCGAGGGCGCGCGCCATGGCGTCGACGACGCGCAGGTCGCCGGATTGCGCAAGCGCGCGGTAGAAGATCAACGCGGCGCGCGGCCGGCCGCCACGCGCGTTCAGGATCGCCGGCGCGTATGGCCCCGCCTTCGGCAGCGGACAGGGAGGCGGGGGCGTCGGGCCAGCTCCCACCAGATGGGCCAGGGCCGCGAGAAAGCCGCGGGCGTTCGGCATGCCGCCCTCGCGCAGATAGGCCCACAGCGTTTCGCGCGTCGCCGCGTCGATGGTGGACAGGCGTTCGAGGCTCACGTCCCGTGCGTCGCATCCAGGCAGCACGATGAGCTTGGCGCCTGTCTGCGCCGCGACCGCGCACGCGCGCTCGACGCCGTAGCTCCAATAGCTCTTGCCGCCGAGAAGCCGCAGCACGATGACCTTGGCGTGGGCGAGCACGGCGTCCGTGTAGAGATCGACCGAGTAATTGTGGGCGAGCCGGGCGAGGTTGGCGAGCCGGAGCGACGGCTGCGCCGCGTCCGCGCTTAGCTCCGCGTGCGCCGCCGCGAGCAGCGCCAGCTCGGTTTCGGCAAAGGAGAGCGCCACGATGTCGGCGGGGGTCTGGCCGAGATCCTGGGGTTCGCCGCCTGCGTCAATCGCGCCGGATTGGGTGAGGAGAAGATGCATCGGTTATGAAAACCACGCGTCGAGAGCGCTGCCCGCAAGGGACAGCCGCGCGCCGGGCGCGAAAACCGCATCGAGGGGCCAGTCGGGCGACGTGTCGCGGGCCACTTTCAACAGAGACAGGTCGAGAACGTCGGCGAGCGCGGCGCGCGTCTCTAGCCGGGCAAGGCCCGTCTCCATGATGAGGTCGAGGCGTTCGCCGCCGAGCGCATGCAGCGTTGCGCCGAGATCGCAGCCGGCCATGGCGCCGAGGTGGCGGGCGAGCGCCGGATCGCCGGCGCGCACGGCGAGCCGGACGGCGCGGCGGCCGAGGCCAATATCGAACAGCGGCTCGCCATGTGCGTCCGTGATGCGCCGCAGGCCCGTTTCGGCCCCGAAATCGACGCGGCCCCGCGGCAGGGCCAATCCGACCGCGTTTGGCCGCGTCGGGCCGGGCAGATGGGCAATGGCGAAGGCGACGGCCTTTAGGTGCGCGACGAGCGTGAGCGCGCCAGACGCAGCCCGCGCCGCGATCACCCCCTCAGACGCGCCGACCTGCGCCAGTGCCGCGGCGAACGCCAGCTCGGCGCCTGGAACGCCTAGCATCCAGACCCCTGCGTTCTCGCGCAGCGACGCCTCGATGAAGGCGCCGATGTCCGCGGCCGACCATGGCAGGCGATAACAGCGCAGATCGAGCGCGGCGCGCCGCTCAGGCAGGGCCGCCCAGATTCGCGTCTGCGCCTCAGGCCCGGCGTCGCGCCAGAGGGCGATCTCCTCGCCGGTGCGGGCGCAGCCGAGGCACAGGCCGCTTACAGCTTCGATGCGGCACACGCCCACGCACGGGGTCGGCGGCGGGGTCGAGATCATGGCGGCGGACAGCCGAGGGCGGCGGCGATGGCGGCGCGGTCCAGGCCCTTCAGCCCGATGACGACGAGGCGTCCGCGCGAGGTCTCGCCGTCACGCCACGGCCGGTCGAAATAGGTCTCCACGCGGGGGCCGACGGCCTGGGCGACAAGCCGCATCGGCTTGTCCTCTACCGCCAGAAAGCCCTTCGCGCGCAGCACTCCAAGCGCTGCCGCATCCGCGAGCTTGTCGGCGAACGGCTTGACGTCGGCGACTGGCGGCACGGCGAGCACGAAGGTTTCGAAGTCGTCGTGGTCGTGCTCCTCGCCCTCGCGGTCGTGATGCGAGAGCCGGTTCGCGGCGTCATCCTCGGCGGCGGCGTTAAGGCCGATGAGCACCTCCGGCGGCACCCGGCCCATGGCGGCGCGCACCATTTCAACGCCCGGGCGCTTGTCGCGCAGCACCGTCTCCATCACAGCCGCCATCTGCGCGGGGCCGACGAGGTCGGCCTTGTTCAGGATGATGAGATCGGCGCAGCTCACTTGATCCTCGAACAGCTCCTCCAGCGGGCTTTCGTGGTCGAGGCTTGCGTCGGCGGCGCGCTGGGCGGCGATGGCGTCCTCATCGGCGGCGAAACGGCCCTCGGCGACGGCGCAGGCGTCGACCACCGTCACCACGCCGTCCACCGTCACGCGCGCGCGCACCTCTGGCCAGTTGAAGGCGCGCACGAGGGGCTGCGGCAGCGCGAGGCCGGAGGTCTCGATGACGATATGCTCCGGCGCGGGGTCGCGGGCGAGCAGCGCCTGCATGGTGGGGATAAAATCGTCGGCGACCGTGCAGCAGATGCAGCCATTCGCCAGCTCCACGATGTCCTCCGGCCGGCACGCCTCATCGCCGCAATCGGTGAGCAGACCGCGATCGACGCCCACATCGCCGAACTCATTGATGATGAGCGCGATGCGCCGGCCGCCCGCGTTTTGCAGCAGATGCCGGATGAGCGTCGTTTTGCCGGCGCCGAGGAAGCCGGTGATGACGGTCGCGGGGATGCGCGATGGCGGGTTGGCGGGCATGGGGGCGCTCCTTAACGGGTGTGGATGACGGGGCTGGCGGCGTCGCGACGCTCCCACCCGGCTTTTTCCAGTTCGGGTTGCGTGTCGCGCTCCTCGGGCCAGCCAATGCAGAGATAGGCGATGAAGCGCCAGGCTTCGGGCGCGTCCAGATCGCGGGACAGGCGCGCCGGGTCGAGGATCGAAACCCAGCCGAGACCGAGCCCGCGCGCGGCCGCAGCCAGCCACATGAGCATCACCCCGCACACGGTCGAATAGGCCAACGTCTCCGGCATGGTGCGCGCGCCGAGCCCGTGGCCCTTCGCCGTCGCCTCGTCACAAAACACGGCGATGTGGACCGGCGCTTCGTCGAGGCCGGAGAGCTTCAGCCGCGCATAGAGCCGCGCGCGCTCGCCCTCATAGCCCGCAAGCGCGTCGGCCTGCGCGTCGGCGAAATTTTCGCGCACTGCGGCGCGGGCGGCGGCGCTGTTCACGCGCATCAAGCGGGTCGGCTGGCTGAGGCCGACGGAGGGAGCGAAGCGCGCGGCGTCGAGCACGGCGGCGACGAGCGGCTCCGGCGCGGGGTCCCTCCGGAACCGCCGCACGTCGCGCCGCCAGAGCAACAACTCGTCGAACTGGCGCAGAAAATCGTCGCCGCGCTCCATGGTCATCCGGCTGCGACGGCGAACATGGCTTCCGCGTTCTCAGCCAGAAACGTCAATCCCACGCCGAGCACGACGGCCCCGGCCAACCTGACCGGCGTCGCCAATGCGAGCTCGGGCGCGGCGAGACGACGCGCCAGCATCGACGCTGCACCGGCGATCGCGAACTGGATGAGGGCAAAGCCTGCGAGGTAGGCGCCGAGCGGCGTCGGCTCCGCGCCGACAATGGCCTCGCCATAGGCGCAGCCGTGAAAGACGCCCGCCGCGGCGAACAGGGCGGCGGTCGCGGGGGCCGGCGGCCTCACGCTAAGGGCGAGTGCGGCGCCTACGACAAGGACGGAGCCGGCAATGACGAATTCGGCGCCGGGCAGCGCCACGCCTTGAACCATAAGCGCGCAGCCGAGCGCCGTCGCGACGATGAAAACGCCGATCAGAGCGAAGCGGCGCGGGAAATAGGCGCTGAGCAGCCCGACGCCGACGATGAATGCGAAGTGATCGAGGCCGATCATGGGATGGCCAAGGCCGGACAGCAGTCCTTCCATCAGACTGTCCGGCGTCTTCCCTCCGAGCGGATGGTGGGCGTAGGCGGGCGCCGAGGCAGCGAGCCAGGCTGCGGCGGCGATAAGCGACAATTTCATGGGCAGACCCTCCTGATAAGGAGGCGTCCAGCGAGGCGGGCGCGGTCGCGCGCAGGCGCAATCGTGCTGACGCGCTCCGGAACACCCCGTCCGATTTGCGTTTTCCTGCTCCGGCAGGTCTCCTGGCTTGCAGGTCGCCGCTTTCGCTCAGCCTTCCCAGCCGACGTCGGCCAGTGGCGTTGTTGAGCGAAAGCTCGCTGCATACAGTCGCGGGGGCGGCCGCGGCGTCCGATCCCCGAAATGGGTTGATCGTAACCGCGTTCCCTTTTCATGCCCGGACGCGTCGCGCGCCCAATGGCAACCGGATGCCTCAGCATTGAGCATGGGCGGGCGTCTGTCAATCGCGGTTGACGCTCGCCCCCAAAACGCTCATCAGGGAGATATGACCAGCACGCTCGTTCTCGGCGGCGCCCGCTCGGGCAAGACGCGCCGCGCCCTCGCGCTCGCCGCGCCCTTCGCCGTCCGCATCTACATCGCCACCGCCGAAGCGCTCGACGACGAAATGGCCGCGCGCATCGCCGCGCACCAGGCCGAGCGCGAGGCGGCGTGGCGCACGCTTGAGGCGCCGCTCGACCTGGCGGATGCGATCGCGTCGGCGCCGGCGGGGGCGTGTGCGGTCGTCGATTGCCTGACGCTGTGGCTCTCCAATCTCATGCACGCGGGTCGCGATGTCCGGGCGGCGACACATGGCCTCGTGGCCGCCTTGAGCGCTGGCGCGGCTGACGTCGTCTTGGTGTCAAACGAGGTGGGGCTTGGCCTCGTGCCGGAAACGCGGCTCGGACGCGCCTTTCGCGACGAGCAGGGCCGGCTCAATCAGGCGGTCGCCGCCGCCGCAGACCGGGTGGAGTTCGTCGCCGCCGGACTGCCGATCGCGCTGAAGGGCGGCCCCGCCTGAGGATCACTTCTCGACGAAGGCCTTTTCGATGAGGAAATGCCCGGGCTTGCCGCTCGACCCCTCCTCGAAGCCGGCCGCCTCGAACATGGCGCGCAGGTCGGCGTTCATCTGCGGGCTGCCGCACAGCATGATGCGATCGCGCTCGACGGCGAGCGGGGACAATCCCGTGTCGGCGAACAGCCGGCCGTTCTCGATGATGTCGGTGATGCGGCCGCGGTTCTCGAACGGTTCGCGGGTCACGGTCGGGTAGTAGATCAGCTTTTCCCGCACCGCGCCGCCGAGAAACTCGTGATTGGCGAGTTCCGTGGTGATCATGTCGCGATAGGCGAGATCGGCCACTTGGCGGCAGCCGTGAACGAGCACCACGTTCTCGAAGCGCTCGAATGTGTCCGGGTCGCGGATGATGCTCATGAACGGCGCCAGGCCCGTCCCTGTCGCCAACAGATACAAAACGCGGCCCGGAAGCAGGTTGTCGATGATGAGGGTGCCCGTCGGCTTCTTGCCGACCAGCAGAGCGTCGCCCGCCTTGATGTGCTGCAGGCGCGAGGTAAGGGGTCCGTCCGGCACCTTGATGCTGAAAAACTCCAGCGTGTCCTCGTAGTTGGCGCTCACCATGCTGTAGGCGCGGACGAGCGGTTTGCCCTCCACCTCAATGCCGATCATCGTGAACTGGCCGTTCAGAAAACGAAACGCCGGCGTGCGCGTCGCGCTGAAGCTGAACAGCCCATCGTTCCAGTGGCGCACGGCCAAAACCGTCTCTTGAGTGTAGGCGCTCATGGTCAAGTCTCCGATTTCGGCAGGCCGGCGGTGCGGGAGGCGCAATCGTCAGAACCGCGCGGGATATAGGCCAT
Source organism: Hyphomicrobiales bacterium (assembly GCA_033764775.1). Taxonomy (GTDB): domain Bacteria; phylum Pseudomonadota; class Alphaproteobacteria; order Rhizobiales; family Rhodomicrobiaceae; genus JAWXCE01. The sequence continues at coordinate 199,312 of JANRIQ010000027.1, read as the reverse complement.
AAACGCAGATAAGCAATAATCGTTTTCGCGCGCGGCTCAACTCCCTGGGCGGGGCGAGTGCGGCGCAGGGTCGCTGGGCGTCGCCGCGCGCATCGCAAACCGGGCGTTGTGCGTCGCAGGTTCCGTCTTGCCATGAGCATTCTTTCATACGATGGTCTAAGATGTTTTGCGCGTCGGGCATGGGGGGCGCGGCGCTTTGGGGGCGACCATGACCCGCATTCTCATCGTTGACGACCACCCTATGTTTCGCGAAGCGGTGCGCAACGCGGTGCGCGACACCCTGCCCAACGCCTTCATCAGCGAGGCGAGCTCCGTCGCCGAGGCCGCCGAGCACGCGAACGCCGCGCCCGACGCGATCCTGCTCGACCTGATGCTTCCAGGCGTTTCCGGCTTCGACGGCCTCATGCTGATGAGGTCGCGCTTTCCCCATGCGCCCATCCTCATCTTCTCGGGCCTCGGCGAGCCGAAGATCGCCGCGCAAGCCATTCGTCTGGGCGCCGCCGGCTTCGTCCCGAAATCCGCCGACAAGGCCGCTCTCTCGGGCGCGCTCGCCGATGTGCTGGACGGCCGCATCCATTTGCCCGACGATTTGGGCGGCCAGGTGCGTGCGCTGCTGGCGGAGGCCAAAGGGGAGAGCGACGTGGTGAGCCGCGTGGCCGAATTGACCCCCTCGCAAATCCGGGTGCTCCAACTGCTGAGGCAGGGTTTGCTCAACAAGCAGATCGCGCACGCGCTAGACATCCGCGAGCGCACGGTGAAGGCCCATATCAGCGAAATTTTGCGCAAGCTGAACGTCGTTAGCCGCACACAGGTGGTGATCGAAACGGCGCATCTTAACTTTGACGCGTTGACCGCGCGCGAGCCGCACAAAAACTGACGGTGCCTACCGTTTCCGGCTCGCGAGGTGGGAGGCGACGGCCCGCAGCTTGCCGAGCGTGACCGGCTTTTGCATCAATTCGGCCCCCGTGGCGCGCACGGCTTGAGCGGTCGCCGCGCTGTCGTCGGCGGTGACGATGAGGGTCGGCAGGTCAGGGTCCCATCGGCGCAGGCGCTCCATGGCGCCCAATCCCGTTTCGCCGCCGTCCAGATGATAATCGGCGACGAGGATGTCAGGCAGGCGGTCGCCGGCGGCGATGGCGGCGTCGGCTTCGTCCAGGTTTCGGGCGACGAGCGGATGACTGCCCCAACGGCGGAAAACGCGCTCCATTTCGGCGGCGACGGTCGGGTCGTTCTCCACAATCATGACGACGGCGCCGTTGAGAGAGCCGGCGGCGTCGAGGCTGGCGTCCTCGGGCCGCGCGGCGTCGGCGGCGTCAGGCGACAGCGGCAGGGCGACCCGGAAGCGCGAACCTTTGTTCACGGTTGACGAGACGCTCAGTTCGCACCCGATCGACTGGGTGATGCGGCGCACGATGGACAGGCCGAGACCGAGACCCATCTGGCCCGCCCGGGGCGCGGCGGTGCCGCGGTAAAACTCGTCGAAAATGCGCTCGCGCTCGCTCTCGAGAATGCCGAAGCCCGTGTCCTGCACATCGAGAAGGCAGGTCAGGCCCCGGCGCCGCGCCCCGATCAGCACCCCGCCGCGCGCCGTGTAGCGCACTGCGTTCGAGGCCAGGTTCTGCAGCACGCGCTGGAGCAGCAGCGGATCGTTGCGCACGGTGAGGCCGCACAAGCGGACCCGGAAGCGCAGGCCCTTGGCCGCCGCGATGGGGGCGAAGGTCGCCCGCAGGCTGAGCAGCAGGTCGTCGAGGTTGAACGCACGCATCTCCGGCTGGAGCACGCCCGCGTCGAGCCGGGAGATGTCGAGGAGCGTCTTGATGAGGTCCTCGATGGTCTGCAGCGATCCGCCGACCTGGGCGAGGAGGCGCCGGCTCTCGGACGATTGCTCCATGTCGCTGAGAGCCGCGAGGCAGAATTTGGCGGCGCCGACCGGTTCTAGCAGGTCATGGCCGGCGGCGGCGAGAAAGCGGGTTTTGCTCAGGTTGGCGCGCTCGGCCTCCTCCTTGGCCAGGGATAGCTGCGCATTGGTGCGCTCCAGGCTGCGCAGAACGAGCGTCAGCTCCTCAGTGCGCGCGCGCACCTGACCTTCCAGAGTGATCGCCGTCTGGAACAGGGAAAACGCGTTGCCCTGGTGGTCCATCGCGCGCTCGACGCGCTCCATCAGTACGGCGTTGATCTTGGTCAGCTTGTCAATCCGACGGCGAAGCTCGCTCTCGCCGTCCACTGGCGCGGGGTTCGAAAGCTCAATGGGCACGGCGGCGCCCTCGCCCGATGGCGACCCCCGTGAGCGTCTGGTTCAGGTGCATGCCGTTGAACTGCTCGCCATAAGTGTGGAACCCGACGATGTTGTTCTCCATGTAAACATCGCAGACGCAGCCCTTGATCTGTCGCGTCTCCGCATCCAAGCGCCGCAAAACGCACTCGAAGCCGAGCACCAGGTCGATGCCGCCGACATCGCCGTCTATGCGGGCCAACTCCGTCTCGACGGAGGCCACCATGTCGCGCGCGCGGGCGACGGTCAGCACGACGCCGTCGTCGATGGCGCAAAAAAACGTCAAGGAGCCGTCGGCGTTCACCTTTTGTATGGATCGGCAGTAGTAATCGCCGCCGATGCGCACCACGACCGGATGCGCGGCGAAACTCATCGGCGTCAGGCCCTGATAATCGACTCCCGCCGCTGCGGCGTATTCGAGCGCCGCCGTTTCCGCGTTCAGCTCCCGCACGGTGCGCTCTTCGCTGTTCGAGGCGGTGACGACGAGCTTTTTCGACGTCGGATCGAAATTGTCGTGCTTGAAGGTGCGGATCGGGTTGTCAGTCTCAACAAGCAGCAGGAGCGCGGCGCCGCTATAGGTCTGGCCATTGTGCAGCAGCGTGGTGCCCGCCAGGCGCAGGTCGTCGCCCGCCGAGCCGCCCACAAGCGGGATGCCGTTCAACGCCCAGCCGAGAGCCGAGACGATCATCTCCTCGCAATTCGAGAGGCCGTCGATAAAGCACAGCGCGAACCGGTTCAGCCCCGGCCCTCCGCTCACCCTATCCAACTGAGCGCGCAGGTCCCGCACGGCCTCGGCGCCGCGCTCGACCGTGAGGTGATGAACGTGGGTGAGAACCTGGCTCACAATCTGAAACCCGCGCTTCGGAAAGGCCACGGCCACGAGCCCGCCATCGGTGAACCCGCCGGGCGAGATTTGCCCCGCCGTGCTGCACCCGGCGACGGGAATGTCGGGGCATAGCCGATCGAAGGACGAAGCCAATTCGGCGGCGCGCAAGGTCGGCGAGAAAAACGCCATGATCTGCCCCACCTGGGCGAGGTCGAGCGCGCCGGCCACCGCGGCGACCGCGCGAGCGGCGTCCTCCTCGTCCGTCCATACGGTTTGAACGCCGCACGCATAGCCGCGGGCGCTGGTTGCGCTCAACGACGCCGTCCTCCCAAAGCCCGGGTTCACCCGGGGCGTTTTTTGATGTGGGCGCGCCGCGCTCGGTTGTGGCGGTCGCTCCCGACAATCGGAACACGAGCGAGTTTAACCTGTGCCGCGCGACATGGCTAGAATTTGACGCGGGCGCCAACGAGCAACGACTGCCAGGGCTTGAACGCTGCGTCCGCAGCGCTCGCGCCGTCGGCGATGCGCGCCTCCGCCTCGAAATACGAATAGTGGGCGTAAAGCTCGGTTGCGGCGGCGTCGAACGCCTGCATCACGCCGAACCCAAGGCGCGTGACGTCTGACGAGGCGATGTAATCATCCGCCGCGTTTGCGCCCACGATGGGCAGACCGCCCGCGCTTGCGGCGTCGCGCCCTGCAAAAAAGTCCGTGTAGCGGCCGTACTCGGCGAACACCGTCGTTGTCCCAAGCGGCGTCCACTTGGCGAGCAGGCCCATATGGGCGGCGATGACCGTGGAGTCTTCGCGCCGCTGGCCGTCGAACGACCGCCGGTCGGCCCCGAGATGTAAGTAAACCCCGCTCGGCGTATGCGTGACGAGCAGCGAGCCGCGCGTGCTGGCCGCGTTCACCGTCTCCTGATCCGCGACGTAGCCGATGGCGGCGGCGATCTTGAAATCGCCGATCTGCCCGTCGTAAGTGGCGGAGGCGTCCCACAGGTCGTTCTCGCCCCAATCGCCCTGCACCGCGAAGCCGCGCCACGCCGGGCTTTCGTAGCGGATGAAGTCGCCGCGCGGCGTGTCGTTGATGGACGCGATCTGTCCCCAGCGCAGGGCCGTCAGGTCGCCGTCCTTGTTCCGCACGAAAAACGACGTGGCGGCCAGATTGTCCGGCGATGTGTTCACGGTGATGAACCACAGCTTGTAATAGATCAGCGAGTTGCTGGCGGGCGAGAGTTGGCCCACGGACACTGCGCCGAGATCCTCCGACTTCACCCACCAATAGCCCTGGCGGAGGCGGATCGACTGGCCAGTCTCGTTGGACTCGTCGAGCCCCTCGTCGTTGATCTGGCTCACGTTGCTGGAGCCCGCGTCGCGCACCTCCGTCTCGATGACGAAGCCGGCGTCCACGCGCTTCGCCACCGCCGCCTTGCCGGAGAAAATGAACCGCGTGGAGGAGAAGATGTTGTCGACGAGGTAGGCGTCGGTCGCCAGACCGTCGTCCCAGAGCAGCACGGCGCGGTTGACCTGACCCGACACCTTCAACGACATTTTGTCCGGACGCTGCATGGCCGCGGACGCCTCAAGCTCCGCGATGCGGTCCTCAAGCGACGGCTCCTCCGCCCATGCCGGCGCCGCCAAAGCCATAACCATGATCGCCAGCCGCCGCATCGCCGCCTTCACAAAGTTGTCAAACGCGTCTGTATCTAGAAGAGACCTGAAGCGCGCGTCAAACGTCCTTTCCGGCGGAGCGAGCGGACTTGCGCTTGCGGCCCGGCATTCTAATGTCCGCCCAAAGCAAATCAGATGCGGAGGTTCGATCATGCCCCCGAAGTCCGAAACCTTGAACGCGACGAGCGCAAACTGGCGCGAGCGCATCCGCGCCGTGATCGAGCAGAAGTGGTGGGAGCGGTTCATCACCGCGCTTATCGTCGTGAACGCCGTCACGTTGGGGCTGGAGACGAGCGGCACGGTGATGGCCGCCGCCGGGCCAGTCATCGAGGCGCTTGATACCGCCATCCTCGCGATTTTCGTCGTTGAGATCGCCGCGCGCCTGTTCGTCTACCGCGCGGCGTTCTGGCGCGACCCGTGGAGCGTGTTCGATTTCGTGGTCGTCGCCATCGCGCTCGCGCCGGACACGGGGAACTTGGCGGTGCTGCGCTCCTTGCGCGTCATCCGCGCCCTGCGGCTTATCTCCACCGTGCAGTCGATGCGGCGCGTGGTGAACGGGCTGATGCAGGCCATACCCGGCATGGGCGCGGTCATCATGCTGCTGCTGCTCATCCTCTACGTCTTCGCGGTGATGGCGACGAAGCTGTACGGCGAGACGGCGCCAGAACTGTTCGGCACACTCGGCAAATCGGCGTTCTCCCTGTTCGTGGTGATGACGCTCGAAGGCTGGGCCGACATGGCCAATCAAGTGATGGAGAAGCACCCGACGGCGTGGCTGTTTTTCCTGGTGTTCATCCTCAGCACCAGCTTCGCCGTGCTCAACCTGTTCATCGGCATCATCGTGGACGCCATGCAGCAGGAGCAGGAGGCCGAGATGGCCGCCGACCGGGTGCGCGACGCCGCGAACATGGGCGAGATCGTTAAGGAGTTGCGCGAGGTGAAGGCCGAACTGGCCGCGATACGCGCGCGCGTGGAGGCCCCGCGCTGAATCGGCTAGACTCGGTGCATGAAGCAGTATCTTGACCTGTTGCGGCATGTGAAGGAGCGGGGCGCCGAGCGCTCCGACCGCACCGGCGTCGGCACGCGCTCCGTGTTCGGCTGGCAGATGCGATTCGATCTGGCGGACGGCTTCCCGCTCATCACGACCAAGCGGCTGCACGTGAAGTCGATCATCCACGAACTCATCTGGTTTCTTTCCGGCGCGACGAACACGCGCTACCTGACGGACAACGGCGTCAGCATCTGGGACGAGTGGGCCTCGCCGGAGGGCGAGCTGGGGCCGGTCTACGGCAAGCAGTGGCGCTCCTGGGCGGCGCCGGACGGGCGCACGATCGACCAGATTGCTGCAGTTCAGGCCGCCTTGCGCGCCAACCCGCACTCGCGCCGCCATATCGTCAGCGCCTGGAATCCGGCGGACGTGGAGGCGATGGCGCTCCCCCCCTGCCACTGCCTGTTCCAGTTTTACGTGGCCGAGGGGCGGCTTTCATGCCAGCTTTACCAGCGTTCGGCGGACATTTTCCTCGGCGTGCCGTTCAACATCGCGTCGTACAGCCTGCTGACAATGATGATGGCGCAGGCGACGGGGCTGAAAGCGGGCGAGTTCATCCACACGCTCGGCGACGCGCATCTCTATCTCAACCATCTGGAACAGGCGGAGACGCAGCTAGCGCGCGAGCCGCGCCCGCTGCCGCGCATGACTCTAAACCCAGCGAAAACGGACGTGCTTGAATTTGAGTATTCGGATTTTACCCTCGAAGGCTACGACCCGCACCCGGCGATCAAGGCGCCCATCGCCGTATGACTGAGCCTATCATCGCCTTCGTCGTCGCGGTCTCGGAAAACGGCGTCATCGGCCGCGACGGCGCGCTGCCCTGGCGGCTTAAGTCCGAGCTGCGCATGTTTCGCCGCCTCACCATGGGCAAGCCTGTCGTGATGGGCCGCAAGACGTTCCAGTCGCTCCCCGGCGTGCTCGACGGCCGCACGAACATCGTCATTACCCGCTCGGGCTTCACGGCGCCGGGCGTCCTCGCGGCCGCGAGCCTTGAGGACTCCCTGCGTCTGGCGCGGGAGGCCCCGGGCGGAGCTGAGGAAATTTTCGTCATCGGCGGCGCCCAGATTTTCGCGGCGGCCGAGCCTTACGCCTCGCGGCTTTACTTGACGCGCGTCCACGCCGTCGTCGACGGCGACGTGTTTCTGCCCGGCCCAGACCCGGCGGAGTGGCGGGAAACTTCGCGCCGCCCTGTCGAGCGCGGAGCTGGCGACGACTTCGACTACACCGCGCTCGTCTACGAACGCGTGCGCTAAAGGCCGTTGACCAATTTCCAAAATTTAATCCGCCGCGGCCGCTCCAAGACCCGGGCGCGCTGTCACGCTCCATTGCGAAGCGCGGCTTGCGTGCTTATAAAGCGAAGGAACTCTCCCTCCGCGATGGTATCGGCGCGGCGGATAGCTTAATCGGCAACAGCGTTCCGCTTCCACGCAATTTCAGCATCAACGAGAAGCGTCACCGGGAAAGAGGATTTTCGACCATGCCTTGGAGTCAAAACGGCGGCGGCGGCGGCTGGAAGGGCGGCGGAAGCGGCGGTCCTTGGGGGCAAGGGCCGGGCGGCGGCGGTCCCGCGGGGCAGTCGCCCGATCTCGAGGAGCTTTTGAAGCGCAGTCAGGACCGGCTGAAGCAGGCCATGCCGGGCGGCGGCTTCAGCGGGCTGCTGATGGCGCTGTTGATCTTTGGCGGCCTCGTGGCCGTCGGCATTTACGGCTTCACAGTGCGCGTTCAGCCTGAGCAGATCGGCGTGGTGCTGCGGTTCGGCAAATTCGACCGCACCATGAACCCAGGCCTGAACTTCCGCTGGCCGCACCCGATCGAGACGGTCTACACCCCCAATGTGACGTTCTTCAACCGGTCGGAGATCGGCTTCTTCACCTCCGGCTCCACATCGCCTTTCGCGGGGTCCGCTCCGGTGTCCGGGGACGTGCCGAAGGAAAGCCTGATGCTCACTGGCGACGAGAACATCGTCGACATCGACTTCGTCGTGTTGTGGCGCATCAAGGACGCCGCCGCCTATCTGTTCAACATTCAGGATCCGCCCTCCACCGTGAAGGCCATCGCCGAGAGCGCCATGCGCGAGGTGATCGGCCGCAACGAGATCACCCCCATCCTGACGAAGAGCCGCAAAGAGACCGAGGACGCGGTGCTCGCGCTCATGCAGCGCACGCTCGATCAGTACGGCGCTGGCGTCGAGGTGACTCAGGTGAACCTGCAAAAGGTCGATCCGCCATCGCAGGTGATCGACGCATTCCGCGACGTGCAGGCCGCGCGGGCCGACCAGGAGCGCTTGCAGAACGAGGCGCAAGGCTACGCCAACAAGGTCATCCCCGAGGCGCGCGGCGAGGCGCAGAAGATTCTGCAGGCCGCGCAAGCCTATCGCGAACAGGCCGTCGCCGAGGCGCGGGGCCGCACCGAACGCTTTCTGAAGGTTTATGAGGAGTACGCCAAGGCGCCCGACGTGACGCGCCAGCGCATCTTTCTCGAAACCATGGAGAAGGTTCTCGGGAACATGGACAAGATCATCATCGACGAGAAGGGCGGAGGCTCAGGCGGCGTCGTGCCGTATCTGCCTCTCAACGAACTCGCCAAACCCCGCAACTGACGGATAGGACAAAAGCCATGAGAACCCTCTCCGCCATATTCCTGGTGCTTTTGGGCGGCGCCGCGTTCGCGGCTCTGCAGTCGTTCTTCATCGTCAGCCAGACGCAGCAAGCCATCGTGCTGCAATTCGGCGAGCCGGTGAAGATCGTGACCGCGCCCGGCCTGCAGTTCAAAATCCCGTTCGTGCAATCGGTCGAGTTTTTCGACAAGCGCATCCTCGATCTGGACAGCCAGCCGCAGGAGGTGATCGCGTCCGACCAGAAGCGGCTGGTGGTGGACGCGTTCGCGCGCTACCGCATCACCGATCCGCTGAAATACTATCAGACGGTGCGCAACGAGGTCGGCGCCGCCAGCCGGCTCGACAACATCATCGACTCGACCCTGCGCCGCATCGTGGGCGCGTCGACCTTCAGTGATGTGGTGCGCGACCGCCGCGAGGCGCTCATGACCCAGATCGCGCAGACGGTCAACGCGGACGCCAAAAACCTCGGCATGGAGGTGGTGGACGTGCGCATCAAACGCGCCGATCTGCCCGAGCCGAACAGCCAGGCCATTTTCCGGCGGATGCAAACGGAGCGCCAGCGCGAAAGCAACGAGATCCGCGCGCAAGGGGCCGAGTTGGCGCAGACCATCCGCGCCAACGCCGACCGCCAGGTGACGATCCTCATCGCCGAGGCCAACCGCGACGCTGAGCGGCTGCGCGGCGAGGGCGACGGCCTGCGCAACCAGATTTACGCCGAAGCCTTCAAGCAAGACCCGAACTTCTTCGCGTTCTACCGCTCCATGCAGGCGTATGAGGAGGCCCTGAAGCCCGGCGACACGCGCCTGGTGCTTTCGCCGAACTCGGAGTTTTTCCGGTTCTTTAACAACCCCACGGGGCCGGCGGCGCCGGCTGGGCCGCCCCGATAAAAGCGCCCGGCGGAGGCGCATGACCTCCGCCGCGCCCGTCCGCCTGCCTCTGGCGAGCCGCAAAAGCTTTTGCTACACTCTAAGGCCTTATTGAGAATTGCAGCGGCGAACCGCGGCGAGGCGAGGCGAGGCAAATACGAGAATGAGCAGTCACGTCAAAGAGCAAACCGGCTTGCGTTCCTCCTTTCTGTTGAACCGGCGTTTCATCCAAGGCGCTGCGCTCGGCGCCATCCTCGCGCTCTTCGCTGGCGCCGCAAGCGATAAACCGATGGCTGGCGCGGCGAGCGTGGAGCGCGGCCCGCGTTCGGTCGCCGACATCGCCGAGAAGCTTCAAGGCGCCGTGGTCAACATCTCGACCGAGCAGGCGTTCAAGGGCGTCCAGAACATTCCGACCCCGCGCACCCCGCAACAGGGCGCGCCGCTTGAGGATTTCTTCGAGGACTTTCTGGATCGCCAGCAGCGCGGCGACGGCTCCAAGCGCGTCAGCTCGCTCGGCTCCGGCTTCGTCATCGACCCGCGCGGCATTGTCATCACCAACAACCACGTGATCGAGGGCGCCGACGACATCTATGTGAATTTCCCTGACGGCTCCAAGCTGAAAGTCGTCGAGATCATCGGCAAGGACATCAAGATCGACCTCGCCGTCCTGCGCGTCGAGCCGAAAAAGCCGCTGCAGGCCGTCCCGTTCGGCGACAGCGGCAAGATGCGCGTGGGCGACTGGGTGATGGCGGTCGGCAATCCGTTCGGCCTGGGCGGTTCGGTCACCGTCGGCATCCTGTCGGCGACCCGCCGGGACATCAACGCCGGTCCCTATGACGAATTCCTGCAGACGGACGCCGCCATCAACCGCGGCAACTCCGGCGGCCCGCTGTTCAACATGGACGGCGAGGTCATCGGCATCAACACGGCCATCATCTCGCCCACTGGCGGTTCGATCGGCATCGGCTTCGCGGTGCCGTCGAACACGGTCGCGCAGGTGGTGGAGCAGCTGCGCAAATACGGCGAAACCCGGCGCGGCTGGCTCGGCGTGCGCATTCAGACCGTGGGCGAGGAGATCGCCGAAAGCCTCGGGCTTCCCCAGACCGGCGGCGCTCTCATCGCCAGCGTGACCCCCGACGGCCCCGCGGCGAAGGCCGGCCTGAAGGTCGGCGACATCATCACCAAGTTCGACGGCATGGACATCAGCGAATTGCGCGGGCTGCCCCGCATCGTGGCCCAGACCGAGGTCGGCAAGCAGGTGGAAATCCGCTACTGGCGCGAGGGCGAGCGCAAGGTGGCGACCGCCCGCATCGAACGGCTTGACGAAGGCGAGGCGCCGCCCAAGGTCAAAAAGACCGAGGCGAAACCCAACGCCCAGTTCGTCATGGGTCTTGCCCTCGCGCCGATGAGCGACGAGCTGCGCGCACGCTTCGACATCGACAAGTCGGTGAACGGCGTCGTGGTCACCGAGGTCGACCCGTCGGGCGAGGCGAGCGACAAGAGCATCAAGCCGGGCGACGTGATCCTGGAGGTGACGAACGAAAAGGTGGCAACTCCTGCGGAGTTCGCCCGCCGCGTGCGCCAGTTGCGCGAGATGAAGCGCAAAACGGCGCTCCTCCTGCTCGCGGACGCGACCGGCTCCATGAATTTCATCACGGTGCCGATCCAGAAGTAACGCCCCTCAGGGGACACGCTTGCGCTTGAAACGCCGCCGCGGCGGCGCCTCGCATCTTGTTTCGGACGCCTCCTTCAGATGCGCGCCAGCGCGTCGCGCAGCGTCTGCGCGCGCTCAGCGATCGCGGCTTGATCTCCCATGACGCCAGCCGGCCCCAGATCCTCGCCCGCCCGGCGGGGAATGACGTGAAAGTGTAGGTGAAAGACCTCCTGCCCGCCGGCCTTTTCGGAAAACTGATGCACCGAGACGCCGTCGGCGCCGAACGCCGTTTTCGCCGCTTTCGCCACTTTCTGCGTCACGGCGATGACCGCGGCCAAGTCGTCCGGCGCTGCGTCGAGGATGTTGCGCGCCGGCGCCTTGGGAATGACGAGCGCGTGCCCCGCCGCTCGCGGCATGATGTCCATGAAGGCGAGCGTGCGCTCATCCTCATAGATTTTGTGCGCGGGAAGCTCGCCGCGCAAAATCCTGGCGAACACATTGGCGTCGTCGTAAGCGGGCGTATCGGTCATCCGGGTCGGTCTCCCTGTGTCGGCGTTTCGGCCGGTTATCAGCTTGCGACGGCCGGATCAACCCGGCTCGTCGCGTTTAAAGGGCGATTGCTCGAGCAGCAGCCGCCGCTCCTCCTCCACCGCGGGCCGCTCCCGCTCCAGATAGCGCTCAACAGCGGCGCTAAGGCCCGGGTGCGCGAACCAATGCGCGCTGTAGGTCGTCTCCGGCAGATAGCCGCGCGCGAGCTTGTGCTCCCCTTGCGCCCCGGCCTCCACGCGGTTCAGTCCATGGGCGATGGCGTAGTCGATGGCCTGATGGTAGCACAGCTCGAAATGAAGGAATGGGCGCTCCTCCACGCAGCCCCAGTAGCGGCCGAACAGCGTGTCGCCGCCGATCACATTGAGCGCGCCCGCGATGGGGCGTGCGCCGTCCTTCGCCAAGATGAGCAACAGTCGCTCGCCCATGGCGGCGCCCGCCAGGCTGAAGAAGCGCCGATTGAGATAAGGGCGGCCCCACTTGCGGCCGCCGGTGTCCATGTAGAACGCGAAAAACGCATCCCAATGCGCCTCGGTGATGGCGGCGCCCGTGAGCCATTCCACCGTGAGGCCGCCCGCGAGCGCGTCGCGGCGCTCCTTTTTCACCGCCTTGCGCTTGCGGGAGGCGAAGCGCTCCAGGAAATCGTCGAAGCGTTCGTACCCCTCGTTGCGCCAATGGAACTGGACGCCGGTGCGGCGGAGATAGCCAAGGTCCCCCAGCCGCTCCCATTCCCCTCGCGTGAGGAAGGTCAGGTGATGGGACGAGGCGCCCTCCGCCTCCGCCAGCCCACGCGCCGCCGCGGTTAGGGCCGCTTCCGCGATGGCCGCATCGACGCCGTCGCGCGCAAGAATGCGTCGCCCCGTGACGGGCGTGAAAGGCGCGGCCGTCTGCAGCTTGGGGTAATAGCGCCCGCCCGCCCGCGCATAGGCGTCGGCGAAGGAATGGTCGAACACATACTCGCCCATGCTGTGCGATTTCAGATAGAGCGGCATCACGGCCAAGACGCGCTCGCCGGCCTCAAGCGCCAGATGGCGCGGCGACCAGCCCGCCCGGGCCGATGCGGAGCCGCTTTCCTCAAGGCAGCGCAGGAAGGCGTGCGACATGAATGGATCGTGCGGCGAGCTCGCCGGATTGGCGCAGGCGTCCCAGGTCTCGGGCGGCAGGTCGGCGATGCGCGACAGCACGCGCACGCGATGCGCCGTCTCAGGCAGGGGGCATGGCGTGTCGTGCATCGGGTTTGAACCCTTCAAAGATGATGGCGTCGGCATGGCGCTTTACGCAAGACGCTTGCCCGTCGGACGTGACCGTCCATGCAAAAACCGGCGCGCCCGCGATGCGCATGAGAGCGGGGGCGGGATGCGGTAAGGCGACGCAGTCGTACGCGATGAAATGCGGCCGGGTCCAGGGCGCAGACACAAGCCACGTCCGCGCCAACCGGGCCCCGGGCCGGAGCTTTGGCCAATCCGCCGCCGTGAAGCGCATGGCGACAAGGCCGCGCAGCAATCCTGGCCGCACGACGCGCGCCGCGCCAACCGCGCGCGGCTCGAACGACATCACCGCCACTGGCCCCCGATATCCATCGAGCGCTCCCGCCACCCGCGCCCCGAACCGGGCCGCGTTCTCCGCATCGCATTTCACCTCGAGAAGCAGTGGCGTGCGCCCTCCGACGAGGCTTAGGAGGTCGGCAAGCGGCAGGATGCGGTCGGCGCCGCCGCGCAAGAGAATGCGAGAGAGCGCGGCCGCAGTTTTGCGCCGCACCGGGCCTTGCGCGTCCGTCAGTCGGTCGAGCGCGTCATCGTGAAAGGCCACAGCCGCGCCATCCGCCGTTTCCTGCAGATCGGTTTCGACGCCATAGCCGGCGGCGATGGCGGCCTCGAACGCGCTGGCCGAGTTTTCGATCACTTCCGGCCCGTGCAGGCCGCGATGCGCGATCGGCCGCTCGAGCCAGGGCCGCAGCCGGTTGTCAGCGGATTGCGAAAACGGCATCAATCTCCACGCACGCATTGCGCGGCAACTCCGCCACGCCGACGGCGACGCGGGAATGGCGGCCCGCTTCGCCGAGCGCGGCGAACATCAGGTCGGAGGCGCCGTTGAGAACCAGCGGCATGTCAATGAAGCCCGGCGCGGCGGCCACGAAGCCGTTCAGCCGCATGGTCTGGGCTATTCGCCCGAGATCACCGAGCGCCGCATTGGCCTGCGCCAGAATGTTGAGCGCCGCGCGGCGCGCCGCCTCCTGGGCCGCCTCCAGCGAGACGTCCGCCCCGACGCGGCCGACATGCTCCAGCGCGCCTGTCGGCCCGTAGGGCAGTTGCCCGGCGATGAACAACAAGCCGCCGTGCATCGCGTAGGGCACGTAGTTGGCCGCCGGTTTGGGCGCTGGAGGAAGCTCCAGCCCAAGAGCGGCCAGACGGGACAAGGGCGTATCCTGCATGATGCTGTCCTTTATGAACGGAGGCTCGTATCGAAGCGTCGGCGCGGCGAAGGCTCGCACCCCGCCGGCGGGGCGAACCTTGCTGGACGCACGCCCTGTCACACTATATAATTTCTGTGACAATGAGGCCACCGCCAGATCGGCTAGTTATGACAGTTCACATGAAAACACACGCGTTTGCGGCAGCCGCGCTCATCATGGCGTCGGTCGCGCCGGCGGGCGCGGACGAGGTGCGTCTCGCCCCCCATCGCGCCGTTTACGACATCAAGCTGCTGCGAAGCGAGCCCGGCTCGAACATCGCGGCGCTCGACGGCTTTCTCAGCATCGAGTTCCGCGGCTCCCCGTGCGAGGGCTATGTGCAAAGCACGCAGCTCATCACGAACACCGTCGACTGGAACGGCCGCGGGGTCGTGACCGACATGCGCGCCTCGAGCTGGGAGGACGGCGGCGGCGAAAAGCTGCATTTCCGCTCCAAGCGTTTCGTCAACGCCCAGGAGGCCGAGGCGATCGAGGGCGACGCGACGCGCGATCCTCGCGACAAGGCCGTGCAGATTTCGCTGAAAAGCCCGACTTACAGCCGCTGGCGCACGGGCGGCGGCACGATGTTCCCGACCCAACACTCCATCGCCGTGATCAAGGCCGCGATGCGAGGTCAATTCGCTTTGCAGGCCGATATTTACGACGGCTCGGACAAAGCCGAGAAGTATCACCAGACCACGACGGTGATCGGCAAACAGCGCTCGGGCGGCGACACGGAGATCGAAGGCCTCGCGGGCGCCGGGCAGCTCGGCGCCATGGCGTATTGGCCCATCACGGTGAGCTATTTCGACAGCGATAAAAAGGGCGCGATCCTACCGGTTTACGAGATCGCTTATCGCCTCTACGTCAACGGCGTGAGCAGCAACCTGGTCATCAACTACGGCAATTTCAGCGTCGAAGGCAGCTTAAGCCAGATCGAATTCCTCAAACCCGCAGCGTGCGGCTCGGCGGAATCGAAGCCGGTGAAGCGTTAGCGTTTGCGCGAGCGGCCGAGACCAGCGGGCGGGCTTTCGCCGAACGCCGTGGGGTCGAGAGCGCGCAGGGCGTGAAACACATCGAGAGGGTCGCGATCGGTTTCATCCGCGAAGGCGATCACATCCTTGTCGAGGCGCGAGAGATAATCGAGCACGGCGGCCTGCGTCGCCCGTTCCGACGCCGTCGCCGCCATCGCCTCCATGGTGAGGCCGGTCGCCGCCAACAGCCGCAGCATGGCGTCGGGGCGCGCCGCATAGAACGCGATGGCCTGGAGCGCCGTCACTTCCGCCTCATCCTCCGTCATGCCGCCTCCTTCGCCGCAGTCTATTTTCGCCGCCTTCGCTAAGGGATTGTTGAGGGATGCCCTGTTAGGCTGAACATGCTCAGAGGGGCCTCCCTCGCACACGGTCATCGACAAAATCCTGCGTCAGGCGTTATGAAAAACACAAGCATAAGCTTTGCAAGCCGTCCGTTCCGCGTACTTCGTAGGGAGGCCATGGCCAAGACCATTCTCATCGTTGAAGACAATGAGCTGAACATGAAGCTGTTTCACGATCTGCTGGAGGCTCATGGCTACGAGACTCTGCAGACCCGCAGCGGCATCGAGGCCATCACCTTGGCGCGTAAACATACGCCCGACCTGATCCTGATGGACATCCAGCTCCCGGAGGTTTCCGGTCTGGACGTGATCAAATGGCTGAAAGATGATGAGGCGACGAAAGCGATCCCGGTGGTTGCGGTCACGGCGTTCGCCATGAAGGGCGACGAAGAGCGCATCCGCGAAGGCGGCTGCGAGGCCTATATCTCGAAGCCTATTTCCGTGTCGTTGTTTCTGGAGACGATCAAGCACTACTCGGGCGGTGGACGGTGACCCAAAGCGAACTTTCCGTGGATAACACAGATGCGGCGTTTTGACGCTTGTGACAGCCTAACAGCCGGATAATCTTTACCTTATGCGATCTATGGGTTTGATTTATCGCGGAAAGTCAGGTCAACTGTCATACAACGTGGAGCCGTCGCCGATAAAGTTTTGCTCCAGCGGGTAGCGGCGCATTGGCTACATGGCTTATAAGTTTTCGAGTCTTGTGAACGCCCAGGTCCGCCGCATCTCCTGGCGTCGCAGGAAGACTGAATTGCTCAGTCGGGAGGGCCTCCTCGCCCGCACGGCAATCGGTCGCAGGTCACTGATCAACGCCCTCTTTGATCGATGACCTGTTAGTCAGCCCCTCCAGCTCATTCGGATTTACCCCGCTACCGAGTGCTGGCGGGGCTGGCTTATCGCTACCAAACCAAGGGCTGATCCGGCTTTCTTATTTGATTTTGCCTTCTTTGAAATCCACGTGTTTGCGAACCACGGGATCGTACTTTTTCATGACCAGTTTTTCGGTCATAGTCCGCGGGTTCTTCTTCGTCACGTAGAAATATCCCGTGCCCGCCGAGCTCACGAGTTTGATTTTTGCCGTCGTCGCCTTCGCCATAGCCTAAGTCCTGAAGCGTTTGTTGAGCCGGAAGGTACTCGCTCAAGCGCCGGTGTCAAGCGTCGCGTCGCGCCTGCTCCGCGCCGTCCCGAAAGGCGGTGAAAACCGTGGCGCGATCGGCCCCCGCCTCTTGCTCAGGCTCGCCGAAGCCGTGCATGCGCAGCGCCCACTGCAGCCCGACCACGGCTCCCTTCGTGATCGGCAGCAGCCACAGGCACAGAAGCGCGGTCGCCGGCAGGAACATCGCCATATGGGCCCACAGCGGCGGACGGAAAGCGGTTTCCACCCAAAGCATCACGGGCACAATCACGTGACCAGCGATGAAGATGGTGAAGTACGGCGGGGCGTCGTCCGCCTGGTGATGATGCAGTTGCTCGGCGCACGCCGGGCATTCGTCCGCGACCTTCACATACGCGCGAAACAGCTTTCCCTGGCCGCAGTTCGGGCAACGGCCTCTGGCGCCTCGCGCCATGGCCCTCCACACGGAGCGAGGCTCGTCCGCGACCGTGGCGGGCGCGTGTTTGATTTCGATTGGCATGATGCGTCACCTGTTTCTGGTCAGCTAGGCGCTCGATGCGGTTTCGCCAACCCTAGCCGCGCTTTTTAACGCGCCGAACCGGCTTTTTCAGCGTCCGTTCAGCCCGGGGTCGGCCCTTGCCGCGCCGCTCGGACGCCCGGCCCTCGGTCAGCAGCTCGAAGCGCAGCGCTCCTGCTGTTGGAGCCGCCTCGGCGAGCCGCACCTCCACCGCGTCGCCGAGCCGGAAGCGCTCGCCCGACCGCTCGCCGATAAGCGCGCGATCTTTCGCCGAGTAGCGGTAATAGTCGCGCCCAAGCGTCGCAGCGGGCACGAAGCCGTCCGCGCCCGTCTCGTTCAGCTTCACGAACAGCCCGACCTTGTTCACGCCGGAGATGCGGGCGGAGAAATGCGAGCCGACGCGGTCCGCCAGGTGGAAGGCGACGAGCCGGTCGATGGTCTCGCGCTCCGCCGCCATGGCGCGCCGCTCCATCTGGCTGATGTGCTCGGCGGTGCGGTCGATCTGCGCCACGTCCTCGTCCGACAAGCCGCCGGGCCCAAAGCCCAGCGCCTTCACCAGCGCGCGGTGGACGATGAGGTCGGCGTAACGCCGGATGGGCGAGGTGAAATGCGCGTAGCGCCGCAGGTTCAGCCCGAAATGCCCCATGTTGCGGCTGGAATACTCCGCCTGCGCCTGCGCCCGCAGCACCACTTCGTTGACGAGGTCGGCGAACTCGGTCGCCTTCGCGCGCGCGAGGATGCGGTTGAATTGCATGGGCCGTAGGTTGCCAGGCGCGAGCGCGATGTCGAGCGTGCCGAGAAACTCGCGCAGAGCGTCGATCTTCTCGGTCGAGGGCGCGTCGTGCACGCGGTAGAGCAGGGGCGACTTTTTCTCCTCAAGCGTCTCGGCGGCGGCGACGTTCGCCTGGATCATAAACTCCTCGATCAGCCGGTGCGCGTCGAGGCGCGGCGGAATGACGATGTCGCGCACATGGCCGGTGTCATCGAGCAGCACCTTGCGCTCGGGCAAGTCGAGATCGAGCGGCGAGCGCTTGTCGCGCGCGGCCTTCACGGCTTCGTAGGCGGCCCACAGCGGGCGCAGCACGCTCTCCAACAGCGGCGCGGTCTTCTCGTCTGGCGCGCCGTCGATGGCCGCCTGCGCCTGCTGATAGCTGAGTTTCGCCGCCGAGCGCATCATGCCGCGCATGAACGCATGCGAGCGTTTGCGTCCGTCGCGGCCGAACACCATGCGCACGGCGAGCACGGGCCGGTCGGCCTCGACCAGCGAGCACAGGCCGTTCGACAGCTCCTCCGGCAGCATGGGCACCACGCGGTCGGGGAAATACACGGAGTTGCCGCGCTTTTTCGCCTCCGCATCGAGCATGGAGCCGGGGCGCACGTAGAACGACACGTCCGCGATGGCGACGATGACCACGTGCCCGCCCTCGTTCTGCGGGTCGTCGTCGGGCGCGGCCCAAACCGCGTCGTCATGATCGCGCGCGTCGGCGGGGTCGATGGTGATGAGCGGCGTTTTCCGTAAGTCCTCGCGGCCCTTCAGCCTCGGGGCCTCCAAGCTTTCCAGTTCGCGCGCCAGCTCCGGCGGAAACTCCACGGGGATGTTGTGATTGTGGATGGCGATGAGGCTCACCGCCTTCTCGCTCGCCGGGTTGCCGAGCCGTTCGATGACGCGGGCCTTCACCGCGCCGTAGCGGGGATGCTTGGAGACCGCGAAGCGCACCAGCTCGCCGTCCTGCGCGCCGTTCGCGTCGCCCGGCTCGACGCGCCACTCCTTCATGGCCTTTTTGTTGATCGGCTCGATCACGCCGCCGTCGCGGCCCGCGCGGTAAACGCCGAGGTCGGCGACGATCTCGCGCGGCAGGCGCTTCATCGGCTTAGCGGCGTGGGCGTAAACCGCGTCCTCGATCGGCTCGATGCGCGCCAGCCAGTGCTCGCCGACGCCCGCCGGGGCAGGGCCGGATTTGCGCCCCTCGCGCACGAGGATTTTGGGCGGCGGCCCATCGCCTGCGTCCCACGACACGGGCGCGGCGTGGAACTCGCCGTCTCGGTCGCGGCCCGCGATCTCGATCACGGCGACCGGGGCCAAGCGTCCCGGCTCGCGCATCCGCCGCTTGGTGTTGGAGATGAGGCCGTCGTCCGCCAGCTCCTTCAGCAACCGCTTCAACTCGATGCGGTCGGCGCCTTTGATATTAAAGGCGCGGGCGATCTCGCGTTTGCCGATGCTTTCGTCGGAGGCGCGGATAAAGTCGATGACTTCGGACTTGGAAGGCACGCGCGCGGCCTCCGGTTTGGCCAAGCTTCTGGCTTTGCTCGCCTTGGCCGCCTTTGTTGCGCGCGCGCGTTTCGGTTTCGCGTCCCCGTCCTCGGTCACCGGGCTATTCCGCCGCATCCGGCAGGCGGGCTTTCGCCTTGGCCTTCGCCGCCGGCTTTTTCGCGGCCGCCTTTTTCGGCTTCTCCGCCGCTTTCTCAGGCTTGGCCTTGGGCTTCGCCTTGCCCTTGCCCGGCTTCGCGCCCGCTTTGGCCGAAATCAGATCGACAGCCTGCGCGACCGTCAGCGCTTCCGGCATCACATCCTTGGGGAGCGTCGCGTTCACTTTGCCGTATTTAATGTAAGGCCCGTACTTGCCGGAAAGCACCTCGATCTTGCCGCCCTCTGGGTGCTCGCCCAGATCACGCAGCACTTCGCCGCCGCGTTTCGGCCCACCTTTCTTGGCGTCGGCGAGAATGCTCACCGCGCGGTTGATGCCGATGGTGAACACGTCCTCGGCGCTCTCCAGCCGCCCGTATTTACCCTCGTGCTCGACGAACGGACCGAAGCGTCCCAGCCCCGCCGTCACCGGCGCGCCGGTCTCCGGGTGCAGGCCGACGATGCGCGGAAGGCTCAGCAGCTGCAGCGCCTTCTCCAGGTCGAGCGAACCGGCGCTGACGCCTTTCGGCAGCGACGAGCGCTTCGGCTTATCCTCGCCGCCATCATCGCCGAGTTGCACGTATGGCCCGAACCGGCCGGAGCGCAGCAGCACCGGCAACCCGGTTTTCGGATCGTTGCCGAGGATTGTTTTGTCCGGCGCCGCCGCCTCGGCGCCCTCCTCGCCGGACTGCTTGAACTGGCGCGTGAACCGGCATTCCGGATAGTTCGAGCAGCCGATGAAGGCGCCGAACTTGCCGGTTTTCAGGCTCAACTGCCCTTCGCCGCAGGTCGGGCATTTGCGCGGGTCGCCGCCGTCGGCCCGCGCGGGGAAGATGTGCGGGCCGAGGATCTCGTTCAGCGCGTCTAGCACCTCCGTGACGCGCAGTTCCTTCGTGCCGTTCACCGCCGCGATGAAATCGCGCCAGAAGTCGCGCAGCACGTCCTTGTAAGCGAGCTTGCCGTCCGAGATGAGATCGAGCTTCTCCTCCAGCCCGGCCGTGAAGTCGTACTCCACATAGCGGTGGAAAAAGCTTTGCAGGAACGCGGTGACGAGGCGGCCCTTGTCCTCGGGGATAAGCCGCTTCTTATCCATCGTCACATAGCCGCGCTCCTGCAGCACGGCAAGGGTGGACGCGTAGGTGGACGGTCGCCCGATGCCCAGCTCCTCCATCTTTTTGACCAGCGTCGCCTCGGAGTAGCGCGGCGGCGGCTCAGTAAAGTGCTGCTTCGCCTCGATGGACTTCTCTTTCAGGCTGTCGCCCGCATTCAGCGGCGGAAGGCGGCGGCTTTCCTCGTCGTCGTCCGATCGGAGATCGGCAACAGGAGTGTCGCGGCTTTCCTCATAAAGCTTCAGGAAGCCGTCGAACACGACGACCGAGCCGGTCGCGCGCAGGCCGTAAGCCTTGCCGTCCTTGCCCTTCACGGCGATGTCGGCGGTCGTCTGCTCAAGCTCTGCGGAGGCCATTTGGCTGGCGACGGCGCGCTTCCACACCAGGTCGTAGAGCGCAGCCTGATCCTTCTGCAGATATTTGGCCATGGCGCGCGGGTGGCGCGTCGGATCGGTGGGGCGCACGGCCTCGTGGGCTTCCTGCGCGTTCTTCGCCTTGGTTTTGTAGTCGCGCACGAACGGGGCGACGTAGCGCTTTGAGAACTCGCCTTCGATGACGCGGCGGATGTCGGCGATGGCCTCCGGCACGATCTGCACGCCGTCCGTCCGCATATAGGTGATAAGGCCCGCCGTCTCGCCGCCGATGTCCACGCCCTCGTACAGCCGCTGCGCGACCTGCATGGTCTGCTTGGCTGAGAAGCCGAGCTTGCGCGAGGCCTCCTGCTGAAGCGTCGAGGTGGTGAACGGCGCGTAGGGGTTGCGCTTCACCGCCTTTTTCTCGACGCCGGAGACCGTGAACGGCTGACCGCTGAGCGCCGACTTGATTGCGTTCGCGCTGGCGGCGTCCTTGATGTCGAGCTTTTTCAGCGTCTGCCCGGCGATGCTTGTCAACCGCGCGCGCACCTCCTCGGCCTTCGCGGTCGCGAGCAGCGCCTCGATCGTCCAGTATTCGTCCGTCTTAAACGCTTCGATTTCCTGCTCGCGCTCGCAAACAAGCCGCAGCGCCACGGATTGCACGCGGCCCGCAGAGCGTGCGCCGGGCAGCTTGCGCCAGAGCACAGGCGAGAGCGTGAAGCCGACGAGATAATCCAGCGCGCGGCGAGCGAGATAGGCGTCGACCAGCGGCGCGTCGACCTGCCTGGCGTTCTTCATGGCGTCCATGATCGCCTGCTTGGTCACAGCGTTGAACGCGACGCGCTCCACCTTGACGCCCTTCAGCGCGCGCTTCTCCTCCAAAATTTGCAGCAGGTGCCACGAAATCGCCTCGCCCTCGCGGTCGGGGTCGGTGGCGAGAATCAGGCGATCGGCGCCTTTTACGGCTTTCGCGATTTCGTTTACGACCTTGGCGGACGCGCCCTCCACGTCCCAGAGCATGGCGAAATCTTTCTCCGGATCGACGGAGCCGTCCTTGGCGGGCAGGTCGCGCACATGGCCGTATGAGGCGAGCACCTTATAGCCTGAGCCGAGATATTTATTGATGGTTTTGGCCTTAGCCGCCGACTCGACGATGACAATATTCATGCATGACCTGTGAAAAACGGCCCTTCAGCGCCCCCTAAAGTGCTATGCGCGTTCTGAAACGGCAAGACGTATAAATTGCGTTGATGGTGCGCTCTTGCCGCTATTCGTCCCCAAAAAATTCACATAGTGGTGAATTGTGACGCGAAATTGCTTGAGCGGCTCAACCAAAGCGGGTAATTATTAACGTAATAAAAGCAAAACAAATGTGCCGGAACTTAAAGAAAGGGAAGGCCGCAAGCCATGATCAGGTCACCCATGCTCGATGAAGCCTCCGACCTCTCCTTCGACAGGAACTCCGCGCCGAACGCCCCCCAAGGCGGCGGCGACGTCGTCCATGTCCGGTTCAATCAGCAGTGCGACATAGAGACTGAAGACGCCGCGGAGTATCTGGGAGCCATGCTTAGCGATTTGAGGGTCATCGCGGCCAAGTCCGGCTTCAAGTTTCTGGCCGCGCTGATCGAGGTCGCCGCCGAGGAGGCTCGCCTGCAAAGCCACAAGGAGAACGCCTACGCCGACATCGCGTGACGCTAAGTTATTTTCAACGCCACCCGGGCGCCGCCGTCGCGGACAACTCGTCCGGCAAGCGTCAGCTCCAAAAGCGCGATATTGACGATCCGCGGGCTCAACCCGGTGCTTCGAGTCAGCGCGTCCAGTGCGACGGGCGTCGCGCTAAGGGCGGAGAGCACCAGCTCCCGGTCTCGCGGCGAGATGTCCACGCCTGACGATGGCGGCGGCAGGGCCGTTTCGACCGCCGGGGCGCCCCCGTCGAAGCCGGGCAGCAAGTTCAACGCCGGGCGCAATTCTGCCAACACATCGGCCGCGCTGCGCATCAACACGGCGCCGGCGCGGATGAGATCGTTCGGACCGGCGGCGCGCGGGTCCAGCGGGTGCCCCGGCACGGCGAACACCTCGCGGTTCTGCTCCAGGGCGAAGCGGGCGGTTATGAGCGAGCCGGATTGCCGAGCGGCCTCGACGATCACGACGCCAAGGGACAGACCGGAGATGAGTCGGTTGCGCCTGGGGAAATCCTGTCCGCGCGGCTGAAAGCCCGGCGCGCATTCGCTCACAATCGCTCCTTCCGACGCAATGCGCTGATACAGCTCGCTGTTCTCCAGCGGATAGATCACATCCACGCCGCCCGCGACGACGGCCACGGCGCCGCTGTCGAGCGACCCCCAGTGCGCCGCCGTATCGACGCCGCGCGCCAGACCCGACACCACCACCAGCCCCGCCGCGCCCAGGTCGGCCGCCGCCTGTCGCGCGAAGCTCTGGCCGTTCGCCGAGGCGTTGCGCGAGCCGACGATGGCCACGGACTGCGCACCCACCAGATCCTCGCGGCCTTTGACATAAACCCCTGGCGGCGGCGGTTCGATCTGGGCGAGAAGCGCCGGATACCCCTCGTCGGCCAGCACCAACAATCGCGCGCCGTGCTCGCGAGCGGCCTGAAGCTCTGCCTCGGCGGTCTCCCTCGCGCACACACGATAACGCCGGCGTCCGCCGCGCGCCGCCAAATCGGGCAACGCGTCGAGCGCCTTGTCCGGCGAGCCGAACTCGGCCACAAGCGCGCGGAAGGTCGCCGGCCCCACATTCTCGCATCGCATCAGCCGCAGCCAATCGATGCGCGCGCCGTCACCGATGCGGCCGCCGGCGCTAGGAGTTTGCACGCGCGCCAATTTTCGGCTCCTCTCCGCGCATGAGCCGGCCGATATTGGCGCGGTGCTTCCAGTAAATGAGGGCGGACATAGCCGCGAAAACGGCCGCTTCGAGAGGCCGACCCATCGCGGCCAAACCCATGGGCGCGACGGCGGCGGCGGCGAGCGCGGCGGCGGATGAATAGCGCGTGAGGAACGCGACCGCCAGCCAAACGCCTGCGAACACTGCGAAAAAGAGCGGCGCGGCGGCGCAGAGCACGCCCAGATAAGTCGCGACTCCCTTGCCGCCTTTGAAGCGAAGCCAGACGGGATAAAGGTGGCCAATAAACGCTGCGAACCCGGCGAGCAATCCCTCGGACAGGGCCAAATCACGAACGAGGCCGGGGGTCGCCGCCCCCACATCGGCTGAAGCCGAAACCACGGAGGTGAAGAGCAGAACGGCGGCGGCGCCTTTCGCCGCGTCCGCCAGCAAGGTGGTGGCGGCCAGGCCCTTGCGCCCGGTGCGCAGCACGTTCGTCGCGCCGATGTTGCCGGAGCCGATGGCGCGGATGTCGCCCAACCCCGCCAATCGCGTGAAAATCAACCCGAACGGGATCGAGCCGAGCAGATAGCCGACTGTTGCGACAAGCAGCGCTCCTAATGGATTAAAGCTCACGTAATAATCTGCAAGCGCAGTCTGATCCATGCCGTCGCCCTACGTCGAGACGCCGTCTTCATACACGATCCGTCCGCCCACGAAAGTCTTCAGCACGCGTGCGCGAAACGTGCGCTCATCGAAGATCGCGTTTTTCGAGCGGGAGCGCAGCCTTTTCGCATCGACCGTCCAGCGGGCGTCGAGGCTCACCACCGCGAGATCGGCCGGCGCTCCGACCGTCAGGCGCCCCCCGGGCAGCCCGAGCAGCTCGGCGGGCCGGCTGGTCAGCGCGGCGATGAGGGGACCAAGTTCGATCTCGCCGTTCAGATGCAGTTCCAGCGCGGCGGGCAGCATGGTCTCAAGCCCTATGGCGCCGTACGCCGCCTCCTCGAACGGTAAGCGTTTGCCGTCCACATCCTGCGGGTCGTGATTGGAGACGATCACGTCGATCACGCCCTTCGCCACCCCCGCGACCAGCGCGCGCCGCTCGTCCTCGGTGCGAAGCGGCGGCTTGACCTTGAAATAGGTGCGATATTGCCCCACGCCGGCCTCGGTGAGCGTCAGATTGGCGATGGCGGCGCCGCACGACACGGACAGCCCGCGGCGCTTTGCGGCGGCCATGGCCTCCACGGAGGCCGCGCACGAGATCATCGCCGCGTGATAGCGCCCGCGGGTCAGCGCCGCGAGGCGAAGATCGCGGTCGAGCACGATCGTCTCGGCCTCGCACGGCGCGCCCGGCAGCCCGAGCCGCGTCGCCACGGCCCCCTCGTTCATCACGCCCCCGCGCGAAAGCGTTTCGTCGTCCGGGAGATGCACGACGAGGGCGTTGAGGTCCTTGGCGTAGTCGAGCAGCAGCCGCATCATGCGCGCGTCGGCGATGGGCGCCCGGCCGTTGGAGAAGGCGACGGCGCCGGCCGCCTGTAAGAGGCCGATCTCAGCCATCTCGCGCCCCTCCAGGCGTTTCGTGAGCGCCGCCATAGGGTGCACGCGCACGATGGCGTCGTCGCGCGCGGCGCGTTCGATGTAGTCCACCATCGCGGCGTCGTCGATGCGCGGCGTCGTGTCGGGCATGACGATGACGCATGTCACTCCGCCGGCCGCCGCCGAGTGGCTGGCCGAGGCGAGCGTTTCGCGGTGCTCAGCGCCAGGCTCCCCGGTGAAGACCAGCATGTCGGTTACGCCCGGTATGAGGAGCGCGCCGCCGCAATCCACGCGCTGCGCCCCAGCAGCGGCCTGCGCGTGCCGGCCGATCTCCGCGATCACGCCGTTCTCGATGACAAGGCCGCCCGTTTCGTCGCGGCCTGTCGCCGGACAGAACAGCCGGGCGTTGACGAGCGCGACGGCGCGGCTGGCGTCCGGCCGGATCATGGCAGATGCCTCGCGAGCGCCCGCAGCACGGCCATGCGCACCGCCACGCCCATCTCCACCTGCTCGCGGATCACGCTGCGCTCGTCATCGGCCACCCAGCTGTCGATCTCGACGCCGCGATTGATGGGGCCGGGATGCATCACGATGGCGTCGGGTTTGGCCCAGGCTAGCTTGCCTGCGTCGAGACCGTAAAGCTTGAAATACTCCCGGCTGGAGGGGACGAGAGCGCTCACCATGCGTTCGCGCTGGAGGCGCAGCATCATCACCACGTCGGCGCCCTCAAGGCCGCGCCGCATATCGGTGAAGGCCTCCACCCCGAGGGGCGCGGCGTTGCGGGGCAGGAGCGTCGACGGGCCGATGATGCGCACGCGCGCCCCGAGCGCGTTGAACAGAAAGATGTTGGAGCGGGCGACGCGCGAATGCAGGACGTCGCCGCAAATCGCTATGACGAGACCCGCGATCGCGCCCTTGCGGCGGCGCACGGTGAGAGCGTCGAGGAGCGCCTGCGTCGGATGCTCATGGGCGCCGTCGCCGGCGTTGATGACGGCGCAGTCCATCTTTTGTGAGAGCAGTTCCGCCGCGCCAGCCGCGTGATGGCGTACCACCAGGATGTTGGGCCGCATGGCGTTCAGCGTGATGGCCGTGTCGAGCAGCGTTTCGCCCTTCTCCATGGAGGATTTGGACACCGCCATGTTGAGCACATTGGCGCCGAGGCGCTTGCCAGCCAACTCGAACGAGCTTTGGGTGCGGGTCGACGGCTCGAAAAACAGATTGATGAGGACGCGGCCCTTCAGCGCCTCGCTCCAGGCTTGCGCGCCGCGTGCGTTCGCCTGCTCTTCGGCGAGGTCAAGCAGGCCATGAATGTCGGCGGCGGAAAGCCCCGCGATGCCAAGCAAGTGACGGTGCGGGTAGGGCGACGCGGACGGTTGGGGGGCGTGCATCATTAAAGGGAAGGTTATAAGCGCGCGCGACCCGCCCTGCAAGACGGGCCGCGTTTACAGACGGTCGGCGATGTAGATGAAGAGCGGAAGCGTGACGGCCGCCGCCAGCACCTGAAACGTGACGATGTTCGCCATGAGCGCCGCGTCGCCGCCCATTTTGCGCGCCATGACGTAGGCCGTGGAGGCTGTTGGAACCGCGCCGGCGATGATGGCGACCGTCCGCGGCAGCCCTGTTAGCCCGGCGAGCGCAGCCAGCGCGATCATGAAGGCCGGCATGCCGACGAGCCTGATCAGCACGCCGACCGCGACAAGCGCGCGGGTTTCGGTCGCGTTGCGCAGGTTCAGCCCAGCGCCGACCGCGAGCAGGCCGAGGCCCAGCCCGCCGCCGCCGGCGATGTCGATGGCGGTGTAGATGAAGCCCGGCAGCCCTGTGAGGTTGAGCGCAAATCCGATGAGGCACGCGATGATGAGCGGGTTGCGCAGGATTTGCTCCAGGACCGAGCGCGCCGTCACCGTTCCCTCATGCGCGCCGTACACCGCGAGCACGGCGACGTTGATGATGTTGAGCATGGGGATCATCGCTCCCATGGCGATGGCGCACAGGGCGATGCCCGCGTCGCCGTGCAGCGAGCCGACGATGGCCAGCGCCATGAAGCCGTGGAAGCGCGTCGCGCCCTGAAACAGGCTGGTGAACGTCGGCCCCGAGACGCCGTAGCGAGCAGCGAGCAGCGGCCGCGCCGCCAGCAAAAGCGCCGCCATGCAGACGACGGCGCCGAGCACAACCGCGACGAAGGCCGCGACGGGCAGGGCGGTCAGGTCCGCCCGGCTCAGGGTTTTCACGATGAGCGCCGGGAACAGCAGATAGAAGCACACATGCTCGACCGCCGCCCAGACCTCAGCCTTGACCAGCCCCGACTGGAAGAGCGCGTACCCCGCCACGATCAGCAGGAAGATGGGCGCGGTGGCGTCGAACACGGCGGTCATGGACGATTTCCTCGGGCGGCGAGCGCAGCAAGAACGCCACAACTCCCACAATCTTAGGTTATAAACAGGCTTGTACGCATTTAGAGGGTGTGCCGCTTCCAAATCTTCGTTAAAAAAAGGAAAACAACCCTAGGATGCAGTGCGATGCAAATACCCCGTATGCTGCACATGATCTGGATCGGGGACGACAACCCGCGTCCTGACGCCTGCCTGAAATCGTGGCGCGACAAACACCCCGAATGGGAGGTCAAGGTCTGGAACGATCGCGACCTTTACGGCAGAACATGGCGAAACCAAAAACATATCGACACTTTTCTGCGGCTGCGTAAATGGCCGGGCGTCGCCGACCTCATGCGCTATGAAATCCTGTACGAGAACGGCGGCGTGTATGTGGACGCCGACAGCGTGTGCCTGCGCCCGCTCGACGATTGGCTCCTTGAGAGCGAGATGTTCGCCTGCTGGACGAACGAATTCCAGTCCACGCCGCTCATCGCCAACGGCTTTCTCGGCACCGTGCGGCGCAATCCGTTTCTGGCGCGGGTCATCGAGCGCGCCGCCGCGAAATCCGAGATTCTGCGCCGGTGGAGCTGGAGCAAGATGAGCGTGATTCCCATGGGGGTCTGGCGCTCGGTGGGACCGTACCATCTCACCGAATGCGTGCGCCGCGAGCAGTACGACCGCATCACCATCCTCCCCAGCCACATGTTTTTACCGCGTCATTACAATGGGCGCGTCTATGCCGGCGGCGGGCTGGTTTACGCGGATCATTTCTGGGGCACGACGACGAAGAGCTATGGCGCGCAGCAGGCCGCCGCGCAGGTGAAACGTCCGGCCGCCGTGGCGCTTGCCGGGTGAGCGCCTACGGTCGGGAAAAGTTCATCCTGTCCAGCGCGCCTTGCAGGATGAACGCGGCGGCGAGCTTATCGACAGCCTCGGCGCGTCGTTTGCGGCTCACATCCGCGTCGATCATGGCACGCTGCACCGCGGCGGTCGACCAACGCTCGTCCCACAGGCAGATCGGCGGCGCGCCCGCTGCGGCCAGGTTGCGGGCGAACGCGCGGGTCGCCTGCGCGCGCGGCCCTTCCGAGCCGTCCATGTTGAGCGGCAGGCCGATGACGACGGCGCAGGCCTTTTCGCTTTCGAAGATGGCGCGAAGCTGCGCGGCGTTTTCACCGAACTTGCCGCGCGCCAGAGTGACGAGCGGCGAGGCGAGACCGTGATTTACGTCCGACACGGCGACGCCGATCGTCTTCTCGCCAAGGTCGAGGCCGATGAGTCTCGCCTCAGAGCGCAGCAGGCCGCGCAAATCCTCCACGGCCACGTATCTATCCGTCATCGCGGCGCTGCTCCTGGCTCGGGCGCGACTCCGCCGCATCGGAGTGTTGCGCCGCACACAAAGCGCGGGTATTTTCACCCCTTACTGGCGGTGTCGCGCCTTCATTTTATGTTTGTCGGGTTCGCCCGCTAAGCGCAAGGTTCCCATGCAGATTGATGACGCGTTGGTCCGCAGCATCGCCAGGCTCGCCCGGCTCAAAGTCGAGGAGGAGCAGGTCGGCGCGGTCGGGCGCGAGCTGACGTCGATCATCGGCTGGGTCGAGCAGCTCCAATCCATCGACACGGAAAACGTCCCCCCGCTCACCGGCATGGCGAGCCAGCGAATGGCCTTGCGGCCCGATGAGGTCAATGACGGGGACTGCGCCGCCGTCATCGTGAAAAACGCGCCTCTCGCCGAGGACGACTTCTTCGTCGTGCCGAAAGTTCTGGAATAGACGCGCTTAAGCTCGCCGCGGGCGCATCGCGGCCAAGACGTCAAGAACAAGGACTGCACGTGGCATCTCCCCTCCCAGAACTGACCCGCCTGACCCTCGCTACCGCGCGCGACGGCCTGCGCAAAAAAGAATTCACCGCCGTTGAATTGGCCGAGGCGCATCTCGCGGCCATCGACGCGGCAAACCCGGCGCTCAACGCTTACTTGCTCACCACGCGCGAGGCCGCCGCCGCCATGGCAGCCGAGTCCGACGCTCGCATTGCCCAGGGCGACGCGCGCCCGCTCGAGGGTCTGCCGATCGGCGTCAAGGATCTGTTCTGCACCAAGGGCGTGCGCACCACGGCGTGCTCGCGCATCCTCGACGGCTTTGTGCCCGATTACGAATCGACCGTCACGCGCAATCTTTGGGATGCGGGCGCGGTGATGCTCGGCAAGCTCAACATGGACGAATTCGCCATGGGATCGTCGAACGAGACGAGCTGTTTCGGCCCCTGTGTCAGTCCCTGGCGGCGGGAGGGCGACGCGGCGCGGCTCACGCCAGGCGGCTCGTCCGGCGGCTCGGCGAGCGCTGTCGCGGCGCGGCTCGCGCTTGCGGCGACCGCCTCGGACACCGGCGGCTCCATCCGCCAGCCCGCCGCCTTCACGGGCACGGTCGGCGTGAAGCCCACCTATGGCCGCTGCTCGCGCTACGGCATGGTCGCCTTCGCGTCCTCGCTCGATCAGGCCGGGCCGATCGCGCGCACCGTGCGCGACGCCGCCATCATGCTTGGCGCCATGTGCGGCCACGATCCCCGCGACGCAACCACCGTCAACATGAAAACGCCGGACTTCGAGAAGGCCCTTGGCAAAAAGGTGAAAGGCCTGCGGATCGGCATCCCGAAGGAGTACCGCGTCGAGGGCATGTCGCCGGAAATCGATGCGCTTTGGGAGCAGGGCGTCGCCTGGTTCAAGGCCGCCGGCGCGACCATCAAGCATGTGAGCCTGCCGCACACCCACGCCGCGCTCCCCGCCTATTACATTATCGCGCCCGCCGAGGCGTCCTCCAACCTGGCGCGCTATGATGGCGTGCGCTACGGGCTGCGCGTCAACGGCGCCGACATCATCGACATGTATGAGCGCACGCGCGCGGAAGGCTTTGGCCCGGAGGTGCGCCGCCGCATCCTCATCGGCGCTTATGTGCTGTCAGCCGGCTATTACGACGCCTATTACACCAAGGCGCAGCGGGTGCGCAGCCTGATCAAGCGCGATTTCGACGAGGCGTTCGAAAGCGTGGACGTGATCCTGACCCCGACCACGCCCACGCCCGCCTTTGCATTGGGAGAGAAGTCGGCGAGCCCGCTGGAGATGTATCTGAACGACATTTTCACGGTTACGGTGAACATGGCCGGGCTCCCGGGCATGTCCGTTCCGGCTGGGTTTTCGGCGAACGGGCTGCCGCTCGGGCTGCAACTGATCGGCAAGCCGTTCGACGAAGAGACGATGCTGCGCGCCGGGCGAGTCATCGAGGATGCGGCGGGGCCGCGCCGCGCGCCCGCGTCGTGGTGGCTGGATGCGGCGCCGGCGAAAGCCGGGGCGGCGAAGAGAGCGAGGGCGGCGAAAGCCCCGGCCGCCAAACCGTCCAAAGGGAAACGTTGACATGGATAAGCTCGCGCCCGCCGATTGCCGTTCCATGGACGATGTGCGCCGGGAAATTGATCGGCTGGATGAACAGCTTGTTGACCTCATCGCCGAGCGCTTCGGCTACGTGGATCGCGCGTGGCAGTTCAAGAAAAACCCGGAGGACGCGCATGTGCCGTGGCGCATCCGGCAGGTGATCGACAAGGTCGAGGCGCGCGCGCGCGAACGAGGCTTGCCGCCGGAACTCGCCGTCGCCTTGTGGCGGCAGATGATCGGCTGGTTCATCCAGTACGAAGAGGAGAAGCTCGCTGAGCGCACAAACGCCCGCGACGAGCGCCCATAGCCCGCTCCGCGGCCACGCCCGTGGTGCAAAACCCAGAGACCGCAACAGCTTGCTTGCATTTTATCACGGTTTGCGAACAATGCCGCTTTGGGGGTTAGGCGCTTGAACGCGCTTCGGTATCGCGCTCCGCTTTGGTTCCTTGCGTGCGGAGACGGGGATGGTTTCGTGCGTCCGTTCGGCGGCGCATGGTCGTCCTTTCGCGCAGAAGGCGGCGCCGGTCACGGCAAGCAGGGGCGATGAGCATGATCCACGCAAGGCCCGAAAATCTGATTGAAGGCGCGACCGGCCCTTGGGAGGTGGTGGTTGGCCTCGAAGTGCATGCTCAAGTGTCGTCCCAGGCCAAGCTGTTCTCCGGCGCCTCGACGGCGTTCGGCGGCGCGCCCAACAGCCATGTCTCGCTGGTGGACGCGGCGATGCCGGGCATGCTGCCCGTGCTCAATGAGGAGTGCGTGCGCCAAGCGATCCGCACCGGCCTGGGCCTCAACGCGCGCATCAACCTCTACTCGGTCTTCGACCGCAAGAACTACTTCTACCCCGACCTGCCGCAGGGCTACCAAATCTCCCAGTATAAATTCCCCATCGTGGGGGAGGGGCGGGTCGTCCTCGACATGCGTGAGGGCTACACGGTCGAGGTGGGCATCGAGCGCATCCATCTTGAGCAGGACGCCGGCAAAAGCCTCCACGATCAGCACCCCGATTACTCATACGTCGATCTCAACCGCTCGGGCGTCGCGCTCATGGAGATCGTCTCAAAGCCCGATCTGCGCTCGGCGGAGGAGGCCCGCGCCTATGTGACCAAGCTGCGCTCCATCATGCGCTATCTCGGCACGTGCGACGGCAATATGGAGCAAGGCTCGCTCCGCGCCGACGTGAACGTGTCGGTGCGCAAGCCCGGCGCGCCCTTCGGCACCCGCTGCGAGATCAAGAACGTGAACTCCATCCGCTTCATCGGGCAAGCGATCGAGGCGGAGGCGCGCCGGCAGATCGCCATCCTTGAAGACGGCGGGACGATCCGCCAAGAAACGCGCCTGTTCGACCCGAAAACTGGCGAAACGCGCGCCATGCGCTCCAAAGAGGAGGCGCACGACTATCGTTATTTCCCCGACCCTGACCTCCTGCCGCTCGAACTCGATCAGGAGTATGTGGACGGCATAGCGGCTGGGCTGCCGGAGCTTCCCGACGCGAAAAAGGCGCGCTTCGTGCGCGATTACGGCCTGTCGCCCTACGACGCCAACGTCATCATCGCCGACAAGGCCGCCGCCGATTTCTTTGAGACGGTCGCCAAGGGGCGCGACGCTAAGCTCGCCGTCAACTGGGTCACGGGCGACCTGTTCGGCGCGCTCAACAAGCTCGGCCGGGACATCGAGACAAGCCCAATCAGCGCGGACCGGCTGGGCGAGCTGATCGATCTCATCTCGTCCGGCGTCATTTCCGGCCGCATCGCCAAGGACGTGTTCGAGATCATGCTGGAGACGGGCGGGGCGCCCGGCGCCATCGTCGAGGAGCGCGGCCTGCGTCAGGTGACGGACACCGGCGCCATCGAAAAGATCATTGACGACATCATCGCCGCCAACCCGAAACAGGTGGAGCAGGTGAAGGTGAAGCCGCAGACCTTCGGCTGGTTCGTCGGCCAGGCGATGAAAGCCACGGGCGGCAAGGCGAACCCCGCCGCCGTGAACGCCATGCTGCGCGCCAAGCTCGGCGTGCCCGAGTGAGCACGCGGCGGCTCACCCTTTCGCTGGGACGGGCCGTGGCTGTGTTGGCTGTCTGCCTTTGCGTGCTGGGCCTTGCGCTTGCGGCCGCGTCCACCGTGTGGCCGGCGCTCGAAACGTTCGATCATCTCACCCTGCATCTGCTCGGCGGTCTGGGCGCGTCGTGCCTCGCTGCGGCTTCGCGCCGCCCGCTCTCAACTCTTACGTCGGGATGCTTTGCCGTATTGGCCGCGCCTGCGCTTTACGCCGCCGCGCATGGCCCGTGGGCCGCCGCGTCAGCCCGCGCCCCGTCGCTCACCATTCTCAGCCACAACATCCTGTTCGTGAACGAAGACGACGCCGGCCTAGAGCGTTCGATCCGGCGGGCCGACGCCGATATCGTGGTGCTGACCGAGTATGACGCCGGCCGCAGCGGGCTTCTGGCGCGTCTCAGCGCGCTTTACCCCCATCAAATCGATTGCGCGGCGCCATTGATGGACAAATTCAACGCCGCCTGCGATGTGGCCGTGTTGTCGAAAACGCCGCCGCTCAACGCGCGCGCGGGCGTTGAGGACGGCGTGAGACTTGTCGCCGCGGAGTTCAAGCATCGCGGCCGCGGTTTCACGCTCTTCGCCACCCATTTGCCGCCGCCTCTTTCGGATCTAATGTCGCTGTGGCGCAGGCGCCCGCCGCGTTTACGTCATGGCGAGGCCATGGCGCGCTTGTCGAGGATCGTCGGCGCGGCGCAGGGCCCGGTCATCGTGGCGGGCGATTTCAACGCGACGCCCTGGTCTCGCACGGCGCGCGCCTTTCAAGCAGGCGCCGGCGTGAGGCTGCTCGGCGGATGGGCGCCGACATGGCCCGCAACCTTCGCTGCGCCGCAATTGCCCATTGATCACTTTTTCGCGTCGCCGCAGATCGCCGGGCGGGTTTCGCTTGCGCCCGCCGCCGGGTCGGATCATTACGCGCTTTTGGGACGGTTCGATTTATGACGGAGGCAGACATGATCCATGCAATCCGCGTGCACGCCTATGGCGGCCCCGAGGCGCTTCAGTGGGAGCAGGTGGGGGTGGCCGCGCCCGGCCCCGGCGAAGTGCGGCTGCGCCATCGGGCGGTCGGCCTCAACTATATTGACGTCTATCACCGCACAGGGCTTTACCCGCAGCCGTCGTTTCCCTTCACGCCGGGCACGGAGGGGGCAGGCGATGTCGTGGCGGTGGGCGGGGGCGTGACGGAGTTCGCGCCCGGCGACCGGGTCGCCTATGCCGGGCCGATCGGCGCCTATGCGGAGGAGCGCGTCATTCCTGCCGATCGGCTGGTGAAGCTTTCGCCCGGCGTGGCGTATGAAACGGCCGCCGCCATGATGCTGCAGGGCATGACGGTCGAATATCTGTTCCACCGCACCTACAGGGTCGGCCCGCAAACAACAATGCTGTTCCACGCGGCGGCGGGCGGCGTGGGCCTCATCGCGTGCCAATGGGCGCGGTGCCTCGGCGCGACCGTCATCGGGACGGTGTCGTCCGATGAAAAAGCGGAGTTGGCGAAGGCGAATGGCTGCACCCACACGATCGTTTACACCCGGGAGGATTTCGTGGAGCGCGTGCGCGCGCTGACCGGCGGCGAGGGCGTCGATGTGGTTTACGACTCCATCGGCCGCGACACCTATCCCAAGTCGCTCGATTGCCTCAAACCGTTGGGGCTTTGGGTGTCGTTCGGCAACGCGTCGGGGCCTGTGCCGAATTTCGACATCGGCTTGCTGTCGAAGAAAGGCTCGCTGTTCGCCACCCGGCCGACGCTTGCGACCTACACCGCCAAGCGCGCCGATCTTGTCGCCTCAGCCACGGCGGTGATGGACATGGTGGCCGCCGGGCATGTCAACATCGCCATCAACCAGACCTTCGCGCTGAAAGATGCGGCGGAGGCGCATCGCGCGCTTGAAGGGCGCCGCACCACAGGCTCGACCGTACTTATTGCGTGACCGCTGCGGCGTTTACCAAATCTTCGCGCCTTCGCGCCATGATGCAACCTGAGATAGAGAAAGCGCTGGCAAAACAGCGCTTTGCACGACGGGGTTGCGGGATGATGGTGGAAGAAGGGCGGGTCGCCGCTTTGGTCAATCCGAACGCGTTTTTCGCGCTCGGCGTGCGCTACGCGACCGGGCGCGATGTGGAGCTTGACCTCGTCGCGGCGCACAAGTGGTTCAATATCGCCGCGTCGCTGGGCCACGCGGAGGCGGCGGCCCATCGCAAGGAGCTCGCCTGCGAGTTGTCGGCGGGGCAAATCGCCGAGGCGCAGCGGCAGGCGCGGCAGTGGTTGTCGGCGCATCAGTCGAAACCGACGGCGCCCGCCCGGCCAAAGGCGTCAGGCGCGGCCTCGGCGTTGCTGGCGGCGCTCAAGGCCCACAAGCACGCCCATCCGAAAGCGGTGTTCGACTGGGCGCGCTGAGCGTTCAGCACTCCGTCAGGGCGGAGCCGATGCAGCGCCAAGTTTTCTTGGCGGCGTCGCCCACGGCCTGCCCGGTGTTTTTCAGGGCTGCGCCGACGGTTTCGCCGGTTTTCTTGACGGTCTCGCCGGATTTGGCGACCGCGTCTTTGGCGACCCCGGCCAAAGTCGGCGGCTTTTCGGCGTCCGCGGGCGGCGCGACCTCCGGGGCGGCGGCAGGGGGAAGCGCATCGGCTCTGTAAGAGACCGGGTCTCCGTCGCACCGGGCGTTTCTCAGCACGGCGCAGGATGCGTGTCCGTGGTCTTCCGCAAGCCGCTGCATGCAGAACATTCCAGCCCCACGCGAGACGCCGCCGGCGGCGTCCTCCACGCTGCAGGCGTAGGTGCGGTCGGGGCCGGCGCAGGCGACGCAGACCGGCGCTGCTTCAGCATAAGCGACGGCGCCGAATACGGCGGTCGCCGCGAACAAGGTGCGCAGAACTCTTTTCATGCGAGCATTTTAACGGTCCGGCGCCATCGCCGCCACCGCTTTTGCGCGAGAAGGCGCCTTTCTGCGCGCCGTGGCGGACGCGACGATGCATATGTCGTATGCAGCGTCGGCGCTGGACGGCGCGGCGCGCGAGCAGCGATCATGAAGCGGGTTCACGGGAGAAGCGTCCATGAGAGGGTTTTGGTTGGTCGTGGCCGCGGGGGCCGGCGTTCTCGCCATCAATATGGGCGTGCGCCAGACATTCGGCCTTTACGTGGCGCCCATCAGCGCCGATCTCGGCGTCGGGCGTGAGGCCGTGGGTCTGGCCATCGCCATCCTCAACCTCGCGTGGGGGGCGGCGGCGCCGTTCGCCGGCGGCTTCGTGGACGCATACGGCGCCGGGCGCGTCATCCTCGGCGGAGCGGCGCTTTACGCAGGCGGGTTGTTGCTCATGGCGGGGGCTCAAGGCGAAGCGGCGCTCATGCTCAGCGGCGCCTTGATCGGGCTCGGGGTCGCGGGCACGGGCTTCAGCGCGGTGCTCGGCGTCGTCGGCCGCGCCGCGCCCATCGACCAGCGTCAACTCGCGCTCAGCCTTGCGACCATGGGGAGCGCGATCGGTCAGTTCGTGGCGCTCCCCTTCGCCCATGCGCTCATGGACGCGCATGGTTGGGCGCTGAGCCTCGTGGCGCTGGCCGCGCTCGTCGCCGCCATGGCTCCCTTGGGGAGCGGATTGAGCACGGCCCCGATGGCGCGGGACGCCGACGCGCAAAGTTTCCAGGAGGCCCTTTCGGAGGCGGCGCGACACCGGGGCTTCTGGCTCCTCACCGGCGGGTTTTTCGTGTGCGGCTTCCATATCGCCTTTGTCGCGGTGCATCTGCCCGGCTATCTTGCGCAGCAGGGTTTCTCCGCTCACATGGGCGTCGCCGCGCTGATGATCGTCGCGCTCGCCAACATCGCCGGAACATATCTGTGCGGGCGGGCGGGCGATGTGATCGAGAAGAGGCTGGCTCTGACGCTGCTCTACGGCGCGCGGGCGTTGATCTTCGTAGCCTTCGTCTTCGCGCCGCCCACGCAGGTGAGCGTGATCGTCTTTGCGGCGCTGCTCGGACTGCTCTGGCTCGGCACCATCCCGCTCACCTCGGGGATGCTCGCCACGTTTTTCGGCCCGCGGTGGCTCTCGATGCTGTACGGCGTCGTGTTCTTTTCACATCAGGTGGGCAGCTTCCTCGGCGCGTGGCTGGGCGGGCGGGCGTTCGACGCGCTCGGCTCCTACACGGCGATGTGGTGGGTGTGCGCGGGGCTTGGCGTGCTGGCCGCGCTGCTCAACTGGCCGATCCGCGAGGAGCCGTCGCCGCGCCTCGCCGCGCAGGCGGGGGCCACGCCATGACCCGGGCTGCGCCATTTCTCGCCGCCGTCGCCGCGGCAGGGCTGATCGGGGCCGGCCTCTGGCTTTGGGCGGCGCGCGGGCAGGCCATGCTGATCGACCTGCAGGGCGGCTTCGTCTTTTGCCTCTAGCGTAGATTTTCCGGCGCCGCCGAAACTTAGATGATTTTTGTGTATCCGGGTGGCGCCTCGTGGGCATACATTGCTCGCGCCGTGAGATGCGCGGCGTACGAGGAAGGTTGCCCTATGTTTTTACGTATCGACAAACTGCAAGTCGAAATGCCTGTGCCGAAAGACCCCGATCCGCGCGCTGCGGCCGCCGTCCAGGAGCTGATGGGCGGCAAGTTCGGCGAGATGTCCACGCTGATGAACTATATGTTCCAGTCCTACAACTTCCGCAACAAAGAGAAGCTGCGGCCTTATTATGCGCTCATCTCCAACATCGCCACCGAAGAGCTCGGCCATGTCGAGCTGATCGCCGCCGCCATCAACGGCTGTCTTTATGGACAGGAGCCGCAAGGCGACATGACGAAAGGCGACGCCAGCTTCAAGTCGCTGCTCGGCATGCCGAACCTGCACCATCACATCACGTTCCCGCACGGCGCGGCGCCGGTCAACTCGCTCGGCACGGGCTGGAACGGCGACTACGTGTTCAATTCAGGCAACCTGATCCTCGATTTGCTGCACAACTTCTTCCTGGAGAACGGCGCCCGCACCCACAAACTGCGGGTCTATCAGATGACCGAAAATCCGGCCGCGCGCCAGATGCTCGGCTACCTGTTCACGCGCGGCGGCGTGCATGCCCGCGCTTATGCGCTGGCGCTCGAGAAGCTCACCGGCGTGCAGATGTCCAAGATGCTGCCAATCCCGGCCATCGACGATGTGGAGCTCCCGGAAAGCAAGAAGTACATGGAGGAAGGCTGGCACCGTCGCCTCTACCGGTTCACCCCGAAGGACTCGAAGGATTATCTGGAGATGGGCGCGATTTGGACGGGTCATCATCCGGACGGCGGCGTGCTGGAAGTGGTCGACGGCCCGCCGACGGGCGGCAACATGAACGATTACGAGGGCATCTCGGAGGCGTTCACGCCGGAGTATAAGCCGGAAGAAATCTTCGAGATGGCGACGAAGCTGTACGAGAAAGCCGGCGGCTGATTTTCTCTATTAGCGCACACTACGGATTGCTGGGGCGGGGCCGGCAATCCACACATCTCATGAAACTCCCAGGGCAATTCAGGGATGACGGCTAAAGAAGTTGAATGAACTCTTCAATTGTGAAACCCGCGTCTTTGACGATGCGGTGT
The DNA here is from genome assembly GCA_033764775.1 of Hyphomicrobiales bacterium. GTDB lineage: Bacteria > Pseudomonadota > Alphaproteobacteria > Rhizobiales > Rhodomicrobiaceae > JAWXCE01. The sequence goes on along the minus strand of JANRIQ010000027.1, from coordinate 160,723 downwards.
AAAGCGCCCGTTTTCAGATCCCGGTTGTGAAACGGTACGGTCACACGCCTCATGCCGTCTGCGTGACGCATGATGTGGTGACTTCCCGTGACATGATGAACGACGAAGCCGCCGCGTTCGAGCGCCTTGATGACCTTGCGTGGACTGAGCGCGGGAAGCCTGGCGGTCACGCCGCACTCGGCAACGCGACAGTCACCGGGCTAATGATGGCGCCGCGCTCTTGCGGGATGGGAAGCCCGTCTTTGCGGAGGCTTTCGAGATAACCGGCGATTGCGTCGCGAGCCATATCCAAGGCTTCCTCGACGCTGTCGCCTTCGGTCACTACGCCGGGCAGGGACGGGCAGAACGCCGTGAAACCGCCGTCTGCGGCCGGTTCGAGGATTACAGTGTATGTGTAGGTCTGCATCGCGGCTTCACCTCTAAATCCGTGCCAATAGTAACACGGCGCCAAGGCATTGAGGAACGCCCGTCAACCAAGCCGACGATTTGTTGTCGAAGCTAGGCGAGCTTGAAGCGGGCCAGGAACGGGTCTAGCTCGTCGGCCTCGCTCGCCGGCTTGTCCCACCGTATGCGGTTGATGCGCGGGAAGCGCAGCGCCACGCCCGACTTGTGTCGCGCCGACGCCTATATCAGCGAGAGTTTTAGTTCAAACAAGCGGGGCCGTTCGCATCCGGCGAAACAAGTATTTCAGCGCCTTGATCCAGGAGGCGAAACCTGACGCAGCCCTTTCCGCCGTTGACCAAAATCTGCGTCCGCTCACGGATTTCGTTTAGATCAACATGCTGCGAAAGCATCTCAACTAAAACCTCTTCGACATTGTAGAAGTCTTCAACAATAAAAAAGAGGTCTTCCTCTCCACACCCAATTGATCCATACTGTTCTAAGAGACGCCATACGCTATATAGAAGCTTCTCCCACCGCGACTGCATTTCTGGATCGTCGTCTTTCGGCTCTTCGAATAAGTGTTCAATGTATACATTCATGGAATTAGCGAGATTCATAAACTCTGACATAATAAAAGTCAGATTTTTCTCAACGCTGTCTATTCTACTGTCTAAAACCTTCTGTCCAATCCGCTCCTCCATGGCGGCCATCAAACCTTCTCTGTCGCCGCCGTTCTGTTCTAGAATGGACAGCAAGAAATCGCGTAAAGTGATATCTTCAAAGTCATCCATGAGTGCCTCAAATCAAAAATCAACGCCGGTTTAACGAACAAACTATTTATGGCAATCAATTGAGGTTCAGGCGGGCGAGGAATGGGTCGAGCTCGTCCGCCTCGCTCGCGGGTTTGTCCCAGCGGATGCGGTTAATGCGCGGGAAGCGCAGAGCGACGCCCGACTTGTGCCGCGCGGAGGCTTGCGCCGCGTCAAACGCAATCTCCAGCACCAGCGCCTTCTCCACCTCGGCCACCGGCCCGAAGCGCTGCACCGTGTGATTGCGCACCCATTTGTCGAGCTGTTTCAGCTCTTCGTCCGTGAAGCCGAAATACGCCTTGCCGACGGGCAGCAGTTCGCCGCCCCGCCACAGCCCAAACGTGAAGTCCGAGAAGAACGACGAGCGCTTGCCCGTGCCGCGCTGGGCGTACATCAGCACCGCGTCGATGATGAGCGGGTCTTTCTTCCACTTCCACCACAGGCCCTTGGGGCGGCCGGGCACATACGGGCTGTCGCGGCGCTTGAGCATCAGCCCTTCGATGAAGGTGTCGCGCGAGGAGACCGTAGAGCGCAGGGCGGCGAGGCTCTCCCCGTCCGTGAATGGCAACGCCTCCGACAGCTCCAGCCCGTCGCGCGGCCGTTCCGCGAGCCAGGCTTTAAGCCGCGCGCGGCGGGCGGAGAGCGCCAGCGGCCGCAAATCCTCGCCCTCCAGCATCAGCGCGTCGTAGACCACGACGTAGGCGGGCGATTGCTCCATCAGCTTGGGCGTCGGCGCCTTGCGGTTCAGGCGCTGTTGCAGGTCGTTGAAGGAGCCAAGGCCGTCGCCGGAGCGCACAAGCAGTTCTCCATCCAGCACCGCGTGGAAGTCCGCCCGCGCGAGCACGTCCGGAAAGGCCCCCGAGATATCGTCGCCGGTGCGGGAGTACAACGCGCGGCCGAGCGGCCCGGCGGCGATCTGCACGCGGATGCCGTCGAATTTCCACTCGGCCTGATAGTCGGTGGGCGTGATAGCGGCGAGATCACCGTCCTCCAGCGGGTGCGCGAGCATCACCGGGCTGAAAGACAATTTCAGGCTGGCGTCCGGCTTCAGCCCCCGCTTCTCCAGCCACGCGAACAGATCCTGATAGGGCGGCTCCACCGCGTGCCACACCTCCTCAACTTCTGTCACGGGCACGCCGCCGTAATCCGCCAGCACCTGCTTCATGAAGCGGGCGGAGACGCCGATGCGCAGCGTGGAGGTGCCTAGCTTCAGGAGCGCCCAGCGCTGCGGGGTCGTCATGTTGTCGAGGAGCGTGGTCAGGTATTCGCGCACCTGCGGCTTCGAGCGCGAGGAGAACTCGGCGATTACCTCGGAGAGGGGCGGCAGGCGGTTGAGCAGCACCGGCCGTTCGCTCACCGGCCAGAGATGCGCCACCGTCTCGGACATCTCGCCCACGTAGTCGTAGGACATCTCGAACAGCACGGGGTCGCAGCGCGCGACAATGAGGTCGCGCACCAGCGCGCGCTTGAAGAACTCGAGGTTCAGCGCGCCCGCGATGACGGCGACGGCAAAGCCACGGTCAGGGTCGGGCGTCGCGGCGAGGTAGCGCTTCAGGATCGTCGCTTTGTCGAGGTTGCCGTGCGTGAAATAGAGGCGGTCGAGCAGTTCGGCGAAGGCTTGCATAGGGGGAATGTATGCCGGGGCGTTCATTGCGCAAAGCGCGCCGATGCAATATTCTCATGCAATGAAGCCTGCGCGGAAACACGAAACCTTCACGATCGACGCCTTTCTCGCTTGGGCCGAGAAGCAGGACGAGGGCCGCTATGAACTTGTCGAAGGCGTCATTCGCGCGATGGCGCCGGGGCGAGCTCCACACGCGGACGTAAAGCGTCGTATTGCGAATGCGTTCGAAGCTGCGATCAAACGCGCTGGCGCGCCGTGTCTGGCATTCGTCGATGGGCTGGGCGTCAAGACGACTGAAACGACCGTTCGCATCCCGGATGCGCTCGTGAACTGCGGCGGGCGCATCACGCGCGATACAATGATCGCGCCCAGCCCAGTCATTGTTGTGGAGGTCATTTCACCGACGAGTGAGAACCGCGACTTAAACCGAAAATATTTCGAGTATTTCCAACACTCCGCCGTGCACCATTATCTCATCGTGGACACCGGCGACCGCAGCGTCCTGCACCATTACCGTGCGGCGGACGGCAGCGTGCGCTCCGGCGGGACGCAGCATGGAGAAGCTCTGCGGTTCGATCCGCCGGGCATCGAGGTCGTCACCGGCGCGTTTTTTGAAGGCCTCGACGCAATCCCCGAGGACGACGGCGACATTTGACCGCCCTTGGGACAGCTAATACCCCTGAGTACGGTCGACGAGGTTGGCGAACGGTCGCCCTTGCTGGTGCGCCGCGATCGCCGCCGCAACCGAGCGCGCCACCGCCACCGGCTCCGACCACGCCGCGTTGTGCGGGGTGAGCATGACGCGCGGATGCCGCCACAGCGGGCTGGCGGCTGGCAACGGCTCCTCATCGAACACGTCGAGCGAGGCGGCGGCGAGCAGCCCTTCGTCCAGCGCTGCGATGATGTCCGTCTCCACCTGCAGGCCGCCGCGCGCCGCGTTGATGAGGCTAGGGGCGGGCAGCGCTCCGTCGCGGGCGAGCTTGGCGAACAGACCGGCGTTCAGCACGCCTCGCGTGTCGGGCGTCAGCGGCAGCAGGCACACGAGGATGTCGGTGCGTGCGAGGAAGGCGTCGAGCGCCGCCTCGCCGCCGAAATACGCGATGCCGGAAACCGCGTCCGCCTGCGCCCTGCGCCCCCACCCGGCCACCTGAAATCCAAGCGCCGCGAGCTTCGCCCCCGCGTCCCGCCCCAGCACCCCGAACCCCATGACGCCCACGCGCACCTCGGCCGCGCGCGGTTGATAGAGGTCGCGCCAGACGCTCGCGCGCTGCTGCTCCGCGTAGTCCAGCCAGCGCCGGTGATGCATCAGCACGTGCTGCACGACATATTCGCTCATGCGCGTGGTCAAATCCTCATCCACATAGCGCACGATAGGCGCGTCGGGCAGCGCCGGATCGCCGAGCAGGTGATCGACGCCCGCGCCGGTCGAGAAGATCGCCTTTAGGCGCGGGTAGCGCGCGAGCAGCCCCTGCGGCGGCTTCCAGGCGAGCGCGTAGTCCACCGTCTCAGGGGGCGGCGCGTCGCGAACGAGCCGCACCTCGATCACGCGGCTCAACTCAGCGATGGCGAGCGGCCAGCGCGACCCGGGCGCGTCAAGCGCGGCGTCGGGGATGGCGAGCAGCAGCGCCATTAGCCCGCGACGGCCTGGGCGTAGGCCGCCCGGATGTCGAACGCGGCGGCGAGCAGCGCCTTGGTGTAGTCGGTCTGCGGGCGCTCGAAAATCTCCACTGCCGGTCCTTCCTCCACCACCTTGCCGTTGCGCATCACGATCACATCGTTTGCGAGCGCGCGCACCACTTTCAGGTCGTGGCTGATGAACAGGTAGGCGAGTTTGCGCCGCGCCTGCAGATCGCGCAGCAGGTCGACGATCTGGGCCTGCACGGACACGTCCAGCGCGCTTGTCGGCTCATCCAGCATCACGAACTTCGGCTCCAGCACCATGGCCCGGGCGATGGCGATTCGCTGGCGCTGGCCGCCGGAAAATTCGTGCGGATAGCGATCCTGCGTCTCGGGCTTCAGGCCGACCTCGGCGAGCGCCTGGGAAACGCGCGCGCGGCGTTCGTCATAGGGCATCTTGGGATTCTGGATGACCAGCCCTTCCTCGATGATCTGGCTGATCGAGAGGCGCGGCGACAGCGAGCCGTATGGGTCTTGGAACACGATCTGCATCTGCCGGCGGAACGGGCGCATGGCCTTGTTCGAGAGACTGTCGAGCCGGTTGCCGAGATACGCGATCTTGCCGCTGCTTGACACGAGCCGCAGGATAGCGTGGCCAAGCGTCGTCTTGCCCGAGCCGCTCTCGCCCACGACGCCGAGCGTCTGCCCCTCCCGCAGCTTCAGCGAGAGGCCGTCGACCGCCTTGATGTGGCTGGTGACGCGGCGCAGCAGGCCCGTCTTCACCGGGTACCAGACTTTTAAATCCTCCGTTTCGAGAACCACGGGCGCGGAGGCGTCGGCGACCGGCGGCTCGCCCTTCGGCTCTGCGGCGATGAGGCGGCGGGTGTAGTCGTGCTGCGGGTTGTCGAACACGTCGCGGGTGCGGCCCGCCTCCACCACCTCGCCGTCTTTCATCACATAAACACGGTCGGCCATCTTCTTGACAATGTCGAGGTTGTGGGTGATGAGCAGCAGCGCCATGCCCGTCTCGGCCTTGAGCTTAAGCAGCAGCTCAAGAATTTGCGCCTGAATGGTGACATCGAGGGCGGTCGTCGGTTCGTCGGCGATGAGCAGATCGGGCTGGTTGGCGAGCGCCATGGCGATCATCACGCGCTGACGTTGCCCACCGGACAATTCGTGCGGGTAGGCTTTGGCGCGGGCCTCCGGGTCGCGGACGCCGGCTTTGGCCAGCAGGTCGATCACGGTGCGGCGGATTTGTTCGTCGCTCGCGCCACGATGCACGTCGTTGGCGCGCGCGTGGGTCTTGATGATCTCGGCGATTTGCCGCTCCACCCGGTGCAGCGGGTTGAGCGAGGTCATCGGCTCCTGAAAGATCATGGTGATGTTGTTGCCGCGCAAATCCCGCAGGTCGTCCTCGCTCGCGGTCAGCACGTCCTTGCCGCGGAACAGGATTTGCCCTGAGGGATGCGAGGCGGCCGGATATGGCAGCAGCCGCATGATGGAGAGCGCCGATACGGTTTTGCCCGAGCCGCTTTCGCCGACAAGGGCGACCGTTTCGCCCTTATGCACCGTGAAGGACACGCCCTTGACCGCGTTCACCGTGCTGTCGTCGGTGCTGAAATCGACGGCCAGATTGCGCACGTCCAGCAGCGGCGTCGATCCGTTGTCGCGCATCACACGGCCCCTTTGCGGAAGGTTTTGCGCGGGTCGAGCGCGTCGCGCACCCCCTCGCCGATGAAGACGAGCAGGCTCAGCATGATCGCGATGACGAAAAACGCGGTGAGGCCGAGCCACGGCGCCTGCAGGTTCGATTTGCCCTGCTGCAGCAGCTCGCCGAGGGAGGGGGAACCGATGGGCAGGCCGAAGCCGAGGAAGTCGAGGCTCGTCAGCGCCGAGATGGAGCTGTTTAGCGTGAACGGCATGAAGGTGAGGGTGGCGACGGCCGCGTTCGGCAGCAGATGCTTGAACATGATCTTGGCGTCCGACAGGCCCATCGCGCGCGCCGCCTTGATGTATTCGAAGTTGCGCCCGCGCAGGAATTCCGCCCGGATGAGGCCCGTGAACCCGACCCAACTGAACAGCAGCATGATGCCCAGCAAAATCCAGAATGTGGGGGTGATGATCGCCGCGATGATGATGATGAGATACAGGTTCGGTATCGAGGTCCATACCTCGATGAAACGTTGGAACAGCAAGTCCGTCCAGCCGCCGAAATAGCCTTGCACGGCGCCGGCGGTGACCCCGATCACGGCCGAGAGGCTGGTCAGCACCAGCCCGAACAGGACGGAGATGCGGAAGCCGTAGATCACGCGGGCGAGCACGTCGCGCCCTTGGTCGTCGGTGCCGAGCAGGTTCTCCCAAGTGGGCGGGGACGGGAAGGGGACGGCGGAGTCTTTTTTGATGGTGTTGTAGCTGTAGGCGATGGGCGGCCACACCATCCATCCGCCTTTGTCGGCGATGAGCTTTTGCACCACCGGATCGCGATAATCCGCTTCGGTCAGGAATTCTCCGCCGAACCGCGTCTCAGGGTAGGTGAACAGCACAGGCGAGAGGATCGCGCCTTCGTATTTCACCAGCAGCGGCTTACTGTTGGCGATGAAGTTCGCCATGAGGGAGATGGCGAAGAGGACGCCGAAAATCCAAAGGCTGTAGTAGCCTCGCTTGTTGGCCTTGAAAAGCCGCCAGCGCCGCTGGTTTATGGGGGAGAGCGTGAAGCGGCTGCGCGGGCGGGCGGCGGGCGCGAGCGCTGCGGCGTGTGGGGCGGTGACGTTCACGTTCATGGTCTCACACCTCCCGCGATTCAAAATCGATGCGCGGGTCGACCCACATATACATGAGGTCCGAGATCAACCCGACGATGAGGCCGATGAGCGAGAAGATGAATAGGGTTCCGAACACGACCGGATAATCCCGGTTCACGATCGCCTCGAACGACAGCAGCCCGATGCCGTCAAGCGAGAAGATCTGTTCGATGAGTAGCGAACCGGCGAAGAACGAGCTGATGAACGCGCCCGGAAAGCCGGCGATGATGATCAGCATCGCGTTGCGGAACACGTGGCCATAGAGGATTTTCTGCTCGGTCAGGCCCTTCGCGCGGGCGGTCGTCACATATTGCTTGCGAATTTCGTCGAGAAACGAGTTCTTCGTCAGAAACGTGGTGGTGGCGAAGGCGGACAGCGCCATGGCGATCAGCGGCAGGGTAAGATGCCACAGATAATCGAGGATTTTCTCGGGCCAGGACAGCTGGTCCCAGTTGTCCGAGGTCAGCCCCCGCAGCGGGAACCAGTCGAGGAACGTGCCGCCGGCGAAAATCACGATCAGGAACACGGCGAACAGAAAGCCGGGGATGGCGTAGCCGATGATGACGACGGTGGAGGTCCAGGTGTCGAAGGGAGTGCCGTCGCGCGTCGCCTTGCGGATGCCGAGCGGGATTGAAATGGCGTAGGAAAGCAGCGTCATCCAAAGGCCGAGCGAGATCGAAACGGGCAGCTTCTCGACGATGAGCGAGACGACGCTCATGTCGCGGTAGTAGCTTTCGCCAAAATCGAACTGGATGTAGTTCGTCAGCATCAGCCAGAAGCGTTCCAGCGGCGGCTTGTCGAAGCCGAACTGTTTCTCAAGGCTTTTGATGAACTCCGGATCGAGCCCCTGCGCGCCGCGATAGGCCGAGGACCCGTCGCCCGAGCCGATGGGGGCGGGCGCGCCGATCCCGACCTCGCCGCCCCCGCCGCCGCCGAACCGCGCCGTCGCCCCCACATCCGTCCCCGAGAGCTGGGCGATGATGCGCTCCACCGGGCCGCCGGGCGCGAATTGCACCACCGCGAAACTGACCACCATGATGCCGAACAGGGTCGGGATCATCAGGAGCAGGCGGCGGATGATGTAGCGAAGCATGTGCGGCCCCGTTCAGCGATTTTTATTGCGCCAGCTTGGCGGCTTTCTCGGCGTCGTACCACCAGGTTTCGATGACCGCGCGGCTGTAAGGCGGTTTTACCGGCGGACGGGAGAATTTGTCCCAGTAGGCGATATGATGCACGCTTTTGTACCAGTTCGGCACCCAATAATGACCCGCTCGCAAAACGCGGTCGAGCGCGCCGGCCGCCACGCGCAGTTCGTCGCGGTTGCGCGCCGCAAGCATGTTCTGCATGAGCGCGTCGACCACGGGGTCTTTGATGCCGGCGAGGTTGAAGCTGCCACGCGCGTCCGCCGATTGCGAACTCCAGAACGCCAGCATCTGCACGCCCGGGGTCGCCGGCAGCACGAAGCGCGATGACACGACGTCGTAGTCGAAGCTCTTCTTGCGCTCTTCATATTGCGCGGCGTCCACCCGGCGCAGGCGGGCGTCCACCCCGATGAGCTTCAGGTTCTCGACGAACGGGCCGAGCACGCGCTCGAAGATCGGATCGTCGATGAGGAATTCGAGAGTGAGCGGTTCGCCCTGCGCATTGACGCGGATAACGCGGGTCGGCGCCGATGACAGGCCGACGGCGCGCGCCACGCCGCAGAAAAAGCCGCAATTGGGATCGTCCTCCTCCACCGTCTTCAGCGTCCAGCCCGCCTCCTCCAGCAATTTAGAGGCCTTGCGGCGGTTTTCGCGGTTGTCGCCGGAGCCGTCGGTCACGGGGGGCTTATACGCCTCGCCGAACACCTCGGCGGGCAGCTTGTCGCGATGCGGCTCCAGCAAGGCCAGCTCGGCCGGAGAGGGGGGGCCGTCGGCCTTCAGGTCGCTGTTCTCGAAGTAACTCTCGGTGCGCTTGTACAGGCCGTAGAACAGCCTTTTGTTCGTCCATTCGAAGTCGAAAGCATAGCCGAGCGCCTCCCGCACACGCCGGTCGGCGAGTTTCGGCCGGCGCGTGTTGAGCAGCCACCCTTGCGCGCCGCCGGGCCGTCCGTCCGGCAACTCCGCCCGAACGATGCGGCCGGATTTCACCTGGGGGATGTCGTACTCGGTCGCCCAGGTCTTGGAGGTGAACTCCTCGCGCAGATCGTAGGCGCCGCCCTTCAGCGCCTCGAACTCCGCCGTGCGGTCACGGTAATAATCGTAGCGGATTTCGTCGAAGTTGTACTTGCCGCGGTTCACCGGAAGATCGGCCGCCCAGTAATCGGCCCGGCGCTTGAAGACGACGAATGAGCCCTGCTTAAACTCGCCGATGGCGTAAGGGCCCGAGCCGAGCGGCGGCTCCAGGGTGGATTCGTCGAACGGCCGCTTGGCGTAATAGGCCTTGGAGAAAATCGGCAATTGCGAGACGATCACGGGCAGGTCGCGCGCATCCTCCGGGCCGAACGCGATCTTCACCGTGTGCGGGTCGACGGCGGTCGCCTCGGCGATGTTGCGGATGGTGAGCGCGATGAGGGGGTGGCCTTTCTCCTTCAGCGTCATCACGGAGAAGGCCACGTCCTCCGCCGTCAGCGGCGATCCGTCGGCGAAGCGCGCCTCGGGGCGCAGATAGAAAATCACCGAACGGCCGTCGTCGGCCACCTCGGCGCTGTGCGCCGCCAGCCCGTAGACCGCGTCCGGCTCGTCGAGCGCGCGCGCCATGAGCGTGTCGAACAGCACGTTCAGCCCTTGCGCGTAATCGCCTTTCAAAATGTACCCGTTGAAGCTGTTGAATGTCGTGCGCGCGCCCTCGCCCTGCAGCACGATGCGCCCGCCTTTGGGCGCGGACGGGTTCACATACTCAAAATGCGAAAAGTCCGTCGGATACTTCAATTCGCCGAAGATCGACAAACCGTGCCGTTTCTCGGCGGCGTCGGCCATGGGGGCGGCGGCCCCAAGGAGTAGGAGGACGCCAAGACAGCGGCCAGCGCGGCCCATACGCAGTGTCCCCATGGATATTCGCTGGCCTCCCTTGCGCGCGATGGATGTGCGCTGTGACTTATCCGCCCGCCGCGTCGGCCCGCCACCACACCTGAAGGAACCCGACCGAGCGCGCCGGCAACGTCTCGGGATGCGCGAACTTGCGCCAGTAGGCGACGCGCTCCGTCGGCGTGTGCCACTGCGGCACAAGGTAATGGTTCCAGAGCAGGACGCGGTCGAGCGCGCGGCTTGCGGCGATGAGCGTCTCTCTATCCTTGGCGAAGATGATTTTGTCGATGAGCGCGTCCACCGCCGGGTTCTTGACCCCGATGTCGTTACGGCTGCCTTGCTTGTCCGCGGCCTCCGAACCCCAGAAGTCGCGCTGCTCGTTGCCCGGAGATTCGCTGTTCGCCCAGCCGCCGACGATGATGTCGAAATCGAACTCATCCGTGCGTTGCTCGTACTGCGCCGCGTCGACCACGCGCACGGTGGATTTGATTCCGAGACGCTCAAGGCTTTGCGTGTAGGGCAGGACGATCCGCTCGAACAGCGGCGAGTTGAGCAGGAACTCCACCACGAAGGCTTCGCCGGCCGCGTTGCGCAGCACCGGCGCGGTTTTCGGCGCGCGCAGGCCGATGGACGTCATCGCCCGGCAAAAGAACCCGCAGTCGGCCTCTTCCTGCGTCTCGCTCCGGACCGTCCAGCCGGCTTGTGCGAGGAGCGCCACGGCGTCGCGCCGGTTTTGCCGCGCCTGTTCGGGCGAGGCGTTGACCGGGTTGGCGTATTCGGTCGTGAACACCTCGGGCGGCACGCGGTCGCGCACCTCCTCCAAGATCGCCAGCTCTAGGCCCTGCGGCAGGCCCGTCGCGGCCAGCTCGGTGTTCTGGAAATAGCTGCCGGTGCGTTTGTACTGGCCGAAGAACAGGTTTTGGTTGGCCCATTCGAAATCGAACGCGAGATTGAACGCGCGCCGCACCCGGGCGTCGGAGAACTTGCTCCGGCGAGTGTTCATGACGAAGGCCTGCATCGGCTCCGGCGTTTTCAGGGCGATCTCGCGCTTCACCACCTGATTGTTGGCGACGGCCGGGAAATCGTAACCCGTCGCCCAGTTTTTCGCGCTGGATTCGGCGAAAAAGTCGATCTCGCCCTTCTTGAAGGCCTCGAAGGCCACCGTCTGATCGCGGTAATAATCGAAGCGGAGCTCGTCGAAATTGTAGAAACCCCGGCGCACGGGCAGGTCGGCGGCCCAATAATCCTTCACACGCTCGTAAACGATGTGGCGCGGCGCGGAGGCCTCCTTGATGCGGTACGGCCCCGAGCCAAGCGGCGGCTCAAGCGTGGTTTTCGTCACGTCTCGCGGCTGACCATCGGCGCCGACGCCCGTCCAGTAATGTTTCGGGAGCACGAGGAGTTGGCTGACGATCGTCGGCAGTTCGCGGTTGTTCTTGACGTCGAAATAAAACGTCACCTCGCGCTCGCCGGTTTTTTCGGCCCGCACCACGTTCTTGTAATATTGCGCGTAGCTCGGCTCGCCCGCTTTCAAGGTCTCCATGCTGAAGATGACGTCCTCGGGCGTGATGGGCTTGCCGTCGTGCCAGCGCGCGTTTTCGCACAAACCGTAGGTGACTGAGGAGAAATCGTCGGGGTGGCTCGCCCATTCCGCGATGAGCGCGTATTCGGTGGACGGCTCGTCGATGCTGGCGTCGAACAGCTGGTCGTAAATCAGCGTCAGGCCCGCCGCGCGCTGGCCTTTGAACGTCGCGACGTTGAGGCTGTCGAAGGAGCCCTGCGCCGACAGCCGCGCCGATCCGCCTTTGGGGGCATTGGGGTTCACATACGCGAAATGCTGGAAGTCGGGGCCGTATTTCGGCTCGCCGATGAGTGAGAGCGCGTGCCGACGGACGGGCGCGGGGGCCGCTGGTTCCGTCGGCGCAGGCTCGGCTTTCTGCGAGGGCGGGGCGTCGGGCGCCGTTTCAGCCGCAGCGGGTGCGGGCGGCGCAGGTTCCGCCGGCGCGGGCTGCTGCGTAACGGGAGCCTCAGCGGCGGATGCGGGCGGAGGGGGCGCGCTCGGCTCGGTCGTCGAAGGCGGCGCTGAGTCTCCTGTCGGCGCGGTTGGCTGAGCGGCGACCGGGGGCGCGATGGGGTCGGCCGGGGGGGCCGGCTGGGCGCCGGGCGTGGACGCATCTGGTTGCGCTCGCCGAGGCGCTTCCTGGGTTGCGGGCGCGGGTTGATCCTGAGCGGGCGCGAACGATGGTCCGCCGATGAGAAATGCGGCGACCGCCGCGGCGATCAGTGTGCGTGTCACGGCGAATGCGGCTCCCAACGTTCAAGCGTCGACTTCAACCGGCCGCATCATGCGATGCGCGCGCCTGCTGATCTAGTTAAAAATTTTTTATCGTTCGGGAGAGTTCAACCAAGGTTACTGCGTGGGCAAGGGCTGCGGTTCGTCGGCGAGCGAGCGCAGATACGCGATGACGGCCGCGCGCTCGTCGTCCCGGCGGATGCCGCCGAACGCCATTTTCGTGCCCGGCGCCCAGCCTTTCGGGTTCAGAAGAAACCCATTGAGCGCTTCGTAATCCCATGCCCCGCCTTTTTCCTTCAGAGCGCCGGAATAGCTGAAGCCCTCCACCGCCCCGAGCGGGCGACCCACCACGCCATAAAGGTTTGGGCCGATGCCGTTTGCGCCGCCTTTATTCACCGAATGACACGCGGAACAGCGCTTGAACGCGTTTTCCCCCGTTTCGACGGATGCCGAGGCGAGAAGCTGCGCGATGGGCGCGGCCTCCGCCGGCGCGGCCTCGGCTTTGGGCGCTTCCTCGACGGCGGCCACCTCGACGATTTGAATTTCCTTGAAGTCCTTGCCCTTGCCGTCCGGGTACAGCTCGCCGATCAATGTGCCGCCGCCGAAAATCACCAGCAGCGCCGAGAGAACCGCGCCGGCGATCTTGTTGAATGTGAAGCTGTCCATCCCGGATTCCTCCCTCCGATCAGCGGCGAAGCCCATGTCGCATCGCGCAGGGTATAAAGGCTATTGCTTGACGCTTGCAATCCCGTTACGCGGTGATCTGCGAAAAAGACGGGCTTAACGGCAGATTGTCGCAAGCTGCGTCGCTTCAAGGTTTTAGCGAGATGTCCGACCCGCTCATCATCATCCCCGCCCGCCTCGGCGCCACGCGGCTGCCGAACAAACCGCTCGCTGACATCCACGGCGAGCCGATGATCGTGCGGGTGTGGCGGCGCGTGACGGAGGCGAACGCGGGCGCGGTTTACGTCGCGACCGACGCGCCCGAAATTGCGGACGTGGTGCGGCGCGCGGGCGGCGAGGCGGTGATGACCGGCGCGCATCATGAAAGCGGCTCGGACAGGGTGTGCGAGGCGGCGAACATCGTGGATCCCCAGGGCGCCGTTCAGATTGTGGTCAACGTGCAGGGCGACATGCCGACCTTGCAGCCGGACGTGGTCGCGGCGGCGCTCGACCCGCTTTCCGACCCCGCCGTGGACATCGCGACCGTCGCCTCGCCCATCACCGAGCCGTCCGAATGCCTCGACCCGGCCGTCGTCAAGATCGTGCCGTCGGCGTTCTCGCGCCCCGGCGTGTTCCGCGCCATCTATTTCTCGCGCGGCGGGGCGCCCTACGGCCCCGGCGCGTACTATCACCACATTGGCATTTACGCGTTCCGCCGCGCGGCGCTGCACCGCTTCGTCAATCTTCCCGTCTCCGCGCTGGAGCGGCGCGAGCGGCTGGAGCAGTTGCGGGCGCTCGAGGCGGGGATGCGCATCGACGTGCGGCTGGTGGAGTCGACGCCGTTCGGCGTAGACGTGCCCGCTGACCTGGAGCGCGCCCGCGCCATCCTCGCGCCGGCCCGCCGCGACTTAGAGGAGGGGCTGGCGATGGGCGTGGCGATCGGCGCCGCGATCTCCTGATCATGGCGTCTCGCAAACAAAATTTAGCGCCGCGCATCGCCTATCAGGGCGAGCCGGGCGCGAACTCGCACATCGCCTGCCGCAACTACGCCCCCGACCTGGAGCCGACGCCGTGCGCCATGTTCGAGGATGCGCTTGGGGCGGTGAAGTCCGGCGCGGCGGCGCTGGCGCTCATTCCGGTTGAAAACTCCGTCGCCGGGCGCGTCGCCGACGTGCATCACCTGCTGCCGGACAGCGGCCTGCACATCGTCGGCGAGCATTTCGAGCGCGTCTATCACCAACTGCTGGCCCTGCCCGGCGCCGACCCCGCTGGCCTCAAGACCGTGCACAGCCATACGCATGCGCTTGGCCAATGCCGCGGCGTCATCCGCGACATGGGTTTGCGGCCGGTCGTCGAGGCGGACACGGCGGGCGCGGCGCGCATGCTGCGCGAGGAGGGCGACGCGACAAAGGCCGTCATCGCCTCGCGCCTCGCCGCCGAGATTTACGATCTCGCAATCCTGCGCGAAAACATCGAGGACGCCGCCCACAACACCACGCGCTTTCTCGCGCTGGCGTCGGCCCCGGAGACCCCTGAGCCCGAGGCCGGTCCGGTGCTGACCACCTTCGTCTTCCGCGTGCGCAACATGCCGGCTGCGCTCTACAAGGCTATGGGCGGCTTCGCGACCAATGGCGTGAACATGACGAAGCTGGAGTCCTACCAGCTCGAAGGCAGTTTCAACGCCACCATGTTCTATGCCGACATCGAGGGGCATCCTGCGGACCGGCTCGTAGCGCTCGCGCTGCAAGAGCTGGAGTTCTATTCCTCCGAGGTTCGGCTGCTCGGAACCTACCCCGCCAGTCCGTTCCGCGCCGCGCTGAAGGCCCGCGGCGACGCTGCAAAGCTCGCGACCTGACGCGATCGTCGCTTGCGCCTCAGTTGAAGGCCGACCCTTGCGGCCGCCGCCCGGCCTCCTCCGCCGCCGCGCCGGCGATCCACTCCGCCATTTCGGGCGTTGCAAGGATCGCGTCGCGATAGGCGAGGCCAAACCCGTCATCGCCGAAGGCCGCCAGATCGACGCCGTAGGTTTTAAACCGTGTGGCGACGGGCGCGAACATGGCGTCGGCCGCCGAGAAAGCGCCGAACAGAAACGGGCCGTTCGCCCCATGCGCCGCCCGCGCCAGGCGCCAGATTTCCACGATGCGGCGAATGTCCGCCCTCGCGTCGTCGCTGAAATCGGGGGTGGGATGCTGGGCCAGGACCTCCATGGGCGCCTCCCGGCGCAAGGCGTAAAAGCCCGCGTGCATCTCCGCCGCGATGGAGCGCGCAACCGCCCGGGCGCGCGGGTCGCCCGGCCAGAACGGCGCGGGCGCATGCCGCTCCGCCACGAACTCGATGATCGCCAGACTGTCCCACACGGACACCTCCCCAGCCTTCAGCGCTGGCACCTTGCCCGACGGCGAATGCTGGAGGATGAGAGCTTTGCTGTCGGTGCGCCGCAGAGGAACGTTGACCTCCTCAAACGGCACGCCGAACGCCTTCATCGCGAGCCAGGGGCGAAGGCTCCACGACGACCAATTTTTGTTTCCAATTATCAGTCGATAAGCTTTATCATCACGGGTCTGCATGCGACTCTCTCCCGCCGCGGCGGCGCTGTCTCTTCCGGATACGAATGACTGAAACCATAAGCACACTTCGCGAGCAAATCGCCAAGCTCTTCTTGCCGGAGAACGCGCGCACTTTGCCGATTTGGCTCATTGGGGCCGACGGCCAGGGCATGGACGCGCTGCCGCCCGCTGCGCGCGCTTGGGTCAAGGCCGCGCAATGGAAACCAGCGCCCGGGCAATGTCTGCCGACCCCTGGCGAAAACGGTCTCGGCGGCGCGGTGATGGGGGTGGGCGATGCGGCCGCAGGGTACGCCGCCGCACTGGCCGCAGGCGGCCTTGCGCCGAATTTGCCGCCGGGCGATTACCACCTGGAGACGCCGATCGCGTCGCCCGAGATGACCGCCCTCGCCTGGGCGCTCGGCGAGTATCATCACCACGCTTACCATTCCGGAGAAAAGCGCGGGGCGCGCCGGCTCAAGCCGCCGTCCGGTGCAGCCGTCGAGCGTGCCCTCGATGTGGCGCAGGCCGTGTGGCTCGCCCGCGACCTCATCAACACGCCGGCGAACGACTGCGGCCCGGCGGAGATCGAAACCGCCGTGCGCGGCGTCGCCCGGGTCTATGGCGCGCAGGCGACGAGCATCGTGGGCGACGATCTGCTGGTCGGCGGCTTCCGGCTCCATCACGCCGTTGGCCGGGCGAGCGACCGCGCGCCGCGCCTCATCGACCTGCGCTGGGGCGACCAGGGGCGCAAGATCACGCTGGTCGGCAAGGGCGTCACCTTCGACACAGGCGGCCTCAACATCAAGGGCGGCGCCAGCATGGCGCTGATGAAAAAGGACATGGGGGGCGCGGCGTCGGCGCTGGCGCTGGCCGCGATGCTTATGGCGGCCCGGGCGCCTATCCGGCTGCGGCTGCTCATCCCCGCCGCCGACAACGTCATCGCCTCGAACGCCTTCCGGCCCGGCGACGTGATCGAGAGCCGCGCGGGCGTGACCGTCGAGATCGGCAACACGGACGCCGAGGGCCGGCTTCTGCTCGCCGACGCGCTGCATCTGGCCGACGAGGAGGCGCCGGACGCGCTCATCGCCATCGCCACGCTCACCGGCGCCGCCCGCGTGGCGCTGGGGCCGGATCTGCCTCCGTTCTACACGGAGAACGAAAGCTTCGCCGCGGCTGTCGCCGATGCGGGCGCGCGCGTCGGCGATCCGCTCTGGCGCATGCCGCTGTGGCGGCCATACGAGAGCTACCTGAAAAGCGACGTGGCCGACATCAACAACGCGGGCGGCAACGGTTTCGCCGGCTCCATCACGGCCGCGCTGTTCTTGCGGCGCTTCGTGCGCAAGGCGACAACCTTCGCGCATTTCGACATTTACGGCTGGACGCCGCGGCCCGCGCCCGGCAAGCCCATGGGCGGCGAACCCCAAGCGGCGCGCGCGTTGTTCGAGGCGATATCCACGGGTGCGCTGGCGTGAGCGCGCCCGGCCCACGTCTTGATCCGCGCCGCCACGCCTATCGCGACGATCTGGCGGCCAAGGCGCTCGAAGGCCGCGTGCGCGCGCAACGTTTCGTTGAGGGCGAGACGCTGCAGGTCTCCGCGCCCGTCATCGGCATGCGTTCGGCGCCGCGCTTCGACGCCCCGCTGCTGACCGAGGCGCTCAGCGGCGAACTCGTGACGGTCTACGACATCGCGCAGAACTGGGCGTGGTGCCAGCTTCGCGCCGACAGCTATGTGGGCTACATCCCGGCCGACGCCCTCTCGCGCATGGTCGAGACGCCGACGCACCGGGTCGCCAGCCGCGCCACCTTCGTCTATCCGGCGCCCGACATCAAAACGCCGCCCTTCATGCGCCTGAGCTTCGGCGCCGAGCTGATCGTGTTTGGCCAGGAAGGGCGTTTCGCCGAGCTTTCGCGCGGCGGCTTCGTGTTCGCCGGGCACCTGGTGGCCGTCCGCGAGGTGGTGAAGGATTTCGTGCGCGTCGCCGAGCGTTTCATCGGCGCGCCGTATCTGTGGGGGGGCAAGACGGCGAGCGGGGTGGATTGCTCGGGCCTTGTGCAGATCTCGCTGCAGGCGGCGGGGCTGCCTTGCCCGCGGGACAGCGACATGCAGCAGGCCGAGGTGGGCGCGACCGTCGCCGGCGCCGATCTCTCGTCTCTCCAGCGCGGCGATCTGGTGTTCTGGAACGGACATGTGGCCATCGCCCAATCCCCCGATTTTCTCATCCACGCCAACGCCCATCACATGGAGGTGGCGGTCGAGCCCGTGCGCCGCGCCGTCGAACGCATCGCGGGCGAAAGCGGCCCCGTCGTCGCGGTGAAACGTGTGGCGCAGGCGGAGGCCGCGCCGGCCGCGCTCGCCGAGGCCAAGGGCGCCGCCATCGCGCAGGAGACGAAGAACGCCGCCCCGCCGCCCGCCGGCCTGCCGGACGCCAAAGCATTGAAATCGTAAAAAGAAGAAGGCCGCGCCCGCCATGATGTCCAGCATGTCAGAAATCAGGATCGACGCCCCGGCGGAAGTGGTTTTCGCCGCGTTCACCGATTTGAGCAAAACCGCCGCGCGGCTCTCCGGCGTCTCGGCCATCGAGATTTTGGCGCAGCGGCCCGAGGGCGTCGGCACACGCTGGCGCGAGACGCGCATGGTGTTCGGCGCGCCGGTGCATCAGATCATGACGGTGGAGGAGGTGGACCCGCCGCACGCCTTCACGGTGCGGGCCGACAACAATGGGGTTATCTGCGACACCCGCTTCGCCTTCACCCCGGACGGCGCCGGGTCGCGGGTTCTGGCCACCTTCTCCGTCGCGCCAGCCACGTTCGCCGCCATGTTCTTCACGCCCGCGCTGTTCATGGTGGCGAGCGTCGCCAAGACGGTGCTCGACCGCGATCTCGCCGACATGAAGCGCGCCATCGAAGCTGGGCAATGACGGCGGGCCGCATCGAGGCGAACATCGTCGCCGCGCAGGCGGACGGCGGGCGCATCGCCGAGAACATCCTCTATTTCGGACGCATGCTGCGCGCCGCCGGACTGCCCGTGGGGCCGCGCCAGACGGTGCTCGCGACCGAGGCCGTGCTCGCGGCGGGCGTGGAGGACGTGAAGACGCTGTTCTGGACGTTGCACGCCGTCTTCGTGTCCAAGCGCTCGGAGGCGGACATCTTCAACCAGGCCTTCCACCTGTTCTGGCGCGACCCCGGCTATGTGCAGCAGCTCATGTCGGTCATGGTTCCGAGCCTGAAGCGCGAGCCGCGGACGCAGGACGCCATGGCGCGCCGGCTGGCGGAAAGCCTGATGAGCCGCAAGGCCGCCGAGGCGGCGCCCGAGCGCGATGAGTTGCGGTTCGAGGCCACGGGCACGTTCAGCGGCGCCGAGGTGCTGCAGTCGAAGGATTTCGAGCAGATGAGCGCCGAGGAGTTGCGCCTCGCGCGGGAGGCTGTGAAGCATATGGGCCTCGCCATGGCCGAGATGCGCACGCGGCGTTTCGCCCCGGCTTCCCGCGGCGAGCGCTTGAACGTGCGGGCGATGCTGAAGGCCATGGGCGCGCACGGGCCGGACGCGCTACGGCCCATGTGGCGCGCGAGGGCCTGGCGCCGTCCTCCGCTCGTCGCGCTCTGCGACATCTCCGGCTCCATGGACGCCTACGCACGGGTGTTCCTGCATTTTTTGTATACCGTCGCGAACGACCGCGAGCGCGTCTCCGCCTTCCTGTTTGGCACGCGCCTCACCAACATCTCCCGCGCGTTGCGCAACCGCGACCCCGACGCGGCGATCGCCAAGGCCTCGCGCGCGGCCCCGGACTGGGCGGGCGGCACGCGCATCGGCGAGAGTTTATCCGAGTTCAATCGGCTGTGGGCGCGGCGGGTGTTGGGCCAAAACGCCACCGTGCTGCTGATCACCGACGGCCTGGACCGCTCCGGCGGCGAGGGCGTGGCGGCGGCGGCCCGGCGCCTGCGGGCCTCGTCTAGACGCCTGATCTGGCTCAATCCGCTGCTGCGCTATGACGAGTATGCGCCGCTCGCCGCCGGGGCGCGCGAACTGACGAAGCATGTGAGCGAAACGCGGCCCTGCCACAACTTGCGCAGCATGGCGGATCTCGTCGCCGCCCTCAGGTGAGCAGCAGATAGATCACGCTGCCGGCGACAGCGATGGCGGCGCCGATCCACGCCCAGGCGGGAATGGGCGCGGCGCCCGCCTTTTTTGGGGCTGGCGCCTGCTCGTCGCCCGCGACAACGGCCGAGAACCGGTCGAAAAACTGCCCAGCCATCATCTTCGCGGTGGACTCGATCAGCCGCGAGCCGATCTGCGCGAGCTTGCCGGTCACCGCCGCGTCCACGTCATAGGTGAGCTTGGTGCCATCGGCATGGGGCGCGAGCCGCACCTTCGCCGCGCCCCTCGCCGCACCGGCCGCGCCGCCCGAGCCTTGGCCGGAGATGGTGTAGCCGTTCGGTGGATCCATGTCCGACAGGGTCACATCGCCGGTGAAGCGCGCGGCGATAGGGCCGATTTTGGCGGCGACCGTGGCTTTGTAGCCATTGTCGCCGACGCGCTCGAAGCTCTCGCATCCGGGGATGGACTGGCGCAGCACCTCCGGATCGTTCAGCGCCGCCCAAACTGCGGCGGGTGAGGCGGGAATGATGTTTTCGCCGGTGATTTTCATGGGGCGCTCCTTCGGACGGCTTTTTTTGCTTGAATTGGTCGCGGCTTGCGTTTGCAGCCGCGCACACATATCGCTCGATCCAGACATTAGCGCGGCGGCGCCCCGGTTTCCATCGCCCCTTTGGGTCACCGCCAGCGCCCGCTATCCGAGAAACCGCGCAACTTTCGCCGCACCGTCGCGTTGCAAAAAATATCGCCGCACGCAAGCGTGATGCGGCTGTCATATAATCATCACGTTTGGCTTCGAAGACTGCCTGAAAAAGGTGCGAGGCGCCATTGTGACTTTACTTCGGATTTATGCGCGCGCGCTCGGGATGCTGTCGGGAGAGCGGTGGCTAGCCACGCTGCTGGCCTTAGCCAACGTCGTCATAGCGCTTATTCTGCTTGCCGAGCCGATCCTGTTCGGCAAGGTCGTGGATGCGATTTCCAAGGGCCAAGACGCGCTCCCCCTCATCACGCTGTGGGCGGCGCTCGGGTTGTTCGGCATCGTGGCGAGCGTCCTCGTCGCCACCTTCGCCGACCGTCTCGCCCACCGCCAGCGCCTCGCCGCCATGAGCCGCGCCTTCGACCGCGCCATCACGCTCCCCATCAGCTACCACGCCGACCGCGGCTCGGCGCGCGTCGTGCGCAACATGCTGGCGGGCGCCGACGCGCTGTTCGCGCTCTGGCTCACCTTTCTGCGGGATCATCTGGCGGCGATCGTTAGCCTCCTGTTCCTCGTGCCGACCGCGATCGCGCTCGATCCGCGCATGGCGGGCATCCTGGCGCTGCTCGCGCTTCTCTACACCCTCGCGAATTTGGAGGTCATAAGGCGCACTCAGATGGGGCAGGGCGCGGTCGAGCGTCACAACCAGGATGTTTCCGGTCGCGTCGGCGATGTCATCGGCAACGTCTCGGTCGTGCAAAGCTATGCGCGCCTGGCCGACGAGGCGGCCGCCCTGCGGGCGCTGATGGGACAGCTGCTCTCGGCGCAATATCCGGTGCTGACCTGGTGGGCGATTCTGACCGTACTCACGCGCGCGGCGGCGACCGTCACCATGGTCGCGGTGTTCACCGTGGGCTCCGTGCTCGCGGCGCGGGGCGAGATTACGGTCGGCGAGATCGTCAGCTTCGTCGCCTTCGCCGGGCTGCTGATCGGCAAACTCGACCAGCTTTCCGGCTTTATCGCGCGCATCTTTGTGAACGCCCCGACCTTGCAGGCCTATTACGATCTGGTGGATGAGTCCGGCTGGCCCGTCGAGCGCGGCGACGCCCAGGTGATGGAGAACGTCGCCGGCGCCGTCAAATACGAGGACGTGACATTGCGCTTCGCCGCGAGCGAGCAGGGCGTGTTCGATCTGAATTTCGAGGCGGCTCCGGGCGAGGCGGTGGCGCTCGTTGGCGCGACGGGCTCAGGCAAAACCACCGCGCTCGCGCTTCTCCAGCGCCTGCGAGACCCCCAGAAAGGCCGCGTGCTGGTGGATGGCCGCGACATCCGCGACTTCACGCTCACGAGCCTGCGCAAATCCATCGCCGCAGTGTTCCAGGACGCCGGGCTGTTCAACCGCTCCATCGCCGAGAACATCCGCATCGGACGAGTGGGAAGCACGGACGAGGAGGTGGAGGCGGCGGCCCGGCTCGCCGAGGCGCACGACTTCATCATGCAGAAGCCGGGGGGTTATCAGTTCGTCATCGGCGAGCGCGGCGCGGCGCTCTCAGGCGGAGAACGCCAACGCATCGCCATCGCCCGCGCCATCCTGAAAAACGCGCCCATCCTGATCCTCGACGAGGCCACAAGCGCGCTCGACAACGAGACGGAAGCCAAGGTGAAGCGCGCGCTCGACGCCGTGCGCCGCGGCCGCACCACCTTCATCATCGCCCACCGGCTCTCCACCGTCGCCAACGCCGACAAGATCATTGTGCTCGACCACGGCCGCATCATCGAGATGGGCGCGTTCCGCCAGCTCATGGAGCTGAACGGCGCTTTCGCCCGGCTCGTTGCGGCCGGCGGCCTTCAATATGTCGAACCCACGCGGGAACAGTCCGCCGCATGAAACCTTTCCGCCGCCCGCGCGTTATCTCGGCGCATTTTTTTGGGCCTGCGCAGCCAAAATATTGGCGAAGCCGAAAGGGTGGAGCTGTATGTCCTCGCAAATACGACGTTTGCGGCCGCCTCGTTTAGCATTGAGTTTTACTGCAAAGAGCATCAAAAAATCCATAATAGAAAAACCTCTCTTTCAGCTCAAAACCAGAAACTACTATCTTTCGACGCTTGCAGGCAAGCCAGCCTTACTCGTCGCGGGGATACTCGCGGTGCTTGTACTTAATGCCGCCGCGCAAGTGCGGCTCAACGCCTGGCATGGCGATTTCTTCAACGCGATCGAAAAAAAATCCGCATCGGGCGTCTGGGAGGGCGTAGCGTGGTTCGGCGTCATCGCCGCCGGGTTGCTGTGTCTCGTGGTCGCGCAGACGTTCATGCAGGAGTTGCTGAAGCTGCGGCTGCGCGAGCGGCTCGCGCGCGATCTGATGCGGCCGTGGATGGCGCCGGGCGCGGCGCTTCGCTACAAGATGCTCGCCACCGATAACGCCAACCCGGACCAGCGGATCTCGGAGGACGTGCGGCAACTGAGCGACCTCACGGCCGAGTTGGGCGTTGGCCTGATGCAGGCGGGGCTGTTGCTGGTCAGCTTTATCGCGGTGCTCTGGACGCTGTCGAGCGGCGTGGCGCTGCCCATCGGCGAGCATATGCTCGTCATTCCCGGTTACATGGTGTGGTGCGCCGTTTTCTATGCGGGCGCGGCGTCGTTTCTGGCTTGGTTTGTCGGCCGGCCGCTGATGCCGCTCAACGCCGAGCGTTACGCCCGGGAGGCCGATTTCCGCTTCGCGCTCGTGCGCGCCAACGAGCACGCCGAAAGCATCGCGTTGTGCCGCGGCGAGTCGCGCGAGGCCGCGCATCTCGACCGATCCTTCGGGGCTGTCGCCCATGTGGTGAGGCGCGCCGCCGGAGCCACCGCCCGCCTCACCTGGGTCACCTCGGGCGCGGGATGGATCGGCATCGTGTTCCCCGTCATCGTCGCCATGCCGGCCTACATGCAGGGCGCGCTCACCTTCGGCGGTTTGATGATGGTCGTCGCCGCGTTCAACCAGGTGCAGGTGTCTTTGCGCTGGTTCGTGGACAGTTTCCCGCGCATCGCCGATTGGAGCGCGGTGTTCGGGCGGGTGGATGCGCTGCGGTTGGCGCTTGAGGCCCCAACCGAACCGCCACGCGGCTCGGTGTCTATGACGTCGGGCGACCGCATCGCGCTGCGCGGCGTCACGCTCGCCTCGCCCACTGGCGAAACGCTGATCTCGGACGCCCGGCTTGTGGTGCGCGCCGGGGAACGTGTGATGATCACCGGCGGCTCAGGGCTGGGCAAAAGCACGCTGCTGAAGGCCATCGCCGGCGTCTGGCCGTGGGGCGACGGCGTGGTGACGGCCCCGGCTGCGGGGGTGATGGTTATGCCGCAGCGGCCTTATCTTCCCCTTGGATCGCTTCGCGACGCGGTGAGTTATCCGGCGGCGCCGGACCGCTTCACGGATGCGGAGATCGCTGCGGCGCTCGATCGTGTGGGCCTCAGCGGCCTCATCGGCGAGTTGGACGCGGGGGATCGCTGGGATCAGCGCCTCTCCGGCGGCCAACAGCAGCGGCTGGCGTTTGCGCGCGCGCTCCTCCACAAGCCGGATTGGGCGCTGCTCGACGAGGCCACATCGGCGCTCGACGCCGACAACCGCCGCCGGGCCATGGCCGTTTTCCGGGAGGAGCTCCCCGGCTGCGGCGTGCTCAGCATCGCCCATGATCCGGCGCTCGAGGCGCTGCACGACCGCGTGATGGTGCTTGAACCAGGCGAAGGCGGAGCGCGATTGCGGTTGAAGCGCACCGCGCCCATTCTGCTCGTCCCGGGCAAGGGGGCTGGCCTGACGCTTAACCGCGCAGCGACAGGCGTGGCTCTGGAACCGGGGGCGGCGTCTGCGACGGCGTCAACCCAAAGCCATGAGGCGTTCGCCCGGCTGGGCGCCAACATCGAAGCGTTTCGCCTGCAAAAGCGCAAGCCGATCGCGCCGCCGGCGGCAACGCTCGTGGGTGTGACGGGCCGCAGCTTGTCCTGACGCAAGGCAGCGGCGGCGGTGGACGCGGCCAGGTTAGATGTTGAACGTGACGCGTAAACCCGCTATGCGAGTCCTAGTCTTGCGGCGGGAGGTCTTATGCTTCGCGTACTCGTGGCGTCCCTCAGCGCAGTCTTCCGCGTCGTCAATCTATTTCTTCCCTGGCATCGTCTCCCGATCAGCCTTTCGGTCGCCAATATCGTTGCATTGCAACACGATTTGCGCCGCCGCAACCTGTTCTCGACGGAACGTTCGCCGCTCAAAGCGCCCGATCCGCAAGGGTTCGACGTGCGCGGCTTTCGCACGGCGGACGGCTCCTACAACGACCTGTCCGACCCCGCCATGGGCATGCGCGGCATGCGCTTCGGACGCAACGTGCCGCTTAAATATACTTACGGCGAGAAGGAACCGCAGCTTTTCACGCCCAATCCGCGGCTCGTGTCGTCGAAGCTTCTGGCGCGGAAAGAATTTCTGCCCGTCAAATCGCTGAACCTCCTTGCCGCGGCGTGGCTTCAGTTCATGACGCATGACTGGTTCAGCCACGGCACCAACGACGCGCACCGGCTGATCGACGTGCCGCTTCCGGACGGCGACGCCTGGAGCGAGCCGGGCCACAAGCCCGGGCACATCAGCGTGCAGGCGACGTTTGCCGACGCGCTCGCCACCGAGGCTGACGCCGGCATGCCGGCCGCCTTCCGCAACTACGAAACGCACTGGTGGGACGGCTCCCAAATCTACGGCAGCACCGCGGAGCGGCTCGTCCAGGTGCGAAGCGGCCCGGACGGCAAGATCACGCCTGGCGGGCGGCTGTATCTGGAGCCGAACGGCCGCCTGCCCATAGACCCGGCGAACGGCGTCGAGCTTTCGGGGCTGAACATCTCGTGGTGGGTCGGCATGTCGATCTTCACCGGGCTGTTCGTGCGCGAGCACAACGCCATCGCCGCGCGGCTGAAGGCGGACTATCCAACCGCTGACGACGACTGGATTTTCCACAAGGCGCGGCTCATCAACGCGGCGCTGATGACAAAAATCCACACCGTGGAATGGACGCCCGCCATCCTCAACACGCCCACCCTGCGCTACGCCATGCGCGGCAACTGGTGGGGCGTGATGGGCGAGGCTTACGAGCGCGCGTATGGCCGCTCCGGCGAGAGCGACCTCATCCAGGGCATTCCCGGCTCCAATCACGATCACCACACCGCGCCTTACTCGATGACGGAGGAGTTCATCTCGGTCTACCGGATGCACTCGCTCATCCCCGACGACGTAACCTTCCGCCGCCTGAACGGCAACGAGTTCATCGAGACGCGCACGCTGCAAGAGATGGCCGGCAAGCGCACGCCGGAGGTGTATGACCGCATGCGCGTGGAGGACATCTGGCACTCCTTCGGCGTCGCACATCCTGGCCTCCTCAAATTGCACAACTATCCGAATGCGCTGCGCAAGTTCAAAGAGCAGGACGAGCCGGACGCGGTCGGTCAGGTGATCGATCTGGCGACCATCGACATCCTGCGCGA
This sequence comes from Hyphomicrobiales bacterium, assembly GCA_033764775.1. GTDB lineage: Bacteria > Pseudomonadota > Alphaproteobacteria > Rhizobiales > Rhodomicrobiaceae > JAWXCE01. The sequence goes on along the minus strand of JANRIQ010000027.1, from coordinate 134,697 downwards.
CCGGGAGCGCGGCGTCCCGCGCTACTGCGAGATGCGCCGGCTGATGCGCATGCGCGCGCCGACCACGTTTCTCGAACTGACCGGCGGCGACGAGAAGACCGCCAAGGAGCTGGCCGAGGTCTACGCCGACATCGAGGATGTTGACCTGCTCGTCGGCTGTCACGCCGAGCCGTGGCCGGAAGGCTTCGGCTTCTCCGACACGGCGTTCCGGTTCTTCATCGTCATGGCGACGCGGCGCATCAAGAGCGACCGCTTCTACACCGACGATTTCGACGATAAAACCTACACGCCCGCCGGCATGCAGTGGCTGCGCGACAACGGCCTCGCCACCGTCATCGCCCGACACCTGCCCGAACTTGCCCACAAGGTGAACCGCGTGACCAACGTGTTCTTCCCCTGGCCTATGGACTAGGGGGGCGGATCATGGCGCGTTACATCACACTGCTGGGTCTCGCGTCGATTGTGGTGGCGGACGACGCCGACGACATTGACGCATTTCTCAATCACGCCGCGCTGGACCGCGATTACGCCCCACGCGGGCCGCTTATCAACCGCATCATTGTGGGGCGCGCCCGGACCGAGTTCACGTTGCAGGGGCGTTACTGGCTCTCGCTGCGCGGCCGCCGCGACCCCGAACGGGTGGAGGGCCAGGCGGCGCTCACAAAGCTGCTCAACGGTTACGCGGCCGAGAAGCCGTGGCCGCCCGACGCCATCGCCGCCATGGCGGATTATGTGCGCGGCGTGGGCAAGCGCCGCCCGGCCGCAGCAGCGCTCGCCTATGCCGTGGCCATGCCGTTTCGCGCAGCGACGCCCGGCGGTTCGGCCGGCTTCAACCGCGAGCAGTACGCCCAGATTTTCCGCCTGTATGAGCGAATCGCGGCGGCGCGCAGCCTCTTTTCGCCGCGCGGCGCGTTCATCCGGCTCAACGGGGGCGCCGGGCGGGCGCGGCAGGCGCTTCTCACCTTCATGGGCGGCGACGTCTACGGCCTTCACGCCGTGGCGGTGACGCTCGACAACGCGCTCCCCGTGCTCGACGCAATGCGCAGCGAGTTCGCCGCCTCCGGCAAGCGCACGCGCGGGACGTCGCCGTCGCGCGGCCCCTCGCAAACGCCGCCCTGGCTGCGCGTGCGCACAGCCCCCGTCCTCGTGATGCGCCAGTCGCGAGAGCCGGTGACGCTGCCCCAGTTCAGCGAGCGGCTCCCGGCCCACACGCTCTTCCTGCTGCGCATGCGGCGAAGCCTCGCGGCCGAGCCGCCCGGCGGCTATGAATTTGCGAGCGGCGCGTGGTCCTATTGCCCGGCGACGCGCTATCTGCACGCGCTTTACGCCTCGGTCTGGGCGGCGGCCGTAGCTCCCGGGCGGCAAGGTGCGGCGCAGACGATCTCCTCACCCGTGGAGGCCGCCGCATGACCGCGACAGTGCTCTCGCCGCTCACCATGCGCAACCTTGCGGTCAAAAACCGGGTGTTCCGCTCCAACATCTCCGGACGCTTCGACAACGAGGACGGCAGCCTCACGCAGACCCGCATCAACTGGGAGCGCATGTTCGCGCAAGGCGGTGCGGGCGCGATCATCTCGTCCTACGTGCCCGTGCTCATGAGCGGGCGCATCATCGCCGGCTACGCCACCATCCACCATGACGGCCTCATCCCCGCCTGGGCGACGCTGGTGAAAGCCGTTCACGCCCATGGCTGCAAGTTCATCATGCAGCTCTCCCACGGCGGGCGGCAGATCGACGTGCCGGGCCTGCACAATCAGTTCCAGGCGGGCTTGAGCGCCACTGATCGGTCAGAGGGCTTGCACGGCTTTCCAGCGAAGGCCATGACGCCCGGCGAGATCGACCACATGATCGCCGCGTTCGCGCAAGGTGCCTGGCGCGCCCGCGAGGCGGGGGTGGACGGCGTCGAGTTGCACGCCGCCAACGGCTATTTGTTCACGCAGTTTCTCTCGTCCGCCATCAACGACCGGGATGACCGCTACGGCGGCGGGGTATTCAACCGCGCGCGCTTCCTGCTCGACGTGATCCAGGCGATCCGGCTGAAGGTCGGGCCGGGCTATCATCTGCAGGTGAAAATCTCGGCCGTTGACCACAACAACGTCCTGCCCTGGGAAGGGCGCGGCAATACGCTCGCCGAGATGATCGAGGTGGCCAAGATGGCGCAGAACGCAGGGGCCGACGCGCTCCACGTCTCATCCGGCTCGCTCTTCCCGCATCCGCTCAACCCGCCGGGCGATTTCAGCTTCAACACCATCGCCGCCACCTACGACGCCATGCTCGCCTCGGGCACTCGCACGCTGCGCAACTACGCGCTGTTCCGTTTCGCCATGCTGCGCCCGATCTTCCGCTGGCTGTGGTTCCGCATGAAGGCCGGGCGCCCCGTCGAAGGCGTGAGCGCGGATGAGGCCTACGCCATCAAGCAGGCGGTGACGATCCCGGTCATTTCCACGGGGGGTTGGCAGAGCCGCAGCGTCATCGACCGCCACATTGCGGACGGGTATTTCGACGCGGTGTCCATCGCGCGGTCGCTGATCGCCAATCCGGATTTGCCGCAGCAGTGGGCCGCAGGCCGCGACGCGCCGCCAAAGCCCTGCACCTATTGCAACAAATGCCTGCTCAACGCGCCGAAAAACCCGCTCGGCTGCTACGACGAAACCCGCTTCGGCGGCGACCGCGCGGCGATGATCGCGTCCATCATGCGCATCTATGACGTCAAGCCGGAGCTCACGGCGCATCAGCCGAACGAATGGCGGGGCGCGGCATGAGAGGGACGACCGAGCCGCCGATCACCGAGGTGCAAGCGCGCTTCGAGCGCAACGCGGGGCTGTGGCGGGTGGTGTTCCTGCTGATCGTGGCGGCGCTGGCCGCCGGCGTCGTCGCGCTGGGCGTGGCCGTCTACGGCGCTTACGTCGCGTTGAGCACCTACGGCCGCACCTTCGCCGACGACCGCACGCATTTCAAATACGGCTCGATCGGCGCGGAATTGGCGAACGGTCTGCCTTATGCGCTTCTCGTCGCCATGCCGCGCGCCTTTCCCGAGCATTTCGGCGGCAGCGCAGGCGCGCCCAAAACCGATCTGACCCATTTCGGCTTCCTATATGAAAAAGGTCCGAACGCCGCGGACTACGCCCGGCTCGCCACCGGGGACAAGCAGCCTAAAAACCATCGTCTGCCCATCGGCTTCGCCAAGGGCGTGCGCCAGTCGGTGGAGGTGGCGTGGTTCAACTGCGCGGTGTGCCACGCGGGCAAGGTCACCCATACGAACGGGCAGGAGGAAATCATCCTCGGCATGCCCGCCAACACGGTCGATCTGGAGCGGTTCTTCCTCGCCCTGTTCGACGCGGCGGTTGACAAACGTTTCAACTGGAAAGACCTGCGCGCCGCCATGGAGGCGGAAGGGTTCGAATTCGGCTTTATCGAGCGGTTGTTGTGGGAGTGGGTGGTCATCCCTAACACGCGCAGCGGCCTCCTGGAGCGGCGCGACCAGCTTCTTCCCTTGTTGCGGCCCAACGCGCAGCCGCGCACGGAGGCCAAGGTCTCGTGCGACAAGCGCGAGTCAAAGCCCGACGACGCCTATGGCGGTTCGGCCGCGCGCGGGTGGGGCGAGCGCAAGGAGGAGGTGGCGCTCGGGAGCGAATACGATCCGCCCGCCAAGCCGCATTTCCCCGAGCGTGCGACGCCGTGGGGCCCTGGACGCGTGGACACCTTCAATCCCTACAAGCTCATCCACTTCGACATCAAGGCGGAATGCCTGGCGCAGGAGGAGCGCGCCGGAGCGGTCGATTTCCCGACGATTTTCCTGCAAGGCCCGCGCGGCGACCGGGCGATGCATCTGCACTGGGACGGCAACAACTCCAGCCTGAAGGAGCGCAACTTAAGCGCGGCGTTCGGCGCCGGGGTGACAGAGGCGACGGTCGACATGGTCTCCATCCGCAAGGTCGCCGCCTGGCTGGGCGATTTGCGTCCGCCGCCAAGCCCTCACAAGCTCGACGCGGCCGGCGTCGCGCGCGGGCGCGCCGTCTACATGCGGGAATGCGCCGCCTGCCACGGCTATCACGACGGTTCGGAATACGTGTTCGAGGGGGCTAAGCTCGGCTCTGTCGAGGACATCGCTTACGTGGGCACGGATCGCGGCCGCATGGACAGCTACACGAAGCGCATGGAGAAATACCAGAAGGAGCATTTTTTTCGCTTCGACGACTCCGGCTACCTCCGCTACGTGGTGAATTACGTCCAACGCCGCGACAAGAACAGCCCATGGCGCTTCTTCGGCCGCGAGACGCATCAGTTCCAAAACTTTAAGAAAACCAACGGCTACGCCAACGCGCCGCTCGACGGCTTGTGGCTGCGCGCGCCTTACCTGCACAACGGCTCCGTGCCGACGCTCGCCGACTTGTTGGAGCCGCCCGAAAGGCGGCCCCCCGCATTCATCCGCGGCGGCACGGCGCTCGACCCGGAAAAAGGCGGCTTCGAGACCCGCGCGTGCCTGCCCGACGCCTCGCAGCAGCGCACCGATTGCTACGCCACGGCGACGGCCGACGGCGCGGCCGTGCTCGGCAACGGCGCCGGCGGACATGTCTACGGCGTCAATCTGCCGGCGGACGGAAAGCGCGACCTGCTGACCTATCTGAAAAGCTTCTGACGAACGAGGGCGGCCCCGCCGCGGGAACAAGGGAGGGCGTTATGGCGAGACTGACACCGCGTCCCCGGCGCCGCATCCGCGTATCGTGGCGGCGCATCTTGTCACGCGCGTTCAAACTGGCGGCGGTCGCCGGCGTCGTCGTCCTCGCCTGGCAGACTTACGCGCACCTGTTCGAACGGCGGGAAACGACCTTCGCCGACGACGCCGAGTTCTTCAAATACGGCCCCATCGGCAATGAGGCGGCGGACGGCCTGCCCCACAAAATCTGGGCTGTGCTGCCCAAGGTCTGCCCGAAGCTTATCGACGCGCGCGGTCTGCCCGAGGGCCGGGAATACGAGGCGTTCGGCTTCCTGTTCGAGGACGGCCGCGACCACCCCATCGGCTTCTCCAAGACGCGCATCGGCTTCGACCGCGTCGCCATCAATTGTGCGGTCTGTCACAGCCAGCGCTACACGCTTGCGCCGGACGCCCCGCCGGTGACGGTCATCGGCGGGGCAGCGAACCGACTCGACTCGCTCGCCTATCTGCGCTTCATCTCCGGCTGCGTCGGCGGGCCGGACTTCACGGCTGACACGGTGCTGGCCGCCGTGAGCGAACGCTTCCCCGACACCACCTGGTTCGAGAGCCTGACTTATCGCCTCGCGGTCATCCCCATGATGCGCGACGCCGTGCTGAAAACCCTGACCGAACGCTACGCCTGGACGTGGGACCGCCCTGCCTGGGGGCCGGGCCGCGTCGACCCGTTCAATCCGGTCAAATTCGACTATCTGCGTCAGCCCATCGACAAGACGGTGGGCAACTCGGACATGATGCTCATCTGGAACACCGAGGAGAAGGTCGCGCTTTCGCGCAAGCTGCACGGCGACAGACCCGTCTGGTGGCACTATGACGGGCTCAGCAGCGACCTGTGGGAGGTGATCCTCAACTCGGCGTTCGGCGACGGCACGCGCGGGGCCGAATTCAAGGAGGAGACCTTCCGCCGCATCGAGGCGTATCTACGCGAGTTGAAATCGCCCAAAGCGCCGCTTCCGCCGAATGAACCATTGCGCGCCGCCGGGGAGGCCGTTTTCAACCGCGAATGCGCGAGTTGCCACGGCTTATCCGGCAAGCGCACGCTCACATTGATCCCGAAGGATGAGATTGGCACGGATCCGAACCGCCTCGCCATGTGGACGGCCGCCGCCACCGCCGCCTACAACGCTTATGACGACCCGACGGGAAAAAACCGCTGGCGCTTCGACAATTTCCACAACAACGAGGCCTATCTGGCTCAGCCGCTGTGGGGTGTGTGGCTCGCCGCGCCCTATCTGCACAACGGCTCCGTGCCGACGCTGTACGACCTGCTGAGGCCGCCCGCCGAGCGCCCGAAAGCTTTCATCCGCGGGCTTGAGCAGATCGACGTGAAGAACGGCGGATATGTCGCGCCGCCCTGCGACCCCGCCTCCCATGTCGGGCCGGGCTTTTGTTACGACACGGCCCAGCAGGGGAATAGTCCGCAAGGGCACGATTACGGAACGGCCTTGAGCGAGGCGGAGAAACGCGCCCTCGTGTGGTATCTCATGTCGCTGTAGGAGATGACCGGTGACGACTTTCAGGACGATCGTTCGGCTGAAACTGGCGGCGACGCTCGCCCTCGCGCTCGCCGCCCTCATTGATCCGGAAGCGTTCGCCGAAACGCTCAGCCCCGGGTGGGACGCGCCGGCCGACTGGGTGCGCGCGTTTGGCGCGTTTTACATCTTCGCCGCCGCCGGATATGCGCCATCGGCCATCGCCCCGGCGCGCACGCACATCGCCAATATGTATCCGCTGCTCGCGCCCATCGTTCCGGCGCTTCTGTTCCTGTGGCTCGGCGGCCTGTTCGCGTGGGCGGCGGCGTTCGAGCTGCTGTTCCTCGTGCTGCTGCACTGGAGCTTCCGCCGCGACGCGCTGCGCTGGCTCATGGCGCAACCGTAAGGAGTCGATGGCGAGCGCGGCATGACGCGGCGGGGCGCCGACGCCAAGCCCAACGCTGCTTACGCAGCCAGCGCGCCTTCGATGGTTTCGACCGCGATCCCGCCCTCGCGGCGCACCCGGATTTTCGCCCGTCGCCCGGCAAAGACCGAGCGCTTCAACTCCTCGATCATGGCCTGTGCGACAGCCGGCGCCGCGACCACGTCGATCACCCACAGATGCTCGCCGGACGTCCAGTCCGCGGGGTTAAGCGCCACGGCCCCCGCCGCGGCCGACAGCCGACGGTCGAGTTCGTCCGAGACCTTCGCCCACAGCACGACGCCGACAGGCATTCCGGCGTCGCTGGGGTCGTTCTGCGGGCGGGCGCGGGCCACGAGATATTGCTTGCTGAGGACAGGAGGCACCACGAACGTCTCGATCTCGGCCAGCGTCAGCGCGCGATGATTTTTCGAGCGCATGAGCACGGAGACGATCTCGCCAAAGGCCGCCGCCTTGAACTTGGCGGCGAGGGCGCGTCGCGCCGCCGCGTCGTCCCCCTCGATGTTGGCCTCCTCGACGCGAACGGGCTGCGGTGTGTTGTCGTCGGTCATGTGCTCCTCCTGTTGTCTTGCGCCGCGAAACCCTCGGCGCCTCGCGCCGTCGAGCGCGGCCCCGTCGCGCCGCGCGAAAGCTCACTCCTCCCGCCACGCGCGGTTTATGCTGCTCGTGATCGGTTCAAGGATGTAGTCCATGGCCGTGCGCGAGCCGGTCTTGATGATCACCTCGGCCGGCATGCCCGGGATGAGCCGCTTGTCGCCCAGCGCCTTCAGATCGTCCTCGCCCACATGCACGCGGGCCAGGTAGTGCGGTTCGCCCGTTCGCTGGTCGGTGATGCGGTCGGCTGAGATGTATGCGAAGCGCCCCTTCAGCGGCGGGGTCGTGCGCTGGTTGAAGGCCAGGATGCGCACGTCCGCCTCCTGACCGATGATGAGGTTGTCCGCGTCGGCCGGCTGCACGCGCGCCTCGATGACCAACTCGTCCTTTTCGGGGACGATTTCGGCCACCACCTGGCCGGGATTGATGACCGCATCGGTGTTGTGAATGGTCGAGTTCACGACGACCCCCGCCACCGGCGCGCGGATGACAATGCGCTTCAGGCTCGTCTCGGCGGCGGTAAGCCGTTCGGTGAGGTCGATGAGCTTCGTCTGCGTCTCGCGCAACTCGGCGACCGCCTGTTCGCGGAATTTGCGCTCGAGTTGCAGAATTTGCAGTTTTGTCTCCCCGATGTTTTTCTTCGTCCGGGCGATGCTGGCGCGAAGCTCGCCGCGCTCGCCCTCCAGCCGCGCCTGCTCACGCTCCAGGGCGAGCACCCGGGTGATGGCCGCCAGGCCCTGCTGATAGAGCGATTTGAGGCCCTTCAACTCGTGCTCGATGAAGCCGATTTGGCGCGACTTCGCCTGGTGCTGCGACTCGAGCCCTCTGATCTCCTCGTCGAGCTGCGACACGCGCTCCGCCAGGATGTCCCGCTCGCCGGCGGTGGAGGTGCGGCGCGCCTCGAACAGGCTGATCTGGCCGGTCATGAGCGCCGCGATCTCCGGCTCCTCGGCGCGGCCAGAGAGAGACGGCGGGAACACGATCTGTTCGGCGCCGTCCTGCTCGGCCTTGAGACGCGCTTCAATGGCCAGGAGGCTGTCGGCGCCGGCGCGCAGGATGCGGAAATTCGCCTTGGCGTTGGTGTCGTCGAGGATGGCTATGGGTTGACCCTCCGTCACCACGTCGCCGTCGCGCGCCAGGATGCGGGCGACGCTGCCTCCCTCCACGTGCTGGACCGCCTTGCGGTTGCTGTCGACGGTGACATAGCCGGTCGCGACGATGGCGCTGGCGAGCTTGGCGGTGGCGGCCCATACCCCTGCGCCGCCGAGAAGGGCGAGGACGACCGCCGCGCCGAACAACGCCGAGCCGCCGATGCTGGTGGGCGCGCCCGCCGTCGGCGGCGCCGGTTTGGCGGCCTTGGTCATGGGGCGTCCACCGCACGGATGCCGCGCGCCGCGCCTTTGTCCGACGCGGTCTCGGCCGGGCCGCGCGTCAGTTGCGCCAGCACCGCGTCACGCCCCCCGAACGCTTCGGCGCGCCCGTTCTGGAGCACCAGGAGCTTGTCGCACACGCCGAGAATGCTGGTGTGATGGGCGATGAGGATGACGGTCGCGCCGCGCGCCTTCACCGTCAGAATGGCGCGGCGCAGGGCCTGTTCGCCCTCCTGATCGAGGTTGGCGTTGGGTTCGTCAAGCACGATGAAGGCCGGGTCGCCGTAAAGCGCGCGCGCCAGCGCCACACGCTGACGCTGCCCGGCGGAAAGGGTGCGCCCACCCGGCCCGATGCGGGTCTCGTAACCTTCCGAGAGCCGCAAAATCATGTCATGCGCGCCGGCTTCGGCCGCAGCTTTCAGCACCATCTCGGACACCGGCTCGCCGAGCCGCGCGATGTTCTCCGCGACCGTGCCCTCGAAAAGCTCCACCCCTTGCGGCAGATATCCGACGAACGGCCCGCGCTCGGCGGAGCGCCATTTGGCGATGTTCACGCCATCAAGCCGCACCTGTCCCGCGACGGGCCGCCATGCGCCGGTAAGCAGTCGCGCCAGCGTCGATTTGCCCGCTCCGCTCGGGCCGATCACGCCAAGCGTTTCGCCAGGCTCCAACGCGAAGGAGACGTTCTGGACGGTGGCCTTGGAATGTCCGGGCGGCGCGGCGATGACGTTTTCAACGCTGAGGCGCCCTCTCGGGCGGGGCAGCGACATCGCCTCCCCGACGTCGGCGCCGGTTTGCAGCAGCTCCTTCAGGCGCCCATAGACGCTCCTAGCCGCAACGATGTTGCGCCATTGGCTGATGAGCGCCTCGACGGGGGCGAGCGCGCGACCCATGATGATCGACGACGCGATCATGACGCCGGGCGTGATCTCCTGCCGAATGACGAGCCACGCGCCGAAACCGAGCATGGCGATCTGCAAGATCGGCCGCAGGAATTTGGCAGCGGCGGTGAGGCCGGCGGCGCGCTCGGCCGCCTTCGCCGTCGCCGCCAGCGTGGCGTCGTGGTGAGCGCGCCAGCGGCGGAGCACCTGCGGCATCATGCCCATGGCCTCGATGGCTTCGGCGTTGGACAGGCTCGCGTCGGCGAAGCTTGCGCCCGCCTGAGCGTGAACGCTCGCATCGGCGTAGGCGCGGCGGGTCATGATCTCGCCAACCGCCGTCAAGATGAACAGGGTGAGCCCGCCGGCGAGCGCCACGACGCCAAGAAGCGGATGGATGAGGAAGATCGCCGCCATAAACAGCGGCGTCCACGGCGCATCGAAAAACGCGACGAGGCCCGGGCCGCTCAAAAAGCCCTTCAGCGTGTCCAGATCGCGCAAGGAATGCCCCGCCGAGCGGTTCTCCTTGGCCAGATTGTGCGTGACGACCGCCTCCATCACCTGCACGCTGACCCGATTGTCGAGCCGGGTGGCGAGTCGGGCGAGCAGGCGGTTGCGCACGAACTCCAGCAGCGACTGCGCGAAGATGAGGCCGGTCGCCAGCGCGGTCAGCAAGACGAGCGTGTCGAGGCTCGCTGACGTGAGCACGCGGTCGTAAATCTGGAGCATATAAAGCGGGCCGGTGAGCATCAGCAGGTTGATCACCAAGCTGAACGCGCCGACCAGGATGAAAATTTTGCGTGACTCGGCGAGCGCGATCTCGATGTGGGAGCGAACGGTCGGTTTCTTCGAGGTCACGGGGCGACGCTCACGCTTTACCTAAAACAAGGCCCGCCGCAGCGCGGCGAGCCTCAAATGTGCACGACTGTATTAAACGATCGAGTCGGCTTTATCAAAGATCAGATTGGCCTGATTGAAGTCGTCGATCAACACGTTGTTTATGGTCAGCGCACCCTTGTTGAAGGTGAACACCACATCGGTCGCGACCTGTTGCGCCGTGCTCAACGCATCTTCGAGGCTGTCGAAGCGGAAGGCGCTCAGGTCGAGGATGTCCAGGTCGGTCTCGAAATCGACGATCACATCGACGCCGCTTTTCGTGGTGATGAAGAACACGTCCGAGCCGGCGCCGCCCGCCAAGGAGTCGTCGCCGCGGCCCGAAAACAGGATGTCGTTTCCGGCGCCGCCGAACATGACGTCGCCGTCGCGGTCGCCGAACAGACGGTCGTTGCCGTCGCCTCCATCAAGCGCATCGAAGCCGCGGTCGCCTTCGAGGGTGTCGTTTCCGGCGCCGCCGTAGATGAAGTCGTCGCCCTTGCCGCCGCGCAGGAAGTCATTGCCTTCGCCGCCGGAGAGCGTGTCGGAGCCTTTGTCGCCCACAACCGTGTCGTCGCCGTCGCCCGCGAGGATATTGGAGCCGGCTTTTTCGGCCTTGAGGCGATCCGCGCCGTCGGTGCCGAAGGTCACGTCGTCGAGCACGCCGTCCTCGCGCGCGGCGAGGTTCTGGATGCGTTCGTCAAGCGATTGCGGGGTGTCGGCTTCGTTGAACGGCGTCTCGGCGAAGTTCTCCGCGAAGAACTGCTCCAGCGCGTCCTGCTCGCCGATGCCGGTGTCGACGCGGTCTTTTGCGCCGATGGCCGCGAACGGATAGTTGTCGCCGCCGCCCGCGAGGAAGTTCAGCGTGACAAGGCGGAACTCACGGTTCGGGTCGCCGACCAATTCGCCGTCCCGCACGATGACTTCAACGATGTCGCCGTTCTCGTTGGTGATCGCGAGGTTCTGGATGCGCTCGCCCGGACGTGTGACTGCCGTGCCGCCACCGCTAACCGTCTGCGCCTGTTTCGTCGCATCGTAGCTGTAGGACAGGCCGCCCACTTGAGCGAACTGGCCAGGGGTTGCGCCCGGCGCAACGCCAGCAACCGCGTGCTCCATCAGGATGGCGAGACCGGCCGCCGTGACGGTGACCAGTGAAAGCTGGTTGTTGAAGCGTAGTGAGTTTTCGATGTCGAGCGCCGAGACCTCGCCAGTTTGTTTGCCCGAAAGCGGGTTGGCCTGCGGCGGAAGGAGCGTGCCGTTTGTGTCAATCTCGCCAATGGAATCCCTGATGCCGCCGCCATTTTTCAGCGAGATGACCACACTCGGGTCGAGCTTCTTGGTTGCGGCGAGGTTGGCGTCAGCCGAGAGGTTGCCGAGGTTGGTTTCCTCGGTTCGCACGATGGCGCGGCGGCCTTCAAGATAGACGGCGGTTTCACCAAAAGTTACAGCGTCTTTTGTCGTGATGATGGTTTGAACGGCATCGGTGAGTTTTTTGACCTCGCCGCCCTTCGTTCCGTCGGCGAATGGGTCGGCTGTTCCATAAAGGCTATCCACAACCGCATCGGTCGTCGCGAAAGCGCCATTGACGGCTGCGTTGAGGCTGTTGGTGATCACGTTGCCGTTGGCGTCGAAGTCGATCACAAGGCGGCCGACATAGGAGTACTCGCCATCGGTTGAAACGATGAGCGTCGTGTTGCCATCGGCGCCCGCCGTGACGATCGGGTAATTGCCGTCGGCGGTGTCGCCTGGGTTCAGCACGTCATTGCTGTCGGCGAGAAGCGTGTTGGAGCCTCCCGCGATGATGACGTCAACGCCGCGCAGCAATGGCGCCAGCGCTTGCTCGAGTGCGATTTGCTGAAGGTGAGAGACGAGCACGATCTTGTTCACGCCCTGGGCGATCAGCGCGTCGATGGTCGGCTGCAGGATCGCGGCCAGCGCGGGCATGTCGTTTGCGTCCGGGCCGATGACGGTGGTCAGGCCGGGCGAGGAGATGCCAGCCAGCAGTTGCGTGGTTGCGCCGACGACGCCGATCTGTTCGCCGCCCTGCTCGATGACCGTGGCGGGGGCGATGCGCGGCGCGGCGCGGGTCGCGGCCAGGTTTGAAAGATTGGCGTCATAAGCGGTGCTGGGCAGGATGCTGCTGGTGAAGCGGCCCGCGATGTTCGGGTCTTGCGAGAAGTCGAGGTTCGCGGAAAGGTAAGGGAACTGCGCGCCAAACCAGGTCGTGCCAGCAAGCGAGTTGGTCGTGGGAATGGCGTCGTCGATCAGCGCGTTCAGACGGTTCGTGCCCAGGTCGAACTCGTGATTGCCGAGCGCGGAAGCGTCGAAGCCGATAATGTTCATGATCGTGATGTCAACGCGGCCTTCGCCAGCCGTGATCGTGCCGAGGTCGGCGTTGAACAACTCTTCGTAAGCGGCGGTCAGGATCGGGTTCAGACTGGGATCGCCAGACGCGCTGAAGAATGGGCTGGAAAGGAAGTTGTCGCCAGCCGACAGTATGATGGTGTTGTCATAGGTGTCGTCGAGCGCGTCGACGATGGCGGCGAAGTTCGGAGCTGTGCCAAGGGCGTCAACGCCGCCTTCAAGATCGGATGCGTGCAGGATTTGAAGTGTAAACACGTCGGGCTCCACTTTGTAGATGCGGGTTGTACCTGAGATTTCGTTAGACACTGCGAGAAGCGGCTGGTCGATGGGGCTGTCTTTGGCGGAGATGAAGGCGAGGCCCTCAGGTCCGAGGTCACCGGCGGCGGCGGTGAGGTCGCCAGCGGTGAAGTCGCGCGTGTTGATGTAGTCCACAAATCTTGAGGCGGCGGGGTTCGTGACGTCATACACCATCACGCCGCCCTGGCGCTCCAGGCCGATGAAGGCGTAAACCTTGCCATCGATCTGGCCGACGACGACACCTTCCGGCTCCGGGCCTTTGTTGTCGGAGCGGCTGTCGCGGGACGAGTTATCGACGCTGTCGGAGTTAAAGTAGTCGGGGAAGTTCAGGGCGATGAGCTGCTCGAAGTCGTCGCCGCTATCGAACACCACGTTGCCCTGATCGTCGAAAATCGTGAAGCTGCGCGAGCCGTAGGAGAAGAGCGCGTCGAAATCGCCGTCGCCGTCGGTGTCGCCGTCGATGTTGGAGATGTTCAGACGCCCCAGATCGTTATTGCCTTGCAGCCCGACGGCCGGGTTCGACGGGTCGAGCGTCACGCTGGACGCGCGCACTTCGTCGCCGAACAGGTCGCGCGCGTCGCCCTCGTTCGCCGTCACATAGTAGGTTTGGCCGCCGACGGTGTAAGTCGCCACGCCGTCCGGCATCCTGATGCCCTGCACTGGGAGCGTGCGGATGTCGACGCCGTCCCGGTCGCTTGCGTCGATGCCCGAGCCAGCCGCGGAGTGGTCCACGAAGCCCGCCGCCTGAATGTCGACGATCTGCTTGGTTTCCAGGTCGACCACCGCGACGGCATTGTTTTCCTGGAGCGTCACAAATGCGGTTTTGCTGTCGGCCGTGATGGTGACGAACTCCGGCTCGATGTCGGTCAGCGCCGACTGGCCGGGGAAGATGCGCACGCCCTCGGCGCGCAGGGCGTCCTCCTGGCCGACAAAGGCGTCAAAACCGAGCGTCGTCACCGTGGCGTTGGCGACGCCGCCTGAGACGTCGATGATGCTGATCGAGCCTTCCGGATCGACGCGGTCCCCGTTTGCGTCTTCAAAATTCTCGCCTTCATTCGCCACGACGATGGTTTTTCCGTCAGGCGAAAAGGCAAGGCTGTCAGGGAGAAAGCCGACCGTGACCGAGCCCAGATTCTGGCCCTCGGCGTTGAAAAACACAACCGAGCCGGCGACGCCGCCCTCATCCGCTTCCGACGCCACGGCTACGAGACCGTTTTTGACGCTGACGCTGTTTGGATTGGACACGCTGACCTGGGTGACGAGCGTCGGCGCGCCTGGATTGGAGATATCGAGAATGTCCATCGTCGACGAGTTGGCGTTGATCACGAAAAGCCGTTGGCTGATCGGATCATGCGCGACGATTTCCGCCGCGCCGTTTTCAAAAACGCCGGTCTCGTAGACGCCCAGCGATGTCAGTGAGATGCCCATACGCAGTCCCCCCCGGGAAATATCAAACGAATGCGAGGCCGATGTCCGCCCAACGCAGCGCGTTTAAGAAAGACGTCTGAAGCGCCGTGCGCGCCGCCATGCATAAAGCAGCTATGTGACAGCGAGATTAAGGATGAGGCGCCCATGCAACCTGCCGTGGCAGCCACGAGCGCGCCGCATGTGCCGATACGCGGACGTCGCGACGGCTTTTTCCGGTTTTCGCTGAGGCTTTCGAGGCTGTTTTCGCAGCTCGCGTCTGCGTTTGGGCGCTTTCTCCTTGCGGACGCCCGTACAATTCGGCTATCCACAGAGGCATCACACACACGGGCCATCGCCTGCGCTTTTTTGGCGCGGCATTCCGGTGACGAGAGAAAACGTCGCGCGCCCGTGGAGGATCAACCGGACGAAAGGAGAGCACGGCTATGCCTGTGCCGCAATTCACTATGCGCCAGCTGTTGGAAGCGGGCGTTCACTTCGGCCACCAGACCCACCGCTGGAACCCGAAAATGCAGGACTACCTCTATGGTAGCCGCAACAACATCCACATCATCGACCTGGCGAAAACCGTGCCGTTGCTGCATCAGGCGCTGGTTGCGGTCTCCGATGCGGTGGCGCGGGGCGGTCGCGTGCTGTTCGTCGGCACCAAGCGGCAGGCGTCCGAGACGATCGCCGAGTCGGCCAAGCTCTGCGCGCAGTATTACGTCAATCACCGCTGGCTCGGCGGCATGCTGACGAACTGGAAAACGATCACGAACTCGATCCGCCGCCTGCGCGAGTTGGAGAGCATCGCCGCCGGCCAGGTGCAAGGCCTCACCAAGAAAGAGCTGCTCAACCTGACGCGCGAGCGCGAAAAGCTCGAAAAGGCGCTGGGCGGCATCAAGGACATGGGCGGGTTGCCGGATATCCTGTTCATCATCGACACCAACAAAGAGGCGATCGCCATCGCGGAGGCCAAAAAGCTCGGCATTCCCGTCATCGCCGTCGTGGACACCAACTGCGACCCGGACGGCGTGAATTTTCCGATCCCCGGCAACGACGACGCGGGCCGCGCCATCACGCTTTACTGCGACCTGATCTCAAAGGCGGCCATCGACGGCATCGAGCGCGCGCAAGGCGCGCTGGGCGTGGACGCTGGCGCTTCGGAAAACCCCATGGGCGAGGACCTGGACGGCGCCCCGCGCCGCTCGCGCTCCCGCTCGGGAGGCCGCGGCCGCAGGGATGGCGTGCGCGAAGAGGCTCCCGAGGTTGAAGCTGAAGCGGCCCTGGAAACGGACGCCGCCGCGCCGGAGCTTGCCGAGGCCATGGCCGGCGACAACGGTTCAAAACCGGCCGCAGGCGCTGAAAAGCGCGCCAAAAAAGGTTGAACAGCGCTTTCTTTTGCCGCTAATGGCTGACTAACGATCACGATTCGCGCGCGGCGCAAGGCCGCTCGCGTATGACTCAGGCGGCGAAAACCGCCGTCCCAACAACGAGGGCGACATGGCTGCGATCACGGCTCAACTGGTCAAAGAGCTGCGCGAGAAAACCGGCGTGGGCATGATGGACTGCAAAACCGCGCTCACCGAAAACAACGGCGACTTCGAGGCTGCTGTGGACTGGCTCCGCGCAAAGGGCTTGGCGAAAGCGGCCAAAAAGGCCGGGCGCATCGCAGCGGACGGGCTCGTCGTCGTGGCCTCGGACGGCAAGCAGGGCGCGGTGGCGGAGATCAACTCCGAGACGGACTTCGTGGCCCGCAACCCGGAGTTTCAGCGTCTCGTCGCCGACGTTGGGCAATTGGCGCTGAAGGCCGGGGGCGACCTGGAGAAACTTCTCGACGCGCCGTATCCGAAGCAGAAAAAGCCCGTGTCCGAAGTGGTGAAGGAACTGGTGGTCACCATCGGCGAAAACTTAAATGTGCGCCGCACCGCGCATCTGAAGGTGAAAGAAGGCGCCGTCGCGAGCTACGTCCACAGCCAGGTCGAGAAGGACATGGGCAAGATCGGCGTGCTCGTCGCGCTCGAGTCCGCCGCGCCCGCCGCCAAGCTGGAGGAGATCGGCCGCAAGGTCGCCATGCACATCGCCGCGACGAACCCGCTGTCGCTCACGCCTGAGGACATCGCCAAGGACGTGGTGGAGCGCGAGCGCGCGATTTTTGCGGAGCAGGCGAAAGAGAGCGGCAAGCCGGCCAACATCATCGAGAAGATGGTCGAGGGCCGCATGAAGAAGTTTTATCAGGAGGTCGTGCTGCTCCAGCAGGCGTTCGTGATCAATCCGGACATCACCGTCGAGCAGGCTGTCAAAGAGGCCGAGAAAGCCGCGGGCAAGCCGATCAAGGTGACGGGATTCGTGCGCTTCGCGTTGGGCGAAGGCATCCAAAAGAAAGAGGACGACTTCGCGGCGGAGGTCGCGGCTGCGGCGGGCGGCGGCGCGCCTGCGAAGTCCGAGCCGAAGTCCGAGCCGAAGTCTGGGGCCAAACCGGCCGCTAAAAGCGAAACGGCTCCGAGGGCCGCCAAGCCGTCCGCGAAGGCCGAAGCCGATAAGCCGGCGAAAAAAGCCGCTGCGGCCGAGAAAAAACCCGAGCCTGAGGAAAAGGCCGCATCGACCAAGAAACCCGAGCCTGCGAAAAAAGCCGCGACGAAAGCTGCGCCAGAGAAGAAGCCAGCCGCCGCCAAGTCCAATGGGGCCGCCGCCAAATCCTCCGGGGATAAAAAGCCCGCAGCCAAGGGCAAGAAGTCCTAACCCTACGCCCCGTGGAGTAAGGCCGCCGCCCATGTCGCAAGCCCAGGCGCTCCGGTTCAAGCGGCCGCTCATCAAGCTCTCCGGCGAGGCCCTCATGGGCGGCGCGTCCTACGGGATCGACGCGGCGGCGTTGCAGCGCTTCGCAGGCGAGATTGTGGGGTGCCAGCGCCTCGGCGCGGAAGTTGGCGTCGTCGTGGGCGGCGGCAACATCTATCGCGGTCTCGCTGGCGCCGCCAGGGGCATGGACCGTGTCGCCGGCGATCACATGGGCATGCTCGCCACGGTTATGAACGCGCTCGCTCTCGCCCATGCGGTGCGAGCCGAGGGAGCGTCGGCGCGCGTTTATTCCGGGCTTTCGATGCCGGCCGTGTGCCGCCCCTTCCAGCGCGACGACGCGGCGGCCGACATGGCGTCCGGCGCTTGCGTGATCTTCGCTGGCGGCACGGGCAACCCCTATTTCACCACCGACACCGCCGCCGCCTTGCGCGCCGCCGAGATGGGCTGCGACGGCCTGCTGAAGGCGACGAGCGTCGACGGCGTTTACTCGGCCGACCCGAAAACCGACCCCTCCGCCACCCGCTATGACGCGGTCTCCTACGCCGAGGTGCTGAACCGCAACCTGCGCGTCATGGACGCGGCCGCGATCGCCATCGCGCGCGACAACCGCATCCCCGTGCTGATTTTTTCCTTGCTCCAGGCCGGCGCCATACCAGGCGCGCTGACAGGCGCCACGCGCGCCACCCTGATCGACGGCGCGTAACGGCCTCGCGCCCCTAGACTCCGCCTGCGCCGCGCGCTATTTCGTTTAAAGCATAGAAGGAGTTCGATTATGGCGAGCGGCTTTGACATCAAGGAAATCGAGAAACGGATGAAGGGCGCGGTCGCTGCGCTGAAAGCCGATTTTGGCGGCTTGCGCACTGGCCGGGCGAGCGCCTCGCTGCTCGATCCCATCTCGGTCTCGGTCTACGGCTCGCGCATGCCGATCAATCAGGTGGCCACCGTCTCGGCCCCCGAGCCGCGCATGATCGTGGTGACCGTGTGGGACAAGAGCCAGGTCTCCGCCGTCGAGAAAGCGATCCGCGAGTCCGACCTCGGTCTCAACCCCGTCACCGACGGGACGACGCTGCGTCTGCCAATCCCGGAGTTGAACCAGGAGCGGCGCGCGGAGCTGACGAAAATCGCCTCTAAATATGCGGAGCAGGCGAAAATCGCCGTGCGCAACGTGCGGCGGGACGCGATGGACGTTCTTAAGAAACAGGAAAAAGACGGCGTGATCGGCGAAGATGAACACCGCGTTTTGTCCGGCAAAATACAGGATTTGACGGATAAAAGCATAAAGGATATCGACTCCGCGTTCGCTACAAAAGAACAAGAAATCATGCAGGTCTGACTCGGTCGGCGCTCGCGCCGGTCATGCGCAGCCTCGGCGAAAGGGTCACGAAATCCATGCACCAGCAGGACGGTTTGCGGCGGCCGGCGGACATGCAGTCAACCCCCAGGCACATCGCGATCATCATGGACGGCAATGGCCGCTGGGCGGCGGCGCGGGGCTTGCCGCGCGCTGAGGGGCATCGCCGCGGCGTCGAGGCGGTGCGCGCTTGCGTCCGCGCGGCGGGCGAGCTGGGCGTCGAGCATTTGACCCTGTTCAGCTTCTCCTCAGAGAACTGGCGACGCCCGCTGGAGGAGATCAACGATCTCATGGGATTGCTGCGGCGCTTCATCCGCCGGGATCTGGCCGAACTGCACGAGCAGGACGTGCGCGTCCGCGTCATCGGCGCGCCTGACGGCGTGCCCGACGACATCCGCAAGCTGATCGCCGAAGCCGTCGCGCTTACACGCGACAATGGCGGGCTCCGGCTTACGGTCGCCTTCAATTATGGCGCGCGCGACGAAATCGTCCGGGCTGCACGCAAACTGGCGCGCCAAGCCGTCGCCGGCGAGATGGACGCGGGGAGCATCGACGAGGCCGCGTTCGGCGCAGCCCTCGACACCGCCGGCCTGCCGGACCCCGACCTTCTCATCCGGACGAGCGGCGAGATGCGCATCAGCAACTTTCTGCTGTGGCAGTGCGCCTATGCGGAAATGGTGTTCGCCGACGCCTACTGGCCCGACTTTGACAAGGACGCCCTCATCGCCTGCATCAACGAATATCAAACGCGGGAACGACGCTTCGGCGGGCTATCAGCGCGGTACAGCGCATGAACGCGACGCCGGGCGGGCGCCAGCACTCCGGTGAGACCCCCGGCGGAAAGAAGCCGAACGAGTTGATGTTGCGAGTGAATTCCGCACTCATCCTCGTCACCCTGACGCTGCTCCTCGCTTACGCCGGGCCGGTGTCGTTCGCCGTGCTCATCGCCGTGTTCGGCGCGCTCATGGCCTGGGAGTGGGGGCGGCTGGTGCGCGGGCGCGGCCTGGACGAGGCCTTCGCGGTGCAGGTGGGTGGCTGCGGCGCGGCCGCGCTGCTCGCGGCCTATCAGATGGTGGGCGTGGCCCTGCTCATCATCATCATCACCACGGCGGCGGTTTTTGCGCTGCGGCGCACGACAGACGATGCTGAAAAAGCATGGTGGTCGGCGGCGGGGGTCTATTACATCGGACTGCCCGCCATCGCGCTGATTTGGCTGCGGGGCGATCCGACCGACGGCTGGGGCGCCATCCTTTTCCTCTTCGTCGTGGTGTGGACGACGGACAGCGCGGCTTTCGTGTTCGGGCGACTTATCGGCGGGCCGAAACTGGCGCCGCGCATCTCGCCGAAAAAGACCTGGGCGGGACTGTTCGGGGCGCTGCTGGCGGCGGGCGTCGCGGGCGCGCTTTTCGCAATTCCGATCGGGGGGTCGAGCCTGGCGCTCGCGGGGGTCGCGGTGCTGCTGTCGCTCGCCGCGCAGTTGGGCGATCTGGCCGAGTCGGCGATGAAGCGGCTGTTCGGCTTCAAGGATACGAGCGGGCTTATTCCAGGGCATGGCGGCGTGCTGGACCGCATGGACGGGTTGGTGGCGGCGTCGGTCGCAGCGGCGGCTCTGGCGTGGGCCGTCGATCCGGGCCACCCTGGCGCGGCGCTGCTGATGCGTCTATAAGGCTGGCTTTCACGGCGGCGGAGGGACCCATCGGCATGGACGGCGTTTCAGAAGCGTTCGACGCGCGTCCGCGCAGACTGACAGTGCTCGGCGCGACAGGGTCGATCGGACGCAGCACGCTCGACATGACGGCGCGGCTCGGCGCGGCGTGCGAGATCGTCGCGCTCACGGGGCAGTCGAACGTGGCGCTGCTCGCCGAGCAGGCCATTGCGCACAGGGCCGCGCTCGCGGTCATCGGCGACGAGGCGCTTTACGCGGATTTGAAGGCGGCGCTCGCCGGCTCCGGGGTCGAGGCGGCGGCGGGAGCGCGGGCGATCGAGGAGGCGGCGACCCGCCCGGCGGACTGGACCATGGCCGCCATCGTCGGCGCCGCCGGGCTACGGCCAACGCTCGCGGCGGTGCGCCAAGGCAACACGGTCGCGCTCGCCAACAAGGAGTGCCTCGTGTGCGCCGGCGCGCTCTTCAAGGCCGAAGTCGCCGCGTCCGGCGCGACGCTGCTGCCGGTGGACAGCGAGCATTCGGCCGTGTTTCAGGCGCTCGACGATCCGGCCTGCTCCGGCGTGGAGCGCATCGTGCTGACCGCGTCGGGCGGGCCGTTCCGCAGCTTCACGGCGGCGGAACTGCGCAGCGTGACGCCGGAAATGGCCATGCGTCACCCCACCTGGGCGATGGGCGCGAA
The DNA here is from genome assembly GCA_033764775.1 of Hyphomicrobiales bacterium. Classification (GTDB taxonomy): domain Bacteria; phylum Pseudomonadota; class Alphaproteobacteria; order Rhizobiales; family Rhodomicrobiaceae; genus JAWXCE01. Next base: position 113,794 of record JANRIQ010000027.1, on the reverse strand, counting down.
GATCACGGTCGACTCGGCCACGCTCATGAACAAGGGCCTCGAACTGATTGAGGCGTTTCACCTTTTCCCTGTAAATGCCGACCAACTCGGCGTGCTGGTGCATCCGCAGTCCATCGTCCATGCGCTCGTGCATTACCGCGACGGCTCGGTGCTGGCGCAGATGTCGTGTCCGGACATGCGCACGCCCATCGCGCTCAGCCTGTCCTATCCGCGGCGGATGGAGGCGCCCGTGCGTCGGCTCGATTTGGCGGCCATCGGCGCGCTCACCTTCGAGGCGCCGGACGAAGCGCGCTTCCCATGCCTGCGCATCGCGCGCGAGGCGTTGGCGGCGGGCGGCTCGTCTCCTCTCATCCTGAACGCGGCCAACGAGGTGGCCGTCGCAGCGTTCCTCGCGGGGCGCTTAAGCTTCCCGGGGGTCGCCGCTCTGGTGGAGCGCGTGCTGGACGCGCTGGCTCTGGACGCAGGCGCGCCGCCGCCCGATATCATGGCGGTGCTCGATCTGGATGCGAAAGCCCGCCGTTTCGCCGAGACCGCGCTGCAGCAGACGGCCGCCGGCGCCGCCGCGTAACAATTCATCGATGAAGGACAGCCAAGCCCATGCTCGCCGATCTCGCAACGCCGCTCACCTATGTGTTCGCCTTTCTGTTCGTGCTGGGCGTCGTCATTTTCGTGCATGAGCTCGGGCACTTCCTCGCGGCGCGCTGGTGCGGCGTCGAAGTCGAGACCTTTTCGATCGGGTTCGGGCCGCAACTCGCCGGCTTTCGCGACCGGCAGGGCACGCTATGGCGGCTCGCCGCGTTGCCGCTCGGCGGCTATGTGAAGTTCAAGGGCGACGAAAACGCCGCGAGCATGCCCGATGCGGAGAAGCTGGCGACGCTGACGCCGGAGGGGCGCCGAGGCAACTTTCACACGGCCCCGCTGCGTCACCGCGCGTTCATCGTTTTCGCCGGGCCGCTCGCAAATTTCGTCATGGCCTTCGCGGTGTTCAGCCTGTTTTTCATGACGGTGGGGCGCACGATCATTGACCCGAGGGTCAGCGCAGTTGAGGCGGGCAGCGCCGCGGAGCGGGCGGGCCTGAAGCCCGGCGACCGAGTGCTGCAAATCGGCGGCAGCGTCATCCGCAGCTTCGACGAACTGCAGCGGGTGGTGATGCAAAGCCCCAATCAGGAGCTGCTGCTTCTCGTCGACCGCGACGGCGTCTCGACCGCGTTGCGCGCCACGCCCGAACTGCGCGAGGTGGACGACAGACAGGGCGGCACGGTGAAGATCGGCGTGCTCGGCATCGTGCGCTCGAACGCGCCCGACGACATCCGGCGCGAGACCTACGATCCCCTGACCGCGCTGTCGCTCGGCCTGAACGAAACGTGGTTCCAGATCCAGGCGCCGATCATTTTCATCCGAAACCTCATCGCGGGGCAGGGGGACGCGAACATGCTCGGCGGCCCGATCCGCATCGCCGAAATTTCGGGCAAGGTGGCGTCGGCGGGCTTCGACAAGCTTATTTGGTTGACAGCCGTCATTTCGGTGAGCATCGGCCTGCTAAACCTCTTTCCGATCCCGATTTTGGACGGCGGACACCTGCTGTACTATGGCATAGAAGCCATACTCGGACGGCCATTGAGCCAGGCGGCGCAGGAGGTGGGTTTTAGGATTGGCCTCGTCCTGCTCGTTATGTTAATGATTTTCGCGACCAAAAATGACGTGAGTCGATATTTTTAGCCGACGCGTCGCCGTATTTTGGTTGTCGAATTGCGGTTCTCCGAAGGGCCGTCTGTTGCCGGGGGGCGACAGACGCGCGGTAATGCGGCTGACGAGGCAAGCGTCAGCCAATTTGTGGTCACAAACACGTGGCTGCTTCGGTTAGAACTGATCCTTGAGGGACCGGCGTTTGAAGGGGCACAGCATAATGCTGCGACTGGTAATCGGCAAAACTTTCACACTCGCTTTGGCGTTGTGCGCCGCAGTCCTTCTCGGGATTGCCCCGATTGGGCCTCTCGGCCCGACCGAAGCCCACGCCCAGGGCGGCGTGATTCGCGATATCCGCGTCGTGGGCAACAAGAGGGTGGAGCCGGAGACGATCAAAACCTACCTGACGCTCTCCGTTGGCGAGCGCTATGACGCGTCCAAGGCGGAAGAGAGCTTCCAGGCGCTGTTCGCAACCGGCCTGTTCCAGGACGTGCGGATCAACTTGTCCGGAAATGTGGTGGTGGTGACGGTGGTGGAAAGCCCCGTCGTGAACCGCGTGGCCTTCGAGGGCAACAAAGAGATCAAGGACGATGTCCTGCTGGCTGAAATCCAGCTCAAAGAGCGTCAGATTTTCACTCGCGCGCGCGTCCAGTCGGATGTGCAGCGCATTTTGAACGTATACCAGCGCTCCGGCTATTACGCGGTTGCCGTCGAGCCGAAAATCATTGAGCTGGACCATAACCGGGTCAACTTGGTGTTCGAGATCAAGGAAGGTCCAGACACGAAGGTTTATAGCATCAACTTCATCGGCAACGAGGCATTCTCGGACTCGCAGCTTCGCGATGCGGTGTCGACCAGCGAATCGGCCTGGTGGAAGTTCCTCAGCACCACCGACGTGTTCGACTCCGACCGTCTCAACCTCGACCGTGAGCTGCTGCGGCGCTTCTATCTCAAAAGCGGTTACGCGGATGCGCGCGTCGTGGCAGCGAACGCTGATCTCGATCGCGACGGCAAGGGCTTCTTCATCACCTTTACAGTCGAAGAAGGCGAGCTGTATCGTTTCGGCTCTGTCAATATCGAGTCCTCTCTGGCGGCTGTCGATCCGGCGTCTTTGCGCGGGGACCTTCTGATTAAAGAGGGGCAAATCTACGACGCTGAGGCGATCGACAAAACCACCGAGCGCCTGACCATCGCGGTCGCCAACCAGGGCTACGCATTTGGCATGGTGCGTCCGCGCATCGAGCGCGACCCGGTTTCTCGCCTCATCTCCGTGAATTATGTGGTGGAGCAAGGGCCGCGCGTTTACATCGAACGCATCAATGTGGTCGGCAACTATCGCACGCTTGATTATGTCATCCGTCGCGAATTCCGATTGGCCGAAGGCGACGCGTACAACCGTTTGATGGTCGATCAAGCCCGTCAGCGTCTGGTCGGTCTTGGCTTCTTCAAGAGCGTGAAGGTGAACCGCGAGAACGGTTCTGCGCCTGATCGGGTTGTGCTGACGATCGAACTTGAAGAGAATTCAACAGGCGAACTGGCGTTTGCCGCGGGCTACTCGTCCAACGAAGGCATCATCGGCGAGGTGTCGTACACCGAGCGCAACCTGCTCGGCAAAGGCCAGTACCTGAAGATCAAGCTGTCCGGCAGCCTTGAGAGCGCGCAGTTCGACATCAGCTTCACGGAGCCCCGCTTCCTTGACCGCAACATTTCCGCCGGCTTCGACGCATTCCACAAGGAACTCGATTACACCGACGAAGCGGGCTACATGAACCGCAAGACGGGCGGCGGCCCGCGCATCGGCTTCGCGCTCGCAGAGTATGTCTGGCTGAACACGAGCTACACATTCACCCGTGATGAAACATACGACCTCGAGGACAACGCTTCGCTTGCGGTGCGGGACATCGAGGGCGTGGCGCATATCTCGACTGTCGGTTATTCGCTGGTGTACGACACACGTAACAGCAAGATGAACCCGACCAAGGGCTTGTATTTGATCTTCGGTCAGGACTTGGCGGGCGTTGGCGGCGACGTGAACTTTATCCGCTCAACGGCCGAGGCTCGCGGTTACTATCCGCTGTTCAAAGGCGTCACGCTCGTCGGCCGCGCCACGGCCGGTTACATCGAGGGCTGGGGCGGCGACGACGTACGTCTCGTGGATGCCTTCTACAAAGGCGGGGAGACGATCCGCGGCTTCGATACCGCCGGCATAGGTCCGCGCGATGATGTGACGAACGACGCGCTCGGAGGTAAAGCGTTCTATGCTGGCACTGTCGAGGTTCGTTTCCCGATCCCGTTCCTTCCCGACGAACTCGGCTTTGGCGGCGCGGTGTTCGCCGACGCGGGTTCGGTTTTCGACACCGATGTGCAGGATACGTGCGGTGGGCCTGATCCGGTGTGCGTACAAGATAACTCTGGCCTCCGCTCTTCTGTCGGCGCGAGCCTGCTGTGGAACTCGCCGGTCGGCCCCTTGCGCGCAGACTTCGCCTACGCGCTTAGCAAAGAGAAGTTTGACGAAACGGAGCCGTTCCGCTTCGGCGCCTCCACCAAGTTCTAACTCGCGTTACGGGGTCGCGTTATCGCGGCCCCAGCCCCTCGCGGTGTGAGGCATTTTGCAGTTTGCTTTCGCCCACTCCGGCGGCCTCAGCCGCAGATGAGGCGGCGATCTGTTGATAGACCGTGACAATGATTGGTCGCAGCCCATGGAGCATCCCGGCTTTTTCGCGCGCGGCGGCCCCTTTACAACGGGACAGCTCGCCCAAGAAACGGGAAGTGAGTGCGTTGGCGACGCTAATGTCCAGGTTTATGACGCAAAACCGCTGTCGGACGCCGGGCTAGGCCATCTGAGCTTTTTCGACAACGCGAGGTATGCGCAACAGTTTGCGCTAACCCGAGCCGCTGCGTGCTTCACGCATCCCAAGCACATGGCGAAGGCGCCCGCCGGGCTTTCGCTGTTGGTGACGAAAGACCCTTACCGGGCGTTCGCCAAAGCGCTCTGGCTGCTTTATCCCGATGCCGGCCGGCCCAGGGCTTATGATGGTCCGGTACAAGGCGCGGAGCCCCCTTCTAGCTCAGCAGCCTCCGCCCCCGAGACGCAGTCCGCTCCCATAGATCGCGACCCAGCGCCGTCTCAGGGCTCGCACATTGAAGGCGCCGTGCATTGGTCCGCGCGCCTTGAGGACGGTGTTTCGGTCGAACCCGGCGCGGTCATTGGCCCCGAGGCGCGGATCGGCGCGGGCACACGCGTCGCCGCCGGAGCTGTCGTCGGCTATCGGTGCCACATCGGCCGCGATTGCTATATCGGCCCGCGCGCGGTCGTCACCCACGCGCTCATCGGCAACGGCGTCATCATCCACGCTGGCGCCGCGATCGGACAGGACGGCTTCGGCTTCGCCATGGGCCCTGGCGGTCACTTCAAGGTGCCGCAGATCGGCCGCGTCATCATTCAAGATAAGGTCGAGATCGGCGCCAACACCGCCATCGATCGAGGGGCCCTCAAGGACACGGTCATCGGCGAGGGAACGAAGATCGACAATCTCGTGCAGATCGCCCATAACGTCGTCATCGGTCGCCATTGCGTAATCGTCGCGCAGGTGGGCATCGCCGGCAGCACGGTGCTCGAGGACTTTGTGGTCATGGGCGGCCAGAGCGCCATCATCGGCCATGCTCGCATCGGCGCCGGCGCCCAGATCGCCGCGCAAAGCGGCATCTCCAGCAACGTGCCGCAGGGCGCTCGCTGGGGCGGCACGCCCGCGCAACCGCTGAAGTCTTGGGCCCGGGAAGTCGCGCTGTTGAAGCGCCTCGCCCAGCGCAAGAAAGCGCTTGACCCCGACGGCGATTTGAATCCTGTTGATGACGCGGCGGGCGCCTGAGACGAGCATGGGAGACGAAGAGTGGACGGCGGAGAGGCGAAAAAGGAACTGAAAACGGCCGATATAGCGCAGATCATGAAGCTTCTGCCGCATCGGTATCCTTTTCTCATGGTCGACAAGATCATCGACATGGACGGCGACAACTCCGCGATCGGCATCAAGAACGTGACGATCAACGAGCCGCATTTCCAAGGCCACTTCCCAAACTTCCCCGTCATGCCGGGCGTCTTGCTGATCGAGGGGATCGCGCAGACGGCTGGCGCGCTGTGTGTCAGCAACCTGGGCGCGGACTATGAGCCGCAGCTCGTGTACTTCATGACCATCGACCGCGCCCGCTTTCGGCGTCCCGTCGTGCCCGGCGACACGCTGCATTATCACGTCACGAAGCGGCGCAATCGCGGCCGGGTGTGGCGCTTCGACGGCGTTGTGCGCGTCGCCGGCCAGATCGTCGCGGAGGCCGAGGTGAGCGCCATGATCATCGACCCGCGGGCCGCCGGGGCCGCCGCCCCCGCCGAGGACTGAGCGCCGCGCAACCGGAACCGATCATGACCAGCACACAGATTCACCCGGCCGCCGCGGTCGATCCGAAGGCGCAACTCGGCGCCGGCGTCGAGGTTGGCTCGTTCGCCGTGGTCGGCCCTCATGTGACGCTCGGCGACAATGTCCGCGTGCACTCGCATGTGGTCATCACCGGCCGCACCACGGTCGGCGAGGGCACGGAGATATTCCCGTTCGCCTCGCTCGGCGCGGCCCCTCAGGACAGAAAATACCGCGGTGAGGCGAGCCAGCTCATCATCGGCCCGCGCAACGTCATCCGCGAGCACGTGACCATGAACGGCGGCACCGAAGGCGGCGGCCTCGTCACCCAAATCGGGGCGAACGGGCTGTTTCTGGCCGGTTCGCACGTGGCCCATGATTGCCGCATCGGCGACCACGTGTTGCTTGTCAACAATGCGACGCTTGGCGGCCACTGCGTGGTGGAGGACTATGCGAGCCTCGGCGGGCTGTCCGCGGTGCATCAATGGGTGCGCGTTGGCGCTTACGCCTTTGTCGGCGGCATGTCGGGCGTCGAGAACGACGTCATCCCGTTCGGCATCGTGCTCGGCAACCGGGCGGCGCTCGCCGGCCTCAACATCGTGGGCTTGAAGCGCCACGGCTTCGACCGCGAGCAGATCCATGCTCTGCGCAAGGCGTATCGCCTGCTGTTTTCATCCGAGGGCACGCTGATGGAGCGCCTCGCCGATGTGGAGACGATGTTCGCCGGCGATGCGGGCGTCCAGCGCATCGTCGCGTTCATCAAGGCGCAATCCGATCGGGCGCTGTGCGTGCCCAGGACGAACGGCGCCTGACATGCTGAGCCCGACGCCGAAGGCCCCGTCTTCGCCCGAGCCGCTCGGGGTCATCGCCGGGGCCGGCTCTTTGCCTCTCGCCGTCGCGGAGGCGGCTCACAAGGCTGGGCGCAAGTTGCATGTGGTCGCTTTTCGGGGCGCCTCCGACCCGGGATTGCGCGCTTATCCGCACACGCTCATGCGCTGGGGCGAGGTGGGCAAGATCTTCAACGCTTTGTCGCGCAACGGTTGCCGCGACGTGGTGCTGGTCGGCAGCCTCAAACGGCCGCGCTTCACCGACATCCGGCCCGACATGGGCCTCATCACCAACCTTCCCGCCATCTTGAAGCTGATGCGCGGCGGCGACGACAGCGTGCTCTCGCGCGTGGTCAGGCTGTTCGAGGCCAAAGGTTATCGCGTGGTCGGCGCCCACGACATCGCCCCGCATCTGCTCGCCCCGCTTGGCCCGCTCGGTCAGCGCCGTCCCAACGCCGACGATCTCTTGGACATCGCGCTTGGGCTGAAGGTGGTGCGCGCTCTCGGGGCCCTCGATGTCGGCCAGGCGGCTGCCGTCTCGCGCGGCTATGTGCTGGCGGTTGAGGCGGCGGAAGGCACCGACGAGATGCTGCGCCGCTGCGCCAAGCTTCATCAATGGGGTCTGAAATCGGCGAGCGGCGTGCTCGTGAAGCGTCCGAAGCCAGGCCAGGAACTGCGCGTCGATATGCCCGCGATCGGGCCGAACACGATGGAGCTGGCGGCCGCGGCGGGGCTGCGCGGCGTGGCGGTGGCCGCGGGGCGGGTCATCGTCGTCAGCCCCCAGACCATGATCGAGACGGCCGAAGCCTTGGGCTTGTTCATCGTGGGCGTCGACGACGCCGAGGACGAGCCTGAAAAAAACCGACATGAAGCGTGATCGGACAAATCGTCGTCGTTCGGCTAGTGTTGGCTCGCATTAAGACGGCGCAAGAATAAAAATCAAACATCCGCCGTTCCGGAAAGACGGGGGTTGTAATGAAGCAGCGGTCACGTCGCGTGTTCATCGTCGCGGGCGAGCATTCCGGCGATATTCTGGGCGGGAAACTGATGCAGGCGATGCGGTCGCGGTCGCAGACGCCGCTCATCTTCGCCGGAGTCGGCGGCGAGCACATGGAGTCCGAGGGCCTCAGGTCGATTTTCCCCATGACGGACGTCGCCGTGATGGGTCCCGCCGCGATCCTGGCGCGTCTGCCGAAGCTCGTGCGGCGCGTGTATCAGACCGTCGACGCAGGCCTGCAGTCCAGCCCGGACCTCGTCGTCATCATTGACAGCCCCGAATTCACGCATCCCATCGCCAAGCGCATCCGCCGCGTGCTGCCGGACGTGCCGATTGTCGGCTATGTCAGCCCAACCGTTTGGGCGTGGCGCCCTGGCCGCGCCCGCAAGATGAAACCCTATGTGGATCACCTGATGGCGCTTCTCCCGTTCGAGCCGGCGGAGCATCAGCGCCTCGGCGGCCCGGCCTGTTCCTATGTCGGCCACCCTATGATCGAGCGGCAGCCGTGGATCGACGGCCTCGACCCGCGCGTGCTGCGGAGCAAGCTGAACCTCACCCCAGGTCGGCCGGTGGTTTGCGTCCTGCCCGGCAGCCGACCGAACGAGGTGCGCAATCTCATGGCGCCGTTCGGGCGCGCCTTGCAGTTGATCGCCGAGCGGCGCGGGCCGATCGAGGCGGTTCTGCCCGTCGTCGCCAGCGTGCGCCCGCTGGTGGAGGCGCAGCTCGCCGATTGGCCGATCCGCCCGCATCTGGTGCACGGCGACGAAGACAAGTTCCGCGCGTTCCGTCTGGCCGACGCGGCGCTTGCGGCCTCCGGCACGGTGACGCTGGAGCTGGCCATGTCGGGCGCGCCGATGGTCGTCGCCTACCGGGTTGGCCCGCTCACCGCGCAGTTGAGATTTCTGGTGAAGGCCTCCTCCGTCGTGCTCGCCAATCTCGTTCTAGGCGAAAACGCGTTCCCGGAGCTGCTGCAGCAGGATTGCGAGCCGGAAAAACTCGCCGCCGCGCTCGCGCCGCTCCTCAGCGACACGCCGGAGCGTCGCCGCCAGTTGGCTGCGCTCGGGCGGATACGCTCCAAGATGCTGTTGGAGGACGGTGCGCCGTCGGACAAAGCGGCGGAGATTGCGCTCGGCGCTCTCGGCTCGCCCGCGCTGCCGCTTGCGCCCTCGCGTCAACCCCTGCGCAAGGCGTCCTGAGACGAACCGGCGGTCGGCCCTAGCGTTTCTAGCTAACAGCCATATGGATTCAGCGCCGAATTGTCGCCGAGGATAAGCCGCTCTAGCGCGCTTCGAGCGGCACGTAATCGCGCTTGCCCGGCCCGACATACAATTGCCGCGGGCGGCCAATACGCTGATCGGGATCGACGATCATTTCCTTCCATTGCGCGATCCAGCCGACCGTGCGCGCGATGGCGAACAGCACGGTGAACATGGAGGTGGGGAAGCCCAGCGCCTTCAGCGTTATGCCGGAGTAGAAGTCGATATTCGGATAGAGCTTTTTCTCAACGAAATAGTCGTCTTGCAATGCGATGCGCTCCAGCTCCATCGCGACCTGCAGCAGCGGATCGTTCTTGGTGCCGGTGATCTCCAACACCTCCTTGCAGGTCTGCTGCATCACCTTGGCGCGCGGGTCGTAATTCTTATAAACTCGGTGGCCGAAACCTGAGAGGCGGAAGGCGCTGTTCTTGTCCTTCGCCTTGGCGATGTACTCCGGGATGCGGTCGACGGTGCCGATCTCCATGAGCATTTTGAGCGCCGCCTCGTTGGCGCCGCCGTGCGCCGGGCCCCATAGGCAGGCGATGCCCGCCGCGATGCACGCGAATGGGTTCGCGCCGGAGGACCCTGCCAGCCGCACCGTCGATGTGGACGCGTTCTGCTCGTGATCGGCGTGCAGCACGAAAATGCGATCCATCGCGCGCGACAGCACGGGGTTGACCTTATACTCCTCGCACGGCACCGCGAAGGTCATGTAAAGGAAGTTCGACGCGTAGTCCAAGTCATTGCGCGGATAGATGAACGGCTGGCCGACCGAGTATTTGTAGGCCATCGCGGCGATGGTCGGCATCTTGGCGATCATGCGGATGGCGGCGATGTCGCGCTGCACAGGGTCGGTGATGTCAAGGCTGTCGTGGTAGAAGGCGGAGAGCGCGCCGACCACGCCGACCATCACCGCCATGGGGTGCGCGTCGCGTCGGAAGCCGGTGTAGAACCGGCTCATCTGCTCGTGCAGCATGGTGTGATAGACGACCCGGTTGCGGAAATCGAGATATTGATGGCGGTTCGGCAGGTCGCCGTAGAGCAGCAGGTGGCACGCCTCCAGGAAATCGCCCTGCTCGGCCAACTGGTCGATCGGGTAGCCGCGATAGAGCAGCACGCCCTCGTCGCCGTCGATGAAGGTGATCGCCGATTTGCAACTTGCCGTCGAGGTGAAGCCCGGATCGTAGGTGAAGGCGCCCGTCTGCGCATAGAGCTTGGAGATGTCCACCACGTCCGGCCCGATCGAGCCTGAATACACAGGGAACTCGAACGACTTGCCGTTCAGATGGAAGGTGGAGGGAGATTTCTGCTCGCCGTTGCTCGTCATGATGGTCTCCGTTCGCCACGGTTGCAGCGATCATGTGCGTCGTTACCGGGCATGTTACTCTGATTGTGCGCCGCGTAAACGCAATTTTGCAGCGCCGCATGACATGGCCAGCTTAAACTTTCGGCGCTGTAAGCGGCGGCCGTCGCCAGGCTGCGGGGGGGCTTCAACGCGGCGGTCACGCGCTCGCGAGCGCGGCCTGATCCCGGATGCGGGCGACGGCCTCGTCGCGCCCCAGAACGGCAAGCACGTCAAAAACGCCGGGCGAAGTCGTGCGGCCGGTGAGCGCCGCGCGCAAAGGCTGGGCGACGGCCCCAAGCTTCAAGCCGGCGGCCTCCACATAACGGCGGGTCTCCGCCTCGACCGTCGCCGCGTCCCAGGGGTTGAGCGGGGCGTAACGGTCTGCGAGCGCGGCCAGATGCGCGCGCGCATCCGGCGTGAGGAGCGCCGCCGCCTTATCATCGAGCGCGAGCGGTCGCTTGGCGAACAGGAAATGCGCGCCGTCGGCCAGCTCCATGAGCGTCTTGGCGCGCTCCTTGAGACCGGGCATGGCGCGCGCGAGCAGGGTCGCCGCCGGCTCGTCGATTTTCGCCGCCAGCGCGTCGCCGCCAGGCAGATGGGGCAGGGCGGCGATCAACTGGCGGGCCAGTTCGTCGTCGGGCGTGTTGCGGATGTAATGGCCGTTCAGATTTTCCAGCTTGGCGAGGTCGAGCCGGGCGGGAGAGCGGCCCATGCCCTCGAACCCGAACCACGCGGTCATCTGCTCCGTGGACATGATCTCGTCGTCGCCGTGCGCCCAGCCAAGGCGCGCGAGATAGTTGCGCATTGCAGGTGGAAGAAAGCCCATCGCGCGGTAGGCCTCGACGCCCAGCGCCCCGTGGCGTTTCGACAGCTTGGCGCCGTCCGGCCCGTGGATGAGCGGCAAATGCGCGAATGCGGGCGCGGTCCAACCGAGCGCGTCGTAGATCAGGGTCTGACGGCCCGCGTTCGTGAGGTGGTCGTCGCCGCGAATGATGTGGGTCACCCCCATGTCGTGGTCGTCAACCACCACCGCGAGCATGTAGGTCGGGGTGCCGTCCGAGCGCAGCAGCACCATATCGTCCATGTCCTTATGCTGGAACGTGACCGGCCCCTGAACCTTGTCATCGATCACGGTCGCCCCATCGCGCGGCGCCTTCAGCCGCACCACGAACGGCGCGTCGGGCGCGGGCGGCTTGCCGCCGTCGCGGTAGGGCGAGCGAAACGGCGCGGTTTTCTCCCGCATGTCCGCCTCAAGGCGCGCGATGTCGGCGCCGGGGGCCTTCGCCTCTCGCGCGGCGGCGAGCGCCTGTTTCGCCGCCTCGGCCTGCGACCGCCGCGCCTCCAGCTCCTCCGCCGTCACATAGCAGCGGAATGCGGCGCCACGCTCCAGCATCTCGTACGCGGCCTCGGCATGACGGGCGGCGCGGGCGAACTGGAACACGGTCTCGCCGTCCCAATCGAGCTCCAGCCACTTGAGGCCGTCGATGATCGCGGCGATGGCGGCGTCCGTGGAGCGCACGCGGTCGGTGTCCTCGATGCGCAGCAGCATTTTGCCGCCGGTCGCGCGGGCGTACAGCCAGTTAAACAGCGCCGTCCGCGCGCCGCCGATGTGCAGGTAGCCGGTCGGCGATGGGGCAAAGCGGGTGACGACGGTTTTCATGAAGAAGTCTTTTCACGCAGCGTTGAAAATGCAATTCTCCTCAATCGCATACCACACGGGCGGGGAAAACGGTACGGCGTATGGCGGATGTCCTCAACGAGGTTTGGGGAAGACCCGCCCCCGCCGCGCTTCATCGCCGGGCGCAGGGCTGGCGCGCCGCGCTCACCGACGCGCTCGACGCCGAAGCAGGGCGGTGGTTTTATTGGCTGCCCGTGGCGTTCGCTGCGGGGGTCGGCGCCTATTTCACGCTGCCCGTCGAGCCTCATGGCGGCGTTGCGGTCGCGGCGCTTATGATCGCGGCTGCGATGCGCGTCGTGTGCCGGGGTGAGCTGTTCGCGTTCCTCATCACCAGCGTTATCTTGGCCTGCGCCTGCGGTTTTGCAGCCGCGAAAGCGCGCACGATGTGGGCGGCGGCGCCGGTCATCGAGAAAAGCGTCTCCACCACGAAGCTATCCGGCTGGGCCGAGAAGTGGGAGCAGATCAGCCCCAAGCGCGGGCGCTTGACCTTGCTCGTCGCCGATGTGGAGGGTCTTGAAGCGCATAGGCGCCCGCACCGGGTGCGTATCGCGGTGAACGCCACGGCGGGGCCGGCGGTAGGGGCCAAGGTCGCCGCGCCGGCGGTGCTTTATCCGCCCATGGATCCGCTCGCCCCCGGCGCTTACGATCCGGCGCGCATTCAATGGTTCTCGTCCATCGGCGCGGGCGGCTTCACAACTGGACCGCTCACCGCCGCGGACGCACTACCGGCGCCGCCGCTCAAGCTCCAGGCGCTGGCCGAGATCGCTCGATGGCGCGCGCTCATCGCCGCCCGCATCGCGCTTGCCTTGCCGGCCGACACGGCCCCGATCGCCCAGGCGCTCATCGTCGGCGAGCGGGCCGCGATCACCGACGCCGACACGGAGGTCCTGCGCGCCTCCGGCCTCTATCACGTGATCTCCATCTCCGGGCTGCACATGGCGCTTGCCGCCGGCTGTCTGTTCTGGACGCTGCGCTTCGGCATGGCGCTGATCCCGGCGCTCGCCCTGCGCGCGCCAATCAAAAAATGGGCCGCCGTCGCCGCGCTCGCGGGCGCTTTCGTCTATTTGCTGCTGTCCGGGTCGGCGGTCGCGGCGCTCCGATCGTTCCTGATGATCGCGGTCATGCTCGCCGCCGTGATGCTCGACAGGCCAGCGGTGACCTTGCGAAACGTGGCTCTCGCGGCGCTCGTCATTCTTGTCGCGCTGCCGGAAAGCTTGCTTGAGGCGAGCTTCCAGATGTCATTTGCGGCGACGGCGGCGCTCGTCGCATTCTATGAACGCTATTCGGGATCGCTCGCCTGGCGCGCGCCCGGACCGGCGGCGCTCCGCATGGCGTGGGCCGGCGCGGCGTTTCTGGCGGGCTCGGCGGCGACCAGCCTGGTTGCGGGCGCGGCGGTCGCGCCGATCTCGGCCTATCATTTTCACGCGGTCGCAAGCTATTCCGTGCTTGGCAATCTCATCGGCGCGCCTATCGTCACGCTCATCATCATGCCGGCGGCGGTCGCCTCGCTCATCGTCATGCCGCTTGGGCTTGAGGCCTACCCGCTCGCGGTCATGGGCTTTGGCATCGAGATGATGCTGGCCGTGTCGCGCTGGGTTGCGGCGTTGCCTGGCGCGATGGTCGCAGCCCCGGCCTATCCGCTCGCCGCGCTCATCATGTTCGCGTTCGGCGGCCTGTGGGCGATCATCTGGCGCGGGCGGTGGCGCTATCTCGGCGCAGCTCCCATCGGCCTCGGCCTCGCCATCGCATCGACGGGCGAAAGGCCCGACCTCGTGGTGGAGCGGGAAGCCGCGTTCATCGCAGTGCGCGCGCTGGATGGGCGGCTCGAAGCCACCTCGGGGCGAAAGGGCGCGGCGGCGCTGCAATATTGGCTGCGGGCGGACGGCGACGGGCGCAAGGCCAAGGATGCGGCGCGGGGCGAGGGTTTTCGCTGCGACGCTGCGGCGTGCGTCACGAGCGCGAAGGGCCGCATCGTCAGCCTGGCGCGCGAGCCGGCGGCTTTGGCGGACGATTGCGCGCGGGTGGACGTGCTCATAGCGCCCTTCGCCGTGACCGGGCCGTGCCCGCGTCCGCGGATCGTTATCGACCGGCGGGCGCTGGCGGAGGGCGGGGCGCACGCCGTTTATGATCTCGGCGGGGCCATGCGAGTCGATACCGTGGCGGGTGCGCGGGGCGAACGGCCGTGGTCGCGCCGCCGGGCGTGGGCTGATTTCATCCCACCTGTCGCGCCCATCGAGGAGCCGTCGCGGCGCGAGACGACGCCCGGCGAGTGAAAGCCTAACGCGCCTCCGCCGCCCGGTTGGCGTCCACGCGGCTGCCATAGGTGCGCAAAGGAGCAAGCCGTTTCAACTCATTGCGCAGATGCTCCGCGGACGGCGCGAAAATGAACCCGAAGGACACGCACCCGTCACGCCCCTCGACGGCGTGATGCATCCGGTGCGCTTGATAGATACGGCGGAAGTAGCCTTTGCGGGGATTGATGCGCAGCGCGACGCGGCGGTGCACAAGCACATCGTGCACCAGGAAATAGACGACGCCGTAGGCGGTCACGCCCAAGCCTGCGTAGAACGCCTCGCTCGGCCCCGTCCAACCCCAGAAAATCAAACCGATCGCGACGAAGCTGAAAAACACGCCGAACCAGTCGTTCAATTCGAACAGACCGTGGCGCGGCTCATGGTGCGAGCGGTGGAGGCTCCACAAGAAACCATGCATGACGTATTTGTGGGTGTACCAGGCGACGCCCTCCATGAAGAAGAAGACGGCGAGGAAAATCCCGAAGTTATAGGCGAAATCGAGCATAATTCGCACCTTTGCCTCTGTTGCCCCGTTGTGGCGTCGCCGCGCGCGCCGGGCAATGCGTCACTCGCCCGCAGCGGCGGCGGGCCTGCGCGCTTCGAACAGCTTGATCTGCATCGCCTCGTTCAGATATCGCGCGAACGCTTGCAACGGTTCACCGGCGCCGGCTTCGCGCGCGGCGGCGGCGGCCAGTTCGAGATGCGCGGCGGCGCGGGCCTCCGCCCCATCGACGCCCAGATACGTGACGAGCGTCGGGCGGTCGATGTCTTTGCGCACGTCCTTGCCGGCGGACTGCAGGGTGCCCACGGCGTCAAGCACGTCGTCGAGCGTCTGGAACGCCACGCCTAGATGCTCGCCATAGCGTCGCATGGCCTCGCGGCCGGCCTCCTCCGCCCCGCCCAGAATGGCGCCGATCTCCGCCGAAACCGAGAACAGCGCGCCGGTCTTGCCGGCGTACATGCGCTCCACGCCCGCCACGTCGCGCTTCTCGGCCGCGCCGTGCAGGTCGAGTTCTTGCCCAGCGACAAGGCCGCCGGGACCGATGGCCGCGCTCAGCCGATCGCAAATTACGGCGCGCTCGGCGTCGGTCAGATGGGCGTCGCGGGCGACGACGCCGAATGCGTGGCTAAGCAAACCGATGGCCGCCAAGATGGCCGTCGCCTCGCCATACACCCGGTGATTGGCGGACATCCCGCGGCGCAGGGCGGCGTTGTCCATGCTCGGCAGGTCGTCGAGGATGAGCGAGGCGGCGTGCACCATTTCTACGGCGCAGGCGCTGTCGAGCGCGCGGGCCTCAGGCGCGCCCCATTGCGCCGCCGCCGCCATCACCAGGCACGCCCGGATGCGTTTGGCGGGGGCCAGCGCGCTGTAGCGCAGCGCATCCGTCAGGCGGGGC
Source organism: Hyphomicrobiales bacterium (assembly GCA_033764775.1). Lineage (GTDB taxonomy): Bacteria > Pseudomonadota > Alphaproteobacteria > Rhizobiales > Rhodomicrobiaceae > JAWXCE01. Next base: position 97,908 of record JANRIQ010000027.1, on the reverse strand, counting down.
GGCGCGGCGAGCGCGCCGAGCAGGTCATCCAGCCGGCGGCCCGTGCTGCCGCGCAGCCGCTCCAGAAGCGATTTCATATCCTCGGCCGGCGCCGCCTGCAACACATCGCCCCCCTTGCGCTATAAGCTCGCAGCCGCGATCCAGGCCAATCCGCGACTTTTCCGTCGGCGTAGTATCGCGGCATTTCTGAAATTGTCAAAAAACACATCACCAGCGCCGTGCGGCGTTTTACAGCGTCGTCTGCATCGAATAAGCATGCGAAGCGCATCACGCGCGCGGAAGGCGAACGGTTCTCCATGAACGACATGACGCTCACATCACGTCAGGGACAGTTGAACGGCTCCGGGCGCGGGTCTCTCGCCGCGGTGGTGGTGGGGGGCGGCGTGGGCGGCCTGGCGGCGGCGCTTCGGCTGCGGGCGAAAGGCTACGCGGTGACGGTGATCGAGCGCTGCGAACGCCTCGGCGGCCGTGCGCAAGTGTTCGAGCGCGACGGCTTCCGACACGACGCCGGGCCGACTGTCATCACCGCGCCGTTCCTGTTCGACGAGCTGTTCGAGCTGTTCGGCAAGCGCCGCGAGGACTACGTTGATTTCGTCCCGTTGAAGCCCTGGTACCGTTTCTATTTCGACGAGGACGGCGACATTTTCGACTATGGCGGCACGCTGGAGGAGACGAAAGCCGAGATGGCCCGCTTCGACCCGGCCGACGCCGAGGGCTATGAGCGGTTGCTGGCCCATTCCGGCAAGCTCTTCGACGCAGGCTTCACCGAACTGTCGGACCGGCCCTTCCACAGCCCGGCGATGATGCTGAGGCAAATCCCGCGCCTCGTTACGCTGGGGAGTTACAACACCGTCTGGCAGTTCGTCTGCAAACACCTGCGTAGCCCCAAGCTGCGCCAAGCGCTTTCGATCCAGCCGCTGCTTGTCGGGGGTTCGCCGTTCGACACGACAAGCATTTACGGCCTCATCCACTTTCTAGAGCGCAAATGGGGCGTGTTCTTCGCCATGGGCGGCACCGGGGCGCTCATCGACGCGCTCGCCAGGCTGATGCGCGAGGAGGGCGTCGCCGTGCGGACCGGCGCGACGGTCAAGCAAATCGCGGTGGAGGGCGGCCGGGCGACGGGCGTCACGCTTGAGAGCGGCGAGTTCATCGCGGCGGACGTGGTCGTCTCCAACGCCGACGCCATGCATCTTTTCGGCTCCATGGTGCCGGAAGCCGCGCAAGGAATAGGCGCCAAACTGAAGCGGCGGTTCGCGCGGCTGTCCATGGGCCTATATGTGCTCTATTTCGGCACGACGAAACAATATCCGGACGTGGCGCATCACACCATCTGGCTCGGCCGGCGCTACAAAGAGCTGCTCGACGACATCTTCAAGCGCAAGATTTTGGCGAACGACTTCTCGCTTTATGTGCACCGGCCGACCGCGACGGATGCGAGCTTTGCGCCAGCGGGGTGCGACTCGTTCTATGTGCTGTGCCCGGTGCCGAACCTTTACGGCAAGCAGCGCTGGAGCCTGGAAGGGGATCTGCTGCGCGACCGCATCGTCGCTGCGCTCGACCGCACCATGCTGCCCGGCCTCAAGCAGCACATCACCGCAGACTTCTACATGACGCCCGAAGATTTCCAATCTCGCTATTTAAGCGTGGCCGGCGCGGGCTTCTCGGTCGCGCCGCATTTCACACAGAGCGCGTGGTTCCGCTTCCACAATCAGGCGGAGGGGATCAAAGGGCTCTATCTCACTGGCGCGGGCACCCATCCAGGCGCCGGGCTTCCGGGTGTGTTGTGCTCGGCGAAGGTGATCGACCGGCTTATACCCGCAGCATAAGCACATCGCGCGCGAGGCCGCCTTCGCGAGCGAACATGTCTTCGATGCGGCGGAATTTGCCGCCCACATGCATTTTCAGGATTTGTCCGAGCGCGGCGCCGTTGCGGGCTTCTAACGCGGCGATGATCATATCGTGCTCGCTCATCGCCTCGGCCCAGCGATTTTCCGAGACGTTGACGAACAACCGGGCGCAGCGCACACGTAGGTCTATGGTGCGGTAGATGCCATAGAGGGTCTCGTTGCGCGCGCCGAGCTGAATCGCCTTGTGGATGCGCTGATTGAGATCGAAATAAGGGGCCAGCTCGCGGTTGCGGAAATGCTCCGCCATCGCGTCATGCAGACGACGCACCTCTCGGATTTCGCCGTCGGTCATGTTCTTTGCGGCGAGTTCGCCGGCCAACTCTTCGACCACCGCGATGATCGGAAAGGCCTCCTTAAGCTCCGAGAGGGTCAGCTCGGCGATGACGGCGCCGCGGTTCGGCTTGAGCTTCACGAAGCCCTCGGAGGCCAGCACCTTCAGCGCCTCGCGCAACGGCGTCCGCGACACCTGGAACCGCTCGCACAACGCCTTTTCAGGGATTTTCTGTCCGGCTTTCAGGTCGCCGGAGGCGATCAGCTCGCGAAGCGCGTCCAGCAGCCGGTCATGCAGCTGATTGCGAAGAATGGGGCCAGCGGCGGTCTGGGCTTCAGGGGCCCCCATGAGTTGCAAGGTCGACGTCGTCATGCAGCGCTTCCCTTATGATCCGGACGGGGTGCAAGGCCTTTCGCCCAGCACCATCCTCGATCTGGTGGCGGCAGGAAAACCCGCTCGCCGCGATTTTGTCGTCTTGAGGAGCCTGCCGCACCGCGGGCAGCAAGCTCAACTCCCCCATTTTCAACGAAACACCATAGGTGTCTAGTGAATAACCGAAAGCTCCGGCCATGCCGCAGCAACTTGACTCAATTATGTTGATTTTTAAATTAGGAATTCTGCGCAGCATTGCAACCTCTGGATGAAACGCGGCGAACGATTTTTGGTGACAGTGGCCGTGAATATGCAAGGCGGCGTCAAGCGGTTTCAAATTGAGACGCAAGCCACCCGTCTCGACGCCCGTATGGAGAAACTCGCCTATGAGTTGTGCTGCAGCCCCCACTTCCTTGGCGTCCGATCCTAGGCCGAGCGTCTGGAATTCGTCGCGCAGCGTGAGCAGGCAGCTCGGTTCAAGGCCGACAACGGCGGCGCCAGCGCGCACATACGGCAGGACGGCGGCGATGAAACGCCGGGCTTCGGCGCGCGCCTCCTCCACCATCCCAGCCGCCAGGAAGGTGCGCCCGCAGCAGATCGGTCGCCCGCCATCCGCCGGCGCGGCAGTCTCAACGCGGCAACCGGCGGCGGCGAGCACCTCCACGGCGGCGCGGCAGTTTTCAGGCTCAAAGGCGGCGTTGAACGTGTCGGCGAGCAGCACGACCGGGCGTCCATTCGCGGGGCCTGCGGGCGCACCGAGCCGAAACGGATCGGATCGCCAGCGGGGCAGGGCGCGCGCTCGCGCGAGGCCAAGCGCCTTCTCGCTCAACGCCGTCATGCCAGGGAGCGCGTCGCGGGCGTTGAACAGCCACGGCGCGCGCGCGGCGTAGGGCGCATAGCGCGGCATGTAGGCGATGAGCCGGTCCTTCAGCGGGACGCCGCGCCGGGCGTTGCGCGCCGCCAGCACCTCGATCTTCATCTTGGCCATGTCGACGCTCGTCGGGCACTCGTTGCGGCACGCCTTGCAGCTCACGCACAGCTTCATCGTGTCGAGCATGGCGTCCGAGGCGAGGGCGTCCGGCCCCAACTGGCTGGAGATGGCGAGGCGTAGGGAGTTCGCGCGCCCCCGCGTCACGTCGCGCTCGTTCATCGTCGCACGGTAGGACGGGCACATGACGCCGCCCTGCAACTTGCGGCAGTGGCCGTTGTTGTTGCACATCTCGACCGCGCCCTGGAAGCCGCCGCCCGCGCCCGGCCAGCCGCTCCAGTCGAGCGCCGTTTTGAACTCCGGCACGGCGTAGTCCGGCTTATATCGGAATAGCGTGCGGTCGTCGAATTTGGGCGCGCGCACAATCTTGCCCGGGTTCATGCGCGCGTGCGGGTCAAAACGGTCTTTCACCGCCTCGAACGCCTGCACCATCTCGCGGCCGTACATCGCCTCGTGGAACTCGGAGCGCACGAGACCGTCGCCGTGCTCGCCGGAATGCGAGCCTTTGTATTCGCGCACCAGCTCGAACGTCTCCTCGGCGATCGCGCGCATCGTCTTGGCGCCGTCCGCGGTCTTCAGGTTGATGGCCGGGCGCACATGCAGACAGCCTACTGAGGCGTGCGCGTACCAGGTGCCCTCCGTGCCGTGCTTGTGGAAAATGTTGGTGAGGCGCGTCGTGTAATCGGCCAGATGCTCCAGCGGCACGGCGCAATCCTCGATGAACGACACCGGCTTTCCGTCCGCGCGCATGGACATCATGATATTGAGGCCGGATTTGCGCACCTCCCAGATCTCGTATTGGAACGCCGGGTCGATGGCTTCCACAACGGCGTTGAGGTGCCCCAGGTCGCCCATAAGTTCATCCAACAGCTTCAGGCGGCGCAGATTTTCGGCCTGATCGTCCTCGGCGAACTCGGTGAGCAGCAGCGCGTCCGGGCGCCCGCGCACGAATTTGTCCATGCTGGCCCGGAAGGCGGGAATGTCCCGCGCAAGTTCGATGAGCGTGCGGTCGACAACCTCCACGGCCACCGGGCCGAGCTTGACGATGTGCTGCGCCGCCTCCATCGCCGCGCGGAAGGTGGGGAAATGGCACACGCCGACGACCTTGTTTTTCGGCAGCGGCGCGAGCTTTAGTTCGATCCGCTTCGACACCGCGAGCGTGCCCTCCGAACCGACCAGCAGTGTCGCGAGGTTCACCGCATGCCCGTTCGGCGCCAGCGCGTCGATGTTGTAGCCGCCGACGCGCCGCGACACGTCCGGGAAGCGCTCGGCGAGCCGCGCGTAGTCCCGTCCCATGCGGATGAGGTCGCGCGTGAGGTCCGCCTCGCGCGTCGCCGCGTTGGTGGCCGCGCCGTTTTCCACCTCGGCGAAGCGCATTTCGGCGCCGTCGTGGAGGATGGCGTCGATGGCGGTCACGCGGTCGCGCATGATGCCGTAGCGAAGCGAGCGCGTGCCCGCCGAGTTGTTGCCCGCCATGCCGCCGATGGTGCATTGCGCGCCGGTCGAGACATCCACCGGGAACCACACGCCCCGCGGTTTCAAGCGCCGGTTCAACTCGTCGAGCACGATGCCCGGCTCCACCGCGCAGGCCGAGCCGTCCTCGCTTACGTCCAGCAGCGTGTTGACATGCTTGGAGCAGTCGATGACGAGCGAGGCCCCCACGGTTTGTCCGGCCTGGCTGGTGCCGCCGCCGCGCGGCAAAACGCTCACGCCTTCCTCGGCCGCGATGGCGATCGCCGCTTGCAGATCGGCCGCCGTTTTCGGTATCACAACTCCGACAGGCTCGATCTGGTAGAGTGACGCATCGGTGCTGTAGCGGCCGCGGCTGAAGCGGTCGAACAGCACGTCGCCTTCCACGGCGGACTTCAGACGGCGTTCTAACATGCGGGAGACCTGATTGACCTAAGAGTGCATACGGAATTCAGTGCTACTGGGAGCACCGGCGCGACCGCAACCCGATTTCCGCGAAAAGCGGCGACCTTCATCCTTTGAGGAGTTTATCTCATGGCCCGCAAACCCGGCCGTCATTTTTTGAACATTCCCGGCCCGACGCCGGTGCCCGACCGCGTGCTGCGCGCGATGGATCATCCGACCATCGACCATCGCGGGCCGGACTTCGGCAAGATGACGCTGCGCATCCTCGAAGGCTTGCGTCCGGTGTTCGGCGTGGCGAGAGACCCGATCATCATCTATCCGTCCTCCGGCACCGGCGCCTGGGTCGCCGCGCTCGTCAACACGCTGTCGCCCGGCGACAAGGTGCTGATGGTCGAGACCGGCCAGTTCGCGACTCTGTGGAAGAAGATGGCCGACGGCCTCGGCCTCCAAACCGAGTTCATGCCGACCGACTGGCGGCGCGGCGCCGATGAGACCGCCATCGAGGCGCGGCTGCGCGACGACAAGGCGCACGAGATCAAGGCGGTGTGCGTCGTGCACAACGAGACCTCGACGGGGTGCACATCGCCCATCGCGGCGATCCGCAAGGCTATCGACGCGGCCGGCCATCCGGCGCTGTACATGGTGGACACGATCTCGTCGCTCGCCTCCATGCCCTACAAACAGGACGAATGGCAGGTGGACGTGACGGTCGGCGGCTCACAGAAGGGCCTGATGCTGCCTCCCGGCCTCAGCTTCACCGGGGTCAGCCAGAAGGCGCTAAAGGCGACCGAGACGGCGCGGCTGCCGAAGGTCTACTGGGACTGGAAAGAAATCATCGCGACCAACGAGCGCGGCTACTTCCCCTATACGCCGGCCACGAACTTGCTCTACGGCCTTGAGGAAGCGCTCAAGATGCTGATGGAGGAGGGGCTGGACACCGTTTTCGCCCGTCACGACCGGCACGCCGAGGCGACCCGCCGCGCCGTGCAGGCCTGGGGTCTTGAAACGCTGTGCGCCAATCCGCGCGACTACTCGAACACGGTGACGGCCGTGCTCACCCCCGCCGGCCACAACGCCGACACGGTGCGCGAGCTGATCCTGAAAAACTTCGACATGTCGCTCGGCGTGGGCCTCAGCAAGGTGGCGGGCAAGGTGTTCCGCATCGGGCATCTGGGCGACACGAACGACCTGACCATCCTCGGCGCGCTTTCGGGCGTGGAGATGGGGCTGCGGCTGGCGGGCGTGCCGCATCAGCGCGGCGGCGCCCAGGCGGCCGTGGATTATCTGGCTGGCGTTGCAGGCGACGCAGGGGCTTCGCGGGTCGCCGCGCAATAGCCTTAAAACAGGCGCGCGCGTATTCGCGCGCTCCTTCACGCATCTGTGCACTCTCCCCGCTCGGCGCCTAAACGGCTGAATTCGCTATAACACCGTCCGTACGCCGCCCCCCCTGCGGCGCTTGAGGCGGAACCGAACAGCCACAACCTCGTTGTCTCCCGACGTTCGGAAATGCCAGTCGGCGGCGCGCGTGCGTCGCCTCAGGGAGATACACAAACATGACGTTTTTGAAACTGCTTCTCGCGGCGCCCGTGGCGTTTGCGTTTGGCTTGGCCGCCAGCGTTGCGACGGCCAATCCGCTCGGCGGTGCGAGCGGGGCGCCGGCTGCGGCCGATGGCTCTAACACTGTTCTCGTGCAAGGCGGCGGTGGTGGCCGCGGCGGCGGCGGAGGTGGTGGCGGCGCTGGTCGTGGCGGTGGCGGCGGCGGGGGCATGGGTCGCGGCGGTGGAGGTGGCGGCGGCGGTCTTGGCCGTGGCGGCGGCGGTGGTCGCGGCGGTCTTGGACGTGGCGGCGGCGGCGCCCGCAACTTTGGCCGGGGCGGCGGGTTCCGCGGCGGCAGGGGTTATCGCCGCGAGGGCGGCTATCGCGGACGTTACTACCGCAGAGGGCGGTACTGGCGTCGCGGCTATGGCGGTCCGGCGATCATCATCTCGCCATACGCATATTACGGCGGCTCGTGCTATCAGAACTGCCGCGCTTACAACGGCCCGGCCTATTGCCGCCGCTACTATCGCCGTTATTGCGACTGAGCGAGCGGACAGACAACGCGAAAACGCTGGCGGTTCGCCGGCGTTTTTTTTATGGTCGAACGCCAATAAGTTGTATAAAATTCTTGAAGCAATCTTAGAGGGAATTTGGGGACTGAGCCTTAGGCGCGGGTGGCGGCGCCGACGAATCGTGCGAGTGCTAATGCGAGATATCCGATTTGGCTCGAACCGCGCGGGATCCCGCATGACAGACGCCCACAAGCACGCCTTTCTCTCCAAACTGCCGACCCGGGGCAACCCGTGGCCCAACGCATCGGCGCATGTAACGCGCGGCGTCGGCGCCGTGCTGCGTATTGAACGGGTTCGCGCGGCGGGGCCTATCCGGTGCGACGCGCTTCCCTCGATCGACCCCGACCTGCTGGGCGAATTCCTCGACGCCGCATCCGCCGCGGACGCCGCTTTCGTGTCGCTCGCCGAGCTAAGGACGCGGTTGCTGGCCAAGGATGCGGGCCGCGCCGCCTGCCTCACCTTCGACGGCGCCGACCGCAGCCTTGTGACGCAACTCGCCCCGGCGCTCGTCGCGCGCGGCCTACCGCTCACAGTGTTCGTCTCGCCCGAGGCCATGGATGCGGACGCGCCCCATTGGCGCTACTGCCTCGAGGCGCTTGCCGAGAAAGCCGATCGCATCGGCGTCGCGGTGCGAGGGCAGACTTACGCCGGCCCGTGCCGCACGGCTGAGGAGGCCTCCAACACGCTGGAGGCTGTCGTTCCGCCGCTGTGGTCGCATCCAGAAGCGCTTGTGCGCCGCGCGGTCTTCGCCTTGTGCGAGGCGGACGGGGTGGATATGGCGGCGCTCGCCCAACACACGCTGGGCTGGGACGATCTGCGCGCGCTCGCCAAAACGCCGCTCATTTCGCTGGGACTGCTCGCCCCCAACTGCCACGCGGCGGGCGCCGCCTCCTATGACGCGGTGCGCGACGGCTTTGCGGCGGCTTTGGCTCGCTTTGAGGAGCAGCTCGGCGCGAAGCCCGCGCACCTCGCCTTCGGCGCCGCGTGGCACGGCTTTGTTGAGCCGCGCGACCTGGAGATCGCGGAGAAACTCGGCTTCAAGGCCGCGTGTTTGCCAGCGGGCGGCCCCATCTTCAACGAGGACGCCACGGACTTCACGGTCTTGCCGAGGATGATGCTGAGCGATGCGCCTGACGCCGTGCTCGACGCACAAGCCGCCTGCGGCGCGGGGCTGGCGCGATCGGCCTTCGCACGGGCGGTTAACGCTCGATGACGGGCTTCGCCGCGGGCGCAGGCTTCTGCATCCACCAGATGATCGCGGCGGCGATGACGAACCAGATGGCCGTGATGATGAGGTAGAACAGGGCGTGCATCCAGCCGGGCGCATCCTGCAAGCGTACAATGGCCGCCGTGACTGCGACGAAAAAGTAGAATGACGAAAAGCTGACCATCATGATGGTTCCGATCAGCTTGCGGGTGCGTATTGACATGACGAGCGTGTAACCCATTCTCATGCGCGGTAAAAGCGCTAACGCAAAACTTGTCAGCACGGATCCTTTATGACGACGGCTCTTTCGCACGGCGCCAACATTTTCGACACTGCCGGGGACCGCGCCCGCCCCGTGGTCATCTGGCTTTACGGCATGGCCGCGCTCATCTTCGCCATGGTGATCGTGGGCGGCGCAACCCGGCTGACCGACTCTGGCCTCTCCATCACCGAATGGCGGCTGATACTCGGCGCGATACCGCCGCTCACCGCCGCCGATTGGGCCGAAGCCTTTGAGAAGTACCGCGCCATTCCCGAATATCAGTTCGTCAATAAGGGCATGAGCCTTGAGGCTTTCAAAGTCATTTACTGGTGGGAGTGGGCGCACCGCTTCCTGGGCCGCATCATCGGCCTCGCGTTTCTGGCGCCGTTTGTCTGGTTCGTGGCGACAGGACGCATCCGACCGCGCGAGACGCCGCGCTTCATCGTGCTGTTTCTGCTCGGCGGCGCGCAAGGGTTTCTGGGCTGGTGGATGGTGCAAAGCGGCCTGTCCGAGCGCGTGGATGTGAGCCAGTACCGGCTCGCCGCGCATCTGGGGCTGGCTGTGGTTTTGTTCGCCGCGGTGCTGTGGACGGCGTTTGAGTGGAGCGGGGGCGCCAGGCGGGCGACGCGGGCGGCTTCGTGGCTCGCGGCGTCGGCGATCGGCTTGTGCGCGGCGGTGTACGCCCAGATCGTGTTGGGCGCGTTCGTGGCGGGCCTAGACGCCGGTCACACGCACAACACCTGGCCGCTGATGGACGGCGAGTTCATCCCGTCGACCGTCGGCGCGATCACGCCGTGGTGGCGGGACATATTCGAGAACGTCTCGACGGTGCAGTTCAATCACCGGCTGGCAGCTTATTTGATCGTGGCCTGGGCGCTTGCTCATGCCGTTTGGGCCTGGCGGCGCGCCGGCGCAGCGGCCTTCAGCGGTGTTGCGGTCGGGGCGGCCGCCTTGGGCCAGGCCGCGCTGGGTGTGTGGACGGTTGTGGCGGCGGTGCCGATCGAGCTCGGCCTCGCGCATCAAGGCGGCGCCATCGTCTTGCTCGGCCTGGCGCTCCGCCATGCTTATCTGATGGCGAAATAACGCGGCTGTTGCCCTCTGGCGACGGCGCGCGCGCCTTACGCCGCGCCTTAGTCATCATGCTTTTGCATCGCTCCCTTAGCCGATACACATGAGGTGAACCAAAAACGGGGGCGAGCATGCAGGCGACACCCATGACTGAGCGGGCGGAACCGCCGAAACTTCCCATCAATATAGCCTGGCGGTCGTTCGGCTTCGTCTGGCGCAATCTGGGCGCGGTGATCCGCGTCGGGTTCGTGCCGCTGCTGCTCGCCGTGTCGGTGTACGTGCTGCTCTTCATCTATTTCCCACCGACCATCGCGCCCTTCGGAGACGGAGCGCAGCCTGTTCCGCAAATTCCCGCGGTCATCATCGAGCAGCTCACCATGCTGCTGGTCTCCGTGATGTTCGTCGTGGGCATGCACCGTCTCGCGATCCTCGACGAGCGGCCCAACACCCTGCTGCACCTCCGCTTTCAACGTGAGGAGGTCAAATATCTCCTGACATTCATTGTCTTCTTCCTGGGCTTTTTGCTCGCTTTGGTCGTTCTTGCGGGAATTGGGTACGCGCTGATCGTGACCGTCGGCGGCCCGGAGGCGATCGAGTTTTTCAGCACGCCGACCGGTATCGTAGCGGCCGTTTTCCTTTACATCGTCCTGTTCGTGCTGCTGATGTGGCCGACGTTCCGACTGTCGCTCGCCTTTCCCCATGCTGCGATCACCGGCCGCATGGATTTCGGTTTGTCGTGGCGATCGACGCGGGGCAATTTTTTGCGATACATCGGGATCGCGGTCCTCTTCGTGCTCATCCTGCTTGTGATTTACGCGCTGTTCATCGCGGTGTTTTTTGGCGTCATGTACACGCTCGCGCAGATTGTCGCGCAGACGCCGCAACCCGGGGCGATCATCGACGCCAGCCCCGATGCGATGTTTCAGGGCGTCGAGGGGTGGCGCAGCGCACTGGCTGTCGGCATCGCCGCCGCGCTTCTTGTGAGCTTTGCAGGCGTCGTCCAAGCGGCTGGCGTCACCACCGTCTCACTCGCGTACAAGGCGCTGATTTTGCGCAATTACGAGGCGGCGTAAGCATCCCCGCCTCTCCGGAAAGGACGCGCAGCCATGATGACGCTTTACGGCAGGGCGAACTCCAGCAACGTGCGCAAGGCGCTGTGGGCGCTAGACCTCATGGGGTTCGCCTATCGCCATGACGCGGACTGGGGGCGCGGCCACCGCTCGCTCACCGAACCGGAGTTTCAGGCTCTCAGTCCGTTTGCGCTTATCCCGGTGCTGCGCGACGGCGAGGCGGTGATCCGCGAGTCGCACGCCATCTTGCGCTACCTTGCGTCCAAGGCGCGCCGTGAAGACCTGTACCCCGCCGATCTCGCGGTGCGCGCGCAGGTGGAGGAGTGGATGGACTGGGCGGGGGCCGAACTCGCCCGGGCGTCTTATGTCGCCGTGCGCAAACTCATCCTGCGCATCGACCTCCCGGGCGGGGATGAGGCGGTCGGCGCATCGGTGCGGGAATGGTCTGCGCACATGCGCATTGTCGATGGCGCGCTGGAGAAAACCGCCGCCTACCTCGCGGGAGCGGATTTCACCATCGCCGACATCCCAATGGGCGTCGCCGTCAACCGCTGGTTCATGGCGCCGATGGATCGCCCCGATTTTCCGGCTCTCGCCGCCTATTACGAGCGGCTGTCGCTGAGCGACGTGTACCGCCGCCATGTGCGCAACGGCTTGCCGTAAGCTAGATCAGGATCGTTTCAGATGGCATCGCTTTCGCGATCATCTGAAACGTGAATCCTGATCTAAGTCTTTGATTAGAGTGCGATTCACGTTTTTGACGGAAGCAAGCATGCTTCCGTCAAAAACGATCGCGCTCTACGCGAGCGCCTGAGCCAGATCGGCGATCAGGTCGTCGGCGTCCTCGAGTCCGATGGAGAGACGCACCACATCGTCGCCTGCGCCCGCCGACGTCCGCTGCTCCGGCGTCAACTGCCGGTGCGTGGTGGACGCCGGATGGATCACCAGGCTGCGCACGTCGCCGATGTTGGCCAGGTGCGAGAAAAGCTCCAGCTTGGACACGAACCGCACCCCCGCCTCGTAGCCGCCCTTGAGGCCGAAGGTGAAGACGGCCCCGGCGCCTTTCGGGCTGAGGCGGGTTTGGAGCGCGTGGTTGGAATGGCTTTCCAGGCCGGAGTAATTGACCCACGCCACCTCGGGCCGCCGTTCGAGCCACGAGGCGACGGCGAGCGCGTTTTCGCAATGCCGGGCCATGCGCAACGGCAGCGTTTCGATGCCTGTGAGGATCAGGAAGGCGTTCATGGGCGCAATCGCCGGCCCCAGATCGCGCAGCGACAGCGCCCGCGCGGCGATGGCGAAGCCGAACGCGCCGAAGGTTTCCGCAAAACTCAAGCCGCCATAGCTCGGATTGGGCGCGGAGATCATGGGATACCGGCCGCCGCCCATCCAGTCGAACGTTCCGCAGTCGACGATGGCGCCGCCGATCGAGTTGCCATGCCCGCCGAGAAATTTTGTCAGCGAATGCAGAACGATGTCTGCGCCGTGCTCTTTCGGACGGATGAGGTAAGGGGTCGCGAGCGTGTTGTCGACGATGAGCGGCACGCCTGCCTCTCTCGCGACGGCGGCGACGGCGGGAATGTCCACGACCAAGCCGCCCGGATTGGCCATCGACTCGATGAAAATGGCCTTGGTCTTGGGCGTCACGGCGGCGCGGAAGCTTTCCGGCTTCTCCGCGTCGGCCCAGACCACGCTCCATCCGAAGCGCTTGAAGGCGTGGTTGAACTGGTTGACCGAGCCGCCGTAAAGCTGGCGCGCGGCGATGAACTCGTCGCCCGGCTCCAAGAGCAGGTGGAAGGCAAGCATCTGGGCGGCGTGGCCAGAGGCGACCGCGAGCGCCGCCGTTCCGCCTTCGAGCGCCGCGAGCCGCTCCTCAAGCACGGCTTGCGTCGGGTTTCCGATGCGGCTGTAGATGTTGCCGAAGGTGTCGAGCGCGAACAGGCCCGCGGCGTGTTCGGCGGACTCGAACACATAGGAGGTCGTCTGGTAGATCGGCGTCACCCGGGCGCCCGTCGCCGGGTCCGGCCGCGCGCCTGCGTGAATCGCCAAGGTGTTGAAGCCGAAGGAGCGTTTCTCGGTCATGGGTTTTCGGGTTTTGGTTGAGTTGAGGCCAATTTGCGGTTTTGCACGCCTTTGTCCGCCATGAGCGGGCGCCGGCTCGACACCACGCCCGAATTGACGCCCGACCAGCCGATCTCGCCGGACAGCCGGCCGAACTCGATCTTCGGACAGCGGTTCATCACCACCGTCAGCCCCGCGGCCTCGGCGAGCCGCGCAGCCTCGTCGTTGCGCACGGTGAGCTGCATCCAGATGGCTTTCAGTCCGAGCTTATCCTTGAGCGCGATGGCGTCCCGCGTCACCCCGAGCGCCGCCTCCGAGTTGCGGAAGATGTCGACCACATCGACCGGCGCGGGCGCGTCGGCCAAGCGGGCGTAGCACCGCCGGCCCAGGATTTCAGCGCCCGCCTGCCCCGGGTTGATGGGGATGACGTCATAGCCCTTCGCGAGCAGGTATTTCATCACGAAATAGCTGGGGCGTACCGGGTTCGGGCTGGCCCCGACCATGGCGAAGGTTCTGACGGATGCGAGGATCGCGCGGATGTAGCCGTCGTCGTAATGGTCGTGCTCCACAGGGCCGCCTCCCGCATCAGCCGCCGATTTTCGCAATCGCGTCCAGATCCTTCTCCATGGACTTCACCGTCGCGATGTTCTCCGGCGTGGCGTTCAGGAGGCCGTCTTCTTCAAGCTGTTTGCGCGCCTTTTTCTCCAGCTTGCGCATCTGCTTTTCCGTAAGCAGGCCGGAGTCCTTCAAATCGCTCAGCGCCTTGTCGGCGGCCTTCTCCACATCCTGACGCGAACCGCCGGTTTTAACGTGCAGATAGGCCGCAGCCGTCGCCCGCGCGATGCGCGCCCACTCCTCGAAATCCTTGAAGCCGTGGGCCTGCACGGCCGAATTCGCCTGCGCGCGCACCTCTTCGTCGCCGGCGAACTTCATGACCGCTTCGAGCGGGCTTTTCACCTTCGAGAGGTCCTTGCCTTTCGAGAGCGCCTGCGACGCCGCCAAGATGCGGATGCGCGGAAAGCTGTCGATGACGCGCTGCACGCTGTCCTTCGTCAGCACGATCGGTTTCGCGTCGGCCGCCGCCGGCTGGGTGAAGACCATCGCCGCGAACGCCACGGCCACGGCGCAAACCGCCCTTGCGGCGGCGCTAAACGTCCTTTTCATATCCGTCTCCCTGCGCGCAAGGCTCCCCCTCCTTGCGCCCTGTGCGCTAATCGCCATAACGTTAAAGCCAAACGGCGCCCATAGCTAGGCGCCATGGCTTGAAAGCAGGCGAAAATGGCGAAAGCGCGCGTGGGCATGAGCGCCGCCGAGATCACTCTGTTTTGGGAGCGCGAGTTCCCGCAGGTTTATCAGGACGGACGCGTGATCGAGGTGGTCGCGGCTGGAGACGGGCGCGCGACGTTGCGCATGGAGCCGGCCCCGCGATTGTTGCGCCCAGGCGGCACAATCTCCGGCCCGGCGATGTTCACGCTCGCCGATCTGGCGATGTACGCCGCCGTGCTCTCGGCTATCGGCCCCGTCGCGCTCGCCGTCACGACCAACCTCAACATCAACTTCCTCCGCCGTCCGGCCCCGTCGCCCATGCTGGCCCATGCGCGCATCATCAAGCTCGGCTCGCGGCTCGCGGTGGGCGACGTGGAGATGCTCTCGGAGGGGGAGAGCGAGATGGCGGCGCACGCGACCTCCACCTACTCGATCCCGCCCCACTAGTGTGGTTTCATTTTACCACAAGGCTAAAGCCTTTCGACGCCATGCTTATCTTGACAAAAATTGAGCGCGGGGGCTAGAAACGCGTCTTATTGAAGGCTCGGACATCCCGCACATGAAAACCTACTCCGCCAAACCATCGGAGATCGAGAAAAAGTGGGTGCTGATCGACGGCAAGGGCCTCGTCGTCGGCCGCCTCGCCTCGGTCATCGCCATGCGCCTGCGCGGCAAGCATAAGGCGACGTTCACGCCGCACATGGACTGCGGCGACAACATCATCGTCGTCAACGCCGACAAGGTCGTGTTCACCGGCGCCAAGCGCACGGACAAGATCTACTACTGGCACACGGGGCATCCAGGCGGCATCAAGGCCCGCACCGCCGACAAGATCCTCGACGGTCGCTTCCCCGAGCGCGTGTTGGAGAAAGCGGTGGAGCGCATGCTGCCCGGCCGCTCGCTGAAGCGCAAACAGATGACGAACCTGCGTATCTACGCCGGGCCGGAGCATCCGCATGAAGCGCAAAATCCGGAGGTGCTGGACGTAGCCTCCATGAACAAAAAGAACACGGCGAGGGTGAGATAATGGCCGATCTGCAAAGCATGGCGCCCGCCTCCGCGCCCGCCGCACCCGTCCATGTGCAAAAGCTGGACAAGTTCGGCCGCGCCTACGCCACGGGCAAGCGCAAGGACGCCGTCGCGCGCGTTTGGGTGAAGCCCGGCCACGGCAAGATCGTGGTGAACGAGAAAGACGTCGCGGCTTATTTCGCGCGCCCGGTGCTGCAGATGATCCTGAAGCAGCCGCTCGTCACAGCCCAGCGTTCGAGCCAGTATGACGTGATCTGCACGGTGTCCGGCGGCGGCCTTTCGGGGCAAGCGGGCGCGGTGCGTCACGGCATCTCGAAGGCGCTGACCTATTACGAGCCGGAGCTGCGCGGCGTTTTGAAGCGCGCCGGCTTCCTCACCCGCGACAGCCGCACGGTGGAGCGCAAGAAGTTCGGCAGGGCGAAAGCGCGCCGCAGCTTCCAGTTCTCCAAGCGCTGACGCGTCGCGGCGGTCGAGCAAGGATCAAGCCCGCGCCTTGTCGCGGGCTTTTTATTTGCGCGGAACATCCGTATCTGACGGGATAGAAGCGAGGAGAGGGCGGTCATGCATAACTTGCGCATTGGCGTCATCGGCGCGAGCGGATATACGGGCGCCGACCTTATACGCCTCGCCGCGCGTCACCCAAATGTGGAGTTGGGCCCTCTGGCCGCCAACACGCACGCGGGCAGGCCGCTGGCGGATGTGTTTCCGCATCTCGCCTTTCTGGGCGAGCGCCAGCTCATGAAGGTTGAGGACGCGGACTTGGCGTCGTGCGACGCGGTGTTCTGCGGCTTGCCCCACGGCACGGCGCAGGATGTGATCGTCGGCCTGCCAGAGAGCGTCAAAGTCATCGACATGTCCGCCGACTTCCGGCTGAGGGACACGGGCGTTTACGCCGAGTGGTACGGCCGCGAGCACGGCGCCGCGGGGCTGCTTGAGCGGGCGGCCTACGGCCTGACCGAGCACAACCGCGCAGCCGTCGCCGCGGCGCGCCTCGTCGCCTGCCCGGGCTGTTACCCGACGGCGGCGCTGCTCGCCCTGCTTCCGCTCGTCTCCGGCGGCCTCATCGAGGCGGACGACATTATCATCGACGCCAAATCGGGCGTGTCGGGCGCGGGTCGCAGCCTGAAGCAAAACATCCTGTTCTCGGAGGCCGGGGAGGGCGTCTCGCCCTACAGCATCGCCAGCCACCGCCACGCGCCGGAGATCGAGCAGGAGCTGATCGCGGCGGCGGGGCGGCCGCTTCTCGTCAACTTCACGCCGCATCTCACGCCCATGAGCCGGGGCGAGCTGGTGACGGCCTATGTGCGTCTTTACGGCGGCGCCACAGCCGACACTTTGCGGGCCGCGCTCCGCGATCGCTATGCGGGCGAGCCGTTCGTGCGCGTGATGGAGGCCGGCGGAGTTCCCGCGACGCAGTATGTGCGCGGCTCGAACATGTGCCTCATCGGCGTTTTCGAGGATCGGCTGAAGGGCCGCGCGATCGTCGTCTCGGCCATCGACAATTTGGTCAAAGGCTCAGCCGGCCAGGCCCTTCAGAATTTCAACGTGATGTTCGGCCTCGAGGAAACCACCGGCCTCATGCAGCTGCCGACATTCCCGTGATCGACACCGCGCGCAAAACCGCCGACGTTTCCCCTGCAGCCGAACGCGCGGCCAAGGCGCCCGACGCAGCTCCGGCGCCGCTCGCGGGCGGCGCTCCCTTTCGCTTCGCGCTCGTCGCGGATCTCCATTTCGGCAGCGTGCCCGATGGCCTTGCCGCCGCGCTGCACGACGATCTCGCCGAGAGCGCGCCCGACCTCGTCATCATCGCCGGAGACCTCACATTGCGGGCGCGGTCGCGTGAGTTCGACGCGGCGCGGGAGTGGCTCGACGCGCTCAAGACCGAGAAAATGGTGCTGCCCGGCAATCACGATCTGCCCTATGTCAATCTGTGGGAGCGCTTTTTCAATCCGTACCGCCGGTTCTCCGCGCTTGGCGGCGGGCCGTTGGAGCCGGTTTACGACGCTGGCGCCGTCGTCATCGCCGGGCTGAACACCACGCGGTCGTGGCAGCCGCATCTAAAGTGGCAGGAGGGCGTGGCGCGCCCGCGCGGGGTGGCGGCGGCCGTCGAGCGTTTGAGCGGCGGGGCGCCGCAGACGTTTCGCGCGGTGGTTTCGCACCATCCGCTCTCGCTCGGCGCCAACGCGCCGCCCTACGTGCGCCCGGCCATCGGGGCTGAGGCGGCGGTCAACGCGCTGACGGACGCGGGCGCGGAGCTGTTCATGTCCGGCCACGTTCATCGCGGGTTCGCGCACGCGTTCGAGGCCGCCGGCGCCCCGCGCATCGCCCTGGGCGCGCCGACCGCCCTCTCGAACCGTCTGCGGGGCGAACCGAATGGTTATTGGCTTGCCGAGATCGGCGCCGACCAGATGCGCTTCCTGTTGCGGCGGCGCGGCGAAGCACGCTTTGGGCTAGAGCGGGACATAACGTTTCCGCGTCGGGCGCAATCCCATATGAATGCAAAATAACTTATTCTAAACTTTTTCTTACGGGCCAGCTTATGTGTTTGCAAGGTGGCGGCCATGTGAATAAAGTTTGACGAAGGTGAGTCATCGGCGATTAGCCTGTTCGAGTTTTTCGTGCAAAATTCACATAACCAAGAGCCTGACGCAGTTCCCGCCTCGCGAGGGGGCAAGAGCGAGCGTGACCGGGCGCCGATGTCCTATGGCCACCGCGCAGTCGTTCACACGTGATGCGTTGAGGGAAAATGAAGACAAAAATCGCATGCGGTGCGAAAACCGCCAAAATGGCCGTGCCGGTGATGATCGCCCAACTCCAGCTGGTCTTGGAGGCTATGGAGGGCGACCCGGCGTTCGCCAGCCCGGCTGTGTTGATCTATCACGCGTTGGCCGAGGTGCGGGACATCCAGGGCGCCGCTCATGAGGTGTTTTACGAGGCCGTGGGGCGCGCCGCCGAGGATGCGGACAACGACGAGGGCGTCCTGGCGCCCTTGCTTGCCGCGGTGACGGCCTACAAGCAATAGGCCGGGCGAGGAATTGCGCGGCGCCTGAGCGCCGCGCGCAGGTTTACTTTTCAGCCAGGGTTTTCGGGCACTTCTTGCTGATGAACTTGTTGATGTCCTTCAGGATGTCCTGGTGGAAGATGCCGAAATTCTCCTCCATCTTGGCCGCCGTCCAGATCACGCCCTTGATCACCGCGGCCGCCTCGATGTCGCTGACGCCGAGCGACGCTTCCTGAGCTTCGCCGCTTTTAAACTTCACCACCGGGGCGAGATTGAGAGTGATGGGATATTTCGTCCCGCCCTGCTCCACTTCGCAGGCGATTTTTTGAGGTGGGATTTTGAGCGTGTAATCGGCGTCGCTCACCGCGCTGACGATGTCCGCCCGGGCGACTTTGAGGCTTAGACCGCATTTGGCGTCGCCAAGGCCCCATGAGAGTTTTTTCTCTTCGGCCTCTTTCGAGATATCCTCTTTCGCCCAGGTCTTGGACAGATCGCAGGACAGGTCAGCGCCGTCCTTTTTCTTCTCCGCGATGATCGTGCAGAGATCGACTTCACACTTCTTCAAACGCTCTTTTTCGGTCGCATCGGCGACGGCTGCGCCACCGAACGCGCAGGAAACGGCGAGAGCGGCGAGCGCGGCGGACACGCGCGCAGTGACTCGTGACATGTTGGTAGTCCCCCTGAAACTGTATGATTTTGAGAAGCGTGTTGCGATGACGCGGTTTTTCAGACCCCGCTCTTCTAACATCTGGACGAACCAGTTCAAGGCTTGGCCTGTGGATGAAAATATGCAAATTTGCGGTAAACACGTGGCGGCGAACGAAGCGCGGAGGAAAAAATGAGCGTCGATATGGACGGCGGCAATCCAAACATGGATTATGAGGCGCACAAGGGCACATACGCCTTTTTCATCAAGCTCGTGAAGTACGGCACCGCCGCCGTGGTCGCCATTCTCATCGGCATGGCGGTCTTTCTGCTTTAACCGCGTGTCGTCCCGTCGTTTCGTCTTTTACATCACCACAGGTGCTGCATGGCTGTCATTGGGGTCGCATCAGAGGGGCCGGACGAAGCGCGGGTGGCGCTGTCGCCGGAGACGGCGAAGAAATTCTCCGGTTTGGGGTTCGCGGTGAAGGCGCCGGCGGGAGTTGGCAAACGCTCAAATTTCTCCGATGCGCTTTATAAAGAGGCGGGCGCTGAGATTGTCGGCTCGGACGCGGCGGCCCTGTCGGGCGCGGACATCGTTCTGAAGGTCGGCCGCCCCACAGCGGAGCAGGCTGCGTCGCTCAAGCAAGGCGCGTTCGTCGCAGCCAATCTCGATCCGTTCGGCGATAAGGCGGGGCTCGAAGCGCTCGCCTCTACGGGCGCGGTGGCCTTCGCCATGGAGTTCATGCCGCGCATCACCCGCGCGCAATCCATGGACGTGCTTTCCTCCCAGGCCAACCTCGCTGGATACAAGGCCGTGGTGGATGCGGCCGCCGCGTTCGAGCGCGCCATGCCGATGATGATGACGGCGGCGGGCACGGTGCCTGCGGCGCGCATTTTCATCATGGGCGCGGGCGTGGCGGGTCTGCAGGCCATCGCGACGGCGCGGCGCATGGGTGCGGTCGTCTCGGCGACGGACGTGCGCCCGGCGGCGAAAGAGCAGGTCGCCTCGCTCGGCGCCAAGTTCGTGGCCGTGGAGGACGAGGAGTTCAAACAGGCCGAGACGGCGGCGGGTTACGCCAAGCCCATGTCGGAGGCCTACCAGAAGAAGCAGGCGGAACTGGTCGCCAGCCATATCGCGGGCCAGGACATCGTCATCACCACGGCGCTCATCCCCGGCCGTCCGGCGCCGCGCCTCGTCACCCGCGCTATGGTGGAGAGCATGAAGCCCGGCTCCATCGTCGTCGATCTGGCGGCCGAGCGCGGCGGCAATTGTGAACTGACCAAGCCCGGCGAGATCGTCGAGCACAACGGCGTGCGCATCATGGGCCTGCTGAATTTGCCGGGCCGCGTGCCAGGCAATGCGTCGAGCCTTTACGCGCGCAACCTCTACGCCTTCATCGAAACGCTGTGGGACAAGAAAACCAAGACCATCGCCATCAACTGGGACGACGAGATCGTCAAGGGCACGCTCATCGCCCGCGACGGCAAAATCGTCCATCCGAGCCTGACAGGAGAGAAAGCATGACGCGCTTTTTGATCGCAGCGGCGGCGGTTCTGGCGCCGACGGCGGCGTTCGCGGCGGCGGGCGCGGGCGCGGAGGTCGATCCTTTCATCTACCGCTTCTCCATGTTCGTGATGGCGGTGTTCGTCGGCTATTACGTGGTGTGGAGCGTCACGCCCGCGCTGCATACGCCGCTGATGTCCGTCACCAACGCGATTTCGAGCGTGATCGTGGTGGGCGCGCTGCTCGCTGTCGGCATTGAGGCGGCGGGGGTCGAGGCGAAGGCGTTCGGCTTCCTCGCGCTTGTGATGGCGGCGGTGAACATCTTCGGCGGCTTCCTCGTCACCAGCCGGATGCTGGCGATGTATAAGAAGAAAGAAAAAAAGTGATCGCGTGCTAGAGCGTCTTCAGTCTAGAAAGCAAGACTATGCCTCTGGCTAATTTTGGCTGACACACCAGTCGTTGTCATGAAATATCTTTGACCGAAGATCGAATTTCTCTTAAGCGGTGCACTTGTAGTCGCTTCATATTACACCGCAAACAGGGCTCATCATGACCGAGATCAATCTTCAGGCAGGCGCAGCGCCGAACGCCGTTCTAAGCTCCTCGTGCCGCTCCGACGCCCCGCTCATCCAGGGCGAGAACGCGCAATTCCATTTCGAGGAGTTGCAACTGGAAGATCAAACGGGCGACCGCGTCGTCATCCGCCGCTTCGGCGACCACTACCGCGTCGGCTCTACGGCCCAACAATCCGGCGTGTTCCATATTTTCGCGACGACGCCGCTGCTCTTTATCGTCCAGGAGACGGTGGGCGGTCGCAGCTACGGCTATGTCGTCCTCCAGCGCGAGGATGAGACGGTAAAGCTGCTCGACTACCAGCAGCTTTTCCCCGATAGTCCCGGCTCGGCGATGGTGAACGGACTTGACGATCTGGCCATGGCCGCCCGCCGCGCGGCTCTGGAGAACAAAGGCGCGGCGGTGTTCAGGCTTACGGCGATAAAATAGGGTGGGGGCGATGTCGGCTGATTTGGTGGCGCTGCTTTATCTGGTCTCGGGCGTGCTGTTCATCCTCGCGCTGCGGGGGCTGTCGTCGCCTGAAACCTCCAGGCAGGGCAACATATACGGCATGCTCGGCATGGGCGTCGCCATCGCCACCACGCTCGCCGTCGCCGCGCCCGCGAGCGGCTTGTCCTGGGCGCTGATCATCGGCGGTCTCGGCATCGGCGGCGCCATCGGCGCCGTCATCGCCAAGCGCATCGCCATGACGGCCATGCCGCAGCTTGTCGCCGCGTTCCACAGCCTGGTCGGCCTCGCCGCCGTGTTCGTGGCCGCCGCCGCGCTCTATGCGCCCGAAGCGTTCCAGATCGCCGACGCCTCCGGCCAGATCGCCACCGCGACGCTGATCGAGATGGCGCTCGGCGTCGCCATCGGCGCGATCACCTTCTCCGGCTCGATCATCGCCTTCGCCAAGCTGAACGGCAACATGTCCGGCGCGCCGATCCTGCTGCCCTCGCGGCACCTCATCAACATCGCGCTTGGCCTTGGCCTGATCGTGCTGATCGTGCTGTTCTGCCAGACGCAATCGACGACGCTGTTCTGGGCCATCACCGTCGTTGCGCTCGTGCTCGGCATAACCATCATCATCCCCATTGGCGGCGCGGACATGCCGGTCGTCGTCTCGATGCTAAACTCCTACTCAGGCTGGGCGGCGGCGGGCATCGGCTTCACGCTCGGCAACGCGGCGCTCATCATCACGGGCGCGCTCGTCGGCTCGTCCGGCGCGATCCTGTCCTACATCATGTGCAAGGGCATGAACCGCTCGTTCATCTCGGTCATTCTCGGCGGCTTCGGCGGCGAGGTTGCGGCGGGCGCGAAAGGCGGCGAGCAACGGCCGGTGAAGCAAGGCTCGGCGGACGACGCGGCGTTCATCCTCAAAAACGCATCCAAGGTCGTCATCGTGCCGGGCTACGGCATGGCGGTGGCGCAGGCCCAGCATGCCCTGCGCGAGATGGCCGACAATCTGAAAAAGGCGGGCGTCGAGGTGTCCTACGCCATTCACCCCGTCGCGGGGCGGATGCCCGGCCACATGAACGTGCTGCTCGCCGAAGCGAACGTGCCCTATGACGAGGTGTTCGAGCTGGAGGACATCAACTCGTCCTTCCCGCAGTCCGACATCGCTTTCGTGATCGGCGCCAACGACGTGACCAACCCGGCCGCCAAGGACGATCCGACCTCGCCGATCTACGGGATGCCGGTGTTGGAGGTGTGGAACGCGGGCACGGTGATGTTCATCAAGCGCGGCATGTCGTCCGGCTATGCGGGCATCGACAACACGCTGTTCTACCGCGACAACACCATGATGCTGTTCGGCGACGCCAAGAAGATGACGGAAGAGATCGTGAAGTCGCTATAAAGTCCGGGCGGAGATCACGGAGATTGAGATGCGCGGCTTTTTCCTCACATTGACGATCCTCTCCCTGGTGGCGACGGGCGGCGTCTTCGCCTGGCGCACCCTCGCTCCGGAAGGGCCGCCCGCCTACTCCTCGGCGCCGTCGGGCGGGGGCTTGCGCGACTCTCTGCGCGAGTTCCAGGAAGAGCGCCGGGCCGCCCGCGAAGAGCGACGGGCCGAGCGCCGTCAAGCGTCGCAACGTCAGGACTGGGCCATGATCGCCTCCATCGCCTCATCCATCATCAGCGCGCTGGCCGCAGTCGCGCAGGCCATCCTCTCCCGTCGCTAGCCCCGATCGTGAGCGTGCTGCTCAAAATCGCGGTTGGCGCCGCCTGCTTGTATCTTGCGGTCGCGCTCGCTGCGTTCGTCTTCCAGCGCAAGCTCATGTATCGTCCTGAGCCGGCGCGCGTTTCGCCCGCCGCCGCCGGATTGCGCGGCGTGGAGGAGGCCGAATTGAGGACGCCCGACGGCGAAACGCTCATCGCCTGGGGCGCGCCCGCCCGCCCCGGCCAACCGACGCTCCTCTACTTCCACGGCAACGGCGGCAGTCTTGTCGACCGTCGCGAACGCATCCAGCGGTTCCAGGCGGCGGGCCTCGGCGTGTTCATGCTGAGCTATCGCGGCTATTCCGGCTCGACCGGCGCGCCATCCGAGGCGGCCAATGTCGCCGACGCGAAGCTCGCCTTTGACACCCTCGCAGCGCGGGGCGTAGCGCCGGCGGACATCGTGCTTTATGGCGAGTCGCTCGGTTCCGGCGTCGCCGTCCAGGTCGCCGCCGAGCGCAATGCGAAAGCCGTCATTCTGGACGGCCCGTTTTTATCAATGCTCGCCGCGGCGCGATACCACTATCCGGCGTTGCCCGTCCGCCCGTTCCTGCGCGATGACTACCGCAGCGACCTGCACATCCCGCGCGTTTCCGCGCCCCTCCTCATTCTGCACGGAGCGCGAGACGCCATCCTGCCGCTGGATCAAGCGAAGGAGCTGCACGCGCTCGCCAATGAACCGAAGCGTTTGCACGTGTTTCCGAATGGCGGCCACGTCGATCTGTACGACCACGGCGCCATGACGGTCGTCATGGAGTTCCTCAAAACTTTGCGGTGACGGCAGGTTATAAAGCCGCCACTCACGCCTCGCCGCGGCCGACCCTGGACAGCCCTTCATTGGCCGGACGGAAATACGGGCTGATCTGCAGCGCGCGTTTGTAGGCCCGCGCCGCTTCTTTCGGGTCGCCAGCACCTTCCGCCGCGCGGCCGCGATACGTCCATACCTCGTGATTGTCTTTTTTCACGTTGGAGACGGCGACAAAGTCGTCATACGCCTTTTTATACTCGTTGACCGCCAGATAGCTGGATCCGCGCGCGAACGACGCCTCCGGTTCCTCCGGCCGCATGCCGAGCGCCATGGTGAAATCATCGATTGCGCCGCGATGATCGTTCATCGCCTGATAGACGAGGCCGCGGTTGAAATAGGCGATCGGGTCGTCCGCCTGAATCTGGATGGCGCGGTTGTAATCCTCGATGGCGGCCGTGAAGTTCTTCATGGCGCGATGCAGATTGCCCCGCCCGACATAAGCGACGCCATAGTCAGGGGCAAGTTGAATGGCCCGGTTGTAGTCGGCCATGGCGGCGTTCACCTGGTTCGTCCGCAGGTGGATGAGCGCCCGATTGGCGTAAGCTTGATGATAATTCGGCGAGATCTGCAGCGCGGCGTTGAAGTCGGCCAGAGCTTTTTGGTACTCGCCCGCCTGCCCGTGCGCCACGCCGCGCAGGTTGAGCGCGTTGGCGTCGGTCGGATTGGTCCGGATCACCTCGGATATGGAGGCGATGTTGTTGCGCTGCGCCGCCCGCACCTGCTGCAGGGCGGCTTGGTTCATCGCGCCGGTTGTCTCGCAACCCGCTGCGACGAGGCCGAGAAGCACGACAACAGGCGCCCGAAAAGCCAAGTTTGCGTTCGACATCCGCGATCTGATCCGCTGGTTTTAGCGCGAGGCTTCAATCTCGCGTCCCACTCTGCACCATATCGCATGACCCCATGCGATTTTGTCATTAGCGTGTTAACGCTTCGAAAAACCGGAGTGTTGCGCGACGCGCGTGGCTTTTGCGCGTCAGGCCCGGCGGGCGACGCGCGGTTTCGCCGGGCTGGCCGGAATGAGTCCT
Source organism: Hyphomicrobiales bacterium (assembly GCA_033764775.1). Lineage (GTDB taxonomy): Bacteria > Pseudomonadota > Alphaproteobacteria > Rhizobiales > Rhodomicrobiaceae > JAWXCE01. The sequence continues at coordinate 72,672 of JANRIQ010000027.1, read as the reverse complement.
TCGCGCTGGGCGCGTTTGCGGGCGAGCTTGCGTGCGCGACGCACCGCCTCGGCTTTCTCACGCGCTTTCTTCTCGGAGGGCTTCTCGTAATGATTGCGCAGCTTCATTTCGCGAAAGATGCCCTCGCGCTGCATCTTCTTCTTGAGCGCCTTCAGCGCCTGATCGACATTGTTGTCACGAACGTGAACCTGCACGTGTCCTCCTTGGATGGTTCAAACGAGAAAAAGCGGGCCGCCGAACAAGCGGGCCGCTGCCTGGAATTTTTTATATGATCGCGCGCCAAGTTTGTCCACCCCGCGCGGGCGACATCGGCAACGTCGCACACGATTTTGCGCTCATGCGCGGCTCACTTGACACTGCGCCGCCCCGAGGACTAAATGCAGGTCTAGCCGTGGGGCCGTAGCTCAGTTGGGAGAGCGCAGCAATCGCACTGCTGAGGCCGGCGGTTCGATCCCGCCCGGCTCCACCATCCTAAGCCCGCATCATCGCCATTTCCGCCGCGTCGAGCGTGTTCGACAGCAGGCACGCGATGGTCATCGGGCCGACGCCGCCCGGCACAGGCGTGACCGCGCCCGCCACCTCCATCGCCTCGGCGTAATGCACATCGCCGACGAGCTTCGATTTGCCCGCCTCGCCCGGCACACGGTTGATGCCCACGTCGATGACGGTCGCGCCCGGCTTAATCCAGCTCCCGCGCACCATCTCCGGACGCCCGACGGCGGCGACAAGCAGGTCGGCGCGGCGGCAGATCGCCTCCAGGTCGCGGCTGCGCGAATGCGCGATGGTGACGGTGCAGTTCTCGGCGAGCAGCAGTTGCGCGACCGGCTTGCCGACGATGTTCGAGCGGCCGATGATCACCGCCTCCATGCCGGAGAGGCTTGAATGCACGCGCTTCGCGAGCATCACGCAGCCCAGCGGCGTGCACGGCACCAGCGCCTGCTCGCCGGTCGCCAGCCGCCCTACGTTGACCGGGTGGAAGCCGTCCACGTCCTTGTCCGGCGAGATGGCGTTCAAGACCTTCTGCGAGTCGACGTGCGCGGGCAGCGGGAGTTGCACGAGGATGCCGTGCACGGCCGGGTCGGCGTTCAACTGCGCGACGATGGCGAGCAGATCGGCCTCGGAGGTCTCGGCGGGCAGGCGATGCTCGTGGCTGTTCATGCCGGCCGCCTTCGTCGTGCGCACCTTGTTCTTCACGTACGCCTGGCTGGCGGGGTTCTCGCCGACGAGCACGACAGTGAGGCCCGGCGTCACCCCGTGGCGGGCTGAGAACGCTGCGGCGCGGCGGCCCACATCCGCGACCAGATCATCCGCCACCGCCTTGCCGTCGATCACCTGCGCCGCCATGCCTTCCTCCCTGTTGATATATGCGCCGACTGTGACGCGAGCGGGCGCGCGCGGCAACGCGCTTTTCCGCAGAATGACACGCGCATCCGCGATGCGGCTATCAGAACGCCTTGGCGATGTTCGGCAGGATGACGATGCGGATGAAATACAGGATGATCAGCAGCACCATCGGCGACAGGTCGACGCCATTAAAGAGCCCGATGCGACGCCGGATCGGGGCCAGAAACGGCTCGGTCAAACGGTAGAAGATATCGTTCAGCGTGTAGACCACCTGATTGTAGCGGTTCACCACGCCGAACGAGATGAGAAGCTGCAAAATCCAGTGCGCGACCAGGATGAAAATGAACAGGCTGATGAGCCAATCGACGAAAAAAATGAACTCGCGCATGGCGATCTCCCCCGTGACTTTGGCCATGTCGTAGCTGCGTCGGGCGGCCGCCGCAACCCCGCCTTTGGCGAAACGGCTAACGCGTCGTCGGCGCCCGGCGTTCCTGCGGCAGGGGCGCGAGCGCGGTGTAATGCCCCATCTTGCGGCCCGCGCGCGGCTCGCCCTTGCCGTAAAGGTGCAGCGACGCTCCCGCAGCGGCGAGGCGTTCCCGCCAGGACAGAACCTCGTCGCCGATGAGGTTCGTCATCACCGCGGCGGAATGCTGCGCTGGCGCGCCAAGCGGCCAGCCCGCCACGGCGCGGATGTGGTTCTCGAACTGGCTGACCGCGCAGGCCTCGAGCGTCCAGTGGCCGGAGTTGTGCACGCGCGGGGCGATCTCGTTCACCATCAGCGCGCCGCCCTCAAGCGCGAACAACTCGACGCCGATGACGCCGACATAGCCAAGTTCGGCCATGATGCGCGCGGCGATGTCCTGTGCGGCCTCTTGCAGCGCGGGCGTGCCTGCCGGTGCAATGCTGGTGCGCAGAATCCCGTCGCGGTGTTCGTTGCGGGTGAGCGGATAGAACACGGCGGCGCCATCCGCTCCGCGCGCCCCGATCACCGAGCACTCGAACGCGAAAGGAACGGCCGCTTCAAGGATGGCGGGCGCATCGCCGAGCCAATCCGCCGCTGCTGCGAGATCGTGCTCGCCCTCGATGCGGAACTGGCCGCGGCCGTCATACCCCTCGCGCAGCTTTTTGAGGAACGCCGGGCCGCCGAGCGCCTGATGCGCCGCCCCGGCCGCCGCGCCCTTCTCCACGAACCGAAACGGCGCATGCGGCAAGCCGAGCGACTGCAGCAAACGCCGCTCCGCCAGCCTGTCCTGCGCGGCGGCGAGCGCCCGGCGCGGCGGATACACCGGCGCCAACTCTTCCAGCACCGCGACGCTGAGCGCGGGCACGTTTTCGAATTCGTAGGTCACCACGTCTACGGCGGCGCCGAACGCGCGCAGGGCGGCGATGTCTTCATAGGGCGCGCAGGTGTGGCGCGGGCTTGCGTCGAAGGCCGGGCTGTCGGCCTCGGGCGCGTAGATGTGGGTGCGCAGGCCAAGCTTCGCGGCGGCCATCGCCAGCATCCGGCCAAGCTGACCGCCGCCCAGCACGCCGACGAGGCCTCCCGGCGGCAAGGGCCAGCTCACGCGCCGTCTCCCGGTTCCAGCGGCACGGCGGCGGTCCGCTCCGCGCGCCACGCCTCTAACCGCGCGGCAAGGGCGGCATCGCTGAGGGCGAGGATCTGCGCCGCCAGCAGCCCGGCGTTCGTCGCGCCCGCCTCTCCGATGGCCAGCGTCCCGACAGGCACGCCCGCGGGCATTTGCACGATGGAATACAGGCTGTCCATGCCCGCGAGCGCCGCGCTTTTCACCGGCACGCCGAGCACCGGGAGCAGCGTCATCGCCGCCGTCATGCCGGGGAGATGCGCCGCGCCGCCCGCCCCCGCGATGATGACCTTCAGCCCGCGCGCCTGGGCGGTGGCGGCGTAGTCGTAAAGCCGCTGCGGCGTGCGGTGAGCGGAGACGACGCGGGTTTCATACGCGACGCCGAGGTCGTCCAGCACGGCGGCGGCGGCGCGCAGAGTCGGCCAATCGGACTGGCTGCCCATGATGACGCCGACAAGGGGTTGCGAAGTCTTGGGCATGGCGCGATCCGTTATGCGATGATGTCGGGCACGAGCTTGTCCTCAAGCCGGGCGATCTCGTCCTTTAGCGTGAGTTTGCGCTTTTTCAAACGCGACAGCATGAGTTGATCGACGCCTCCCTCGGCCTCGGCGCGTTTGATGTCCTCATCCAGGGTTCGGTGCGCCTGTTTCAGCCGGGCGAGCGCCTCCCGCAACCCCTGATCGTCCAAGCCTGTCACGCAGCCCCGCCGATGAACGTATAAACCGCCGTAATTTCAAAGCGATAATACCACATAAAGGCATGGTTGACGCAAGCTTCCCGCCGTTTTCCATTTTTTTTAAGAAATCATCCCGAAATGCGAAATAAAACCCCACGTCCAAGAGATTTGATTCGCGTGTCATCTGTATTGGACAACCCGTCACCTGTATGTCATCCTAACCGACCAACCGTGAAAAACAACGGAGAATGGCAATGGCTTTGCAGGCGCACATTCAGGAATTGAGTGAAAAACATCGCCAGCTCGACAAGCTGGTCGAGGAGGAGCTGGCCCGGCCCTCGACCGACACCACCCGGATCGCTTCCCTGAAACGGCAAAAGCTCAAACTGAAGGACCGCATCGAGAGGCTCTCTCAAACCGTCGCTCACTGACGACGTTCACGCCCCCGCGCTTACCGCGGGCGCGCCTTCCCATCCGCGCGGCGTTGGCGATGCGTCCAGCGCCCTTGTAAAGCCGGTCGCGCCGGAGTTACCCACCGGCGCATTGTTGCCGCGCTTTTCCCGATCGGATACATATCGCGTCGGCGCGCCAAGGCCTCATGCGGCGGCGCAAGGTTCTCGCGAGACGGAAACGCCCATGTCCGACAAAGTGGTAAGGCCCCAGCCACGGCTGCCGAAGGGCATGCGCGACATCGACGCCGCCGAGATGCGCGACATGACCGCCATGCTGGGCGTCATCCGGCGGGTTTACGAGCTGTACGGGTTCGAGCCGCTCGATACGCCGGCTTTCGAGTTTTCCGACGCGCTCGGCAAGTTTCTGCCCGACGCTGATCGCCCCAACGAGGGGGTGTTTTCATTTCACGACGAGGACGAGGAGTGGGTGTCGCTGCGCTACGACCTCACGGCGCCGCTCGCCCGTTATGTGGCCGCCAATTTCGACAGCCTCCCCAAGCCTTTCCGGCGCTATCAGGCCGGGCCGGTGTGGCGCAACGAGAAGCCCGGGCCGGGGCGCTTCCGCCAGTTCATGCAGTTCGACGCGGACACGGTGGGCGCGGCAGGCCCCGCCGCCGACGCCGAGATGTGCATGCTGGCCGCCGATGCGCTGGAGGCGCTCGGCGTGCCGCGCGGCGGTTACGCGGTGCGCGTCAACAACCGAAAAGTCCTGGACGGCCTCATGGAGAGCGCCGGGATCGAGCCGGGTGAGGCCGGCGCCGGCAAGCGCCTTGGCGTGTTGCGGGCTATCGACAAGCTCGACCGCGTCGGCCCCGCCGGGGTCGAGCAGCTGCTCGGAAAGGGGCGCAAGGACGAAAGCGGCGATTTCACCAAAGGCGCCGAGCTAAAAAAGAAGCAGATCGAGCGCATTATGGCGTTCCTGGCCGCAGGGCTCGGGGACGTCGGCGGCCTCACCGCGCTCGCGTCTCATTTAAGCGACAGCCCTCGCGGGCTTGAGGGCGTGCAGGAGCTAGCCCAGATTGAGACCGTGCTGCGCGCGGGCGGCTTCGACGCCGACCGGGTGAAGATGGACGCGACCGTCGTGCGCGGGCTTGAGTACTACACCGGCCCGGTTTTCGAGGCCGAGTTGACCTTCATCGCTCAAGGCGAGGACGGCGCGCCCATCCGCTTCGGCTCGGTCGGCGGCGGCGGCCGCTACGACGGTCTGGTGGAACGCTTCAAAGGCGTGCGCATCCCGGCGACGGGCTTCTCCATCGGCGTCTCCAGGCTTTACGCCGCGTTGAAGGCGCTCGGCAAACTCGGCGAGGACGAGCGGCGCGGCCCCGTCATCGTGATGGTGCTCGACCGCGCCCGCATCGAGGCGTACCAGGCCATCGTGCAGAGCCTTCGCCGCGCCGGGCTGCGGGCCGAGATGTATCTGGGCGACGCCGGCCTCAAGGCGCAGATGAAGTACGCCGACAAGCGCCAGGCGCCGTGCGTCGTCATTCAGGGCGAGGACGAACGCCAGCGCGGCGAGGCGCAAATCAAGGACTTGATCGAGGGCCGACGCCTGTCCGAGCAGATCGCCGACAATGTGAAATGGCGCGAGGAGCGCCCGGCCCAGTTCTCCGTGCCGATGCCGGAGCTGGTCGACGCCGTGCGGCGCGTGGTTCTGCGGCACGAGGCGTGAGGTGAGACCGGAGTCCGCCAGCCGGTTCGAGGCGCTCGAAGCGCAGGCCGAGACCATCATGGCCGTGTTCCGCGCCGCCGGATACGAGCGCGTGGCGCCCGCGATCCTGCAGCCGGCCGGCGTGTTTCTCGACCGCGTGGGTGAGGATATTCGCAGCCGCACCTATGTGTTCACCGATCTCGACGGCGAGGAGTTGTGTCTGCGGCCGGATCTGACCGTGCCGGTGTGCCGCATCTATCTCGACCGCGATCCGCAGGCCGCCGCGCCAGCGCGCTACGCCTATAACGGCCCCGCCTTTCGCTATCAGGCGGGCGCCCCCAATCCGTTGCGGCCCCGTGAGTTCCGCCAGGCCGGCATCGAGAGCTTCGGCGAGGCGGATGCGCTTTCGGCCGATATCGGCGTGTTCGCCACCACCTGGGACGCGATGCGGGCTGCGGGCTTATCTTCCGCGGCGATCACCATCGGCGATGTGGGGCTGTTCCGCGCGCTGGTGAGAGCCATGCCCATCGCCGACTGGAGGCGTAACCGGCTGCTCGGCGCGTTCTGGCGGGGCGATGCGTTGCCGAGGCTGCTCTCGCGCATGACCGAGCCGCACGCCGCCGCCCGCACCGATCTTGCGCCCGTGCTCGATCGCATCGACCCCGACGCGCCGGAAAAGGCGGCGGACGTTTTGCGGGAGCATCTGGATCAGACCGGCGCGCCTTTCATTGGAGCGCGCACCGCCGAGGAGATCGCGGCGCGCCTCGTCATCATTAAAGCCGACATGGCGGAGCCGCCGCTGCCCGCAGCGTATGCTGAGGCCTTGCGCGCCTATCTGGCCTTCGCCGCGCCGGCCAACGAAGCCGCTGGACGCATTGCGGCGCTGGCGCGGGCGGCTGGGCTCGACGTGTCGCACGCAGCCGAGGCTCTGGAGGCGCGGGTGGACGCCTTGACGGCGGCGGGCTTTAGTGGGCTGACGTTCTCGAGCGATCTTGGGCGCCGGTTCGAATATTACACTGGCTTCGTTTTCGAGATGGCGGCGGCGGAGGAGAACCCGCCCCCGGCGCTGGCGAGCGGCGGGCGCTATGACGGCTTGCTGGCGGCTCTGGGCGCGCCCTGCGTCATCCCGGCGGTCGGCGCGGCGATCCACACCGAGCGGCTGCTCGCCGCCGTGAAGGGCGCCCCATGACGCCCGATGCGCGCAACGGTGACAATCTCGTGCTCGCCATGCCGTCCAAAGGCCGGCTGATGGAGGATGCGCTTGCGCTGTTCTCGGCGCGCGGCCTGCGCATTGAGCGTCTGGGCGACGAGCGGGGCTATGTGGGCCGCATGCGGGGCGTGACGGGGGTTGACGTGTTATTTCTGTCGGCCTCGGAGATTTCGCGGCACCTGCAGACCGGCGCCGTGCATCTGGGCGTCACGGGCGAGGATTTGCTGCGCGAGCAGATGGCGGACGCGGACGAGCGCCTGTTCGCCATGACGCCGCTCGGGTTCGGCCACGCGGACGTGGTCGTGGCGGCGCCGGCCTGCTGGCTTGACGTCTCGACCATGGCCGATCTGGAGGAGGCGGGCGCCATGTTCTTCCGCGCCCATGGCCGTCGGTTGAAGGTCGCGACCAAATACATGAACGTGACGCGGCGCTTTTTCGCAGCCAAGGGAGTGAGCAGCTATCGCATCGTGGAGAGCCTCGGCGCGACCGAGGCCACGCCCGCGGCCGGCGCCGCCGAGGCCATCGTGGACATCACCTCGACCGGCGCCACGCTGCGGGCCAATCATCTGAAGGTGCTCGACGACGGCGTCATCTTGCGCAGCCAGGCCAATTTGGCTGGGACGCGAGCCGCACGCTGGAGCAAGACGGCGCTCGCCGCGCTGCAAACCATCCGCGAAGCGCTCGAGCGCCGCTGAATCCGTGGCGCGCAGGATTAGCGACGCGAGGCCAATGCGGATGCGCTAAGGCGCTATTTAATGGGCACTTCGCGGCCGTTTGCGGGTCCGACGGTCTGCCCCACAGCGGCGCCGTGATTGGCGAGCATGTAGGCGACGATATCCCACTTCTGCTCGTCGGTGACCTTTGTCGGGTCGTCGAACGGCATCAGATATTGCATGTATTCGAACAGGCCCTGGGCGGTCTGGTATTTCTGGATCTGAGTCTGCGGGCCCCAGATCGGATAGGCGTATCCCGTGCCGCCGCGGCCGTCGGCGCCGTGGCATTCCGCGCAGTTGGCGGCGTAAAGCTCTTTGCCCCTCGCGGTCTGGTCCGCTTGCGCCGGCGCCGCCATGGCGATGAAAAGCGCGGCGAGGCCGTATTTGATCATGTGGCGTCCGTTATGACAGGGAGATTGGATAGCAGAAGACCGGGCGCAAAGGCCCGGCCTTCGTTCGGGTTCAAATGACTTCGACCTTGAACTTCGGGATCGACCAGTTCGCCATGCCAAGCACGTTCATCGGGATCGTTTCGGGCTGAGAAACGCCGGAGTTGTCCGTCGTGCGGGTTTCGATCTCGTGTTTGCCGGCCTTAGCGTCCCAATCGAACGAGAACCGCACCCAGGTGTACTTGCCGAGGTTTGGCTCGCGGATTGCCGCCTTTTGCCACGCGCCGCCGTCGATCCGGTATTCGACCATCTTGACGCCGTGCTGCGGCGCCCAGGCGTACCCGTTCACGGTCTGCTTGCCCGCGCTCATGGTGGGCCATTGGCCTTTGGCGAGCGGATAGTTCGCCGGGTGAGACGGCGACTTCTCCAGCACCAGCGGAACGGTTATGAGCGACTTTGGCGGCATCCAGGTGACCATTGGCCCTTTGATGTCGGCGGGCGTGATCCCGGGCAGGAACTCGTCGTCGGCCGCGTGCTCGGGGGCTTTGTAGTCCGGGCCGATGTAGCATTCGCCCTTGGTGTTCACGCGCGTCCAGATGCGCTTGTCGCTGATTTTTATCTCGGTCAGCCATTTGATGGAGGCGGTGCCGCCCCAGCCCGGCACGACGAGACGCACCGGCGCGCCGTGATCTTCAGTCAGCGGATTGCCGTTCATGGCGTAGGTGACGCCCATGTCGTTTTGCAGGTTTACGACGTCAGCGAAGGGCATCGGACGACCAATGTCGCCCGTTCCATCCACGCCCGACCAGAACAGCACGGTTTTCGCGTTCGGCTTCACCCCGACTTTGTCAAGGATCACGCTCATCGGCACGTATTTCCATTCCGCCTGTCCGATGGCGCCCAGAACCCAATTTCCGCCTTTCACCTGATCGCCGGTAAAGCCGCCCTGCTCCCAGAACAGCGAACGTCCGTTGCCGTGGCACTCCATGGTGGCGATGATGGTGCGGGCCGGCATTTTCAGCAGATCTTCGTAGCCGATCTCAATCGGGCGCTCGACGGCGGGGCCGTGGATTTTGAGCTTCCAGTTTTCCTTGGCGAGAATCGGCTTCTCCGACGCGAGCGGCGTCGGGTAGTGGTTGCGGACATAGAACTCCTCGATGGGCGTGATGTAAGTGGAGAAGTTCCAGTAGTTGCCCGAGCGCACCGTGGCGCCGATGTTCAGGATGCGCGAATCGTCTTTGACCAAAGCTTTACGCGCGGGAGCTGCGGGGGCCGCCGCGGGAGCTGCGGCTGGAGGGGTTCCTTGGGCTGAAGCTGATCCAGCGAAAACCGCCGCTGCTCCGAATGCGCCCGCGGATACGAAGAAACTGCGGCGATCCATATGCGTCCCGTTCTTCAGAACGTCATTCACCGCGGCTGCATCGCGAGCCTTCTGTCTCTCTTCAGACACGCCAACCTCCCCAAAATAGATTTCTTTTAAGAGCGCATTACATGCCTCTTAACAAATAATCCAACAATCGTTGGATTATGTCAATCTTACTTGGTTCGGAAGATCGTTCGGAAAATCTAAAGCGGCCAGGCGCCCGCAATTTGCAGCAGCGATCCCACGACGATCAGCGCGGCGGCGGCCAGAAACGCGGGCTTGCGGCGGCGCATGGTTTGCGCGTGCTCGTCCCAGGCGCGGCGCAGCGCCATGTCGTCCATCATCTTGCCCGAGGTTTCAAGGTGCTGGCGCAATTGGCCGCTGACATTCGCCTGATGGAAGGCGCGGCGGTTGCGCTCCTGCTCAAGGCGGCGCTGGAAGCCGAGCTGATTCTCCTCGTTGAAGAACGCGATCCACCACTCCCAGAGAAGGATGAGGAAGCCGAGAAGGTCGATGGCGACGCCCGCCACGCTCAGCCACGGTTGAATGTCCTGCATCGCCGCCCCTTTGCCGTTCAGCGGCGGTTTTGCAGCGCGGCGGCGATCTCGTCAAGGATGGCGGGGTCGTCGATCGTCGCAGGCATGGCGAAGCTCTGACCGCTCGCGATCTTGCCCATCGTGGCTCGCAGGATTTTGCCCGACCGGGTTTTCGGCAGCCGCTTCACCGCCACCGCCGTCTTGAACGCGGCGACCGGGCCGATCTCATCGCGCACGCGGGCGACGACCTCCGCCTCCACCTGGGCAGGCGGCGCGGCGACGCCGGACTTGAGCACGAAAAAGCCGACCGGCACCTCGCCTTTTAGCGCGTCCGCCACGCCCGTCACCGCGCATTCCGCGACGGCCGGATGCCCGGCGATCACCTCCTCGATGGCGCCGGTTGAGAGCCGATGCCCCGCCACGTTGATCACGTCGTCCGTGCGGGCCATGACGAACACATAGCCATCCGCGTCGATGTAGCCCGCGTCGCCGGTTTTGTAATAGCCTGGGAAATCCGTCAGATACGCTTGCCGCATCCGTTCGTCCGCGTTCCACAGCGTCGGGAAGCACGAGGGCGGCAGCGGGAGCTTCACCGCGAGCGCGCCCTGTTCGCCGCGCGGGACCTGATGCCCGCGTTCATCGAGCACCTGCAGGTCGTAGCCCGGCATGGGCACGGTCGGCGATCCGTGTTTGACCGGCAGCATGCCCAGCCCCACCGGGTTCCCGGCGATGGCCCAGGCCGTCTCCGTCTGCCACCAGTGGTCGACGACAGGGCGCTTGAGCAGGTTTTCCGCCCATTTCACCGTGTCGGGGTCGGCGCGCTCCCCCGCGAGGAACAGGGTGCGGAAGCGGGAGAGGTCGTAGTTGCCGATAAGCGCGCCCTCGGGGTCTTCCTTCTTGATGGCGCGAAACGCGGTCGGCGCCGTGAACAGGGCCGCGACGCCATGCTGCTGGATGACGCGCCAATACGCGCCTGCGTCCGGTGTGCCGACCGGCTTGCCTTCGTAAAGGATCGTGGTCGCGCCGTGCAGCAGCGGCGCATAGACGATATACGAGTGGCCGACGACCCAGCCGACATCCGAGGCGGCCCAGAACACTTCGCCCGGCTCGATCCCGTAGTGGGCGCCCATCGTCCATTTCAACGCCACCATGTGCCCGCCGTTGTCCCGCACCACGCCCTTTGGCGCGCCGGTGGTGCCGGAGGTGTAGAGAATGTAAAGCGGATCGGTGGCGGCGACGGGTGTGCAGTCGGCGCGGGCGCCGCGCGCTTTCGCGTCGGCGATGAGCGCGGCCCAGTCGTAATCGCGGCCCGGCGTCAGTTCGCACGTCTCCTGCGGCCGCTGGATGATGATGCAGGCGTCCGGCTTATGGCTGGCGAGCGCGATGGCGCCGTCGAGCAGCGGCTTGTATTTCACGATGCGCCCCGGCTCCAGCCCGCAGGAGGCGGAGAGGATCATTTTCGGCGTGCAGTCGTTGATGCGCGTCGCCAACTCGTTCGCCGCGAAGCCGCCGAACACGACCGAGTGAATGGCGCCCAGCCGCGCGCAGGCGAGCATGGCGAACACCGCCTCGGGGATCATCGGCATGTAAATGATGACGCGGTCGCCGTGGCGTACGCCCTTCTCCGCCAGCACGGCGGCGAGCGTTGAGACCTCGTCGAGCAACTCGGCGTAGGTGAACGCCCGCACTTGCCCGGTCATCGGGCTGTCGTAGATGAGCGCCGTGCGGTCGGGCGTCCGCGCGGCGTGACGGTCAACCGCGTTGTGGCAGGTGTTGCACGCGCCGCCGACGAACCAGCGGCCGTAAAGCCCGCGCTCGATGTCGAAGATTTTCTCCGGCGCGCGATGCCAGTCGATCGCCTCCGCCGCCTCAGCCCAGAACCCTTCCGGATCGCGCCGCCAGCGCTCGTAAACCTCGGCGTAACGGCTCATGCATCCTCCCAGCGCGTGTTTTGCTGATTTTGCGCGTCGCCGCGGCGGCTGGCAAGCGCGGCTTTGGCGCGACTGAAGCGGCGGCGGTATGGCGCAGGCGGCTCGTCCGTCCGGAGCAAGGCCAACGCCGTACTGACCCGTGTCACACCTCACGCTTCATGACGGTCCCACCCATGCTCGAATTGCTTTTGGTTTTCCTCATCGTCGGCGTTGCCCCGTTTTTCGTCGTCTATATCGTTGCGCGGCTGGCCAAAAAGCTGACGACAAAAAAGTAGCGGCGCGCCAAAGACCGTCCGCCCGTGCTAGTCTTTGCGCGGAATCAATGGACGGCGCGGATGCGGGATCGCCCAACATTTTACGAATTTTTCGCGGGCGGCGGCATGGCGCGGGCAGGGCTTGCCGGCTGGGACTGCCTGTTCGCCAACGACGTCTGCGCGAAAAAGGCCGCCGCTTACGCCGCGAACTGGGGCGCCGACCATTTCCGCCTCGGCGACGTGTCCGCCCTGCGCACTGGCGATCTGCCGGGCCGCGCCGATCTTGCCTGGGCGTCGTTCCCATGCCAGGACCTGTCGCTCGCGGGCGCGCGCGGCGGCATGAGCGGCGCCACGCGCTCAGGCCTGTTCTGGACCTTTTGGGGGCTGATGCGGAGCCTAAAGCGCGAGGGGCGCGGGCCGCGGACGATCGTGCTTGAAAACGTCATCGGGATTCTCAGCTCGCGCGGCGGCGAGGACTTCGCGGCCCTGTGCGCGGCGCTGGGCGGCGGAGGCTACCGTTTCGGCGCGCTGGTGCTGGACGCGGCGCTGTTCACCCCGCAAAGCCGTCCGCGCGTGTTCTTCGTCGCCGTCGTCGACGCGCCTTCGGCTCCGATCGCCACGATGGGCGAAGCGGCGGGCGCAGTCGGCCCGCATCCGGCGTGGCATCCGAAAGCGCTTGAAGCGGCCCACGCGCGCCTATCGCCGGAGTTGCAGCGCCGGTGGATCTGGTGGTCGCCGCCCGCCCCGGCCCTTCGCAACACCGCGCTCGCCGACATCCTCGAGGAGCAGCCGACCGGCGTCGCATGGCGTTCGCCCGCCGAGACCGCGCGGCTGCTGTCGCTCATGTCGCCCGGCAATCTCGCCAAGGTCGAGGCGGCGATGGCGAGCGGCGCGCGTCATGTGGGCGCCGTTTATAAGCGCATCCGAGTGGAAGGCGGCGTCAAGCTTCAGCGCGCCGAGGTGCGGTTCGACGGCCTCGCGGGGTGCCTGCGCACGCCGGGCGGCGGCTCCAGCCGGCAGACGCTGCTGATCGTGGAGGGCGGGCGCGTACGATCGCGGCTTGTGTCGCCGCGCGAGGCGGCCCGGCTGATGGGGCTGCCCGACGACTACAAGCTACCCAGCCGCTACAACGACGCCTATCACCTGCTCGGCGACGGCGTGTGCGTCCCCGCCGTGCGCCACCTATCGGAGCATGTTCTGCTCTCTGCGGTCGCGGTGCAACCATCGGGAGCAAAATTGGCCTGCGGGTTCCGCGCGCTCTTGCGGAAGCGGCGGATTGGGCTTATAACTCCCGCGTCGATTTCGGCCGGATAGCCGGACCCTTTTGCTTTGGCGCAGCCTTACGTTGGCTCCGAGCTACCCTCCAAATCGTCGCTTGAGCTTCCGGTCGCGTTCATCCGTGCCTCACGCTCACTATCGCCATGACTTACAAAGGAAATTTTATGCAGACGGGCACGGTTAAGTTCTACAACGACCAAAAAGGCTACGGCTTCATCCAGCCTGACAACGGCGGCAAAGACGTTTTCGTTCACGCCACCGCTCTGGAGCGCGCCGGCATGCGCGGCCTGGTCGAGGGTCAAAAAGTCTCCTTCGACACCCAGGAAGACCGCCGCACCGGCAAAATCGCGGTCGGCAACATTCAGGCGGCCTAAACTCCGCCCCGCAGCTTGACAGCCGCGCCCCAAAGCCGAAGGCCGCTCTCACAGGAGCGGCTTTTCCTATTCCGAAACAGCTCCTAGAACCCGATGAAACGCATCCGAGGCGATAACTTCAACGACCGTCAGTCCTCCGCCGCCAGCGCTCGGCAAGCCATCCTCGAGCGGTTTCGCGCCCGCCCCGCGCCCGACGACCCAGCCGTCATCGCCCAGCGCGAAGCCCGCAAGGCGTTAATCGAAGCCCGCGAGGCCCGCGCCGCCGAGCGCAAGGCCGCCAAGCTCGAAGCCGAGCGCCGCGCCGCCGAGGAAAAGGCCGCCCGCGAGGAGGCCGAGCGCATCGCCGCCATCGAACGCGCAGAGCAAGAGGCCGCCGAGAAAGCCCGGCTCATGGCCGAGCAGAAGGCCGCGCGCGACGCCCGCTACGCCGCGCGCAAGGCGCGCAAGAAATAAGCGCGTTCGCCTCGGTCCTGTCCGTACGCCGAAGAGGTGCTGAGCCTAGCTCGCGTTTGGCGAAGCGATCAGAATAGAGTTGTAATACAAGCTTTTCGGCGCGCCGGCGCCGTAATACATGGCAGCCAGCGCTGTCTCAAAGGCGCGTCGCGCCGCCACGCGCAGCTTCAGGGCGACCCGGCGCGACAAACCCGGCGCCGTCCAAACCGGGTCTCCGAGGTATATGCGCCGCCAGCCGGCCTGGTAGAGAATCTGGTCGACGGCGCCGGCGCCTAGGCTGAGTTTGTGCGTGTAGTCGCCGTTCTGGATCGGCATGGACAGCGGACTGTCGCCGTTCGGAAAGCGCGCAATGATTTTGCCCGACTGAGGCTTCAACAGCTTGCCGATCCGCTGCAGCATGTCTATCAACTCTTGAGCGGACAAATGCTCAAAAACGTCGAACGCGGCGACAAGGTCGAAACCGGTTTGTTCGTCCTGAGCCGCCTCATCCAAACTCGAATAAGCTTGAAATCCCTTGGCGCGCGCGAAATGCACAAGCATCGGCTGGATCTCAACCCCGACGACGGTTGCGCCCTCCGCCCGGGCGAAGCCCAGAAACTGCCCGCCGCCATAGCCGATCTCCAAAATCTTCGCGCCCGCCGTCCGCACGTCGTGACGGGCCAGTTCGGCCTTGAAATAATGATGGAGGTCTGACGGGCAAATGCCGAAATTCGCCTCGCTCCAGTTTTTCATTTTGTCGTAATCAGCGTAATCCATCGATCGAAGCCCTGAAAACGATGAACCGCATTCGCCGTCTGGAAAACTCCGCTGAAAGCCGGCTGAGCGCTCTAGATCGCCCCATTGACAAAACGGCGCAGCGGGGTGATTGACGCACGAATACCAGGAACCGTATATCATGAAATTCACGCTCGGCTGGCTAAAAGAGCACCTGGAGACAAAAGCGTCTCTCAGCGATATTTGCGACACGCTCTCGCGCATCGGACTTGAGGTCGAAGCCGTCCACGATCCGGCGGCCAAACTCGGCGCTTTCACCGTCGCGCGGGTGCTGGAAGCCGAGCCGCATCCGAACGCGGACAAGCTGCGTGTGTGCAAGGTCGACACCGGCCGTGGCGTCGCTCAAGTGGTGTGCGGCGCGACGAACGCGCGGGCGGGGCTTATCGGCGTGTTCGCTGCGCCGGGCGTCTATGTGCCGGGCAGCGATTTTACGCTCGGACAGGCGAAAATCCGCGGCGTGGAGTCGGCGGGAATGCTCTGCTCCGAGCGGGAGCTGGAGCTCTCCGGCGAGCACGACGGCATCATCGAGCTGCCGGAGAGCGCGGGCGCCCGCGTGGGGGAGCGCTTTGTCGATGTGATGGGCCTGAACGATCCGGTCATCGAGATCGCCATCACGCCCAACCGGCCGGACGCGCTCGGCGTGCGGGGCGTGGCGCGCGATCTCGCCGCCGCAGGTCTCGGCAAGCTCAAAAAAGAGGATGCGGGCTACACGGCGGCAGGCAAATTCAAATCGCCGGTCAAAATTGCGCTCGATTTTAAAGAAGAGGCGCGCAGCGCTTGCCCGGTGTTTGCGGGCCGGGTGGTGCGTGGGTTGAAGAACGGCCCGTCGCCCGCTTGGCTGCAGCAGCGGCTGAAGGCCGTGGGCCTGCGCCCCATCAACGCGCTCGTGGATGTCACGAACTACATCATGTACGACCGCTGCCGCCCGCTCCATGTCTATGACGCGGCCAAGTTGAAGGGGCCGATCGCCGCGCGGCTTGGGCGCGATGGCGAGAGCTTGGCTGCGCTCGACGGCCGCGTTTACAAGATCGACGACGCGATGTGCGTCATCGCCGACGCGAACGGCGCGCTCGGTCTCGGCGGCATTATGGGCGGCGAGGCGTCCGGCTGCACGGAGGCGACCACGGACGTGTTTATTGAAGCGGCTTACTTCGACCCGCTCCGCACGGCGCAAACCGGCCGCAAGACGGGGATCAACTCCGACGCGCGCTACCGCTTCGAGCGGGGCGTCGACCCGCGCTCGGCCGAGACGGGCGTGGCCCTCGCCACCAAGATGATTTTGGAGATTTGCGGCGGCGAGCCGTCGAAGCTGGAGGTCGCGGGCGCGCCGCCGCCGCCAAGAGAGCCGATCCATTTCGACGCCCGGCGCGTGGAGAAGCTGACGGGGGCCAAGATCAAACCCGCCGACGCCGCCGGCTATCTGAAAAAGCTCGGCTGCGATGTGGAAGGGGAGGGTGCCAAGCTGCGCGTCGCCCCGCCGAGCTGGCGGCCGGACATTCACGGGGTCGCCGACCTGGTGGAGGAGATCGTTCGCCTCTACGGCATTGACCATGTGCCCCCTGCGCCGCTCAAGCCGCTGGACGCGGCTGCGGCGCCGGGCCTGACCGCGCCTCAGAAGCGGCTGCGCGCCGTGCGGCTGACGCTGGCGGCCAGGGGCCTGGTCGAGGCGATCGGATGGTCGTTCATCTCGAAAGCGGACGCCGAGGCGTTCGGCGGGGGCGACCCCGCGGTGGAGCTGTCCAACCCCATCTCGCGTGAGATGTCGGTGATGCGCCCGAGCTTGCTGCCTGGCCTTTTGCGCGCGGCCGCCGCGAACCTTAATCGCGGCGTTGGCGAGGCGGCGCTGTTCGAGGCCGGGCAGATTTTCAGCGGCGACGCGCCCGACGACCAGCGCAACGCGGCGGCGGGGCTGCGCATCGGCCTGGCGCGCCCGGGCCATCTGGGGCGGCACTGGGACGGAGCCGGCGCAGCGGGCTACATCGACGCCAAGGCCGACGCGGCGGCCGCGCTGGCGGCGTGCGGTTTCGACCCGGCCAAGGCCGCCGTCACCCGCGATGCGCCCGCATGGCTGCATCCCGGACGCTCGGGCGCGCTGAAGCTCGGGCCGAAAACTGTTCTCGCCGTGTTCGGCGAAATTCACCCGGCGGTCGCCAAAGCCTTCGGCCTCGACGGGGCCGTGGCCGCGTTCGAGGTTTATCTCGACGCCATTCCGGAGCCGAAGAAAAAGTCGTCCGCCAAGCCGCCTCTGCCGGCGTACGATCTGCAGCCGGTCCGGCGGGATTTCGCCTTCGTGCTGGACGCCGAGGCGCCGGCGGGCGACGTGCTGCGCGCGGCCGTGTCGGCGGACAAAGCGCTGATCGCCGACGCTGTCATTTTCGATGTGTTTGAAGGCGGGTCGCTGGGGCCGGGGAAAAAGTCCGTAGCGCTCGAGGTGACGCTGCAGCCGCGCGAGAAAACCCTGACCGATCAGGAGATCGAGGCCGTGTCGGCGAAGATCGTGCGCGATGTGCGTGCGGCGACTGGGGCCGAAATCCGCACGTGAACGGCGACCTCAGTCGAGGCCGACGCGCTGCGGGGTCATGACGTAGTCCGGGTAGTGCTTGCGGTAATACGCGATCATCAGGTTGCGGAACGCCAGAAGCAGCGCGACGAAGACTATGGCGCCGCCGTGGGTGACGAGAATGAGATCGGCGCGGCTCGCATAGCTGCCCGAGGAGACCGCGTTCAACAGCGAGATCGCGTTCTCGCCGTTCCGCGTGAGGTTGGCGACCAAATCGGACCGCAGGGCTTCGAGCAAGCGATAGGAGCCGGTGAGCGCATTGCCGTTGATGACCGCGAAGGCGGCATAAGCCACAAAGGCTATGAGACGCTCCACGAAAATCAGCGGCCGCTGCATCAGGAAAAAGAACCAGAACAGGCCGAGATTCACGACGATATACATCGACCACAGGCCATCGACCTGAACGCCAGCGTCGATCATGCTTTCAAGCAGCTGTTCAATCGGCATCGGCGTCGCCCCCGCGGTTGCTCGGCGGGTAGTTAGCACCGCTCTTGGGGGCGCGCAACCCCGGCTCAGGCGAAAGCATCGCCGGGCGCATCCAGTCGTGCGGGTTGTGCCCGTCGAGAAACGTCTTGATGTTGGCGGCGCGCTGCGCAGGCGACCGAGCGATCGTCCGCGGAGTTCGCTTAAGCGCTGAGTCCGAGCGGCCTGCGCATGCAAAACGTGTGCTATTGCTTGCCCGCGACTGAGGCGACGTAATAGGCGACAGCCGCAATCTGTTCCTTGGATAGCCCGTCATAAGCGGGCATGGCGCCGAGGCCGTTGGTGACCGCCGCCTCGACACGATCGGCGTCAGGACGCATGTCATCCAGCAGGGGGCCGATCTCGCCTTTCGTGCCTGCGTCGTCCAGCGTGTGGCATACGCCGCAGTTCGGCTCGGCCAGTTCCAGGAATACCTTTTTTCCCAATTCGAGTTTGGCGGGGTCGGCCACCACTACACTTGACCCGCACAACATCATCGCAAAAGCGGCAGGGAACTTCATGACGCCCTCAAAAAGAAACCGCCCCGCCGGTTGGCAGGGCGGCGCGCTATTAAGCAACCGTGATTTTCACGCCCGGCGCGAGCCAGCCGTTGTGGCTGTAGCCGCTGCCGTTGATTTCCGGCTCTTTCGGTTGCACCGCGCCTTGGCTATCGGTGGCGCGGCTGACAAGCGTGTACGACCCGGGCTTCAAGTCGGCGGACAGCACGAATTGACGCCACGCGAAACGGCCCATATCGGGTCCCACCAACTCCGCCTTACTCCAGGTCTCGCCTCCGTCCACGGAGACCTCAACGCTTTTCACGGCGTTCATTCCGCCGAATGCGAAACCGGAGATTTGGTTGCGCCCTGCTTTGACGTCGCCGAGCGGCACCGTAACCCAGGACTTGACCTCCATCTCCCAGATTGACGGCTGATCCGGCGCGCCCTTTTCGCCGACCTTATGCATCCGATAGCCGGTCTTTTGGATTTTGGCCTGGCTCTGCTCGGCGGTGAACGCCACGGTCTTCACGTACTTCACGTTGTTAACGCCGGAGTATCCCGGCACGATCATGCGCAGCGGGCCGCCATGGGCGAGGGAGATCGGCTTGCCGCTGAGGTCCCAGGCGAGAATCACGTCATCAAGCGTTTTGACGGGCACTGAGCGCTCCACCATCACATCGAGCGGATTTATTCCCTCGGGAATTTTCTCGCCGCCCGTGCCTGTTATGTATTTCGCGCCGCTCTCGACGCCGCCAAGCGCTTCAACAACGGCTTTGAGGGGAACGCCAGTCCACATCACGCAGCCGGCGGCGCCCACCGTCCACGGTGTGCCGCTGATTTTTTGATCCGTGCCCTTCACCTTCTCCTGAAAGTAAGCGCGGCCGTTGCCCGAGCATTGCAGCACCATCGTCACGGTGGTCAGGCCAAGCGTTTTCAACTCGGCGACGGTGAGCGTTTTAGGGTTTTTTACGCCTTTGATTTCAACCTGCCAGCCGTCCCTGTCCGCGACGAAATCCTCGCCCGGCGCCTTTACGTTGTTGCGGATGTAGAGCTTATCCTCAGGTGTGATGATCGAGGTTCCAAACTCGCTGCGCTTCATTTCGATGGTTTGATCGCTGTGCACGATCATGTGCGCCGGGTTTTTGAACCTCACATACTCGGGAAACGGTTTGGGTTCGGGTGTTTTAGCGTCCTGCGCATGCGCCTGAAAGCCTTGGAACATCGCGGCGGCGGCGACGCCAGCTCCACCAGCAAGCATATGACGGCGATTAAGTTTAAACTGAGTTTCCATGTTGTTTCCTCCCTGCAACTACTTTGGAGCGCGCGACGCCCTTTTTTTACAGCATCGCCGGGTGCACGCGGTCCGGCGAGTTGTGGCCATCGAGGAACGTTTTGATGTTGATGATGACCTTCTCGCCCATGTCGATGCGGCCTTCGAGCGTCGCCGACCCCATATGCGGCAGCACGACCACATGGGGCGATTTGAGCAGTTTGGGGTTGATCGCTGGTTCGTTCTCGAACACGTCAAGTCCCGCGCCCGCGATTTCCCGCGCCTCGATCATGCGGGCGAGCGCGTTCTCGTCGATCACCTCGCCGCGCGCCGTGTTCACCACATAGGCCTGCGGCTTCAGCAGCTTCAGCCGCCGCGCGGAGAGCAGGTGATAGGTCGCCGGCGTGTGCGGGCAGTTCACCGACACGATGTCCATGTTGGCGAGCATCTGGTCGAGGCTCTCCCAATAGGTGGCGCCGAGCTCCGCCTCCAGCGCGGGCGCGACGTGCCGCCGGTTGTGATAGTGGATCGAAAGGCCGAACGCCTTCGCCCGCCGCGCCACCGCCGAACCGATCCGCCCCATGCCGATAATGCCGAGCTTTTTGCCATAGATGCGGTGGCCGAGCATCCAGGTGGGCGACCAGCCCGTCCATTCGCGCCCGGCGCGCAGATATTCGGCGCCCTCCATCACGCGCCGCGGCACGGCGAGGATGAGCGCCATGGTCATGTCGGCGGTGTCCTCGGTGAGCACGCCCGGCGTGTTCGTCACGATGACGCCGCGGCTCCGCGCTGTTTCGATGTCGATGTTGTCCACGCCTGTGCCGAACTGCGCGATGAGTTTCAGCTGAGGGCCGGCCATGGAGATGAGCGACCGGTCGATGCGGTCGGTCACCGTCGGCACGATGACGGTCGCGCTTTGCATGGCGGCGGCGAGTTCGTCTTTCGTCATCGGCTTGTCGTCGAGGTTGAGCCGCGCGTCGAACAACTCGCGCATGCGCGCCTCAACCATATCAGGCAGTTTGCGCGTGACGACGACGATAGGCTTCTGGGGGGGCATGGCGACCTCGAAGGCTCGGGAATAGCGGCGGCGCAGCGCCGGCGACGCCGGTTTCCGCTAAACCCAGTTTTACCAGAGACCGCGCACGTTGACAAAGCCGGAGATACCGGTTTGCTTGGGCCGGCGCGGGAAAGTCGGCGATTCGAGACGGGGGAGGAGCATGGCGGCGAGACTTTGGCTGGCGGCGGCGCTCACCATCATGGCGGCGAGCGCGCTCGCTCAGGCGCCTGAGCGCAAGCCCGGGCCGAGCGGTCTCCCGGTGCCGCGATTCGTGAGCCTCAAATCCGACGAGGTGTTCGTGCGGAAGGGGCCGGGCTGGGATCATGCGGTCGCCTGGGTGTTCCGACGCGCGGGCCTGCCGGTGGAGATCATCGCCGAGTTCGAAACCTGGCGGCAGGTGCGCGACAGCGAAGGCGCGACCGGCTGGGTGCATGGCCGCCTCCTCAGCGGACGCCGCACCGCGCTCATCGCGCCCTGGACGACCGAGGATAGGCCGTTCATTCTCCACGCGGAGCCATCCGTCGAGGGCGCCGTCGCCGCGCGGCTGCAGAGGGGCGTGCTTGTCGATGTGCTTAGCTGCGAGGAGGCGTGGTGCAACGTCGCCGCCGAGCGCCTGACCGGCTGGCTCAAGCAGGACGCGCTGTTCGGCGTTTACCCGAACGAGGTGGTGCGTTAGCGCGCCTTCGGTTTGTCAGAAAGCCGGATGAGCACGTCCACTCGAGTGATCTCCATGCCCTCCGGCGCGGGAGGCAGCGACACCAAAGCAACCTCGGCGCCGTGAACGTCGATCAGCTTGCCGTCCCGTTCGAAATAGAAGTGGTGGTGGTCGGAGACATTGGTGTCGAAGTAGGTTTTCGACCCCTCCACGGCGACCTCGCGCAGCAGACCGCTCTCGGTGAACTGGTGCAGCGTGTTGTAAACCGTCGCAAGCGACACGGACATGCCAGCCGACAGCGCTTCGTCGTGCAGCATCTCGGCGGTCACGTGACGGTCGCCACCGGCGAAGAGCAGGCGTCCCAGGTCTATGCGCTGCCGCGTCGGCCTGAGGCCCGCATTGCGCAAAACGCCCAAAATTTCATCGTCGGTATGCTGCCCGGCCATGCTGTTCGTTAATTCCCTTGCACTTGATCCACATGATTATATTGTTAAGACGCGCTCAGCGCAACGCGGCTCGCCAAGGCTGGCGCATATTGGCGATGCGCCGACCATCCGCCAAGCCAGCGGCTTTCCGTTTTGTTGGCCGCATATATGTGTTACCTGAAACTGGCCGTCACCACGACAAAAAAACAGCTAGGAACGAAATAGACCGCCATGGCCGAACGCCGCAACAGCTATGAGTACGAGGATCTGCTCGCCTGCGCGCGAGGGGAGCTTTTCGGCCCCGGAAACCCGCAATTGCCGCTGCCTCCCATGCTGATGTTCGACCGTATCGCCTCCATCACGGACGAAGGCGGCGAGCATGGGCACGGCCGCATCGTCGCGGAGCTGCAAATCCGCTCAGATTTATGGTTTTTCCCCTGTCATTTCAAAGGCGATCCGGTGATGCCGGGATGCTTGGGGCTCGACGCGCTGTGGCAGATGCTCGGCTTCTTCCTGGGCTGGGGCGGCGGCAAAGGCCGCGGACGCGCCCTCAGCGTCGGCGAGGTGAAGTTCTCCGGCATGGTTTTGCCGACCGTGAAGAAGGTCGAGTACATCGTAGACCTGAAAAAGGTCATCCGGCGTAAACTCACGCTCGGCGTCGCGGACGGTACGTTGAAGGCCGACGGCGAACCGATCTATGCCGCGAAAGATTTGCGCGTCGGCCTGTTCGAGATGACCGACGCCGCCTTGAACCCGGCGGGTTGATGCGGTTTTATCGCGCGGGTCGCGGATCATAAGGAGGGTTGATGAGGCGCGTAGTGGTCACGGGCATGGGGATCGTCTCGTCCATTGGCGCAAACGCGCAGGAGGTCGTCGCGTCGCTGCGCGAAGGGCGCTCCGGTCTCGTGCGCGCCAAGGACTATGCCGACCGCGGCTTCCGCTGCCAGGTGCATGGCGAGCCGGGGCCGGGCTGGGAGGAGCAGATCGACCGCAAGGTGCGCCGCTTCATGGGGGCGGGCGCGGCGTGGAACTACATCTCCATGCAACAGGCGATCGCAGACGCGGGGCTTGAGCCACAGGATATTTCACACGAGCGCACGGGCCTCATCATGGGTTCGGGCGGGCCGTCCACCCGCGCCATCGTGGCGGCGGCGGACACCACCCGCGAGCGCGGGCCGAAGAAGGTCGGCCCATTCGAGGTGCCGAAAGCCATGTCAAGCACCAACTCGGCCACGCTCGCCACCCCATTCCAGATCAAGGGCGTCAACTACTCCATCTCATCGGCCTGCTCCACCTCGGCGCACTGCATCGGCAACGCGGCGGAGATGATCCAGTGGGGCAAGCAGGACCTCATGTTCGCCGGCGGCGGGGAGGAATTAGACTGGACGCTCTCCGTGCTGTTCGACGCCATGGGCGCCATGTCCTCGAACTTCAACGAAACGCCCGAGCGGGCTAGCCGCGCCTATGACGCGGATCGCGACGGCTTCGTCATCGCGGGCGGCGCGGGCGTCCTCGTGCTCGAGGAGCTGGAGCGGGCCAAGGCGCGCGGCGCCAAAATTCACGCCGAACTCGCGGGCTACGGCGCCACGTCGGACGGTTTCGACATGGTGCAGCCCTCCGGCGAGGGGGCGGTGCGCTGCATGAAGCTGGCGATGCAGACCGTGAATGAGAAAATCGACTATGTGAACCCGCACGCGACCTCAACCCCCATCGGCGATCTGCGCGAGATCGAAGCGATGCGGGAAGTTTTCGGCGCGGACATGCCCCTCATCTCGGCCACCAAGTCGCTCACCGGCCACTCCCTCGGCGCGGCGGGCGTGCAGGAGGCGATCTACTCGCTGCTGATGATGAAAAACGGCTTCATAAGCGCGTCCGCCAACATCGACGCGCTCGACCCGGCCTTCGCCGACGCGCCGATCGTGCGCGAGCGCGTAGACAACGCGACCCTGAACACTGTGATGTCGAACAGCTTCGGCTTCGGCGGCACCAATGCGACGCTTATCTTCAAACGCTACGAGGCGTGATGCATCCTCCGGCTCTCGGCGGATGATGGACGGCAGGGCAAAACGGAGACTTTCATGAGCATCGACATCGCTAAGCCGGGGCCGTTGATGGCCGGCAAGCGCGGCCTCATCATGGGGGTGGCGAATGACCGCTCCATAGCTTACGGCATTGCGCGGGTGCTTGCCGGTCACGGCGCCGAACTCGCCTTCACCTATCAGGGCGACGCCTTCGGCCGCCGGGCAGTGCCGCTCGCCGAGAGCCTCGGCGGCAAAATCATCGCGCCGTGCGACGTCAATGATCTGACCTCCGTGGACGCGGTGTTCGCCCAGATCCGCGAGCAATGGGGATCGCTCGACTTCGTCGTGCATGCGCTCGCCTTCTCCGACCGCAACGAGCTGAAGGGCCGTTACGCCGACACCAGCCGCGAGAATTTCTCCAATACGATGATCATTTCGTGCTTCTCGTTCACCGAGATCGCCAAGCGCGCCGCAGCGCTGATGCCGAACGGCGGCTCGATGATCACGCTCACCTATGGCGGCTCCATGCGCGTTGTCCCGCGCTACAACGTCATGGGCGTAGCGAAGGCCGCGCTCGAGGCGTCCGTGCGCTATCTCGCCATGGATTTCGGCCCGCAGAACGTGCGGGTCAACGCGCTCTCGCCCGGGCCGATGCGCACGCTCGCCGGCGCCGGCATCTCGGACGCGCGCGTGCTGTTCAACTATCAGAAAATGCACTCGCCCCTTGGCCGCACGCCCTCGCTCGACGAAGTGGGCGGGGCCGCGCTCTACCTGCTCTCTGACCTCTCGACGGCGGTGACGGGCGAGGTGCATTACGTCGACAGCGGCTACAACGTCGTCGCCATGCCGCGCCCCGAGACGATCAAGGAGTCCGGCGAGGGCACCGCGCCCGACGCCAACGGCGACGCTCGCGCCGCGCCGCCGCAGGCCGCCGAGTAGGGTCGTATCGCTGCTCTAAAACTCTCGGAGCAATCGACCAGCCCCGCGCACTGATGCGGCAATGCCGGTCTCGCGCAACGCATGCCAAAAGGTCACGGCGTTGATCCCGAGGATCGGAATGTCGATCACCGGCTCCAAGCGTTCGGCGACTTGGCTCAAGCTCATATTGGTGCCGCACTGCACGATGGCGTCCAACCGATTTTCCGGCGTGGCCAGCAGCTCCAGAATCGCCTTTTCTTTCGCCCAATCGGGCACATGGGCGATGTGGAGCGCATTGGCGCACGCGAAGCCGAAAGTCGCGGCGACTTCGAACCCCAAATCCTCAAACATCCGCTTGGCGTTTTCGTTGCCGGTGGCGTCGAACGGAGTGAGGAGCCCGATGCGCTTCGCATTGTAGCAACCGAGAGCCAATTTCACCGCATCGTGCCAGGCCGCGCACGCCAGGCCGGTGTGCTTCTCGACCTCCACGACCGGCGCGCGCACGCCGTCCAGCCCGTGAATGATGTGCTCCAGGCTCATCCCCACGATGATATGTTGCGGTTCCGCCAAAAGCGCCACGTCAACCGCCGCCTTCAACCCACTTAAAAATTGCCGCTTATAGTTCTCCAGATCCTCTGCGGTTCGGAGTTGCGGCCGCGGCGTGATGACATTGGAGGTGTGTAGGCCCACGCCGTTCAGCGCGTCGTTCTTTGCGATGATGCTCCACAACTCGTGCTCCATGCTCGTGTTCGTCGCGGGGATCAGCAGCGCGAACTTTCGCCGGAAGCTGCGCACGTCGGGGTAGCCTCGCGAGCCGTCGATGTCGAAGCCTGACACTTTCCGCCCGTTCAAGATCACGCCCGGGTCGGCGATGGCCGGCATTGGCGGTTTATTGACGTCGGGAAGAGTCAACCGCCGTCCCGAATACTGGTCGCTCATTGTTTCGCCCTGACGCATCGCAGTCTCCAAACCGGTTTGCAATGAAACTTCGTTTTGCGCCGTCGCGCTTCGTGCCGCAACAACCGCTGCGGCGACGGCGAGGGGCGCGCTGAATGCTTGACGTCTGCTCATCTGCATAGAGAAACCCCGGCGTTCATCCGTTTCCGTCTATAGTTCAAAAATAATGAACTACCTGGAGTTATGTGTTCGGGCGCCGGCGCGCAAATTACAAATGTGTGACGGGCGCGGGTCTGCCAGGGTATCGGCGCACCAGCCCCGGAAGCCGCCGCTCAGTCAGAACGATGACCCAGGCGTTGCGAGAAACGCCAGCTCCTCCGGCGTGGACTGGCGGCCAAGCACGGCGTTGCGGTGCGGAAACCGGCCGAATTGCGAGATGACGGCGTGGTGCCGCCACATATAATCGAGCCGCTCCTTATGGCCCAACTCGCCGTAAAGGCGCAGGCCGACATCCTGCACGGCCAAATCTTCGGAATGCATGTAGGGCATATAGAGAAACCCACGCTCCTCCTCGGAAAGCTGCGCGTCCTGCCCTGCCGTGATTGTGTCGCGCGCAATTTCCAGCGCCAGATCGTCGGTGGCGTAGGCGTCCGCCGCGCCGCGATACATGTTGCGCGGGAACTGGTCGAATATGAGCACCAACGCGAGCGCGCCTTCAGCGGAGGCGCGCCAGTGCGCGAACCGGCCGAGACGGGCCGCGGAATGAGCATTCGCGAAGCGCGCCCTGATTTCCTCGTCAAAGCGCGGGTTCTTGGCGAACCAGTTGTCGCGCGCCGTGGAGGAGAACCAGAAATTTAGCACGTCGTCGGCGGCGATCTCGGTCATGGGTCTTACGCGGCCTTGTCATGCTGCAAACCGAAGATGCGCGGGTTGCGCCCGGTCAGCGGGTTGTCCGGGTCCCACGACACCGCGATGGTCTCGAAGCGCGCGGCGAGCGCGTCGTAAATCAGCAGACGCCCTGACATGGATTGCCCGATGCCGAGCAGCTCCTTGACCACCTCCACCGCCTGCAGCGTGCCCATGACGCCCGCGACCGCGCCGAGCACGCCCGCCTCCTGGCAGTTGGCTACGGTTCCGGCGGGCGGCGCCTCGGGAAAGATGCAGCGATAGGAGGGCTTCGGGGCGCCGTCCGCATCCTGTTCGAACGCGCGAAAGGTCGAAAGATAGCCGTCGAACGGTCCGAGCGCTGCGAAGACAAGCGGCTTTTTCGCGAAATAGCACGCGTCGTTGACGAGGTAGCGCGTCGCGAAATTGTCCGATCCGTCCGCCACCAGATCGAAACCCTCAATCATCGACATGGCGTTGCGCGCGTCGAGGCGCACCGGCGTCAACTCCAGCCGCACATGCGGGTTGAGCCGCCGCACGGCCTCGCCTGCGCTGTCGGTCTTCAGGGCGCCGACTCGCGCGGTGTCGTGAATGATCTGCCGCTGCAAGTTGTCGAGCGACACGCGGTCATCGTCAACGACGCCGATATGGCCGACGCCCGCCGCCGCGAGGTATAGGATCAGCGGCGATCCAAGTCCGCCGGCGCCGATCACGAGCACGCGCGCCGCCTTCAGCCGCTGTTGCCCCTGCCCGCCGATCTCCCTCAGCAGCAGATGCCTCTTGTAACGCGCGATCTCCTCAGGGGTCAGCGACATCCTCACCCTCCTGTCGAGCCGAAGCCGCCTGCGCCGCGCGTCGATTGGGGCAGGGCGTTGGTCGTTTCGAAGGACACCCGCACGACCGGCTGAATGACCATTTGCGCGATGCGCGCGCCTCGTTCGATCACATAGGCGGTCGGGCCGTGATTGATAAGCAGCGCCACCACCTCGCCGCGATAGTCCTCGTCGATGGTGCCGGGCGCGTTCAACACCGTCAAGCCGTGGCGCAGCGCGAGGCCGGAGCGCGGACGGATCTGCGCCTCATGACCCGGCGGCAGCGCCATGGCGAAGCCGCAAGGGACCGCGCGCCAGGCGCCGGGCGGGATGGCGAGCGGCGCGTCGGCGGGCACGGCCGCGCACAGGTCGAAGCCCGCGGCGCCCGGCGTTTGATAGGCCGGCGGCGGCAGCCCTTCGCCATGCGGCAGCACATGGATGCGCAGACGTGGCAGTTGGGTCATGCGGCGCTCACCCCACGCCATTCAGCGTTAGCGCCGCGCATCGCATGAGTTCGGCCGCCACGTCCGCTTTGGAAAGGCGCGGCCAGCTCTGCACCCCATCCTCGGTGATCAGATGCACGGTGTTGGCGTCGCCGCCGAAGACGCCGGCGCCAGGGGAGACGTCGTTCGCCACGATCCAATCGCAGCCCTTGGTTTGGCGCTTGCGCTGGGCGTGCTCGATTACATTCTCGGTTTCGGCGGCGAAGCCGATGACGAGCCGGGGGCGTTGTGCGGTCCGGTGCGCCACGGTGGCCAGAATGTCCGGGTTCTCCACGAGACGCAGCGATGCGGCGCCGGTCTTGCCTTTCTTCAGCTTCTCCGACGCTGCGACCTCCGAGCGCCAGTCGGCGACGGCCGCGGCGAACACGGCGATGTCGGCGGGCAGCGCGTCGTTCACGGCCCGCAGCATTTCGGCCGCGGTGGTCACGTGGCGCACGACGACGCCGGGCGGGTCGGGGAGCGAGCTTGGGCCGGCGATGAGCGTCGTCTCGGCGCCCAGGTCGCGCGCGGCCGCGGCGATGGCGTAGCCCTGCTTGCCGGAGGAGCGGTTCCCGATGAAGCGCACGGGGTCGATCGGCTCGAAGGTGGGGCCGGCGGTGACGAGGACGCGGCGCCCCGCGAGCGCTGCGCCGCTGCCCGTCAGCATCGCCTCGACCGCCGCGACGATGTCCGCCGGCTCGGCCATGCGCCCGACGCCGTGCTCGTTGCAGGCCATGGCTCCCTTGGTGGGGCCGACGAAGCGGACGCCGTCCGATGAAAGCGTGGCGATGTTGCGCTGGGTCGCCGGGTGCGCCCACATGCGCCAGTTCATGGCAGGAGCTGCGAGGATCGGCTTGTCGGCGGCAAGCAGCATGGCGGCGGCGAGATCGTCGGCCAAGCCGTGGGCCATGCGCGCGAGAAGATTGGCGCTCGCCGGGGCGATGACGATCGCGTCAGCCTCGCGCGACAGCCGGATATGACCGATCTCGGTCTCGGCCTTCAGATCGAAAAGCTCAGAGTAAACCGGCTTTTCGGCGAGCGCGGCGACGCTTAAGGGGGTGACGAACTCATGCGCCGATTTGGTCATCACTGGCTGGACGGCGGCGCCGTGTTCGCGCAGGCGGCGGATCAGGTCGAGCGCCTTGTAAGCCGCGACGCCCCCGCCGATCACCAGGCAAATCCGCTTTTCGTTCAGCGACATTCGGCCCCCTGTAGCGCGCCCGACACGCGACGGGCGTCCGCGGCGGGAAACATGGGGACGCCCCGCCGAAACAAAAAGCTGCTGGCGTCGCCGCCAGCAGCCATGCGCCCTGATTATGCGCCGCCGAGCGTGCGGCCGCCAGCTATTTCAGCGGCTCGAGCGGGGCCTCCACATGACCCATCTTCATTTTCAAGCTGGCCGAGATGATGTCCACTCCCGCTTCGCCTTCCGCCTCGAGAAGTACGACGCCGTTGCCTTGCCCGCACGGCACAGCCGTCGGCACGCCTTTGGATACGCCCGACTCGCGGCAGATGTCAGTGTCCTCGGCGAAGATGTGCGTGTACGCGAGGTCAAGGGTGATCCGCTCGCTATATTTGTGGGTTGCGCCGAAGCTGAGCCAGATGCGGTTTGCGTCGGGCAGGAACACGTTGCGTTCTTCGTCTTGGATCGGCGTCTCTTCGTATGCGAGGCCGGTGCGGAATGTCCATTTGTCGTTGTGCTTGTACTCGAGCCCGAGCGAGTAGAACCAGCCGTCTTCATAGTTCAACTCGAGAACGTCGATGTTCGTACCGTTGTTGTCTTTGATCGGCACGGTGCCGACGCGATCCCAGTTGGTGAACTCGATGGTGCCGTAGGCCGTCCACTGGTGGGAGAGCCGCTGCTGAATGCCGAGCGAGACCAGCTCGGGCAGCACGAAATCAGCCGTGACCGAGCGGTTCGTTGGGCCGACAACGTTGCTGAAGCCCTTGAAGTCGCCTTCCAGCTCCACGTCGATGGCGGAGCGGTAGCCCAGGCCGATTTGCGTGCCGGGGAGCGGCTTCCAGATCACGCCCGCCGTGCCGCCGAAGCCGAAATCGTCGCCCTCAAGCTCGCGGCCTTGCACGCCGCCGACAGCCGGGTTGTCCCCGTTCGTCAGGCGAACGTCGATATATTGAAGTTGCGCGCCGACGCCGACGGTCAAAGTTTCGGTCAACTTATAGGCGACGGTCGGGTTCACGTTGATCGAAAACACCTCGGAGGTGATCGCGATGGGAGACCCAGCCCAATCGGTGTTGTCCGGCTTGGTGCCGAGGCCGAACGGCGTGTTGATCGCAAGGCCGAGGAACAGACGCTCGTTCAGCTGGTAGTTCGCATAGCTGGCGGGAAGCACCACGCCGTCACCGATATCGCCAGACTCAACGCCCAAGAACGCGTCAAACACGCCCCCTTCAGCCTTCAAGCTGGAGTTCGGCACGATAAGCGACGCATGGCTTTCGGTGTTGAAGCCAGGGGCCGCTGCGGCCGCGGCCGAGTTCCAGAACATCGAGCTCAACTCGTTGCCCGCCGCAGCGCCTGCGTATGACATGCCCTGGTAATAAGCGGATTGCTCGCGCAGCGCGAACGCGCCGGCATGGGCGGATGTGGAGGCGAAAAAGCCCGCGCCGAGCGCCGCCGCGCTCACGCTGATCGTCAGAATTCTCTTGGACATCGTCATGTTGCGCTCCCCCCGGATGCGACGCTTTGGCGGTTCGGCGAGCGGTTTTTGTCCGCGCGCCTGTCGTGAGATCTTTAATAACCGGTCACAAACCGACCGCCAATGCCCAAGTTTGCCCCTGTTTTGCGCTTAATTCGGACAAGCCCGTCGTTAAGCTTTTCTAAAAGGCGAAGCCGTTGCTCAAAAGTTGAGCGGAATCAATTCCTTTGCTCCAAACGCCGGCGATAGGGCGTCCAAAGCGGTTGGAAGCCGTCCGGTAGACATTTGATTCTTTGTCGAGAAGCGTTGCTGAAATGCATCGCCTTTTCAGCCGGTTCTAGCGTCCGGCGTAGGCGCGCGCGAACCAAACCAGGCAAGCGCCCCGTGCAGCGAGACGACCGACCCCACAAGCACGATCGCCGGGCCTTTGAGGGCGGCGGCCTCGGCCTTCTCCGCGATGTCGGCGAGCGTCCCGACGACGACGCGTTGGCTGGGTCTGGAGCCGTTGTCCACCACGGCCGCTGGGGTGTCCGGGCGTGAGCCCCGGCTCACCATCTCGGCGGCGAGCGCGGGCAGCGTCGCAAGGCCCATATAAATGGCGATGGTCTGCCGCGGCCGCGCCAGCGCCTCCCAGTCCAGGTCGATGCCGCCGTCCTTCATATGGCCGGTGACGAAGAGGCAGCTCTGCGCGTGGTCGCGGTGAGTGAGGGGGATGCCTGCATAGGCCGCGCACGCCGTCGCCGCCGTCACGCCAGGGACGATCTGGAACGGCACGCCTTCGCGCGCCAGCTCTTCGATCTCCTCGCCCCCGCGCCCGAACATGAACGGGTCGCCGCCCTTCAGCCGGAGCACGCGCCTCCCCTCCCGCGCGAGGCGCACCAGCATGCGGCTGATCTCCTCCTGCGGCACCACGTGGTTGCTCGTCTCCTTGCCGACGAAGATGCGTTCGGCGTCGCGGCGCACGAGATTGAGGATTTGCGGGCCGATAAGCCGGTCGTAGAGCACCACCTCGGCCTTCTGCATCAGCCGCAGCGCGCGGAAGGTGAGGAGGTCCGGGTCGCCCGGCCCGGCGCCGACGAGATAGACCTCGCCGCGCGGGCCCCGAGCCGCGCCCTGCGCCTCCGCATCGAGGGTGCGGCGCAACTCGGCCTCGGCTTCGCCCAACGCGCCGCGCAAGAAGCTGTCGGCCACGGGGCCGTCCATGACGATCTCCCAAAAGCGCCGGCGGTCGGCGCCGTCGGGCAAGCGCTCGGACACCTCCTCCCGAAAGCCTTTCGCCCACTCGGCGAGGTCGCCATAGTTCGGCGGCACGATGGTCTCAAGCTGCGCCTTGATCGCGCGCGCCAGAATTGGCGAGGCGCCGGACGACGACACGGCGGCGACGAGCGGCGAACGGTCGAGGATGGCGGGGGTGATGAAGTCGCACAAATCCTGCGTGTCGGCGACGTTGCACGGCGTGCGCGCGGCGCGTGCCAGGCGAAACAGGGCTGCGTCGCGCTCGTAGTCTTCCTCCCCGCCATACACGAGAGCGGCGCCGGCCACATCCTCCGCGCTCGGGAAGCCGTGGGCGTGCGTGAACCGCTCATGGCCGGCGATGTCGCGGAACTCGTCCGACAGCTCATCCGCGAAGACGCGCACATGCGCGCCGGCCCTGAGCGCCATGTCGGATTTGCGCGCCGCGACCGTGCCGCCGCCGGTGATCACGACGGTCTTGCCGCGCACGTCGAAAAAAATCGGAAGATGGTCCATGAGCCTTAACCCAGCGCGTCGCGCCTTTTGGCCTGTAAATAGTACGAGGCGTCTGGTATGGCAAACCGAAGTTAGGCGCGACCGACGCCGCGCCCACGGTCTTTGTCCGCTCAGAACCGGCGGCGATAGCCGCGATCCCAGCCGTCGTCGTCATAGTCGCCCAGGCGGTTGAAGCATTTCTGCAGTTCCACCGCGCGGTACCGCATCTCGTCGATGAGAAACTCGCGCTTGTTTCGCAGACACCAATCGAAATGCCCGCGCGTGTTCAGGCTCCATTCGCCGCCGCGATACCGGCAACCGTATTTCTCGTTCGCTTCAGCTTGGGCGACGGCCATGCTGGCGTAGGTGTCGCAGCTGGCGCGCTTGCCCTCATTGACGCGGCCGGGGTCGCCGGGGCCAGGGCGGTCGTCCTCGTCGTCCTCGTCGGCGGCGCACTGGCGCAACAGGTCAGCGCGTATGCGCTTTTCGGCTTCGGCCTCACGCGGGGCGAAGGAGCACCATGCGTAATGCGCCTCTTCGAAGTTGCTCCAGCGCGGGCCCGAAAAGCCGCAGCGGCGGCGCTCATTGATCTCATTCTGCTCTACGGCCTCGTCGGCGTAATCGCGGCAAAACTCGTCCCGGCGGCCTTGGGCTTCGGCGGCGTGGAACGGAGCGACGGTCAAAACAAAGGCGATGCTGAAAATCATGACTGTGAGTATGTCGCGCAGGCGTCGCATAGGGTGCTCCATGAATGAAACGACGCGGCCGTCTGTAGCCAAATTCGATTGCGAACGTAAGACGCCGCGTCGGCCGCGCCCGCGCCTGTGTAAACGCCCTGTTGACCCGGTCTTGAACGCCGCGCGCCGGGCGTCTTACCATGCGCATTCGATGTTGACGGCCCTTGTTAATCGGTTTAGCCCCGCGTCATGACGGCTTTCATGAACGGCAAGCCTTGCGATCTGGACAGCGCGCTCGACAAAGCGGCGCAGATGTTGAGCGGGGCGCGGGCCCCGGCGCTTGCGGGTTTCGGGGCGGACATCGCGGGTGTGCGCGCCGGTTTGCGTCTTGCCCGCGCGGCGGGCGCGGTGTTCGATCCGCTGACCCCGGCCTTTGCGGCGGAGTTGCGCGCCAAACAGGATCGGCGTTTCATGTTCGTGACGCCGGGAGAGGCGAAAAGCCGCGCCGATCTGGTGGCGGCCGTCGGGGATGAGGCGCTGCGATACGCCCGCGCGCTGTTCGACAGCCCGCCCGCGCTCGGAGCCGGAGCCGGCAAGCCGCGCGCTCTCCTCGCCATCGCCGGGTCGGTCGCGCCGAGTGTGAAAACGCTCGCCGCGCCCGCCCATCGCGTCGCGGGCGTCATCGCCGCGCTCGCTGCGTCAGTGAAACGCCCCCAGCGCACGGGAGAGGCGGCGGCGTTCGCGCAGGCGCTGAAGGAGGCCCGCTACGGCGTCATCGCGTTCAGCGCCGGGGAGCTGGGCGCTTTGGGCGTCGAGGCGCTCATGGAGCTGGTAGAGAGCCTGAACGCGGCGACGCGGTTTTCATGTCTGCCGACCCCTCACGCCGACAACGCGGCGGGCGCGGTCGAGTGCGCCCTCTGGACGACCGGTTTCCCAGGCCGCATCAGTTTCGCCTCGGGCGACGCCGAGTACGACCCCTGGCGCTTCGATGCGCGGCGCATGGCGGATGCGGGGGAGTGCGACGCGGCGGTGTGGGTCTCCGCCTTCCGCCCGCAGGCGCCGTCCTGGCGCGGGGCCGGGCCGACGATCGCGTTGACGGGGCCGGGCGCGGGCTTCGCCAAGCCGCCGGAGGTGCATTTCGCGGTGGGAAAACCGGGGGTTGATCATCCGGGCGAGTTTTTCGACGACGAGCATCGCGCGCTTGCGGCGTTTCCCGCTGCTGATAGCGGCCGCCTCAGCGCCGCCGCCGTGCTCGACGCCATAGCCCTGCGCGTTGAAAGGCGGTCCGCATGATTTGCCTTAAGGCTGGCCGCGTCATCGACCCGGCGAGCGGCGTCGACGAGATCCGCGACATCCACATCAAGGACGGCCGCATCGCTGCGCCTGGGCCCGCCGCCGAGACCATCGACGTCTCGGGAAAGATCGTCATGGCCGGGGCCATCGACATCCACTCGCACATCGCGGGCGGGAACGTCGGCGCCGCCCGCCTGCTGCTTCCCGGCGCCCAGGGCGGGCAGGAGCCGCCGCCTGAAGGCCAGCGCTACGCCGGCGTGTGCTATCCGGCGTCCGAGACCGGACGGCTTTACGCGCAGATGGGGTTCACGACGGTGGTCGAGCCCGCCATGAATCCGCAAGGCGCGCTGCGGACGCATCTCGAACTGGCCGACATCCCCTATATTGACCGGGGCGCGCTCGCCATTCTGGGCAACGAGGCGTTCGTGCTGCGCCTCATCAAGGACGACCCGTCCGGCGCGGCGCTCCGGGATTACGTCGCCTGGAGCGTGGCGACGGCGCGGGCGCTCGGCGTCAAGACCATCAATCCGGGCGGGGCGGCGGCCTTCAAGGAAAACGCTCGCGCTTTCGGCCTGGACGACGTGATCCCGTCCTATGGCCTGTCCTCGCGCGCGATCTTTACGGCCCTGCAGCGCGCTGTCCACGCCGCCGGCGTCGCGCATCCGCTGCACCTGCACACCAACAATCTCGGCATGCCGGGCAATGTCGAGACCGCGCTCGACACCATCAAGGCGGCGGACGGGCTGCCGCTGCATCTGGCGCATGTGCAGTTCTACAGCTACGGCGCCACAAAAAAGGGCGGCTACGCGTCGGCGGCGGGGCGTCTTGCGGAGGCGGTGATCGCCAACAAGAACATCACGGTGGACATCGGTCAGGTGGCGTTCGGCCAGACGATCACCATATCGTCCGATGTGTTGCTGCAATGGAATTCGCGCGCTTTCGCCGACCCCAAGAAGTGGATCGTCTGGGAGGGCGAGGGCAACGGCGGCGGCGTGCTGCCATACCGGTACCGTGAAGACAATCCCGTCGCCGCGCTGCAATGGGCGATCGGGCTTGAGCTGTTCCTGCTCATCGACGATCCCTGGCGCGTGTTCTTCACGACCGACCACCCGAACGGTGGCCCGTTCACCGCCTATCCGAAAATTCTGCATTTGCTGATGGACGCGGGGGAGCGCGCCCGGTTCATAGAGCGGCTTCCGCCTAAGGCGCTGAAAACCAGCGTCCTGAAGGACTTGAAGCGCGAATACAGCCTGTATGAGATCGCCGTCATGACGCGGGCCGCGCCCGCCAAGCTGCTGGGCCTTGCGGATCGCGGGCGCCTGTCCGTCGGCGCTGTCGCAGACATCGCTGTTTACACCGAGCAGGCCGACAAGACCGCGATGTTCGCCGCCGCCGACGCGGTGTTCAAGAACGGGCGGCGCATCGTCGACCGGGGCAGGGCGCTGACGCCGGCGTTCGGACGCACGCTTTACGCCGCGCCCGGCTTCGACGCCGCCATCGCCAAGCGTGCGGCGGAGCACGCGCGCGAGGCTTACGGGGCCGTCAATGTCGCGCCCGTGCCAGACGCCTTCGCCGGCCGCGAGGCCCCCGTCTTCGAGCGAGGCGCCCCGTGACCCCGTTCAATCTGTTCAAACGCAAGCCGCCCGCGTCCGCGCCCGCGTTGTCCGCGCCCACGCCGCCCGACGGGCCGCTGACGCGCAACGGCGTGCGCATCGACGACACGTTCGCGGAAGCCTTCGGCATGGCGGCGACGGCCGTGGTGATCACGGCGCCGACGGCCAAATGGGCGATGATCGCCGCGCAGACCATGACCGGCTTCGCCACCTCCGTCATCGGCTGCGGCTGCGAGGCGGGCATCGACCGCGAACTGGCGCCTGACGAAACGCCGGACGGCCGGCCCGGCGTGCGCGCGCTCTTGTTCGCCTTCTCACCCGACGGGGTCGAGGAGATCATCGTGAACCGCGTCGGCCAATGCGTGCTCACCTGCCCGGGAACGGCCTGCTACTCCGGCCTCGACACGGCCGAACGCATCAAGCTCGGCTCCAATCTGCGCTATTTCGGCGACGGCTTTCAGATGTCGAAACAGGTCGACGGCAAGCGCTACTGGCGCGTGCCGGTGATGGAGGGCGAGTTCGTCTGCGAGGAGAACACCGGCGTGACGACGGAGGCGGTCGGTGGGGGCAACCTGCTCATCATGGGGCAAACCGCGGCCGAAACGCTCGCCGCCGCCGAGACCGCCGTCGCGGCCATGTCAAAAATTCCCGACTGCATCTTGCCGTTCCCCGGCGGGATCGTGCGCTCCGGCTCAAAGGTGGGCTCGCGCTACACCTTTATGCGCGCCTCCACCAACGAGGCCTATTGCCCGACGCTGCGCGGCGCCGTCGAAACCGCGCTCGACCCGGACATCGGCTCGGTCCAGGAGATCGTGATCGACGGATTGACGAGCGCGGCGGTGGCCAACTGCATGAAGGCGGGGCTGAAGGCGCTAATCGACGCGGGGCCGAAAGGCGGCGTCCTGCGCGTCGGCGCGGGCAACTATGGCGGTAAGCTCGGCCAGCACCATTATCACCTGAAAGATTTGCTGCCATGAGCGGCCTGACCCTGACGCTGAAGGCGCCGCCGGCGATCCGCCTCAACATGGCCGCCGTGACGCCTGCGCGCCTCTCGGACCTCACCGAGCGCGACATCGCCGCCATCAATCTTGGGTCGCAGAGAACGCCCGTGGCGCTCGGCGACGCGTTCGCCATCCGCATGGGCGACGCGCGCGACATTCGCATCGTCGGCGCGACGGAGCGTCTTGACCACGTCGCATGGGCGCTTTCCGGCGGCGCCCTCACGGTTGAGGGCCACGTGGGCGCCTATCTCGCCGTGCAGATGACGGGCGGCGCGGTGGTCGTCAAAGGCTCGGCGGGGCCATGGGCCGGCGCCGGAATGACTGACGGCTCGGTGGAGATCGGCGGCGACGCAGGCGAGAGCGCAGGCGGCGCGCTCCCCGGCGCCTCGTCCGGCATGCGGGGCGGGCTGATCGTGGTGCGCGGCGGGGCCGGCGCTCGGGCGGGCGACCGCATGCGGCGGGGCCTGATCGTCATTGAGGGCAAAGCCGGCGCACATCTCGGCGCGCGGATGATCGCGGGCACGGCCGTTGCGCTCGGCGGCGCGGGCGCCTATCCCGGCTACCTCATGCGGCGCGGCTCCGTCATTCTCGGCGCGGATGCGGAGGAGATCGGCCCCAGCTTTGCCGATTGCGGCCGCCACGACTTCACGATGCTGCGGCTGATGGCGCGCCGGCTCGCCCTGGTCAGTCCGGCGTTCGCCGGCCGGGCGGCGCCGGCGGCGCGGCGCTATGCGGGCGACATGGCGACCCTCGGCAAGGGAGAAATTCTGCTGCTCGGCTGAGGCGGGGAGAAAAAGCGACGCTGGCGCTTTTTCCAATGTCAGGCGCAATCAATGCTTGTCTTCGCCGCGCAAAATAAGAAAATGCTTAAAATCCTCCGCACGCGGAGAAAAACAAAGCATGCAATGGTTTTACCCGGTATGCGGCGTAAATCCACAGGGAGGGACGATGACCGCGAATGGCTCGATCTGGTGGAATGAGTTGCACACGTCCGACGATCAGGGCGCTATTTCATTTTATACGCAACTGGTCG
Source organism: Hyphomicrobiales bacterium (assembly GCA_033764775.1). GTDB lineage: Bacteria > Pseudomonadota > Alphaproteobacteria > Rhizobiales > Rhodomicrobiaceae > JAWXCE01. The sequence goes on along the minus strand of JANRIQ010000027.1, from coordinate 34,751 downwards.
GGTGGCGCATCTTCCAGTTGAGCGGCATGGACAGCTTGAAGCCCGCGACTGAGAGCGAGCCTGTCTACACCGTGTGGATGATGGGCTGGAGCCAGGCCGGCGGCATGATGAAGCTGAGCCCGGAGCTGTCGGCCAAAATCCCGCCCAGTTGGATGCCGTTCATCGCGGTTGGCGATGTGGACGCTTGCGCCGACAAAGCTGTCGCTCTGGGCGGCGAGATCGTGGCGGCGCCGTTCGATGTGGCCAATTCGGGCCGCTTCGCCATTCTGCGGGACCCGCAAGGCGCCCTTTTCGGCATCGGCCGGCCGGGCGACATTAACCCCGCTTAAGCCTGAGGTGCGCTGAGCGGCGCCCCGACCGCCTGGCGCCACGGATGGATCTCCACGCTCTCGAACACGCCCGCCAAGGTGTATGGGTCGTTGGCTGAAATGCTCCGCGCCGCGGCAAGATCGTCCGCCTCCACGATGAGCATGCTGCCGATCACCCGTTCGCCGTCCGCTGAGAGCAGCGCGCCGCCCGCCCTCACCGCGTCGCCGAGGCTGCTCAGATACTCAAGATGCGCCGGCCGCGTTTCGGCCCGCAGCGTGGGCGGATTCTCCCGCCGGTCGTAGCACACGAGCGCGAACAACATGCCTGACCCCTTTTCGTGACATTTGACCAACAGAGCCGCCGCGCGATCCGAAACCGCCAGCGCCTGCGATTGTGTTTGGAGCTTTTTCGGTTAAGAAGAACCGGGCAAGTTGACGCAGCGGAGCCGGCGGCGGTGGATAGAGCGCAAACCCTCGCATTGTTGGACAACGGCAAGGACGCGTGGAACGCGTGGGCTGCGAAAGCGCTGGAGGCGAAGAAGGGTCTGGAGGAGGCCGGAAAATGGCGCGCCGATTGGTTCGGCGACGGCGAGAACGCGGAAACGAAAGCCTGGCTGGCGCTCGCTACGGCGGATTTCTCTGGCCACGCCTTTGAGAGCATCGCGCAGTTCACCGGCTTCGTCTTTCCCGGCCCCGCCAAATTCCAAGCCGCCTCGTTCGCGGAAACCGCCATTTTCCTGGGCGCCCAATTCGAGGGGCTCGGCAGCTTCGCGCACGCCCGCTTCGGCTCCGACATGAGCATGTCCGGCGCACGCTTCCGCGGCATCGCCGATTTCAGCGATGTGGTGTTCACCGGCGCGGCGAGCTTCGAGCGCACGGAGTTTCTCGCCACGAGCAGCGGGCCGCTGGTGCCGACCGCCAAGTTCCAGCGCGCTGAGTTCAAGAGCAAGGCGGAGTTCCGGGCCGCCGTGTTCAACGGCAACGCGGAGTTCCACAAGGCCAAGCTCGAAGGCAGCGCACGGTTCGACGAGGCTGTGTTCGTCGCAGAGGCCTCGTTCCCATCGGCGACCTTCGGCGGCACGTCGAGTTTCAATCGTGCGCGTTTCTCCGGCGGCGCCCGCTTCACCGAAAGCCTGTTTTCCGGCGAGGCTCGCTTCAGCGAGACGGTGTTCTCGGCGCCGGCCGTGTTCGACGCCGCGCAATTTCTGGGGGCGCTGTCGTTTCGGCAGTCGAAGTTCACAGGCGAGGCGGATTTCAGCGGCGCGCAATTCGCGGCCAAGTCGAGCTTCGAGAAGGCGGAGTTCGGCGCGCTCGCGAATTTCGCCAAAGCCGCGTTCGCCGGCGGCTCCAGCTTCCAGGACGTGCGCTTTCTGTCGCAGGCGGATTTCTCTGAGGCGCGGTTCGCGCGCGAGACCTCCATGACCAACGCCGGCTTTCTGGGCGACGTTCGCTTCACGCAAGCGCATTTCGCAGGGCCGGCGCTGTTCGCGGGCACGCAGTTCAGCAAGGACGTGACGTTCAATTCGGTGAGCACCGAGGCGGCGTTCGTGCTGGCGGAGGCCCGGTTCCGCAACCCGCCCAGCTTCAGCGAGGCTGGCTTTCAGGACGATCCGGACCTGGAGGACATCACCGTGTCCGAGCCGCTGCGGCGCTGGCGGCAGTGGAAGAACACGGACACGCCCGATCCGCGCCCGTGGTTTCTATTCGCCATGAAGGTGGCGCAGACGCCCCAGGCCGCCGCCCGGTATCGCCGCCTGCGCCGTTTGGCGCTCGACGCCCGCGACCACGCCCGCGCGCATGAGTTCTTCGCGCAGGAGATGCGCTGCCGCCGGTTCTGGCACGACAAGCCGTTCGGGCGCGGCTTCACGGCTTTCTGGCTCGGCTTGCTGTATAGCGGCGTGTCGGACTTTGGCCGATCCCTGTCGCGCCCGTTCGGGGTGTGGCTGCTGTCGGTCGCCGGTTTCGCCGCCGCTTACCATGGGCTGCGCACGGCGGGCGAGGGCGTCGCGCCGGTTGCGCCCGCCGCCGGCTCGTGGCTGCCAGCGACTTATGACTGGGCGGGCGTTCGCGAATGGGCCATGGGCGGGGTCGACCGGTTGCGCGATGTGGCGTCAAGCGTCGTCGCCGGCGGGGGCTGCGATGCTGGCGGGTCAAGCCCGGCGGCTGAGGCGCTGCTCATATCGCTGAAAAATGGTCTGACCGTCTTCGATTGGAGCGCGCCCGACGCGGCCCGGCGCGCCTATGGCTGCCTCTACGGCGTGCAGGACGCGATGACCGCCGCGCCGCCGCTCGTCACAGCCCTCGGCTTCGCCCAGCAGTTGCTCAGCGCGGGGCTGATTTTCCTCTTCCTGCTCGGCCTGCGCAACACGCTGAAATCGTTCTGACGCTCAGCGGAACTCGCGGATGTCGACGAACCGGCCTGCGACGGCGGCGGCGGCGGCCATCTGCGGCGAAACGAGGTGCGTGCGGCCCTTGAAGCCTTGACGGCCTTCGAAATTGCGGTTCGAGGTCGAGGCGCAGCGCTCGCCCGGCTTCAACTGATCCGGGTTCATGCCCAGACACATGGAGCATCCCGGCTCGCGCCACTCGAAACCGGCGTTTTTAAAGATCACGTCAAGCCCTTCGGCTTCCGCTTGCTGCTTTACAAGACCGGAGCCGGGCACCACCATAGCGGACACGCTCTCGGCGACCTTATGCCCGTTCAGCACGGCGGCGGCCGCGCGCAAATCCTCGATACGGCCGTTGGTGCACGAGCCGAGGAACACCTTGTCGATGCGGATGTCGGTCATGCGCGTGCCGGGGGTGAGGCCCATATAGGCGAGCGCGCGTTTCATCGCGGCTCGCTTGTTCTCGTCGGCGACCGCGTCCGGGTCGGGCACGGCGCCCGTGATGGAGACCACATCTTCGGGGCTCGTGCCCCAGGTGACGATCGGCGGCAGGGCCGCGGCGTCGAGCTTCACCTCGCGGTCGAAGTGCGCGCCGTCGTCTGAATAAAGCGTGCGCCAGTAGGTCATCGCCGCGTCCCAGGCGGCGCCTTTTGGCGAACGCGGGCGGCCCTTGATATACTCGAAGGTTTTCTCATCCGGCGCGATCAGCCCGGCGCGGGCGCCGCCCTCGATGGACATGTTGCACACCGTCATGCGGCCCTCCATCGAGAGCGCGCGGATGGCCTCGCCGGCATATTCGAGCACATAACCTGTGCCCCCCGCCGTGCCGATCTCGCCGATGATGGAGAGGATGATGTCCTTGGCCGTGACGCCGGCGGGAAGCTGCCCGTCCACTGTCACGCGCATGTTCTTGGCTTTCTTCTGGATCAGCGTCTGCGTGGCGAGCACGTGCTCCACCTCGGAGGTGCCGATGCCGTGCGCCAGCGCGCCAAACGCGCCGTGCGTCGAGGTGTGGCTGTCGCCGCAGACGATGGTGGTGCCCGGCAGGGTGAAGCCCTGTTCCGGGCCGATGACGTGCACGATGCCCTGGCGGATGTCGCGCTCGCCGTAATACTCGACGCCGAAGTCCCGCGCGTTGTGCGCCAGCGTCTCCACCTGGAGGGCGGACTCGGCGTCGGCGATGCCCTGGCTGCGGTCGGTGGTGGGCACGTTGTGATCGACGACGGCGAGCGTCTTGTGCGGCGCGCGCACCTTGCGGCCCGTCATGCGCAGGCCCTCGAAGGCTTGAGGGCTTGTCACCTCATGCACCAGATGCCGGTCGATGTAGAGCAAGCACGTGCCGTCCGGCTGAGCGTCCACCACGTGATCGTCCCAGATTTTGTCGTAAAGCGTGCGCGCCATCATCGCGGTCATCCGGTCATTCGTGAATTTTGCCGATATAAAGGATCTCCGCCGTCATTCGCCATGCCTGGGATGCAGTTTCAACCGTGATTTCGTTCACATCCGCGTTGTCCGCGGCGTCGGCAATCAAGCCTTCGCAGCGTCCTTGTCGTCCTCCAGCGCCGGCACCTCATCGACGGTCGTCGCGGCCATCAGCGCACGCGCCTGACCCGCCCAGTCCTCGCGCTCGAAACGGCTGCGCAGCTTGAGCGCTTCGTCGACCTGCGCGATCTCGTCGTCGGTCAGGTTGGCGATCTGCTCGAATTTGGTGATGCCGATGTCGTTCAGCTTGCGCGAATAAACATCCTCGACGCCCTTGATGAGCTTGAGGTCGTCGCCTTTGCCTTTCGGCCGCTTGAAGCCCTTGAAGTCGCCGGTGAGCTTCACGCCCATCGGGGTGCGGGCGTCCGTTTTCTCCACGATGCGGGCCGCCTTGCCGCGCAGGTTGCGGAGGTAATAGAGCTTGGCGCGCCTCACCCGCCCCCGGCGCACCACGACGATGCTGTCGATCCAAGGAGAATACACGGGGAAGACGCGCTCCACGCCTTCGCCGTAGGAAATCTTGCGCACCGTGAAGCTTTCGTTGAGGCCGAAGCCGGCGCGCGCGATGCACACGCCCTCATAGGCCTGCACGCGCTCGCGGTTGCCCTCGACGACCTTCACGTTGACTTTCAACGTGTCGCCGGGAGCGAAGTCCGGCACGCTGCGTTTGGCGGCCAGTTCGGCTGCGTATTCCTGCTCCAACTGCTGAATGATGTTCATCGTCCTGATCCTGTTTCGCTCGCCCAATAAAGCAGCCTCACGTTGAGCGGCGCTCGCGCGTAAAATTCAGTCGCGCTTTTGGGAATGGGTTGAGTGGTACATAAGACAATTCAAAACTCTTGTCGAGGCGGTGTTTACTGGCCTGCGTCGTCGCGCGCAAGAGGCGGTAAGAGCAGGTCCGGCCGCCATCGCTGCGTCGCCTCCAGCGCCTGCGCGCGCCGCCATGCCGCGACCTTGGCGTGATCGCCGGAGAGCAGCACGTCCGGAATGGCGCGGCTTTCCCACACACGCGGCTTCGTGTAGTGCGGATATTCGAGCAAGCCATTCTCAAAGCTTTCCTCGGCGCCGGACGCATCCGCGCCCATCACGCCGGGGAGAAGCCTCACGCAGGCGTCGATGAGGATCATCGCGGCCAGCTCGCCGCCGGAGAGCACGTAATCGCCGACGGAAATCTGCTCCAGCCCGCGCGCCTCGATCACCCGCTCGTCGACGCCCTCGAACCGGCCGCACAGGATGATCGCGCCAGGGCCGTCCTTGAGCGCCCGCACGCGGGCCTGGGTGAGCAGCGCCCCGCGCGGCGACATGTAAATGAGCGGCGCGGCGGGCGACTGCGCGCGGGCGGCGTCGATGGCGGCGGCGGCGATGTCGGCGCGCATGACCATGCCCGGGCCGCCTCCAGCGGGCGCATCGTCCACGGTGCGGTGCTTGTCGGTCGCGAAGTCGCGGATGTTGAGAATGCGGAGCGACCACATCCCGCCGGCGAGCGCCCGGCCCGCGAGGCTTGCGCCCAGCGGGCCGGGGAACATCTCCGGCAAGAGGGTAAGGACGGTCGCCGTCCATGCGCCGCGATCGTTTTGCATGGGCGCCACAATCGCGGCGGGGGCGGGCAGGGTCAAGCCCTGTCCGCTGGGGCCTCAGCCCCTGATCGCTCGCCGGGAGGCGGCGCCAGCCAAGCGGCGGACCGAGGCGGGCTTTTTGACCCGGAGAAGGGACATGCGCGTCCTGCGCTGCGCGCTCACGCCTGCCGAGCGCAGTTTTCCGCGCCGCAAGCTGGCGGTGCGTTCGGCTCTGATTTGCCCCCGCGCGATCCTGTTAGCCTGACGCCGGGCGAGCCGCGTGCGCCGGCGCTCCTCGAGCGAGGCGAGCGTCACGCTCTTGCGCCGGCTCGACGCCGCGCGCCATGTGCCGGTCGAACGGCCCACATACCGGCCGTTTCCGTAGGACAGCACCGAGATGCAGACAGGCGCGATCCCGTCCATGCCGAAAATGCGGTTGGCGCCGCGCGACAGGTCGATGATGCGGCCGCGGATGTACGGCCCGCGATCGTTGATGCGAACCACGATGGTGCGTCCGTTGCGCTGATTGCGAACGAGGACACGCGAACCGAAAGGAAGAGTTTTATGGGCGGCGCTGACGCCGTCGGGATTGTATCGTTCGCCGTTGGCCGTGACCTTCCCTTGCCAATAGTAGGACGCCACGCCGCATTCAGCGCTGGCGGATTGACTAGAGACGAGAAACGCAAGAGCCGCAGCCGAGACGACGGCGAAGTTTTTCTGCACGTACATTTTCACCTTAACGCGTTGTTAACGAAGCGGGCGGTGAAGCGTGCGAAATGTGACGAGAAGTTGGGTTCCATAAAAATAGCAGCCGTGCGCTAATTGCATAGCTCTGTGAATATTCACCGAAATGTGAGGGTGGCGTTGCAGTTTTCGCGTGTGCGCCAAAGTCTGCACCCACCGCCCCTGCGACGTTTTGTGCTGCACAAAAATCGGGCGCGGCCCGGAGCTGAAATGCCTCTTGTTTACCCCTAGACCTCTAGCGCGCGCGTCTGCGCATGAGATATACTGGTTCAAGAATCATGAAATGGAGCGCTCTCATGGCGGCACGATGGATAACGGTTTTGGCCGCTGCGGCCGTCATGGGCGGGGTCGAGAGCGCGTCGGCGTCCGAGCTTTTCAAACGGCTGGACGGCAGTTGGAAAGGCTCCGGCGTGGTGCGGCTCGAAGGCGGCAACGAACGCATCTCGTGCCGCGGTTATTACAACGCCCGCGGCGGCGCCAGTCTCTCGATCGCGCTGCGTTGCGCCGCGCCGAGCTACCGCATCGAAATGCGCTCCAACGTGACGGAAAGCGACGGGCGCATCACGGGGCGGTGGGAGGAGCGCACCTTCAATGCGGAGGGCAGCCTCAGCGGGCGTGCGACGGCGACGTCGGTCAACCTGGCGATCAGCGGCGTCATCACCGGCTCCATGACCATCGCCGTCGGCGGCGCGGGCCATCAGGTGAACCTGACCGCGTCGGGGCCGCGCTTTCGCGGCGTCAGCATCAGCCTGACGCGCGGATAGAGGCAAGCTAAGTGCGAATTCAGCGCATTATCGCCCGGGCCGGCCGGTTTTCATGGAGCGGCGCCCTTTGCGGGGGCGCGGATCGTCGCCGCCCTCCACGTCGATGGTTTTGCCGGGCTTGAGCCCGGATGCGCGCGGATAGATGCTTTCCCCCGATGGGCCGCCGCGCGCTTTCCGGCCCGGATCGCCAAGGCCGATGCTCGCGTCGGGCGACGGGGGCGTAACGCCTCTCGCCTTCGCGGCCTCCGCGCTGGGCATGGGCCGCAGCGAATGCGGCCCCATCTCGTCGAGGCTCGGTTTGTGCGGGCGCCCGAGCGGGTTGCGCTTGCCGCCTGGGGCATAACCCGGCCGCGCGACCTGCGCCTTGCCCGCCTTGTCCTCGACTTCGGACTGCCGCGCGAGCGGATCGTCCGACACGGCGAGATCGACGAGCTTCAGCCGCTTCACCTCGTCGCGCAGCCGCGCGGCCTCCTCGAAGTTGAGATCGGCGGCGGCCTCGCGCATCCGCGTCTCCATGTCGGCGATGACGGAGGCGAGATTGTGCCCGATGAGCGGCGCCTGCGCGCCTACGCCAAAGCCTGGCCCGGCGTCCACCAGCACATGGTCACGCTCGTAAACGCTGCTCATTATGTCGCCGATGTTCTTCTTCACCGACTGCGGCGTGATGCCGTGCGCGGCGTTATAGGCCATCTGCTTCTCGCGGCGGCGGTTGGTCTCCGCCATCGCGCGCTCCATCGAACCGGTTATCCCGTCGGCGTAGAGGATGACGCGGCCGTCCACGTTGCGGGCCGCCCGGCCGATGGTCTGCACCAGCGAGGTCTCGGAGCGCAGGAAGCCCTCCTTGTCGGCGTCGAGGATGGCGACGAAGCCGCACTCGGGGATGTCCAAGCCTTCGCGCAGCAGGTTGATGCCGATGAGGATGTCGAACGCGCCAAGCCGCAGGTCGCGGATGATCTCGATGCGCTCCAGCGTCTCCACGTCCGAGTGCATGTAGCGCACGCGCAGCCCCTGCTCGTGCATGTATTCGGTGAGGTCTTCGGCCATGCGCTTGGTGAGCGTGGTGACAAGGCAGCGGTAGCCCGCGTTCACGACCTTGCGGCATTCGTCGATCACGTCGTCGACTTGCGTCTTTGCGGATCGGATTTCGACCGGCGGATCAATGAGGCCGGTGGGGCGAATGACCTGCTCGGTGAACACGCCGCCGGTCTGCTCCAGTTCCCATTTGCCCGGCGTCGCCGACACATGAATGGTCTGCGGCCGCATGGCGTTCCACTCCTCGAACTTGAGCGGGCGGTTGTCCATGCAGGAGGGCAGGCGGAAGCCGTGCTCGGCGAGTGTCCATTTGCGGCGGCGGTCGCCGTTGAACATGCCGTTGAGCTGGCCGATGGTGACATGGCTTTCGTCCACGAACACGAGCGCGTTGTCGGGGATGTACTCGAACAGGGTCGGCGGCGGCTCGCCGGGTTTGCGCCCCGTGAGCCAGCGCGAGTAATTCTCGATGCCGTTGCACGAGCCGGTCGCCTGCAGCATTTCCAGGTCGAAGTTCGTGCGCTGCTCAAGCCGCTGCGCCTCAAGCAGCCGCCCGTGCGCGGTGAGTTCGGCGAGGCGCTTCTGCAATTCGTCTTGGATGCCGAGGATCGCCTGGCCCATCGTCGCCTTGGGCGTCACATAGTGCGAGTTGGCGAAGAACTTGAACGTCTCGAAGTCGCCGGTTTTCTGGCCCGTGAGCGGGTCGAACTCGGTCAGCGCCTCCACCTCGTCTCCGAACAGGGCGATGCGCCAGGCGCGGTCCTCCTGGTGCGATGGCCACACTTCGATGGTGTCGCCGCGCACGCGAAACGAGCCGCGCGCGAAGTCCACGTTGTTGCGGCGGTATTGCAGTTCGACAAGGTCGGAGATGAGCTGTCGCTGCGGCGCGCGGTCGCCGACTTTCAACTCGAACGTCATCGCGGTGTAGGTCTCGACCGACCCGATGCCGTAAATGCATGATACCGACGCCACAATAATCACATCATCGCGTTCGAGCAGGGCGCGGGTGGCGGCGTGGCGCATCCGATCGATCTGCTCGTTGATCGAAGATTCCTTCTCGATATAGGTGTCCGTCCGGGGGACGTAGGCTTCCGGCTGGTAATAGTCGTAATAGGAAACGAAATACTCGACCGCGTTGTCCGGAAAGAAGCTCTTGAACTCGCCGTAAAGCTGCGCGGCGAGCGTCTTGTTCGGCGCGAGAATGAGCGCGGGGCGCTGCGTCGCCTCGATCACCTTGGCCATCGTGAAGGTCTTGCCCGAGCCGGTCACGCCGAGCAGCACCTGGTCGCGCTCCGCCGCGTTGGCGCCCGCGACGAGTTCGGCGATGGCGGCCGGCTGGTCGCCCTTCGGCTCGAAGTCCGACTGGATGCGGAACTTGATGCCGCCCATGTTCGGCGCAGGACGCTGCGGCCGGTGCGGCGTGAACGGCGAGGCCGCGCCCGACATGAGCGGGTGGTTCGCGATCATGGGCAGCAGCGGCCCGTCGGGCGCCAGTAGCGCTTGCGGCCGCTCGCCCATGCCCCTCGGTTTCACTGCGGATTTCGTTGCTTTGGCCATGCCGCAAATATGGCGCCGGGCGTCGCCGTGCGCCATAGCGCTCGCGCTTCATCAAGAGGAAAGCTTGACGAACCGGGCCGCTAGCCTTCCGCGGCGGCCTCCAACGCGGCGATGCGGTCGCGCAAGGGCTGCACGGCGGCGCCCACATCGGCGGCGGTGAAGCGCGGCGTGATGTGCTGCGAGCAGTTCCAGTCGAACGCCTCGACCGTGATGATGACGCCGCGCTCCACCTTGGCCGGATAGTCGGGCAGCCACAGCTTGGCCAGCGTGTCCGCCTCATCCAGTCCGGCGATGCGCGCCCGGCCCAAAAGCTTCAGCCGGGCCTGGTGCGGATAGTCCATGAAGAACAGCGACACACGATCGTTGGTCGCCAAGTTGCCGACGCTGATATACTGCCGGTTGCCGCGGAAATCCGCAAAGCCGATCGTGCGCTCGTCCAGCACCTTCACGAAACCCGCCGGGCCGCCGCGATGCTGGATGTAGGGCCAGCCGGTTTCGCTCACCGTCGCCATGTAGAAGCTGTCGCGCGCAGCGATGAAGGCGGCCTCGTCCTCGCTCAAGCGGTCGTGATGATCCGGCCCTTCGTCTTGCCGGGCGTAGGCGCGGCGGCTGCCCATTGTCTCCTGCACGGCGCGGACGTGCGGTGTGTACGCGATCTCGGCGAATTTGTGGGCCATGGCAGTCTCTTATCCGTGTGTGAGCGGCGGCTCACGCAGCAAATCGTTCAAATCGAGGCGGCGCGTGATCATGGCGAGTTCGCCGGCGTCGGTGAGCGGCCAGGCCTCCTGGGGCCGATCCCAATACAGCTCGACGCCGTTGCCGTCCGGGTCGCGCAGGTAAAGCGCCTCGCTGACGCCATGATCGCTGGCGCCGTCGAGGGCGACGCCGGCGCTCTGCAAGCGGCGCAGCGCGTCGGCGAGCTCGGCCCGCGAGGGATACAGGATCGCGAGATGGTAGAGGCCGGTCGCGCCCGGCGCAGGCGGCTGGCCGCCGAGGCTCTCCCAGGTGTTCAGGCCGATGTGATGATGATAGCCGCCCGCCGCGATGAACGCCGCCCCGCTGCCGTAGCGCTGCATGAGCGAGAAGCCGAGCACGCCGCAATAGAACGACAGCGCGCGGTCGAGATCGGCGACCTTCAGATGCACGTGGCCGATGCGCGCGCCCGCGCTGATCGGGTTGGCGGGCGCGGCGAGTGGGCGAAGGGTGGGCGGGGTTTCCATGGCGATCTCCGGATCAATGGTTCAATAATCCTGATCTAATGGCTGCGCCTTCAAAGTCCAAGCTCGGAGAGGCCAGGGTGATCCGCCGGGCGCGGCCCCTGCGGCCAGCGGAACTTGCGCTCGCTCTCGCTGATCGGCAGTTCGTTGATGCTGGCGAAGCGGCGGCGCATCAGCCCGCGCTCATCGAACTCCCAATTTTCGTTGCCGTAGGAGCGGAACCAGTTGCCGCTGTCGTCGCGCCACTCATAGGCGAAGCGGACGGCGATGCGGTCGCCGCCGAATGCCCAAACCTCTTTGATGAGGCGGTAGTCCAGCTCTCGCACCCATTTGCGGGTGAGGAACTCCACGATCTGCGCCCGGCCGCGCGGGAACTCCGCCCGATTGCGCCACTCGCTGTCCTCGGTGTAGGCGAGCGCGACTTTCGCCGGATCGCGGCGGTTCCAGGCGTCTTCCGCGGCGCGGGCTTTCTGCGCTGCGGTCTCGGCGGTGAAGGGCGGAAACGGCGGGCGAGCGTCGGTCATGGTTGCCTCCTGTGAGAATGGGGGGCGGCCGGAACCGCCCCCAGCAGTTTACTTCACAGTGCGGCCGAGGAAATCGCGGATGAGCGCGGCGATCTCCGCGCCGTGCGTTTCAAGCGCAAAGTGGCCCGTGTCGAGCAGGCGCACTTCCGCGTTCGGGTTGTCGCGCCTGTACGCTTCGGCCCCTTGCGGCGTAAAAAACGGGTCGTTCTTGCCCCACACCGCGAGCAGCGGCGGCTTTTTGGCGCGGAAATACTCATGGAATTTCGGGTAAAGCGCGACGTTCGTGGCGTAGTCGCCGAACAGGTCCAACTGGATCTCGGCGTTGCCCGGGCTGTCGAGCGTCACCTGATCCATCGTGTAGCCGTCGGGCGAGACGAGCGCGGCGTCGGGCGTCCCGTGGGTATACTGCCACTTAGTGGTCTCTGCCTTGAAGAAGGGGCGCAGCGCGTCGCGGTTCTCTTTCGTTGGATTCGTCCAGTATGTCTGAATCGGCGCCCAGCCGGCAGGATTAAGCCCTTCCTCATAGGCGTTGCCGTTCTGCGAAATGATCGCAGTGATCCGGTCAGGCTTTTTCAGCGCTAGCCTGTAGCCAACAGGCGCGCCGTAGTCGAACACGTAAATCGCGAAGCGTTTCAGCCCGACCGTGGCTGTGAAACCTTCGATGGTCTCCGTCAACGCGGCAAAGTCGTACTTATAACCGGCAGGCGCTTTGGTGTGTCCGAAGCCCGGCAGATCCGGCGCGATGACGCGGTATTTGTCGGCAAGCGCCGGGATCAGGTTGCGGAACATGTGCGACGAGGTCGGGAAGCCGTGCAGCAGCAGGATGGCGGGCGCGTCTTTCGGCCCGGCTTCGCGGTAAAACACGTCCACGTCGTCGATGCGCACGGTGTTGTAGCGGACGCGCGCGTCTTGGCTCACCGCCGTTTTGGGGGCTTGCGCGATTACGGGCGCAGGGGCAAGCGCTAGCGCGGACGCCGAGACCGCGAGCGCCGCAACGATCGTTTTCAGGGTTTGTCTGCGGGTCATGATCAAATCTCCAGGGTTCGCCGGAGAGCGCGTCTCCGGCGTTTAGATGGTTGAGTTTTCCGAGTGGGCTTTACGCGGCCAGCGGGGCGGCGCGGGGGAAGTCGATCTCGGTCTCGACCGTGTTGCCGAGGAAGTTCGTGAACACGTTCAGCGTCACGATGGCGACGAGATCGACGACGTCCTTCTCAGTCCAACCGGCGGCGCGGAATGCGTCGAACTCGGCCTGGCTCACCTGGCCGCGCTTGTCGGCGATGGCCTTGGCGAACGTCAGCGCGGCGGCCTCTTTTGCATCGTCTGCCGAACCGCGCCGCGCCGCCTCGATCTGCGCAGGCTGTACGCCGAGATGACGGGCGATTGCCGAATGAGCCGACAGACAGTAATCGCAGCCGTTCACCTGGCCGACGGCGAGCGCGATCTTCTCGCGCAGGGCGTGGCTGAAGTTTGACCCGGCGGTCGCGGCATACAGCGCGAGGAAGCCGCCGAGCGCGTGCTGCGAATTGCCGTAGATCTTGATGAGGTTCGGCACGCCGCCAAGCGCGGCTTTCGCGGTTTCATACTGCGCGTTGACGGCGGGGGAGGCGTTGGCCGGTTCGACGGGGGCTATGCGAGGCATCGGGAAGCTCCTTGATAAGCGGGTTTCGATGCCAAGCAATCTATGTCGAGCCACGCGGAGAGAGAACGCCTTCAAAAAGCAATTGATTGTTGCGCGCGATGGAACAATCAGGGCCGTGAAGCCCGCGATAATCGCTCGATGATCATGAACGCGACCACGCCCAGAATGAGCGCCCAGACGAAATCCGGCGTCACGGCGGAGATTTTCGCCCGCGCGTCCGGCGGGATGGCGACGGCGCTGCGCAGCATTGAGTCGCCGAGCTTCACGACCGCGTCTACGATCTTCATGAGCGCGCCGGCGATGGTGACGGGCGCCACGTCGTTCAGCTTGGCGTAAGCGGCGTCGGCCGTGACGCCGAGGGCGAACCACAGCGCGGCCGCCTGGGTGGATCGCTCCTTGCGCGAAAGGTAGAGGAAGCAAAAAGCCGCCGCGCCAAGCAGGCCGAGCAGCACCGCCGCCGTTCGGTTGGGGGTGAAATAGGCAATCGCCGCAGCCGCCGCCGCGCCTCCCAAAATCGCCGCCGCCACGGTGAAGCGCCGCCGCGCCTCGCCGAGTGTTTTGCGCCAGTCCATGCCGCCTCCTCGAATCGACAAGCCCATGCGCCACAACGTAGCACAACTCATCTTCTTCCAGCGCGGCGGCGCCGGCGCGCCAATCCGCGCTTTATGCAGCATTGAAGTTGCGTGCGATTAGAGCCAGTATGCGCGCGGCGGGCGACGCACGGCGAGCCATCGGCGCATAACGGCCGTCCGCCTCGGATGCGCAAGGAAACCGAATGCCCAAACTGATCATCAACGACCAGACCATAGAGGTCGAAGACGGCGTCAACGTGCTGCAGGCTTGCGAAGAGGCGGGCGCGGAAATCCCCCGCTTCTGTTATCACGAGCGCCTGTCGATCGCGGGCAACTGCCGCATGTGCCTCGTTGAAATCGTTGGCATGCCGAAGCCCATCGCCTCCTGCCATATGTCGGTGAACGATTTGCGCCCGGGCAGGGATGGAACGCCGCCGACGATCCGCACCGACAGCGCGTTGGTGAAGAAAGCGCGCGAGGGCGTGATGGAGTTTTTGCTCATCAACCACCCGCTCGATTGCCCGATTTGCGATCAGGGCGGCGAATGCGACCTGCAGGATCAGGCGATGTATTACGGCCTCGACGGCAGCCGATATAAAGAGAACAAGCGCGCGGTCGAGGACAAATATCTCGGGCCGCTCATCAAGACGTTCATGAACCGCTGCATCCACTGCACGCGCTGCGTCCGATTCATGACGGAGGTGGCCGGCGTCGAGGAGCTTGGCGCGACGGGCCGCGGCGAGGACATGGAGATCACCACCTATTTGGAGGCCGGGATGCTGTCGGAGCTGTCCGGCAACGTAATCGACCTTTGTCCTGTCGGCGCGCTCACCTCCAAGCCCTACGCCTTCACCGCCAGGCCCTGGGAGCTGCGCAAGACCGAGAGCGTGGACGTGATGGACGCCGTCGGCTCCAACATCCGGGTCGATGCGCGCGGCCGCGACATCATGCGCATCCTGCCGCGCAACCACGACGAGGTGAACGAGGAGTGGATTTCGGACAAAACCCGCTTCGTGTGGGACGGGCTGAAGCGCCAGCGGCTCGACCGGCCGTATATGCGCGTCGGCGGCAAGCTGACTGAGGTGGGCTGGGGCGAGGCCTTCAATGAAATCAAGGCTCGGGTGGAGGCGTCGAAGGGCGCGCGCATCGGGGCCGTCGCCGGCGATCTCTGCGCGGTGGAGGAAATGTTCGCGCTGAAGCAGCTCATGGGCCGGCTGGGCTCCCCCCATATGGACTGCCGGCAGGACGGCGCCCGGCTGCATCCCAAAAACGGTCGGGCGAGCTACATTTTCAACGCGACCATCGCCGGCGTCGAGCAGGCGGACGCGGTGCTGCTCATCGGCTCGAACCCGCGCGCAGAGGCCGCCGTGCTCAACGCCCGGCTGCTGAAAGGCTGGCGCGGGCGACGGCTGAAGGTCGGGCTCATCGGCGAGGCGGCCGATCTTGGCTATCCGTACGATTACATCGGCGCGGGCGCCGCGAGTCTCGCCGATTTGGCGAACGGCGCGCACCCCTTCGCCGAGACGCTGAAGGCGGCCAAACGCCCGATGCTCATCCTTGGCATGGGCGCGCTCGCCCGCAGCGACGGCGTCGCCATCGCCGATCTGGCCGGGCAGATCGCCGTTTCGACCGGCATGCTGAAACCGGATGAGGGCTGGAACGGCTACAACGTGCTGCACACGGCGGCGGCGCGCGTTGGCGGCCTAGACATCGGCTTCGTGCCCGGCGAGGGCGGCCTCGACATGGGCGGCATGCTCGATAAGGCCGGCGGCGGCGGCCTAGACCTGCTCTATCTCCTCGGCGCGGACGAGTTCGACATGAGCCGCATCGGCAAGGCCTATGTGATTTATCAGGGCAGCCACGGCGACCGCGGCGCGCGCCTCGCCGACATCGTGCTGCCGGGCGCCGCATACACGGAAAAGCCCGGGATCTACGTCAACACCGAGGGGCGCGTGCAGATGGCCGAGCGCGCCGTGTTCCCGCCGGGCGACGCGCGGGAGGATTGGACGATCGTCCGCGCGCTGTCGGAGCATCTGGGCGAGACGCTGCCCTACGACAATCTTGGCGAGCTGCGCGCGGCGATCTATGCAGCGCATCCGCATCTGGCGCGGGTCGACGCCATCGCGGCCGGCCGCACGCAGGATATCGAGCGGCTGGAAAAGGCCAAGTCCAAGCCCAGCGACAAACCGTTCCGCGGCGCCGTTGAGGACTTTTATCAAACCAACCCCATTGCGCGCGCCTCCAGCGTGATGGCGGAATTGTCGGCGCTCAAGCACGAGCGGGACGAAGGAGCCGCCGCCCATGCTTAACCTGTCCGAATTTTGGACGACGTATGGCTACCCCGTCGCGATCATCGCGCTGCAAAGCGTTGGGCTGCTTGTCGCCATGCTGCTGCTTGTCGCCTATCTGCTCCTCGCCGACCGCAAAATCTGGGCGGCGGTGCAGCTGCGGCGCGGGCCTAACGTGGTGGGGCCGTGGGGGCTGCTGCAATCCTTCGCCGATTTCCTGAAGTTCATTCTGAAGGAGCCGGTGATTCCTGCGGGCGCGGACAAGACCGTGTTCCTGCTCGCGCCCATCGTCACGGCGGTGCTGGCGCTGTCCGCCTGGGCGGTGGTGCCGGTGGCGGAAGGCTGGGTGGTCGCCGACATCAACGTGGGCATACTCTATATCTTCGCCATCTCGTCGCTCGGCGTCTACGGCGTCATCATGGGCGGCTGGGCGTCGAACTCGAAATATCCGTTCCTCGGCGCCCTGCGCTCCGCCGCGCAAATGGTGTCGTACGAGGTCTCCATCGGCTTCGTCATCATCACCGTGCTTTTGTGCGCGGGCACGCTGAATCTCTCCGGCATCGTGGAGGCGCAGCGAGGGCCTTACGGCGCGCTGAACTGGTACTGGCTGCCGCTGTTCCCGATGTTCATCATCTTCTTCATCTCGGCGCTGGCCGAGACGAACCGGCCGCCGTTCGACCTGCCCGAGGCGGAGAGCGAGCTCGTCGCGGGCTTCATGGTGGAGTACTCCTCCACGCCATACCTGCTGTTCATGCTCGGCGAGTACGTGGCGATCACGCTGATGTGCGCGCTGATGACGATCCTGTTCCTCGGCGGATGGCTGCCGCCCGCGAACGTCGCGCCGTTCACCTGGGTGCCGGGCGTGATCTGGTTCGTGCTCAAGGTGTGCTTCTGCTTCTTCCTGTTCGCGATGGTGAAGGCGATCGTGCCGCGCTACCGCTACGACCAGTTGATGCGGCTCGGCTGGAAGGTTTTCCTGCCGTTCTCGCTGTTTATGGTCGTCGCCGTCGCGGCTGTGCTACAATTCGGGGGGCTGGTGCCTTAAAACGAGGGGAAAAAATGATGTCTGACGAGGTCGGGAACTTAGTGCTGGAGCAACTGCGGCTTATGCGCGGCGAAATCGCGGCTTTGCGCGCGGATGTGGCCGAGACAAAGCCAAGTGTTGAAAGCATTGACCAGCGGCTTATCGCCATTGAGTCGGCGATGAACGGGCTTCTCAGCATCATGAACGCAATTCACATGCGTCTGCAGCGCGTCGAGAAGCATCTTTCGTTCGTTGACGCTTAGAAACCGGTGACCAAATGAGCTTTGCGCAATCTATTAAAGGCGCGTTTCTGTGGGAGTTCGTCTCAGCCTTCTGGCTCGGCATGAAATACATGTTCAAGCCGAAGGCGACGGTGAACTATCCGTTCGAGAAAGGCCCGGTTAGCCCGCGCTTCCGGGGCGAGCACGCGCTGCGCCGCTACCCGAACGGCGTCGAGCGCTGCATCGCCTGCAAGCTGTGCGAGGCGATCTGCCCGGCGCAGGCCATCACCATCGAGGCCGGGCCGCGCCGCAATGACGGCACGCGCCGCACCACGCGCTACGACATCGACATGGTGAAATGCATCTACTGCGGATACTGCCAGGAGGCGTGCCCGGTTGAGGCCATCGTCGAGGGGCCGAACTTCGAGTTCGCCACCGAAACGCGCGAGGAGTTGCTCTACGACAAGGAGCGCCTGCTGGCCAACGGCGACCGTTGGGAGCGCGTCATCGCCAAGAACCTCGAACTCGACGCGCCATACCGGTGAGCTAGGTATGGACGGCGAGTCAAACACGGAAGCCGGAGCCGTCATCGGGCCCTTTCGCTATCCGTTTTTTTCCGTTTGGATTTGGCCGCAGGCGACCCTCCGCCAAATCCTGGCCTCGCGCGACCGTTATATCATTCCGCTGATGCTAGCCTATAGCGCGGCTGTTGCGCCGCTGCTTATGGCGATGGCGTATTCCGGCGGTGCGATAACTTGGGACGCGGCGATTTTTTATCTTGCTTTGTCGGCGGTCGTTAGCCCCATCGTCATCTGGGTCCAAGCGGCGTTGGTGATCGTTCTCGGCCGCGCGATTGGCGGAGCGGGGCGGATACGCGACATGGTCGCGGCCGTTGTCTGGGCGCTCCCGCCGGTGATCGTCGCGGCTCTTGGCGCTTGGCTCATCGTCGCCGTTGCACCCGGGTTCGGGGCCATAGCCGGATCTGATGGAAGCCCTGAAGCGCTGGCGGCTATTGCTCTGGCGACCATCCTAGCGGTGTGGAGTCTGTTCATTCTTGTGCGCCTGACGGGCGCGGCGCACCGGTTTGGTGTGTGGAGGAGCGTCACGGCGCTCGTCGCGGCGTTCGTCGCGTTGGAGATTGTGACTGGCGCCGTGCGGGCGTTAGCGTTCCAGCCCTTCCACATCCCCGCTGGGTCGATGGCGCCGGCGCTCATTCCCGGCGATTACCTGTTCGCAAAAAAATTCAGCTACGGCTACGGCCAATACTCTTCGCCTCTTGGCGTGCCAGCCACCGGGCGCGTCTTCGGCGCCGAACCGCAGCGCGGCGATATCATCATCTTCCGCTCGGCGAAGGATCCGGGAACAGACTATGTCAAACGTATCGTCGGGCTGCCCGGCGAAACTATCCAGATCAAAGGCGGCGTGCTGCATATCAACGCTGTGGCCGTGAAGCTTGAGCCGATGGAGGATTACGCCGGCGAGGGCGCCGCCATCAAACAGTTCCGCGAAACGCTGCCTAACGGCGTGTCCTACCCCGTGCTCGATATGATCTCTGAGAGCCGGG
The DNA here is from genome assembly GCA_033764775.1 of Hyphomicrobiales bacterium. Classification (GTDB taxonomy): domain Bacteria; phylum Pseudomonadota; class Alphaproteobacteria; order Rhizobiales; family Rhodomicrobiaceae; genus JAWXCE01. The sequence goes on along the minus strand of JANRIQ010000027.1, from coordinate 15,875 downwards.
GCGATGACACCAAAGCGTTCTCCGTACCGCCCGCCTCATACTTCGTGCTCGGCGACAATTGCGACAACTCCGCTGACTCGCGCTACTCGAATCTCGGTTTCGTGCCTTATGACAATCTGATTGGTAAAGTCAGCACGATTTTCTTCTCATCCTCCGCGCCGAACGACGGAGCGCAGGCTGAGGTGCGCTGGGGCCGGATGTTCCGTTCGCCACAGTGAGACGCCTGGGCGCGGCGCCGAAACGCCTTGAACTCGGCGCGCGATGACGGTATCCCCAAACCGACCCATACGGAGCCGCCCCCGCCGATGTCAGTGGCCGCCGCCTTCTTTTACTTGTTCGCCGCGATCACGGTCGCCTCGGCCTTTATGGTCATCACGGTGCGCAATCCTGTGCACGCCGTGCTGTTCCTGATCCTCGCCTTCTTCAACTCGGCCGGGCTGTTCCTGCTGCTCGGCGCGGAGTTCATCGCGATGATCCTCGTCATCGTCTATGTGGGCGCGGTCGCCGTGCTGTTCCTGTTCGTCGTGATGATGCTGGATGTGGATTTCGCCGAGCTGCGCGCCGGCTTCATGAAATTTCTGCCTGTTGGCGCGGCGGTCGGCGTCATCCTGCTGGCGGAGCTGATCCTGGTGGCCGGGAGCTGGCCGGCGCTCGCTCCCGGTGGGGTCGCGGTGAAAAGCCCGGCGCCGCCCCCTGAGGCGGTGTCCAACACTGAGGCGATCGGACGCGTGCTTTACACCGATTACGTGTTCTTCTTCCAGATCGCCGGGCTCGTGCTGCTCGTTGCGATGATCGGCGCCATCGTGCTTACCCTGCGCAGCCGCGAGGGCGTCAAGCGGCAGAACGTCGCCGCGCAAGTGGGTCGTCGCCCCGCCGACGCCATCGAGGTGGTGAAGGTTCCGACCGGGCGAGGTCTGTCATGACGGCTGACATCGGCCTCTCGCACTACCTCACGGTGGCGGCGATCCTGTTCACGCTCGGCATTTTCGGCATCTTCCTCAACCGGAAAAACGTCATCGTCATTCTCATGTCCATCGAGCTGATCCTGCTCGCGGTGAACATCAACATGGTCGCCTTTTCGGCCTATCTCGGCGACCTGACTGGGCAGATTTTTGCGCTGCTCATCCTCACCGTCGCGGCGGCGGAGGCTGCCATCGGCCTCGCCATCATCGTGGTCTACAACCGCAATCGCGGCTCCATCGCGGTCGACGACGTCAGCATGATGAAGGGGTAGGGCATGTACAGCGCCATCGTCTTCCTGCCCCTTGCGAGCGCTTTGATCGTCGGCCTGTTCGGGCGCCAGCTCGGGGACAAGGCCTCGGGCGTGCTCTCGAGCGTGCTGGTCGGCACGGCGGCTGTGCTGTCCTGGCTCGCCTTCTATCAGGTCGGTTTCGGGGGCGAGACGGCCCGGGTGGCGGTGCTGCCCTGGATGTCGTCCGGCGATCTGCAGGCGGCCTGGAGCTTGCGCATCGACACGCTCACCGCCGTGATGCTGGTGGTCGTCAATACCGTCTCCGCGCTCGTGCACGTCTACTCGACGGGCTATATGGAGGAAGACGACGGCCAGCCACGCTTCTTCGCCTACCTGTCGCTGTTCACCTTCGCCATGCTGACGCTGGTGACGGCCGATAACTTCGTACAGATGTTCTTCGGCTGGGAGGGCGTCGGCCTTGCGTCCTACCTGCTGATCGGTTTCTGGTATCACAAGCCCTCGGCAAACGCGGCGGCGATCAAGGCGTTCGTCGTCAACCGGGTGGGCGACTTCGGCTTCGCTCTCGGCATCTTCGCGACCTTCGCGGTGTTCGGCACGGTCGATTTCGACAGCGTGTTCGCCGCCGCGCCCGATCAAGTCGGCAAGACCATGCCATTCCTAGGCTACGACCTCGACGTGATGACGGTCATCTGCCTCCTCTTGTTCATGGGCGCGATGGGCAAGTCCGCGCAATTCCTGCTCCACACCTGGCTCCCCGACGCCATGGAGGGTCCAACGCCGGTCTCCGCCCTCATCCACGCCGCGACGATGGTGACGGCGGGCGTGTTTCTTGTCGCGCGGCTATCGCCGATGTTCGAGCTGTCGGACACCGCGCTGACAGTGGTCACGGCGGTCGGCGCTCTGACCGCCATCTTCGCCGCGACGGTCGGCCTCGCCCAGAACGACATCAAGCGCGTCATCGCCTACTCGACCTGCTCGCAACTCGGCTATATGTTCGTCGCGCTCGGCGTTGGCGCCTACGCGGCGGGGATATTTCACCTGTTCACCCACGCCTTCTTCAAGGCGCTGCTGTTCCTCGGCGCCGGGTCGGTCATCCACGCGCTGCATCATGAGCAGGACTTGCGCAACATGGGCGGCTTGCGCCGCATAACGCCGATCACCTTCTGGATGATGCTGATCGGCACGCTGGCGCTGACCGGCTTCCCGTACACCGCCGGCTTCTTCTCCAAGGACATGATCGTCGAGGCGGCTTATGTGGCGCAGAACCCGGCCTCGCGCTCGGCGTTCTGGCTGCTCGTCGCCGCCGCGTTCCTGACCTCGCTTTACTCCTGGCGGCTAATGTTCATGGCCTTCTTCGGCAAACCGCGCGACGCGCACGCCGCCGAACACGCGCACGAAGCGCCGTGGGTGATGCTGGCGCCGCTGGTCATCCTGGCTATCGGCGCGCTGGCCGCCGGTTTCGTCTTCTACAAGTATTTCGTGGGCTACGGCTACGCGGACTTCTGGCGTGGCGCGCTGTTCACCTTGCCGGACAACCAAATTCTGAAAGAGGCGAAGAACGCGCCCGCGTGGGTCGTCTGGTCGCCGACCATCGCCATGGCCGCCGGCTTCCTCGTCGCCTGGTTCGCCTACATCCTCGCGCCCGGCACGCCCGCCTTCGTGGTGCGCGCCTTTTGGCCGATCCACGCCTTCCTCTACAACAAATGGTATATCGACGAGCTGTATGACTGGCTGTTCGTGCGCCCCTATCGCTGGCTGGCGAGGCAGCTTTGGAAAACCGGCGACGGCGCGATCATCGACGGCCTCGGGCCGGATGGCGTCGCCGCGCGCGTGGCGGACGTGACCGGCCGGCTGGTCAAGGCGCAAACTGGCTATGTCTATCATTACGCGTTCGTCATGCTGACAGGGGTCGCCCTCATCGCCAGCTATTTCCTCTATGTCTACGTGCGCGCGAAGGGGTTCTGAGCCATGGCGGACTGGCCGATCCTCTCCACCGTGACGTTCCTGCCGCTGCTCGGCGCCGCGCTCATCCTGGCGCTGCGGGGAGACGACGCCGACAGCCGCCGCAACGCCCGGTGGATCGCGCTGTGGACGACGCTCATCACCTTCGCTGTGTCGCTCTATCTGCTCGCCGGCTTCGACCCCACGAGCGCTAAATATCAGTTCGTTGAGAAGCATCCCTGGATCGGCGAGGCCATCAGCTATCACATGGGCGTCGACGGCATCTCGCTGCCGTTCGTGATTCTGACCACCTTCCTCATGCCGCTCTGCATCCTCGCGAGCTGGACCGCCATCGAGACGCGCGTGAAGGAGTATATGATCGCGTTCCTTGTGCTGGAGACGCTGATGATCGGCGTGTTCTGCGCGCTCGACCTCATCATTTTCTACCTGTTCTTCGAGGGCGTGCTGATCCCGATGTTCATCATCATCGGGGTGTGGGGCGGCAAGCGGCGCATCTACGCCAGCTTCAAGTTCTTCCTCTACACTCTCCTCGGCTCGGTGCTGATGCTGCTCGCCATCATGTACATGTACGGGCAGGCGGGCACGACCGACATCCCGACGCTCGCCGCGTTCAAGTTCTCGCCCGAGGCGCAGTTCTGGCTGTGGCTCGCCTTCTTCGCCTCCTTCGCGGTGAAGATGCCCATGTGGCCCGTGCACACCTGGCTGCCCGACGCGCATGTGGAGGCGCCGACCGCCGGCTCCGTCATCCTCGCGGGCATCCTGCTAAAAATGGGCGGCTATGGCTTCCTGCGCTTCTCACTGCCCATGTTCCCGCTCGCCAGCGCGGATTTCGCGCCGCTCGTTTTCGCGCTGTCCGTCATCGCCATCATCTACACCTCCATCGTCGCTTTCGCGCAGGAGGACATCAAAAAGCTCATCGCCTACTCCTCCGTCGCGCATATGGGCTTCGTGACCATGGGAATTTTCGCCGCCAATATGCAGGGCGTGCAGGGCGGCGTGTTCCAGATGCTCTCCCACGGCGTCGTCTCCGGCGCGCTGTTCCTGGCGGTCGGCGTCATCTACGACCGCATGCACACCCGCGACATCGAGGCCTATGGGGGCCTCGCGGACCGCATGCCGCTCTACGCCGCTGTGTTCATGGTGTTCACCATGGCCAATGTGGGCTTGCCGGGCACATCGGGCTTCGTCGGCGAGTTCCTAACGCTGTTGGGAGCTTACCGCGCCAACACCTGGGTCGCGCTGTTCGCCACACTCGGGATCATCCTATCCGCCGTGTACGCCCTCTATTTGTATCGAAGCGTGATCTTCGGCAAGCTGGAGAAGGCGAACCTGCAGAGCATCGCCGATCTCACCCCGCGCGAGATCGCGGTCATGGCGCCGCTCGTCATTCTCACCATCGCGCTCGGCTTCTACCCGGCGCCGGTGCTGGATTTCATGGCTCCGTCCGTTCAGCAGCTCATCGCCAATTACGACGCCGCGCTCGCCGCCGCCGGCAAATCCGTCTACGCCGCGCGCTAGGAGGCCGCCGATGCCCGCCGACATAACCGCCGACATCGCCGCGCTCGCCACGGGCTTCGCGCTGACGCCTGAAATCTTCCTCGCACTCGCCGCAATGGCGCTGCTGCTCGGCGGCGTGTTCGCCGAGAAAACCTCCGCTCCCGCCGTGACCGCCCTCTCCATCGCCGCTCTCATCGCTGCGGGCGCGCTTGTCACGCTGGCCGAACCCGGCGTGCGCACGGCGTTCGGTGGGGCCGTTATCGACGACGCCTTCGCGCGCATGATGAAACTGCTGACGCTCGCCGCCTCCGCGTTCTCGCTGCTGCTGTCGGTCGACTATCTGAAGCGTGAAAACATCTTCAAGTTTGAGTTTCCCGTGCTCGTGCTGCTCTCGACCGTCGGCATGATGCTGATGATCTCGGCGAACGATCTCATCACGCTCTACATGGGCTTCGAGCTGCAGAGCCTCGCGCTGTACGTGATCGCCGCGTTCCACCGCGACAATGTCCGCTCGTCCGAGGCCGGGCTGAAGTATTTCGTGCTCGGCGCGCTGTCCTCGGGCATGCTGCTCTACGGCTGCTCGCTGGTCTACGGCGCCGCCGGCTCGACCTCGTTTCCGGCGATCGCGGCGGCGGCGAGCGGCGATCCGCTGCCCATCGGCCTCGTGTTCGGGCTGGTTTTCGTCGTCGCCGGCATGGCGTTCAAGGTGTCGGCCGTGCCGTTCCATATGTGGACGCCCGATGTGTACGAGGGCGCGCCCGCGCCGGTCACCGCCTTTTTCTCCGCCGCGCCCAAGGTGGCGGCCATGGCTCTGTTCACCCGCGTCGTCATCGACGCCTTCCCCAACGCCGCCGACGAATGGCGCCAGATCGTGATCGCCGTCGCCGTGGGCTCCATGGCGCTCGGGGCCTTCGCCGCCATCGGGCAGCGCAACATCAAGCGGCTGATGGCTTACTCCTCCATCGGCAATGTGGGCTTTGCGCTCATCGGTCTGGCGGTCGGCACGGCGGAGGGGGTTAGGGGCCTCATCGTCTATATGGCGATCTATCTGGCGATGACGCTCGGCGCATTCGCTTGCGTCATCGCCATGCGGCGCGACGGCCGCGCGCTTGAAAGCACCGAGGATCTGGCCGGGCTCTCCCGCAGTCAGCCCGCCACGGCCTTCATTATGGCCATGCTGATGGTGTCGCTCGCCGGCATCCCGCCGCTCGCCGGGTTCTTCGCCAAGCTCTATGTGTTCCAGGCCGCCATCGATGCGAAGATGTTCTGGCTGGCCGTGTTCGGCGTTGTGATGTCCGTCGTGGCGGCCTATTACTATCTGCGCATCGCAGCAATTATGTATTTTTACGAGCCGGCGCCCAATCTCGATCCGATGGCGCGGTCGATCCGGTTCGTGTTCGTGCTGGCGGGCGCGTTTGTGCTGCTCTTTGTGGCGGCCCCGGCGCCGCTCATCGACAGCGCCGATTACGCGGCTCGCTCGCTGTTTCCGGCCCCATGACCGTTGACCGCGCAGCCAGCCCTCTAGCTGCCGACGCGGCGGCGTTCCGCATCGAGCGTTTCGCGGTTCTCCCATCGACAAACGCCGAGGCGCTCGACCGGGCGGCCGCAGGCGACCCCGGCGGCTTGTGGATCAGGGCGGACGCGCAAACCCTCGGACGCGGCCGCGCGGGCCGAGCCTGGACCTCGCCGCCCGGCAATCTCTACGCCAGCCTGCTGCTGCGACCCGCCTGCGCGCCGTCCGCCGCTCCCGGCCTGTCCCTGCTCGCCGCCGTGGCCGCCGCCGACGCCGTCGCCGCCATGCGCCCGGCCGCCGCGCCGCGCATCGCGCTCAAATGGCCGAACGACATCCTCATCGAGGGGGCCAAGGCCGGCGGCGTGCTGCTCGAAAGCATGGGTTCGACGGGACCGGGGCGCGCGGTCGTCATCGGCGTCGGGGTCAACGTCGCATCCCCGCCCTCAGGGCTTGATCGGCCGGTGGCGCATGCGCGGGCCTTTGCGCCGGATGCGACCGTCGACCGCGTGTTCGACGCCCTTGTCGCGGCGATGGCTGGCTGGCTGCGCCGCTGGGACGACGGCCGCGGCTTCGGCGCCGTGCGGAACGCATGGCTTGCCCGCGCCTACGGTCTCGGCGCGCCGGTCAGCGTCCGGGTGAACGGAAGTGTTGTGGCGGGCGTATTCCTCGGATTAGATGACGATGGAGCGCTGCTTCTGGCCGATTCGGCGGGCGCCGGGGAACGCCGCGTGACCGCCGGCGACGTGTGTTTTTGACCATCGTTCGCCGCGCGGCCTTTGACCTTACGGAGTGTGGATGCCCCTGACGCCCGCCAAGTCCGAGATGGTTTTCCTCGCCCTCGGCGGCGTGGGCGAAATCGGGATGAACGTCTATCTCTACGGCGTCGGCGATGATGCGAACCGCAAGTGGCTCATGGTGGATCTAGGAGTCACGTTCCCCGACGACCGAGAGCCCGGCGTCGATCTGGTGCTTCCCGATCTGCGCTTCATCGAGGAGGAGCGCGCCAATTTGGTGGGCATTCTGCTCACCCACTCGCATGAAGACCATTTCGGCGCCATGCCCTATCTGTGGCCGCGCCTGCGCGTCCCCGTCTATGGAACGCGTTTCACGCTCGAAATGCTGAAATCGAAGCTGCACGACCGGCCGTGGCGCAACGAGGTTCCGCTGCGGGTGGTGGAGGCCGGAGCGCGCTTCAGCATCGCCCCGTTCGATCTGGAACTGGTCAACATGGCCCACTCGATCCCTGAGACAAGCGGCGTGATTTTCCGCCATGGCGGCGGCGTCGTCTTCCACACCGCCGACTGGAAGCTCGACCCCGCGCCCGGGCTCGGCTGGGCGACGGACACGGCCAAGATCGAGGCGCTTGGCCGCGAGGGCGTCGACGTAATGATCTGCGACAGCACCAACGTGCTCTCGGAGGGGCACACCGGCTCGGAGGCCGACGTGGAGCGCGGATTGGGGATGATCATCGCCGGCGCGCAAGGCCGCGTCGCCGTCACCACTTTCGCCTCGAACGCCGCGCGGCTGCTTGCCGTGGCGAAGGCGGCGAAAGCGGCGGGGCGCGAGCTTGTGCTCTCAGGCCGCGCCATGCACCGGGTGGTGGAGGCGGCGCGCGAGAGCGGTCTGTGGCCCGCTGGGTTCGAGTTCCGCACCGAGGACGAATTCGGCTATTTGCCGAACGACAAGGTCGCGCTTCTGTGCACCGGCAGCCAGGGCGAGCCGCGCGCCGCGCTCGCCCGCATCGCTGAGGACGAGCATCCGCGCATTACGCTGAACCGCGGCGACACGGTTGTCTTCTCCAGCCGCACCATCCCGGGCAACGAGAACGCGGTGCTGCGGGTTCAGAACAACCTTGCCGACCAGGGCGTTGAGGTCATCACCGGGGATGACGCGACGCCCGTGCACACCTCCGGCCATCCGCGCCGGGGGGAACTGCAAAAGATGTATGGGTGGGCGAAGCCGAAAACGCTCATCCCCGTGCATGGCGAGCCGCGCCATCTGGAGGAGCATGTGCGCTTCGCCCGCGAGAACGGCCTGAAAGCGCTCGGCGGCGTGCGCAACGGCCATATCGTGCGGCTGTTGCCGGGCGAGCCGGAGATCGTGGACGAGGCGCCGGTCGGCCGGGTCTACCGCGACGGCGAGCTGATCGCCCCGTCGGAGGACGGCCCCGTGCAGGAGCGCCGTAAGCTGAGCTTTGCGGGCGCGGTGACGGTCGCGCTCGTCCTGCGCCGCGACGGCGATCTGGCCGCCGACCCGGATTGGGTGACCTGCGGCGTGCCCGAGGAGGACGACGACGGCGAGCCGATTGACGAGGTCATCGAAAAAGCCATCCACGGCGCTTTGACCAGCATTCCGCGCGCCCGTCGCAAAGACGCCGAGCTCGTGGAGGAGGCGATCCGCCGGTCGGTGCGTTCGGCCATCGCTGGGGTCTGGGGCAAAAAGACGGTATGCTCGGTGATGGTTTCCATCGTTTGACGCCGCGAAAGGGAGAACGCTCATGATCGGCCGCCTGAACCATGTCGCCATCGCCGTGCCGAGTCTGGCGCAGGCGGCGGAGGTCTATCGCGCCAAGCTTGGCGCCAGCGTGTCGGAGATCGTGGCGCAACCGGATCACGGCGTCTCGACCATCTTCATCGAGCTGCCGAACACCAAGATCGAACTGTTGGAGCCGCTCGGCGACGCCTCTCCCATCGCCGGCTTCCTGGAGAAAAACCCGGGCGGAGCCATCCACCACATCTGCTACGAGGTCGACGACATCATCGCCGCCCGCGATGCGCTCGCGGCGCAAGGCGCGCGCATCCTCGGCGGCGGCGAGCCCAAGATCGGCGCCCATGGCAAGCCGGTGTTGTTTTTGCACCCGAAGGACTTTTTCGGCACGCTGGTGGAGCTTGAACAGGCATGACGTGGACGCTCGGCATCGGCGTCTTTTTCATCGTGTGGTGGTTGGTGTGGTTCGCCGCGCTCCCCTTCGCCGCGAGCGACCGCGCCGGCCGCGGGCGCCGCGTTTACAGCCTTTGGGCGCTGGCGGGCGTCACAACGCTGATTTCGCTCGTCATTTTCGCAGGCATCTATTGGGTTGTGGACAACCGTCTTCTCGATCGGTTGCCGATCTGACAAAATAAAATGACGGGTTTTGAGGCCCGCCATAATCAGTGTTTTTATAACAGGGTTTGTTGTACCTCAGGCGGTGGTCGCCTTCGGCTCCTGCGGTTGAGCATTACTCCCCAGACTTGGACCATTCTCCGCAAAACTTGCGCAATCCGCTCTCCCTTGCGGTGACGTTCCACGCGAACACATGTATGCATTTCGCGAAGGGCAGGGTAGTCAAAAACGCAGGGCTTGTCACCTGTTTGTTAACTTGGGCGACGTGGCGTTTTGTCCGCGCGCCCGGCCTGTGGGAATGTTGGACCCGGGCGACGGAGCGATGATTGCTAAGCGCTCGATAACTGTTTAACACGCTTGCAAGGAAACGTCACGCGAGGGCGCATCGCCGCATGAGATTAAGCCGCTTTTTTCTCCCCATTTTGCGCGACGACCCGAAAGAGGCCGAGATCGTCTCGCATCGGCTCATGCTGCGCGCGGGAATGATCCGTCAGGCGAGCGCGGGCATCTATTCGTGGCTGCCGCTCGGCTTACGCGTCTTGAAAAAGATCGAGCGCATCGTCCGAGAGGAGCAGGATCGCACCGGCGCGATCGAGGTGCTCATGCCGACCATCCAACTCGCCGACCTCTGGCGCGAGAGCGGCCGCTATGACGCCTACGGCCCTGAAATGCTGCGCATCAAGGACCGCCACGAGCGCGACATGCTCTACGGGCCGACGAACGAGGAGCAGATCACGCAGATCTTTCGCGACGGGGTGAAGTCCTACCGCGATCTCCCGCGCACGCTCTATCACATCCAGTGGAAGTTCCGCGACGAGGTGCGCCCGCGCTTCGGTGTGATGCGCGGCCGCGAATTCCTGATGAAAGACGCCTACTCCTTCGACCTCACCGAAGAAGCCGCGCGCCATTCCTACAACAAAATGTTCCTGGCTTATTTGCGCACATTCTCACGCATGGGGCTGAAGGGCATTCCGATGAAGGCGGACACCGGGCCGATAGGCGGCGATCTCTCTCACGAGTTCATCGTGCTCGCGCAGACGGGGGAGAGCGAGGTCTATTGCCATCGCGACCTCATCGACATGCCCGCGCCGCCCGAGGATATCGACTACGACGCCGATTTGTCCGCTGAAGTGGCGAGATGGACGGGCAAATACGCCGCCACATCGGAGATGCACGACGCGGCGCGGTTCGCGTCCCTGCCGGATGACAAGCGCGTGTCGGCGCGCGGCATCGAGGTCGGGCATATCTTCTTTTTCGGCACGAAGTACTCCCAGCCCATGAAATGCCAGGTGCAAGGGCCGGACGGCGCGCTGGTGACGGCCCAGGGCGGCTCCTACGGCGTCGGCGTGTCGCGGCTGGCGGGGGCCATCATTGAGGCGAGCCACGACGAGGCGGGCATCGTCTGGCCGGAGGCGGTTGCGCCGTTCAAGGTCGGACTGATCAATCTGAAGGTCGGCGATGCGGCCTCCGACGGCGCCTGCCGCGAAATTTACGAGAGCCTGCATGCGGCCGGCGCCGACGTGCTCTATGACGACACGGACGAGCGGGCGGGCGGCAAGTTCAAGACGATGGATTTGATCGGCCTGCCTTGGCAGGTGATCGTCGGGCCGAAAAGCCTCGCGGCGGGCGAGGTCGAGGTGAAGAATCGGGCGACGGGCGAGCGCGTCATGGCGACGCCCGCCGACGCGGTGAAAATGCTGGCGCCGGCCGCGCCCGTTCGCGCCATGGAGGCGGCGGCGGAGAAGCAGGCGGCACGGGTCGCCAAAAAAGGGAGCGGAAAGCGATGAAAGCCGCCGCGAGCGACATCCGGCCGTTCTCCGCGTTTGAATGGATGCTCGCCACGCGTTATCTGCGCGCGCGCCGCAAAGAAGGCTTCATCTCGGTCATCGCCGGGTTTTCGTTCATCGGCATCATGCTCGGCGTCGCAACCCTCATCATCGTCATGTCGGTGATGAACGGCTTCCGCAAGGAGTTGTTCGACAAGATCATGGGCCTGAACGGGCACGTGATCGCGCGCCCGCTCGCCCGCGCCTTCACCGACTACGACGACGTGGTGAAGCGCCTGCTGACCGTGCCCGGCGTCACCCAGGCGCTGCCCGTGATCGAGGGGCAGGCGATGATCTCGACGCCGGCGAGCGCCACCGGTGCAGTCATCCGCGGCATCCGCGAGGCGGACATCCAGGCGCTCGACGCGGTCTCCAAGAACATCTTTTTCGGCACGCTCGACGGCTTCGACGCGGCGGGCGGCGTCGCCATCGGGTCGCGCCTCGCCAACGCGCTGAACGTGACGGTCGGCGGCGAGGTGACGCTCATCGCCCCGCGCGGCGCCTCGACCCCGTTTGGCACGTCGCCGCGCACCAAGCGCTACCCTGTGACGGCCATCTTCGAGATCGGCATGTCGGAGTACGACTCATCCATCGCGTTCCTCGCCATGGGTGAAGCGCAGAAATTCTTCAATCTGGGCGACTCGGCGACCGTGCTTGAAGTGATGGTCGCCGACCCCGACCGCGTGGAGGAGTATACGCCGGCCATGAGCGCCGCCGCCGGGCCCGACATCGTGATGAACGATTGGCGACAACGCAACGCCACGTTTTACAACACGCTGCAAGTCGAACGGAACGTGATGTTCATGATTCTGACCCTGATCGTTCTGGTTGCTGCGCTCAACATCATTTCCGGCATGATCATGCTGGTGAAGGACAAGGGGCGAGACATCGCGATCCTGCGGACCATGGGCGCGACGAGCGGCGCGGTGATGCGGGTGTTTTTCGTGACGGGGGCCAGCATCGGCGTGGTCGGCACCATCGCCGGCCTCGCGCTCGGCGTCGTCGTGTGCCAGAACATCGAGGCCATCCGCCAATTTGTGCAGTGGGTGACGAACACGCACCTGTTCCCGTCGAGCGTCTATTTCCTCACCAAGCTGCCGGCGGTGATCGACTGGAACGAAGTCGCCGCCATCGTCGCCATGGCGCTGTCGCTCTCGGTGCTCGCCACCCTCTACCCCTCGTGGCGCGCCGCGCGCCTCGACCCTGTCGAAGCTCTCAGATACGAGTGAGGCCGCCCGTGGAGCAGCGCATCGTCAAGCCCGCCGTCCGCCTCATCGACCTGCACCGCTCCTACAGCCAGGGCGGGCGCGAGTTGCACGTGCTGCGCGGTGCCTCGGCCGATATTTACCCCGGCCAAGCGGTGGCGCTCGTCGGGCCGTCCGGCTCGGGCAAATCGTCCCTCCTCCACATCATCGGCCTGCTGGAGAAGCCGCAGGGCGGCGCGGTCGTCATCGGGGATGAGGACTGCGTGGCCCTGTCCGACCGCGAGCGGACGCGCCTGCGCCGCACGCAGATCGGTTTTGTCTACCAGTTCCATCATCTGCTGCCGGAATTCTCCGCGCTTGAAAACGTCGTCATCCCGCAGATGATCGCCGGCGTCCCGCGTTCGGAGGCCGAACACCGCGCGCGTGATCTCCTCTCCGGCTTTGGCCTCGCGGAGCGCGGCGTGCACCGCCCGGCGGAGCTGTCCGGCGGCGAGCAGCAGCGCGTCGCCATCGCCCGCGCCGTCGCCAACCACCCGCGCCTGCTTCTCGCCGACGAGCCGACCGGCAACCTCGACCCGCCGACCGCCGAGCGCGTGTTCGAGCAATTGACCGCATTCATCCGCCAGACCGGCCTCGCCGCGCTCATCGCCACGCACAATTTCGAGCTGGCCGAGCGCATGGACCGCATCTTGCGCCTCGAGGACGGGCTGCTGCACGAGACGCCGCGCTCCGGTTTCGCGGCTCGTCCCGCCTTTGGCCCGGCCCACAGCGCGCCATTCCGCCCGCGCGCGGCGAACGAGCAATAAGGAAGCGGGGACGCGCGCCAATTTGGGCCGCGCCGCACCCTGCGGCCGCGCGGGAATCGCGGCATAGTTCCGCGCATGGAAACTCACGTGGTGCGCCCATGACCAAATCGCCTGGCTTTGTGCATCTGCGCGTGCACTCGGCGTATTCCCTGCTTGAGGGCGCGCTGCCCATCAAGAAGATCCGCGATCTGGCCGAGGCCGACCGCCAGCCAGCCGTGGCCATCACCGACCGCAACAACCTGTTCGGCGCGCTCGAATTCTCCGAGACCTTGGCGGAAAAAGGCGTCCAGCCCATCATAGGCTGCACGCTCGACGTCGCCTTCCCGCTCGCGCTGTCGCAACGCAACGGGCGGCCCGGCGCGCCCGGCGACAACCGGCTGCGTGCGCCTCTCGCCCTCCTGGCCAAAGACGCTCCGGGCTACGCCAATTTGGTGCGCCTGACGAGCGCCGCTTTTTTGGAGCCTTCGATGGAGAGCGCCGTCTGCGTCGATCTGGACGCCGTGGCGCGGCATGCCGCTGGCCTCATCTGCCTGACCGGCGGGCCCGAGGGGCCGCTTAACCGCCTGCTGGCCGAGGGCCGCGCCGACATGGCGGAGGACATCGCCGCCCGGCTGGCCGAGGTTTTCGGCGACAGGCTCTATATCGAGGTGCAGCGGCACGGCGCCGCGGACGAGCGGCGGGTCGAAGCAGACTTACTCTCGCTCGCCTATCGCCGGTCGCTGCCCATTGTGGCGACGAACCAGGCGTTTTTTCCGAAAGCCGAGGATTATGACGCCCACGACGCGCTTCTGTGCATCGCGGAAGGGCGCTATGTGGCCGAGGACGACCGCCGTCGCCTGACGCCCGAGCACAGCTTCAAGACGCGCGCGCAGATGTGCGCGCTGTTCGCCGATTTGCCGGAGGCGCTGGAAAACACGGTCGAGATCGCCCGCCGCTGCGCCTTCCGCCCCGTCACGCGCGCGCCCATACTGCCCCGTTTCACGGGCGAGGGCGCGGATGCGCTTGCGGCCGAAGCGGACGAGTTGCGCCGCCAGGCCGCTGAAGGGCTGGAGAAGCGCTTGGCCGTCGGGCCGCTCACGCCGGGCAAAACGCCGGAGGATTACCGCGCGCGTCTCGCTTTCGAGCTGGACGTCATCATCCGCATGAAGTTCCCCGGCTACTTCCTCATCGTCGCCGACTTCATCCAATGGGCGAAGGCGCAAGGGATCCCCGTCGGACCAGGGCGCGGATCGGGCGCCGGTTCGGTCGCCGCGTGGGCGCTGTCGATCACAGACCTCGATCCCTTGCGTTTCGGCCTGCTGTTCGAGCGGTTCCTCAACCCCGAGCGCGTCTCGATGCCCGATTTCGACATCGACTTCTGCCAGGACCGCCGCGACGAGGTCATTCAGTACGTGGTGCGCAAATACGGCCGCGACCGCGTCGCCCAGATCATCACCTTCGGCAAGCTGCAGGCGCGCGCCTGCCTGCGCGATGTAGGCCGCGTGCTGCAAATGCCTTACGGGCAGGTGGACCGCCTGTGCAAGCTGGTGCCGAACAATCCGGCCAATCCGGTCACGCTGGCCGAGGCCATCGCTGGCGAGCCGAAGCTGCAGGAGGCCCGCGACGGCGAACCGGTGGTGGCGCAGATGCTGGAGGTGGCGCAGAAGCTCGAAGGGCTTTACCGCCACGCCTCCACCCACGCGGCAGGCGTCGTCATCGGCGACAGGCCGCTCGTGGAACTGACGCCTCTCTACCGCGATCCGCGCTCCGAAATGCTCGTCACCCAGTTCAACATGAAATGGGTGGAGCCGGCGGGGCTTGTGAAGTTCGATTTTCTCGGCCTCAAAACGCTGACCGTGCTCGCCAAGGCCGAGGAGATGATCCGCGCCTCGGGCCGCGAGATCAACCTTGCCCAGCTTGAGTTGGACGACCCGGCGACCTACGAGCTTTTGTCCAAGGGCGACACAGTCGGCGTGTTCCAGCTTGAAAGCACCGGCATGCGCGAGAGCTAGCGCAAGCTGAAGCCCGACCTCTTCGAGGACATCATCGCCATGGTGGCGATCTACCGCCCCGGCCCCATGGACAACATACCGACCTACATCCACCGCAAGCACGGCGAGGAGCCGATCGACTATCCCGATCCCATGCTGGAGCCGATCCTGAAGGAGACCTACGGCGTCATCATCTACCAGGAGCAGGTAATGCAGATCGCCCAGGTGATGGCGGGCTTCTCGCTCGGCGAGGCCGACCTGCTGCGGCGCGCCATGGGCAAGAAGGACAAGAAGGAGATGGCGCAGCAGCAGAGCCGCTTCGTCCAGGGCGCCATGAAGAACGGCGTCAGGAAGCCCGAGGCCGAGTACATTTTCGAGCTGGTCGACAAGTTCGCCGGCTACGGCTTCAACAAAAGCCATGCTGCCGCCTATGCGCTGGTCAGCTACCACACGGCCTACCTGAAGGCGAACTTCCGCGAGGAGTTCCTGGCCGCCTCCATGACGCTCGACATGGGCAACACCGACAAGCTCGCCATGTACGCGTCCGAAGCCAAGAAGTCGGGCATCGCGCTTCTGCCCCCGTGCGTGAACACGTCCGAGGTGGATTTCCTTGCCGACCCGCCGCGGGCAGGCAAGGAGCGTGGCGCCATCCGCTATTCGCTGGCGGCGCTCAAGAACATCGGCGCGCAGGCGGTCGAGAGCCTGATGGCCGAGCGCATCTTGGCGGGGCGCTTCCGCGACCTCTCCGATTTCGCCGGCCGCTGCAACACCAGGGCGCTCA
>JANRIQ010000026.1:0-4419 GCA_033764775.1 Hyphomicrobiales bacterium | reverse complement strand
ATTCGCGCGCCGCCCCGAACAGACGCCACGGCATCTGGCCGCTGGTGAGCCAATAGACGAGCGGCGCCCACACCACGACCGCGATCACGGCAATGAATATCAAGGCTGATGACAGTTCGGATTTCTTCGGCGGCGTGATCGCCTGTTGCAGGGGTGCTGTGCTCATTTCAATGTCTCGCTCGTATTCATGTCATCGCCGCGTCAGAGCTGAAGCGGCGATGGGTTCTATGGCGGGACGCCTCAGATGCGTCCGAAAAACAAGGCTCGCCCGCGCCGCGCCGCCAATCCCATGGAAAATCGTCATCCCGAGGAATAAGCCACGCGTTCCGCGGCCTCTCTTGTCTGTCAAAGACATGCGATCGAGGTCACGGTCGAGGGTCGGCCAGAGAATTCAGCCGAAGATCAACGAACCTTCGCCCCCTTCACCCCGCCTTGCGGCGGCGACCATATCCCGGCGGGCGCGACGATGTGAAATAATTTTGCGTGAGCGGACCTGACAAATTTTGCTCTGTGCGCAGTGCAGCATTTGCGCGGGTCGTTTTTTCCGACGAGGTGAAACCGGTTCGCCGTCGAAAATGCGTCAAAATGAGGCATTCTAGGGCGGTTTCCGAGTCATTGCATTGCGCGCGCAAAACTCTTCGACGCGCGATCGCGAAGACGTTGCGGGGATACTGACATGCAAAAAGCGGGGATATGCCGCTTTAGCATCCGAGCGATATCGCGGACACACGCGCTCGCGACCGTCGCGATGCGCGCGGATGTGGTCGCGATCAGGCCGGCTCGAACTTGGCGGCCTTCAGCAGGTCGGCATTGCGCCTGACATACTTCGCCGCAAATTCAGCGAACTGCTCGGGCCCCTCGGTAACGGGTTCGATGCCAAGATTCGCCAATTTGCCTTCCGAGTCGAGCTGCTTCACCGCTGCGTTGAACATCTGATTCAACGTTGCGACGATCGTCGGCGGCAAGGCCTTCGGGCCCCACAGCCCATACCATGAGGCATGATCGAACCCGGCGAGGCCGCTTTCGGCGACCGTCGGGATTTCCGGCGCAAGGCGCGTGCGCTTGCCCGACGTGACGGCAAGACCGATAACCTTCTTTTCCCTGGCCATCGGAAGCAGGGCGAGCACCGGATCGATCAGGAGTTGGATGTGTCCGCCGGCGACGTCGGTGAGCGCCGGCGCCGTGCCGCGATAGGGAAGGATGGTGGCGCTCACGCCTGCCGCCCGGTTGAATGCGATGGTCGCAAGATGACCTGGCGCGCCCAGCGCCGGCGTGCCGAAGGTCCACTTGTCCGGTTCCTTTTTGATGGCCGCCACCAATTCCGCGACGGTTTTCGGCTCGCGGTTGGGGGCCATCACCAGAAGCATCGGCGCCTCGCCGACGCGAGCGATCGGCGTAAAATCGACGAGCGGATCGTAAGGCGACTTGCTCATCACCTGCCGCGCCATGACGTGGGTCGCGGCGGAGAACAGCAGCATGGAGCCGTCCGCCGGCGCGGTCCTCACGGCATTGCCGCCCACCGTACCGCTGCCGCCGGCGCGATTATCTATCACGAAGACGGCCCCGGTTCGTTGCGTAACCTTCTCCGCGAGCAGGCGCGCATACACGTCTACGCCGCCGCCGGCCGGGAACGGCACGACAATCCGGATCGGACGATCGGGGAACTTCCCGGACTGCGCGAAGGCGGACGGCGCGGCGGCCAGGGCCGCGCCCGATGCGAGGAGATGACGGCGGGAAAGCATGCAATCCTCCCTTGCTGGCGAATAGTCTTGGGCCTCTGGTCTTCGGGTCGGCTTCGACGCTCCGTCGACGCCGACCCGAAGCGGGATAGTTAGGCGGCCTGCGCCCGGACGAGCCCGGCGGTGCGCAGCGCGCCGACGATCTCGATCTCCGCGCCCGGTTCGAGCGGCATCAGCGGCGGACGCACCGTGGCGTGGTCGAGAATCCCGCGCGCGACAAGACCGTGCTTGAGCGCCACCGTTCCCTCCATGTGCGACCCACGGTGATAGACCGTGCGGGTCACCGCCAGAAGCTGGTCATGGATGGCGCGCGCGCGCTTATAGTCCTTGGCTTTGCCCGCCGCGATCATCTCGACGAGCGGCTCGGGCGTGAGACAGCCATAGCCGACGAGCGCCCCGTCCACATCGAACATCGTGGGCAGCAGATACTCGTCATGGCAGGTGAGAATCTGGAGGTTTGGCCGCTCGCGGCGGATGACCGGTATCTCGGTGTCCCAGCGGCGCATGTTGCGCACGCCGTTTTTCATGGCGAAGACGCCGGGCTGCGCCGCAATGTCGAGTTGCGTATCGAGGCTATAGGTCGCCTTGGTCGCGTCCGGATACTGGAACAGGATCAGCGGCAGGCCGCTTTCTTCGTAGATCGCACGATAGCGGTCCTGCGCCGCGCCCTTCTGGTAGCCAAACCGCAGCCAGCCGTGGGAGGGATAGACGAGGCCGGCCTGCGCGCCCGCCTTGACCGCGCGCTTGGCTTCCGCCGCCGCGACCTTGGTGCCTTCGAGCGTGATGCCGGCGATCACCGGAATTCGGCCGTCGGTTGATTCGACGAAGCTCGCGATGACCGCCGCCTGCTCGTCGGGCGCGAGAAACGTGCCCTCGCCGGCATGGCCCAGAACGGTGAAGCCCTTCACCCCCTCGACGCTGCCGAGCCATGCGCCCAGCCGTTTAATGGCTGCATGATCGACCGCGCCGTCGCGGGCGAAGGGGGTGACGGGGGCGGGAACAAGCCCACGAAGGTCGGGCGCTTTCATGACTTTTCCTCCTGCTTCGGTTCCGACGGCTGCGCGCTTCGGCCTGGCAAGCAGCCAATCCCCTCGTCGCGCCATCGCGGAAGGAGATTACGGCCTGATATGCTATTCATGAAGACGGGAATTATGTCTTTCAGATATACATAAATTGTATAGGAGAAAGGGCGCTCATGGATCTCGCCGCGTGGAAAGTGTTTCTCGACGCCGCCGAGTTCGGCAGTCTCAGCAAGGTCGCGACGGCGCACGGCACGAGCCAGCCGCAGATCAGCCGCTGGATCCGCGATCTGGAGCGCGATTGCGGCGGCCGGCTATTCCAGCGGACCGGTCGCGGCGTCGCGCTGACCGAATTCGGCGCGCGCGTCGCGCCCAAGGTGCGGGCCTGGGTCGCCAGCTCCGAACAGCTTGCCAACGACATCCGCACCGCGTCCGGCACGCCGATCGGGAATGTTAGGATCGGCAGCCTGCCGTCGACCGCTCATCCGCTGCTCACGACCGTATTCATGCGGCTGAAGAAACTTTATCCGCTGGTGCAGCTCACCGTGCGCGAAGGACAAGGCGCCCAGATCGAAACGTGGCTCGACGAGGGCAGCGTCGACCTCGCCATTCTGTTTCGGATCAGTCCCAAGCCCAAGGACGGCGACATCTACCTGTTCGGCGCGCCGACCTATCTGGTGAGCGCCGCAGGCGATCCGCTCACGTCGCGGGCCACGGTCGAGTTCGCCGAGCTCGACCGCCTCCCACTCGTGCTGTTCTGCCGCCCCAGCGGTTGGCGCAATCATCTTGAGGAGGTGGCTGCCAAGCACGGCGTTTCGCTCAACGCGGCGCTCGAGGCCGACTCGCTTGGCATGCAGACAAACATCGTAGGGGCGGGCGGCATCTATGCGCTGCTCGGGCCTTACGCCGTCGCCGCCGCATCGCGGACCTGTCGACTTCAAGCGTCGAAGCTCGTGGCGCCGACAGTCCATCGTCACGTCGCGCTCGCCATGTCGCCGCGGGGAAAATCCACGCTCGCCTGCCAGGCGGTCATGCGCGTCATCCGCGAGTGCGCGAAACCGGACTTGATGGCGGCAAATCGCTAGTGCGTTTTCCGGCGAAGTGGGAACTGGTTCGCCGTAGAAAACGCGTCAAAAACAACAAACCAGGAGCGGTTTCCGGTTCAGTTGGAACGGAAACCGCTCTAGCTAGGTGGCTAGTGTAGAGACCAAACTCCGGGGATTGATCGCGGGTCCGCTCTCCGGGCCGCCCGCGATCCAGGCCTTCGACCTCTCAGCCGCCCCCGTGACCTTCCCCCGCTCCCCCGCTACAACGCGCTCATGCCTACGCAATCCCCCCTCGACGGCTCCATCGCGAACGGCCGCCATGTGATGCGGCTGCGGGTCTATTACGAGGACACCGACTTCACCGGCATCGTCTATCACGCCAATTATCTGCGCTACATGGAGCGCGGGCGCTCGAACTATCTGCGCCTCATCGGCGCGGACCACCGCGCCCTCTTCGAGGAGGCGCAAGGCGAGGCGCCCGGCTTCGCCTTTGTCGTGCGCGCGATGGCGATCGACTATTTGAAGCCCGCGCGGATGGACGATGTGCTCGTGATCGAGACGGTCTACGAGGAGGTCAAGGGCGCGTCGATCACCCTCCTCCAGAAGGTGACGCGC
>JANRIQ010000004.1:0-111582 GCA_033764775.1 Hyphomicrobiales bacterium | reverse complement strand
ATAGGCGCCGAGCTGGCCGACCTCGATATAATCGCCCGCCTTCACGTCCGAGGGAAGCCGGAACGGCCCCTTCATATGGTCCATGTCGTCGCAGGTCGGGCCATAGAAGGCGAAGTCCATGTCCTCGGCCGTGCTCGCGTCCGCCCGCACCAACCGCACCGGATAACGCCATTCCACATGCGCGGCATCGAACAGCGACCCATAGGCGCCGTCGTTGATGTAGAGCTCGTTGCCGCGCCGCTTCTCCACGCGCACCAGCACGCTGGAATAATCGGCCGAAAGCGCCCGCCCCGGCTCGCACCACAGCTCCGCCGAGTAGCTCACCGTCATGTCCTCGAACGCCTGCGCAATCTCGGTCATGTAGGCCGACAGCGGCGGCGGGTTGAGGCCGGGATAGCGGGACGGGAAGCCGCCGCCGCAATCGACCACGTCCACCGTCACGGCCGCCTGCACGATGTGCTGGGTGACCGCGCGCAACGCCTGCCCATAGGCCAGCGGCGACATGGCCTGGCTGCCCACGTGAAAGGTGAGGCCGAAGCGGTCGGACGCCACGCGTGCTTTGCGCAGAAGCTCAGGCGCCTTGTGCCACGAGATGCCGAACTTGCTCTCCAGCGAGATCTGGCTGAAGTTGGACGGGCACGCCATGCGCACGAGAAGCGTCAGATCCTTGGCGTTGCCGGTCTCGGCCAGGATTTTGTCCAGCTCCGCCTCCGAATCGAGCGCGAAGGTGCGCACGCCGAAGTCGTGATAGGACTCGGCGATGAGGCGTCGCGATTTGACCGGATGCATGACGTGCACCTGTGCGCCGGGGAGCGCCGCGGCCTGATGCACCTCGGGAAGCGACGCGACGTCGTAGTGACGAACGCCAGCGTCATAAAGCGCCTGAACCATCTCAGGGGCGCTGTTGGCCTTCAACGCGTAGAGAACTTCGCCGGGAAAGTTGTTCAAAAACCAGCGCGCGGCCCGGCGGGCGGCGTGCGGACGAAAACCGATGACAGGCTTCTCTACCGAAACGTTGCGGACCAGTTCCGCGGCGGATTGGTATTTGTCCATCCCATAAGACCTCACAAGGGAAAGTTGATCCTATGCGGACGATTGCTGCCGCCGCAGGCACGGTCGCTTAAGGCTAATTGTCGGGCATGTAAAGCCTTTTTTGCACCCACAGAGAGCACAAATTGGAGTTATGAACCTCTACGTCAAGTAGCGGATTTAAAAATAGATTTTCAGGGTTTTGGCCCGCCGCTCGCGGCGGAGGTGTGACGCAGTGATGACGAAAGCGTCAGTCCCGCGCGTCGAGGGCGAACCGGGTTTCGATTCTCGCGAGACGGGCGTCGATCCGGTCGAAGCGCTCAAGACCCATGAGGCGGATGAATTGGAGCATCGTATCGAACTTCGCGTTCAAATCGTCAATGCTCTCCTGGAAGCGATCGAACTTCGTTTCGAGACGGCGCACGCGCTCCAGCGTGAGGTCGGATGCGTTTTTCGTTTCGGCGCTCAGGAATACTCCGCGAGTTCACGCTACAATTTTAATATCTCTCAGGCAACGCGACGGATGAGGAAGCGGAACACGCCAGGCGCCGTCTCGTCGGACGCGACAAGCTGGTGCCCTTTCGCGGCGCAGAAGTCGGCGAAGTCGGCGGGCGCGAGCGGATCGTCGGCCAGCACCTCGACGAGCGCGCCGGGCGCCGCGAGCTTCACAGCCTTCGCCGCCTTGAGCACGGGCAGCGGGCAGCGCAGACCGCGCAGGTCGAGCGTCGCGATCTCACTCATCGAGGACTTTGCGCACGCGCATGGCGAGCTGCTCGATGGTGAACGGCTTGTTGATCAGCTCGACGCCCGGGTCGAGCACGCCGTTGTGAATGATGGCGTTGCGGCTGTAGCCGGTCATGTACAGCACCTTCAAGCGGGGGCGCCGGCGCAGGGCGCGCACGGCCAGCTCCTTGCCGTTCATCATGGGCATGACGATGTCAGTGAGGAGCAGGTCCACGCCGTCGCCGTTTTCGAGAAGCTTCAGCGCGCTTTCGGCGTCGGAGGCGTCGAGCACCGAATAGCCTAAATCGCTCAGCGCCTGTTTGGCGAAGGTGCGCACCCCTTTCTCGTCCTCCACCAGCAGGATGGTTTCCACGCCCGTCAGCGGAGCCGTCTCGGCCGCGGGGGCCGTCGCGGGCGGCGCGTCGCCCATGTGACGGGGCAGGTAGAGTTTCACGCACGTTCCGTGGCCCAACTCCGAGTAGAGCTTCAAGTGTCCCTTCGACTGCTTTACGAAGCCGTAAACCTGGCTGAGGCCGAGACCTGTGCCGCGCCCGCCCTCCTTGGTCGTGAAGAACGGATCGAACGCCTTCGCCGCCACCTCGGGCGACATGCCCACGCCCGTGTCGGACACCGCGATGACCACGTATTCGCCGGACGCCACCTCGGCGTGCAGGCTGGCGTAGGCATCGTCGAGATAGGTGTTGGCCGTTTCGATGACGAGGGCGCCGCCGTTCGGCATGGCGTCGCGCGCATTGATCGCCAGGTTGATGATGGCGTTTTCGAGCTGGTTGATGTCGATGAGAGTCATCCATGCGTTGGGCGCCAGATGGGTCTCCACCACGATATGCTCGCCGAGAGTGCGCTGCAGCAGCACCGACATGTTGGCGACGAGGGCGTTGGGGTTCACCGGTTTGGGGTCGAGCGGCTGGCGGCGCGCGAAGGCGAGGAGCTGGGCGGTCAAGGTCGCGGCGCGCTTGGCGCCCTCGGTCGCGCCGTCCATCAATGGCCCGAGATTGGCGTCCCCTTTGGCGAGGCGTCGCCGCATCAGATCGAGGGAGCCGAGAATGATCGTCAGCAGGTTGTTGAAATCGTGCGCGATGCCGCCGGTCAACTGGCCGACCGCCTCCATTTTCAACATTTGCCGGTTCTGCTCCTCCGCCATTTCGCGGCGCTCGATCTCCATGCGGGCGATCGCAAGGGCCTCGGCCTCCTTGCGCGTGTAATGCCCCGCCACCAAACACAGACCTAAGATGATCGCGGTCGCCGGCCCGCCGATGAGCGACCATTCCGCCAGCTGATTGCGCCAGGCGGCCAGCACCGTTTCGCGGTCGATGCCGATGGCGGCGTAGACAGGATACTCGCCCACCTTGCGGTATGAGACGAGGCGCGTCACGCCGTCCACCGCCGAGACGCCCTCATAGGCGCCGTGGTCCGGGTTCTGCTGCACTTCCCGAGCGAAAGGTTCGGCTCGCGCCAAGGCGGGCAGGGCGGCCACCTCCGTCGGATAGCGGGCGAGGACTTTGCCGTCTTCTCGAACGAGGCCGATGGTGTCAATGCCGATGCGTTTGATCTGGTTGTAGAAATCTCTGAAATACTTCGGGTTTATGGAGACAGCGGTCACCCCGTCGAACTCGCCCGAGGACGTCTGGCGGGCGAAAGCCATCTGGAAGAACACGCCCTCGCGGTGACGCCCGGTGAGCACCTCGCTCACATACGTCGCGTCCGGCGGCACAACGCCGAACTTGAACACGCGGAAATAGCCCCGGTCGGACAGGTCGAGCGTGCGCGGCGCCGGATAGGTGTAGGCGGCCATGAGCGCGCGTCCCGACGCATCGAGCACCCAGATATCCTCCACCTGCGGGAAGGTCTCGGCGAAGCGCTTGAGGCGCTGGTGAAACTCGGCCTCGCGCGCATGAATCTCCGCGGCGGTGAGATCGCCGAAGAGGTCGTTGACGACAAATCGGGCGAGCCGCGGAATGTCGAAGGTGCGGTTGGCGTGCTCGCGCACCACGTCCGAGGCCCGTTCACCGCGCGCGCGCGCATCCTCGAAATGTGCGTGGTAGGCCGTGTACGCCGCAATGGCGAACACGATGACCGGCAACAGCACGGACGACCACGTGATGATCCGCAGCGTTCGCGCGGCGTCCCGCTGGGCTTTATCCACTCGCCGCATGCATTTGGCCCGTTGAGATGAAGCCCGCACTTTATGAAACAGGTTTCCGCTTGTCTACGCCGGCAATGGGGGCGCGGGCCGAGCGGCCGTTCGATGGTTAACCCCACCCCGGGCAGTAGCCACGGCCGCGTCGATGGCCTATAACGAGGCGCGGCGCGTGTCAGCGCGCGCGTTCACCCAGACACGGAGCATACCCATGGCGGCCGATTGGTCTCCCAGCAGTTGGCGCAGCAAACCCATCGAGCAGTCGCCGGTCTATCCGGACGCGGCCGCGCTCGCTGAGGCTGAGGACGAGCTTGCGAGCTTCCCGCCGCTCGTTTTTGCAGGCGAGGCGCGCACGCTGAAGGCGGATCTCGCCCGCGTGTCCGAAGGCCACGGATTTGTGCTGCAGGGCGGCGACTGCGCGGAGAGCTTCGCCGAGCATGGCGCGGAGACGATCCGCGACTTCTTCCGCGTGTTCCTGCAGATGGCGGTGGTGCTCACCTATGCGGGCGGCGGGCCAGTGGTGAAGATCGGCCGGGTCGCCGGTCAATTCGCCAAGCCGCGTTCGTCGCCCATGGAGGAGCAGGGCGGCCGCGAGCTACCCAGCTATCGCGGCGACATCGTGAACGACATCGCGTTCACCGAGGAAGCGCGCGTGCCCAACCCGCGCCGGATGATCAAGGCGTACCGGCAGTCGGCGGCGACGCTCAACCTCCTGCGCGCTTTCGCGACCGGAGGCTACGCCGACCTGAACCGCGTGCACCAGTGGAACCTCGACTTCTTGAAGGATAGCCCCGCAGGGCATCGCTACGAGGAATTCGCCAAGCGCATTTCGGACGCGCTCGAATTCATGCGCTCCTGCGGCGTCACGCCGGAGAACACGCATCAACTGCGCACGACGAATCTGTTCACCAGCCACGAGGCGCTGCTGCTCGGCTATGAGGAGGCGTTCACACGCATCGACTCGACGACCGGCCAGCCCTACGCCACGTCCGGCCATTTCCTCTGGGTCGGCGACCGCACGCGCCAGCTTGAGAACGCGCATATCGAATATCTGCGCGGCGTCAAAAACCCGATCGGCGTGAAATGCGGGCCGAGCCTCAAGCCGGATGAACTGCTGAAAATCATCGCCGTGCTGAACCCGGACAACGAGGCGGGCCGGCTAACGCTCATCTGCCGCTTCGGCGCGGGCAAGGTCGGCGATCATTTCCCCGGCCTCATACGCGCGGTGAAGCGCGAGGGGGCGCGCGTGGTCTGGTCGTGCGATCCGATGCACGGCAACACGATCAAATCGGCGAGCGGCTATAAAACGCGCCCCTTCGAAGCGATCATGAGCGAGGTGAACGCGTTCTTCGACGTGTGCCACGCGGAGGATGTGTACCCCGGCGGCGTGCATGTGGAGATGACCGGCAAGAACGTGACCGAATGCACCGGCGGCGCCAACCCGGTGATGGATGAAAACCTCGCCGACCGCTACCACACCTATTGCGATCCGCGCCTGAACGCCGACCAGGCGCTCGAACTCGCGTTCCTCGTGGCGGAGCGGCTGCGCCTCGACCGGGCGGGATAGACATGACGCCCGCGCCATTCTCCGCCGCCTCTGAGGCGCGCTTTGCGGAATTCGACGGGGTGCGCGGCGTGGCGATCGCGTTGACTTTGCTTTCTAACACGGTCGTCGTCGCGTGGGACGCCGGGGCGGGGGCGAAGCTTTGGATCGCCGCAGCCGGGGCGGGTTGGATCGGCGTGCAGCTGTTCTTCGTACTGTCGGGCTTTCTCATTACCGGCATCTTGTTGGAGGCGCGCGGTGAAGCGCACTATTTCCGCAACTTCTACGCGCGACGAGCCTTGCGCATTCTGCCCGTCTACGTCGCGACGCTGCTGGCGGCCGGTGCGATCAACTGGGCGGGCCTCAACGCGCCAACGCACCATCCGGCGTGCTACTGGCTGTTCGTGTCCAACATATGCATTGCGGCCACGGGCGAGTGGGACGCGCTGCTCGGCGTCACGTGGTCGCTTGCGGTGGAGGAGCAATTCTACATCCTCTGGCCGTTCCTCGTCGCCTTCGTCGCGCCGCGCCGTTTCATCCATGCGACGGTCGCGGTGATCGTTCTCACCTTCGCTGCGCGTTTCGCCATGCTCGCCCTGGGCTATTCGGCGGCGTCGCTTTATGTGCTGCCTCTCACAAGGTTCGACGGGTTGGCTGCGGGCGCGCTGTGCGCCGCGCTCATCCATCGGGGCGTCGAAGGCGCGCTGCTCGGGCAGGCGGGGAGGGCGCTGCTCGCCGGCGGCTGCGCGGTCATGGCCGGGGTTGCCGTCGCGACCCACAATTTCAACAGTCATGAGCCGCTCGTGATGGCGCTTGGCTATCCGGGCCTCACGGCGGCGGCGACGGGCTTTGTGCTGCTGCTGGCCGCAGAGCCGGATCGAGGCAGCCTCTGGCGGCGCGGCATGAAGTGGCCGCCGCTTGTCGTCTTCGGCTTCTACAGCTACGCGATGTACCTGTATCACCCGTTCATTATCGGCGGTTGGCGCATTAGCGGGCTGATGGAGCGCTGGCCTTTCAGTCTGGCCGACGGCCTCGTCGGACAAGCGGCGGCGACGGCGATCACGGCGGCGGGCGCCTTCGCATTGGCCTGGGTGAGCTGGCGCGTCATGGAGAGCCGATTACTCGCCCTCAGGCGGCATTTCCCGCGCAAGGCCGCGATCAACGGTTCAGCATCGCCCCCGGTCGCCGCCGCCGCCTGACCCATCGCGTGTTGCGCGCTCAAGCGCTTTTCGGTAATCAGGCGGACGGGCAACGGGAGGGACCGTCCGCGATGAAAGCCAGCGTTTCCAGCAATCAGCCCACGCCGCCGATCATGGAGAAGACCGTCGGCGAAGCGCTCTCCGAGGCGAAGCACGCCGCCGAGACCTGCCCGGACGATCTCCCTGGCCTCCAAAACTTCGGCTTCGACGCGCTCAGCGCCCTGTTCGAGGCGGAGGACGACGGCGTTTGGCCAAAAACCGTCAAGGAATTCAACGACGCCGGTTATCTGGAGCCGGGCGACATCGTGCTGATGACCAAGCTCGGGAGCATGTTCTCCTGGTTCGTGAACGTGTTCGACAAGTCCGACTTCGCTCACTGCGCGATGGTGTTCCAGACGCCGCACGATGGCCACGGCATCGACCACACGTTCCTCATCGAGACCTCGATGGGCGGCGTCGATCTGCAGACGCTGACAGAGATCGTCGCACCGACCAAGGTCTACAAGGACGTCCGTCTGCCGCCGGATTTCGTCGTGGGCGTGAAGCGGCTGGAGGCGCCCTGGGCGAGCAAGCCATTGCGCCGCATGGCGGCGAACCGCATGCTGCACTTCATCGACAATGACGACTACGACTTCTCCATGCTGATGGCGCTGGCGACGCGGACCACGTCGAAACTCTACTTCCGGTTGTTGCCCCGGCTGCGCGGCGCCGCGCCGACGGTGAGCGAATACCTCACCAAGGGCGTCAAATTCTCCCCGGCGGAGTTCATCTGCTCCGGCTTCGTGCAGTTCGCGTATGTGGACATGGTCAAAACCGCCATCGAGCGCGGGCTGATCAAAGGCCCCGATGTCGATGCGGCCTGGAGCGATGTGATGTTTGCCGATGCGATTGGCGAGGCGACCTCGATGAAAAAGCTCATGGCTGTGACGCCGCGCCAATTGGCCCGCACGCGCAAACTGAAGTGGAAATATTTCATCAATCGCGGCAAGGTTTACCGCGCCGACAGCTGTGAAGACGTGAACAAGTATTTTGACGAAATCCGCGCGCGTCACCGCCGCCTGGTGGAGGCCTGATGGGCGCGGACGCCGGCGAGTTGCGCGTCGCCCTTGCGCAGTTGAATCCGACGGTCGGCGACCTGGCCGGCAACGCGGCGCTCGCTCGCAAGGCGCGGGCCGAGGCGGCGGCGCTGGGCGCGGACCTCGTTGTCTTCCCTGAGCTGTTCATCTCCGGCTATCCGCCCGAAGACCTCGTTTTGAAGCCCGCGTTCGTCGCGGCGTGCCGGGCGGCGGTCGAGGGGCTGGCGGCGGAGACGTCGGACGGCGGCCCCGCCATGCTCCTCGGCGCGCCGTGGCCGGGCGAAGGCGGGAAGCCTTACAACGCCGTCGCGCTCCTCGACGGCGGCGGCGTGCAGGCCCTGCGCTTCAAGACCGATCTACCGAACTACGGCGTGTTCGATGAAAAGCGCGTGTTCGCGCAAGGCCCGATGCCGGGGCCGGTGAACTTTCGCGGCGTGAGGCTCGGCCTGCCCATCTGCGAGGATATCTGGACGCCGGACGTGTGCGAGTGCCTGGCGGAGACGGGCGCGGAAATCCTGATTTCGCCGAACGGCTCGCCGTGGACGCTGACGAAACGCGACGTGCGCATGAACCAGGCCGTCGCGCGCGTGACGGAGACGGGGCTGCCGCTGATTTACGTCAATCAGGTGGGCGGGCAGGACGAACTGGCCTTCGACGGCGCGTCGTTCGCGCTGAACCGCGGCGGGGCGATGGCGCATCAGGCGCCCGCGTGGGAAAGCGCGCTGAGCATGGTCACGCTGCGGCGCGGCGCGGACGGCTGGCGTGCTAAGCCCAGCGAATTGGCGGTCGTCGAGGAGGGCGACGAGGCGGCCTATCGCGCCTGCGTCGTGGGCCTGCGCGATTACGTGGAGAAGAACGGTTTCCCCGGCGTGCTGCTCGGCCTCTCCGGCGGCGTCGATTCGGCCCTGTGCGCGGCGATGGCGGTCGATGCGTTGGGCGCTGCGCGCGTGCATTGCCTGATGCTGCCCTATCGCTACACGTCGCAGGCCTCGCTCGATGATGCGGCGGCGTGCGCGCAGGCGCTCGGCGTGCGCTACGACATCGCGCCGATCTACGCACCGGTCGAGGGCTTCACCGCGGCGCTCGGGCCGCTGTTTGCGGGCCGCAACAGCGACATCACCGAGGAGAACCTGCAATCGCGCACGCGCGGCGCGCTGCTGATGGCGGTGTCGAACAAGTTCGGCGCGATGCTGGTGACGACGGGCAACAAGTCCGAGGTGTCGGTGGGCTACGCCACGCTCTACGGCGACATGAACGGCGGCTTCAACCCGATCAAGGACTTGTACAAGACGCAGGTGTTCGCGCTCTGCCGCCTGCGCAACGCCAAGCGCCCGCGCGGCTGCCTGGGGCCGCAAGCGCTGGTGATCCCGGAGACCATCATCACCAAGGCGCCTACCGCCGAGTTGCGCGAGAACCAGAAAGATCAGGACAGCCTGCCGCCCTACGATGTGCTTGACGATATCTTGGCGTGTCTGGTCGACCGCGAGATGCCGCTTGACGAAATCATCGCGCGCGGGCATGACGGGGCCGTCGTGCGCAACGTCGAGCGGCTGTTATACTTGGCGGAATACAAGCGGCGGCAGTCGGCGCCGGGCGTGAAGATCACCGACCGCAATTTCGGCCGCGACCGGCGCTATCCGATTACCAACAAGTTCCGGGAGGTGTTAATTTAATAGCGACGACTGGAGCCGTACGGATTGCTATAAGAGTTATAGTTTTTGTAAGGGTCTACATATCCTTTTTCGCCAGTGTAAGGATTTGTGTTGCCTTTAGTACTGTAGTTATCAATTTTAGTATCGTTGCGGTCGGTTTTATAATGCGGTTCTACGTATGTTCCATCTTTCTTAAAATAACCTTTCACGTAATCATCGGCATGCGCGGGTAACGCAATAAACAATGTAAACATTGTTACGCATACGAGTTTCATCTTTGCACCCTTTCATCCAGTAGGGTTGAGCATAAGGGTTTCTGTGCGCGCCTGGGGTAATTTTGCGTGGGCTATCATATCTTCATAGTTTCACTGCTATATTTTGGCAACAGCATTGCGTGGGTCGAGGCCATGTCCGCCGCCGGCAACCCGATCCCCGACCCGTCGCCAACGCGCAGCGGATGCACGCCTGATGCTGGTCAAAGTTTAGGCAATTTGCGCGCCTAGCCTCTCCCTTTCGACTCAAAAAGGGAGAAACGCAAATGGCTTACATCGATGGCTACCTCATCCCCGTGCCGGACAAAAACCGCGACGCCTACACCGCGCTCGCCGAAAAAGCCGCCGCCATTTTCAAAAAGCACGGCGCCACGCAGGTGGTCGAGGCTTGGGGCGACGACGTGCCGGAGGGCAAACTCACCTCGTTTCCGATGGCGGTGAAGCGCGAGGAGGGCGAAACGGTCGTGTTCTCGTGGGTTATGTGGCCGTCTAAGGCCGTGCGTGACGCGGGCATGAAAGCATTCATGGATGAGATGCAGCCCGGCGCCGACATGCCGTTCGACGGAAAGCGCATGATGTTCGGCGGCTTCGAAGTTATTGTGCAGCGTTAGACCCAGGCGCGGCGAGGGCGGCGACGATGGGGCAGGTGGATTGTTCGCCCGGTTTGCACGCGCTGACCATCGTCTTGAGCGCCGCTTCAAGCTTTTTCAACTCGGCGATCTTGGCGCGCACTTCGCTCAAATGCCGTGCAGTGAGCGCGCGCGCCTCGGCCTCCGCCGCCCCGCCGCCGTTTTGCGGCAGTGACATCAGGGCGCGGATGTCCTCCATCTTAAACCCAAGGCTGCGACAATTGCGGATGAAGCGGAGTTGGCTCGCCTGCTCATGTCCGTAAAGCCGCCGCCCGCCGCCGCTCCGAACGGGCGGGGCGATCAGCCCGGCGCGCTCGTAATAGCGGATCGTCTCGATGTTCACGCCGGTCGCCGCCGAGGCCTCGCCAATGGTCATATCTCTATGGGCGCTCACGAAGATTTTCCTTGCTCCTGTAACCGCTACAGATCGTAACGTCGCGCTGCGCTGCGTGCAATGGCGCTTCAACCAATGCTGAATGGAGAATGTCATGATCCGCAGAATTACGCTTGCGGCTTTCGCCCTGGCCGCGTTCGCCACCACCGCCTACGCGTCCTGCGCGCTCTGCCCGTAAGGTGAAGCCGCCCCGGAGCCATCCGGGGCGCAACCGCTTGACACGACGGCCCGGCGCGTGGACGGATGCGGCAAAAGCATCGGAACCGTCATGACCGTCAAAGTCCGCTTCGCCCCCAGCCCCACGGGGCACCTCCACATCGGCAACATTCGCCCGGCCTTGCTCAACTGGCTGTTCGCGCGGCGTGAGGGCGGGCATTACCTGCTTCGCTTCGACGACACCGACCTGGAGCGCTCGAAGGAGGAGTATGTCGAGGGCATCCGCGAGGATCTTACCTGGCTTGGCCTGAATTGGGATGCGGAGGAGCGGCAATCCCGGCGCGGCGATCGCTACGCTGAGGTGGCGGCGCAACTCAAGGCTGCCGGCCGTCTCTACGCCTGTTATGAAACGCCGGAGGAGCTGGAGCGGCGCCGCAAGCGACAGGTCGCGCTGAAACAGCCGCCGGTTTATGACCGCGCCAGCTTGAAGCTGACCGACGCCGACCGCGCCAAGCTCGAAGCGGAAGGCCGCAAGCCCTATTGGCGCTTTCTGCTCGAAGGCGGCGCGGAGTGGGACGACCAGATTCGCGGGCCCCAGCGCATCGAGGCCTCCGCCGTCTCCGATCCGGTGCTGGTGCGCGAGGACGGCACGGCGCTCTACACGTTCACGTCGGTTGTGGACGATGTGGACTTCGCCATCACACACGTCATCCGCGGCGAGGATCACGTGACGAACACCGCCGTGCAAATCCAGATTTTCCAGGCGATGGGCGCGGCGCCGCCCGTTTTCGCGCATCATAACCTGCTTATTGGCGCGGATGGCGGCGCGCTCTCGAAACGGCTCGGCTCTCTGTCGGTGCGCTCGTTCCGCGAGGAAGGGCTGGAGCCGCTGGCGGTCGTCTCGCATTCGGCGCTGATCGGCACGTCCGACCCCGTGCAGCCGCATCACAGCCTCGAAAGCCTTTCCAGCCTGTTTGACCTGAAAAAAATCTCGCGCGGGCCGGCCCGCTTCGACATGGAGGAGTTGCGCGGCCTGAACGCCAAGCTGCTGCACGACACGCCGTTCGCGGCGGTGAAAAAGCGCCTCGCCGCGTTAAAGATCAAGTCCGCCGAGACGTTTTGGAACGCGGTGCGGCCGAACCTTATCAAGTTTGACGACGTGAAAATCTGGTGGGCGATCGTGAAAGGCCCCATTCAGCCGGCAATCGAGAACGCGGACTTCATCGCCGCCGCACGGGAGCTTCTCCCCCCCGAGCCGTGGAGCGAGGAGACGTGGGGCCAATGGACCGGCGCGGTGAAGGCGGCGACGGGCGCGAAGGGCCGCGACCTGTTTCATCCGCTCCGCCTGGCCCTCACTGCCCAAGGCAGCGGGCCGGACATGAAACACCTGCTGCCCCTTATTGGCCGTGAGAAAACTTTGGCTCGCTTAGCCGGGCGCGCCGTCTGACGTTAACTTTTGTTTAGAAACCCGGCCTGCGATCTGGCAATTGCGGCAAAATCGCAGTATGACTGTGACGAAGCGAAACTGTCGCGAAGATTATGACGCATCCAATCAGCTTCCGACTGCGAGTGCTAGGCGCTTCGTCGCCTCTTCGTTGCATCGCGTTATGCGCTGTTCTTACGGGCGCCGCGCTGAGCGGTGTTTCCGCGCAACCGCTGGAGCGCGCCGAGGCCGTCAATCTCAGTCCCGATCAGCGGGTCTGGCACGCGCTGTCGCTGCAGGACAAGTCTTGGCTCCGTCAACTTATCAACGACGGCGCCAACATCAACGCGGCCGAGCCGCTGTCTAAAATGACCCCGATC
Source organism: Hyphomicrobiales bacterium (assembly GCA_033764775.1). Lineage (GTDB taxonomy): Bacteria > Pseudomonadota > Alphaproteobacteria > Rhizobiales > Rhodomicrobiaceae > JAWXCE01. The sequence continues at coordinate 98,948 of JANRIQ010000004.1, read as the reverse complement.
ATGGCGGTGGACAGCTACGCCATTGCGCTCGAATTGCTCCACGGCGGCGCGAATGTGACCGCGCGGGACGTGTTCGGGCGCACCGCCTTGCATTACGCGGTGGAGGCGAAGGACGCGGCCCGCATTGTTCCGCTTTTGATGCAACGCGGGGCTGACGCGAACGCCCGCTCACACGACCCGTCCGGCGTCACGCCGCTTATCGCCGCCGCCGAGCATTATTTCGAGCGCGCCGACAAAGATGCGGGGCTCGATGTGGTCCGGGCCCTTATCGCCGGCGGCGCGTCGCCGAATCTGGCGGGTGGAGACGGCGTGACACCCCTCAGCATTGCGGCGGCGCGCGGCGACGTGCGCCTCGTCAACCTGCTCGTGGAGCTTGGCGCTGACCCAGACGCCGGCGCCGAGAACGGCAAATCCCTCATCGACGGGGCCAACGAGCGCGGCGAGACCGAGATCGCGGCTGCGCTGATCCGGGGGCGTTCGCTCAAGCGTCAGCGGTGAAGGCAAGCGGTTAGTGGTAACCGACCGTCTGCCTGTTTTGAGCCTTGCGCATATAGGTGATGGGAAGGTCAACGCCCGACGGCGTGGCGAACACGCCGTGCGACGTGATGCGATAGCCGAGCCGCTTGTAAAACGGGATGGACGACACGCTCGCCCGCACGCTGAAATCGCTGAAACCGGCCCGCTGGGCGCGCCTCTCCGCATCGAGCACCAGCATGCGCCCAACGCCGCAGCCGCCGAACATGGGCCGCACGATCACCTTGCGCAGGCGCGCCGCCGCCCCGCGCTCGTCGGCGCCGACCCAGCCCGCCGTGCCCACGATCTCGCCGCCGATGATCGCGACCGACACATGGCTGTTCAAAATTTCGAGGGCGTAGTCGGCCCTGCGCACCATGTCGTTGAAGGCCGCTTGCTCCTGGGCGGTGTGATACTCCGCCGAATAGCTCTGGAAGGCCGCCTGGTGGATATGCCGGATCGCGGCGATATCGTCGATGGTGACAGGGCGGAGCAAGGTCACGCGCGACAGTTGAAGCGTTGACACACACGAAACCTGATACATCTGGGCTACACGCGTACACATCAAGCCACGCTGCGGCCCGATTTTGTCGGAATTGGGCGCGCTTCAGGAAAAGCTGTGAACAACTGCGGTTCGTGTAGCAGGCGTTATGGGCACCAGCCCTGCCGTTTGCCGCCGTCATAGGCGCGGGCGAAGCCTTCCGCGATCATGATCTCGGAGACGTTGCGCCCGTTCACATAGACGGTGGCGAGCGTGCGGCCGTATTTGTCGATGCGCCCGCTCTCCCTCACCGTCACCTCGCCGCTCGACAGCAGCGCCTCGAACCGGCGTGTGGCCGCATGGCCAAGACGGCGCTCAGCCTCGCATTTGGCGAAATGGGTTTCCGGCGCGTCGTAGCCGAGGACGCGGTAGGTGACGCCGTAGGGCGCCTTGACGGTATCGCCGTCCACGATGATCCAAGCGATCGCGGCGGCGGCCAGATGCTGCAAATGCTTCATGCGGTCTCCTGTTAGAAAAACGCATGAAGCCGCGATTCGCTTGCCCTGCGCCATGCCGGGCGCCGCGGCTCGAACCGGCTGACCGGTCGCGGCGCTTGAGTTTGCGCCGCCGTGCTGTTTAATGCGCGGGCGAACCCAACAGGAGGCGCTGCCCGTGTCCGCCGTCGCTCCGTCCAGCGCGCCCGCTCCGCGCTCAAGCTTTGCCGTTCTCGCCGGGACGGCATGGGCGGCGGTCGTCGCCGCCTCACTTTTCATCCTGTCGCAAACCGACTTGCTGCCCGAGGGCCCCGATGAGTGGACGCATGATTGGCGCACGCTCTTGTTCTCCGACCGCGCGGAGAAACAGCGGGACGACATCGCCGTGGTGCTCGTCTCGGACGACAGCCTTGCGCGATACCCTTACCGCTCACCCATCGACAGGGCCCTCCTTGCGCGCGCCATTCGCGGTCTCGACGCAGCCGGGGTGCGGGCAATCGGCGTGGATGTCATCTTCGATCAGCCGACCGAGCCGGAGAAGGATCAGGCGCTCATCAAAGCGGCGCGCGAGGCGAGGGCGCCTATCGTGTTCGGCGCGACCGACGGCCGTTTGTCACGCGCGCGGCCCGAGGCGCTCGCCTATCAGCGCGAATTCCTCGCCGCCACGGGGCGCCCCGCCGGGCACATCTTTTTCGGCAGCGATCTGAAACGGTTGACCTTGAGCGACCGGGTTGTGCGCCGGGTGGGCAAGCCGTCGACCGAGCCGGACTACGCCTTAAGCTTCGCCGAGCAGGCGGCGCGCGCCGTTGGGGCTAACGTCGCCGCTCCCGCGCCGCTCATCGACTGGCTGTTGCCGCCGGACGAGGTCACCGACGCTTTTCTGCGTCTGCCGATCCGCCCCCACGAGCCTGCGCCGGCGGACGCTGACCCGGCCGCCGTCATTCCGCCCGAGTGGACCCGTGCGCTCGCGGGCAAGATCGTGCTGCTGGGGGGCGATTTCGCGGATCGCGACACGCACTTGACCCCGCTGAACATCAACGGCGGCGAGCGTTTCCCGGGCGTAATGATCCACGCGCAGATTTTGGCCCAGACCCTCGACGGCCGCGCGCTGACGCCGACGCCGCGCCCCATCGAGGCGGTCGCCCTGTTCCTGATCGCGGCGCTCGGATTTTACGCCGCGCGCCGCTGGACATGGATGCGATCCGAGTGGATCGTCTACATCTCCGGGCTCGCCGCGCTAATTTTGGTCGGCGCGATCGCTTTTTCGGCGTATAAAATCATCGTACCGACATCGACGCTGCTGCTGGCGTGGTTCGCGGGCGTCTGGGGCGGCTATCACTGCGACAGGGCGCTCGGCGCCGTGGGCGTGCGGCGGACGGCATAGGAGATCGCAATGCGCAGGGCGGCGCTGTGGATCGCGGGCGGCCTTTTAGCTGTCATCCTCTCTGGGCCGGCGACGGCGACGATGCTGGTTGAGGAGTCGACCGCGCCCGCCCACCGCGTCGGCTCCAAGCTCGACGACAACGCCGCGCTGAGCGTGCCGCAAGGGGCCATCTTGAGGCTGTTCATCATGCAAAGCGGCGACACCCACGTGGTGCGCGGGCCGCATCAGGGCACCCTCGCCGAGTATCGCAAGAAGCGCAGCGTCTGGTGGCGGCGCGTGTTCGGGAAGTTCCTCTCGGACGACGAGAGCGCGAGCCAGGCGGAGGGCGGCGTGCGCAGCCTGCGGCCGTGAAATAGCGCTCCGCGCCGCTGAGACAAAGTGACCCAGCCAGCCTTTTGCTTCAGGCATATGTTGTGCATAACACCTGCGAAGCGTACGCAATGCGGCGCGAGGTCATGCAAATGACAGTCGATTTACAGCGGAAGGAGCATTTGCGTCCATGTCGTGCGCCATTGTGTTAATTTGCGATACGAATTTTATTCTGCCGAGCTTCGCGACTGCGGTTTCCGCCCGGGCGAATATTTCAGATCAAGCCGCGCGCATCTTCATCTTCGTCACGGATGCGACGGACGAGGGCCTTGATAAGCTGCGGCGCGCCGCCTCGTCCGAGCGCATCGAACTGGTGGCCGCGCCCATCCCGGAGATCGAGGAATTCAAAGCGCGCCACCGCGACCGTTTTCTGCCGGTTGCGGCCTTGTCGCGCTTCTGGGTCGACACGATGCTGCCGGACGACATCGACCGGTTCTTGTATTTGGACGGCGACATTCTCGTGAACCGTCCCATTGACGATTTGCTCGCTTGCGAGCCTCCCGAACGCGGCATCTTGACGGCGCCCGACACCTTGTGTTTGTGCGAGGGCGAGCGCGGCCCCGGCCCCAAACGCGAGAAAGCCTACATCGACGCCCTCGGTGTCGCCTTCCCAGACTATTTCAACTCAGGGGTGCTCTTGGCCGACCGCGCCGGATGGCGCTCCATCGCGGGCGATAGCCTCGCTTTCCTGCGCGATCACCATGACAAGTGCCGCTCATCGGATCAAAGCGCGCTCAATGCTGTGGCCGGAACACGCCGTGGCCGGTTGTCGCTGCGCTGGAATTACCAATCCGACCATATGACCATTCTCGATCCCCGCGCCGAGGGGCTGGAGCCGGCCATCTATCATTTCACCGGCGCGCCCAAACCGTGGCATCTCGCCGATTGGCCGTGGGACGAAAGCTTCAACTGGGCTTATCGCCGGGCCGAGCGCATCATGGCGGGGCTCGGTGTGGAAAACCCGACGCCGTCCCCCGCGCAACTGCAAGCCGGGCTCGCCCATCGCGCCCGCGCGCGCATCCGCCTCACCTGGTATTACCCGTGGCGGCGCCTCACCCGCGCGCGCAAAATCCGGCAGGCGTTGGTGGAGGGCGCGGGTGGCTTTGCCGCACGACCGCTGGCGCAAGCGGCTTGACGCCGCAGAGGTTTCTCGCGCCTATGGATCGCGTCTGGCAAACCCGTTAAAAGCATTCGTGGATCCGCACCCACAGGGACGTTATTCCTCCATGGCCGTTCGCCGTCTCGACCCCGTACAGCCGAAAGCTTTCGCATTCACGCCCGAAAACCTCGCTTGGGCGCAAGGCGTGATCGCCAACTATCCGGAAGGCAGGCAGGCGGCCGCAGTCATCCCGCTTTTGTGGCGCGCGCAGGAGCAGCATCAGTTCTGGCTGCCCGAGCCGGCCATCCGCTATGTCGCCGACATGCTGGATATGCCTTACATCCGCGTCTACGAGATCGCCACTTTCTACACCATGTTCAATCTGTCGCCCGTGGGGCGCGCCCATGTGCAGTTGTGCGGAACGACGCCTTGCATGCTGCGCGGTGCGGAGGACCTGAAGCGCGTGTGCCGCACCATGATCGGCGAGGAGGGCGCGGTCTCCCCCGACGGCGCGCTGTCGTGGGTGGAGGTCGAGTGCCTGGGCGCCTGCGTGAACGCCCCGATGGCGCAGATCAACACCGATTACTTTGAGGATTTGAACGCCGACAGCTTCACTGTGCTGCTTGCGAAGCTGCGCGAGGGCGTGCCTGTGAAGCCCGGCCCGCAGACGAACCGGCAGCTCTCGGCCCCGGCGGGCGGACCCAAAACGCTACGCGAGGTTCCGCTCTACACCTCCCGAGGCTACGACGACGCGGACGGCGACCCGCTTACTGACGCTGAGGCGAAAAAGCCGAGCGCTTCGGAGAACGTGCGTGAGGCGCCCGCGCCGAAGCCGCCCATCGCCGACGCCACCTCCAAACAATAGGCCTAGCACTTGTCCCGGGCGGCGCTTCAATCCGGGGGCCGCAAGGGCGTCTCGGAGTGGATATGTCCGGTCTGGAAATCGACGTGCTGATGGCGCTGTTCGCGGTCGGCCTTGTGGCGGCGTGTTTCGACGCGATCGCGGGCGGCGGCGGGTTGCTGACCCTGCCGGCCCTGTTGCTTGCGGGGATGTCGCCCGTGGAGGCGCTCGGCACCAACAAACTGCAATCGACGTTCGGCTCGACCTCGTCGTCCGTGGCCTTTGTGCGGCGCGGGCATGTGGACTGGCGCATCGGCGCGCCGCTGGCGCTGTCCGCCCTCATCGGATCCATGGCGGGGGCCTTGTGCGCGAAGCTGCTCCCGCGCGAGGTGCTGGAGGCCGCTGTGCCTGTGGCGCTCATCGTCATTGGGGTCTATTTTCTGTTAAAGCGCGGCCTCAGCGATGCGGACGCGGCTGCGAAAATGCCGGCCTTCGTGTTCGGCTTCACGATCGCGCCGCTCGTCGGGTTTTACGACGGCGTCTTCGGCCCCGGCGCCGGATCGTTCTACATGGTCGGGCTTGTGTCGCTCCTCGGCTTCGGAGTGATGAAAGCGACGGCGCACACCAAATTGGCGAACGCGGGCAGCAACTGGGGCAGCCTCTTCGTTTTCGCGCTCGGCGGCACGGTTGCGTGGGGCGTCGGGCTGTTGATGGGGCTTGGCGCGCTGATCGGCGCGCAGATCGGCTCGCGTCTCGCCATGCGGCTCGGCGCCCGGCTGATCCGCCCGCTGCTCGTCACCATATGTTTCATATTGGCGGCGAAACTGCTATCTGATCCCGCGAACCCTCTGCGGACTTTCACCGCCCAACTCTGGTGAGCGCCCATGCTGCATGACCGCGACCGCATCTTCACAAACCTCTACGGCCAGCTCGACTGGCGCCTCGCGGGCGCGCGCTCGCGCGGCGCATGGGACGGCGCAAAGCACTTCCTCAGCAAAGGCCACGATTGGATCATCGAGGAGGTGAAAGCGAGCGGCCTGCGCGGTCGCGGCGGCGCGGGCTTCCCCACGGGGCTGAAATGGTCGTTCATGCCAAAAAACGATCCGCGCCCGAGCTATCTCGTCATCAACGCCGACGAGTCCGAGCCAGGCACGTGCAAAGACCGCGAGATCATGCGGCACGACCCGCATCCGCTGCTTGAAGGCTGCCTCTACGCCGGTTTCGCCATGCGCGCGCACACCTGCTACATCTATCTGCGCGGCGAATACATCCTGGAGCGGGAGCGGCTGCAGGCGGCGGTGGACGAGGCTTACGCGGCGCGGCTCATCGGCAAGAACAACATTCATGGCTGGGACTTCGACGTTTACCTGCATCACGGCGCCGGCGCCTATATCTGCGGCGAGGAGACGGCGCTGCTCGAAAGCCTCGAAGGCAAGAAAGGCCAGCCGCGCCTGAAGCCGCCGTTCCCCGCAAATGCGGGCCTGTGGGGCGCGCCGACGACGGTGAACAACGTGGAAAGCGTCGCCGTCGTGCCAGATATCCTGCGGCGCGGCGCCGGCTGGTTCGCCAAGCTCGGCCGGCCGAACAACACGGGAACGAAGCTGTTCTGCATCTCCGGCCATGTGAACGAGCCGTGCAACGTAGAGGAGGAAATGGGCATCCCCTTGCGCGAGTTGATCGAGCGCCACGCTGGCGGCGTGCGCGGCGGCTGGGACAATCTGCTTTGCGTGATCCCCGGCGGCTCGTCGGTGCCGCTGGTGCCCGCGCATCAGTGCGGCGACTTGCTCATGGACTTCGACCGCTTGCGCGACGTGCAGTCCGGCCTCGGCACTGCGGGCGTGATCGTCATGGACAAGTCCACCGACATCATCCGCGCCATCGCCCGCATCTCATATTTCTATAAACACGAAAGCTGCGGCCAGTGCACGCCCTGCCGCGAGGGCACCGGCTGGATGTGGCGCATGCTCACCCGCATGGCGGAAGGGCGCGCCGAACCTCGCGAGATCAACCAGTTGCTCGACGTGACGAAGCAGGTGGAGGGCCACACCATTTGCGCGCTCGGCGACGCGGCGGCCTGGCCAATCCAGGGCCTCATCCGCCACTACCGGCACGTCATCGAAGAGCGCATCGAGCATGGCGAGCGCCGCGCGGCGGCGGAGTAGCTCTTACCTATTGAGAGTGGTAAAATGACGCTATGAGCGACGAACCGGACAACCTCGTATTGAAGCTGCTGCGCGAAATCCGCGCCAAGCTGGACGAGCACAGCGAAATATTGGAAGAACTCCGTGACGACCTGCAACGCACCCAGACCGCTGTCATGTCGGCCGTGGGCTACGCCGCGACCGCAAACACGGAGGTAGGTTCGCTCCTTTCGCAAGTAAAGAAAATCGACGAGCGCCTGTCGCGCCTGGAGGACATACGGCGTTAACGCGGAGGCCAGGCCCCGCGCCCGCTGGAACTAAAGCGCGCCGCTTAAACTTATCTGTTTGTTCTGCATCAGATTTGTTTAGGCCCGTTATGACCATTCCGTTCACTCCTCACACTCTCTTCTGGCTTGGCGCTGCAATCCTCCTGTTTCTGCTGGTCGCCCTGTTCGGACCCATCCTCACCCCGTTCCTGCTCGGCGGCGTGATCGCCTATCTGCTCGATCCGCTTGTGACCCGGCTCAGCCCGAGCGGGCGCGCGCGCGGGTTCTGGTCGCTGGTGTTCGTCGCCTTGCTCGGCCTTGTGGTTATCGTCGCCGCATGGCTGCTGGCGCCGGTTCTCTTCGACCAGTTCACCGCTCTCATCGAGAACGCTCCAGCCATCATCGAGCGTCTGCGCGCGTTTGCGGCCGAGCGCTGGCCCGAATGGCTGCCGCGCCCTGAAGCAAGGGCGGACGGCGCAGCGTCTGGCGGATCGGCGCCCATTTCGGGCGAGGTCGCGGGCTTCGTCGTCAATCAGCTGCAGAGCGTGCTCGCCGGCGGCCTCGCGGTCGTCAACTCACTGGCGCTGCTGTTTATCACGCCGGTCGTGGCGTTCTTTCTCCTCAAAGATTGGCGTCGTCTGCTGACCGCCATCGACCGCTCGCTGCCCCGGCAGGATGCGGTGGAGACACGGAGCATCGCTGGGGAAATCGACCGCACGCTGTCGGCCTATCTTCGCGGGCAGTTGACCGTGATGCTCTTGCTCTCCGCGTTTTTCATGGCGGGCATGGGCGTGATTGGCCTCAATTACGGCCTCGTCATCGGGCTCGCCGCAGGGCTTCTCAGCTTCATTCCCTATGTGGGCGCGTTCGTGGGCTTCGTGGTCTCCGGGGCCGTCGCCGCCGCGCAATTCTGGCCCGATTGGGGGCCGATCGCCGCCGTTCTCGGCGTGTTTCTGGTCGGACAGGCGATCGAGGGCAACGTCCTCACCCCCAAGATCGTGGGCGACAATGTGCGGCTGCACCCGGTCTGGCTGATTTTCGCGCTGCTCGCCTTCGGCTATGCGTTCGGCTTCGCAGGCCTGCTCATCGCGGTGCCGGCGGCGGCGGTCATCGGCGTGCTGGTGCGCCGCGGATTGCAGAAATACTACGCGAGCGAGGCGTATCTCGGGGAGAGCGCCCCGAAAGCTGGCGGGAAACGATAAGACGCGCTAGCTTGGGGCATGGGCGCGTTGGATATGAGAGCGAAGCGGTGCGCGGCGGCCATTCTGGCGGCGCTCACGCTCGTGTGCGCGTCCAGCGCGCTTGCGGCCCCGGTGCGGGTGTTCCTGGATGGGGCTGCGCCGGGGGACGCCGCCTTCGCGCGGGAAACCATTCTTGGCGCGACCATCGTTTCCGACAAATCCGCCGCCGATCTGATCTGGAGCGGGACGGACAAGTCCGTGGTGACCCCCGAAGGCGATCCGTGGGCCTACGGCGTTGAGGCGGCCGCCCTGCAGGGCGTCGTGCGCAAATGGGCTGCGGTGAGCGCCATCAAGACGCGGGCGGCCGCGCGCCCGTTCGAGATCGGCGTCGCGGAGGGCGCCGTTGTCCACCGCCAAGGCAAGACCGTGACCATACAGTCCGCGCCGTCCCCACACCCGTACATGACAGTGTTCAACCTGGCCCCTGGCGGCGACGTGCAGTTTCTCTATCCGGCGCAGGGCGACCCCGCGGAATGGCCCGTCGGCGCGCCCTATGCGTTGCAATTGGTCGTTCGCGACCCGCCGTTCGGCGCGGAGCATGTGGTGGCGATCACCTCTGCGCGTCCGCTGACCGGCTTGCATAAAGGGCTGAAACAGGCTGACCCCGGCGGAGTGGCGGCCCTGCTCGACGAGGCGCTGGCGGACGTCGACCATCGCGTCGGCGTCGCTACGCTGCTGACCGCGCCCAAGGCCCGGCGCTAGGTCCGTTAGCGCTTCACGGCCTCGATAAGGGAGCGTAGGTATCGCCCGTAATCGTTGCGCGGATACCGCTCCTCGATCACCCGCATGAGACCCTCTGCGTCGATGAAGCCGTTGTTGAATGCGATTTCTTCCGGGCTCGCGATCTTCAGACCTTGGCGCTTTTCGATCGTCGCGACGTAATTGGAGGCGTCGAGGAGGCTTTCCGGCGTGCCGGCGTCGAACCACGCGAAGCCTCGGCCCATGCGCGAGACGGCGAGCGTGCCGGCTTCCAGATAATGCGCGTTGACGCTGGTGATCTCCAACTCGCCGCGCGCGGACGGCTTCAGCGCCTTGGAGATGGCGACCACATCGTTGTCATAGGCGTAAAGGCCGACCACCGCCCAGTTCGATTTAGGATGGGCGGGTTTCTCCTCGATGGAGCACGCCTTGTCCTCGGCGTCGAACGCCACCACCCCATATCGCTGCGGATCGTTGACCTGATAGGCGAATACGGTTGCGCCGGGGCGCGGCGTGAACGCGCCCGACACCAGCTCCGTCAACCCGTGCCCGAAGAAAATGTTGTCGCCGAGGATCATGGCGACAGGGTCGCGGCCGATGAAGTCCTCGCCGATGATGAAAGCCTGGGCGAGGCCCTCGGGGCGCGGCTGCTCCGCATAGGAGAGGGACACGCCCCATTGGGATCCGTCCCCCAGCAGGTGTTGGAAGCCGGGCAGGTCGCGCGGCGTGGAGATGACCAGGATGTCGCGGACGCCGCCGAGCATCAACACCGACAGCGGATAATAGATCATCGGCTTGTCGTACACGGGCAAAATCTGCTTCGAGACCGCGATGGTCATCGGGAAGAGCCGTGTGCCGGAGCCGCCGGCGAGGATGATGCCTTTCACGGTGTGGTCTCCAGGGTTTGGAATGCGTTGAGGCGTGCGAAGCAGTCCGCCAGCGCCTCGCGCCAGTCCCGCATGGCGACGACGAATGCGGCGGCGGCGCTGGCGCCGTCGAGAACGGAGTAAGCAGGGCGACGGGCGGGCGTGGGATAGTCGGCGGTGGCGATGGGCGTGAGTTTGGGCGCGGGGCCGCCGACGCGGCGGGAGAGCGCGAATATTTCCGTCGCGAAGCCGAACCATGTCGTCTCGCCCGCATTCGTCACGTGATGCACGCCCCAGCCTGCCGCGCGCCCGGCGTCCCGGCGCTCCAGCGCGGCGGCGAGCATGGCGGCGGCCGCATCCGCCACGTCCTTCGCATAGCTCGGACTGCCGGTCTGATCGGCGACGATGCGCAGCTCCGACCGTTCCGCCCCAAGGCGGAGCATGGTTTTCAGGAAGTTGTGGCCGTCCTCGCTGTAGACCCACGCGGTGCGCAGGATGAGGTGCTCGGGTTGCGCCGCCGCGACTTGCGCTTCGCCCTCGGCCTTGGAACGGCCGTAGACGCCGAGCGGCGCAAGCGGCGCGTTGGGAGAGTAGGGCGTGCAGGCCGAGCCGTCGAAAACGTAATCCGTGGAGAAATGGACAAGGGGCGCCCGCCTTTGCGCGCAGAGCGCGGCGAGCCGTCCTGGCCCGTCCGCGTTCAACCTGAACGCAGCGGCTTCGTCCGTCTCCGCCTTATCCACGGCCGTGTAGGCGGCCGCGTTGACCACGGCGGCGGGCGCGTGGCGGTCGAGGGCGCGCGCGATGCTGTCCGCGTCGGTCAGGTCCAGTTCTGGCCGTCCAAGCGCGATCACCCGGCGCCCGGCGATGACGCCCAGCCGTGCGAGCGCGCGCGCGATCTGCCCCTGCGCCCCCACCACGAGGATGGGCTGCGCGCCGGGGCCGCTCACGAGGCCACCGGGGCGGCGGGCCGCGCCAGGCCAAGCCGCTCCCCGCTATACCGGCTTTCGCGCAGCGGCCGCCACCAGTGCTCATGGTCGAGGTACCATGCGACGGTCTTGCGCAATCCGGTCTCAAAGCTTTCCGCCGCGCGCCACCCGATCTCGGACTCGATCTTCGCCGGGTCGATGGCGTAGCGGAAGTCGTGGCCAGGCCTGTCCGCAACGAACGCGATGGCGCTGGCGTGGGGCGCGCCGTCCGGGCGCGGCCGCAACTCGTCGAGAAGCGCGCAGATGGCTTGCACCACCTCCATGTTCGAACGCTCGCTGCGCCCGCCGATGTTGTAGCTTTCGCCGATGCGCCCGCGCTCCACGATGGCGAGGAGGGCGCGCGCATGATCCTCCACATAGAGCCAGTCGCGCACATTGGCCCCCGCGCCGTAGACCGGCAGCGGCCGCCCGATGAGCGCGTTGGTGATCATCAGCGGGATCAGCTTTTCGGGGAAGTGATACGGCCCGTAATTGTTGGAGCAGTTCGAGAGAACAACCGGCAGCCCGTAGGTGCGGCTCCAGGCGCGCGCCAGATGGTCGGACGCGGCTTTGCTGGCGGAGTAGGGCGAACTCGGGTCGTAGGGCGTATCCTCGCGAAACGCGCCGTCCGCGCCCAGGCTGCCGAACACCTCGTCCGTTGAGACATGAAGAAAGCGGAACTGGCCCCTCCGCGCGCCCTCAAGACCGTCCCAATAGGCGCGCGCGGCCTCCAGCAGCACATAAGCGCCGACGATGTTCGTCTCGATGAACGCGGCCGGGCCGGTGATGGAGCGGTCAACGTGCGACTCCGCCGCCAGATGCATCACCGCGTCAGGCTGCTCCGTCGCGAAGATCGCGGCCATGGCCGCCGCGTCGCAAATGTCCGCCTTGTAAAAGCGATAACGGTTGTGGCCGGCGATAGACCCAAGCGAGCTTAAATTGGCGGCGTAGGTCAACTTGTCTATGTTGACCACAGAATGGTCTGTGCTCGAGACCAGATGGCGGCACAGGGCAGAACCGATAAATCCTGCCCCGCCTGTGACGATGATTTTCATGAGTGACGCCGGTAAGAGGGAACAATTACTCTGCTTTGGTCAGTGGCATATTTGAAGTTTCCCCGCAAGTGTTTAGAGATTGTATATTGCATACAGAACCTTTCCCATTAAGTTTGTTTTCCCCGTTCCAATTTTTTATTGGCGAAACTGTATGCATTGTTGCATCGCACGCGACGATCGGGCATGAGGACAGCGCTGCCATTTTCACCGAACCCTTTATGCAATCTAAGCGTGCAACGCCTGTAATTTTCCCGCAAGCCTCGCTGCGGCTTTTCGACAGCATTCTGCGGTTCGGGCGATGGCTGGCGGCCATTCCGCGGCGGATGGGCCTGACGCCGCCCTCCCCGGCCGCCCGCGCCAAATGGATCGACGTCATCCGCCGTCATGAGGCGATGGACGCCGCCCATTACCGCGCCGCCTACGGCCTGCCGCAGGACGTGGACGCGGCCGCCCATTACGTGACGACCGGCGCGGCGCTCGGTTACGACCCGTGCCCCGAATTTAGGACCATGGCCTATCTCGCCGCGCACCCGGACGTGCGGCGTTCAGGCCACAATCCGCTTGCGCATTATCTGGAGTTCGGCTGGCGCGAGGGGCGGTTCTGCAGCCCGCGTTTCGACGCCGCGCGCTATCTGGCGGCCAACCCGGACATCCCGCCCGGGGTCAATCCGCTGGCGCATTATGTGAGCGTTGGGCGCGCGGAAAAGCGGCCCTTGCGCGCCAGACCCGACGCGCCGCGCGCGCCCGACGCCGGCGTTTGGGAGCAGCTCGCGCGGGAAGGGCGGGGCCGCGCCGCCGCGCAGGGGGCCGTTGTCGACGTGATCGTGCCAGTCTATCGCGGCCGCGAGGACACGCTCGCCTGCCTGTACAGCGTGCTCGCCGCGCCGGTCGCCGCGCCGTTCGAGCTTGTGGTCATCGACGACCGCAGCCCGGAGGAGGACCTGTCGACTGAACTACGCCGCCTTGCGGGCCTCGGCCTGTTCGACCTCATCCGCAACGAGGTCAATCTCGGCTTCGTTAAAAGCGTCAATCTGGGCATGCGCCGCTCGCCGTCGCGCCACGCGCTGCTCCTGAACAGCGACACGGAGGTCTATGGCGACTGGCTCGACCGCCTGCTTGCCCACCTGCGCCCCGGCGTTGCGACCGTCACGCCGCTCTCGAACAACGCGACCATCTGCAGCTACCCGCACGTGAACGCCGACAACGACGCGCCTCTTGAGTTGCCATACGTCGAGCTCGACTCCATAGCCGGGCGGATGAACGCTCGCGAAAGCGCAACGACCCCGACCGGCGTCGGCTTTTGCATGCTCATCGACCGGGGCGCTCTGGAGGCCGTCGGCGATTTCGACGAGGCCGCGTTCGGCAAGGGCTATGGCGAGGAGAACGATTTCTGCATGCGCGCGGGGGCCGCGGGCTTCCTGCATCTGATCGCGCTCGATGTTTTCGTGCGGCACACGGGGGAGACCTCGTTCGCGGGCGAGGCGAGCGAGAGCAAAAAGCGGGCGATGGAGACGCTCGCCGCCCGCTGGCCGGGCTACATGCCCGCTGTTCGCGAGCACATTAGGGAAGATCCGGCCGCCGCCGCGCGCCGCCGCCTCGATTACGCGCGTCTCAATCGCCACGCGGGAGGCGGCCCCCGCTCGCTGTGCATCACCCACACCTGGGGTGGGGGCGTGGAGCGCCACCTGCGCGACAAGGCGGCGGCGCTGCGGGGGGAGGGACGCGGCGTCATCACCGCGGCGCCGGCCTATCGCTACGCCACGGTCGCCGCGCTCAACGCGCCCAACCCGATCGCCCTTCCGAACCTGACCTGCGATCTCGCGCGGCCGTCGCCGCCGGAGATCGCCGAACTGCGCGCGCTCGCCATCGACCGCATCGAAATCCACAGCCTCGTGAACTGGTCGTCCGATATGCTGGAGGCGGCGCCGCGCCTCGCCGACGCCCTCGCCGCGCCGCTGCACATCATGCTGCACGACTATGCGTTCATGTGCCCGCAGATCAACTTCATCGACCAGAGCGAGATGTATTGCGGCGAGCCGCCGGTGCGCGCCTGCGCCCGCTGCGTCTCGAAACGCCGGCATACCGCCGCCAAGCCGCACGGCCCGCGCCCGTTTGGCGGCCGCATCGACGTGGGCGTCTGGCGGGCGGAGTACGGGCGTCTGCTGGTCCGCGCGAACCGCGTCGTCGCGCCCAGCCGGGATGCGGCCGAGCGGTTCGAGCGATATTTTCCCGGCCTCGACGTCACCGTGGAGCCGCATGAGGCCGAGACGCGCCCGCAACGTCTCCGCCTGCCGCCCACCGGCGACACGGCCCGCATCGTGCTGATCGGCGCGATCGGCCCGCACAAAGGCTCGCGCGTGCTGCGCGCCTGCGCCCGCGACGCCGCCGCCCGAGACTTGCCGCTGCATTTTCACGTGATCGGCCACACGGACATCGACGCCGGGCTTTCGGCGCTGGCGAACGTGACCATCGCCGGGCGCTACAGGGAAGATGACCTGCCCGCGCTGCTCGCCGCCGAGCGAGGCCATATCGCGTTTCTGCCCTCCGTTTGGCCGGAGACCTACGGCTACACTTTATCGGCGGCGCTGGAGGCGGGCTTTTTCCCCGTGGTGTTCGACATCGGCGCCATGGCCGCGCGTGTGCGGGCCTCTGGCGTCGGCCGTGTGCTTCCGCTCAATCTCGCCCGCGACCCCGCCGTGCTCAACGACGCCCTGCTCGCGGCCGCGCGCGCCAACGCCGACCTCGCTCATGCATAGGGAGCACATCGAGCGCGTCTATGGCGGGAACGTGGCCTTCAGCGGCGAGCCGATCCCGTTCAAACTGCTGCTCGTGCTGTTCACCAACCGCTCCGGCTCGAATCGGGTGTGCGACGCGCTGCTCTCCACCGGC
The DNA here is from genome assembly GCA_033764775.1 of Hyphomicrobiales bacterium. GTDB lineage: Bacteria > Pseudomonadota > Alphaproteobacteria > Rhizobiales > Rhodomicrobiaceae > JAWXCE01. The sequence goes on along the minus strand of JANRIQ010000004.1, from coordinate 83,645 downwards.
CAGCTCGGCATGGGCGTGGAGTATTTGAACTGGGACGTGGTTGAGCGCATGCGCCCGGTGATCGGCGCGGACAGCTTCGACGGACATATGCGTTGGCTTGCTGACCGCACCGCCCGCAACCGCGTCTTCGTGCTGAAGGCCGGGCATGAGCAGTTCGAGATGCTGGCGGACTGGGGCTATGTCGGCGCCTTCTCACAGACGCGCGCGGCGTTCTGCACCCGCCGCGACGCGCTGGGCCAGGCGATTTCCTTCTCCATCGCCGATCAAACCAAGGCCTGGTCGTCGATCGATGCAAAGGCGCAGGAGGTCGAGCCGGCATATGATCGGGAGGACATCCAAAACCGGTTGAACGGGGTGATGGCGGAGGCGGAGAGAATAAGGGCGCTGCTCGCGCGCACGGCCCTGCCGGCGGTGGAGGTGGAGTATGAGCGCTTTGACGCCGATCCGGGCGGCCATGTGGCGGCGATCGGCGAGCTGATCGGGGAGCGGCTTGTGTACGCGCCGGAGCGGACGCGGCTGAGGCGGCAGGCGACGGCGCTCAACGAGGCGTGGCGCGCCCGCTTCCTCAGCGGCGACTAAGTCTTTTTCGCCACGCCATGTAGATACTGCTCAACCTCCAGCAACGTTTTCTTCACCGTGGGGGAATCGAAAGTCTCGGGAGCTTCGTCTTTAGGCATAGACGGCTCCAGAAACGCCATGTCATTCCCGGTGAGCTCGCAAAAGCGCTGGTTGGTCTCGTAATAGCTCATGTCTATATTGAACGCTTCCTGCGGCGACAAATACTGGTAACTGCGTTTTTCTACGGCCGACTTCCGCGCGAGAAAGTCGACAATATGATACACGACGCCGGGCTCCGTTCCACGCCGCCAGAGATTTTGAACGGCAAGCGCGGCGTAGGCGGGCAGGCTCGCATTCAAGTCCGGCGCCCCGTCGACCCCCTGCAAAGGGGGCAGATTTAACGTCCGCTCAAAATCGCGGACGACATTGCCGCTCTCGAAACGCCGTCGGTCGTAAGGGCGCGCAATGACGCTCAAAACACCCGGCGCATTCCGCCAATTGTTGAACAATCGGAGAAAATTATATTCAACATCGGTGGTTTCAACATACTCATGAACGCTTCTTAAATCTCGATTGTATGTAATATCAGTTCCGTACAATCCCTGATAAATGTCGGATTGTTTCCTGAAATAAAATATGATGTGTTTTTCAAACGGCATAAGTTTACAGAATGACTGGATCTCATTTTCTGTAAACTTGTTAAATTCCTCTGAGCTTATAAGAATATTGCCGCTCTCTTGTTCAATCTCATTTTTCAGAATTCTATACACATCTAATGTGGCGCTGTTTCGGTTCAACACCGCCCAGGCGAGCTCGTGATGCCCGAAACGCACGGCCGAAAGAGTCGGCCTCCCCGCGACCGGATACAGGATCCCGTGGCGCGCGAGCGCCGGCGCATTCTCAAGCAACGCAGCCTGGATCGCCGTCGAGCCTGTTTTGTGGAGTCCGATGTGAACATACAAAGAACGCGTTGCGGGCATCGTACTACTTGGGTTGTAGCGCGCGGGCGAGCACGCGGATGCGCCGGTCGCCTTCGCCCTTGGTGGGCGAAATCCACCCGCCTTCGTTAAACTCGTTCCACGCGTAGAACACGATGCTGCGGAACCGTTCGTTGCGCGCGTTCGCCGCCGCCTCGGCCACTGCATCCCGGATTTTCTGCGACCACTGCGCGTCCTCCGCCGGCTCGCACCAGCTTGGGTTCGGGTCGCGCTGCACGGTCGTCTTCTTCAGCCGCAGCTCCGGCCGGTAGTCCCACCCCATGGTGACCGTCGGCAAAAAACCCGCCTCCAGCTTGCGCCCCGCCGCCCAAAAACCGCGCGCGCCCGCCGCGCATGTTCCATACGGCACCGCCCGGCCCCCGGCGCCCGTGCCGTTCGCATAGGTCGAGATCGCGTCAAACCCAATGTCGAGGGCGATGGGCGCCGATTTGTGAATGCCGAACAGCATGGAGACGACGTAAAGCTCCGCGCCCGTCGCCTCGCGCACCCGGCGGCGGATATCAGCCAGCGACGCCGCAGCGCCATCGACGCCGCCGAGCCCTTTCGCCCAGCGCTCGATGTCGGGCGTGAACATGAAAACCGGCAGCGCCCCGGTCGGTCCGCGCACCGCATCCGGATGCCGCGCCGCCGCGACGATCTCGTCGCTCACCTCGTCGATGTCGGCGGGCGGAAAGCTCCAGTTGAACTGCAACGCGTATTTCACGCCCTGGCGGTCGGGCAGGGCGAGATAGGCGCGATAGGCGCTGTTCAACGCATACGCGGCCTTCGCGTCCCGCCGCCATGATCCGGTTTCGAGATAATAACCGAAAATGAAGTAGTCGATGCCGGCCGCGCGGGCGTAGGCGATGTCCTGGGCCACGGTTTGGGGCGCGTCTCCTTCGCAGATCAGGCGGCCCATCGCGTCGCGGCGCGCATAGTACGGAATCCGGTCTTGGAGCGCCGAATCGTCCAGCGCGTCGCACATGCCACTGTCCGCGCGCCAGTTGTCCCAGCGGATGGCGCCGGCAAGCACGCGATCCTCGGCCAAAGCCTGCGCGCCGGCCCCCAGCATGACCATAGCGGCGATGATGCGCGTAAGACGCCGCCAATAAAGCATTATATTTCGACCAAAGCACCGCTTACAATGTTGCTTTTTCTTTGTGCTACGAGAAGCGTTGTTTTGCAATGCTTAAAATGCGTTTGATTTAAGCCGCGGCGCGCAGCTTCGAGGCTCGCTCGTCGGCGAGCTTGATGAGCCAGGGCGCGTTGGCGCTGGCTGCGCTGTCCCGGGCGACGCTGAGGGCTGTGAGCGCATCGCGCAGCGTCGTCGGATCGCCGGTCAACTCGGCCACGCCGCCCAGCGCCTCGCCGAGAAAGAGTTGCGCGCGCGCCCGCTGAATTTTGAACGCGTCCGTCGCGGGGAGGCCGACGACGGCGCGCGCTGCCTCGGCGGCCTCCTCGAACGCCTCGCGCCGCCGCTCACGCTTGCCCGCCTCGATGAGCGTTTCCGCCAACCCGCAGGTCGTGGTGGCGAACCGGAACGGGCGGCTGGGCGGGTGCGTCGCGGCTGCGGCGCGAAACGCCTTTTCCGCCTCCGCCAGCGCCTCCGCATCGTCGCCTTGCCGGGCGAGCTTGACCAGCGCGCCGCCGCGTTTGGCCTGCGCGTCGCCCCATTCGAGCGGGTTGGCCTTTTCATCCCACAGAGAGATGGCGATCGCGTAGGCCGCGGACGCCTGGCGAAGCTTGCGCGGAGATTTCTTGACGACGGCGGACTGTTCGAGCGCGCCCCCGAGCTTCGAGGCGACGTCGCGCGTCAACGCCGGCGCGAGCGCTCCCGGGCCTTGCGCCGCAGCCTCGGCGAAGCACGCCGCCGCGATGTCGTATTGCGCAGGGTTTTGCGCTTTCTGGGCCATGCCGAAAATGGCGCCGCCGAGCGCATCGTAAAGCTCCGCCCGCAGAAACGGGTCGCTGAGGAGGGGATTGCAGAGGGCGATGGCGGCCGCGGCGGCGTTTTCTTTTGCGGGGCCGGCCCCATGAACGCGGGCCTCTTCGCACCGCAGCAACGCGGCTAGAGCGCGCGCCTCGGCGGCGTCCAGCGGGTCGAGCGAGTCGTCGGTCAGGCCGGAGTCAAGGAGGAGCAGCGTGCGCCGCCGCCGGCCTTCGTCCTCGGCGCCGCCCGTCATGCCGGCGCGAAGCAACCGTGCGGCGTCGAGCGCATGTTGCCCGGACAAGCCCTCCAGCCGGGCTTCGAGCAAACGCGCCGTCGCCAGCGCCGCCGTCCGCGCCTCGCCCTCAGACGTGATGAGATAGCGCCGCAGCGTCTCGGCGAGCAGCGCGACGCCGCCCGGTTCGCCCGCCCGGGCCGAGGCCGCGCGCAACGCCCCGGGCCAATCGGCGGCGGCCCTTTTGATGAGGGCGTCGCACGGCGCTTGAACCCCACGCGAGATCCGCAGGGCCTCGTCTACGCGACCGCCGCTCATGGCGAGGATCAGGTCATCGCCGCGCCCGAACTCGTCCTCCTCCACCGCCGCCTGAACGCGACGAATGTCCCGTGCGGCGCCGACCAGCGCGCTCAACCCTCCAGGCAGCGTCGCTGTCGACCCGCCGAGCGCGGACAGCGCCGGGTCCAAAGCGGCCAAGGGGATATCGGCCGCCCGGGCGATCTCGCCCGCCGCATGCCGCAGATACGCGCGCACCGCGTCGGGACCGCCGGACGTGCCGACGATCCACGCGGCGGCCTCGACCGGCGCGGGCGACGCGATTTCTCCATTCGCGAAGCTCTGCGAGATGGCCGCCGCGCCGTCGCACGCCGCCTCGAAAAAGCGCTCCGCCTCCAGGCGCGCGCCGGGGTCGCGTCCCGAGGTCTCTGGCAGCAAAGCGAAACGGAAGGCCGCGTCCGTTTTCAGCCGCCACGCGAGAAACACCCCGAACACATCGCACCAGCGGCGTTCGCCGGGCGCGGACGGGGCGAACCACGCGGAGAACTGCGGCGCCGGCGCATGGGGCGCGACGGCGTATCGGATCTCGGCGAGGGCGGCGACGGACGGGTCGAGAGCCGGGGGAAGCGCGACGGCGCTCGCCGCAGCGCTGAGAAACTGATCCGCATGGGCGCCAAGGTCGCTTTTCTCGTCAGGCGCCTCGGCCAGGAAGGCGGTCAGCGCCGCCCCGAATTCTTGATGACCGTCGCGCAGTTCGTCGGCGCATAATTGCGCGATGTAGGACGTGGCCTCATGGCGGGCGCGCCGCATCACGCCGAAGATGCGGTCGCCGCGGTCGAGGGGCGCAAGCCGCGCGATAAGCCGAGCTGTCCACGCCGCCGTTTGCTCGGGCGGCATGGCGGCCATGGCCGCAAGCGCCTTAGCCGGGCCGTCGATCGCCAGGCTTTTGTGGAGAGAGAACACAGCCATTGGGGTTCGCCTGTCGCTCGTGTCGCAAACTTGTTCCGGCGGCGGCGCGACAAGGCGCCTCGGATGCTCCGGCAGCGTTACTCCGCCGCGGCCAAGTCGACCGTTCGATGGTGCGGTTGATATGGATCGTAAAGCGCTTTCACGTGGCTTTGCAAGCCGAGCGTCTGGATCAGCGGGTGAAACAGGGTCGGCCAGTTGGCGGGCGAGGGCGCGAGCGGGTTGACGGGCCGGCGGCTCATGGCGCGTGAAAGGTAGCCGCGCAGGCAGTAGCGGGTATCGGCCTCCGCCACATCCGAGAGCGAGCGGAACGAGTTCGCGCCGTGAATGCGGTACAGGTAAAGGTCCTGCGGCTCGAAGGCCGGCTCAGCCTCGAACACGGCCCGCAGCGCGTAGTCCCAATCGTGGCAATACTTCAAATCCGCGAAGCCGCCGATGCGTTCGTGCAGCGCGCGCTCCACAAAAAGGTTGCCCGTGGAGGCCGTCGCCTGGAACGGCATAAAGCACCAGGAAAGAGAGGGCAGCCGCCGGCTGTAGACGTGCGGCCGCCAGTAAATGTGGTGGCACAGCGTCTCGTCGAAATAGGGCTGGCCGTCCGCGTCGATGGTCAGCACGCCGGAGAAGCCCCAGCGCCGACCTGAGCGGGCGAGCGCGGACGTCATCGCCTCGATCCGGGTTGGCGCGTAGGCGTCGTCCGAATTCATAAACGAGATGTATTCCCCTTGCGCAAGGCTCGCGGCGCGGTTGAGAGTGAAATGGGCGCCGCGGTTGACGGCGTTGCGCTTGACCACGACGCGCGCGTAGCGTTTCGCCGATTTGGCGGCGACGCGGCTGGCGATGTCGAAGGTGGCGTCGGGAGAGCAGTCGTCGATGAGGATCAGCTCCAGACGGGCGTAGGTTTGCCGCTCGATGGAGCGCAGGCACGCCTCGATGAACGCCTCGTGTTTGTAGGCGGCGACGACGACGCTGACGAGGGGCGTGGCGGACATGGCGTCACCGCACTCGCAGCACGGTCTTAAGGTTGATCTGGACCGCGCGTTTCTCCAACACATCGAAGATGCGGATTGAGTAGAGGCCCGGCGCGAGGCCCGAGATGTCAAACGCGCCGGAAAAGCCCAGATTCGCGGCGGTGTCCGGCAGCGACAGCGCTTGTGCGGCGTCGGCGCGCGGCGTACGCGACATGATCGGCGCGAAGTAGCTTTGGCGGTCGGTCGCCCGCGTCAGGACGAGGAAGGCGAAATTGGACGGATGCCCGCCGACGGCGCGGTCGCCGCAGAACCAGCCCATAAGGGACATGGGCGCATCGCGTCGCACCACGCTCATGCTTTCGGCGCGGCGGAAATTGCACTCGTCGATATAACCGACTCCGCCAGCCTCGATAGAAGACATTTTGACGAGCGCGTCAGGAAAGCCATCCATAAATGGGGTCGGCCCGAGCATGCGAACGGCGCCGCTTACGCGCTCCGCGAGCAGGCGATTTTCCGTGGCCAACGCGGCGATCAGGGCCGCTTGCGGATCGTCCAAAGGCGGAGCATCAAGCGTTGGCGAAGCGAGGGCTCGATCCATTTCGCCTGAAGCGACCCGGCGCACAGCGTCCAGATAGCGCCGGCCGGTGCGGCGATCGGGCTCCAGATGAGCGCCTTCGCCCCATTCGTTCCAGGAGTTGATGAAACAGAGCGGGGCGTTCGGGTTGCCTTGGAGCGTGGTTTTGGCGGCGTGGCGCAGCCAGACCTCGAACAGGGACGGCGTCGATCCGTGAAAAACGTTGCCGGATGAGCCTTTGCGCGCCGTGTTGTCCCAGCGGGGCATGACGCCGGGGTAGTGGGCGAAAGGGTAGGGCGGCGCGCTCATCTTCTTCGCCACCATGTCGGCGAAGGAGTAGATTTTGCCGGCGTAATTGACTGGCGCGGCCGCCTTGGAAAAAACCGCCTCGTCGGCCAGCACGTTGTGCGGGGGGAACTCCACCGCCGCGTCGAAGCCGTGGGCGCTGGCGTCCGTCTCGCCGAACGACATCACGTTGCACATGTGCAAACCCGGCAGACCGCGCTTGCGGGCCTCCGCCTGCAGCCGCGCCACGAACGCCGCGCGCTCGGGCATGAGCTGCGAGCGGTAGATCACGAGCACCGGCTTGCCGTCCACGCGGATGTAGCGCGGGTCTTCGAAGTAAGGCATGAGGTCGTCGAGGATGCGCAGATCGGTTTCGAGATCGTGCTTCTGCTCCAGCAGCACCTCGTGCTCCGAGCCGTCCCAGCGGCGCGACCACGGCTCGTTCGCCCAGCACAGACAGAACGGCATGTTCGGCTCGCCGTCGGCGAGCATCAGCTCCAGCGGCTTCTCCAGGATGCGCCGGCCCGAGAACCAGTAGAAGTAATAACAGAAGCCGTACACGCCGTACTGCCGGGCGAGCTGACCCTGCTTGCGGCGCGTCTCCCTGACGCGCAGATCGTAGAAGCCGAGATCGGCGGGCACGTGCGGCATGGCGTGGTCCGGGAACAGCGGCTTGGCCGTGGTCACGCCCGTCCATTCGGTGAAGCCTGCGCCCCACCACTCGTCGTTTTCGTCCACGGTGTGGAATTGCGGCAGATAAAACGCGATGAACAGCGGCGATCCTTCCGCCGCGTCGTGACGGGGCGTCACGCCCTCGGTCTCTTTGTCCCGGATGAGGCGCGCCCGCAATGCGTCCTCATCCACGTCGAAGAAGTCAAACCAGCCGCGCAGCGTGCGCGCGTCCGCGAAATCGGCGGGAAAAGCGAAGTAGTGCTCTGAGCGCAGCGCGGCGTCGCCCTGGGCTCCGCCCTCGACGACCGACGCGGCCAGCCGCAGCGTGTGATCCGGACCGTGGCGCGCGAGCAGCGTGGCGAGACTGTCGGACGCCATCCTGTGGGCGTCGGCGCTCGTCAAATCGAACACGAAACCGGGAAAGGCGCGCCCCTTGGCCACCTCGTCCACATCGGGACGGCGAATGGAGGCGGAGGCGAAGGCGAGCGGCTCCCCGCCGAGCGAAAGCGCCACCACGAGCGTCTCCGTCAGATCGTTCGGCTTGCACACCCAGCCGCTGATCTCCCGCTCGCCCGCGCGCTCCAGGCATCCGGCGAATTTGGGACGGCCGAAGGCGCGCTGAAAGGACGGGGTTATGCGCTTGGGGTCGTTCGTCTCTGACAGTTTCAGCTCACCGGTCGTTTCAGCGCCAGGGTCGGCCGCAGTCAGGGCGCGCAAGGAAGAACCGACTGACATGATCATGACGCCTCCAAAATATACACGGATGGGCAAATGCACGAACGGCAAAATGTCGTTGTTGAACCTAAAGGCTTTTCAGCCTCAGTTATTACGCGACGAATAGCAATCGTCTCGTCCATTTTTGCACACTTACGGCCACTGACATGGCGTGTAAATCAAGTCAAGTATTATCTTGAAACTATATATTGGATTTATGTTAAAGTGTTAAGTACGGGGAAGCCCGTACGCTCGTGTGCGACTCTGAGACAACTCAGGGCTTTCCATTTGCGACGCTTTCGCCCGCGCCTGTCAAAAAAGCGCAAAAATCTCCGCGAACGCTCTAAGATGACGCGCCATCGCAACGGAGCGGCGTTCGTCGCGGCTCGCGATGCGTTTCGGCGATCTTAGCGGAACCGGTTCGCCGCCGGCCGGTTCTGCACCAGACAGCGGACTTGAAAACGCAGATGCTGCTTTACTTTGTACTCATCACCCTGGCGCTCACGCTCATCATCGCGGCGCGCTATATCGTGCTCTCCGGGCTTGCGCACTGGCTGCTGTGGGGGCGAGGGGGCGAGCGGCTGAACGCCCGGCGGCTCAACCGCGAGCGGCCCATGCGCGCCGCCATCCGCGAGGAGGTGCGTCTGTCGCTCATCGCGTCTGCGATCCACGCGCCGTTCGCCGCGGCCGCCCTGATGGCCTGGTGGCGTTACGGCGAAACGCAGATTTACACGAACGTCAGCGATTACGGATGGCCTTATCTGGTCTTCAGCTTGTTCGCCTATCTCGCGATCCAGGACGCATATTATTACTGGGCGCACCGAGCGATGCATCACCCCCGCGCCTTCCGCGTCATGCATGCGGGGCATCACCGGGCGCGGCACCCGACGCCGTTTTCATCCTTCGCATTCGATCCGGCCGAGGCGCTCGTCACGGCCTGGCTGCTGCCGGCGCTCGTGTTCGTCATCCCGATCCACATCGGCGCGTTGCTGGCGCTCGTCACGATCATGACGCTCGCTTCAATCCTCAATCATTCCGGCTGGGAGGTCATGCCTCGCCGCTTTCTTGAGGGGCCGATCGGCCGCCACCTCATCACCGCGACGCACCACAGCCACCATCACATTCGCTTCAACGCGAATTACGGCTTATATTTCCGCTTCTGGGACAGGCTCATGGGAACGGACGCATGGCCGTCGCGCACTGAGCGGCGTTAGCGGCGTCGTACCTATCACGACGAGGGGCTGCGAACCGCCCCGCGAGACGACGCCATTAAGGCGCCGCCGCGGTTCGCGCCGCCGGCGTCAGTTGTATTGCGGCGTGAACAGATCGGTTTGGTCGATCACATACCGCGCCTTCAAATTTTTGATCGCCTGCGAGATCAGCACTTCGCTGTCGGCGGCGCCCAGTTCCCGCGCTTCCTCCAAAGCGAACGACAGCATGCGCGTCAGGCTGATCGCCTGCTCCCTGCGGCTGAGGAGCGACGTCGTTTCGCTCGCGCCCAGTCTCGTCTGAACCATATCCATCTTTTTCATTTCAGCATCCCCTGCTTTAACGCCTCACTCGCCTCGCCGCCGCCACTCTTGCAGGTGTTTGACGCGAAGCGGACTGGATACACCGGGACGCAGGGTTCGGTTGCACTTAATTTAAGAAAATTTCAACAAACTCATTATTAAATTCTGAAGAAATAGTATACAAAAAGTGCATTCAAAATGCGTTTGTTGTGTTTCAATGTTACACACCACGCGGACGCGAATGCGAATACAAGCGTATACATCGCGAAGCGTCTCCTCGCGATCCGTTGCTTGCGCTTTTGCGGAGGAAGCCGTTAATCCAGATGGAAATGCTTGCGGAAATACCCGGGCGAGGTGAAGCCCTGACCCTGTCCCTCCCAGAAATCCAGGCTGAGACGGCGCACGGTGTACTCGCAGGTGATCTCGCAGTAGACCCACGCGCCCCCCGGCAGCTTCACCTGCGGCCCGAGCCGCGCCGGACGGACAGGCGCCACGACGGTACGATGGCCATTGTGGCTCTCGACGATCACATAACGGTAGCCGTCGGGCAGCTTGCGCGCCGCGCGCGGGCCATAGACCTCATCGACAAAACGGTCGCGCGCCCGGAACCCGGCCAAGGCCGCATCCGACGCCAACGCCGCAAAGGTTAACGCCGCCAGATAAATCGCCGGTTTCATGCCTATCGCCTTTGTGTTCGATCGCGCCTATAGAAGCCCCACGTCATGTGCGTCGACAATAGCGGCGCGGATGCGGCGACGGCAAGCGGCATCGTGTCGGCCGCGCACTCAGAAATGGGCGGGGAGGGCATGGGCGGCGCGACGATCTTCAATTATTGCGAGCGGGCGTCCGATCCGTCCTTCTGGGCCGAGCCGCTGAACGCCATCACCAATCTCGGCTTCATCGTTGCGTTCGTGTTCAGCCTGCGAGCCGCTCGCAGCCGGCCGGGCGTGCACGGCGTGTGGATGTATTTTCTCATCCTGACCGTATTCGCCATCGGCGTCGGCAGCTTCTTGTTCCACACCTTCGCCACCCCTTGGGCGGCGGCGGCCGACGTGCTGCCCATCACCGTGTTCATGCTGGCTTATTTCGCTTACGCGGTGCGGCGGTTCCTGGGCGCCAACGTCGCGGTCACGCTCATTGCGACGGCGGGGTTTTTCATGATCCTCAAAACTGCGGGCGACCTGCGCTGCTTCCCCGACGATTTCGGCTTCCTGCAGAGTCTGCCCGGCTTTCAGGAGACGCGGTGCTTCAACGGCAGCCTCGGCTACGCGCCGGCGTTCCTCGCCATGGCGGTCATCGGCGGGGCGCTCGCCGCCCTGCGCCACGGCGCGGCGCCTTACGTGCTGGCCGCCGCCGCCGTCTTCGCCGTGTCGCTCACCTTCCGCACCTTCGATCGGGAATGGTGCGAGTGGCTCACGTGGAGCGGGCGCGGTCTAGGCACGCATTTCCTGTGGCACCTGCTCAACTCGCTGACCCTGTTTCTGTTGCTCATGGGGGCGGTGCGCCACGGCGTGCGGGGTTCGGCGCTTGCGCGAAGCGGCGCCATGGCCGATAGTCCCGCCCCGTAGCGGACGTGGCGAAACCGGTAGACGCAAGGGACTTAAAATCCCTCGGGCCTAGCCCGTGCGGGTTCGACCCCCGCCGTCCGCACCACGCCGTGCGCCGCTGTTGATCTTGCCGTGGCCGAGCGCGAACAGCGCCACATTCCGGCATCCGACCATGATCGGATATGCGAAGCGCGCCAGGCGCCGCGACCGCAGCAGACACATCAGCCGGTTCGAGACGCCCTTCGGTTCGCTCAGCGTCGCCAGCAGATGCACGCATTCGTCGCCGAAATACAGCCGACCGCCGAACTTCGCCGCCATGCCCTTGTCGAGATCGTGCCCTGCGGCGGCGATTTCCGCGACGAGCGGGTGGTCCGAGCGGGCGTCGATGATGCGCACCGGCCCCACCGCCTCGCGCAGGCGGATGAGCCGAGCGTAACCCGTGCAGAACGGGCACGCACCATCGTACACAATCTCAATACCGGATTTATCTATCATCATGTAAGCATATGGCCGCGACGCGCGGCGATGGAATGAGCCAAATAGCCGCCTAAGCGCAATGGCGCCCCGTAGGGGAATCGAACCCCTGTTTCAGCCGTGAGAGGGCCGCGTCCTGGGCCGCTAGACGAACGGGGCGGCGCTAAAAGAAGATAAGCATAGCGTCGGATTTGTAAAGCGGCGCGGGTCACTCCGGCCGAAGCGCCGTCTTGGAGACGAGGGCGCCGGTTTGCGGGTCGATGAACAGCAAGTCCCGCCCGCCCTCGCGCTTGACCTCCACCACCAGCATTCCACCAGCCGCGTGCGTCGCAACCACCTCGGCGTCGGCCCCGATGGAAATGACGCTCTCGCGCGACGATGGGGCCGCCGGCGCCGCCAGGGCTTCAGGCGCGGCGGGCGGCGCAGCGCTGCGGCCCATCTTCGAGGCCTGATGCACGAAACCGATCAGCAGGGCCACGAAGCCCACGATCAGCATCACCCCCATCGCCACGACGGCGATTTTCAGGTTTCTGATCTGGCGCGGAGTCCACCCGCCTTGTAAACCGGCGTCTTCGTTCATAATCATGCAGCTTCGATGCCCGATCCTATCATTCAGCACGCGATCGCCGAGGCGTCCGATGACGGCGCGCGATTGGACAAGGTCGCAGTTGCGCGGCTGCCGGATCTGAGCCGGACGCAGGCGCAGGAGCATATCCGGTCTGGCCGCCTCAGCGTGAACGGCCGAACGGTAATCGAGCCGGGACACAAGGTCAAACGCGGCGACGCCCTGCGCCTCGAGACGCCCCCGCCGCGTCCGGCCGAGCCGCAGCCCGAGGCCATTCCGCTCACCGTCGTTTACGAGGACGATCAGCTCATCGTGATCGACAAGCCGGCGGGCATGGTCGTCCATCCCGCGCCCGGCGCCCGCGACGGCACGCTCGTCAACGCGCTCATCGCCCATTGCGGCGCCAGCCTCTCCGGCGTCGGCGGGGTCATGCGGCCCGGGGTCGTTCACCGGCTCGACAAGGACACGACCGGGCTGATGGTCGTCGCCAAAACGGATGCGGCGCACCGGGCGCTCGCCGCGCAGTTCGCCGATCACGGCCGCACGGGCGCGCTTGAGCGGCGCTATCTGGCGCTTGTGTGGGGCGAGCCGCAGCCTCCGTCCGGCGCGCTCTCGGCGCCCATCGCCCGTCATCCGGCGTCTCGCCTTAAAATGGCGGTGACGCGGAAAGGCGGGCGGATCGCGGTGACGCATTACGAGAGGCTGGAGACGTTCGATTGCGGCGAGCGTCGGGACGCTGCGGCGGCGATCAGCCTCATGTCGTGCCGGCTTGAGACCGGGCGCACCCATCAGGTGCGGGTGCATATGGCGCATCTGGGACACCCGCTAATGGGCGACGCTCTCTATGGCGCCGGCTTCTCTTCAAAGACTCGTGTCTTGCCGGAACCACTCAAATCTGAGATTATCTCGCTGAAAAGACAGGCGCTGCACGCGGAAACGCTTGCGTTCGAGCACCCCAAAACACGCAAGACACTGCGTTTTTCGTCCGCGCCCCACGACGATATGATGTCAATCATCAAAATCTTGCGATCTTGTCATCATAAAGCTTGAACTCGCGCGTTGTACGCAAAGGCGCGAAACGGTGGGCTGATTGGATGCGCCGAAAGGGCGTCCGGTTAAGCGCCGACAAACCGGAATGGAGTGTGAAGAGATGGCTACAGTTCCATCAGTCGCGGCCGCGGGAGGTCTCACTCGCTATTTGGAGGAGATTCGCCGCTTTCCCATGCTGGAGCCGCAGGAAGAATACATGCTCGCCAAGCGCTGGCAGGAGCATGAGGATGCGGACGCCGCCCAGAAGCTGGTCACGTCCCATCTGCGCCTGGTCGCGCGCATCGCCATGGGCTATCGCGGCTATGGCTTGCCGATCGGCGAGGTGGTGTCCGAGGGCAATGTCGGCCTCATGCAGGCTGTGAAGCGGTTCGATCCGGATAAGGGCTTCCGCCTCGCCACCTACGCCATGTGGTGGATCAGGGCGGCGATCCAGGAGTACATCCTGCGGTCGTGGAGCCTCGTCAAGATGGGCACCACCGCGAGCCAGAAGAAGCTGTTTTTCAACCTGCGTCGGCTGAAGGGCCAGATGCAGGCGCTTGAGGACGGCGATCTTCGCCCCGATCAGGTCGCCAAGATCGCCACGCATTTGGGCGTGCCCGAGACGGATGTGGTCTCCATGAACCGGCGCCTTGGCGGAGACTCCTCGCTCAACGCGCCGTTGCGCGCCGACGCCGAGGGCGGCGAGTGGCAGGACTGGCTCGTGGATGAGACCGCGGACCAGGAGACTTCGCTTCTCGACCGCGAGGAGCTGGAGCATCGCCGAAACTATCTGCAGAGCGCGCTCGAAGGGCTGAACGACCGCGAGCGCCGCATCTTCGCCGCCCGTCGCCTTGCGGACGACCCGCTGACGCTTGAAGAGCTGTCGGAGGAGTTTGGCGTCAGCCGCGAGCGCATTCGGCAGATCGAGGTGCGCGCGTTCGAGAAGGTGCAGAAGGCGGTGCAGAAATCCGCCGCCGCGGACGTGGGCACGGCGATGCGCTAGGGCGCGCCTGTGCCTCTCGCGGCGGCCGCGCCGCCGCATTCATAAATCGTTAACCTTTCCAGCTCACACTGCGAATCGTGGCATGATGATGGACGAGGGCGATGCTTCAACCCTCGAAGTCGGTTTGTAAACATTCGCCTCCGTCAGCGAATGCCGCAAGAAGCCGGGAGAGCCCGGGCAGTCCGGCGCTCCCGCAACCGCCATCCGGCGCGGGATAGTCGATGATAGACTTTTGCAGGCGCAAACAATCGCACGTCGCTGCAAAGCTCACCCACGATATATTTCAGTCAGATGCGGGCAGACGGGGCAGGGAGCCGAGGGGCCTCCCTCGATCCGCCAAAGCGGAGTCCTTCAGGCGTTGGCCGTTTTGGCGCAGCACGCACATGGAGAGCTAGATGCAGAACTACCTGTTCAATCTGAATAGGCGTAATTCTGAGCATCACGGTATTGGGCAAAGGGCGCGTAAGGTTCGGTCTCTCCTTAAAGTGGCGTATAAGATCAGCAAATATCAGCTCCATCACCCGCCAAGTCTATGACGGGACGTTGGCGCCACGGCCGGAGCGATCCGGCCCCGCGACTGGAGACCGGGCCTCACAGCCCGGTTTTTTCATGCCCCGCTCAAGGTTTCGATGCGGTTGCGGGTCTCATTCACAAGGCGGCTGATTTTCGAAGTGGAGGCGCCCGTGCGGCGGGCGAGCATGCGCACCTCCTCAGCCACCACACTAAAGCCGCGCCCGGCCTCGCCCGCCCGCGCCGCCTCGATCGTCGCATTGAGCGCCAAGAGGTTGGTCTGCCCGGTGATGCCGTCGATTTCCCGCGCGATGGCGCTGATCTGCGCGAGCACCGTCTGCATGACCCGGTTGGCCTCGGCGATCGCGCGTCGGCGCTCGGTCACGTCGGTCGCATACATCACGAAGCGCACGAGTTCGCCGCGATAGTCGTAAATTGGCAGGAAGCTGCATGACAGCCAGACTTCGCGGCCGCAATCGACCTGCACCTCCTTCATGAGATTATCGCCGCGGCGCAGACGGGCGAGGTCGTCCGCCCCGAGCAGCCGCTCAAGCTTGAGCGCAGCCTCGACTTCGCCGTGGTCGCTGGCGCTGAGAGCGGCGGCGAGCAGGGGATTGGCGGCGACGAGCGCGCCGGCCGGCGTCCACTCCGCCACTGCGTTCGCCTTCTGGATGGCCTCCATGCGCGCGTTGAACTGGAGCGCCGCCGTCTTCGTCTCGGTGACATTGGCCTGAATGGAGACGAACCGCTCCAGCCGGCCGAACTCGTCGAACACCGGGTTGATCGAGAGCGATATCCAGTACGGCTCGCCCTCTTTGGTGTAGTTGAGGATCTCGTCGTAGAACGGCGTGCGCTTGTCGAGTTTGGCGCGGATTTTCGCCTTCGTGGCCGGGCTCGTCGCTGGGCCCTGCAGGATGTCGCCCGGCTTTTTGCCGCGCACCTCGTCCATGGTGTAGTGGGTGAGCTTGGTGAAGCCGGGGTTCACGTATTCGATGCGCCCGGCCGCGTCCGTGATGAGGACGGAGTTGTCGGTTTCGTTCGCAACGAGCGAGAGAAGCTTGATCTGTTCGCGCACCCGCACTTGCGCGGTGATGTCCGTCGCGATCTTGACAACCTTTACAGGCCGTCCGCTGGGGTCGAGAATGGCGTTGTACGAGCCATGTATCCAGACGGGCCGCCCGCCTTTGCCGACGCGGCGGAACTCGCCGGATTGATACTCTCCGCGCCGGAGCCGCTCCCAGAACCCGCGATATTCGGGGCTTTCGTCGTGGGGAGGCTCCACGAACATGCGGTGATGCTTGCCGATCACCTCGTCCGCTCCGTAACCCATCACGGTGAGGAAATTGGCGTTGGCGGTCAGAATGACGCCGTCCAGCGTGAACTCGATGATGGCCTGGGATTTGTCGATGGCGTCGATCTTGCCCTGGCTGTCGGCGTTGCGCAGCTTGGCTTCCGTGATGTCGGCGGCGAATTTCACAATCTTGAGCGGCCGTCCTTCCGGGTCCAGGATGGGGTTGTACGTGGCCTGGATCCAGACCTCCCGGCCGCCTTTGGCCAGGCGGCGGTACTCGCCGGCCTGGAACTCGCCGCGTCGCAGCATTTCCCAGAAAGCCCGATAGGCGTCGGTCGCGGCCTCGGCCGGGTCCATGAATATGCGGTGGTGGCGTCCGACAATCTCGTCGCGGGCGTAACCGAGCGCGCTGAGGAAGTTGTCGTTCGCCGCCAGCACGCGGCCGTCCAGCGTGAACTCAATCACCGCCTGGGACTTGTTGATGGCCTCGATTTGCCCGCGATAAGACGCGTTCTGGATGACCTGCGCAGTGATGTCGGTGGCGAATTTCACGATTTTCGCCGGCGCGGCCCCCGCTCCCACAACGGGATTGTACGTCGCCTGCAGCCACACCTCGCGGCCGCCCTTGGCGATCCGCCGGAACTCGCCCGCCTTGAAGGCGCCGGCGCGCAGATCGCGCCAGAAACTGCGATATTCGGCGCTCGTTTCATGGGCCGGATCGACGAACAGCTTGTGCGGGGCGCCCACCACCTCATGGGCGGCGTAGCCCATGGTGGCGCAGAAATTGTCGTTCACGCTCAAAATCTTGCCGTCCAGGTCGAACTCAACGATCGCCAGCGACCGGTCGAGGGCGGCGAGCTTGGCGGCGGCGCCGTTCTGTCCGAGCCAGGATGCGGGAGCGATGAGACCCATGGGGCGATCCGGTTGTACGTGTGGGTGCGACGGAGGCTAGCGGGTTATGGTTAAGCGAGGCTGACGCGAATGGTTAAAATGCGCCGGATACGCGCTTTTGCGCGCGAGGCTTGACAATTCGGCGCGACGGCGGCCAAAAGCGCGGGGCATTACGGGAGGCGGCCATGGGACGGCTCGAGGGCAAGATTGCGCTGATCACGGGCGCGGGCAATGGCCTCGGCCGGGCGATGGCGAAGCTGTTCGCGGATGAAGGCGCATTCGTCTACGTCACCGACCGCGATGCGGACGCCGCCGCCGCAACGGTCGCCGCTATCAACGCGGGCGGAGCGCAGGCCGCCGGGCATCGGCTGGATGTCACGGACGCGGGCGAGATCAACGCGGTGATGGCCGCCGTGAAAGCCACACACGGCAAGCTCGACGTCCTCGTGAACAACGCGGGCAACCTGCTGCGCGCCGACTTTCGCCACACCGACGATGCGGCTTGGGAGAGCGTGCTGAACCCGCATGTGTGGGGAACGGTGCGCGTCACGCGTGCGGCGCTGCCGCTTCTGCAGGCGTCAGGCAAGGCCGCCATCGTCAACCTGTCGTCGATCATGGCGGTGCAGCACGCGCGCCAGCTCTCGGCTTACTCCACGGCGAAAGCGGCGGTCGCGGGCCTGTCGCGCAGCCTGGCGGTGGAACTCGCGCCCTATGGCATCCGCTGCAACTACATGTGCCCAGGCTTCATCCCGACCGCCATGACGGGCCGCTACACCGAGAACCCGCTGATGGCGAAGGCGCTGCTCGCGCAGATGCCCATGCGCCGCTTCGGCACGCCGGAGGAGGTCGCGCGCGTCGCGCTGTTCCTCGCCTCGGACGACAGCGCCTACACGACCGGCGAGGGCATCATGGTTGACGGCGGCATGAGCCTCAATCTCGCCTAACCGTCGCGCGATAGCACATCGCCGTTCACGGGAAATTAAAGTGACTTCCGCCGCGCGAAGTCCAAATACGTCCACGCGAGTTCAACTTATCCGAACCTTGGAGATCGCCATGATCCGCCTAGCATTCGCCGCGCTCATCGCCATGACCGCGCATGCATTCGCCGCCGACACTTATGTTTTCGATAAGAAGCACACCGAAATCCGCTTCACCTGGGACCATTTCGGCCTGAGCCGCACCGCCGCTTACGTGAAGGATTACGACGGCGAGTTGACCTTCGACGCCGCCGCGCCCGAAAAGAGCGCGCTGAGCGTCACCATCCCCACCAAAAACATCCAGGCGGTGTCGCTGGGCGCCGAGAGCTTCCTGGCCAAGCCGGAGTGGTTCGACGCCGAGAAATTTCCGCAGATCACGTTCAAATCGACGAAGATCGAGAAAACAGGCGAGAAAACCGGCAAAATCATGGGCGATCTCACGATCAAAGGCGTGACGAAGCCGGTGGTGCTGGACGCGACGCTGAACTTCAAGGGCGAGCATCCCTTCTCCAAGAAGCCCGCGGTCGGCGTCTCGGCCAAAACCACGGTGAAACGCTCGGACTTCAACATGGGCGCCTACGCCCCGGCGATCTCGGACGCCATCGAGATCTCGATCGAAACCGAGATGACCAAGAAGTAAGCGCTAAGCGCCCGGCTTAAAGTCGGGCGTCACAGCACCTTGTGCAGCACGTCGCCGACCAGATAGGCGACCCCGGCGGCGGCGAGGCCGATGACTAGCGTCTCGGCCCCCGCCCGCCACCAGGCTTTCGGCGACCAGCGGGAGCGGATCGAGCCGATGGCGAAAAACACCGCCGCCGTCATCGCGAGGGCCGCCCAAGGCGCGTGCGGCGCGCCCGCGACGAACGGCGCGATGGGCACGAAGCCGCATAGCACGAATGCGGCGAAGGTCGCCCACGCCGACTTCACCGCTGACCGGTTCACCGGCGGCAAGCCGTGTTCCTCCGCCATCATCGTCGCGATCCAGCGCTCGCGCTCGGCCGTGATGACGCCGACCGCCCGCTCCAGGTCGCGGCCCTTGAAGCCCTTCGCCTCGAAAATCTGGCGCACCTCCTCGCGTTCGCCGTCCGCGTCGGCGTCTAGATGCCGCTCCTCCATGGAGCGCACGTGCTCATACTCCTCGATCTCGGTGCGCGTGCCGAAGTAATTGGCCGCCGCCATCGACAGCCCGTCGGCGAGGATGTTCGCCGCGCCGAGAATGAGCACGTAGCGGCTCTCCAGCCCGGCGCCGATCGCGCCCGCGACGATGGCGAAGGTGGTGATCGCGCCGTCGATGCCGCCATAAACCCAGTCGCGGATGTAGCTGGCGCGGGGGCCCGTCGCCAGCCGCTCTGCGATGCGTTCCGGGTGGTGCGAATGCTCGAGTTGGCTCATGCTGTCGAGGTGCCGCGCCCACGCTTTCCTGTCAACCGGCGACGCGCGTAACAGGGGCCGCGTGCGGCGCGAAGCTTGATGGGGCAAAATTGAAAGGGCGCCTGATGTTCACCGTGTTCTCCGCGTGCGACGCCGGCGCCTGGCGCGTGACCTCGATCACGGCGGTCTGCGGCGAACCGTTGCCCGCCGCTCGGCGCGTTGCGGTTGACCGCGTGGAGGCGCCGCCGCAGCCCTCGCCGGGCTGGCCGCTCGCGGGCGTCGCCAGTCACGCCCGCTATGTCGAGCGCCCAGAGAGGGCGCAGCTCGTCGCCCGGCAAGCAGGGCTCGGGCGACCGGAAGCGACGCGCGCCGCGCTCATCCCCATCGCCAAATTGCGCGCATGGTGGGAGATGACGCAGGACGAACGGCGGCGCATTTTCGAGGCCGAGTCGCGCCATATCGCCGGCAGCCTGAAATATCTGCCCGCGGTCGCACGCCAGCTCTACCACTGCCGCGATCTCGGCCAGCCGTTCGATTTTCTCACCTGGTTTGAATTCGCGCCCGAGCATGAGGCGGAGTTCGATGCGCTGCTCGTCGGCTTGCGCGCCTCGCCCGAATGGCGTTTCGTGACGCGCGAGATCGATATTCGCCTCAGCCGCGCCTAGGCCTCCCACCCCTTGAAAAGCGCTGCCTTAAAAAAAAGCTTTGACGGCGTTTGCGCGGCCGCTTATTTAACTAGTTAGTTAGTTAATAGATCGGTTATATGACGGACAAACTGAGCCAGACGCTCTCCGCCCTCGCCGACCCGACGCGCCGCGCCATCCTCGCCCGGTTGGCGATCGGCGAGGCGTCAGTCTCCGAACTGGCCGAACCGTTCGACATGAGCCTGCCTGCCGTGTCCAAGCATCTAAAAGTGCTTGAGAAGGCCGGATTGATCGCAAAGGGCCGCGAGGCGCAGTGGCGCCCGCGCAGACTGGAGCCGCAGCCGCTGAAGGACGTGTCGGACTGGGTCAGCCAGTACCGGCGCTTCTGGGAGGAACGCTTCGACCGGCTCGACGCCTATCTGATGGAGTTGCAGAACAAGGAGAAAGACAATGCCGGCAATGACGAAGGCGCTTGAGGTCAGCCTGCCGAGCGACCGGACCATCCTGATGACGCGACTGTTCAACGCACCGCCCGCGCTGGTGTTCGACGCGCTGACGAAGCCCGAGATGGTGAAGCGCTGGCTGCTGGGGCCCGATGGCTATTCCATGCCCGTGTGCGAGATCGACCTGAAAGTCGGCGGCAAGTTCCGTTATGTCTGGCGCGGGCCGGACGGCTCTGAGTTCGGCATGGGCGGCGTCTTCCGAGAGATCGCAGGGCCGGACCGCCTCGTGCACACGGAGGTTTTTGACGGCGCTGAGATGGGCGGCGAGTCGCTCGTCACCACAGTGCTCACCCAAGAAGCCGGCAAGACGCGCTTCGCATGCACGTGCGAGTATGAGTCCAAAGAAACGCGCGACGCCGTTCTGAAGAGCGGCATGGAGGACGGCGCGGGCGACAGCTACGACCGGCTCGACGTCATGCTCAAGCACCAGCCGAGCGAGGCGCCGAACGAGATCGTGGTCTCGCGGCTCATTGGCGCGGCGCCGGAAGCCGTGTTCGACGCGTTCACCGACGCGATGCACATCAGCGCCTGGTGGGGGCCGGTCGGCTTCACGACCACCACTAGGGAGATGGATGTGCGGCCGGGCGGCGTCTGGCGCTTCACCATGCACGGGCCGGACGGCCGCGACTATAAGAACGTCATCCGCTACACCGATGTCGTCCGCCCCGAGCGCATCGCCTACGACCAGGGCGGCGAAGATGAGACGGCGGACTTTCAGTTCCGCTCACTCATCACTTTCACGCCCAACGGCCGCAAGACGGAGGTGAGCATAAGGCTTACATTCCCAACGACCGAGATGCGCAACGACATCGCTGAGAAATACGGCGCCATCGAAGGCGGCCGCGACACGCTCGAACGGCTCGAAACACATGTTTTAAAGCAAGGATACCGGCCGATGAACGCACAAGACACGTCGCCTCTCGATCTTGTTCTCAGCCGCGTCGTGGACGCCCCGCGCGAGCTTATCTGGCGCTGCTGGACGGAAGCGGAGCATTTGACGAAGTTTTTCACACCGAAGCCGTGGACGACGCCGTTCGCGGAGCTGGATGTGCGCCCCGGCGGCGTTTTCCGCACGGTGATGCGCGGCCCGGACGGCGAGGAGTTCGACAACTCCGGCATCTATCTCGAGGTCGTAAAGCCGGAACGGCTGGTGTTCACCGACGCGCTGCTGCCGGGCTACCGCCCCGCGAAGGAGCCGTTCTTCTCCTGCATTCTCACGCTTGAAGATGTGGGCGGCGGCCGCACGCGCTACACCGCGCGGGCGCTTCACGCCACGGAGGCGACGCGTAAAAAGCATGAGGAGATGGGCTTTTACGACGGCTGGAGCACGGTCCTCGATCAGCTCGTCGCCTACGCCAACACGCTGAAAGCGAAATAGGTCTGCGCGTCCCGCGCTAGACGGGCGGAACGAGCCAGCGCAAGGCCGCGTCGTAAAGCCCGAGCGCGTCGCGCAAAGGGGGGAGCGCCGCCTCCAGGCTTTCGGGCGCGGTGAACGGCGCGTTCCAGATGACGACGCCGCAGCCGTTGAAGGTCTCCGGCCGATCGCGCGGCGCGACGAGCGCCTCAACCAATAGGGTGCGCGGCAGCGCTAGATTGCGCGCCGCCTCGTGCAACTCCGGCCACGGAAGGTGCGCCTTGATCGGGTGCCAGACGAGATAAACGCCCGTCGCCCAGCGCTTTTTCCACTCGCGCATTTGCCGGATAAGGACGTCGAACTCGTCGCGGCGCTCGAATGGCGGGTCGACGAGCGCGAGGCCGCGACGCTCCGGCGGCGGCAGAAGCGCGCGCAGCATTTCATAGCCGTCCATGTGGAGGGGGCGGACGGCGGGGAAGGGCGCGAGCGTCTCGGCGAGGGCGGCGTGCGTCGGCGGGTGCAGTTCGGCGGCGATGAGGCGATCCTGCGGGCGAAGCTTGCGAGCGATAAGAAGCGGCGAGCCGGGGTAAAGCATCTGCGCGGCGTCGCCCGCCACCGCGTCGAGATAAACCTCCAGAGCGTGAGGAAGCGCCCCGGCGCCCGAGCGTTCCCGCTCGCGCCACCATGCGAGCAGCCGGCCAAGCCCGCGCTCCCACTCGGCGGTTTTGCCAGCTTCCGCAGAGGCGAGATCGTACGCGCCGGCGCCGCCATGGCTTTCGAGGATGCAAAGGGCCGCGTCCTTGCGCTGGAGGTAGTCGAGGCAGGCGAGGAGCGCGACATGCTTCACCACATCGGCGAAATTCCCCGCGTGATACGCGTGACGGTAGTTCATTATGATGTGAATCTTGAAAGATTACCTTTGACGTTGGAGCGAAACCCTAATTCAAACATTCCATGTCCCCCGACGAAGAAGACTTGATTAAGAAACTTGAGGACCTGGGCGAGATCGAAGTCAGAAGAAACCTCGCGCGGGGAATTTATGCTGCTCGTAAAAAGCCGTTGGTGGAAAATTGGTTGAGAAACAAAGAGCAAGAGCGCACACAGCTAGCGACCTCAGTTTCTACCCAACACCAAGACGAACAAACTCAGATTGCTCGTTCAGCAAAAGATGCTTCATGGGCTGGCGTAGAAGAGGCGAAAAAAGCAAACCTCATCGCTTGGTTAGCATTATATGTTTCGATCTTTGCGTTGATTATCAGTTTGATAGGCTTACTGAAGGGATGACTTGCCCGCTCGGCGGCACGTTGTAGCCGCGCTGAACGGCCGGGCGCGCCGCGATCGCGCGATACCACCGCGCCACGTTCGGATACGCGCCCATGTCAATCGTCTGCCATTCGTGCCGCGCGGCCCACGGAAAAATCGCCATGTCGGCGATGGAATAGTCGCCCGCGACGAACTCAGCCTCCGCTAGCCGCCGATCGAGCACGCCATACAGCCGCCGCGCCTCGGTCAGGTAACGCTCCTCCGCGTAGGGCGCCTTGCCGGGGTTGAAGCGCGTGAAATGATGCACCTGCCCGAGCATCGGCCCGAACCCGCCCATTTGCCACATGAGCCATTGCGCCGCCTGCCATTTCGCGGGGACTTCGCGCGGCCAGAAGCGCTCGGTCTTCTCCGCGAGATACATGAGGATCGCGCCGGACTCGAACAGCGTCGCGCCCGTTTCGTGATCGACGATGGCGGGGATGCGGTTGTTCGGCGAAATCTTGAGGAATTCCGGCCGGAACTGCTCGTCTTTGGTGATGTCGACGGCATGAACCGTGTAGGGGAGGCCCATTTCCTCCAGGCAAATGGAGACCTTGCGCCCGTTCGGCGTGCTCCACGTGTACAGGTCGATCATCGCCAATCTCCGTCGAACCTCAAAACGACACGCACGATACCCCGTCCACCCGCATCACGCTATCCTGTTGAAAGCGGCGTTTATAGGCGTCGCGGACGGCTTCGATCCGGCTTTCGCTCGTGTCGTTAGCGACGTGCCATATGATGAGGATCCGCGCCGCTTCTCGGCCGACGCCGCCATCCGGCTTGCGCCACTGACCCTCGCCGATCAGCACTGTCAGGCCGTCCGGAAAGCGCGGGGTAATCTCCTCATCGAGAAAGGCGCGCCACTCCGTCTCGCTGACCGCGCCGCCGTCGCGCTTCGCCATGCCGAACAGCAGCTCCAGCCGGCTCATGGCCGTCGCGCCGGCATTGCATGTGACGGCGGGAGCCTGCGGCGCCTCGGCTGCAGTAAAGCCGATGATCCACAAAACCGACGCGGCGGCTAAAACAGCGGCTTTCAGGTAAAACATGAGGCGCCTTTGTCCGCCCTCGCTTACGGCGTTGACGATAGCAGCGCGGGCATCAGCCCCGCCGACTGCATCGCGTAAATCCACGCGGTGACGGTGAGCGCGCTCAAGACCGTCGAGATGAACACGGTTGAAGCGGTCAGCGACGGCGCGCAGCCATACCGGGCGGCGAACACGGCGACCATCACGCCGACTGGCGTCGCCGAGCCGAGCACGAAAAGCGCTGTCAAATCCGCCGGGAAGCCGCACGCCACGGACATTCCCCACGTCACCGCGGGCGCGGCGGCGAGCTTCAGGATCAGCCCCAGCGCCAGCGGCGTGCGCTCGCCGCCCGACATCGAGCCGACAAGCTGCGCGCCGAGCAGGAACAGCGCGAGCGGCGTGAACGCCTCACCCATCAGCTTTAAGGGAAGTGCGATGGGCGTCGGCAAGCTCACATCCCCCGCCTTCAGCGCCATCCCTAAGATCACCGCCGGGATCATGGGCGTGGCGAACAGCGTGGTGATGAGCTTCGGCCTTTCCGCCGAGTGCCGCGCCATCATGCCGATGCCGACGGACGCCATCAGCACCATGTGCATGGACAGCACGATGGTCTGGTGCAGCAGGTAGTCCGGCGGGAAGGTGAGCTGGATGAGCGGCAGGCCGTAATTGCCGGAGTTGTTGAAGCCCGGACCCAGCGCCACGATGGTGCGCGCGGCGCCGCTGAGGCCGAACGCGGTCGCGACAAGCCACCCCATCGCCACGTGCGCCGCGAACTGCGCGACGGTGAACCACACGGTCGGCAGCGCGTCGCCGAGGGGCAGCCGCGCCGAGGTGAGAAAATGCAGGATGCCGCACGGGATGAGCACATACACCTGCAGCTTGGACAGCGTCGGCAGGTCGAACGCGAACCGCTTCTGCACGCCGTAGCCGAGCCCCACGAGCATAAGGATCGGCAGCGTGATGTTGCTGAAGATGTCGAGGAATAGCTGCACGGGCGTCTCCAGCCCGCGGCGACAGGCGACACACTCCTAGCGTTTCGCGCAAGGCGCCGTCAAGCAGGCGAAGCGCTTGCGAAGGCGACGCAGAACCGCCTATTCTAGTGCATGCGCATGTCTGACGCCGGGCGTATTGCGGAGACCCCTCGCCATGCGGCTGCTGCAGAAATCGACGCCGCTCATCGGGTTGAGCGCGGTCGCGTTCGACACGGAAACGACGGGGCTGGACGCCCGCCAGGCCTATATCGTGCAGTTCGGGGCGGTGCGGGTGGAGGCGCTCACGGTGCGCGCCGAGCCGATTTTCTCCGAACTCGTCAAGCCGGACATCCCTATCCCAAGGCGTTCGACCGACATTCACGGCGTGCGCGACGCGGATGTGGCCGAGGCCGCGCCCTTTCCCGAGGCCTTCGCAAACTTTCAGCGCTTTGCCGGCGATGCGCCTCTCATCGGCCATGCGGTGGATTACGACGCCGCGGTCATCGCCGCCGAATTCGCGCGCCGCGGGCTGACATGGCGCGCGCCCCTTATGCTCGATACGCGGGTGCTGGCCCGCATCGCCGCGCCGGGCCTACCCAACTATTCCCTGGAGTTCTTGTGCGAATGGCTTGGCGCGCCGCCGGTCAAACGTCACGACGCGCTCGAGGACGCGCGCGCCTGCGCCGAAATTTTCGTACGTTTGGCGCCGAAGCTGCGGGAGAAAGGCGTCGTCACTTTGGGCCAGGCGCTGGCGGCGAGCCGCGTTCTGAGCGAGCGGGCGACGCCGGCGGAGGCGGGGCGCGCGCCAAGTCCGCCGCCTGCCCACGACAGCGCGGACGAGCCGCTCGCCCGTCTCGATCATCATCCCTACAGCCGCCGGGTGAAAGAGGCCATGACCGCGCCGCCTCTGTTCGCGGACGGGCGCCTCAGTCTGGGTGAGGCGGCCCGTCGCATGCTGGACGAGTGGGTGAGCGCGCTTCTCGTGCGCGACGGCGAGCGCCTCGGCATCATCACCGAGCGCGACATTCTTCGCGCCTTCGGCGCGCACGGGCCGGACGTGAAAGCGCGCCCTATCGCCGAGTTCATGAGTTCGCCCCTTGAAACCGTGCGCGCCGACGATTTTCTCTACCGCGCGCTCGGGCGCATCGACCGGCTTGGCATCCGCCATTTGCCCGTCGTCGGCCCGAACGGCGAGATTGTGGGCGTCGTCACGCCGCGCAATCTGCTGAAGCGGCCTATGACCGCCGCCTTCGACCTGGGCGACGAAATCGAAACCGCGTGCGAGGTGGCCGCGCTGGCGCTAGCGAAAGCCAAGATGACGCCTCTCGCCCGTTCGCTGCTCGCCGAAGGGCTTGACGCGCGCGGCGTGGCCGCCGTCATCAGCGAGGAATTACTGGCGCTGACAGCGCGCGCCGTCGCCATCGCCGAGGCGCGGCTCGCCGCCGAGGGGAGAAGCGCGCCCGCGTCGTTCGCGATGCTGGCCCTTGGTTCGGTCGGGCGCGGAGAAAGTCTGCTCGCCGCCGATCAGGACAACGCCATCGTTTTCGCTGACATCGCCGACGAGGCCGCCGCCGACGCATGGCTGGCCGCGCTCGGCGCCCATGTCGCCGACATTCTGGATCAGGCCGGAGTTCCCTATTGCGCTGGGGGTGTGATGGCGAAAAACGCGCTTTGGCGGCATTCTGAGGCCGGTTGGCGCCGGCTCATTGACGATTGGATCAGACGCTCGCGCCCGCAAGACTTGCTCAACATCGACATCTTCTTCGACGCCGCCGTGGCGTGCGGCGACCGTGCGCTGGGCGAGGAGGTGCGCTCTTATGCGTTCCAGCGCGCGCGGGAGACGCCTCTGTTCCTTCGCCTGATGGCCGACGCAGCCGCGCAGTGGACGCCGCCCCTGACGGTGTTTCAGGGCTTGAAGACGGACGAACGCGGCCGCGTCGATCTGAAAAAAGGCGGGCTGATGCCGCTGTTCACCGCCGTGCGCGCACTCGCCATTAAGCACGGCGTCGAGGCGCGTTCGACCCACGACCGCGTGCGCGCGCTTGCGGCCTCCGGCGTGATCGCCGGATCAGAGGCCGATGGGGCGCTGGCGGCGCAGGCGACGTTTCTGAAGCGCCTCCTGCTGCAGCAGATTGCCGATGCTGACGCCGGCGCGCCGCTCGGCTCGAAGGTGCGCGTCGCCGAGCTCGACAAGGCCGCCCGCGCCGAGATCGTGGCGGCGATCCGCGCGGTCGGCCCCATCGTGTCGATTGCGCGCGAGGGCATGCTTTAAACCTCGCCGCCCTCGCCGGAATTCCCCGTTTCGGCCCGGTGGCGCGACATGAACAACCGCATGCTGAGGTTCGAGTGCGGCAGATCGAGGATGCGGACGACCTCCTCGCGCAGGGCCGCATAGGCCTCCGCATCGCCGTGCCCTGCCTCCACGAAGTCGTCGGCGATGCAGGCGGTGGCGTAAATCATCGGATGCAGATCATCGCCCACGCGCGCCTCCTCGAGCGCCCGGCGCACTTGGCCCGGCGTGAACACGCCGGAGGGGCCGAACTTGTCCTTCAGCACGGCGGCGACCTTCGGCAGCGCCCATTTAACCCGGTCCTTGCCGAACAGCAGTTTGCTCACGGCGTCCAACATCTGCGTCTCCTTTCTCGCGCCTCAGGCGAACAGCCAGCGTGCGGCGAAGCTGATGGGGTAGAGCACGACCGCCGCCCACAGCAATGCCGACACAAGGCTCGCCACGCCAAATGTGACGCGCGGCATACGCACCACGCCCGCGACGAACATCACCATGGAGCGGGCGGCCCACACAAAACGGCTGATGAACAGGCTGGCGACGCCCCACCGGTCGAAAAACGCGCGGGTCGTGGTGAGAAGTTCCGGCCGGCGCGACAGCGGCCAGACCCTGCGCAACGGCTTTTCGAAATAGTAGCCCATGAAGTAAGACGCCCAATCGCCGACCCAGGCTCCCAACCCCACCGCAAGCCACAGCACGACGAGGTTTTGCCCGGCCAATCCGCCGAGCGAGGCGAGGGACACGATGATGATCGTGGACGGGAGAAGCGCGCCGACGCCGATGATGGACTCCGCGCCCGCTATGACGAACGCGATGACGAGAACCCATTCCGGGTTGCTTCTGGCGAGTTCGACGACGCTTTCGACCATGGATTTCCCCTCGACGACACCCGCCCGTAACAGGTGTTTATGAAAATTGTTTCATGATACTTTCCGCCGTCGGGGGCTGAGGCGAGACGGCGCCGCGTGGGTGCTCCGCGTGAGGGCGACGCGAAACGCCCGCCTCGCATCGCGGATCGCCTGCGGCTGAAGGAAACCGTCGCGGCGTCCGCACGTTATGGGGCGGCACGCCGGCTTTAAGCATTTTGCGAGGACGAATTCATGATCCCCATCGGCGACGACAACTCCACCCGACAAAGTTTTCCATTCGTCACCTATCTCTTCATCGCCATCAACATCGGCGTGTTCGTGCTGCAGCTTCAAGGCGGCGAACAGTTCACGCGCGAATGGGCCTATATCCCGCGCGAATTTTTGGGCAATCCGGGCGCGGAGGCGGCGACGCTCATCTCGTCCATGTTCATGCATGGCGGGATCGCGCACATCCTCGGCAACATGGTCTATCTCTGGACTTTCGGCGACAACATCGAGGACAGGCTGGGGCATTTCGGCTACGCCCTGTTCTATATCGCGACGGGCCTAGCCGCGATCGCCGCGCAAACCGCGTTCAACCCGGGCTCGAACATCCCGAATGTGGGCGCGTCAGGCGCCATAGCAGGCGTGCTCGGTGCCTACATCCTCCTGTTCCCGCACGGAAAGGTGCGGCTGCTGACCCAGGTTGGCGTGATTTACCTGCCTGCGATCATAGCCATCGGGCTGTGGTTCGTGCTGCAGTTCACGGGCATTCTCGGCGCGCTGTCGCAGACGGAGGACGTGGGGGGCGTCGCCTACATGGCGCATATCGGCGGGTTCGTGGCCGGGTTCGTGCTGGCGCTTTTCTTCGCGCGGCGGGCGGCGGCGGCTTAGGCCGCCGATTTGTCCCGCAACAACTCGCGCTTGTGAAGCGAATCCAAGCGGTTATCGTGGCGAGCCTTGATGCGGCGCAACGAGTCGGCTTTCTTCGCGCTTTTAGCCGTGGGCGCGACGACGACCGACGCGATCGCCGCCGCTTCCGCCTGTCTGACACGCTTGTCGCTGCTGAGCATAGCGAATATGGCGTCAAAGCTTGGATCGCCCAGAGCTGCGTTCAGATTGCGCGCGTACTGATCAACAATATCGACCTTTAGCGCGGCCTTAAGCTGCTCAATGTTTGCGCCGCGGTGCGCAGAGAAGAACGCCGACAGCGCGCTGAAATCTGCGGCGACGGCTTTCTTCGCCTCCAGGGCTTCGCAGAGATGCAACGCGGCCGCGCAGGCCGAGGCGGCTTCTGCTCCGGTCGGACCGTCCGTGTCGTTGTGATCTTCGAACGGACCAACGGTCTGCTTCGGCAAACTTTGCACGGCGATGCCGTCGATTTCGCGCAGGAAGTCCGCAATCGAGAGCAAAACGCGCGCATGATTCGCGACCCCCGCCTTCGCGAACGCTTTGGCAACCTGGTCAACCCGTGTGGCGAACTGTTTGCTATTCATCAAACCGGTCTCCTCGAATGCTGCGCTCGATTGCGTCCGCCAATGCGGCAAAATTCGCGCGTAAATCTCGATGCGCCTGATCCGCTCGCTCGGATGCGTAAGCGATTCTCTGACCCGCCGCCTCGCTGAGCAACTTGTTATCCCGAACAAAAGCCGCCTGAGGTAAAAGTTGAGTTCTCAAAGCGCTTTTTGCAATCACGTCGCGCAACTCGGCTAAAGCATCTCGTTCAGCGATCCGGTCGAAATTTGCGCTAGTAATCGTTGGGATTACGCCCGCAACCTTCATGATGGGCCATATCTCTCGGTGATCATAAAGCTGCCCGAGAAACGCATCCACCGCTTCAACACAAACTTGATCCAAGATTGTTGGCACAAGCACAAAATGGCTGGCGCATAGGGCTTGCACACAACCCGACAAGAGCCGAGGCGGCGCGTCGATAATGATTTTGTCATAGCTCGAAGCTAGCAAAATCTCCGCCAGCCAATACCGCATGTCCGTATCGTAACATCCAAGCAGCCACTCGACCAGAATGCGGTTCTCTGTCCGGGCCAGGTCGTAAAACGCAGGCACGCCGTCTAGGTGCGCGGCGGGGTTGAGCGGTAAGTGCACTCGCTCTGCGCATCCGTCGATTGTGGTCCGGTTTTTGTCGCCGATCAGCTGACTTGCTTTGGAAAAATCTGCGGGCAGCTTCGGACGGCGGCGCCCCGGTTCCAGCATAGTGGCCGAAAGCGAACCCTGAAAATCGAGGTCGATGAGCATCACCCGTTCATTCGGGTTGGCGATCGCGTAATGGGCGGCGAGGTTGGCTGCAACCGTCGTTTTCCCCACGCCGCCTTTCAGGTTCGCCACCGTGATAATCCGGACACCGCTGCGCGAGAGGCGTTGAGCGTACCCGTCTTTCGGTTTTGCCGGGCGGTTGGACAGCCATACGCCGGGACTGTCCGCCGCAACCGCCGCGAGCGCCGCGTCGATGCGCGCTTGAGCTTTGCCGTTCGGCCAAATCACCAAAACGACGTAGCGATACAATCTTCGCAGAAACTTCACGATCAGATAGACCAGAACCGACGCTGTTACGCCGATAACAATCTTCTCAAGCGACAGCTCGGCGGCGACCCCGTTAACTATCCTTTGCAGCCAATCCAGCATTTTCCCCCTCAACGCAAAACGATTATTGCCTGAGGAAAAACCTTTACTGACGGAGGTCAAGTCGAAGCGTCGCAGCGCAAAAGATTCAACTTAAAGTGTGGCGCTGGCGCTCGCACCAATCGGTGTCCGAGCACGCGAACATGCGCTCGCCGCCGTCGCCAGTCACGATCTCGTCTAGAAAACTGGTCTCCGAACCGCACAGCGCGCATGCGCCCTCGGCCTTCGACGCCTCGAACGGATGATCCTCGAAATCCACCGAGCGCACCTCCGTCCACGGCGGCAGCGCGTAGATGCGCTTTTCGCGCCCCGCGCCGAACAGCATCAGCGCCGCGCTCATGTGCAGCTTCGGGTTATCGAATTTCGGGATCGGCGATGGGTCCATCAGGTAGCGGCCGTTCACAATCACCGGGTAGGCGTAGGTCGTCGCGATATGGCCGTGCCGCGTGATGTCCTCATACAGCTTCACATGCATCAGGCCGTACTCCGAAAGCGCGTGCATCTTTCGCGTCTCGGTCTCGCGCGGCTCAAGAAAGCGCAAGGGCTCGGGGATCGGCACCTGAAAGACGATGATTTGTCCCGCCTTCAGCGGCTCCTCGGGGATGCGGTGGCGCGTCTGAATTACGGTCGCTTCGCCTGTGTGCGTGGTGGTCGCGACGCCCGCGGTTTTCTCGAAAAACTTGCGAATGGAGACCGCGTTCGTCGTGTCGTCCGCGCCTTGGTCGATGACCTTCAGCACGTCGGCGGGGCCGAGCACGGCGGCTGTCACCTGCACGCCCCCAGTGCCCCAGCCGTAGGGCATCGGCATCTCGCGGCTGGCGAACGGCGCCTGATACCCCGGCACGGCGACGGCCTTGAGGATGGCGCGGCGGATCATGCGCTTCGTCTGCTCGTCGAGATAGGCGAAGTTGTAGTTCTGCGCGGTCATTCGGCGGCCTCCTGCGCAGCGGAACGCATGCGGCGGACGAGGTCAAGCTCTGACTGGAAGTCCACATAATGCGGCAGCTTCAGGTGCTCCACGAACCCGGTCGCCTGGATGTTGTCGCAGTGGGCGAGCACGAACTCCTCGTCCTGCGCGGGCACGCCGGTCTCCTCGCCAAGCTCACGCGCGCGCAACGAGCGGTCAACAAGCGCCATCGACATCGCCTTGCGCTCAAGTTGGCCGAAAACGAGGCCGTAGCCGCGCGTGAATGTGGGCGGCTCGGTCTTCGAGCCGTGGAACTGGTTCACCATCTCGCATTCGGTCAGCGTGATCGCGGCGATCTCGATTGCGAAACCGAGTTCCGGCATGAACGCCTCGACCATGACCTCGCCGATGCGGATTTCGCCAGCGAACGGATGCGTGCGTCCATAGCCGCGCTGCGTGGAGTAGCCAAGCGCAAGCAGAAAGCCCTCGTCGCCCCGCGCGAGCGTTTGCAGGCGCAGGTCTCGAGAGGCGGGGAAGTCGAGCGGTTCGCGGGTGATGTCGCCGGGCGTTGCGTCGCGGTCGCCGCCCGGCCCTTCGACCAGCCCCTCGGCGCGCAGGATGTCGAACATGCGCGGCGTTATATCACTATCGCCACGTGCGACCGTTCCCTTTCCCGGCGGGAGAGGGACAGGGTTAGGGGGTTGCAGACTTTCGTTCACGTCGTTTCCCCTCACCCCGGCCTTCTCCCCTTGGGAGAGGGAGAAGTCTAGCAGTCGGTGCGTGTAATCGAATGTGGGCCCCAGCACCTGCCCGCCGGGCAAATCCTTGAAGGTCGCCGACACGCGCCGGATGACCGCCATTCGGCTTGTATCCACCGGCTCGGAATAGCCGAAGCGCGGCAGGGTGGTGCGGTAGGCGCGGACGAGAAAAATCGCCTCGATCAGGTCGCCGCGCGCCTGTTTGACGGCGAGCGCGGCCAGATCACGGTCGTAGAGCGAGCCTTCCGCCATGACGCGATCGACGGCGAGGGTGAGCTGCTGCGCGATCTGATCCACGCCGATTTCGGGTACGGCCGGATCGCCGCGCCGCTCCCGCGCCAGCAACTCGTGCGCCGCCGCAATCGCCTTCTCGCCGCCTTTCACCGCCACATACATCAGCCAAGCTCCCGTAGCCGTGTCGAGCGCGGCAGCGCGGCGATCTCGCCCACGCTGCAGAAGATAAAGTCCACCCCAAGCGGATACAGCCCTGCGTTCTCCGCCGCGATCGCCCAGAACGCCGCGTCGAGGGCGGATGCTGCGAACCGCCGAGGCTCGCACAGGCCGGGGCCCGACAACTCGACGGCGAAGCCCTCGCCGAAACGACCCGCCTCCAGGACAACCGTGGCCGACCGATCCGGATACTCCGGCGAGCCGTGCGGCAGGCGCCGCCACAGCGCGGCGTCGAAGCCGTTGGCGGGCGCAAACACGAAGGCGGCGGCCTGAGGCTCGACGCGCGGCGCGCCAGTGTGAAAGCTTAAAAACGCCTCCGCGTCGCCGCCAATGAACGCATAGGGCGTCTCATAGTCGATGAGCGCGAGCGCGACGGCGGCAATCACCGGATGCAGCGGCGCATCGGGGAGACTGGCGCATGGAAAAACGCGGCCGGGTTCGGCCATGGCGCTGAGAGCCGCGCGGAACACAGCCTGCGCGTCGAGCACGGGGTTGGCGAAGCCTTTCGCGACCGCGCTCATGCCGGGTCTTCTCCGCGCGCGACCGTGAAAAAATCCACCCTCGTGGCCGCCGCCGCCCGCGCTCGCGCCTCGCGCCGCTCCGCCTCGGCCGCCGCCAAAGGCCGCACGACCTGCTCGATGAGTGCGTCGCGGCGCGCCGCGTCCTGCAGCAGCGCGTCCATAACAGCCGCGTTGCGCGCGCGCTCCGCGTCGCGTCCGCTGACCATGGCGTGGCCGGTGAATCCGGCGACGACGACCGAGCAGCGCGTCACCGTCATTTCGCCGAGATTGAACGCCCCGCCGTCGCCGCCCATCCGCCCGCGCACCATGATGAGGCCCGGCTCGGCCGCCCGCAGCGTGTCGACTGGGGGAAGGGGGCCGCAAACGGCCATTGCGGCGCGCAGGGCGTCCGCGTCGGCCCGGGCGAGAACGCCGATCCACCAGCGCCGCAGCCCGTCCGTCGCCTCGGGTGAAGGTGTTAAGGTCATCTTCGGCTTCCTACATCAGGCGCATGACGATTTGCTGACGCGATCAGGGCCGCGCTAAAGTGGCTTGTGGGTAACTGTCAATTCATTAATTTCGCCGCCTTAATTTTGTCGCAACCGAGAGTCATGTTTGCAACATCAGGACGGCGTTGATTGGCCTGATGCTCGAAGCCGATGGATATGGCTTCAAGCCTTTTCAGTTGCGTCTGTGGCGTCGAGTAAGTCCCCCGCTTCGAAACGTCATGGGCTAAGGTTGATGTGATTTAGTCAGTTGGTTGCGTTTGTCTTCACCTCGGACAAGCGTTTCGCAAACGGATATTGGACTGAGGGCGGGGCCTAAAGCCTCGTCCTCGATTACAGGCCCGCCCAGCCTGCCTTGCATTCCCCAAAGAGAGGCGCTTTTCCGGTCTGTTGCCCCCTCAACCCCCGCCGGAAAGCGCCTCTCCCCCCCTCTTTCACACGGTCAGCGCAGTCAGGTGGTTGTCCCACGCGAAGTCGTCCTGACGCGTGGCCAACGCCGCGATCGTGCGCGCGTCGATCCGCTCCGCCGCGCCCGTTCCGCTGGTGATCATAAACCCGCGATGGGCGGGCGCCGCCCCGCATACGTCCTCCAGCGGCCTGGCGCCGAGAAACCGAAACGACCTCGCATCCCAGAACGCCGCAACGCCGCCGCGCGGGCTCGACGCGGCGATGATGTCGCCCGACGCGTCCGCCGCGATCGACCCCACATAGTTGCGCAGCGACGCCTGAGCAGGCCCCGCCGTGACGAGGCGCGGCTCCTCGCCGAGGCGATGAAAGCCGACGAGCGGCGGCGCGTCCTCGCCCGCCCCTTCATATTGGCAACCGAACACGGCGCGATCTCCGGCGATGGCCAGGTGCCGAATCGACAGCTTCTGCAGCGCCGGCGGCAAAACGATTTTTTCAACCAGGTCGCCCGTGCGCGCATCCAGATAGACGAGCGACGCCTCCATGTGGCTGGCGTTGAGCGCTGCGCGCCCGCTGTCCGGGTGGGTGGCGATCCCGCCATTGGCGATGACAAGCCGACGGCCGTCCGGCGTCACCAGCACGTCGTGCGGATCGACGCCATGCGATGAAAACTCGCCGATCTGGCGATAGCCGGCGCTTGCGTCGCGCACGCCGATGACCCCGCGCGCGTTTTCATAATCGTTCTCGCTGGTGAAAAACAGCCTGCCGTCCGACGAAAACGCCCCATGCCCGTAAAAATGCCGCCCAGGCGCGGAGGCGAACCATACCGGCTCCCGCCCGGCGGCGAACGCGGCGGCGAAACGGCCCGGCCTGCGGGCGATGGCCACGCATTCGGGCGAGCCGGGGCGTTGCGCCACGTCGTGCCCGCGCCCGGGGAGCGGCAGCGTGTGCGTGCGTCCGCGCTCGGCGCTGTAAAAAATGGCGGCGAACGACCCATCGGCGAGCTTGCATGCTGCGGCGAAAAGCTCGTCTTCCGCGGCGATCGCCAAAGGCGCCCGGAGGGCCGCGACGAAGCCGGCGGATAGCCCGATGAGAACGTCGCGCCGTCGCATCAGTCGCCGTCCAGCGCGTTGAAGCCGATGGAGATGTTGGAGGCCCGCGCGATGGCCCCGCCGCCGGTTTGCTGCACGGTGACAAGCTCGAACAGCACGCTATTGAGACGCCCCCAGCCGTCCTTGCTTTTCACAACCATCTCGACCGGCGCGGCGCCCAGGGCCTGCACGTTTTTGCGCATCTCCGCCAGATCGAGCGCCACGGATTTCTCCACGCCCGGCGCGAGTTTGCTGAGAAGCTCGAAATAGCCGCCCCGGTTAAAGTACGTCTCCAGCGCTTCGATGTTCGCCTGCATCACCTTGAGCGTCAGGCCGCTACGCCAATAGGGCGCGCGTTTCGGTTGCGCGTTCTGCGGATTGTCGGCGAGCACGCGCGCGAGCTTCACGTCACGCAGGTGCTGCAGCCCAGTGATGAACGTCTTGAACAGCTCAAGCTTCACATCGCGCGAGGATTTGTAAACCGGGTGCTCCGGCTTCGGGTTGAGCAGCCCGTCGGCGAAACCGGTGTCATCCTCCCAGGCGATGCGCACTTCGACGGCGAGCGCGGCGAGATTGGCGGCAATGGCGGCGGCGAACCGGCAGCGGAAACGGCCGTCCTCGCCCGTGGTGGACAGCGCCTCCGCGCCGGCGCCGTAGAGCAGAAATTCGAGCGCGGTGAAGCCCTGCAACGCCACGCTTTTTGCGCGCAGCGTCTCCGGCGCCGCCGCCGTTTCGTCCCGCGCCGCCAGCGCCACGCCGATCTGTTTGAGACCGAGGCCTTTTTCATCGGGCCAGAAGGCGAAGCGGTCGTAGCGGTTGGCCTGGGCCACGGGGCCGAAGCGGATCATCTCCACGCGCGACCACGCGAGCAGCGCGGTCTCGAACGCCGCGTGAAGCGCAATCTTGCGTTCGGCCGACGGCGCGGCGCAGAACGTCTCCGCCTCCGTCTTCAACGCGGCGGTGGCGGCGGCGAGGCGCTCGTAGCCCGGGCGGGCGACATTTTGGATGACCTTGCGGGCGAGAGGCTCGCCCCGTGGGGCGGGCGGCGTTTCGGCTGAGAGCGGCGCCGCCCAAAGCATGAGAGCGCCGAGGACGGCGGCGGAGCAGCGCATGACGACCTCACAGCGAGTTGACGAATGCGATGAGGCGTTCGCGCTCGGACTTTGTCAACCGGGCGAAAGCGTCGCGGGCGTTCTGCGCCTCGCCGCCGTGCCACAGGATGGCCTCCAGCACGTTTCTGGCCCGGCCGTCATGGAGGAGAAAGGTGTGGCCGTTGACCGTCTGCGTTAGCCCTACGCCCCAGAGCGGCGGCGTGCGCCATTCGCGGCCGCTCGCGTCGCCGTCCGGCCGGTGGTCGGCGAGGCCCTCGCCCATGTCGTGCAACAGGAGGTCGGTGTAGGGCCAGATCGTTTGGTCGGCGAGATGCGCCCCGCCTGGCGCCTCCCCCGTTTTGTGGCTGGGAGCGTGGCATGCGGCGCAGCCGATTTGGTGGAAGAGCGCGCGGCCCTTCAGCACGTCAGGCGCTTGCGCATCGCGGCGGCGCGGCACGGCGAGGTTTTGCGAGTAGAACACCACGAGGCTGAACAGTTTTTCCTCGATCTCGGGAGCGCCGGCCGTCTCGCCATGGGGGGCGTTGAGGCAAAAGCTTTGCGCCTTCGTGCAATCGCCATAGGGCCGGCGGATGTCGGGCGTGGAGACGCCGATGTCGCCCGCGAACGCCTCGGCGGCCTGGCGCCGCACGCTCGCGCTCGACGCCTTCCACCCGAAACGGCCGAGTTCGTCGGCCCCGCCCTCGCGGCGCACCCAGTGCGGACGCCCCGAAACGCCGTCGCCGTCCGCGTCCTCCGGGTCGGCGCGCGCGAGGATGTCCTCCTGTGGGATCGCCTCCAGCAGGCCAAGGCCGATCATGGGCTGCGCGATGCGGGGCGAGAGCATGGTCAGCGGATGCAGCGGGCCGTAGGCCAGATCGGCGATGGAGTAGCGGGGCGCCCGCAACATAACCGTCTCGCCGCCCTGCAGGCGCACAGACGTCTCGGCGTAATCGACGCGCAGGCGCCCCTCGGCTGCGTGGCCTTGCACGGATAAATCCTGCAGCTGCTCGCCATAGGTAGGCTCGGGCGCGGTTGTTTTGGGCGGCTCAAGGTTCGCTGCGGCGCCCCCGGACGACGCCTCGGCCGGGATCGACAGCCGCAGCAGCATCGACACCGCGTCGTCGTCCGGGCCTGAGGGCGGATGGCCGCGCCCGTCCTTGATGTGGCATGCCTGGCATGAGCGGGCGTTGTAGAGCGGGCCGAGCCCGTCGGACGCGAGGGTGGACGCGGGCGCGGAGACCCACATCTTCTTGAATATGCCGTTGCCGACCTTGAACTTCAGCTCGTCCTGGAACGCCATGTTGCCCGAGGCATGCGAGAAGGCGTTGGCGTTGTCGGTGCTGGCCTTGGATGTGGCCCCGCCGCCGGGAAGCGCTTCGCCCGGCTCCAGCGCGGCGCTTTTGAGGTTCGCATCCGGCGAGGCGGCGATAAGCCCAGTCGCCAGGACAACGGCCCCTGCTGCTAGGCCGAAAGAAATGAGCCGCGCGCGAGACGCAGAACGCATCCCGCCGCGGCTTGGCGAAACCCAGTCAAACAACGCCGGCATTATTTCCCGTTGCTGAACTCCACCTCTTTGGTGAGTTTCACACCAACCGTGTGCGTGTCTTCCTCTTCGTTCGTGAGATAACGGTAGCCGACTTCGAGCAGCAGATCGTCACGAATCTCATAGCCCGCGGAAACGGTCGCGAGATGATCCTCGAACTCCTCGCCGTCCAGAGTTTCAAAGGGGCGGTATGTGTAGGACAGCGCGAGGTTGAACTTGTTCACCTCCATCTTGCCGCCCAGGGTGAGGAAATAGATGTCCTCGACGGCTTCGTCCTCCTCGATCAGGTATTGATCGAAATACGCCAGTTCCCCGATCAGCTCGAACTTCACATTGTTGTATTCGCGCTCGCCATACAGACCGAAGACGAAGCCGTTCTGGTCGTCGAGGCGGGCGAAATCAGCCGGGTCGAGATCGCCGATGCGGCCCTTGGCCTGATGAATGTAGGCGAAGTGATAGCTGACGCCGGGCAGAGCGGGGAGCTTCGACCCATCCACGGCGATGTTGAAGTTTTCGAGATCCTCGGTGTTGCCGAAGCCGCCGTCATCCACGTCCGCCTGGCCGCGGTTGTTGACGAAAGAGTTGCTGAGCGCCGAGGTGTCGGCTTTGAACAGCGCCGCGGTCACGACAATGTCACCGAGTGCGCCGGCGTTCCCCTCAACGGTCGCGCCGAAGCCGACGCGCTCGGTGATCTCATAGCCGTCCTCGGCGAAGTCCGTGCCGTAGATGCCCGGCGCCAAGTCCCACGCCTTGCCGTAGTTCACGTTGAATTTGCCGCCGAACACCGCGACGCGACCGAGAGAGTATTTTCCCGTAGAGCTCTTCGGCGAAAATGCCGTGGTTCTCGAAATGCGAATCCTCGCTCTCGACTTCCTTGACCGGCTCCATAACGAGCGTGGTGTTCACGGAGAAGCGCTCGTTAAAGTACAGGCCGACGGACAACGTGACCTCCGCCTCGCTTTCGCTGACCTCTTCGTCTTTTTCGTCAGCCTCGAACGTGTTGTCGCTCTGGATTTCGATCTCCAGCTCGCCCTTCAGATAGGGGTACGAGATGGCCGGAGCGCCGTCATCGTCGTCGTCATCGTCGTCGGCCAGCGCCGGGCTGACAACGGCAGCCGCGCCAAGCATCAAGCTTGCCATGAGCGCGGCAAGCAAACTTACCCGTGCGCCCCGTTTCGTTTCTTCGCCGTGTATCATTTAAACCCCCGTTGCCGTCCCATTCATGTTATTTTGTAACATCAGCAGTTTGTCAATCGATGTAGGATTTCGCTCGTTAGATGACTCTTGCGCCGTAGCCAATTGAATTGCTTAAAACAACTTAAGGAGTGGCCGATGCACGGATAACTTATAAACCTCTTAGGAATGCGGGAGCGGAGCCACCGTGTCTCAACGGACACGGGTGCGCGTCGTGTGGCTCAACCCCTGTTCTCCTCAAGAACTTTCGCCGGGTTGTCGAGGCTGTCCGACCCCTCGAACTCGATAGCCTTCAACTCCAGCGCGGCGATCGCGCGCTCGATGGCCCGGGTCTGCGTGGTCAGGCTGTCGATCACTGTCTGCACCACGGCGTTGCCTTCCGCGTTGCCCTCGCCGATCATCTGGTCGTAGGCCTCGCCGCCCTCCGCGCGCTTTTTCATGGCCGCCGCCGCCGCCAGCGTGTCGTTGATCCGCGCGAGCAGCTGGTCCGCCGCCTCGGGCGATTTCGCCCGCACAAGGTCGTAAGGGCTCGGGCCGGCCACCGTCGCACCATCCACGCGGCGGTACTTGCCAAGGTACACGTTTTGCATGCCCAAGATATTGTAATAATGCGAGTTATGCGTGTTGTCGGAGAAGCAGTCGTGCTCCTCTTCGGGATCGTGGATCATCAAGCCGAGCTTCATGCGCTCGCCCGCCAGTTCGCCGTAGGACAGCGAGCCGAGGCCGGTGAAGATCGCGACCAGTCCGGCGTTCCCCGGCTTCATCACGGCGGCGCGCGCCTTGCCCTTCGACCCCCACTGCGCGACCATGAACTTCAGGTCGTCGATGAGCAGGTCTGTCGCGACCCGCAGATACTCCGTGCGGCGGCCGCAGTTGCCCCCGGTGCAGTTTTTCGGGTCGAAGTCGGTCGCAGGGCGATTGCCGGAGCCGGGGCCGGTTCCGTTCAAGTCCTGGCCCCAGAGCAGAAACTCGATGGCGTGATAGCCCGTCGCCACATTCGCCTCGACCCCGCCGGCTTCTTGCAGCGTGTCCTGCAGCAGCGATTTGGTGATCTTCGAGGCGTCCACCGTCTTGCCGCCCAGTTTAAATGAAGGGTTGGCGACGACATTGGCCACGTATAGCTCGTTCTCGTCGGACTCAGCGCCGTAGCCCGCGTCCACATAGTCAATTAGCCCCTCGTCGAGCGGCCAGGCGTTCACGCGGCCCTCCCAATCGTCCACGATGGAATTGCCGAAGCGGTAGACCTCGGTCTGCATATAGGGCGCGCGGGCGGCGAGCCAGGCCTGCCGCGCGGCGTTCAGCGAGTCCTGGGACGGCGCGGCGATGAGCGCGGCGACGGCGCTCCGCAAAGTCTCCGCGGTCTTCAGCGCATCACCGTAAGCCGCCTCCGCGATGTCGGCGTAGGTCTTCAGCGCATCCTTGGTTTTCACATCGGCCTGGGCCGCTCCACCCGCGAGCGCGGCGACAAAGCCGGCGAGCAAAAACCCAAGTCGCATGGTTGTCCGGAACATCGTCGTCTCCCGCTGGCCGATTGCCGCTTCCATAGCACGGCGATTTCTGTTACCACACCCTAGATAGATGCATAAAATGCATAGTCCTCAAAAATAAAGTTGAACGCCATGCATCTGAAGGAGCTGGACGCCAATCTCGTCGTGGTGTTGGACGCGCTGCTCATCGACGCGAGCGTGACCAAGGCCGCCGAGCGTTTGGGCCGAAGCCCGTCCGCCATCAGCCATGCGCTGGCCAACCTGCGCGAGGTGTTCGACGACGAGCTGTTCGTGCGCGCCGGGCAACGCCTGGCGCCGACCGCGAAAGCGCTCGCCATCGCGCCGACCATCCACGTGATCGTCACCGGCATCGAAAGCCTGCTGCGGCCCGCCGCCCCGTTCGACGCCGCGACCCAGGAGCGGGCTTTCTCCGTGCTGTGCCGGGAGACGTCCGAGTTCACCCTGCTGCAGCCGCTCCGCACCCGCCTCAAAACGGCGGCGCCGGGCGTGATGGTGACGGGCAGCGCGCTTGAGCCGGAGAGCTGGATGGAGAAGCTTCGCCTGGGGCAAGCGCAGTTCGCCGTGGTCGAAGCGATGGCCGAGGAGGGCAGCGGCGAGTTTCACTGGCGCGCGCTGTTTGAGGACGAATGGTCGACGATTGCGCCGAAGTCGCACCCCCTCGCAGCCAAGAAGGCCGACGGCCATGCGTTTGCGTCCGAGCGCCATATCGTCATCGCGCCGCCGCCAAAACTGCACGATCCGCTGAAGGCGACGCTTGCGGCCAACGCGCTGGCGGCGGCCGAGGTCACCTGGGCGTCGTCGCTGTTCTCAGGCGTCTTCCTTGCATTGGAGACGAACGCGCCGGTGACCCTGCCGGACTCGGTCGCCAAGGCCGTCATGAAGCATTTGCCGCTCAAGCCCGTGCGCCACGATCTGCGGACCTTGCGCAACAGCGTTTATCTGGTCTGGCACCGCAGCAACGATCGCGACGAGTGTCACGCGTGGCTGCGCGGGGAAATCGCCGCCTGCGCGCCGCAGTAATCCCCCCGGCGCAGGCGCGGCCGGGGGCTCAAGTTAATGCACGCTCGACGCGGCGGGGGCGTCCCGCGCGGCGACAAGATCGCGCCCGAGGCGGACATTGGCCCCTTCGAGCGTGCGGGCGAAATCGGCGGCTGTTTTCAGCACCGGCTCGATGTCGTCAGCGCCCATAAGGGCGTAAGCGCAGGCCTGCAGGGCGGGGCAAGCGTCATGCTGGCTGGCGGCGATGAGCGACACCGCGAGGCACTCGTCCCGACAGAAGGACGGGCATTGCGGCGGCATCAGCTCGATGTCTCGCAGGGCGTGCAGACGCACCATGTTCACCCAGCTCGCCAGATCGGTCACCGCCTTGCGTGCGGCCTCCGCCCCGAGTTCGCGCCGGTAGTACGACCAGCACGTCTCCCAGCTCTGGATGGCGCCGCGCTGATAACCGGACAGCCAGCATCGGAAGCCGACCGCGACGAGCTTCTCCGGCGGGCGCAGAAGCTGGCTGGAGACGCTCGTCATTCCAAGCGCTCCCGCCGGTTTGATGGATTGATCGGTCATTGGGATTCTCCCCTCGCGAGCGGCCGCGCCTGCCTGTCGCCAAGCGGCGCGGCGGAGCGGATGCTCAAGAGCTCGGGCCCTGATCGAACTTCGCCTCATCGACGAGTTCGGAGGCGCGCTTGCGCAGCTTCGCGATGTCCGCGAGCGGGGTCGGATCCTGCTTGAACGCGCCCCACGAGGCGACGACGGGCGCCAGTTCAACGCCCGGCTTTACGGGGAACTCGCTGTTCGCTTGGGCGTAGATTTTCTGCGCCTCGTCCGAGGCCAGGAATTCCATGAGCTTGACGGCGTTCGCCTTGTTCGGCGCGTTCTTCGCCAGCACCATGCCCGAGACGTTCATATGCGTGCCGCGGCCCTTCACGTTGGGAAACAAGACCTTGATCGCCTCAGCCTGCTTTTTCTGTTCCGAGTCTTTGGCGTCGGTCAGCATGCCGCCGATGTAATAGGTGTTGCCGATGGCCAGATCGCACTCGCCGGCGAAAATAGCCTTGGCCTGATCGCGGTCGCCGCCGGCCGGCTTCTTGGCCAGATTGTCGCGCACGCCCGCGAGCCACTCTTTCGTCTTTTCCTCGCCGTTCGCCGCAATCAGAGAGGCGACCAGCGCGACGCTGTAAACATGTTGGCCGGAGCGGGTGCAGATTTTGCCCTTCCACTTTTTGTCCGCCAGCTCTTCATATGTGATGGCGTCGAGCTTGACGCGGTCCTTCGAGGCGTAGATCACGCGCGCGCGCGAGGTGAGGCCGTACCAGTGGCCGTTCGGGTCGCGAAACTGCGCCGGGATGTTGGCGTTCAGCGTCTCGGACGTCACCGGCTGCGTCACGCCTTGATCGACGGCGCTCGTCAGAAAGCCGATGTCGGCGGTGAGCAGAATGTCGGCGGGGCTGTTCGCGCCCTCGGCCGCCATGCGCTCGATGAGGCCTTTGTCTGCATAGATCACGTTGGTTTTCACGCCGGTCTGTTTGCTGAAGGCGTCAAGCAGCGGATTGATAAGGTAGGGTTGGCGCAAGGAATAGACGTTGACCTCGCCCTCCGCATGAGCGGGGGCGGAAAGCAGACCTGTTGCGACAACTGCGCCAAGTGCGGCGCGAACTACGAAATTCATAGTGTCCTCCGATAATCAGGGGTCAAGGCCCTGACAAAGGTTGAGCCACGCGCCCGACGGCGCGGTGCGAGGCTTTCCAAAAGCCTGTGCGGCGGCGATGTGTCAACCCGGCGGGATGGAGGAAATAGTCGCGATTTCAATATCTTGGAACGGTTCTAAGGCGCGGGCGGGCTGAACCAGCCTGTATTTTTGCGGCGGGACATAGGTTTATCCGATTTTGGGCGGCGGGTTCCTCGCCGGGAACGGGGCAGTCTGCGCGCTTTTGTCGCACAAGCAAAATCTAGCTCTGTAAATTGTTGAATAATCTTCAGTTTCATTATTGAGCTCTTTTCAAGGAGCTTTGGCGCGCAAACGCTCGGCGAGTTTTTGCTTTACAGGGGCCAACACACTATTGCGGTCGGTGTTTTTCAGGATGTCCCTGATGATGGTTTTGGCGCCTTTGCGGCCCCAGCCGCCATCACGGAAATAAACCGTCGCCGCGTTGCCGACCACATAGGTCGCCCATGCCGCCGCCAGCCCCTGCGGCAGGGCCGTCACCGCCACGCCGACGCCGGGCAGCGCGGTCTTGATCGTGCCCGCCGCCAGATGCATGGCGAGCGTCACGAACCCGGTCACCCCCCACGCGCCGATGATCTCGTTCATCAGCTTCTGCGCGTTTTCGTGGCTGATCGGCTCGCCGTAAATGCGCGACAGCATCACGATCATCGTCGCGTCCGACGCGACGACGCCGAGAATGTCGAGCCAGGGCAACGGGTTGAACGCGACGACTGTCGCCTTGCCCCACATGAACTTTTCGATCAGCGCCCTCGCCTCGCCCGCGCGCGCCTCGACCTTCAGCCGTGCGATGCGCTCCGACATCTCGGAGGCGAACAGCGAGGCGTTGAGCGCGACCACCGCTTTGCCCTCGCGCGCCAGGATTTCGAGGATGCGCGCCTGCAAGTCTTCGATGATGGGCTTGCGCTCGCGCAGCTCCTCGCGCTCCGTGCCGTCCGGCTGTTCGATGATGCGCAGAGCGGGCAGCGGCTGCCCCGCCGCGTAGACGAAATCCTGATCCGCGACGACGCCGGCGAGCCGCTCGGCGACGGATGCATGGATTTCGGCGAGCTCGCGCTGGCTGAAACGGTCGATCTTGTTCAGCACGAGGATAAGCGGCTTGTTCAGGTCGTGCAGGGTTTTCACGGCGCTGAACTCGACCTCGTTCAGGTCGCCGTCGGTGACGAACAGCACGAGGTCGGCATATCG
This sequence comes from Hyphomicrobiales bacterium, assembly GCA_033764775.1. Taxonomy (GTDB): domain Bacteria; phylum Pseudomonadota; class Alphaproteobacteria; order Rhizobiales; family Rhodomicrobiaceae; genus JAWXCE01. The sequence goes on along the minus strand of JANRIQ010000004.1, from coordinate 38,890 downwards.
CGCCGTCTCGCGGGCGACGAGTTCGCGCGTCGCGCCGTCCACCTCGTTGAGGCCTGGGGTGTCGACCAGCACCAGCTTGGCGCCGTTCGCGTCGAACTCCTTCGCGTCCGGCGCCCAATCGGCCTTGATGCGTTCGCGCGTCTTGCCGCCGGTCGCCGCCACTTCGAACGCGCGGCGACCGAGCAGGGCGTTGAGCAGCGCCGATTTGCCCGCGTTGATCTCGCCGTAGACCGCGATCTCGATGCGCCCGTCCTCCAGCTTTTTCAGCATCTGCGCGATCTCGCCCAGCTCGCGGCCGATGGCCTGGCGTTCGCTCTCCCGCAGCTCCTCGGACGCGGCGAGCTTGCGCAGCGCTGCGATGGTGTCGTCGTAATGGGCGGCGCTTTTCGGCATGGCTCACAGCTTTTCGAGGAGCGCGGCGATGTCGGGACGCCGCGTGCGCGTCTCCTCGCGCTCGGAGCCGTCCGCGCCGACCACCACGGCGTTGACAGGCAGCGGGGCGGAGGCGACGAACGCGACCTCCGGCTTGCGCTTGGCGTGGGCGAACTTGGCCGCGATGGATGCGGCGATCTCGGCGCGGTCGGTCGCGGTCAGACGGTCGGACTTGTCCACTGCGACGATCACGTTGCGGCCATAGGCTTGCACCGCGTCGATGAACTCGACCTCGTATTTGCGCAAATCCTGATCGGCCACGAGCACCGCCTTTTTCGCCCCCGCCGCCATCTCGGCCGTGTCCGTGTTCTCCGCCGCCCACACCGAGAGCGCGGGCAGTTCGATCACGCCCGGGGCATAGGCGCGGGACAGGGCGGCAAACAACTCAGACTTTCCCCCGCCGGCGACGCCTGTGACGGCGACGGCCGGAGCGGCTACGCGGCGGCGGCTCCCCTCAGCGGCGACATCGCCGGACGCGGCGGTTAGATTGTGCTTGCGGTAAAGCGCCTGCAGACGGTCGGCGGATGGCGGGCGCAGCGCTTTCGGCTTTGGGTCAGGCGTGCGCGGCGCGCGCAAGAAGAGATACAGGAAAAGAGCGAGGCCGCCGAAGATGACCGCCACCAGGGCGGCGTAAACCCAGCGGATGGTCTGACTCTCGATATCGTCGATGGTGACGAGAAAGCGCGAGATCACGAAAAACAGCGTCAGCGCGATGAGCGCCGCGCCGACGCCCACCGCCGCGCGCCCGATGCGGCGGCCTGTTTCGCCGCGTTTGAAAAACTCCCACAAGGCCGCGAGGCCGAGGAGCCTGAAAAGCCCGAACATGTGACCGCCTTTCGTCCGCCGACATTGCCATCGGGCCTCTCTTACGGCAAGGCGCGTCGCCGTTTAATGCAGCTTGATGCGCGGCTCCGACTGTCCGCGAAACAGCCCGGCAAACCACTGCCCGACGGTTGAAAGCGCCCCAAGCACCGCGACCTGATGCATCCGGTAGAGCGACTTGTACATAAGCCGCGCCACGACGCCCTCAAGCCGGAAACGGCCGAGCAGATTGCCGAGCGTCTTGTACTCCGACAGCGCGACGAGCGAGCCATAATCCTTCGGCTTATAGACCGGCAGCGGCTGGCCGGCGATCCTTGCCGGGATGGAGCGGGCGAGCAGCGTCGCCTGCTGATGCGCCCATTGCGCGCGGGCGCCGAGCGCTTCCTTTTCGCCCGGCGGAGTGAAGGCGGCGCAGTCCCCCATGGCGAAGATGCTGTCGTCGCGGGTGGTTTGGAGCGTTTCGCGCACGACCAAGCGGTTGAGACGGTCGGTCTCCAATCCGTCCAGATCGCGCAGGAAATCAGGCGCCTTGAAGCCCGCCGCCCATACGATCAGCTCCGCCGGGACGAAATCGCCCGATTGCAGCGCCACGCCGCCCTCCTTCACCTCCACCACGCGGGTGTTGGTGCGCACGGCGACGCGCAGTTCATCCAGCACTTTCATAGTGTTCGCGGCCATGTCCTCGGGCAGCGCGGGCAGAATGCGCGGCCCCGCCTCGATGACCGTGATGCGGATGAGCTTGTCGAAGTCGATATTGTCGAGGCCGTAGGACGCCAGATCACGCATGGATTTGTGCAGCTCGGCCGCGAGCTCCACGCCTGTCGCGCCGCCGCCGACGATGACGCAGTGCAATTGGCCGGGCCGCAGAGGCTCGTATTGCGCGTTCGCGCGCAGGCAGGCGTTGATCATCCGGCGATTGAAGCGCGCGGCGTCGTCGGCCGACTCGAGCGGGATCGCGTGCGCCGACACGCCCGGCACGCCGAAATCGGCCGTGACGCTGCCGACCGCCAACACCAGCGTGTCGTAACCGATGACGCGCATAGGGATCACCTCTTCGCCGTTCTCGTCGCGGCTGGCGCGCACGTAAATTTGGCGCTTCTCGCGGTTCAGACCCTCCATCGCGCCGATGCGGTAGCGGTAATGGCTCGCGCGCGCGTGCGCCATTAACTCCACCGCCTCCGTCTCGGGATCGAACGAGCCGGAGGCGACCTCGTGCAGCAGCGGCTTCCACACGTGAACGCGGCTTTTGTCGAGCAGGGTGACGGACGCCTTGTTGCGTCGGCCTAGCTTGTCCCCAAGGCTGGTGGCCAGCTCAAGCCCGCCCGCCCCCGCGCCGACGATGACCACACGATGCAGCGACGGATCGGCCGACGAGGGCGTCTCGGGGATACGGGCGTAGGCTTTTTCCAGTGGGGTCACGGCTCGGCGTCCTTTAATTGTTCGTATCCCGCGCGGGCTGAAGGCGCAAGCGCGCCCGGCGGTTCCTTACGCGCCTTCAACCGTACATCCTCGCGGCGATGCGATTGAGGCTCCAACTCACCAGCTCGCGGCCCTTGACGCGGCGCGCGCCCTGCGGCGTCGTCGCAAACAGCACGCTGCGCGCCTCGAACCAACGCCGCGCCGCAACGGCGGTCGCCCAGCCGAGAGCGCCCCCGGCGAGCACGTCCGTCAAGTAATTTTTGCCCGTCATGAAGCGGCTGGCCGCCAGACAGCATGCAACGGCGATGACGACGCCGCGCACTTTAGGCAGCATGAAGGCGAGCGCAGCGGCGAGCGCGATGACGATCGCCGCGTGGGCTGACGGCAGCGACGCGAAATCACCCGAGCCGTCGAGCGGGCGAAAGGCCATGGGCCCGAGCGTCTCGTGCAGCTTCGGGCGGGCTCGGCCAATGAGCCACGCAAGCGCCGAGGCGACGGCCCACGCGGAAAGGCACGCCGCGACGACGAAGCCGAGCACGCTCAAGCCATGCTGATAAATGGCGGAAAGCTTGCGCGAGGCTTCCCGTCGAAACAGCGCGGCGAGCACGGCGATCCCGGCGGCGCACGGCCATAGGAACGCGGCCGACGGCGACAGGCGCGCAGCGGCGTCGAAAAGGGCCCGCAAGCCGGGGTGGGCCTTGCTGGCGAGGTGAAGCGCCAGCGGATCGAGAAGAGCAAGGCTCGCCGCGCCGCCCGTGAACGCGAGCACAGCTGCGCCCGCCCTGCGGCCAAGCGGCGCGCGCCGCTCAGGCGCGAAAGGCGAGCCTTTCGACGCGACGGACGCACGTCTGAGGATCGCCCGCCGCAACGCGGCGCGGCGGATGGCGGCGGCGCGGCGGAACAGGCTCACTCGGCGGGTTTGAAGCCGGCGCTCGCCCTGCTCAGGCGTTTGCTCACCTCGGCGTTCAACCTCTTGTTGCGCCAAATGAGATAAATATTGCGAGAATAAACGACGAGGCCGAGCGCCTGCCCCAGGATGAATACGGGGTCTTTGCGGTAGACGGCGTAGGTGAGCATCATCAGCCCGCCGACGAAGCTGAAATACCAGAATGTCTCGGGCACGATGCTCTCACGCGCCCGTTCGCTCGCGATCCACTGCACGAGAAAGCGCATGGAGAACATCATCTGCGCGCCGAAGCCGATGGTGAGCCAGATAATCTCCACGGTGGGGACTGTGGTCCACCACCGGCCGATCTCTGCGGCGAAACCTGCAAACCACTCGCCCATCCGGCGCTCCTTTGCCGTCTGCTACTCGCCTGCGGCGTTGTATCCATTCACATGCGCGACCGGCGAGCGGGACGCCGGCGCGGTCTGGATCCCGCTGGCCGTGGCCCTCGCGACGCCTGAGTCCGCCACAATGCGCGGCGTTTTGGTGCGCCTCATGAGCCACACGACGCCAAGAAGGTCGTAGGCGCCGACAAGCGCCCGCCCCCAATTGGTGTATTTTGATTGACCCGTGACGCGGGGGCGATCGTTCACAGGGGCGTAATCGACGCGGTGGCCGTAGGTCTGGAACATGGCGGGCATGAAGCGGTGCAGCGTGGAGAAGAAGGGCAGGCGGATATAAGCGTCGCGCCAGAACACCTTCACTCCGCAGCCGGAGTCCGGGCAGTTGTCCTTGAACAGGGCGCCGCGGATTTTGTTGGCCGCGATGGACGCGAGCCGCTTGGAGGCTTCCGCCTTGCGCTTGACCCGCACGCCGCCGACGAGCGCCGCGCCTTCACCCGGACGCGGCCCGAGTTTGGCCACGAGCGACATGATGTCGGCGGGATCGTTCTGTCCATCGCCGTCCATGGTGGCGATGATGGGGCTGGAGGCCGCCCAGACGCCGGTGCGCACCGCGCAGCTCTGGCCGGAGCGCGCGTCGTGCCTCAGGTAGCGGAATTTGGCGTGCCGCCGGGCGAGGGAGGCGAGTTCGGCGGGGGTGCCGTCGGTGCTGGCGTCGTCGACCACGATCACTGCGGCGAGGTCGTGGTCGGGCATTACCGCGAAAGTCTCATCGACCAGCCGGCCGATATTGCCCTCTTCGTTGAGGGCTGGAATGACCACGGTGATTCTCATAACGGCCTCGTCGCGCGAACCCCTTCGCCCATGAAAACCTCATTAAAGGCTTCCACGGCGGGGCACAACCCGTTAAATCAAGGTGTAGTTTACGAGGAGGCGGCCAGCGCGCCGCCGCCTTCCCATCAGCGCGGCGCGAGCTTTGCGGCATGAAAAAACGATCCTCGGCGGAATGGACAGACGACGCAGACGGCGTCGCCGCTCCCTATGCGCTGTGGACCGCGGCGGCGCTTTGCGCCCTTTTGATCTGGCGCATCGGGGCGCTCTACGCGTCCAACACCGAGCTGTTTTTCGACGAAGCGCAATATTGGGCGTGGTCGCAGGAGCCGGCGCTCGGCTATTACTCGAAGCCGCCGCTGATCGCCTGGCTCATCGGCGGCACGACGGCCCTTTGCGGGAGCGACGGGGAGTTTTGCGTGCGCCTGTCTTCGCCCATCCTGCATGCGGCGACCGCCTTTCTCGTGTTCCTCATCGCCCGCAGGCTGTTCTCGGAGCGGGCGGCGTTCTGGTCGGCGCTTGGCTACGCGACGCTGCCCGGCGTTTCGTTTTCTGCGGGGCTGATCTCCACGGATGTGCCGCTCTTGTTTTTCTGGGCCGCCGCGCTTCTCGTCTTCATCGTCCTGCTTGAGACACGCAGCTGGGCGGCCGCCGTCGTCCTCGGCCTTGCGCTCGGTTTCGGCCTCCTGTCGAAATACGCCATGGTCTACTTCCTTGGCTGCGCGCTGGTCTATGCGCTGTGGACGGACAAGGGCCGCGCCATGCTGCGCGACCCGCGCCTGTACGCGGCGCTGGCCATCGCCGGCCTTGTCGTCGCGCCGAACATGGTGTGGAACGCGCAGAACCAGTTCGCCACCTTCGCCCACACCGCCGACAACGCCAAATGGAGCGGATCGCTGGTCAACCCGGGAAGCGCGCTGGAGTTTTTCGCCGCGCAGACCGGGGTTTTCGGCGCGATTTTGTTCGCCGCGTTCCTGTGGGCGCTCTGGCGGCTGCGCCGCGAGCCGCTCACCGACACGCAAAAGCTGCTGATCTCGTTCTCCGTGCCCGTCATCCTCGTCATCACGGCGCAGGCGTTTCTGTCGCGGGCGCACGCCAACTGGGCCGCTGTCGCTTACGTCGCTGCGGTGATTTTCGTCTCGGTGGAGCTGTTGCGGCGGGGCTATGAGCGCCTGCTGGCGGGGTCGCTGGCGCTGCACGTGGCGGCGCTCATACTCATCGGGATCGGCAACGCCGGGGCTGGGCGCTTCTCGCTTCCCGGCGGCTTTGATCCCTATGAAAGGGTGCTTGGCTGGCGCGCGCTCGCCGAGGAAGCGGACGCTCAGGTCGCCGCGGGCGGCTTCAAGGCCGTGGCGGTGGACAAACGCTCGCTGACGGCGGAACTGATTTATTATATGAAGAGCGGGGCGCCCATCGTCGCCTTGCGGGATGGCGCGCCGCGCGACCATTTCGAGCTTTCCCGGCCTGTCACGGCGGGCACGCCCGAGCCGATCCTGTTCGTGTCGTTCAAGCCCAAGGCGGCTCGCTTGTCTCAATTCTTCGAAACGGTTGAGTTGGTCGCGACCAAAGATACGCTGGCCGGCGCTGCGGGAGCTCGCCGCGTCTACTTCTTCAAGTTGACCGGCTATAAAGAACGAGCTGCGGTTCGTTAAAGCGAGCGGGGTTTCGGGTGCGCTGCGTTCGGGGGCGGCTCGGCGACCGCTTCGATGACGTAACGCCACTGCGCCGCGCCGCGTTCGCCGTCGCAAACCACCAGCGCCACATCGGGCACAGGCTCTCGGGCGGGGTCAGCCGCGATGCACATCGGCGATGCGTCCGCCACCCGAAAGCTGAACTCGGCCCCGGATGCGGCCACAAGCTTGAGCACCTCTCCCACCTTTAGCTTGTGCGCCGATCGGATGGAGACGCGCGCGGCGCCGGCCATGCGAGCCGGTGCGTTGGCCCGCGCGGCGTCGGCCAGCAATTCGCCGTTCACGCCGTCAAGAACGAGCGTTTCGGTTTCAGCCGATGCGAAGGTCCGGCTGGGCGCAAGCGCGGCGTTGTCCGGTACGGGAGGCGGAAAGCTCTGGCTGTCGCGCACGCCGATGACGCGGTCCGGACGGAGGCGCTGATCCTCGCTGTCCCACAAACGCGCGGCGATGAGCGCGCTGAGGACGCCGAGCGTGAACATGAGGAAAGGGCTTTGCCGGCCGATCACGCAATAGGGGAAGACATATCGGCGAATGCCTTGCGACGGTTTCGACATAGCTGACGCTCTCGTTGTCACAGGCTATGCTGCTTAACCACGGTTTATGGCCAAACTACAATCCTGATATGGAGTGCTGTGAAGAGATGTTCAACTTTAGTTGAAACGCAAGCCAAGCGCAACCAATTGCGGCGAGAAAGGCTGTGTGTGAGCCAGGTGTCCTGGTACGCGACACAAGTTTCCAGGGCCACCCGTTCCCTGCGATCCAGACCATCTTTCAGGGCTGGTCGCAGGTGAACTCTGCTCGTGATTAGGTGTAGCAGAGCCGGCGACGTTGTCACTCGCTTTTTGGAACTTATGAAAGTTATACACGTTTCCTGTGGATGATTTTAGTCGAAAACGACGGCGCAATCTATTTGCGGTTATCCCGTAATCGTCAGGGCGCGCGGCTCAGCTCGAAGTTGGAGTAGCAGGCCCGGCTCGGCAGATTGGATTTGCCTTCTATCGCCTGACTAAGCGCTTCGCTCAACACAACCCCCGCCTCCGCCTCCGCCACGCCGATCATGATCACCGGGCGCTGCCAGCTGGTGTCGCCCCGATCCGCGTCAGCGCACTTGCCCTTGTATTGACCCAGATTTAAGCGCCACACCACCGCGCCATCCCGGGCCGCCCGCATCAGCCATTCGCCGGCTTTGGCCGATCGTCTGGCCGCACGCGCCGACTCCTCCGCCACGTCGCCCTCCTGACTGGCCACCCCGACCGCGATCACCTCGCCCGACGGCGCAAGGCCGTTGCGGAAATCCTCGGCGAAAAGCTCCATGATTTCGTTGTCCGTCAGGATGCGGCCGTCGCGGGCGAGATGCTGGTCATCCTTGCGCGCCCAGGTGTACTCCTTCGGCAGCACGGCGACGTTGAATGACGCCCGCCGCCCTTTGCCGTCTACGCCGCTCACGGGAAACACCACCGCTTTCCCCCAGCGGATGGTTTTGACCTCCACTTTCGGCGCGACGGCGGCGACCGTCTCGATTGGCCGTTCCACAGCTGGAGGCGGCGTCTCGGTTCGGAAATTGATCAGATCGGGATTGACCGCAACTGCGACGACGCCCGCCGTCGCCGCCACGCCGACGGTCGCCGCCGAGCCAGCAGCGACGGTGTTGGCCTTGAACAATCCGATGAGAATGTCGATGCGCTCACGCCAGGTGTCGACCGTGTCGTACCAGTCGTAGATGCGACGGAAAATGCTGCGCTTTCTCGGTTGCTCCGAATCGCCTGAGTTCTGCGGCGTCGCCATTATCGCCCCCGTTGTTGCCGATCACCGCGCGACACCATACGCCGAATCGCGAGCGGCGGCGAGATTTGCTTGCAAAAGCCGTCCAGCGGGTTTTTTCTTCGGTTGTCAAAATGTCATCCCCGGAGCATCCCATGGCCTTCATTTCCGACGCCCTCAACCGCGTGCAACCATCGCCAACCATCGCGGTGTCGATGAAGGCGCGCGCGCTGCAGGCTGAGGGCCGCGACGTGATTGGGCTTGGAGCGGGCGAGCCGGATTTCGATACGCCGGACAACATCAAGGAAGCCGCCATCGCCGCCATCCGCCGCGGCGAGACGAAATACACCGATGTCGGCGGCATCCCGGAGCTGAAAAAGGCGATCGCCGCCAAGTTCAAGCGCGAGAACGGCCTCGACTACAAGCCGGAGCAATGCTTCGTGTCGCCTGGCGGCAAGCCGATCATCTACAACGCGCTGATGGCGACCCTGAACCCCGGCGACGAGGTGATCATCCCTGCGCCGTACTGGGTGTCGTACCCTGACATGACGCTGCTCGCGGGCGGCAAGCCCGTGATCGTGGAGGCGGGCATCGAGACGCAGTTCAAGCTGAAGCCGGAGGTGCTGGAGGCGGCGATCACTCCGCGCACGAAATGGCTGATCTTTAACCACCCGTCGAACCCGACAGGCGCCGCTTACACCTACGAACAGTTGAAGGCGCTGACCGACGTGCTGATGCGCCATCCGCATGTGTGGGTGCTCTCGGACGACATGTACGAGCACCTCGTCTACGACGACTTCAAGTTTTTCTCCCCCGCGCAGGTCGAACCGGGCCTATACGACCGCACGCTGACCATGAACGGCGTCTCGAAAGCCTACGCCATGACCGGCTGGCGCATCGGCTATTGCGCCGGGCCGGATGTGATCATCAAGGCGATGAACAAGCTGCAGTCGCAATCCACGTCCAACCCCACGTCCATCAGCCAGTGGGCGAGCGTCGAGGCGCTGAACGGCCCGCAGGACTTCCTGAAGCCCCGCGCCGACGCCTTTAAGGAGCGCCGCGACCTCGTCGTCTCTATGCTCAACCAGGCGCAGGGGATCGAATGCCCGAAGCCGGAGGGCGCGTTTTACGTCTATCCGTCGTGCAAGGGGACGCTCGGCAAAACTGCGCCCGGCGGCCGCGTCATCAACAACGACGAGGATTTCGTGACCGCGCTCCTTGAGGACGAGGGCGTCGCGGTGGTGCACGGCGCGGCGTTCGGCCTCTCGCCATTCTTCCGCATTTCGTATGCGACCTCGACCGAGGTGCTGGAGAAGGCGTGCCAGCGCATCCAGCGCTTCTGCGCGAACCTTCGCTAGCGTGGCGGAGCCCTGCGGCGGAGCGGGGCGGCGGTGACCGCGCTTAACCTCATCGCCGGCCCTGAGCGGCCGCAGCTCAACAGCACGCTGATTGTCATCGGTCTCGGCGCGACCCAGGTCATTGGATACGGGACGCTTTACTACGCCTTCAGCATTCTTGCGGCGAGCATCGCAAAAGACTTCAACTGGAGCCTCTCGGAAACCTACGCAGCCTTTTCGGCGGCGTTGCTGATCGGCGGCCTTGCCGCACCCTTTTCCGGGCGGTGGGTTGATCGTTTCGGCGCGGGTCAAGTCATGGCGCTAGGGTCGGCAGCCGCGGCCGCCACATGCGTGGCGAGTGCGCTGGCGCCGTCGGGCGCTTTCTTTGTCGTGGCTCTGATAGCAATGGAAGCCGCCGCCACCCTGGTTTTGTACGACGCCGCTTTCGCAGCCCTGGCCCAAGTTTCCGGCCAAAATGCGCGGCGCGACATCACAAACCTCACGCTCATCGCGGGGTTCGCCTCGACCATATTCTGGCCTCTAACCAGCCTCCTCAACGACCTCACAAGCTGGCGCCACGTCTACCTCGTCTTCGCGGCTCTCCGCCTCGCCGTGTGCCTTCCGATCCACTTCGGCCTCATGAAAACGGCGGGGCCCGCACACAATCGGCGCGGCGCTGAAACAACGCCGTCCGCCCCAGAAACAGCTGAGGCCGACCGCCCTAAAGCTTTCATGCTGGTGATGATCGGCTTCACGCTGGGCGGATTTGTGCTCTCCGCGCTGCTCGTCCATATGGCGCCGCTGCTGGTAGCGCTTGGTCTAGGATCGGCAAGCCTTTTACTCGCGAGCTTGTTCGGCCCGGCGCAAGTGCTGGTGCGCATCCTCAACATGTCGTTTGGCCAAAACTTGCATCCTGTGCCTTTAGCGATTATCGCCTCCGCTATGTTGCCCGCCGCCTGTCTCGTCGCCTTTGGCGGGGCGCACTGGCGGCCGTTAGCGCTTCTTTTTGTGGTTCTCACGGGCTTTGGATCAGGTCTCGCCAGCATTGTTCGAGGAACCGTGCCGCTCGCATTGTTCGGCGCGGGAGGATACGGCGCGCGCCTTGGAAAACTGACCGCCGTTAGGCTTTTCGTGGCGGCGTTGGCGCCGTTCGCTTTCGCTTACGTCATGGAAACGCAAGGGGTGACCGCAGCTTTGCTCATGCTGAGCGTTTTCGGCGGATTGGCGGCGCTATGCTTTATTCTGTTGAATGCGCGCCGGCCGTGAACAGCAGCGTTACCGTTCACGAGTTTATGTTATTTGCATCCCAGTATCCCGTGGGCGGGTATCCAATGCTAGCACAATGGAGAACCCTTATGCGCCTGATGCTCGTCCTGCCCGCGCTCGCCGTTGCGACCGCAGTCATCGCTCAGGAAGACTACGCCCGCTGGCCGCTGCTCGTGAACCCGTTCCCCTCGACCGGCGGCGGCGGCGTAATAATCGACGGCTACAAGCCGGTGGTGAGCGGCGGCAAGTGCCGCACCGATTTTACCGCTGTGATGCCCGACGGCCAACGCTTCGAGAACGAGGTCGAGTTCGACGCGACGGAGACGCAGGGCGGCGTTCTGTGCGACAACGGGCGCTGGCGAGCGAAAACGGGCGGTGCGAGCGGCACGACGCCGTTCCGAGTGTTCATCAAGGATGGCGTCGTCCGCCGCGCGCCGTAAAGCACTGTGAGCCGCGCGCTCCGAGCGAGACGCGCTCCCGGACAACCGCTGCGAGGATCACTTCGCGTCCGCCGACCCGGTCTCGACCAGCCGCTTTAGCCGAGCCAGGCCCTCGTCGTAATCCTGCGCGATGAGGCGCGCAAAGACAAGGCCGAGCCAGCGGGCGACCGGGTTATTGCCGAGGTCGGTCTCGAACGTCCACGTTACGGCGGTTTCGGGGTCGATTGGGCTCAATTCCAGCTTGGTCGTCGCCTTCAGTCCGTTGACCTCCGCCTCGGTGAAGACGAGCGTCGGCGTCTCGCTGCCCGTGACCGTGGATGTCCCCGAACCAACGTCAGGGCGCTCGCTCGCCCACGTCATGCGCGCGCCCACGCCCTCCTCAGGCCCGGCGAACTCGTAACGCGCGGCCGGATCGCGGGGAATCCACGGCGACCACTCGTTGAATTTCCGCGGATTGTTGAGATAGGGAAAAATGGTCTCGGCCGGAGCGGCGACCACTATGGAGCGTTCTACCGTCATGTCCTTGGGCAACAGGAACGCGGCGCCGGCCAAAATCGCAAGAATGGCGACCGCTCCCAAAAACGCCCGGCGTAAAAAACGCATAAGCACTTCTCCGGTCTTTTGAATTATGTCTTATAGCAGTGTTGAAGCCGCTGCGGCGCGTCAGCTATCACAGTCGCGTCGTCCTTTGCTGTTATCGCTTTCGATGGAAGGCTATCAAGGAGTTTTTCATGCGCTTTACGCCGCCGACCAGCACGACCTTTTTCTTGTCGCTCCTCCTCGCCATCCTGGGCTTTGTGATGGCGTTCTGGCCAAAGCTCGCGGGCGCCGTGCCGCTCGACAAATTCTACGTTCTCGTGATCGCCTACGCGATTTTGCTGGCCGGCACGGTGGTCAAGGGCATTTGACTCCGTAAAGGGTTGGGCGAAGGCGCGTTTTTTGACGAAAACAGGGGATTGTTGAATGCAGCAGCGCGTTTTGGGCGTGGGCTACTCGCTTAGATCGGACGACGACTACGATTTCAAGAAGCTGACGGACGCGCTCGCTGAAGCGGAACGCCTGCGGCCGGACTTCATCGAGCTGCCCCTGTTCTCGTTGGACGTCATCGCCGGGGCCGCCGTGCTTCCGGCCCGCATGAGACTGCTGAAAAGCATCACGGCCGACCGCCCATTCCGCTACACCGTCCACGGGCCGCTCGCGGTGAACCTCATGGACGCGCCGGAAAGACTCCCCCAGCACATGGCGGTCCTTAAGGCCGCGCTCGACGCGGCTGCGGAGTTGGGGGCCGTTCATTACATTCATCACGGGGGGCTGGTGGAGGCCGCGCGGGCGCCTCAGATGGACGCGCTTTACGCGCAGCAGCGGGACGCCCTCGCCGAGGTTGCGCCCATCGCCGCGGCGGCGGGGCTTGTCATCACGGTGGAGAACCTGTTCACCTACGATATGGCGCGCACCACGGCGCTGCCCTCGCGGCTCGCCGCCGAAATCGCGGCCATCGGTCATCCCAACATCCGCGCCTGCCTGGACTTCTCCCACGGGTTCATCAACTCGACCTTGCACGGCGCGGATTTTGGCGCCGAGGCGGCGGCGCTCAGCCCGCTCGCCAAGCATCTGCATATTCATGATTCGTTCGGACGTTTGACCGCCGCGCCGACCTATTCGCGCGCCGAGCGGGTCGCCTATGGCTACGGCGATCTGCATCTGCCCATCGGCCTTGGCGCCATACCCTGGCGCGAGCTGATGACCGGCCTGAGTTTTCCTGACGGCCTCGTTCTCAATCTGGAGCTGGCGCCGCCATACTGGAGCGAGCTTCCCGCCTGCATGGCGGCCCTGCGCGAGATGGAGGAGACGCTGCGCGCGCGCAATGCGTGACACGCTCGCGCGCCGCTCTAGGCGCGGCCTGAAAACACGAGCGCGGCCCCGCAGGCGATGAGCGCGAAACCCGCCGCGTGGCGCCAGGTCAGCGGCTCGTTGAGATAGAGCACGCTGAAGGCGGCGAACACGGAGAGCGTGATCACCTCCTGGATGGTTTTCAGCTCGGCCGCCGAGTACACCTGATGCCCGATGCGGTTGGCGGGCACGGCGAGCCAATATTCGAAAAACGCGATGCCCCAGCTCACCAGCACCACGGTCGCCAGCGCCGCCGATTTGAACTTCAGGTGCCCGTACCACGCGAACGTCATGAACACGTTCGACGCGACGAGCAGCGCGATAGGCCAGAGATAGGCGCTGAGGCCCGCGCTCTGCATGGTCTAGGCGCCCGGCTTCGGCTTGGGGCGCGACGGCGTGGGCGACGGCCGGGGCTGGGGCGCTTTGGCCTTCGGCGTCTCGATCAGCGCCGTCTCGACGGCCCCGGGCGCATCGACGGTGGCGCCCTCATCCTCGTTGAAGCGGCGCACCGGGCCGCGCATGGGGTTCTCGTATTCGTAATGGAGCAGCTTTAGCGCATAAGACAACAGCAAGATGGAGATGGGCAGCACCAGCATCTCCCATTTGAGCGAGCCTCCGCTCTCGATGATGATGCGCGCAAAGATCACGATCAGCACCACGATAACCACCTCGGCGAGCGTGCGCTTGAGTTGGCCGACGCCTTTCACCAGCATCCAGTCGGGCAGGTAATCCCGGTACCGCTCCGTCACGTGATGGAACACGAAGCCAAGCGCGATGCCATAGGCGAAAATCATCAGAACGAGCGCGAAGAGGAAGGCGTCAACCGCTTCCAGGATGTAGACGACGACGCGGGACTCGCCCTCCGCCGCCGCCTCCTTGGCGGTCGCCGCCACGGTCTTGACGCCGAGCAGGGTCTCGTAGGCATGCAAAAGATGCTTGCCGCCGGTCCAAAACATCAAAAGCGCGCCGAGAATGGCGCCCACCGACGCGATGAGCATCAGCCCGCGCAGCCGGAAGAAGACGTCGAGAAGATTGCGTTCAGAGCTGATTTTTCGCCAGAAGCTGCGAGACATTCGTCTTTCTCGGTGAAATTGCGGTTGACGACAGCCCGACGCCAGCTAAGGAGGCGTTAAGCGTCCATGACGTTCAGCGGTACACTCATCCGCCCGCCGCTGGCAAATGTTTCGATGGTTCGAGCCTCGGTGAACAGGTACCGCATCGCATTCCAGTTGTTGCAGGCCGCCTTTCATGTCTCGCGCGGGCGGAAGTTGCGCAAGCTGGTGCGCGGCGACAAGGTCGTGGTGCCGCTCGTCTCGCCCAAGCTCATCTCGGCGATGGGGGAGGGCGACGGCGCCGCGGCGTTTCCGGCGGTTGAGAGCGCGCCACACCGCGTCCTGCGCCGCGACGAGGGCGAGCCGGGCGCTCCGGTGTGTCTTTTCGTGTCGTTCGCGCCCGACGGCCGCATCTGGCCGCACACGCGCGCATATCTGCAAGCGTTGCGCCGCAGCGGCCTCCACACCGTCCTCATCGCCGCGACGGAGCGACCCGATCTCCGCCTCGACGATCCGGGGCCCGAGGCGGCGGACGCGGTGATCGTCAAGCGCAACGGCGGTTATGACTTCGCTTGCTGGGCGCTGGCGCTCAAACTGATGCCGGAGCTGTGGGCCGCGCCGGCGCTTTATTTCGTCAACGACAGCGTTTACGGCCCGCTTAGCGGTTTCAACGCCATGATGGCGCGCATCGCGGCGTCGCCCGCCGACGTGATCGGGCTGACCGAGAGCGACGACATCGCCTACCATCTGCAAAGCTATTTCCTGGTGCTGAAAGGCGCGGCGCTCGCCTCGCCGGCCATCCGCGGCTTTTGGGCAGGCGTGCGCGAGATCGAATCGAAGCACCGTGTGGTCAAGGAGTACGAGGTGCCGCTGGCCGGCGTCGCGCTCTCGGCCGGCCTGCGCGTGGAGGCGATGTTTCCCATGGCGGCGCCGGGCGCTCCGCGCATCAACCCGACGCTGTTTTTATGGCGCGAGTTGATCGAGGCGGGCTTTCCGTTCATGAAGGCGCATCTGCTGCGCGAAAATCTGAGCGGACGCGATCTGACCGGCTGGCGGGAGCTGGTTGCGCGCCATGGCGGCGATGTGGAGGCGATCGCGCTGCATCTGGGCGGCGTCAGCCCCCGCGCGCCGGGCCTCTCCGCCGGCTAGCTCACTCCTCCGGGCGGAAGCCGTCGGCGATGCGGCGGAACTCGGCGAGGGTCGCCTCCCACCCCTCCCTGGGGCCGAAGCCCACAAGCCGGAAATATCCCCCGTTCGGCGCAGCCAACATGAGCTGGTACAGACCCGCCGCGGCGCCGGTTTTCCAGTCGGAGGCCTCGCCCACGATCTCGACGCCGTCCAGCCCGCCGGCGCGGAGCGAGCGCGTGGCCTCGATCTGGGCGTCGCGGAACTGATCGAGCGACTTGAAGGCCTTGGCGGCGGTCTCCTCCAAAAGGTTCAGCGGCAGCTTGTGCAGCGAGGGCGCGACGAGAAAGAACGGCTCCAGCCCTTCGCCGCGAGGCGCGGGCGCGTCGCGCAGGCGATAGCCTTTGGTGTTGCCCATCAGCGAGACATCCTCCTCAAACGGCCCGAGGTAGGTCAGTTTGAACAAAGCGGGCGTCGTTTCAGCCGCATCTCGCACCTCGGCGCTCGCCAGCGCCGCCTCGATCTTCTCCTGGGTGATGGCGCGGGAGGCGAGGGCTGCCTCGGGCACGTTCGCCGTGATCATGGCGGCGACGCCCTTGTCGCGGAAGATGAGGATGAATTTGGCGTAATCGACGAGCGGGGTCTGCTGCGCGCCGGTCAGATACACGTGCTCGCCGGTGCGGCCGGGCAGGGCGGTCTTCGTGACGCCGGTGACCCCTTGCGCGGCGAGCGCGGCCGGGTTGTCGCCGAGCGTCTTGACCTGTTCGTAGGCCTCGGGCGGCAGCTCGATGACGACGATGGAGGCGCTGCTGTTGTCGTCCACGAAGCCGGAGAACCGGTCGGAGGGTTTGAAGGTGTCGTCAAGGGCGAGCGCGATGCGGCTGTTTGGCGCTTGCCGCACGGCGGCGACGGCGAACGCCCGCATGGTCATCACGGCGAGGAAGAAGATGAGCGCGAGGGCCGACGCTGTCGCCACCAGCCATGAGTATTTGCTGATCGCCGGCTCATCCCAGAATTCAAGACTCATCGCGGCGTCCCTCTGCCCTTGTCCATCGACTACGCTTGAGCCTACCCCACGGATGCGCTGGCGGATGGCGCCTGGCGTCGACGGCGACCGCAGCCCGCTTTTTCGCCAATCATATGATAAAATTGAGGCTTCGTCCCAAAAAGCTTCGATTTTTCTCAGACCGCGTCGCGCGCCGGCCCCCGGGTGAGCGCGGCGACGGCTGCGGGCAGCTCCGCGAAATGGGAGATAACCGCATCGGCGTTGAGGGCGGCGTCCGCATAGCCGAAATCGACGAGCACGACGGGCACCCCCGCCGCCCGCGCCGCGCCCACATCCGCCGAGCTGTCGCCCACCATCACGGCCGCCGACGGATCGCCCCCCGCCGCGCGGATCACATTCAAGAGATGAGCCGGGTCGGGCTTTCGCTCCGGGTAGGTGTCGCCCCCGGCTAGGGCGTCGAAGAAGTGCGAAAGGGACAGCTCGTCGAGCAGCTTGCGGGCGAGCGCCTCGCGCTTGTTGGTGCACACCGCGAGCCGGGTGCCGCCGCCTTTCAGGGCATGGAGCGTGCCCTCAAGCCCGGGAAACGGCCGGCTCCCCACGGCGATATTCTGGGCGTAAAAGGCTATGAACTCTTCGATCAGCGGGTCCATGTCGGCCGGATCGACGCGATGCCCGAGCGCGTGCACGGCGCGGTCGATCATCGCGCGCGCGCCATGGCCGACGGCCGGGATCGCGACCGCCGGATCGGACGGGGGCAGGCCAAGCCGACCCAAAAGATGGTCGAGCGCGGCGATGAGATCGGGCGCAGTGTCCACCATCGTGCCGTCGAGGTCGAAAGCCACCGTCACGCCGCGCATGAACGCCTCCACTTCGTTGCTGAATGGCGGGCCCCCGCGCCGGCCGTTGACGAAAGAATGAGCCTTGCGCAAAACGCCGCGCTTGAGTTTGCGCGACGCCAAAGCCATTTTCCAAGAATACAGCGCATCGCCACCGTCCTTTGTCGAATTTCAAGCGTAAGGCCTGACCGGATCGGGCGGGCCGGCGGTCCGGTTTTGGCGTCTTAACTCACACTAGCGGCTTATAGAGCGAATTGATGGTCAGGAGGCTCAGGATTTCCGAAAAATCGCCAACCGCGCGCGCGCGTTCGCGCCAGCCGCGCAAAAATGCGGACCCGGTGGCCGATCTCAAGAGGCGCGCGGCGGCGCAGGCCCTGACCCATGTTCAACCGGGCATGAAGCTCGGCCTAGGCACCGGCTCGACCGCGGCCGCCTTCATCGAAGCGCTGGGCGCCAAGGTGGCGGATGGCTTTGACGTGCTGTGCGTGGCGACGTCCGAGGCGTCGCGCGCGCAGGCTGAGAAGCTCGGCATTCGTCTGGCTTCGCTCGATGACGAGCCGGCCCTCGATCTCACCATCGACGGCGCGGACGAGATCGACTCCAACCTGCGCCTCATCAAAGGCGGCGGCGGCGCTCTCCTGCGCGAGAAGATCGTCGCCATGGCCTCGGACAGGTTCATCGTCATCGCCGACGGTTCAAAAAGGGTCGAGGCGCTCGGCAAGTTTCCCCTCCCCATCGAGGTGACGCAGTTCGGCCTCAAGGCCACGCTGCGCATGATCGAGGATGCGGCCGCCGACGCCGGTAGCGTGGGCCAGCTGACGCAGCGGCTTGGCCCCAACAAACAGCCGTTCATCACGGAGAACGGCAATTTCATCGTCGACGCCGCGTTCGGATCCATTCCCGACCCGGAGGATCTGGCCGACGTGCTCGAGATGATCCCGGGCGTCGTCGAGCACGGCCTATTTATCGGCATCGCCGATGCGGCTATCATCGCCACCGCAGACGGCGTTGAGACGCTGACCGTCGACGATTAAATCGGCTCGCCCTGATGCGGCGGCGCATGGAGGGCGGGATGACGATAAACGGCTTTAACGCGGCGCTGATCGGCGCCTTGGCGTGGGTTTGGACGAGCCCGGCGCTCGCTCAGCCTTCCCCGCAGGAGGTCGCACCTCCGCCGCCCTCGACGGCAGTGCGCCTTGTTGAGAAGATGGTCGCCGTCACCCGTCTGCCCGACGTTTATTCCAGCATCATGAAATACATGCAGTTGCTCGCCACTCCGCAGATGCGCCTGGCGCAGCAACAGGCCATCGAGGCGATGCTTCTCCCCGATGAGGACGCCGCAGCCGCCAAGCGCGTCATGGACCTGTTCCCGCTCATCGCCGCGGCGGGGCAGGAGTTGGAGGCCGGGTTCAGCCAGCACCGCGCCGAGCTGATCGAGGACGCAGCGCAAATGCTCACCATGGCGGCGCCTGAGGAAAAGCAGCAGAAGCTGCTCCAGCTGCTCAGTCTGAAATCGGTCGATAAAATGTTCGGCGTGCTCTACGCCTGCCTGGCCTATCCGCCAAACTGGGCGGTTGAGGATAGCCAGACTGTCGCCCGCTTTGAGCTGTGGATGCAGGGCGTGGAGGACAGTCAATCGCGGCGTCCGTCGAGCGACGGCCCCGCGGCCGACGTTCCGCCCGCGCAGGTGTCGGCGGCGCGCGCCATTCTGGACGATCTGATGCGCCTCAGCCGGTTCGAGGAGGCGAAAGACCGGGTCATTCCGTACCTCAAAGAAACGCTGATTCCCCGGGCGCGCTGGATGAGCGAGATCGACCGTCAGAAGGCCGAAGCCGACATCGCCGAGTTTGAGCGCAAATATGCGGGCGAGCGGGACAAGGGGCTGGAGACGGCCGCGCGCGAGATGGCCGCAGCGCTTTCAGCCGAGCAGCTTAACGAGCTTCACGATTTCCTGCGGACGCCGACGGCCGCGAAGGTGTTCGACATCATCATGGGCATCCTTGACGCCGCGCTGTCCATCAACGGTGCCGATATCGACGAGTTGCAGGCGTTTCTCGACGCCGAGAAAGAGACATTCGCCGAGGGCGGCTTCACGCTGACGCCGGAGGAGCGGCAGGCGCTCGAAACCCAGTGGCAGGCGCTGTCGGTGAAATGGCTGCTGACGCTGAGCGGGAGCATTTCCGCCGAGACGCGCGACAAACTCATCGCCGCCTTCGTGGCCATGAGCATGGAGGCGCCGCGCTGATGACGGCCGACTTCGACCTCTTTGTGATCGGCGGCGGCTCCGGCGGCGTTCGCGCGGCGCGCATCGCGGCCGGGTACGGCGCGCGCGTGGGCCTCGCCGAGGAATACCGCATGGGCGGCACCTGCGTCATCCGCGGTTGCGTCCCTAAGAAGCTCCTCGTTTACGCAAGCCACTACAGCGACGTTCTGGAGGACGCGGCCGGTTACGGCTGGACGGTTCCGCCCGCGCGCTTCGACTGGGCGACGCTCATCGCCAACAAGGACAGGGAGATCGCGCGCCTCTCCGGCCTTTACGCGGCGACTTTGTCCCGTGCGGGCGTGCGCCAGTTTTTGGCTCGCGCGGAGCTGGCCGATGCGCACACGGTGAGGCTCTCCTCAGGCGAGACCTTCACCGCCGACAAAATCCTCATCACGACCGGCGGCGCGCCCTATGTGCCGACATTCCAGGGTTGCGAGCTGGCGATCACTTCCAACGAGGCGTTTCACCTGCCCGAGTTGCCGCGCCGCGTCGTCATCGTGGGCGGCGGCTATATCGCGGTCGAGTTCGCCTGCATTTTCCATGGTCTCGGCGCCGAGGCGCACCTCATCCACCGCAGCGCCGAAATCCTGCGCAACTTCGACGCCGACGTGCGCGCCGGACTGATGGCGGCGTTGTCGGCCAAGGGCCTGAAGCTGCACATGAACGAGCAAATCGAAGCGCTGGAGAGGTCAGGCGACGGGCTTGTCGCGCGCCTCATGGGCGGCGCGTCGCTGCCTGTTGACGCCGCCATGTTCGCTACGGGACGCAGACCGGCGACCGCGGGGATGGGATTGCAGGAGGCGGGCGTTCAATTGGGCCTGATGGACGAAATCATCGTCGACGAGTGGTCGCGCACGACGGTGGAGAACATTTACGCCGTCGGCGACGTGACGAACCGCGTGAACCTGACGCCCGTCGCCATCCGCGAGGGGCACGCCTTCGCCGACACGGTGTTCGGCGGCGAACCGACCCGGGTGGACCATCACCTCATCCCCACGGCCGTCTTCTCGCAGCCGGAGATCGGGACGGTGGGGCTGACCGAGGCGGAGGCGCGCGGGCGCGGTCTCGCTGTCGACATTTACAAAACCAGCTTCCGGCCGATGAAATACGTGCTGCCGGGCCGCGAGGAGCGGATGCTCATGAAGCTCGTCGTCGACGCGGAGACGGACAAGGTGCTCGGCTGCCACATTCTCGGGCCGGACGCGGCCGAGATCGCGCAGATGGCGGCCATCGCGCTCAAGATGAACGCGACGAAAGCCGATTTCGACAACACGGTCGCGCTGCACCCGAGCGCGGCGGAAGAGCTTGTCACCCTGCGGCAAAAGTCGGCTTAAGTCTCCAGGCCGCCGTCGACGGCGAGCACCGCGCCGGTGATGTAGCTCGAATCTTCGCTGGCGAGGAACGCGGCGAGCGCGGCCACCTCATCCGCGCGCCCGTAGCGCCCGAGCGCCGTCATCATCATCATGATGCGGCCGTGGCGGCTGTCCGCGGGGTTCATGTCCGTGTCGATTGGGCCCGGCTGGATGGCGTTGACGGTGATCCCTTTTGGCGCCAGGTCGCGTGCAAAGCCCCGCGTCAGCCCCTCCACCGCGAATTTGCTCGCCGCGTAAAGCCCGAGGCCTGGCGCCGGCACCCGCGCGCCGAACGACGACCCCATATTGATGATGCGGCCGCCCGCGCCCATCACCGCAGCGGCCTCCCGGCTTGCCGCGTAAACCGAGCGCAAGTTCGCCGCGATGATCTCGTCAAAATCGGCGTCGGTCGTCTCTGGCAACGGCTGGCGGCGGAACATGCCGGCGTTGTTGACGAGGATGTCGAGCCGCCCTTGGGCGTCGTGCGCCGCCCGCACCGCGTGCCGCATCTGTTCCGCATCGCGCGCGTCCGCCCGGATCACGCGCACTTGGGCCCCCAAGGCGCGCGCATCGGCGGCCACCGCCTCCATCGCTTCGACGGAGTTAAGATAGGTGAGCATAAGATGCGCGCCTTCCGCCGCGAAGCGCCGGGCGATCGCCGCGCCGATGCCGCGGCTCGCGCCCGTTATCAATGCGCATTTCCCGTTAAGCCGCCGCAACTCGGTCCCCATGCCCCCACCCGCTTGATCATTTCCCGCGCGTGACTGTAAATGCCGAGGATGGAAAAACCAATGGCGCGCACTGCGCCGACCTTCTCCTTCGCTAAGATTGACCGCGCCCATCTTGGCTGGCGCGTGGCGGCGTTCGTCATCGCCGCCCTGGCGATCGCGCCGCTGGCCGCAATCGCCGTGCTCGCCGCCGCCGGCTCGGACGCCTGGTCGCACCTTATGGCGACGGTGCTGCCCCACGCGGCGTGGGAGACCGCGCTCCTCCTCGGCGGCGTCGCGGCGCTGACCTTGTGCGTCGGGGCCAGCACGGCGTGGCTCGTCACCATGCGGCGGTTTCCGGGACGGGCGGCGTTCGATGTGCTGCTCGTGCTGCCGCTCGCCATGCCGACCTACATCACGGCCTATTGCTACGGCGAGTTTCTCGATTACACCGGGCCGGCGCAGAGCGCCATTCGCGCCGTCTTCGGCTTTGAAAGCGCGCGCGACTACTGGTTCCCCGAATGGCGCTCGCTCGGCGGCGCGGTGTTCGTCATGTCGGCCGTGCTTTATCCTTACGTGTATCTGACCGCGCGGGCGAGCTTTGCGCAGCAATCCGTGTGCGTGCTGGAGGTTGCGCGCACGCTCGGGCGCAGCGAGCGCGGTGTGTTCTTCGCGGTGGCTTTGCCGCTCGCGCGCCCAGCTCTCGCGGCTGGCGTCGCCCTGGCGCTGATGGAGACGGTGAACGACATCGGCGCGGTCGAGTTTCTGGGAGTGAAAACCCTCAGCGCGATGGTCTACGCCACATGGCTGCAACGTTCCGACCTCGGCGGCGCGGCGCAGATCGCGCTGGTCGTCATCGCATTCGTGCTGCTGCTCGTCAGCCTGGAGCGCGGCACGCGGCTGGAGAAGCGTTTTCACCACACGACCTCGCGGTACCGCGATCTCAGCCGGGAGCCGCTGCGCGGATGGCGCGCCGGCCTCGCGTTCGCCTGCTGCGCGGCGCCCGTCATCGCCGGTTTCGGCGTGCCCATGGGCGTGCTCCTCCACGCCGTGCTCACCGTGCCGCAGGAAACGGCTGGCGCGCAATTCTGGCGGGCCGGCGCCAACAGCCTCACGCTTGCGGCGGGGGCGGCCGTCATCGCCGTCGCCCTCGCCTGGACGCTGGCGGTCGCCGAACGGCTCTCGCCTACCCGCGTCGCGCGGCTGAGCGGGCAAGCGGCAAGCCTCGGCTACGCCATGCCGGGCGCCGTCATCGCCATCGGCGCGCTCATCCCATTCGCGGCGATCGACAACGGCGTGGACGCGGTCATGCGGCGCGAGTTCGGGGTCTCCACGGGGCTTCTGCTCTCGGGCACGGTGTTCGCGCTCATGTTCGCCTATTGCGTGCGGTTTCTCGGCGTGGCGCTCGGCGCGGTGGCGGCTGGGTACCAGCAGATGTCGCCGAACGTCGATCACGCCGCGCGCACGCTTGGCGCGGGAACGAGGCGCATCCTGCGGGAGGTGCACGCGCCGCTGTTGCGTCCGGCGCTCGGGGCCGCCGCGCTTCTCGTGTTCGTCGATGTGATGAAGGAGCTTCCCGCGACTTTGCTGCTGCGGCCGTTCAACTTCGAAACGCTCGCCACCCAGATTTACATCTTCGCCTCGCTGGAGCAGTTCGAGAAATCCGCCGGCGCCGCGCTCGCCATCGTCGCGCTCGGCCTCATCCCCGTGCTCGTCCTGCACCGAGCCATCGCCACGGGGCGCCCGGGCAAGCGCGGCGGTGACGCGCAACTGTGATGCGCTCGAGGAATGATTTCGCCAAAAAGCCGTGTTAGGCTCATGAAAATGGCGATGAGCGGCGCCCGTCCGCATCGCCCGCTGACAGGAGTTACCCTTGCCGTACGCCTTGCACGTCCGCCGTTTCGTTCTCGCCGCCATAGCCGCCGTCGCGATGCCGTGTTTCGCCGCCGCGGAGGCCGAGAAAATCGCCGCGCCGGACCCGCTCGGCCTCATTCCCGGCGAGCCAACGACGCTGCTCGGAAGCTATCTGGCGGGCAAGGTCGCGCGCGAGGCCAAGGACAACGAGGCCGCCGCGCGCTTCTACCGCGAGGCGCTGGAGCGCGATCCGGACAACGCCTTCATCCTGGAGGAGGCGTTCAAGCTCGCTGTCGCCAGCGGCGATGCGGCGGAGGCGAAACGCCTTGGGGCGATGCTCGTCAAACGGCAGCCAACGCACAAAATCGCCCGGCTCGTTCTTGGCGTTGACGCGGCCCTGAAGGGAGATTGGCGCGCGGCTGAGGGCCATTTCCGCAATACCTCGCGCGATCCGCTCGCAGACGCCGCCGCCACCATCTGCCGCGCTTGGGCGCAGGTGGGCCGCGGGCGGCCGAACGAGGCGTTCAAAACGCTCGATAGCCTGCCCAAACTTGAATGGGCGCAGTATTTCGAGCGCTATCATGCCGCCCTCATCGCCGACATCATCGGCAGGCCCAAGACCGCACAGCCCGCTTTCGCGGCGGCCTTCCGGCGCACCACGCGCAACGCCCGGCTAGCGGAGGCCTACGCCCGGCACGCGGCGAAGTCCGGCGACAAGGCGCTCGCGGAGAAAATTCTCGCGCCCTTCGTGGCCCGCGCCAACCCGCATCCGCTCGCCAAGGCGCTGCTTGACGAGGTGTCTGCGGGCGCGCGCCCTGCGCTCATCGTGACCACGCCCGCCCAGGGCATGGCGGAGATTTTCTACGGCATTGGCGAGGCGCTGACAGGCGAACAGGGCGATACGGACTCGGCGCTCACCTATCTGCAACTGGCGCTCATCGCCGACCCGAGCGCCGTTACGCCCCGATACGCGCTCGGCGAGCTGTACGAAACCTTCAAAGCCTACGACGTGGCCATCGCCATGTTCGACAAGATCCCCGAAAGCTCGCCTCTATGGTTCACTTCGCAGACCCGCAAGGCGCTGCACCTTCACACCACCGAGCGCGGCGGCGAAGCGGAGCAGCTTCTTAAGCGACTTATCGCGATGGACGGGCAAAACCTGTTTCTGCGCCAGACCCTCGGCACAATCCTGCGGGCGGAGAAGCGGTATGAGGAGGCGGTCGAGCAGTACACGGCCGCCATCGCCGCCGTGCAGGGCGCCGACAAGCGCCTCGCCTCGCTTTATTATCATCGCGGCGTCGCCTATGAGCGTTGGAAGCAATGGGACAAAGCCGAGCCTGATTTCAAAAAATCGCTCGAAATCGACGGCGAGCAGGCGCAGGTGCTGAACTATCTCGGCTATTCCTGGGTGGATCAGAACACCAACCTGCCGGCGGCCATGGCGCTCATCAAGAAGGCCGTGGCCCTGAAGCCGAACGACGGCTTTTATGTGGACAGCCTCGGCTGGGCCTATTACCGCCAACGCAACTACAAACTCGCGGTGAAGCATCTCGACCGCGCGGTCGAGCTTCAGCCTGAGGACCCGGTGATCAACGACCATCTGGGCGACGCGTTCTGGCGGGTGGGCCGCAAACGCGAGGCGGTCTATCAATGGACGCTGGCGCTCACTCTCAACCCCGAGCCGGAGGAGCGCGCGACCATAAAGCGCAAACTCAATCTCGCCAAAGCGCGCAACATCCTTGGCGTGACGGCGGTGCTGAACCAGGATTGGGTCTCGGCCACATCGCGAGCGGAGCGCGTGTTCGCGAAAACTCTCGCAAAGCTGCAATAGCGCCGCGGAACCCGCGCGCCGGTTTGACAGCTTGCGCCGCAGCGCGCGTTTCGCTTTAAAGGCGCGATGGTAGCCACACCTTTGATCGAAACCGCGCGCGCCAAGGTCAACCTCACATTGGAGGTGCTCGGCAAACGCGCGGACGGCTATCATGAGCTGCGCAGCATCGTCGCCTTCGCCGACTTCGGCGATGAGTTGACTTACGCGCCGTCCGAGGCTTTTTCGCTTGCCGTTTCGGGGCCGATGGCCGGGGCCATCGACGGGGCGAACCTCATCGAGAAGGCCGTCGCGTCGCTGGCGCCGCTTTTGTCGCAAGGCGGGGCCGAGGCGCCGAGCGGGCGCTTCGACCTCGTCAAGCGCATCCCCGTGGCGGCGGGCCTCGGCGGCGGCTCGGCCGATGCGGCGGCGGCGATCCGGGCTATGCTGCGCGCTCGTCCCGACATCCGCCCCGACGAGCGGCAGGTTGAGCGCGCGGCGCTCGCCATCGGCGCGGATGTCCCTGTTTGCCTGCGCCAAGAGACAGCCTTCATGGGCGGGGTGGGCGAGCAAGTGAGGCCGTTGCCGCAGCCGGCGCCATTCCCCGCTCTCATCGTCAATCCGGGCGTGAAGCTCGCAACCCGCGACGTGTTCGCCGCTCTGTCGGCCCCAGCCCTGGCTTCAGCGGCGGATTTCCGGCGGGACGCCGACCTGATGCGCGCGCGGCTCGAAAGCGAGGGGTGGCGCGCCGTGCTGCTTGCCGGGCGCAACGATCTGGAACCGCCCGCGCGTCGCTTGTCGCCCGTCATCGACGATGTGCTCGCAATGATCGACGCGGCCCCTGGCTGCTGGCTGGCGCGGCTCTCGGGAAGCGGGCCGACCTGTTTCGGGCTGTTTGAAACCGCCGATGCGGCCGATGCGGCCGCCCGCGCGATCGGCGCTCGCCGACCGTCCTGGTGGATGACCGCGACAGAGCTGGGTTCGCGTTAGGCCGCCGGAGCTACGCCGAGCTTCTTCTGCAGGCTCGATGACGATGTCGTGTATTGGAACGTGACCTTCTTGT
The DNA here is from genome assembly GCA_033764775.1 of Hyphomicrobiales bacterium. Classification (GTDB taxonomy): domain Bacteria; phylum Pseudomonadota; class Alphaproteobacteria; order Rhizobiales; family Rhodomicrobiaceae; genus JAWXCE01. Next base: position 12,649 of record JANRIQ010000004.1, on the reverse strand, counting down.
CCGGATAGACGATTTTATGCGCGCGCTGGGCCATCAGCGCCGCTTCGTGGAAGCCGGAGAGGATGAGCTTCAGCTTGCCCGGATACCAGTTGATGTCGCCAATGGCGAAAATGCCCGGCTCGGACGTCTCAAACTTCTCGGTGTCCACCGTGATCAGATTTTCATGCAGGTTGAGGCCCCAGTTGGCCACCGGCCCGAGCTTCATGGTGAGGCCGAAGAACGCCAACAGCCGGTCGGCGGCGATGTCAAACGGCGGCTCTTTGCCGTCGCCGCCCTTGATCGACACCGCGCTCAGCGCGCCGCCTTCGCCTCGCAAGCCCGCGAGCTGGCCGATGACGAGCCGCATTTTGCCCTCCGCCACCAGCGCCCGCATCTTGTTGACCGTGTCCGGCGCGGCGCGGAATTCATCGCGGCGGTGCACAAGGGTGAGCGAGCGCGCGATGGGCTGCAAGTTGACCGTCCAGTCGAGCGCCGAGTCGCCGCCGCCTGCGATCATGATGTCGCGGTCTCGGAACGCCTCCATCTTGCGGACGGCGTAGAACACGGACTTGTCCTCATAGGCCTCGATGCCGGGCAGGGGAGGGCGCTTCGGCGTGAATGAACCGCCGCCCGCCGCGATGACGATCACCTTCGCCTCGAACGCCGAGCCTTGATCCGTCTCCACATAAAAGCCGCCGCCTTCGAGCCGGCGGATGGTCTCCACGCGTTCGTTGTGGGTGAAGGTGGGGTGGAACGGCTTGATCTGCTCCATCAGCCGGTCGGTCAGCTCTTGGCCGGTGACGATGGGAAGCGCGGGGATGTCGTAAATCGGCTTTTCCGGGTAGAGCTCGGCGCATTGCCCGCCCGGCCGGTCGAGGATGTCGATGAGGTGGCATTTGATGTCGAGGAGCCCCAGCTCGAACACGGCGAACAGGCCGACCGGGCCGGCGCCGATGATAAGCGCGTCGGTCTTGACGACGGTGGTTTCTGACATGATGACCTCTGCTGACGACGGGCGCCGAGTTTAGCCCTGATGCTCGGGAATGCGGACGGTGAGGCCGTCGAGCGCCTCGGTGATGCGGATCTGGCACGATAGGCGGCTTTCGGGGCGCACCTCGAAGGCGAAATCCAGCATGTCCTCCTCCATCTCGGAGGGGCCGCCCGTCGCCGCGCGCCACGCCTGATCGACATACACATGGCATGTGGCGCAGGAGCACGCGCCGCCGCACTCCGCCACGATGCCACGCACGTCATGCTTGATCGCCGTCTCCATAAGCGTCTGGCCCGGCTCCGCGGGGACGGTGCGGCTTTCGCCGTCATGGGCGATGAAAGTGACGGAGACCATGCGATAAGTCCGATCTGAGGCGCGCGCGCCGGTTGATGCGCGGCGATCAGCACGCGAGCGAAAGTTATAAACGCGGGTGAGCGCGGACGCAACGCCGCCATGGAAGGGCGCCTTGTCCAAGCTGGTGCCGGCTGCAGGATTCGAACCCGCGACCTACTGATTACAAATCAGCCGCTCTACCGACTGAGCTAAGCCGGCCCATGCGTTTCTTTACCGCGCCGGACGCGAAAACTCTAGGCGGAAATCGCGTGGCGGGGCGGCCGCACCGGGCTGCAAACAAAACGGGAGGCGTGCCGCTTTACTATACTTTAAGTTGAATGAGCGCCATCATGCGCCATGAACAGAAACCGAATCATTCGAGCTTTTGCGGCGGCTTGCGCCCTCGCGCTCACGCCGTGTTCTGCGTTGGCCGAGGAGGCGTGGTCGGCGCGGGCGGGCGCATCGGCGGGCTACAGCAGCAACCCCCAGTTGGAGCCGGGCGGCCGCGAGGCGGCGTTCTCCGATCTGGATGCGACGGTCGCCGCCGGACTTGAGACCGCCGACGGTCGGTTCGCGGCGGCCGCGCAGGTTCGGCGGCGCACCTTCATCGATAGCGACATCGGCTCGGAGGACAGCCTACGCGCGGCCGTGCTGGCGGCGAGCCCTGCCGGCGCGGCGGTGATGTTCAGCGCGCTCGGCAAGCTGGAGTTCTCACGCGATGAGGATTTCCGAGGCCTCGACGTCTATGAACAAGCGTCGATCCGTTGGCGGCGCGGCGCATTCGAGCCGTTTGTGAGCGTCGAGGCGCGTTACGCCACGCTGAACGAGAAAACCAACATTTTTTCGGGCGATTTCCTCGACAAGAGCGTTCGTTCGACTCGCCTCAGCGCGGCGCCGGGGGTCAGCATGAGCCGCAACGTCGGCGGCGCGTCCATCACGGCGGGCGTCGCCTTGGGCGTGAGCACGACGCGCTTCCACAACGAAGACGGCGTTGGCCTCATGCGCCACAATGACCGGGCGCAACCCTCGCTGTTCGCCTCTTATGAAGCGGGAAAAGCTCGTGTCTCGGCGTCCGTCTCGCATCTTTACGGCGCGTGGGAGGAAGGGTTTTTCCGCGATGTGAGCCGCACCTTCGCGCAGGCGACCGCGTCCTATCATTTCGGCGGCGTCACGCTGGAGGGGATCGTGCTGCAAGCGCCGGAGGAGACGACGTTCGCCCTTTCGCCGCTCGTGGCGACGACGCTGTTCGAGGCGCGCATCACCTTTGCGCTGCCCTCCGAGGCGAGCTTGAAGCTCTACGGTCGCGATGTGACGGCGTCCTACCTCGGCTCAGGGCTACAGTCGATGGGGCAGGCGGTCGGCGCGGTTTACACCCGACAGGTGCATGACGGCTTGGAGGCGTCGCTGGAGGCGTCGCGCTCGTTTGGCGAGACCATCGGCGGCGAAACCGCCGACGCCACGGCGGTCACGCTGAGAGTGTCCAAAACGCTTGAAAGCGACGGCAAAGCCGCGCTGCCGGGGTTCGAGGGGGCGGGGAGCGCCGCATTGCGCCGGCGCGCCGCGCCAAGATGATCCGAACGCGCGCCGGTTAGAGCAGGTCGCTCAGAAGGCGGGTCAGGAAACCGTCAGACTTGCCTTTGCCCTTACCGGTGCTGGTCGTGGTCGATTGGTTGGCCGCGGCCGATTGGAGTTTGAGGATCTCCAAAACGTTCAGTTGCAGCGAGGTCGCTCCAGCCGAGGTGCTGGTCGTCGTCGTGGTCGGCTTGTTCTTGTTCTTTTTGCCGGCGAAAGCGGGGGCGACCGGAGCCGTCACGGCGATCGCGGCGGCGGTGAGGAGAGCGAGCGAACGTTTCATTTTTTACTCCTGAGGTGAAAGATGAGGTTACGCGTGTAACAACGCAAAAATACTACCGAAAGTTGTAAATCAGCGCAAATCTGAAACGCATTTATCGGAAATTTTGCGTTACCGTTTGTGAGTTGCCCGCGGTTCGCCCGCGATGGATGATCAGCTTTGCGGGAAACTCATTTCGCAAACGAGCGTTCTTCAGAAATCAGCAAGACTTTCAGATACAATAGGCTGTCTTGTCACCATCGGAGATGAATTCATGAAAATCGTGAAAAGCGGCCTCGGGGCCGCAGCCCTCGCCGCCGTCCTGGCCTATGCTCCCGCCACCCCGGCAAAAGCGGACGGCGGTGCGACCGCTGTTGGCGTCGGCGCCTATCTCGTCGTCGATTACGTGGTCGGCCGGAAGTGCCACATGCATTATTGGCCGTTCAACATCGTCAAGAAGATCGCATACGGCGTGAAGCACAAACGCGTGTGCAAATACCGCAAGCACTAATGGCAGCCGAAGAGCCGCGCGTCAGGCGCGGCTTTTTTGCTTTTGGGCGGCCAGATGCAGCGCAATCGCCGCCGCATTCGACACGTTGAGGCTGCGCAACGCGTCCGCCGTGGTGATGGCGCAGATGCGGTCGCAACGCTCGCGGGTCAGCCGGCGCAGACCCTTGTCCTCGGCCCCCAGCACGATCACCGTAGGCCCGTCGAACCCCTCCGCCTCCAGCGCGCTCTCTGCTCCCGAGTCGAGCCCCACCCGCCAAAAGCCCATCTCGCCCAGTTCGGCGAGCGCCTGCGCCAGATTCGCCGCGAGCACGATCGGCGCCGCATCGAGGCCGCCGCTCGCCGCTTTCGCCAACGCGCCCGACAAAGGCGGGCAGTGATGGGCGGTCATGACGACGCCGCCGACGCCGAACGCCGAACAGGATCGCAGGATCGCGCCGACATTGTGCGGATCGGTGATCTGGTCGAGCGCGACCACCAGCCGCGCCTCAGCGATATCGGCCACATCGAGGCCGGGCAACGGTCCCGCTTCGACCAGCACGCCTTGATGGACGGCGGAGGGGCCGAGCCGCGCGTCAATCTCCTTGGGCGAGACAAGCACGGGCGTGAGGCCGCGCTCCGCGATCGCCGATGACAGCCTTTGCGCGGCGTTCGCCGTCGCCAGCACGCGCTCGATGGGGCGGTTCGGATTGGCGAGCGCCGCCTCGGCCGCATGCAGCCCGTAGATGAGCGTCGGCTCGCCGGCTGCGGCGCGGCGCGGGGCTGCGCGCTTGCGTCCAGCGGAAGAAAAGCGCGCGGATTTTTGCGGCGTCATGGGGGCGCGGCCCTATTCCAAAGCTGTTGACAAGCCATGCGGCGCTACGGATAACACAGGCCTACCGTAGCGCGGCGGTCATTTTGCGCGGCGATCCCCAAATCCGGACAGGTGCCCGAGTGGCTAAAGGGGACGGACTGTAAATCCGTTGGCTGACGCCTACGCTGGTTCGAATCCAGCCCTGTCCACCATTATCTTCCTCGGACCGAAGCGCTCCCGTCGGGAAGGAACGCCGCAAAGCTTGACTGTTGCGGCGTTGTCTCGCGCTTTTAAGCGGTTACGAGGCCGTAGCCCGAACTGGCGTCGCAGCGATCCGACGGGTCGGACTTGTTCATCTCGGCGAGCGCGTCGGAGAGTTCGGCTCGCGCGGCGTCAAGCCTCGCTTCGAGTCTGGCAATGGAGGCGAGCAAGTTCTGCCGGCGCTGCTGGGCAGATTTGGCGAATGTCGGGTAGGCGAAATGGCTCGGGTCGCGCACCCCGCAGCGTTGTTCTTCGAGGTCGATCTGCCTGGCGAGGTCGTCGGCCATGCGAGTGAAATCGACGATCATGATCTCTAGGTCGGCGACGGTTTGGCGCTTTTCGCCAAGGTCAAATCGCCGCAAGCGCAGCAATAGGTCTTTTGATCTCATGGAACCCTCAACTCGGTACATTTAGCGGTTTCCGCCGGCCGTCGCGCCGCCCGTGGACGGTCGCGCAAACCGGTCTGAAAACAGGATTACCGGCGAAGGCTTAACCCGCGGTAAAACGCGTTACCGCTACGACACAGTTTCGCCGCGAAGCTCAGTCGCAGCGGCCTTAAGCTGTTTGGCTAGGGCGAATTCTGGTACTGCTTCGGCAAGGCGCGATTCGCACCGCACAGCGTGCCGGCGGACGGCCTAAACAGTCTCCTAAGTTTTGTGCCGCGCGCCCTTTTCCCCGCGTTTTTGTTTGCAAAAGCTTCTTGCTCCCCGGCGTTCGCCGGTGGCGACGACTCCGTGCGAAAACGCGCTCGCGATTAACGTTTTTCACCTGCGTTTAGTCATTGGTTAACCAGTCTCGTTTATAGTTTTTATGCTGATTGGGGTTTGGCGTTCACCTTTTAAAGAAAAAGTTGAGTCATTCTCTAGATGAGCCATTTTCAGTCGAGGGAAAGCGAATGAGAGTCCTTCTGATCGAAGACGACAGCGCCACCGCGCAAAGCATCGAGCTCATGCTCCTCTCCGAGGGCTTCAACGTCTTCGCGACAGATATGGGAGAAGAAGGCGTCGATCTTGGCAAGGTCTACGAATACGACATCATTCTGCTCGATCTCGGCCTCCCGGATATCAGCGGTTACGATGTGCTGCGCCAACTTCGGGTGAACAAGATCAAAACGCCGATCTTAATCCTGTCTGGCATGGGAGGCATCGACGACAAGGTGCGCGGCCTCGGCTTCGGCGCCGACGACTACATGACAAAGCCGTTCCACAAGGATGAGCTGGTCGCCCGCATCCACGCCATCGTGCGCCGCTCCAAGGGACACGCGCAATCGATCATTCAGACAGGCGGGCTCACCGTCAATTTGGACACCAAGACCGCCGACGTCCAGGGCGAGCGCCTACACCTCACCGGCAAGGAATACCAGATGCTGGAGCTGCTCTCGCTGCGCAAAGGCACGACGCTGACGAAAGAGATGTTCCTCAACCATCTGTACGGCGGCATCGACGAGCCGGAGTTGAAGATCATCGACGTGTTCATTTGCAAGCTGCGCAAGAAGCTGAAATCGGCGACGGGCGAGAATTTCATCGAAACTGTGTGGGGCCGCGGCTATGTGCTGCGCGATCCGCGCGACGCGAACGCGGCCGCCTGACTTCGGTTCAGGCCGGCTCGCAGCGGATGAGCGCGTCCGCCCCGTCCATGGCGACGGTCAGGCTCGAGCCGAGCGCGCTGGCCAGTCGCCCCGCATAATAAGGAATGACGGTGCGGGGGTCGATCTCGCCCTCGCCGGATAATAAGCTTTCAAAATTCTCAGGCGCGCGCGCCGTTCTGCCTTTGCAGCGGATGCGGAAATCTGGCTGGGCGCCCACAACGACGCTGACTGTCACGTCGCCGCCGCCTGGCGCCGCTTGCAACGAGACGAACAGCGCGATGAGCAGAAGCCGCACATAGTCTTTGGGCAGCGCGCCTTGCGGCTTCGGCCAGTGGAGCCGATGCTTGCCCTCCTCGATGAAGGCGCGGGCGATCTTCTCGGCCATGGCCAATTCGATCTCGCCGCCAAGGCCCGAGGACGAGCCGAAGGCCAGCCGCGCGAATTCGAGCCTCGCCGCCGCGATGCGTGCGCTGTTCTGGATGATCTCGAAGGCGTAGGCGCGGGTGTCGTCGTCGTCGTCGTCCTCGAGCAGTTCGAGCCCGTTGTTGATCGCGCCGATGGGGCCGACAAGGTCGTGGCACAGCTTGCTCGCCAGAAACGCGCACAGATTCAAATCGTCAAGAGACCAGTCAGACCGCATCGCAACCTCTCTTCATGCTCGGGCCGATTGCTAGCGCGCTTCGACCAGGGGCGCCACCTCCGCGAGAGGGCCGCAGGAACGCGTTTGAATCGGCGCGCTTTTTTAGCGCCCATGTGTGGACAAAGCCGGAGATCGCCACGCCGCTGCGGGCCGCGCGTGCGAATCGCGGCGTGCGCGCCTCGTTTCAGATCGCCCTTGCGCGCCGGCGCGATACCAGGGCAAATGCCGGCGAACGGAGGATCGGGCATGACGTTTGCATTCGACGCGCGTTTCGCAGCCGCAATCGCCGCTACGGCCCACCGGGCGGGCGAAGCCGCCATGGCTGTGTACGAGACGGATTTCGAGGCGTTTCTGAAAGCGGACAAATCGCCCGTGACGGCGGCGGATCTGGCGGCGGAGGCCATCATCCTCGCCGATCTGGAGCGGCTTGCGCCGGGCGTGCCGGTCATTGCGGAGGAGAAATCGGCGGCGGGCGACAAACCGGCCATCGGCGAGCGCTTCTTCCTTGTCGACCCGCTCGACGGCACAAAGGAGTTCTTGAACAAGCGCGGCGATTTCACGGTCAACATCGCGCTGATTGAGCGCGGCGCGCCGGTGTTCGGGCTGGTTTACGCGCCGGCGCTCGGCTCGCTTTACGTGACGCTGGAGGCGGGCAGGGCGGTTTACGCCCGCATCGAGCGGGAGAGGGGCGCGCCCGTCCTCGACGCTCTCCCTCTCGCCCCATTGCGCACCCGCAAGCCCAGGCCTGAGGCGCTGACCGCCGTCGCCAGCCGCTCGCATATGACGGAGGAGACCACGCGCTTTCTCGCGGGCCTTTCCATCGCGGACATGAAAAGCGTCGGTTCATCGCTGAAATTCTGCCTGGTCGCGGCGGGCGAGGCCGATGTCTATCCCCGCTTCGGGCCGACCAAGGAGTGGGACACGGCGGCCGGGCATGCGGTCGTGACGGCTGCCGGGGGCGCCGTGCTGCTGCCCTCCGGCGAGCCGCTGGGCTACGGCAAGACCGAGGCCGACTACCTCAATCCGAACTTCATCGTGTGGGGCGCGCCTGGGCCGGGCGCGGCATTCTAGCAACGCGGTGAACATTCGATTAACCGAAGCGTGATAGAAGCGCATTCGCCAGTGTGTCGCCGCAGTTGCGTGCGATACCCATGACACTGGTCGAAATGCAGCCACACTGCCGCCACAACCGGCGCATCGAGACAAACGGGGTGATGGATGACACACTGCTTCGCCTACGGGCTTTGCATCGTGATGGCTGCGGCTCTCTCCGCAACGGCCACCGCCAGTCCCGTTGCTTCCGAACGCCGGCCCGACGCCCCGCTGTCGATCCTGCGCCTCACCCAGAGCGGCGATTATCGCCCGCCGAGCTATGGCGGCGCCGAGCCGCCCCGCAGCATCGCCCCGCGAGGCGACGCCTACTCTCCGCCTCCGCGCGATCCCGAGCCCCGCACGGACGACTATGCGCCACGAGGCGACGCCTACTCGGCCCCGCGCGGCGACGCTTACGTCCCCCCGCGCCGCGATGAGTACGCGCCACGCGGCGGCGACGCCTACGCCCCGCCGCCCCGCGGCTACGACGCCGAACGGTATCCGCCGCCCCCGCCGCCGTCCGCCTACCGCGACGACCGCAGCTACACCACCAACGAAATCCTGGACGCCGGGCACCGCTTTTTCGGCACCGTCTCCAAGAATCTGGCCAACGTTATCGAATACGCTTTTTCAAAGCAGGGCCGCCCGAACGGATACATCCTCGGCGAGGAGGCGGGCGGGGCGCTGTTCGCCGGTCTGCGCTACGGCGAGGGCCGCCTGTTCACCAAATTCGACGGCGACCACCCGGTCTACTGGCAAGGGCCCTCCATTGGCTACGATGTGGGGGGAGAAGGTTCCAAGACGCTCATTCTTGTGTACAATCTATCCTACGCGGATCAGCTTTATCAGCGTTTCGCGGGCGTGGACGGCTCGGCCTATTTCGTCGGCGGCGTCGGTCTGACCTTTCAGAAGCAGGGGGATGTGGTGCTGGCGCCCATTCGGTCGGGCGTGGGCCTGCGCTTCGGGGCCAATGTCGGCTACCTCAAATATAGCCGTCAACCGACTTGGAATCCCTTCTAGCTCGGTGTTATGCAATTGGTCGGCGCGCGCTTCGCTGTGACCACGGGGGCGCATCCTCGCATCAGGGGGCCGCAGCGGGCGGACGCGGGAGAGGCTCCAGCATGGGCGCAGACGGGAAGGGACCGGACGCATGATCCAGTATGTGATGCTGGTCGCCTTAGGGTTCTTCCTCGCATGCTTCCTTATGGTGCTGGTGGCGCCCTCGTTCTGGAGCCGCGCCGTTCGCCTGACCCGCCGCCGCATCGAAAGCACGATGCCGCTCACCCTCTCCGAAATCGAGGCCGACAAGGATCAGCTTCGCGCCGCCTTTGCGGTGAAAATCCGCCGGCTTGAGTCGGCTCTCGGCAAGGCGCGCGAGAAATCGGCGCACCAGCTCGTGGAGTTGAGCCGCCAGCAGATGGCGGCGACCGCCCTGAGAGACGAAATCGCCGCGCTGGAGCGCAGCCTGGACGAGCGCCGCAACGCCGCCTCCGTCTTTGAGGTGACGATCAAGAAGCGTTTTCCCGAGCTTGAGGGCGCCCTGGCGGCCGCCCAGGCCGCTCTCGCCCAGAAAAGCTATGAGGCTGACGATCTCATCGCCAAGCTGAAGCGCCGGGAGGAAGCGCTCGCCGTCGCCCAGCGCTCCGCCGCGCTGCAGCAGGGGGAGATCGCGCGTCTGCGGGAGGCCATGGAAAAGAGCGGCGCGGAGAAGTCCAGCCGCTTCAAAAAGCGCCCATCGCAGTGGACGCTCGACGAGTATCGCGCCGAATACGACCGGATGAATGTGGAGCTGTCCAAGCTGCGCGAACAGCTCTCGAACGCCTATGACCGCGAAACCCAGTACAACGGCTTCCTGAAGTCGGAGCTGCAGCAGCTCGCCGAGCAGATCATGACGGTGACCGCCCCGCAACGCGCGGCCGAACCCGTCGCCGCCGCACGCGCGGAGAGCGAACCGGCGCCGATGCGCGAAATCGTTCGCCCGCAGCCCCGCCGGCCTGTCGCCAACCGCGCGCTCGCCCGCCCGGAGCCATGGATGAGCGACGTCAAGCCCGGCAACGGACGGCGTCCGACGATCGAACGGGAGGAGGCGCCCGCTCCGCCGAGCCTCAAGCCGCTTAAGCCGGAGGAATTCGCCGACAAATCTTTGGAGGAGGTGCTCGAAGCGGCGCTGCCCTTGTCGGCGGATGTGGTCAAGGTCGTTGACGTGACCGGGCAGCCTGACCCAGAGCCGGAGCCGGCGGCGGGCGTCCGGCCCCGCCCATCGCTTCTCGCCGCGGTGTCGCCCCCAGCCGCGGCCGCGAACGTGGGCGCGATCGCCGACGCGCCGCACGCGCCTGCAAAGGCTGCTTCGCAGGAAAGCGCGACGCAGGCGGCGCCCGTCGCTCCGTCATCGGCCGCTGAAATTGCGCCGAGCCGATCGCCAAACGCGGCGCCTTCCGAACCTGCGCCACCTGAACCATCTCCCGTGCAGCCGCCCGAGGCCCCGCGCGCTCCCACAGCCGCTGTGCAGCCGGAGGCGGCGCCCGCCGACGCCGCGCCGGTCGAAGCAGCGATCCCGCCCGCGTCCGAAAGCGCTCCGCCGTCGCCAAAGCCCGACGTGGATGCAGCGCGCCCCTCCGCCCGGTCCGACCTCGCCGCCGAACAGGATCCCGAGCCGGGCCGCGATCGCGACGCGGCCGACAACGGGGCGGACGATGACGCCGAAATGGCGCCCAAGCGCTCGCTTCTCGACCGCCTGCGCGGCCTCGACACCCGCCCAACCTAAGCCGTCGCCTGGATGAACCGCACATCCCGCGCCGTGAGCGCCACCGCCGTGAGCGGCCCCGCGAACACGGCGCCCGTGTCGATCCCGATGCGGTTGCGGCGCAGGTCTGGCGCGTCAACCGGCGTGTGGCCGTGCACAACCACCTTGCCGTGATCGCGCTCGTCATTCAAAAACTCGCCGCGGATCCATAGCAAATCCGCTTCGCTCTGCGCGTCGAGCGGCACGCCCGGCCGCACGCCGGCATGGGCGAAAAAGTAGTCGCCGCGGGCGGCGCTCACGCGCAGCCCGCGCAGGAAACGCTCGTGAGCCGCCGGCATGGCTCGGCGCAACGCCGCGCGCGTCGCGGAGGGGCCGGCGCCCGCGCCCACACCATACGAGCTCAGCGTCTCATTGCCGCCATTGCGCAGCCAGGCCTCCATGTCGTCGTCACCGTCCATGAAGCGCAGCATCATCGCTTCGTGATTGCCTTTGAGGAACACGCAGTCGTGGCGCGCGCCGAACCCGACGAGCGCGTCCAGCGCCCCGGCGCTGTCCTGCCCGCGATCCACGTAGTCGCCTAAGAACACGAAACGCGCCGCGACGCCGGGATGCGCGGCCCGGTCGGCCTCCAGCTTGGCCATGAGCGCGGCGAGCGGCGCTAGGCAGCCGTGGATGTCTCCGATGGCGTAGATGCGCTCGCCCTCCGGCGCGCTCGCCGTCCAAGATTGCGCCTCTTTGTCGCCGCGTTTTCGGATCAGGTTCAAAGGCATGGAGCGTCACGCGTTGCGTTGCCGATCCGGCGTCGCCTTATCCCTCCGCGATTGCGTCTGGCGGGCAGGGGCGAAACACGGTATCGCAAGCATAATCAAATGCGATGCGCATCGCCAACGCCGCATGCGCCGCCAAGAGCGCCCGGGAGCGAGATGAAACCGTTTCACTGCTTATTCGCATGGTTCGTGGCGGCTCTGTTCTCCGTCTCGGCGGCGGCGCAAGGGCCCGGACCGCAGACGCGAGCGGCGCAGCCGGCGACGGTGATGGTCGCGACGGGGGACATCGACAGCACCGAGGCGCGCATTGTCTCCGAACTGGCCCGCGCGCTCGGCGACGGTTCGGGCCTGCGGATCATCCCCATCGTCGGCCAGGGATCGGTGCAGAATGTGAGCGATCTGCTCAGCCTGCGCAACGCCGACGCCGCCGTCATTCAATATGACGTGCTCTCGCAATTCCGGCGCAGCCAGCGCATCCCGCTCATCCAGAACAAGCTGCAGTACATCGCCAAGCTTTACAGCCAGGAGGTGCACGTGCTCGCGCGCATGCAGTTTTCTTGCCTGGCCGATCTGAACGGGCGCACGGTGAATTTCGGCCCCAAAGGCAGCGGCGCTGCGCTGACCGCCGAGAACATCTTCAACGCCCACGGCGTCGGCCCACAGCCGACGTATCTCGATCACTCGGAAGCCCTGCGCAAGCTCAAATCCGGCGAGATCGACGCGGCGGTGTTCGTCGGCGGCAAACCGGCGCCGCTGTTTCGCGAGGCGAAATACACCGACAAGCTGCATTTTCTCGATGTGGAGTTCATCGATGCACTGCAGGAGGATTACCTGCCCGGCATCGTCACAAACGATGATTACCCTGATCTGGTGGCGCGCGACGAAATTGTCAGCACGGTGTCCGTCGCCTCCGTTCTCGTCATGGCGGGGCATCGCAGCCAATCCGAACAGTACCGCCGAATGGCGATTTTCGCGGAGAGGTTTCTCGGCTCCCTCGAGCGGTTCAAAGCTCGGGACTTTCACGAGAAATGGCAGGAGGTGAACGTGCTGGCCCCGATGAGCGGGTGGACGCGGTTTCCGGCCGCGCAGGCTTGGCTGGACGCCAACGCGCGCCGCGCCGCCGC
>JANRIQ010000005.1:0-1676 GCA_033764775.1 Hyphomicrobiales bacterium | reverse complement strand
CGGTCAAGGAACTCGTCGAGAATGCGCTGGATGCCGGCGCGTTGCGGATTGCCGTGGGAATCGAGGACGGCGGGCTGAAGCGCATTACAGTGGAGGATGACGGCTGCGGCCTGTCCGGGGATGACCTGGTCGTGGCCCTGGAGCGGCACGCAACATCGAAGCTCGTGCCGGATGCGGGTGGGCACGTCGATCTGCTCAACATCCACACGATGGGCTTTCGCGGCGAGGCACTGCCGTCTATCGCCTCGGTCAGCCGTATGCGGATTGTCAGCCGGGCGGCAGGCGAGGCGGCGGCCGAGATATCCTCCGATGCCGGACGGATCGAAGGGCCGAAACCCGCGGCCTTCACGGGCCGGGGCGACACGGGTACGCGCATCGAAGTCGCCGATCTTTTCCATGCGACGCCGGCGCGGCTGAAATTCATGCGCGGCGAGCGGGCCGAGGCCCTCGCCGTCACGGACGTGATCAAGCGGCTCGCCATGGCGAATCCTGCGGTTGGATTCACGCTCGAGAACAATGGCCGCAACGTGCTGCGCTACGCCCCTGAGGCAGCGGACGAAGCGGGACGTCTCGCCCGGCTCGGCGCGATCATGGGCCGCGAGTTTAGTGACAATGCGATTGCCATCGACGCCGAGCGGGACGGAGCGCGGCTGTCCGGCTTTGCGGGACTGCCGACGCTCAATCGGGGTAATGCGCAGTTGCAGTTCCTGTTCGTGAACGGACGGCCTGTAAAGGACCGTATGCTGACAGGTGTCGTGCGTGCCGCGTATCAGGATTTCCTCGCCCGCGACCGCCATCCGATGCTGGCGCTGTTCGTGGAGCTTGAGCCGGAGGAGGTGGACGTGAACGTCCACCCCGCCAAGACCGAAGTGCGCTTTCGCGACGCGGCGAGCATCCGTGGGCTGATGATCGGCGCTCTGCGCCACAGCCTCGCGGGTGCCGGCCACCGGGCTTCAACGACCGTGGCCGGCTTCGCGCTCGGCAAGGCGCGGCCCGAGGCGGCGCCTGTGGGCCTGCTCTGGCAGGCGCCTTATGCGCCCAGCCAGCGGCCGGTCCATACGCCGCGCGGGGTCCATGAGGCGCCGCGAGAGGCATTCGTCGCCGATACGGCGCCCGCCGCCCGCGTCGAGAGCGAACCGGCCATGCCGCATTCGGGCGGGTTCCTGCTGGGCGCTGCGCGCGCGCAAGTGCACGAGACCTACATCATTGCTCAGACGGCGGATGGTATCGTCATCGTGGATCAACATGCCGCTCACGAGCGCCTCGTGTATGAGGCCATGAAACGTCAGATGGAAGAGGGCGGTGTGCGCCGGCAAGCGCTGCTGATCCCGGATATCGTGGAGCTGAGCGAGGACGAAGAAGCCCGTATCGTGGAGCGCGCGGATGACCTTGGCGCACTCGGCCTTGAGCTTGAAGCGTTCGGCACCGGCGCCATCTGCGTGCGCGCAACACCCGCCCTGTTCGGCGAGATGGACACGGCAGGCCTGCTCCGCGATCTCGCCGACGACTTCGCCGAGTATGGCGCCGGCCTCGCCCTCAAGGAGCGGTTCGAAGAGGTGATGGGCAACATGGCGTGCCGCTCATCGGTTCGTGCAGGGCGGAGGCTCACGGGCGAAGAAATGAACGCGCTGCTGCGCCAGATGGAGGCTACGCCGCACTCCGGCCAGTGCAACCAT
>JANRIQ010000030.1:0-204232 GCA_033764775.1 Hyphomicrobiales bacterium | reverse complement strand
ATGCCGGACTTCGACATCGACTTCTGCCAGGAGCGGCGCGACGAGGTGATCCGCTACGTGCAGAAGAAGTACGGCGCGGACAGAGTGGCGCAGATCATCACGCACGGAAAATTGCAGGCGCGTGCGGTACTGCGCGACGTCGGGCGCGTGCTGCAGATGTCGTATCCGCAGGTCGATCAGCTCTGCAAGCTCGTGCCGCAGAATCCGGCGAACCCGATCACGCTCCCAGAGGCGATCGCGAGCGAGCCGAAGCTGCAGGAGGCGCGCGACAAGGAACCGCTCGTCGCAAGGCTGCTCGAAATCTCGCAGAAGCTCGAAGGACTTTACCGGCACGCCTCGACGCACGCGGCAGGCATGGTGATCGGCGACCGGCCGCTGGATCAGCTCGTGCCGCTCTATCGCGATCCGAAGTCGAGTTTCCCGATCACGCAGTTCAACTGGAAGCTGGTCGAGGCCGCCGGTCTCGTGAAGTTCGACTTCCTGGGCCTGAAGACGCTGACGGTGCTCGAGAAGGCTGTCGCGCTCATCAAGCGCGGACGCGGCATCGACATCGATCTGAGCAAGCTCGAACTCGACGACAAGCGCTCCTACGAGCTTTTGGCCAAGGCCGATACGGTGGGCGTGTTCCAGCTCGAGTCGACGGGCATGCGCGAGAGCCTGAAGCGGCTGAAGCCCGACCGCTTCGAGGACATCATCGCCATGGTGGCGCTCTACCGCCCCGGCCCGATGGACAACATCGACCCCTACATCAACCGCAAATACGGGCTTGAGACGCCCGATTACCTGCATCCGCTGATCGAGCCGATCCTGAAGGAGACCTACGGCGTCATCATCTATCAGGAGCAGGTGATGCAGATCGCGCAGGAGCTGTCGGGCTACAGCCTCGGCGAGGCCGATTTGTTGCGCCGCGCGATGGGCAAGAAAATCAAAGCGGAGATGGACAAGCAGCAGGCGCGCTTCGTGGAGGGCGCCGTGGGCAAGGGCGTCGATAAGGCCCGCGCGGCTTACATTTTCGAACTGGTCGCCAAGTTCGCGGGCTACGGCTTCAACAAATCCCACGCGGCGGCCTATGCGCTGCTCGCCTACCACACGGCCTATCTGAAGGCCAACCATCCGGTCGAGTTTCTCGCCGCCACCATGACCTACGATATGGCGAACACAGACAAGCTCTACATGTTCGCGCAGGAGGCGAAGCGCCGCGGCATCGCGGTCAAGCCGCCGTGCGTGAACCATTCCGCGGCGGACTTCCGGCCCGAGGCCGGCGCCATCCGCTACGGCCTTGCCGCGCTCAAAAACATGGGTCGTGCGGCGGCGGAGCACGTTGCGGCGGAGCGGCGCGACGCGCCCTATCGCGACATGGGGGACTTCATGCGGCGCATCGACCCGCGCACACTCGGCAAGCGCGGGCTAGAGACGCTGGTCGCGGCGGGCGCGCTGGACGCCCTGGAGCCGAACCGCGCCCGCATTTACGCCAACGCCGAGACGCTGATGACCGCCGCGCTGCGCCTTGCCGACGATCGCGCCTCGGGGCAGTTCAGCCTGCTTGGGGGCGCCCAGCCCGAGGCGATCAAACTCCGCCCCACGTCATCCTGGGGCCATGTGGAGACGTTGACGCAAGAGCTTGGCGCCGTGGGCTTTTATCTCTCCGGCCACCCGCTCGATGAACACGCCGAGGCGCTGTCGCGGCTCAACATCCTGCGCTGGTCGGAGTTCGAGGCGAAGGTGAAAAACCAGGGCGGGGCGGAGGCGCGTCTGGCGTGCACAGTGGTCAGCCATCAGGAGCGGCGCTCGAAGGCCGGCAACAAATTCGCGTTCACCGGCTTCTCCGACCCGACCGGGCAATTCGAGGCGGTGGTGTTCTCCGACACGCTGGCTGCGGCCGGCGACTTGCTGGAGCCGGGCAAGGCGGTGATCGTCGTCGCCGAGGGGGAACTGGACGGCGAGAACGTCAAGGTGCGCGCCGCCGCCGTCCAAAGCCTGGAGAAAGCGCTCGGCCGAGAGAGCGTCGGCTTCGAGGTGCGCGCGGATGCGTCGCTGAGCGTTGACGATTTCTGCAAGCTGCTGAAGCGCAACGGTTCGAGCCAGATCCGTTTGCGATTGCGCCTCAACGACGCCGGGCGGGAGGTGGAGCTGTTTCTCGGCGGCGGCTTCGACCTGAGCCCGAAAAACGCCGGCGCGCTGAAATCGCTGCCCGGCGTTCTCGACATCGCGCGGATTTAAGAGATGACGGCCCGGTCCGTCACCCGCCGCCAGTTGGTTCCGTCCGAGAAGGCGATGACGGCCCCGCCGCTCTCGTTCGACACGTAAATCATGGCGCCGGCTCCGCTCGCCGACGCAGACGGGGCCGTGGCGATAGTGTAAGACGCTGGCCGGATCGGGCCGTTGGTGTGCAGCGAGCAGGACGGCGACGTCACGCCGATCCCAAGGCGCCCGTCGCCCTTTAGCGTCATCCGCAAGCCGGCGGCGCCCGCCGTATCCGTCGCGTAGAACTCCCAGCGGCCGGGCACGACGCCGGAGGACACCGTCCCGTCCACCCGCCCCCAGAGCTGGCAGGCGTTGCGAAGGGCCGCCCCGTCCCAGCCCTGGCCCTGGAGGGCGAAGAGCAGATCGCCGTTATCGACCGCCGCGGGCGTCCCCAGCGCGCCCCGGCGGCGGTTGAACTGAAACTGGCTGCCGGCGAGTGGGGTGTCCGAGTAGCCGTTGAAGACGATGTCGCCCTTGCCGTTGTCGGCGTCTACGCTGAAGGTGAAGTTGCCGGCCGAAGTGCGCCGGAAGCGGGCGGCCGAGCCGGTCACCTCAAGCTTGTTCACGCCCGTCGCCGCGCCGCCGACGCCCAATCCGATAGCGTCGAGGCGCGCTTGCTCGGCGCCGCCGACGGCAATGCCGATGGTGTTGGCGGCGACGCGCCAAAAGCCCGTGTCGGTATCGGACTGGAACGTGATGGCGGGGAGCGCCGCCGCGCCATCCGTCGCCTCCACCTGGCCAGTGGTGCGATCAAGAAGGAGGGCCGTGGTGAAGGTGGTGCCGTTGGGCGAGACCTTGAACGCGAAGTCGTCGTTGCCGAGAAGCCCGATTTCGGCGCGGCCGGAGAAATTGGTTTGATAGAGCTGGCTTGCGCTGTCGCCGGACGCGTTCTTGTTGATCTTCTGCTGGTGACCTGCGCCCGCGTGGTTGAACAGGGAGGCGGCCGAGGCGACGGCCAGCTTGTTGGTCGCGTCCGCCGTGGTGTTGACGCCGAGCAGCGACAGGTTTTGCAGCGCTTGGGCGGTGAGCAAGGCGGCGAGCACGGCGGGCGGGGCCGGGCTTGACCAGACCAAGCCGTTATGGACGAGGAAAAGCTGTTCGTCGGCGATCCAGGCGGCCCAGCCGGTTTTGGGCGTGTAGAAAGCCCAGGCGCCGTCCTGC
This sequence comes from Hyphomicrobiales bacterium, assembly GCA_033764775.1. Lineage (GTDB taxonomy): Bacteria > Pseudomonadota > Alphaproteobacteria > Rhizobiales > Rhodomicrobiaceae > JAWXCE01. The sequence goes on along the minus strand of JANRIQ010000030.1, from coordinate 200,827 downwards.
CACGCGGCGATCTTGCCGGCCTGGCCAGACCAGGCGCCGGTTGGCGACGCGGCGACGAGGTAGCGGGCGCCGTCCGCCGGCGAGCCGGGCGGGGCGGTCAAGTCGCGGTCGAGCACCGAGAGTTGCACGATGGCGTCGAGCGCCCGCAGCGCCTCATTGTGGGTGACGTGCTTTTGCGCTTGCGCCGCTTCGATATAGGGAAGTGATAAATGGGTTGTGTCGCTCATGCCGTCTCCACCAAAAAGCCTGACGGCAGTGTGACGGCGGCGCACCATGCGGGGATAAGTAATTTCGGCTGCGCACTTCGACAAGCGCGACCATTAGCCGGGTTGGAACAAACCCGACGCTTACCAGTTTGTATTAAGCTTACAAAAGCTGGCCATTATGTCCAGCGGCAATTCATGGAGGATTGATCATGATCAAAACATTTGCGAGCGCCGCGGCCCTCGCGGTCATTCTCGGCGGCGCGGTCATCGCACACGCGCAGCCGGCTCCGACTGCGCCGTCCATCGCGTTTATCCCTTCGCAAATGACCGGTGAGGTGCTCTCGAGCGGGCTTATCGGCGAAAAGGTGCGCAATGGCGCCAAGGAAGACCTGGGCGATGTGAACGAACTCGTTTTCGATCCCGATGGCCGCGTCGCCGCCGTCATCATCGGCGTTGGCGGATTTCTCGGCATCGGGGAGAAGAACGTCGCTGTTCCTTTCACCTCGCTGTCCCGCGAGACCGACGAGGCGGGCCGCTCCTACATCCGCATCGAGGTGACCCGCGACCAGTTGAAGGCCGCGCCTACTTACACACGCCTCGATAAAGGCGTTGGCGTGACCGAGAAGCTGAAAGAGTGGGGCGCGCGCGCCCGCGACAAAGCCGCCGAGTATGGCGAGAAAGCTCGCGAGAAAGCGGCTGAGTACGGTGAGAAGGCTCGTGAGAAAGCGGCCGAATACGGCGATAAGGCTCGCGAAGCGTATCAGGACGCTAAGGAGCGCGTGACCGGCGAGCCGACGCCGCCTGCCACGACTCCCCGCTAACCTCGGGATTGCATCCAACGAAAGCGCGCCAGCTTGGCGCGCTTTTTTATGTCTGTACGATTTTATGGATGAATTCGAGCTTGGTCACGACCGCCGGACTGATCACGAACGGATAGAGATCGGGCTGACCCATGCTCCGATTGAGGCTGTTCACCGCGTAGATGAGCGGCAGCCAGGCTTGCATAAGCTGGGCGACCGAAGGCGCGCGGAATGGGTCGAAGGTGATCGCAACCTTCAAATCTGGATCGGCCCCCGCAGTCGGGTCGAGCCGCATGCGAAACGCGGTGGCTGTCTCCAGCGTGTCGAGAATATGCAGGTAATGCGCCCAGGTCTCCGCGAAATCCTCCCACGGATGGGCGCTTGCATAGGCGCTCACAAAGCTGTTCTGCCAGCCGATGGCTGGACCGTTGACGTAGTACGCCGCAAGCGCGGCGCCGTAATCCGCCGTCTCGTCGCCGAACAGGGAGCGGAACTCCGCCAGATGCTCGGTGTCGCGGACGAGGCGCTCCCAGTAGTAGTGGCCAATTTCGTGCCGAAGATGGCCGAGCAGCGTGCGGTACGGCTCGCCCATATGGCCGCGCATCAGCTCGCGCGAGCTGTCGTCCGCCTCGGACAGGTTGATGGTGATGAGGCCGTTTTCGTGCCCGGTCATGACCTTGATGACGCGGGCTCCCCCCTCAACCGGCACATCCGCGATGAAATCGAACCCCAGGCCACCATGCGGATCTTCAACCTTGTTCACAAGCGGAAGGCGGAGCCTGCGCAAGGTGTAGATGAGCCGGTGTTTCGCCACCTCCATCTTGCGCCAGCGAATGAGGTTTTCTGGATCGGACAAATCCGGGATGGTGTGATTGAACTTGCACGCCTCGCAATACGCGGCATCGCTCTGCGTCGGGATCAGCCAATTGCAGGCGTCCTCCGCAGCGTTCACGCAGAATTTGTAAGTTTGATCGGCGTCGACAGGCGCCAAGCCCGATCCGGTTTCGCGAAGCGCCCTCAGGGTGAGATCCTCCGCCACGAAACCGAGCCGGCTGCCGCAGCTTTCGCACACCATGTTCTCGAAGTACAAAAGCTGTTGGCAGACCTGGCACTCGAATATTCGCATAGGCGGACCTTTGGCGATCTAGCGGGAGGAAGCGGCGGCCTGGCTCATGACGGCGCCGGTGATCGGCTCGGGGCCGAAGTCGTTGACCGCCTCGATGTTCATCAGCTCGGCCAGGCGATGCCGCGCGCGGTTGACCCGGCTTTTGATGGTGCCGACCGCGCAGCCGCAGATTTCGGCCGCCTCTTCATACGAAAAGCCCTCCGCGCCGATGAGAACGAGCGCTTCGCGTTGGTCGGTGGAAAGCTTGGCGAGGGCGAGACGCATGTCCTTCACGTCCAGATGGCCGTGCTGCTCCGGCGGCGACGACAGTTTGTCGGAGTAGACGCCATTTGCGTCCTCCACTTCGCGGCGGCGTTTGCGGCGGTCGGACAAATAGGTGTTGCGCAGAATTGTGAACAACCACGCCTTCAAATTGGTGCCTTCCTGGAATTTGTCGATGTTGCTCCAGGCTTTGACAAGAACATCCTGAACAAGGTCGTCCGCTCGGGCGTGGTTGCCACACAGCGATATGGCGAACGCGCGCATATTTGGGATTGAGGCCAGCAGCGCGTCGCGAAACTCGGCGGATGGTCGTTTCATGAGCCTTCACCATCCTTCCGGGCAAGTTCGTCGAGAAGTTTTATGAAGTGGTCGGGCACCGGCTCGCTGACGAGCTGACCGTATGCGTCGCGCAAGCATTTGCCCAGATGCTCCTGCACATCGGACTCCAGCGCGATGGGCTCGCGCTTCAGGCGGCGAATGCTCACCTCGCGTTCGTCTTTGTTTTTCGTGGCGTTATCTCCCGTTTTATAGTCTATCATGGGAGGGTGTTGATCTTCCGCGGCAGGGGTCGATACATCTGACTTCGCCTTTTTGTCTTTAGACGCCATTATATACCTGCGCTCGTTGTCCGACTGTTCCCCCAATAAATGAACATGCTCCCGCGAGATGCAAGCGGTTCTCAAGCACGGCGCGCATGGTTTGTGACAACCTTCCGGTAACGCTTCGCACGTGTGTGTGGTTCCCGCCGTCGCCGAGCCGCCAGCTAAAATTTTATGCTCGCTCCCTCGCGGCGAATTTGGATAAATAAGAGCACATCACCAATGGAGACGACAATGACGCTGGCCAACGATGTGGCGATGCATCTGCCTTATATGCGCCGTTTCGCCCGCGCGCTTTGCGGCAGCCAGGCCAGCGGCGACGCTTACGTGGCGAGCGTGTTGCAGACATTGGTGCAAGCGCCGTCGTCCCTATCGAGCCATGTTCGCATCAAGGCAGGACTCTATAAGCTGCTGCTTGACCTGTGGAACTCGGTGCCGGTCAACCTCGAGATAAGCGAGGCCGACAAGTCTCACAACGCCGAGGCGGCCGATCGCTCGCTGCACATGATCACGCCGAAGGCGCGGCAGGCGTTCCTTTTGACCGCCATGGAGGATTTCTCCGTGGAGGAGACGGCGGCGATCCTCGGGGTCGACGAGGCGCGGGCGCAAGCGCTCATCGACGAGGCTGGCCGACAAATGGCGGAGCAGGTGGCGACGGACGTGCTCATCATCGAGGATGAGCCGCTCATCGCCATCGACCTCGAAAACATCATGATCTCTCTCGGGCATAAGGTGATGGCGACCGCGCGCACCCATGGCGAGGCCCTCGCGGCGCTGCAGAACGGCAGGCCCGGCCTTGTTCTCGCCGACATCCATCTGGCCGACGGCAGCTCCGGACTCGACGCGGTGAACGATCTGCTGAAGATGTTTCAAGCGCCGGTGATCTTCATCACCGCGTTTCCCGAGCGGCTGCTGACGGGCGAACGGCCCGAGCCGGCGTTTCTCATCACCAAGCCGTTCCGCAACGATTTGGTCAAAGCCGTGGCGAGCCAGGCGCTATTTTTCGACAACAAAGCGCGGTCGAAGAATTGACCCGGCCGCAGCCTCGGAACTTCCGTCCCGGCATCACGTTACATCGGCAACGTTAGGCTTTGAGGAGACGGAGCATGCTAAGCTGGGTCGTTACATTTCTCATCATCGCGGTGGTCGCAGCTATTTTTGGTTTCGGCGGCATCGCGTCGAGCGCGGCGGGCATCGCGCAGGTGATTTTTTACATCTTTATACTTCTGTTCCTCGGCTCGCTGGTGATGCGGGTGTTGAACAGATAAAAAAATAGCCCCGCAATGCGGGGCTATTTGTTTTACCAGGATTGCCGGTTATACCAATCGTCAACCTGCCGCTCAGCTTCGTCTTTGGCGATGCCATATCGCTCCTGGATTTTGCCGACCAGCTCATCGCGCTTGCCGGCCATCCGCTCGAGGTCATCGTCCGTGATGTTGCCCCACGCTGAGCGAATTTTGCCTTTAATTTGCTTCCAGTTGCCTTCGACACGATCCCAATTCATATCGCTTTCCTCACAAATGACGATGCCGTTCAAACTTAAACGTCGAATTTTTGTTCCGGCGGGCTGAGGCGGCCGTGGTGAACCGAGGGTTGATCAGCCTGAAACCTTTTCGCGAGCCTTGACGCCCTGGAATAAATTCTGCTGTGACGCGTTTCTTGGAGCCTAGGGAGCTAGAGGTGCATGACTTGAGCGAGGGGCTAGCCGCCGTCACCGCGGGCGCGATCCTTGCTGTCGTGGCGTACGGCGCGCTCGCCATGGCGCGGGCCAAGGCGAAAGTCCCCAATCGCAATCTTTGGATTTGCGTGCTGTTGGCCGCCTTCATGGCCGGCGCCAGCCTCGCCCTCAGTGCGGCCGCGCAAGGTCCGCAGCGCGACATCGCTCTGCAGGCGCTGCAGATTTCCACGTTTGTGTTGGCCGCCGCCTGCGCCTGGGCCGCCTATCGCCGCGCGCCCCACGCGCTCATCGCCAACCGCGCCCAGATCATAACCCAGGATTTACAGCTGACGACCGATGTGCTGGCCGCCGCCATCGGCAACTCGCCGATCAGCGTGCTGCTCCAAGATAAGGAACTGCGCTACACCTTCATCCAAAACCCGCCTCCCGGATGCGAATTGGTCAAGATCAGCGGCAAAGGCGACGCCGACATCCTCGATTGGCAGGCGGCCGCGAACGTCATGCCGTTGAAGAAGCGTGCGATCGAGAACGGCGAGATCGGCCGGGCGCAAACGCCGATCAGGCGGGAGGATGGCGTGCGCTGGTACGACCTGACGGTCGAGCCGCTCAAAAATCTCTCCGGCGAGCCGATCGGCGTCGTCACCATGGCCTACGACATCACCAAGCTGAAGGAGAACGAGGAGCGCCTCACCCAGCTCATGCGCGAGGTGACGCACCGCTCCAAAAACCTCCTCGCCGTCATCCAGGCCATCGCGGGCCAAACCGCGCATCGCGCCGGCAGTGTCGAGGACTACGTCCAGCGCTTCTCTGGCCGTCTCCGGGCCTTGAGCGACGCGCATGACATGCTGCTGCGCAACGACTGGGCCGGCGCCGCCTTCGGCGATCTCATGTCGGCGCAACTCGCCATGCTGCCTGAAAGCGCGCGGTCGCGTGTGCGCGTCAAAGGGGAGCGGATGCTGTTGCGCTCGGAGGCGGCGCAGAACATGTGCCTGACCATTCACGAACTGGTCACAAACGCCATCACGCACGGCGCTCTTTCCACCGACACAGGGCTGGTGAAGACCGAGTGGGCGCTGAAGCGGACAGGGGACGGGCCGCACATCGAGTTTCGATGGTGCGAAGAGGACGGGCCCCCCGTCTCCGAGCCGGAGCGCGCCGGGTTCGGACTGCTGATGGTCGAAACCGTCGCCGCCAAAGCGCTCAACGCCGTCGCGACGCTAAACTTTCATTCGAGCGGGCTCGATTACCGCATCGAGTTTCCAGCGCAGCACCTGGCGTGATGGAACCGTTCGGTCGCGCCTGACGTTTCCGAGCAAATAACAAAGGAGCGTAACATGCGTGGCTTGCTTTTATGGCTTGTCGGTTTGCCGCTGCCGATCATTCTCGGCCTGTATCTGTTCGGCATTTTGTAATCAGATAAAGGGGCGGCAGCTTTTCTCGGCGCTGTCGTAGGACGCCAGGCTTCGCAACCCAGCCTCATCACGCACGGACAGAGCGCCGCCCCTCCACAATATCAAATCCCGCTCCGTGAGTTTCCGGATCACCTTGTTCGTATGCACCACCGACAGGCCCAGCGCGTCGGCCAGATGCTGCTGAGTGAGCGGAAAACGCAGCACATTATCCTCCACCAAATTGACGAGCCGCGCCCGCTGCCACAGCGCAAGCAGCATGAACGCCACGCGCTCGGATGCGGAGCGCCGCCCCACGGCGAGCAGATGCTCGTCCATCACGCGCTCCTCGCGCGAGGCGAGCCAGGTGACGTCGAACGCCAGGCTCGGGTGGCTCTGATAAAGCGTCCATAGCTTCTCCCGGGGGAACACGCAGAGCGTGACGCGGGTCAACGCTTCGACAGAGTGGCCCATGGCCTCCATCATCGCCGATTGCAGCCCGAGGAAGTCTCCGGGCAGGCCGAAGTTGAGGATTTGCCGTCCCCCGTCGGGCAAAGTTTTGTAGCGGAAAACCCACCCCGACAAAATCGTGTACAGATGAGGGCTGACGGCCCCCTCCGCCAAAATCGTATCCGGCGGTTCGGCGATCGCCTCGGCTGTTTTAAAGCTGTTCACAAATTCCAGTTCTTGCGGCGTAAACTCGCGGAAGCCACGCAATGCTCGCAAAGGACAAGTGAAACACGGCGTGGTTTTGCCGTTGCGTTCGAGATGTGCGACCATTCGCGCCCGTCTACCCCCTCCAATCCAGCAGACAAGCGTGTTTGCGCCGCGCCTCAACGTGCGGGTGCAACATGCGCTTTATCGCCACAATGTCCTGTGATAGCAACCTAGCATGACCCGGTTACGGCTTAAACGAATGATTCCGCCGGTGAGAACCATGGCCGCGCTGTGCGTCTCCGTGCTCGCCGGAGCGTGCGCTGGTCTGGGCGGGTTGACCAGCGCCCCTGAGAGCGGGGCGACGACTTCCCCCTCGGGGCCGGTGGTGCTTGCGCCCACTCGCGTGGACACGGGCGCCGCGCCCACCGCCGCCGCTTATGTGGGGTCGGTGGATGCGTCCGAGGTCGCCAAGGCCGTTGAACGCTATCGCATCCAGAAGCGCCGCGAACCTGCGCGTTACGAGACCGGCGCGGCGGATCTGAACGGCGACGGACGCCCCGAGGCGCTCGTGCTGTTCACCGGCGCCGACTGGTGCCTGAAAACGGGGTGCTCCCTCGTCGTGTTTCAGGCGCAGGATTTCGGCTTCCGTCCTGTGTCGCATATCGTGAGCGTGCGCCCGCCAGTGCTCGCCGCGCCGCCCGGAGGCGTCGGATGGCGCGATCTGATCGTCTCGACAGGCGGGGCAGGCGCGCCCGTACGCGCTGTGACGCTCGCTTTCGGCGCGAACGGCTACGCCGCGAACGCCATCGTCCAGCCGCCTGCCGACACCGCCATCGCCGCCCGGGCCGAGGCCGTCATCCGCGACACGCCGTCGTTCCAGGCCGCGCTCGACGAGTTGGCGACGCGCGCGCCCGCCATCGGGGAGACGCAGCCGCCCTCCGGCCTCAGCCACCTGGATCATACGCGGAAACCGTAAAGCCAGTCGTTGCGCGCGAGCAGTCGCATGGATGGCGTCGCGGCGATCACGGCGTTGCGGGCCAAGCGCATGACGCCGGACATGTGATAAATCTCGCCCATGCGCCGCGAGCGCCGCGCGACCAGCCCCACCCTGGCCTTGCGCCGCTGTTCGTAGCGCTGAAATGCGCCGGGGAGGTCGTTGGCCGAGGACGCCGCCTCCATCGCAAGCGTCTCCGCGTCCTCGATCGCCATGACCGCGCCGGACGCAAGGAACGGCGGTAGCGGGTGCGCCGCGTCGCCCAGCAATGTCATCCTCCTGTCCGACCAAACGGGAAGCGGCGGCGCCTCGAACAACGGCCACGGGCGCCATTCGGCGGGGGGCGGCGCCGCGTCTCGGATGACCGCGGGCCAATCGGCGAAATCGGGCGCGGCGGCCTCACGGGTCACGGCGACAAAGTTCCAACTCCGACCGCGATCGACCGGATAGCGCACGAGATGACGCGCGGCGTGCAGCCATACGCCGACATCGCCGGGATCGCCCGCGACGGGCGTGTTCGCGCGCCACGCGACGGCGCCGGTCTCCTTCAGGCGCGCGTCGGGCGCAATGGCTCGCCGTACGGCCGAGCGCAGGCCGTCCGCCCCGATGAGCGCTGCGCCGCTCGCCCGTTCTCCTTCCGTGCTGATCGCCGACACGCCCGCCGCAGTTTGCGATACGGCTTCCACCGTAAAGCCGGTCGTGATCTCGACGCCGCGCTGCGTCGCCGCGAGCAGCAGCGCCTCATGCAGGCCGGCGCGCAGCAGCGTGAGGTATGGCGCGCCGTAACGCTGCGCGACGCGCGCACCCAGGGGCACGCAATTCAGCCTTACGCCCGACGCGGCGTCGAACAGCTCTATCCGGCCTGGGCGGAATGCGCGGTCCTCGACGGCGCCCGCCACCCCCCAGTCCCGCAAGATGCGCGTGGCGTTTGGGCCAAGCTGCACGCCCGCGCCGCTTTCGCTGAAAGCCGGGGCGCGCTCCAGAACCCGAACGGAAAAGCCCCTGCGGCTGAGAGCGATGGCCGCGCTCAACCCCCCGACGCCGCCGCCCGCGATGAGAATGGGCGCGCTCGCGCTCAAGCCGCCTTGCCGGACTGATAATAGCAGTAGGGCGGGTCGGACTGATTGCCGAACAGGTTCGGGTCGTGGAGGTACAGCGTGGAGCAGTACGGGCAGATGATCTGGTCGCCCGCGCCCATGTCCAGATAGATATGCGGGTGGTCGTGCGGCGGCCGCGCGCCCATGCATTTGAATTCCTTCACGCCGATGTGGATTTTCTCCACGCCGATGTCGTTCACGAATTGCGGTACGCCGATTTTGGCCATGGTTCGCTCGCAAAGAGGCTGCGCCCGCACTGTGCCCCACGCGCGACGGACTTGGCAAGACCGCCGACCTTTGCGCGGCGAGCTATCGCGGGGCCATGGCGTCCCACGCCTCGGACGGCGCCCGGCCGATCGGCTTGGGCCCCGCCGCGTTCGGCTCGAAAATCACCGCTTCGCCCTCTTGTAGGCCGACGCCGGCCGCGGCGCGCAGGCTGGCCTGATACCCGATGACGACCGTGTTGGCCGCCTGAGGCGCGGTCGTCAGCAACGCGCGGAGCCGTGCGGTTCGCGCCGCGCGCACATCGTCTGGCCAGCCGGCGAGTTGTTCAAGATCGGGATCCAGTTCGACGCGGCCGAAGGCGAGTTCGGCGTGCTGGCGCGTGCGGCAGAATGGGCTGGCGACGACGCGGCCCACGGGTACGCCGAGTCGCTTCATCGCGGCGCCGGTGCGTTCGGCCTGGGCGCGGCCGTCGGCGGAAAGGTTGCGCTGGGTGGCGCAGTCGTTGAGGTCGGGTCGCGGCGCGTCACGCTCCGACCAGTCGGTGCGGGCGTGCCGGAAATAGATCACGAGACCGCCCTGGCGCAGCCTTTGGAGCAGATCGTTCCCTGTGAGCAAGCCGTCCTGCGCCGCGGCGGGCGTGAAAAACAGCGCCAGGGAGAGAAGCGCGATGAAACGGTTGGCGATCTGCATGCAAGATTGCATATAAAGGGGCGACGCAGCCTTCGCAAACCGATCGGCCACAAAATCTGTTGAAAGCCATGAGCAGTTTTTTATCGGACGGCGTCCGCATCGCTTACATCGACGAAGGCCACGGGGCGGACAGCCGCGAGCCGGCGCTGCTCATCCACGGTTTCGCGTCCAACAAGGCGGTGAACTGGGTCAATACCGGCTGGGTGGAGACGCTGAAAAAGGCGGGGCGCCGCGTGATCGCGCTCGACAATCGCGGCCACGGCGACAGCGAGAAGCTTTACGATGAAGCCGCTTACGGCGCGCGCCTGATGGCCGAGGATGCGCGCGCGCTGCTCGATCATCTCGGCGTGGAGCGGGCGGATGTGATCGGCTATTCCATGGGCGCGCGCATCGCGACGTTCCTGGCCATCGCCCACCCCGCGCGCGTGCGGCGGCTGGTCATCGGCGGGCTAGGGATCAATCTCGTGGTGGGCGTCGGCGGCGCGGGGCCGATCGCGGCTGCGTTGCTCGCCGACAAGCCCGAAGACGTGACGAACGACGCCGCTCGGTCCTTCCGATTGTTCGCCGACCAAACTGGCAGCGACCGCCGCGCCCTCGCCGCCTGCATACGGTCGAGCCGGGAGAAAATCACGCCGGAGATGCTGGCGACGCTCACCATGCCGGTGCTGATCGCGGTCGGCGAGCATGACGTGATCGCCGGCGAGGCTCGCCCGCTGCAGCCGCACATCCCGAACGCGCAGGTGCTGGACATCCCCGGCCGCGACCACCAGAAAGCCGTGGGCGACCGCGCATTCAAGGACGGCGTGCTCGCCTTCCTCGCATGACTTTCGAGCGCTACGCTATTTACTGGGCGCCGCCGCGTGGTTCGGGGCTTGCGGAGTTCGGGCGCGCGTGGCTCGGGTCCGACGCGGAGGCGGGCGCCTACACACTCACCCGCGAGCATTTTGGCCTGCCGTACGCGCTGTCGCAGCGCGCCGTCGCCTCCCCCCGCCGTTACTGTCTGCACGCGACGATGAAGGCGCCGTTCCGGCTCGCGCCCGGCCGCGACGAGAGCGAGTTGCGCGCCGCCATGGCCGCGTTCGCCTCGCGCCGCCGCCGCTTCGCCGCCGGGCCGCTGAAGTTGCATGCCTATGGCGATTATCTGACGCTGCTGCCCGAGACGCCGCTCGCCGATCTGGACTGGCTCGCCGCCGAGTGCGTCGTGGCGTTCGACGCGTTCCGCGCGCCGCTTAACGACGCCGACCGTGCCCGGCGCCCGCGCGATCTGCCCGCGCATCAGGCCGCGCTGTTGGGGCAGTTCGGCTACCCTTACGTGCTGTCTGAATTCCGCTTTCACGTCACGCTGGCCGGGCCGTTGCCCACCGCCGAGCTGTCTGAGGTGCGCGATGCGCTTGCGCCCGCTGTGGCGCCGTTCTGCGCCGGCCCACTCGCCATCGAAGAGCTATGCCTGTTCGGCGACCCCGGCGGCGACGGCCCGTTCCGGCTCATCGAACGTTTCCCGCTCCCGCGCTAAGCGTTCAATCAGCGCCATGAAGCGCGGGGCGGTCTCCGAGACATGCGCGGAGTTGTCGAACGGGCGCACCCAAGGCGCAGGCGTCACCTCCACCTCGGCCCCGCGCTGCAGCCTGGCGTTGACATCCTCGGCGCTGTCCCGTCCGCGAGCCTCGAGCCGCGCGCGGAGCACGGCGGGATCGACGGTGACGTGAATGACGAGGGTGCGGGACCAGGCGTCGCGCGCCGCGCCGATCATTGCGCGCGAGATGTTGGCGACCACGGTTTTACCCGCCTGAAGCGCCGCGTCGACATCGCGGCCGAGCGCGTAGGCGACGCCGTGCGCACGCCAATGCAGGAAAAACTCGTTCGCGCGACGGCGACGCTCGAACTCCGCCTCCGAGATCGGGATGTGCGGTTCGTCCGGCGTCGCGCCGCGTGAGATGTAGCGCTGGGGAAAGTAAAAACGCGCGTCGCTTGCAAAATGCGCGCGAGCCGCGTTGATGAGCGTGTCCTTGCCCGCTCCCGATGGCCCCACGACGCAGATGAAGACGCCGCTCACGCCACTTTCTCGCCGAGCCGCCAGACGTCGCGCACGACCGGCGCGCGCTCCGTGGGGCGCACGCGCACCAGGTCTGCGCGCTGGCCGATGGCGATCTCGCCGCGATCCTCGAAGCCGCAGGCGCGCGCGGGGTTCTTTGTAACCGTCGCGATGGCCTGGGGCAGGGTGATCGCCTCGACCTCGCGCTCCAGCGTCAACGCGCCGTAAAGGAGCGAGGCGGGCACGTAATCGCTGGAGATGATGTCGAGCACGCCGAGCTCGCCCAATTGCCTCGCCGCGATGTTGCCGGAGTGCGACTTGCCGCGCACGATGTTAGGCCCGCCCATGAGCACGGCGAGGCCGGCCTCGTGGCTCGCCCGCGCGGCTTCGAGCGTCGTCGGGAACTCGGCGATGGCCATGCGGTCGCGCACCGCCTCGTCCACATGGGCGGCGGTCGCGTCGTCGTGGCTGGCGAGCGGGATGCCGCGCTCCTGGCTCCACTCCACCACCATGGCGCGGTTCGCGGCGCTGAAGCGCTCCTGATCCGCCTTACGCTGGTCGATGAACGCCTGCAGCTCGGCGTCCGACATGGCGAACTTGCCCTGGTAATACTCGGCGTAGCGCGTGACGTCCATGAACTGCCGCTGCCCGGGCGTATGATCCATCACCGAGACGAGCTTGATGTTTTTGTAGTCCATGAGCGGGGCGAGCAGCTCGGGCAGGCCGCCATAGCTGATCTCGCAGCGCCAGTGGATGTAATGGTCCGCCTTGAAGGCGTCGGCGGCGCGCATATCCTCCATCGCGGCGTGCAGTTCGTGAAGGATTTCCAGGCGGGCGGAGCGGGAGTGCACCTCGCCGACGCACAGCGCGTTCAGCACCGTGGTGATGCCGGAGGCGGCGATTTCGCGGTCATGGGCGAGCATCGCGGCGTCGGCCGGCCAATGCGCGTTGGGGCGCGGCATGATGTGGCGCTCAACGTTGTCGGTGTGGAGTTCGATGAGGCCGGGGATCAACAGGTCGCCGCCGAAATCGAAGGTGCTGGCTGCGCGGCTGGGGCTGCGGTCGATCTCCGCGATCACGCCGTCTCTAACGGCGATGGCGCCCCGCTCAATAACCTCATCGGCCAGCACGATCCTGGCGTTCGTGAAAATCTGCTCTTGCATGGCCTATCCGTGCTGTTGCGCCGCCGCGAGATCAAAGACGCGGGTCGACGCGGCGTCGCGCACCGCCTCGTCATGGAATATGCCCACAATGGCCGTCCCGGCGGCGCGCGCCTCCCCGATCATCTCAATTACGGTTGCGCGGTTCGCGGCGTCAAGCGACGCGGTCGGCTCATCGAGCAGCATGAGCGGGTAGGGCGTCGCAAACCCGCGCGCGATATTGACGCGCTGCTGCTCGCCGCCGGAGAAGGTGACGGGCGAGAGGGGCCAGAGCCGTTCGGGGATGCGCAGGCGCGTGAGGAGATCGCGGGCGCGCGTTTTGGCGGCCTCCGGATCGGCGCCGCGCGCGAGCATCGGCTCGGCGACCACGTCAAGCGCGGGCACGCGGGGGATAACGCGAAGGAACTGGCTGATGTAGCCCATGGTGACACGGCGGACGTCGAGGATGACGCGCGGCGCGGCGCGGGCGATGTCCACCTCGGCGCCGCGATGCTCCACGCGGATTTGGCCCTCATGGCAGGCGTAGTTGCCGTAAATCATTCGCATCAGCGAGCTTTTGCCCGCGCCGGACGGGCCGGACAGCGCCACCGCTTCGCCTGCCGCGACGGACAGGGATACGGCGGACAGCACGGGGATACGGACGCCGCCCTGCGCGTGCAGCGTGAAGCTTTTGCCAGCGTTGACGATGGTAAGCATAACGCGTGCCATACGCGTCGATGATGTCAGCAGGATGAAATTCGGAGGCGCGGACGAAAACTCCACAAGTTAAGTAAATTCACCCCGGATGCACAATAAAATCTTGCCAGAGAACTAGGTAGCGAATAGGTTTTTTATAATTTTTTTGCAGTGTGATCGTCATTGCATAAATAATACAAACCTCGGAGGGTGCGTTCATGGCCACAGAAATCATTTCAGTCAATAATCAGGGCGTTCAAGCAAATGGTTCATCGGAGTTGCCCACATTGAACGGCGATGGACGTTATGTCGTGTTCGAGTCGAACGCCTCAAACCTTGCCGGTGGCAACTATATCAACATATTCAACAACTTGTTTCTTTATGATCGCCAGACAGACACCATCACTCGCCTAACGATTGGTCTTGGCGGCGCCGCGCCCAACAGCAGTTTCTCCGACCCATCAATCTCAGCCGACAGTCGTTACATCGTTTTCAGCTCCGGCGCGACGAATCTCATCTTGGACGATGTAAACGATTTCGACGACATCTTCATTTACGACCGGTTCGCGCTGCCGGGGCAGGAGTTGCGGCGCATATCGACAACATCGTCCGGCGCCGAGGCGAATGGGGACTCATTTCTGCCTGTTGTATCCGGCAACAATCAGTTCGTTGTCTTCGAGTCTGTTGCGACGAACTTTGCGCCCAACGATCTCAACGGTTCAAGCGACATATTCGTCAAGAATATACAAACCGGCGCCATCCAGCGCATCACGAACAACTTGTCCGGCTTTTCCGCAAATCGCAGTTCCGTCAATCCGGACATTTCCGATGACGGGCGCTATGTCGCCTTCAGTTCAACGGCCGGCGACCTCGTGGCCGACGCCAGTGAGAACAATAGCGAGGATGTGTTCGTTTTTGACCGCAACTCCAACGTGATGCGCAAAATCTCGGCCGCCCCGGGAAGCAGCGGCACGCAGATCGACGGAAATGGAACATCCCGCAACGCCGTGTTGTCGGCCGACGGCAGGTTCGTCGCTTTCCAGTCGTCCGCGACCAATCTCGTGGCGAATGATCTGAACGGGAACACGGACATCTTTATCGCGACCACGTCAAACGGGGTTATCTCGCGCATCGCGTTCGGCAACAGCGGCGTCTCCTCCGATGGAGCGATGTTCAACCCCTCGCTGTCCGGCGATGGCCGGTACGTCGTGTTTCAGTCCGACGCGACCAACCTCGTGGCCGACGACACCAACAATCGCGACGACATCTTTGTTTACGACCGTCAAACAGGTCGGATCGCAAGGGTGTCGGTCGACTTTAACGCCGCCGGCGACGACGGTGTGAACACCAACGACAACTCGGGATTGCCGCAGATTTCAGATGACGGACGCGTCATCACGTTCTTGTCACGCGCAAGTGACCTCGTGCCCGACGATAACGACCTTCTGACCGATGTTTTCGCCGTCGCCAACCCGCTGTTCGCCGGGCCAATCAACGGCACGAGCGGAAACGATACGATCGACGGCACGATCTTCAACGACGTGATCAACGGCGGCGCAGGCGCGGACACGATGATCGGCGGCCTGGCGAGCGACACCTACGTGGTCGACAATGTCGGCGATGCAATCGCCGAGCAGTTCGGACAAGGCGTGGATCAGGTCAACAGCACGGTGTCCTACACGCTCGGACTGAATGTCGAAAATCTCACGCTGACCGGTTCGGCGCCAATTAATGGCGTAGGAAACGCTCTCAACAACGTCATCGTAGGCAACGCGGCCTCCAACACGCTGACCGGGGGCGGCGGCAACGACACCCTCACCGGCGGCCTCGGAGCCGACACGCTTCAAGGCGGCGCCGGCGACGACACGCTGATCGTCGACAATGTCGGCGATGTCGTGGTCGAGCTGGCCAACCAGGGGACCGACCGAGTGTTGAGCGCCGTGAGTTACACGCTGTCGGCCAATGTGGAGAACCTCACGCTGTCCGGCTCGGCCTCGGTGAACGGAACCGGCAACGCACTCAACAACATTCTCATCGGCAACACGGGCGCGAACACGCTGAATGGCGGGCTCGGCAATGACAGCCTGAGCGGTTCGTCCGGCGCC
This sequence comes from Hyphomicrobiales bacterium, assembly GCA_033764775.1. Taxonomy (GTDB): domain Bacteria; phylum Pseudomonadota; class Alphaproteobacteria; order Rhizobiales; family Rhodomicrobiaceae; genus JAWXCE01. The sequence goes on along the minus strand of JANRIQ010000030.1, from coordinate 185,134 downwards.
GACATCTTCGTCTTCAGCACCGGGCTCGGGCCGAACAATGTGGACGTCATTGTCGATTACAACGTTCTTGACGACACCATTCACTTGGAGAACGCGGTTTTCACCACGCTGACCTCGACGGGCGCGCTTGCTCCTTCAGCCTTTCATGTCGGCATGGCCGCCGCGGACGCGGCCGACCGGGTCATCTACAATTCTGCGACAGGCGACCTGTTCTACGACGCCGACGGCGTCGGCGGCCAGGCGCAGGTGCGCTTCGCCGACCTGGCGTCCGGTCTCGGCCTGACCAGCTCGGACTTCATCGTCATTTAGACTGGGGCGGCGGCAGGGCTCAAGCGCGGCTCAGTTCCGACGCTGACTTGAGCACCTCGTCGCCGTCCTCTTGCTCAATCAGGTAGGCCGGCTCGTCCTCACTCGCCTTGCGCGTGATCTCTTTGCCTTTGATCTCGCGCGTCACGGTGTCGGTGTATTTTTTCACAACGCGCCCGCGCGCCTCGTTCGAGCCCCACTTCCAACTCACCTCGTCGCCCTTCTTGAACGTCGTCATCACTCGCTCCTGTTCGTACCGGACGGGGAAACGGCGCGGGCGGAGTTCGGTTGCGTCAGGCGTGCAGCACGGACGAGACGAGGAGCTGGGTGTATTCGTGCTGCGGATCGTCCAGCACCTGATCGGTCAGGCCGGTCTCGACCACCTCGCCGCGCCGCATCACCATCAATCGGTGCGCGAGCAGCCGGGCCACCGCCAGATCGTGCGTGACGATGACGACGGAGAGGCCAAGCCGCGCGACGAGCGAGCGCAGAAGATCGAGGAGCTTCGCCTGCACCGACACGTCCAGCCCGCCGGTCGGCTCGTCCATGAACACAAGGCGCGGGGCCGTGACCAGGTTGCGCGCGATCTGCAGACGCTGCTGCATTCCGCCGGAGAAGGTGCGGGGCAGATCGTCGAGGCGGGCGCCGTCGATCTCCACTTTCGCCAGCCAGTCGAGCGCTTGCCCGCGGATGCCGCCGTAATGCCGCGCGCCGACGGCCATGAGCCTCTCGCCGACATTGGCCCCCGCGCTCACGCCGAGCCGCAGGCCGTCGCGCGGGTTCTGATGAACGAAGGCGAGGTCGGTGCGCATGAGGAGGCGCAAGGCGGGCTCGGAGAGAGCGTGGATGTCAGCTTCGGCGCCGTTGCGCATCTCGTAAATCACGCGGCCGCCGTCGGGGCGCAGCCGCCCAGCGAGAATATTGAGCAGCGTCGTCTTGCCGGAGCCGCTCTCACCGACGACGCCCATCACCTCGCCTGGATACAGCTCGAACGACACGGCGCGGCACGCGGCGACCGCGCCGAAGCGCTTCTCGACGGCCTCGGCGCGCAACAGCGGCGGGTGATCGATCATTCCACTCCTCGGCGGCGCGGCGACTTGCGTGTTCGGCCCTGAGACGCCGGGAATGCGCAACCGCCCGCATAGGCTATTCGATACCCCGCAAATGGAAAGGTTTGATGACGCCGCCAACGGTCATCTTCACCGACGCCGGGCGCCCCCGCGGAGCGCTGCAGGCGTCAGCGCACGCGGCGCTCCACGAACGGGTCGTCCGCCGTTGGCCAAAGCTGACGCGGCGCCACTCTCTCCACAGGACGGCTTGCGGTCGGGGGTTTCGGGGGATCGACGGCCGCAACCTTTCTTTGCGCCTGATACGCGTAACGACCCCTCGGATATCTGGCGAGATAGGCCGCGTATGCGGCGGGAGTGTTGTTTTGCCGCGCGGCGCGCCAGGCTTCGCTCTCCTTGGCGGCCTCGGCGCGAGCGAGAGCCGACAGCGACGGCGGAGCCTCGGGCTTCGGCGTCACGGGTTTGGGCAGGTCGACGGCGGGCGTCGTGAGGGCTGCAAGCCGCGCCCGGCTTTCCGATGCGTAGCGCCCGCTTTCGAAATCGCGCAGGTAGCCCCGATAGGCGGCGGCGGTGTTCACACGTTTTGCGGCGAGCCACCGGCGCGCTTCGCGGCTTGCGTCGCCGTCGTCCGAGAGCTCACGCAGTCGGCCCAAGGCGAGCGCGGCCTCAACGTGGTCCTGCTGGCGGATGACGCTCAAAAACCGCGTCAGGTGCTGCGGGTCGCGGCTTGCGAGAATGAGGCCGCGCAGATGCTCGCGCGCCGCGTCGGTCTCGCGCCCTGACGCCTCCAGCCGCAGATAGTCATGCACAACGATCATATCGCGTTCTTCGCGCAGGGTGCGCAGAAACGCCTGCTCGCTCTCGCTTTGCAGATCGTCGGGCATGATGTTGGCGATGAGCCTTTCGACCGGCGCCCGCGGGGCGTTTGGCGGCGAAACGTCTCGTTTCTCGATCGGGTCCGCGGCGACGGCGCCTGTTGGGGTTGGATCGGGCGCGGTCTCATCGCTCGCCAGTTTGCCGATGTCCAGGCTGATCTTGGCGACGGCGGTGGAGTTTTCCGGCGCCGGCGCGACGACGAAGGCGTAGGCGAGAAGGCTCATCACGGGCGTCAGAAACGCCAATGCGGCGAGCGTTGCAGGCGACCTCAGCCTCGACGCCAGCGTGCGCCGGGCGGCGGGGCGGGGCGAAATGAGCAGGGCGTGATAGGCGTAGTTGATGGCCTTGAAGCGGCGCTCGGCCTCGGCGTCGCCGGCGCGCCGGTCCGGATGCAGCTCCTTGGCGAGCTTCAGGTAAGCGGCGCGGATGTCGGTCTTGGAGGCTCCGCGGCGCAGACCGAGCACCAGATAAGGATCGAAAGAGCTTTCGGGCAGGTCAAGGCTGTACGGGCGCTTCATCAGCCAGCGCCGATGGATCGTGTCGGCGTCGTCCTCGGGCGCGGGGCCGGGCTGCCGGGGTGGGGTCATCGAATGTCTCGCTGGGCGCATCGCGGCGGCCCGCAAAAGGTCGTTATCGGTCTAAAACTGTATCCGCGCGCCAAGCACCACGCCGCTCCAATCCTCAACGGGGAGCTTTTGGTTCTTGGTCGGCGCGTTGGGCAAACCAGCGGCGCAGCCCCGCCACGGCGCGGGGCAATAGGTGCTGTCGGCGCTAAAGTAGTTCACGTTGGCGTAGAGCAGGGTGGCGGACGCGTCGATGGACTGCTCGACGCCAAATCCCCAACGGGTCACCTCGTTGTCGAGCAGGATGCCCACGTCGCGCAAACCGGCGCCGAAATCAGCGCGCAATACGCTGCCGGAGCTGAAGTTGTTGTAAAGCCCGTACTCGCCGTAAATTGAGGTTTTCCCGAGGGGCAGCCAGTGCTTGCTCAGACCGGACTGCAGAAAATAGAAGTAGGAGTCCTCGCCGATTTTGAAGTCGCCCACGTTGGCGATGGTGAACGAGTTCTTCTCTTCGTCGCGCGCGCCGGCGGCGGCCGAGATGAACATCCCCGTTTCGCCGTGTATCGCGGAGGCGGAGCCGCGAACGTCCGCGAAATTCAGCTCGTCATTCTGCATGTAGCCTAGCCCAGAGGCGAATTGCACGCCGGCGAACGCGCCGCGATGACGGACGGCCGCGTCCCACACGTCGTTTTCGCCCCAGGCGGCGGAGACGAGGAAGCCGCCCATAAGCGGCGTGTCGTAGCGCACGAAATCGCCGCGATAGGTGTCGACTGTGTGCACCAGGCTTTCCCAGGTCAGGTCGGTGATGGGGCCGCTTTTAAGTCGCAGGCCGAAGGCGTTGTTGTAGTGAATGCCGGCGTCGCTCATGGACGCGCCGAGATTGATGAGCGTGATGTCGTCCGAGGCGGGAGACTGCTGGCCGACGGTCAGGCGCCCTTTCGACGCGGACTCCACATACCAAGCCGCGATGCGCGTCGCCATGGCGGACTCGCCCTCGCCCTCGTCGCTCGCTTGGTTGACGGTGTCGGACCCCGCGTCGCGCAGTTCGATCTCCAGCCGATAGCCCGCCGTCCAATCGCCGCCGATGCGCACGCCGCCAACCGCGCCGAGGCGGGTGGAGGAGACGTCGTTGTCCACCACATACGCGTCCTGCTGGCGTCCGTCGTCCCACGCGAGGATGGCGCGGTTCACCTGACCGTAAATAGTGACTGTCGCCTTGTTGGCGGACGCGCGGGCCGCTGTCGCCTCTAGCTCGGCCACGCGCTCTTCTAGCTCGACAAGGTTGGACGACTCAGCGTAGCTAGGAATGGCGGGAACATTGGTCAACGCCGCGAGGCTGATTGCGAAAACGCGATGCGTTATGCCCATCTCGCGTACTCCCCGACGCAGTTTTGGCCGCGCGCCCTTTACCGTTCAGGTTACTCCTGACGCATTTGTATGTATGTTTGGCTGTTTGCCCTTATGCATACAAGTAACCTGGGGTTGCATGTGCATAACTTCTTGAGGCGACGCGGTTTCTGGCCGATTGTGCGTTTCCGGCCCCAGTCCGCTCTGTCCCAACCCCGTCGCGTAACCCTGTCGCGTCCGCTCAAAATCGGCGCAGATCGGTCGTTCTGAAGATCCACTCGGGCGTGACGAGTTCGGCGCCGCCCGGCGGCGCGTACCAAGCCGACGCTCCGCCGCGCGGGTTCTCCAGCACGTGCATGTCCTGCGCCGGCATATAGCTCTGCATCAGCAGAAACCGCTTCTCGCCGCGATCGTTGACGGCAAGGTCCACCACCATCACGGCGTGCCCCGGAAAACCGCCTTGGATGAACACGTCGCCGACCGCAATGTCGGCTAGCCCCACGCGCTTCATCTCCCGTTCGAGAGAATAAGTGCCCGCGAAGCTGAAAATGCGCCGCATGTAGCGCTTGAAATCCGCGTAAGAGCCGCCTCCAAAGGCCTGGCGCTTGCCGTTGGTGTAGTTGAACGCGATCTCGCGCGGGCGGCCTGCGGCGAGCAGATACTCCGCGCGAAGCCGCATAACGGCGTCCGCGCATTGCTGGAGGTTCTCCCGACCGGTGTCGATGTCGATCACGGCGACGTGGTGCTGCTGGTCAAATTTGAGGCGGCCGTCATACAGCGTGACCGGCGCGCCGTCGGGCTTGAGAGGCAGGCCGCGCAGCCACGCCGCGAACGAGCCAGGTTGCGCCGGCGCGCGCACGAAACCAGGCGGGGGCGAGAAAGCCGTTTCGATGGTGCGTTGCGGCGTGGCGCCGTTCAGCCAGAGATAGGGCGCCGCGACGGCGGAACCGGGCAGGATCCACATCGCCAGAACAACCGCGCCGATCACGATCCGCATGGGGGGCCTGCTTTGGTGGAGGCAGCATAAGGCTTTTGCGTTCAATACAGAAGACCTCGCACCGCGTTCGCGTTGCGAGGTCTTCAAGCCAGGTAACGGGCTTTTCCGCTACGGGCGGCTCCGCTTTCAGGCCATGTGACCGCGGTTTTAAAAACCTCCATTCGGGCATGGGTCATGCGCCGAAGCTGAGAGAGCCGTGTTCGCCCGTCCTCAATCCGTTGGCTCGGATCATTCCGTTTCGTCCGCGAAAGCGCCGACGCTGCAATCGGCGATCGTGCGGTGCAAACGGCGTCAAGGCTGTGAATTTTCTGGGTCGCCGCTCTCGCGATGCTGTTCGCACACACCATCAAACGAGCAGCGCAATCACCTCGGGTGGAGTCATTTTCGTAGACCTCCCTTGAATTTAGACTTTAATGGTGACAAACAAACTCAACCTCGTCAATGCAAAAATGACAAAAAATTAACACAGCGCGCGGTGTCGATTCTTGCTGCGCGCCGCCCGCCGTTGCGGATAAAATCTGTCCGCTCGCGACGGAGAAGAGCATGGCGGCTCAAGCGCCCATCTGCGATTTCGGCTGGAGAGCGCCCGGCTTAACTCTTCCGGGCGTGGACGGCCGGACATATTCGCTCGCCGATGTGGCGGGACCCCGCGGTTTGCTCATCGCCTTCATCTGCAACCATTGCCCTTATGTGAAGGCCGTCATCGACCGCATCGCCCGCGACGCGAGCGAACTGCGGCGCTACGGTGTGAATACCGCGGCGATCTGCTCCAACGACGCGGTCGGATACCCAGAAGATTCGTTCGAGAACATGCGCGCTTTCGCAGCCGATCACGCTCTCGGATTTCCGTATCTCCACGACGAGGATCAGTCCGTCGCGCGGGCCTATGGCGCGGTGTGCACGCCCGACTTTTTCGGCTTTAACGCGGCGCTCGAATTGCAGTATCGCGGTCGGTTGGACGCCAGCGGCCGAGATCCCGCGGCGCCGGGCGCGCGGCGCGAACTGTTCGAGGCCATGCGCCTCATCGCCGAAGACGGCCGCGGCCCCGCCGAACAGACGCCGTCGATTGGCTGCTCCATCAAGTGGAAAATCGCGTAAGCGCGCAGGCTGCTGGCTCATCGAAAGCCATCGTTAACCGCGATCGGTTCTAACTTTATGCAAATGCCGCGCGCGTTGTTAATCTTGCGCGGTTGCGCCAGAGGGAGCCGACATCGCGATGAGTCCGTCCGCGATCGCAGCACGGTTTTTGATCATCACGCTTCTGGGGTTCATCGCGTTCATCACGTTTCTGGTGACGATGACCATTCTGGGGTTGATGGTGGTCGACCCGACGGGATGCCGGGATTGCCTGCGCTATCCGGTGGGCGTGTGGGCGCTCGGGCTGCTCGGCGTGTTCTTCATCGCGTCCATGGTGCGGGAGTGGAACGACGCGCCCGCCCCGTTCAAGAAGTGGATCAGCGAGAACCGGCCGGTCGTCGCCGTCGCCATCATCGTCATTTTGGTGTTCTTCTACATTTTCACCCGCTGATCACGGCCGCCGCTTGCGCCCGGCGGCCGGCGTCTTGCGCTTATCGTCGAGCGAAAGCGTGTGTCGCTCGTGCAGCAGCCCGAACAGGAACGCGCCTGACCAGGCCAGCAGGATGAGGCCTGAGAGCGGCTCGACCGCCGCCAGCATGCGGGCCGGCCCAAGCGGCGTGATGTCCCCATAGCCGAGGGTCGAGTAATTCTCCGCCGAGAAGTAGAAATAATCGACCGGGCCTCCGTCCATGGAGCCGGCGAAACCGCCGCCGACCGCGGTCAGCGCCCAATATCCTCCGGCGAATGCGGCGATCTCGGCGACATGAAGGGCGAGCACGCACGCGAAGGCCGCCATCAACGCGAAGCGGTGCCGCAGCGAAATGGCGCGGCACAAGCGGCGCGTCCACAACAGACCTTCGTAATGCATGAGCGCCGTGCCGAACGCGAGCACGGCGCAGACCAGGGCGGCGAAGAGCATGGAAGGCCTCCAGAACGAAAAAGAGCGGCAAGTTTGCCGCCCTTCTCCGTAGCAATCGCGCGTGCGCTTAGCAGCTGTAATACATCTCAAACTCGATCGGGTGCGGCATCATGCGGAAGCGATCGAACTCCTCCATTTTCAGCGCGATGTGATTTCCCGACAGACTAAAACTTAATACTTCCGCCCACTCTGCCTGTGTAGGAGTAACCCTCATCATTTGCTAAGGCCGCCTCGCCGCCAACGTAAAGCTCAATGCTCTGTGTCGGCGCATAGCTCACGAGGCCGCCTATAAAGCCCTCTAGCACATCGTCTTCGTCGCTTTTGACAGTAAACGGAGTGACGCCAGCAAGGACGCCGTTCAGATCGTCATCGCCGATATTGCTGAAGCCGCGTGCGCCAAGCCTTAAGCTGGTCGTCCATTCCGCGCCGCCGGTCGTTAGCCAAGTGCGCTGTGCGTCGAGTTGCGCCTGCGCCGTCACAAGCTCGATATCCCGCTCGTCGAAGCTGACCGCGGCCGCCGAACCCTTTTCTTTTACAGAGTCCAACGACAGGCCAACATAACCGACGCTAACAGACGGAATAAGCGCAAAGCCGCTCATGTGCAGATGATTGCCAAAGCGCAACTCGGGATTGAAGAACGTCCCATCAAACTCCGCAGCAGCGAAGTCTAAGCCTGTTGGCGACAAGTTGTTAAGAATGCGCCGCTTTCCTGTTTCGTTGTCGTTGCGTCCTGCGGTCACGGTCAGGTCGACGAAAGATGCGCCGAGATTATAGCGGCCGTAAAGACCTGCGAACGCGCTTTCCGTATCGATATCAGTGATGCCGTTGTCCCGACGAACGCCATCGCCGTCGCCTTCATTGTCGGATTGAGAAAGGCCAGCGAAAAAGCCGCCGCGTGCATTGCTCGACAGCGCGGCGTCAAAGCCCGCAATGAAGCCTGCAAACTGGGTGTCGCCATCTTCAGTGCTGGATTTGCCGCCAAAGCCCTGCGCCCAGAACTGGCGAGAAAAGAGTGCGCTCTCCTCAGCATCCTTGACGCTGCCGGATTTCGCCGCCGGTTGGCTCATGCTGTTTAGCCTGTCGTACACAGACGTGTTTATGGCCTGTGTCAAATCGGCGATAGCATCGTCTTGGAGCGCAAGGGCGGTCGTCGCCCCATCGAAGGTGGCGACCGTCAGCCCGCCGTTAAGAATTGCCGTGGGCGCGCCAAACGTATTGAGCGTTGTCGGGGCGCCGCCAGCGGGAGTGAAACTGATCAACCAGTTCTCACCCCGCCCCAGATTGACAGTGTCGTTTGTCCCTCCAAGTTCGATACGTCCGGCGATCAACGTTCCTTCCAGGAGCGTGAGTTCCGTCAAAGCTGTGCCGCCGAAATTGATCGCAAACGCATTGCCAGCAAAGCTATCGATCAAAATCGAACCGGTGTTCAACACAGAGACACTGTTAACGCCCACTGCGCGAACGCCAGACCCGCCGCTTGCGCCAGCGATCACTTCTATGGAACCAGTATTTTCAATGCTGGCGTCACTAACGATGTCACTAACAAACAAGCCATTACTCTGGTTATCGCCCTTAACCCTTATAGACCCGCTGTTCTCGATTACGCTTACGCCGCTACTTATGAAAATCCCGTTGGCCTGGTTGCCGGCAGTAACGTCAATCACGCCTTCGTTTATGAAAGTCCCTGGGCCATTGTCGATCTGGAAAATGCCATTACCCTGGTTGCCTGCTAAAACTGAGAGCGTGCCTGAGTTGACAACCACGTTAAGCAATGAGCCGCCTTGTACGCGAACACCGTTTCCTTGGTTATCGGCGACAACATCAATTGCGCCGGTGTTGAATATGGTGGAGCCATCCTCTGCCCTTATCCCGCTTGCGGCATTTGTGTTATTCCCCGCGAAGATAGCCCCGGAATTGGTTATTGTATTTGAATTGCCTACATTTATGCCAGCGATATCGCTCACGCCGGCGGCACCTGGTTCTACGGCCGAAATCGATCCTGAGTTCGTAATAACATTCTCGTCTTCAGCCCGGACTGCGTCGGCCGCAGTTGTGGCGATGGTTCCTCCGGCTTCGATGGTTCCGGTGTCGGCATCCCCGAGCGTTTGAGTGGTTGTGACCGTGATACCGTTCGGGACCAGAAAGTCGGCCTTTGCAGGAACTATAGCCGTTAGCGCCGTAAGCGCCGTTGTCGTAAGGAGTAAATTCTTCATAAATTTCCCTGAAAGTTTTGAATTATCGAATCGCAGATACTCCAAACTTAAACAGGAGCATAAGGTAACGACAAAAAGGCCACATCATTCGTTTGCATGAGACTAAATAATTAGACTTAATTTGGTGTAGTTGCGCAACAAACACTCAAGGTTGCTTTTCTCCTTCTGTCCACCTCAAATAGCAAGAAGCAATAAAAAAGGCGGCCCGAAAGCCGCCCTTCTCCGTAGCAATCGCGCGTGCGCTTAGCAGCTGTAATACATGTCGAACTCGATGGGGTGCGGCATCATGCGGAAGCGATCGAACTCCTCCATTTTCAGCGCGATGTAGCTGTCGATGAAGTCGTCGGTGAAGACGCCGCCCTTTTTGAGGAATTCGCGATCCTTATCGAGTTCCTCAAGCGCCTCGAGCAGCGAGCCGGAGACGGTCGGGATGTTCTTCAGCTCCTCGGCGGGAAGATCGTAGAGGTTCTTGTCCATCGGGTCGCCGGGGTGGATGCGGTTGGCGATGCCGTCGAGGCCAGCCATGAGCATGGACGCGAAGGCGAGATAGGGGTTCGCGGCCGGATCGGGGAAGCGAACCTCGATGCGTTTCGCTTTCGGCGATGACACCACGGGGATGCGGCACGAGGCCGAGCGGTTGCGCGACGAGTAGGCGCGCAGCACCGGCGCCTCGTAGCCCGGCACAAGGCGCTTGTAGCTGTTCGTCGTCGGGTTGGTGAAGGCGTTGAGCGCCTTGGCGTGCTTCAGGATGCCGCCGATGTAGAACAGGCAGGTCTCGGACAGGTCGGCGTAGAGGTTGCCCGCGAACACCGGCTGACCTTCCTTCCAGATCGACTGGTGGCAGTGCATGCCCGAACCGTTGTCGCCGAACACCGGCTTCGGCATGAACGTGGCCGTCTTGCCGTAGTTCTGCGCGACCATATGGGTCACGTATTTGTAAATCTGCATGCGGTCGGCCATGATGGTCATCGGGCCGAATTTCACGCCGAGCTCGTGCTGGGCGGAGGCGACCTCGTGGTGGTGCTTTTCAGTGGGCACGCCCATCTCAGCCATCACGGTCAGCATTTCCGAACGGATGTCCTGGCAGCTGTCCATTGGCGGCACGGGGAAGTAACCGCCCTTGGTGCGCATGCGATGGCCCATGTTGCCCATCTCATAGTCGGTGTCCATGTTGGACGGCAGTTCCGACGAGTCGAGTTTGAAGCCGCAGTTGTATGGGTCGGCCTTGAACTTCACGTCGTCGAAGATGAAGAACTCGGCTTCCGGGCCGAAGAACACTTTGTCGCCGACGCCGGTCGAGGCCATGTAGGCTTCCGCCTTGCGGGCGATGCCGCGGGGGTCTCGCTCGTAGCGCTCGCCCGTGCCTGGCTCGAGGATGTCGCAGAACAGCACCATGGTGGAGGCGGCGAAGAACGGGTCCATGTGCGCTGTGGTCGGATCCGGCATCAGCACCATGTCGCTCTCGTTGATCGCTTTCCAGCCGGCGATTGACGAGCCGTCGAACATGATGCCGTCCGTGAAGGCGTCCGCATCCATGAGCGCGGCCTCCATGGTGACGTGTTGCATTTTGCCGCGCGGATCGGTGAAGCGCAGATCGACGAATTTCACGTCCTGTTCTTTAATCTTTGCAATAACTTCGTTTGCGTTCGCCATGCTACTCCCTCGTGATGTGATGGATTGTGCGTCTAGACTGTGTAGGTTGGTCGCGGCGCGCCTTGGGGTGGCGCGCGGAACGCCGCTTGCGCGGCGCGCTAGATGGCGTCGGAGCCGGTTTCGCCGGTTCTGATGCGAATGGCGTCTTCCACATTGATGATGAAGATCTTTCCGTCGCCAATCCGACCCGTTTTCGCAGCGCTCTGTATCGTTTCGACGGCCTTCTCCACCATTTCATCCGCCAAAACAATCTCAATTTTGACCTTGGGCAGGAAGTCCACCACGTATTCAGCGCCGCGATACAGCTCCGTGTGGCCCTTTTGGCGCCCGAAGCCTTTCGCCTCGGTCACGGTGATCCCCTGAAGCCCGATTTCCTGCAGCGCCTCCTTCACTTCGTCCAGCTTGAATGGCTTGATAATGGCTTCGATTTTTTTCATGTCGCGAACCGTTTCCTCCACGCTAAACGCAGCGCCGGACGCTTGCGCGCCGGGAGCCGCATTATGCTTTAGCACGCCCCGTGCCAAGGCGCGGGTTTGAGACTTTTCTTGAAAGATCGCGGCTGTGGCAACCTCATTCTGCCTATACAATAGGCTATATGCCCAATTATTCATCTGCGTTGTTCGCGAGCGGATCGGCGCCCGCGCGCGCGGCGCCGCGCTCAGTCGTTCGGCGTCCGGGCGCCTTTGCAGGCCGAAACAACGCGCTGAATACAAAATTCGCGGTTCAGCGACATTCTCGGTTTCGCCGTAAAGTCCGCTACATTGCAAATCTCGCATCCTTGGTTTAAGGCTCGAAACGCAACCCGTCCAGCAATAGGCATTCCCAGTGCTCGAACTCCTCACTTCGGAAGAAATGGGCCGCGCCGAGCAGCTCGCGATCGAAGGCGGCGTGCCCAGCCTGGCGCTCATGGAGAACTCCGGGCGCGGCGTCGCAGAGGAGGTCGTGAAGCGGTTTCCCCGGGGCAGCAAGATCGTGGTGCTGTGCGGGCCGGGCGCCAATGGCGGCGACGGTTTCGTGGCGGCGCGCTTCCTGCGGGAACGCGGCTATCAGGTGCGCCTCGCCCTTTTGCCCCGTCCGCAGGATTTGACCGGCGACGCCAAAGAGATGGCGCGCCGCTGGGACGAAAGCATCGAGCCTATGACGCCGTCATGCCTCGCTGGGGCGCAGATCGTCGTGGACGCGATATACGGCGCGGGCCTGCGCGACACGGTGACCGGCGTCCCCGCCCAGATGATCGAAGAGGTGACGAAGCGCGGCCTGCCTGTCGTCGCCGTCGATGTGCCGACCGGGATCGACGCGACGAAGGGCGACATCCGCGGCGCGGCGTTCAAGGCCGTGGCGACGGTCACCTTTTTCCGGCGTAAGACTGGCCATGTGATGCTCCCCGCGCGCCTCTATTGCGGCGACGTTCGGGCCGTAGACATCGGCATCCCTGCGTCGGTCCTGGCCGACATCGCCCCACGCAACTACACGAACGATCCGGACCTGTGGCTGCGCTACTTCCCGCGCCTCAAGATCGACGGGCACAAATACGATCGTGGCCACACCGCGGTGGTGTCCGGGCCTATGGAGTCGACGGGCGCGGCCCGGCTCGCCGCGCGGGCGGCGTTGCGCGTGGGCGCCGGCCTCGTCAGCGTCGCCACCTCAAAGGCGGCGTTCTACATCAACGCCGCGCAGCTCACCGCCATCATGGTCGCCGCTTATGATGCGCCGGCGCTTCTCGCCGACACGCTCGCCGCGCGCCGGGTGAACGCCGTGCTCGCCGGGCCGGGCGCCGGCCTCAGCCAGGAGACGCGCGACGTTGTGGCGAGCGTGCTCGCCTCCGACGTGTCCGCCGTGATCGACGCGGAGGGGCTTACAGCCTTTGAGGAAAACCCCGAGGAGCTGTTCGCGCAAATTCGCGGCCGGCCGGCTCCGGTCGTCCTGACGCCGCACGAGGGCGAGTTCGCCCGCCTGTTCCCCGAGATCGGCGCGGACGGCTCAAAGCTTGATCGCGCGCTCGCCGCGGCCGAACTTTCGGGCGCCGTCATCGTCCTCAAAGGCCCGGACACGACGATCGTCACCCCGGACGGTCTGGCGGCGGTGAGCGAGAACGGCGTTCCCTGGCTGGCGACGGCCGGCTCGGGCGATGTGCTCGCAGGGCTGGTCGTCGGGCTCTTGGCGCAGGACATGCCGGCGTTCGACGCGGCGGCCGCCGCCGTCTGGACGCACAACGAACTCGCTCACGCCTTCGGCCCGGGAATGATCTCCGAGGACATGCCGGAGCTGCTGCCGGGCGTGCTGCAGCGTCTCGACAAACGCGGCAAGCTCTTCCAAGGAATTTAGCCCTCTAGCGCGCCTGAGCAGTCTCCTGCAGTTTGGCGAGCCGGCGCTTCAAGGCGATGATCCGTTCGTAGGATGCGCGGATGCGCTCGCGCGAAAGGCGCCCCGTCTCCACCGCCGCCCGCAGCGCCGCCGCGACGCGCGCCGCAACGCCTCCGGGATCGTTCGCCTCGGGAGCGGCCACCGCCAGCATGTCGACTCCGGCTTCAACCGCCATGACGGCCGCCTCTTCGAGCGATCGCCGACCGGCGAGCACGGGCGCGGTCAGCTCATCCGTCAGGATCACGCCCTCGAAACCGAGCCTGCCGCGCAGCAAGGTCAGCACCGCCTCGCGCGAAACGGAGGCCGGCCTCCCATCGGCGCCGCTTGCATGACCGACAATGACGATGTCTGCCGATCTGTTGCTGAGAAGCGCTTGATAAGGCTCGAGAGCGCGCGCTTGCGAGCCGTCCGAGGCGTCGCCGGCCGCAGCCCCTGGAAAGTGCTTCAGCGCCGTCGCCACTCCCGCGTCCCGGTGCGCGATGGCGAACGCCCTGGCGAAAGCCGCGACGTGGCGCGGATCGGCGCCGAAGCTGCGGCTTCCGTCCCCTGTTCCCGCAGTGAGATCCACAACGGGGCCGAGGTTGAGATTGAAGCCCGCGCGACGCAAATCGAGGGCGAGCGCGGCGTAAACCCCGTGCGCGCGCAAAGGGTCGCCCGCCAGACCGAGCTCGGCGGCGGACGGGTAGGGCGCAAAACCTTTGGATGGGGAAAAACCCTCCTGCTGCGGCCCGCCTTCGTGGCTCGCCGCAATGAAAGGCGGGTGTTCCGATTTGACCCCGCGCAACGCGCCCGCGAGGCGCGCCGCATCATCGGGGGAGCGCAGATTGCGGCCGGAAAACAGCGCGCCGCCCACGGCCCCTTGCGCGATCTGGCTCATGATCCGGCGCGCGTCGGCGTCACTGGGCGTCTCGCCCGTGAACCCCGCGAGCAGCATCTGGCCGATCATTTTGTCGAGCGCGTCGAGCGCAGGAGCTGGCGCAAGACTGGGCGCGGGGGCGGCGTCAAGGGGCGCAACCGGCGCGGCGACGCCCGCAGCCTGGGCGGGCTGGGCCGTGCGCCCGCCGCGTTTTTCGGGTAGCGGCGGCGCAATGTCTTGGCGAGACTGCGCGGCCGGGGCGGCAGTCTGGCGGGAAGGCGGTGTCTGCCTCGCGCGGCGCGGCGGCGCGCCGTCGTCGTTTTCAGGCTGCGGGAGGGCTTCCCTCGGCAGAGCGCGGCGCGAGGGCTCTGACCTCGGCGGCGCGAGGCGGCGGCGCTCTGGGAACGGCTCCAGATACTCGTCATCGCCTGGCGCCTCAGACGGCCCGACATACGGGTCGTCGTAATCGTCATAGATCGGCGGCGGAAAATCGCGGTAGAAGCCCGGCTGAGCCATGGCGGCGTCCGCGCCGGCCATGAGCGCCAAACCGGCGGCGATGACGGCGCCCCCCGTCCGTCCGACGGTGAAAAAGCCGCGAAAGATCATCTGAGGAACCGTAGTGATTGCGTTTGCGGTATAGTTTGTTGAGAGTGTGTCTGATTGTGGGCTGCGGCGCAGGCGCGCCGCGCTTTCGCGCGAATTGTGCGCGACATTCGAGCGAATTGTCGAAAGGTGTTTCATGCGAACGCTGGCGCTTCTGCTTTTTCTCCTCGCGGCGGGTCACGCGGCGGCCGCGCCCGAAAAGAGCGTGCTGAGGGCGCAGGAGGGTGCGGCTGCGTTGCTGCGCGGCAGGTTTGAACAGGCGGTGGCGGCGTATGACGAGGCGGCGCTGGAGCCGAACGTGCCGCCCGCGCGGCTTGCCTCGATTTACAATGACCGGGGCGTCGCCAAATGGCGCATGGCGCGGCTGGACGACGCGCTCGCGGATTTCAACAAAGCCGTCGATCTTTATCCGAATTACCCGTCCATCTACAACAACCGGGGCAATGTGCTGCTCGACCTGGAGAAGCCCGCCGAGGCGCTGGAGGATTTCAACAAGGCCATCGCCCTTTCGCCCAACTACGGCGCGGCCTACAACAACCGGGGCAACGCCCACCACGAGCTTGGCCGTTTCGAGGCGGCGGTGGAGGATTACAAAAAGGCCATCGAGTCCATGCCGGGCAACGCCGTGCCCTACAACGGGCGGGGCAAGGCGCAAGGGGCGCTCGGCCGGCCGTACGCGGCGCTGCGTTACCTGACGCGGGCGCTCACGCTCAACGGCAAATACCCGGCGGCCTACCGCAACCGCGCCGACATTTTCCTGCATCTGGAGCGCTACGGCGACGCCATCGCCGATCTGGACAAGGTGATCGCGCTGTCGCCTGACGACCCTGACCTTTATCTCCAGCGGGGCCGGGCCTGGGCGCGCGAGAACAAGACCCAGAACGCGCTGCGGGATTTCACCCGCTCGATTGAGCTCGACGCGGAAAACGCTCGCGCCTTCGCAGAGCGCGGCGCTCTCAACGTCGCGCGGCGCCAATATGAGGCCGCCATCGAAGACCTGAACGCCGCGCTGGCGCTCGACAAGGACATCCCCGAGGCGTACGCGCACCGCGCGCAGGCGCATATCGCGACCGGCGCTTTCGCTCCTGCGCGCGAGGATATCGAGAAAGCGCTCGCGATCGACCCGCGCTACGCCGACGCCCACAAGGTGCGCGGCGATCTGGCCGACGCTGAGGCGCAGACCGAGCAGGCGTTGCAGCACTATCGCAAGGCGCTCTCCCTCGACCCGTTCCTTGAGGACGCAAAGGCGGCGATCAAGCGCCTGACCGGCGTTGCCGAGACGGCGGGGGCGACGCCCGTCGGCGGGGAGGTGGCGGGTTGGGAGATCGTCTCGCCAGCGCCGAGCCGTTATGTGGCGGTGAACGCGAAGTTTCCCAAGATCCGCATCGCGCTCGAAACCTACGGCGAGGGCGCGCCCGCCATACGCGAATGGACGCCGCTCGAAAAAACCCTGAGCGGCCTCGGTCTTCTGCGCTACGACGCCGGACGCGCCGTCAAAGGCGCAAATGAGTATGTGGCGATCATCGACCTCACGCGCGCCCAGGTGGTATCCATCGAACCGTACATCGTTGGCGAGGCCAAGGCCCGGTGGGACTGGACGGAATACGGGGTCACGGTGACGGATGTGGAGGGCGTCGTCGCTGCGTATGAACTGCGCAAACCAAAACCGGTGCAGCCGCGTTACGTCGACGACAGCCCCTGGGGATCCTGGGGCGGGGGCGGAGGCCGCAGACCGCCGAACAATGTGTTCGATTGGTTGTTCCGATGATGACGATGCGACGCCTCGCGCCTCTGGCCTTATGCTTCATGACCTGCGCCTCGGCCTTCGCGGCTGAGCCGCTGCCCGGCCTGAAGGCGGACGCGACGCAAACTTCGGTGTCGGGCCTCTCGTCCGGCGCCTACATGGCCAAGCAGTTTCAGGTGGCCCATTCCAAGATCGTGGTTGGCGCGGGCGTCGTCGCGGGCGGGCCGTGGGGTTGCGCCGAGAGCGCGGCGGCGCGGATGGCGCCGATCTGGGCGACGGCGATCGGCTACAATCTCACCCAGGCGCTCCAGGGCTGCATGCAAGATCGGCTCGCCTCGTGGGGCATCCCCGATGTGGACGCGCTGACGCGGCGCGCGCGCGACTTCGCGGCCGATGGGCGCATCGATCCGCTCGCCAGCCTAGTCACTGACAAGGTGTATCTCTACTCTGGCTCGGCCGACACCGTGATCCTGCCCGTCATTATGGACAAAACGCGCGCGTTCTACGCGGGCGTCGGCGTGCCCGAGGCGCAGGTGGCGTTCAAACGCGGCGCGGCGGGCCACGCCATCGTGACGATGACGGAGGGCGCGGCCTGCGGCGTCACCACAGAGCCGTTCCTCAACGACTGCGATTACGACCAAGCGGGTGAGATGCTGCGCCATATCTATGGGCCGCTCGCGGCCAAGGCGGCGGACGGGGCCGAAGCGCTGATCGAGTTTTCCCAGGCGCCCTATCTCGAAGGGCTGTCCACCCACGGCATGGCGGATAAGGGCGTCGCGTTTGTCCCCGATGCGTGCCGGCGGGCGAGCGGATGCCGCGTCCACGTCGCTTTTCATGGCTGCGCGCAAGGGCGCGAGTTCGTCGGCGACGCCCATGCGAAAGGGGCAGGTTTAAACGCGTGGGCGGCGACCAACCGCATCGTCGTGCTCTACCCGCAGATTAAAAGCGCGGCGCTGACCAACCCGAAAGGGTGCTGGGACTGGTGGGGCTACACGCAGCTCGATTATCTCAGCAAGGACGCGCCGCAGATCACCGCCGTCCGCCGCATGATCGACGCGCTCGCCCGCTGATCGGTCAGTGGTGGATCGGCCGAGTGGTCTGATCGCGCAGGAACAGCGCGCCGATGACGAATGTGAGCGCGGCCACCGCGATCGGGTACCACAGCCCCGCATAGATGTTGCCGTAGGCGCCGACCATCGCCGTGGCGACAAGGGGCAGCATTCCGCCCATCCAGCCGTTTCCTAAGTGATAGGGCAGCGACATGGAGGTGTAGCGGATGCGGGTCGGGAACAGCTCCACCAAGAACGCGGCGATGGGGCCGTACACCATCGTGACGTAGATGAGCATGACGATGAGGATCAGCTCGGCCGTCACGTAGTCGATCTTGTCATAGTTGAGCTTCGCCGGATATCCCGCCACCTGCAGCGCCTGCATCCAGCGCGCTTCGCTCCAGCCCTCCAAGCGAATGACGCCGACGCCGATGCCGATGGGCTGGCCGGGGGGGATCGGCTGCACCGAGAAAGACAGGCCCGCTTTGGTCAGGAAATCACGCGCAACGTCGCATTCCGAGTATGTCGCCACATCCTTTGGCAGGAACAGCACGTTGCATGTCGCGGGGTCGGCGTAGAGGGTGACCGGATAGCGCTCCTGGAAGGTGGTCAGCTCCGGATTGACCGCCTTCGCGAGCTGATGGAAGAGCGGCATGTAGGTGAGCGCGGCAAGCAGGCAGCCGGCCAGAATGATCTTGAGGCGCCCGATGCGGTCGGACAGCCAGCCGAACAGGATGAAGAACGGGATGGCGACGAGCAGGGATATGCCGATCATGAAATAGGCGGTCAGATAGTCCAGCTTCAGGTAAAGCGTGAGGAAAAACAGGGCGTAGAACTGCCCCGTATACCACACGACGCCCTGGCCCGCCGTCGCGCCGAACAGGGCGAGCGCGACCGTGCCGTTGTTGGGCCATTTGAAAAAGCTGTCCGCCAGCGGTCGCTCGGAGCCGCGCCCCTCCGCCTTCATCCGGCGGAACACGGGCGTCTCCCGCAGCTTGATGCGGATGTAGATGGAGATGAAAAGCAGCACGATAGAGACGAGAAACGGGATGCGCCAGCCATAGGCCCGGAACGTCGCGTCGTCGAAATAGTAGCGGCAGAAGCCGATGACGATGAGCGCCATGAGGAAGCCGGCCGTGGCGGTTGTCTGGATCCAGGCGGTGGCGTAGCCGCGGCGGTGATTGGGCGCGTACTCGGCCACATAGGTCGCCGCGCCGCCATACTCGCCGCCGAGCGCCAGGCCCTGCAGCAGCCGGAGCACCACCAGCAGCACAGGCGCGACCCAGCCGATGTCGTCGAAGGTCGGCAGCAGGCCGACGGCGAATGTTGCAAACCCCATGATGACGATGGTGACGAGAAACGTATATTTCCGCCCCACGATGTCGCCGACCCGTCCGAAAACGAGCGCGCCGAGCGGCCTCACCACAAAGCCGGCCGCATAGGTGGCGAAGGCGGCGAGCAGCCCGGCGGTGGCGTTGCCGGACGGGAAGAACAGCGCGGCGAAGAACGGCGCCAGCGTCGCGTAGAGATAAAAGTCGTACCACTCGAACACGGTGCCGACGGACGACGCCACAATGACGCGGCGTTGCTCTGTGTGCGAAACGGGCGTTCCCGCCACGGTGTATGTGGCTGATGCGTTGACCATACCCATGCTCCTGCTGACGAGGCGGGTTCGTGCGAGCGCTGGCGAGAGCGGAATGTTTTTTGATCTTTCGCCGACACTATTTGGCCAAAGGTCGTATGTCACGCCGGAAATTCGGCGATGGTTATCGCGCGGCGAGGCTTTGTGTTGCATCGCAGAACCGCGTTTGTGCGATGCACAATTAAATTTTCAAGTATGCGCGGCGATTTATCCTAAAGTTTTGTTTCGATGCGGGCGGATGGTGAATAGCATATGCGTGGCGAGAGTTTGCCTCCGTTCGCGGGGGCGCGCCTTCGCGTGGCGTGCTCGGCGCTCTCGACAAAAACGACATAGACTAGGGTTGGTCTTAAGGAGGATTTGATGGCTGACATCACCGCGGACGTGGGCGCGCGAAGCAGGCCCATGACGAGGGAGGAACGCAAGGTTATTATTGCGTCCTCCGCAGGCACCATTTTCGAATGGTACGATTTTTATCTCTATGGCTCGCTCGCGGCGGTTATCGGCGCGCAGTTCTTTAGCGCCTATCCTGAGGCGACGCGTAACGTGTTCGCGCTGCTCGCGTTCGCCGCAGGCTTTCTTGTGCGTCCGTTCGGCGCGCTGTTCTTCGGACGTCTCGGCGACATGATCGGCCGGAAGTACACCTTCCTGATCACGATCTTGATCATGGGCCTATCAACGTTCTTCGTCGGACTTCTACCATCCTACAACGACATCGGCACGGCCGCGCCCGTGGCCCTCATCATCCTGCGCCTCCTTCAGGGACTTGCGCTCGGTGGCGAGTACGGCGGCGCCGCGATTTACGTGGCGGAGCATGCGCCGCACAACCGTCGCGGATATTACACCGCGTACATCCAAACCACGGCGACGCTCGGGCTTCTGCTCTCGCTGATCGTGATCATGTTCACGCAGATTTACGTGAACGCGAACTATCCGAACGTTCCGGTGCTCGACGCTGCGGGCGCACCCGTGCTTGGGGCCGACGGTCAGCCGACCACGATCACAGCGTTCGCCTCATGGGGATGGCGCGTTCCATTCTTGCTTTCGGCTTTCCTGCTGATCATCTCGATCTACATCCGCCTGCAGATGAACGAATCGCCGGCGTTTAAAAAGATTAAGGAAGAGGGATCAGTCTCGAAGGCTCCGCTTGCTGAAACCTTCGGCACCTGGAGAAACGGCAAAATCGCCCTTTTGGCGCTGCTCGGCCTCGTCGCAGGTCAGGCGGTGGTCTGGTACACCGGCCAGTTCTATGCGCTGTTCTTCCTGCAGAGCATTCTGAAGGTCGACAACTTCACAGCGAACGTGCTGGTCGCCTGGTCGCTGATCCTCGGCACCGGCTTCTTCCTGTTCTTCGGTTGGTTGTCCGACAAAATCGGCCGCAAACCGATCATTCTCGGCGGATGCATTCTTGCCGCCGCGACGTACTTCCCGCTGTTCAATCTGCTCACGGAAACGGCCAACCCGCCGCTCCACCGCGCGCAGTCGACCCCAGTGGTCGTAACCGCGGATCCGGCCGATTGCTCGTTCCAGTTCAACCCGACTGGCACGGTGAAGTTCACCAACTCGTGCGACATCGCCAAGGCGGCTCTCGCGCGCTCGTCGGTCAACTACTCCACCGAGTTGGTTCCCGGCACGCCGGTCGCGACAATCAAGTTCGGCGACAACGTGATCAACTCATACGACGCCTCGAAACTCACCGGCGCCGACGTGAAAGCGGTGCCGGCGGCCTTCACGAAGGACCTGAACGCGGCCATTACCAAAGCTGGTTACCCGGACGACAAAACCAACACCGAGAAGGTCAAAATACCGATTGACCCGAAAGTTGGTCTGGCTAACTTCGCCCAGATGCTGGACATCTTCACGCCCCAGCGTCTGACCATCATCGGCATCCTGCTCATCTTCGTGATTTACGTGACGATGGTGTATGGCCCGATCGCGGCGGCGCTGGTTGAACTCTTCCCAACCCGCATCCGTTACACGGGCCTATCGCTGCCATACCACGTCGGCAACGGATGGTTTGGCGGCCTGATGCCAGCCACCGCCTTCGCGATGGTTGCTCAGACGGGCGATATCTACTACGGGCTGTGGTATCCGATTGTCGTCGCGATCGGCACGGTGATCATCGGCCTGCTGTTCATTCCCGAGACGAAAGACCGTAACATCTTCGCCGAAGAAGGCAGTTCTTCCGATGCAAACGGCCGCGCTGGCGTGCGGGCCTAAACGCAGACGTTGATTGCTTACGCTATTCAGTCCGCCGCCATCCGCGCGGCGGACTTTTTTATTCAGTGGTCGCGTTCAGCCGGTCCGCGGAATAGGCTTAAGAGCCATGCTTTGAAACGAAGGCTTCCGCCGAAAGCGCTCTGAAATCGGCCAGAGCTTCGCGCAACCGCTCATGGCTCCAGTCCCACCAGGCGATGGCGAGCATCCCTGCCTCGACGTCCTCGCTGAAACGGCGGCGGAGCGCCCGCGCCGGGTTTCCCACGACGATTGTGTAATTCGCCACGTCCTTCGTCACCACGGCGCCCGCGCCGACCACCGCGCCGACGCCGACGCTCACGCCGGCCAGGATCACCGCGCCATGGCCGATCCACACGTCATGTCCGATGACGACCGGCTTCGACCGCCGCCAGGCGAACACGGCCTCATCGTTGTCCGCATCGGGCCAATACAGCGACGAGCGGTAGGTGAAGTGCGACTGGCTCGCGCGCTCCATGGGGTGGTCGCCAGGGTTGATGCGCGTCTTCGCGGCGATGGAGCAGAATTTGCCGATGCTCGCGCCCGTCACCTCGGCGTCCTGTGCGATGTAGGAGTAATCGTCGAGGGAGGACGCGGTGAACTCCGTGCGCGCCGCGATCTCGGTGTAGCGTCCGAACTGCGCGTCCCGCACATGGCAGGTGGGGTGGAGCGTCGGCTCCACGCTCAAGCGATCCGCGAATGCGCCGTCCCCATCATGATCGATCCAGCGCATCGCCGCCCTCCTGTCGCCGCCCGGTCGGCTTAGCCGGAAACCGCGCCGAAAGCCAGCCATGTAAGCCGTTGTAATAAAACTGTCATATCCGCGTCATTACCATGTCACTGCGCGCGATTACCCGTGCGTGGCAACGCGAGGGAGTTTGCATGACGGAGGCGATCGCCGTCACTCACGTCTGGAAATCATACGAGCGCGGCAAGCCCGTGCTCAAAGACGTCAGCTTCACCATTCAGAAGGGCGAAATGGTCGCCCTGATCGGGGCTTCCGGCTCGGGCAAATCCACGCTCATAAAAGCAATTGCGGGTCTGACCCCGGTCGATCGTCCTGAGGCCAACAGCGGAGACCGTTGCTGCGAGATCGCCATCATGGGCGAGCTGATGCAGGAGGGCGGGCGCATCCGCAACGGCGCCGGGGACTTGCGACGGCGGGTCGCGGTCGTGTTTCAGCAGTTCAATCTCGTGCCGCGGCTCTCGGTGCTCACCAATGTGCTGCTCGGCCTCCTGGGGCGAACGCCGCGCTGGCGGGGCACGCTCGGCCTGTTCACCCACACGGAGAAGCAGCGCGCCATGTCCGCCCTCGCGCGTGTCGGCATCGCGGAGCAAGCGCTCTCCCGCGGCTCGGCCATCTCAGGGGGGCAGCAGCAACGCGCCGCCATCGCCCGCTCGATGGTGCAGGAGGCGGATGTGCTCATCGCCGACGAGCCGATCGCCTCGCTCGACCCGAGCGCCTCGCGCCGCGTCATGGACATTCTCCAGGATTTCAACCGGAGCGACGGCGTGACCGTGCTGGTGTCGCTGCATCAGGTTGAGTACGCGCTGCGATACTGCGCGCGCACCATCGCGCTGCGCAACGGCGAGGTGGTGTATGACGGCCCCTCGGACGCGTTGACGCCGCGGTTCTTGAACGATCTTTACGGCGCCGAGAGCGTCGAGCTTTTCCTGCCCGGGTTTGCGGAACAGCCCGGCGCCGCGCCTGTCGCGGGTTTCGCATCGCCTCTGGCCCCGCCAGCGCAGGATTTGCGCGATGCGACGCCGGCCGGCTCAGCTTGAAGGTTTTGCGGACGGCGCGCGCGCTCCCGCATCAGGTCGTCGCCGCCAACGGTTTGGCGGCGCTGTCGTGGAAAGACAAGGGGAGACAGTCATGCTGCGCAGTCTTATCGCCGCATTCATAGCCGCCGCGGTCGTCGCGCCCGCATCGGCGCAGGAGAAAAAGGTCGTCAACTTCGGCATCATCTCGACCGAGGCGACGCAAAATCTGAAGCAGCTCTGGGAGCCGTTCCTCAAGGCCATGTCCGACCAGACCGGCCTTGAGGTGAAGCCGTTCTTCGCCTCCGACTACGCCGGCATCGTCGAGGGCCAGCGCTTCAAGAAGGTGGACATCGCCTGGTACGGCAACAAGTCGGGCATGGAGGCGGTTGACCGCGCCGATGGCGAGGTTTTCGCGCAGACCGTGGCCGCGAGCGGCCTGCAAGGCTATTACTCCCACCTGATCGTTCACGTGGACAGCCCGTTCAAAACCCTCGACGACGTGCTGAAATGCGACAAGTCGCTCGATTTCGGCATTGGCGACCCGAACTCCACCTCCGGCTTTCTGGTGCCGATGACCTACGTTTTCGCCGCCAAGAAGATCGAGCCGAAGGAGTGCTTCAAGACGGTGCGCGGCGCCAACCACGAGGCGAACGCTTTGGCCGTCGCCAACAAGCAGGTGCAGGTTGCAGCGAACAACAGCGAGAACATCGACCGCCTGAAGAAAACCGCGCCTGATGCGCACGCAAAAATTCGCATCATCTGGACGTCGCCGCTCATCCCCTCCGACCCGATCGTGTGGCGCAAGGACCTGGACGCCGACGTGAAAGCCAAAATCTACACCTTCATGCTCACCTACGGCCGGAACGGCACGGAAGCCGAGGTGGAGGCCGCCCGCAAAGTGTTGAAAGACCTGACCTGGCAGCCCTTCATCCCGTCTTCGAACGCCCAGCTCTATCCGATTCGCCAGCTCGAACTGAACAAGGAGATGCTGCGCGTGCAGGGCGACGAGAAAATCCCCGCCGAGGAGAAGAAAACGCGCCTCGCGGACCTGCAGGGCAAGCTTGACGCCGTGAACAAAGCGGCGGAAACCTTCCCGCGCATGTAATATGCGCCGAGCTTTGCGGCGCCGGGCCGTTCGTCCGGCGCCGTTTCGCACGTGACCGCCAGAACCGGAAGGATGCGCCATGGCCGACATCACCTCCCATCACGGCGTGGAGCCGCAGACGGGCGCGGCGCATGTGCCCACCCAGCCCCTGTTGCGGCGAGCCCGTCTGTGGCTCATCTGGGCTGTTGTCATCGCGGTTCTCGCCTGGAGCTGGGCGCCCGCTGAGATGTGGCGCGTCACCGCGCTCTTCACCGATTTCCAGAACATGGCGACGTTCAGCGAAGGGTTCGCCAATCCGAGCTTCCGCTACTGGGAAACCTACGCCAACGAGATGGTCGTCACCATCCAGATCGCGGCGTGGGGCACGGCGCTTGCGGTGCTGTTCGGCATCCCGTTCGCCATCCTCGCCTCGGCGAACATCTGCCCGCAATGGATCGTTCAGCCGGTGCGGCGGCTCATGGACATTTCGCGCGCGACGCCCGAGATGGTGCTGGCGCTGATGTTCGTGGTGAGCGTCGGGCTTGGCCCGGTGGCGGGCGTGCTGGCGCTCGCCGTCCACAATATCGGCATTATCGCCAAGCTGTTCTCCGAAGCCGTTGAGGCCATCGACCCGCGCCCGGTGGAGGGTATCCGCGCGACTGGCGCCTCGCGCCTGCAGGAGATCATCTTCGGCGTCATCCCGCAGGTGCTGCCGCTGTGGTCTTCGTTCACGCTTTACCGGTTCGAGACGAATGTGCGCTCCGCGACGGTGCTCGGCGTCATCGGCGCGGGCGGCATCGGGCAGCCGCTGTTCGAGACCATGCGCGGCTTCCAGTATTCAGAGGCGGCGACCATCGTCATCATCATCGTCGGCGCGGTGATGATCATCGACGTGATCTCCGCGCAGCTTCGCAAGATGCTCGTCTAGCGGCCGCGGAACACCGGCTTGCGCTTCTCGGCGAATGCGGCGCGGCCCTCGGCGTAATCGGCGCTTCGGAAACAGGCGTCCACCAGCGCGTCGAGCGTCGCCCAGGCCGGATCGTCGAGCCGGAGAGCGCTTTCGGCGACGGCGTTGATCGCCGCCTTCGACGCCCGGATAGACAGGGGCGCGTTCTGGGCGATGCGGGCGATCACGGCGTCCGTTTGTTGGGCGAACTCCGCATCCGCATAAACCCGCTGCGCCATGCCCATGCGCAGCGCGGCTTGGCTGTCGAACCGATCGCCGGTGAACAGCACCTCCTTCACGTGCGCGGCGCTCATGCCCGCGAGCAACGGCCGCATCCAGCGCGGATTGTAGCCAAGACCTAACCGCGCCGCCGGGATGCCGAACTGCGCGTCCGCCGAAGCGAGCCGGATGTCGCAGCACATGGCGAGCGCGAAACCGCCGCCGAGGCAGAAGCCGCGCACCGCCGCCACCACCGGCTTTTGCGCGGCGAGAAGGGCGTCTATGGCCGCCGAGTTCAGATCCTCGTAGGCTTGAACGGCCTCCGGCGTGGAGCGCACGGCGCCGAATTCCGAGATGTCCGCCCCGGCGGAAAACGCCGCCTCGCCGGCGCCACGGACGACGATGACGCGAACCTCGGGATCGCCGTCGAGCCGCGCGACAGCCGTCGGCAACGCCCGCCACATGGCGCTGTTCATCGCATTCATGCGCGAGGGGTTGCTCATCACGATATGACCGACGCCGCCGTCCACGCGCGTGTCGATCAATCCAGGCGCAGTCTCTGACATGTGACGATCTCTTTGGTTTTTTCCACGTACGCTGCTACATACGCATGTCTACAGGCGTCGTGGGCGCGGCGTTGCGGGCGACATCATACCGTCCCCCCCGCCGCCCGCAAACTCGAAAAGAGGCTCCAATGGCGCAGTGGCGTCAACCGATGGTGCAGGGCGTCGAGGAAGACGCCGACCCCCTGTGGGACGCGATCCGCGATGAAGCCGCCGCCGCGTCTCAGGCGGAGCCGGCCCTTTCGGCGTTCTTCCGCGAAACCGTGCTCGACCAGCCTGGCCTGTCCAGCGCCGTCAGCCACCGCGTGGCGGCCAGGCTCGGCGACGCGGTCGTCGCCGTACCGCTCATCCAGCAGGCGTTCGCGGGCGCGCTCGCCGACCGGCCCGACATCGCCGAGGCGTTTCGCGCCGACCTTGCCGCCGTCTACGACCGCGATCCGGCCTGCAAGCGTTGGATTGAGCCGCTGTTGTATTTTAAAGGCTTCCACGCCCTGCAAACGCATCGCGTCGCCCATTGGCTCTGGACCACCGGGCGGCGCGATTTCGCGCTCTACCTGCAAAGCCAGTCGTCCCGCATCTTCGGCGTGGACATTCACCCGGGCGCCGTGATCGGGCGCGGCCTTATGTTCGACCACGCGACAGGCATAGTCATCGGCGAGACGGCGACGATCGGCGACAACACCTCGCTGCTGCATGGCGTGACGCTCGGCGGCAGCGGCAAGGAGGACGGCGACCGGCACCCGAAGGTCGGATCGGGCGTCATGATCGGCGCGGGCGCCAAGGTGCTCGGCAACATCAAGGTGGGGGATTGCGCGCGCATCGCCTCTGGCAGCGTGGTGCTGAAGGAGGTGCCGCCGGACACGACGGTCGCGGGCGTGCCGGCGCGGGTGATCGGGCCGGCGGGATGCACCCAGCCGGCGCGCTCCATGAACCAGATGCTCCCCGGCGCTGTTGCGGAGGACTGAGACGCCATGCCCATTTATAGCCTCGACGGCGACGCGCCGCAGCTTCCGCCCCCCGGCGATTACTGGATCGCGCCGGACGCAACGCTCGTGGGCAAAGTGCGGCTCGGGCGGGGCGCGAGCGTCTGGTTCGGCGCGGCGCTGCGGGGCGACAACGAACTCATCGACATCGGCGAGGGCAGCAACATCCAGGAGCTGTGCGTGCTGCACACAGACATGGGCTTTCCGCTCACCGTCGGCGCGGGGTGCACCATCGGCCACAGGGCCATTCTGCACGGCTGCGTCATCGCCGACAACAGCCTCATCGGCATGGGAGCGGTGGTGTTGAACGGCGCCCGCATCGGCCGCGACTGCCTGATTGGCGCCGGCGCGCTCATTCCGGAGGGGCGAGACATCCCCGACGGCTCGCTCGTCGTCGGCATGCCGGGGAAGGTGGCGCGCGCGCTCACAGCGGCCGAGATCGACGGCCTCCGGCGTTCCGCCTCGAACTACGCGCTGAACGCCCGCCGTTTCGCGGCCGGGCTTTCACCGGTCGTCGGGTGAGCTGGCGGCGCCGGCCACCTGTGAGGGCGAAGGGCTGAGGGAGACCCACACGGTCGGGTCGCGGAAGGACTGGCGCTTGATGTACTCGTAGCCGGTGTCGCGCCAGGGCAGGATGCGCGGCTGCTTGTTGTCCAGGATAAAGTCGCCGCTGCGGGTGCGCACCGTCAGCACCGCATGGCCGTCGCCCTGCTCGTCGCGCACCACAGTGATGAGGAGCGCGCTCGACGGCCAGCCTTTCTCGATGAGCAGGTGCCGCTTCAGCAGAACATAATCCTCGCAATCGCCGCGGCTGATGGGGAGAGTCCAATGCTCGACCGCGCCATACAGCTCCAGATCGGTCGCCGGGCGGATCATGGCGTTCACGCGGTCGTTCACCCCGGCGATTTCGGCTCTTCGCGTGGGCGTCAACACGACGCGCCCGGTGAAGTCGCCTGCGCGAGCGCATTCGTCGTGGTTGAGGCGGCAGAAGTTGACGTAACCGAGCGGCGGGGCGGCTTCGCCGAACGTGGCCATGAATGCGTCGCCCGCCGTTGCGGTCGAGGATACGCCCGTGGCGCGCGGCTCGGCGGACGCCGCGATCAAACACACCAAGCAAACACCGATGCGGAACACACTCATACGCCACCCCTCACACACCATACGATCATCCCATAAAAAGTTTTACGTCGCCATAATTCTCCCGCTTAAGTTGTAGATTTCCGCCTGCGTTATCCCCGCATTTTTGTCCCCGCGCGCTCGCCTCATCGGTCTCGCGCAAGCTTGCGCGCCAACGCGCAAAGCGTCATCATAGTTCATCGTTTGCCCGTGAGCGAGACGCCCATGATAGCGCGCAGGGCTTGCAAACGAGGCGATGCGTCTGCGCGACGCGAGGGGTCAGCGCCACCCGGGCGGCGATCAACAGCGCCCGGAGGAAACCATGCCCAATGTGGCACGCATTTTAAAAGAAAAAGGCCGCGTCGTCGCCACCGCGAAAGCCGGAGATAGCTTGAGCGACGTGATCCGCGCCCTCGCCGCGAAGAAAATCGGCGCCCTGGTGATCGTGGACGATCGCGGCGCCGTCGCCGGCATCATCTCGGAGCGCGACATCGTTCGGCTGCTGGCGTCGCACCCCGCCGGCGTCCTCGCCGAGCCGGTCGCCCGGCATATGACGAGCCCCGTGATGACCTGCACGGAGGCGAGCACCATGGACGAGGTGATGCAGCAGATGACGAACAATCGTTTCCGTCACATGCCGGTGGTGGAGAAGGGGCAACTCGCCGGCCTCATCTCCCTCGGCGACGTGGTGAAGCAGAAGATCGCCGACGCCGAATTCGAAGCGCACTCAATGCGCCAGTATATCGCGACAGGGTAGGCGATCGGCTGCGCCGCGCCGGACGCGTCCGCTGCTCGTCGCAACGGAGCGCAGACGGCGGCGCACCGTGACCGCGATTGCGCGGATACGTCACGTAAGCTTTCGTCGCGAGGCTGCTCACGCGCCGTTTACCGCGTCGGCCGATCTGGCGTAATATCGCGCGGCGTCAATCCGCATCGCCCGCCTGAGAACGGAACGGAAAGGGACAAGACGTGTTCGACAATTTCGACGCGCTGATGCTGGCCCGCATTCAGTTCGCCTTCACCGTGGCGTTCCATTTCATATTTCCGGCCTTCACGATCGGCCTGGCGAGCTACCTCGCCGTGTTGAACGGCCTCTGGCTCTACACCCGGGACGCGACCTACCTGAACCTGTTCAAATTCTGGGTGAAGCCGTTCGCGATCACGTTCGCCATGGGTGTGGTGTCGGGCATCACCATGACTTACCAGTTCGGCACCAACTGGTCGGTCTTCTCGGACCGCACGGGGCCGGTGCTCGGGCCGCTTATGGCGTACGAGGTGCTGACCGCGTTTTTCCTCGAGGCAGGCTTCCTCGGCATCATGCTGTTCGGGCGCAACCGCGTCGGCGACAAGCTGCATATGCTGGCCTGCGCGATGGTGGCGATCGGCACGGCGTTCTCAGCTTTTTGGATTCTCTCGGTCAACAGCTGGATGCACACGCCGACGGGCTACACCATCGGCGAGAACGGGCAGTTCCTGCCGGCGGACTGGTGGCAAATCGTCTTCAATCCCTCGTTCCCGTATCGCCTTGCCCACACGCTCACGGCCGCGTATCTGACCACCGCCTTCATCGTGGCTGGCGTCGGCGCATTGCACCTTTTGCGCCGCGAGCGCGACAACGCCGCCGTGCGGACGATGTTCTCCATGGCCATGTGGATGGCCGCCATCGTCGCCCCGATCCAGATCGTCATCGGCGATCTGCACGGCCTCAATACGCTGGAGCACCAGCCGGCGAAAGTGATGGCGATGGAGGGGCACTTTAAGAGCTACCCCGACGGCGCGCCGTTCATCATGTTCGGCTTCCCCGATCAGGCCAACAAAACGGTTCATTACGCGATCGAAATTCCCAAAGCGTCCTCGCTGATTCTGAAGCACGACTTGAACGCGCCGCTCGCCGGTCTCGACACCATCCCCGACCATCTGGAGCCGCCCGTCGCCGTTGTGTTCTGGACGTTTCGCGTCATGGTGGGCATCGGCCTGCTGATGGCGGCGCTGGGCGCGTGGAGCCTCTTCGCGCGCTGGCGCGGACGTTTGTATGAAGATCGCTGGCTGCACCGCGCCGCGCTCGTCATGGGGCCATCGGGCCTCATCGCCGTGCTCGCTGGCTGGTTCACCACCGAGATCGGACGCCAGCCCTACACCGTGTACGGCCAGTTGCTGACGGCGGACTCGGTGTCCCCCATCGCCGCCCCCGCCGTGGCCACGTCGCTCATCGCGTTCATCGTCATTTACTTTTTCGTGTTCGGCGCCGGCGTGTTCTATCTGCTCCGTCTTATGAACCATGCGCCGCAGGCGGGAGAGCCGGGCCTCGAGGCCGCGCCCGGTCCGATCCGCACATCCGGCATCACGCCGGCCCCGCAGCTTGCGGGAAGCGGCCGTGCAAAGCCAGCGGAGTGAGGCGACGATGGATGTTAGCTTCGATCTCACCGTCGCCTGGGCCGTTCTTCTCGCCGCCGCGATCTTCATCTACGTGGTGCTCGATGGGTTCGACCTTGGCATCGGCATCCTGTATCCGGCCTTTCCCGAAAAGCGGGACCGCGATCTGCTGATGAATTCCGTCGCTCCCGTGTGGGACGGCAACGAGACATGGCTGATCCTCGGCGGAGGCGGCCTGTTCGCCGCCTTCCCCATGGCCTACGCGATCCTCATGCCAGCGCTTTACCCGCTGATCATCGCCATGCTGCTCGGGCTGATTTTCCGCGGCGTCGCCTTCGAGTTCCGTTGGCGGACGGAGCGCTGGCGCAAATATTGGGATGTGGCGTTTTTCGGCGGATCGCTGGCGGCCGCCATGTCGCAAGGGTTCATCCTCGGGGCGATTCTGCAAGGCGTCGAGGTGAACGGGCGTTCTTATGGCGGCGGCTGGTGGGACTGGCTGTCGCCGTTTACGGTCGTCACGGCGCTGGCGGTGGCGGCGGGCTACGCGCTTCTCGGCTCCACGTGGCTCAACATGAAAACCACCGGCGAGGTGCAGGAGCGCGCCCGAAGGCTGGCGTGGATCTTCGCGGTGGCGACTGTCGGGTTCATTGTCGCCGTGAGCCTGTTCACGCCGTTCCTTGAGACCGCGTATTATGAGCGGTGGCTGACCTGGCCCAACATTCTTTACGCGGCGCCGGTGCCCATCGTCGTGGCGCTGCTCACGCTCGCCCTGTTCCGCTCCCTTACTGTGCACAAGCACGACTACCGGCCGTTCGTGCTGGCCATCGTGCTGTTTCTCGTCACCTTCATCGGCCTCGGGGTGTCCATGTGGCCCTATATCATCCCCACGGATGTGACGATCTGGGACGCGGCCAGCCCGTTCAAATCTCAGCTCTTTATGTTCGTCGGCGCGGTCGTGCTCGTGCCCATCATCCTGGCTTATACGGCCTACGCCTACTGGGTGTTTCGAGGCAAGATGGACCCCGAAGAGGGCTATCACTGATGCTCAAAAGGCTCGGCTGGTTTGTCCTGCTCTGGGGCGCCGGCGTGGCGACCGTCACCCTCGTCGCTTACGGCATCCGGCTGTTCCTAGTCTGAACGGACGCTTGGACTGGCGGGCTGCGTTGGCAGCGTTGCGGAGCATGGCCGTCGGGTGGGCGCAGGACCGCAAGACCCGCATCAGCTCACACAAACCCACTTAGCCTTGTGGTTACGCAAACGGGAATGCGAAAGCGGCGCCTGATACGCTCCGCAAAGCAACATGCATTGGCGCTGCCAAACATTAGTCAGTGAAGTTCGCGAAAAGCTTGTGCGTCCTTGAAGCGTGGCGTCCACATCGCCGTGCGACATGCTCACAATGTAACAGCTCCTCGACTATTCCAACTTGAGAGGGAGTTTCTTTTTTAGAAGTTGTTGCTTCCAGCGTTTATAAATGATAATTTCTTCTGAAAGCGTAATTTCTATCGCAATAAGCGTTTGTTTTTAGCCAGTTTTTCTGCTCTCTAAAAGTCGCAGTGTGTTGTTCGTTGTTCTGATTTTTCTGTGATTCAAATTGATAGCGTTGGAGGCGTTATGCGTCGGCGTTTTTATTTTTTTATTTCTGTAAGTCTTTTTTATTTATCAAGCGTCAACGCTGTTTTGTCTGACAGTCATGCTGTTGCTTTGTTCGGCACGCCCAAATATCCAGCTGATTTTAAACACTTCGATTATGTAAACCCCAACGCCCCCAAAGGCGGAAGACTGAACCGATGTTTCCGCGGCAGTTTTGACTCTCTGTTTCCATTTTTCTTTAAGAACCAAAACTCTGACCGGGGCGCAGCCGACTATGTTTTCGAGCGCTTAACTTTTAAAGGCGCAGACGAGCCATATGCGTTTTACGGCGTTCTGGCCGAAAGCGTAGTGGTGTCTGCGGATCGTCTAGACATACGCTATCGCCTGCATGACGCGGCGGTTTTCTCCGACGGTCAGCCCGTGACCGCAGACGATGTCATCTTTTCGCACGACCTTATCCTGCGCGAGGGCCACCCGCGAAACAAAGAGCTGTTCTCGAGCATCAGCGCGATTGAAAAGATCGACAGCAAATCCTTTATCATCCGCCTGAAAAAAGACAGCCCGTGGGAGACCGCTGGTTGGGTCGGCTACAATTTGTTAGTGCTGCCGAAACATCACTACGACGGCTTGTCGGTTCAAGACATCCTAGCCAAACCCGTTCTGGGCTCGGGCCCTTATAAGGTGGAGGACGTAAAGCCGCCCTCCGTCGTATCGTATCGGCGCAACTCCGAGTATTGGGGACGCGATCTGCCGGTCAACCGCGGGCGTCATAACGTCGATCTGATCAAGCACGAATATTTCCGGGACGAAACGGCGGTCTTCCAGGCGTTCAAGGCTGACCAATGCGACTTTGTAGAGGAGCACGACGCATCACGGTGGGCGCAGCCCGCGCGCGTGTATGACTTCCCCGCCGTCAACCAGGGGCGGATTGTCAAAGTCGAGGCTCCACTTCAGGCGCCCCGCAATGTTGAAGGCATCGTGCTGAACACCCGCCGCCCGCTTTTTCAAAATCCGAAGGTGCGGCGGGCACTCAACGTGATGTTTGACGCGGAATGGGTCAATCAGAAGTATTTTTACGGCTCGTATCAGCGCGCAAACAGCCTGTTCCAGGGCTCTCCGCTATCGGCGTATCTGCGTCCGGCGGACGCCGTGGAGCGTGAAATATACGCCGGCGCCGGCATGTTCCCGCCGCTCGACGTCATCGAGGGCCGCGTTGCGCAACCGCAAACCGACGGCGCGGGAAACTCGCGCGAGCAATTGCTTACGGCGAGGCGACTTCTGTTGGAGGCGGGCTATCAATACCGAGACGGTGTTTTTGTTAACCCCCTGACGGGTGAGCCTTTGCAGATCACAGCTTTGTCGCGCGACCGCCGCGAGGATCGGCTGCTTCTGCATCTGCGTGAGCAGTTGCGCGGCCTTGGCGTAGCGCTTGAGGTTCGCAACGTTGACAAAGCTCTGTATGAGGGGGCGAAGCGTGAATTCGATTTTGACCTCGTGCTTCACTCGTGGTCGGCGTCGCTGTCTCCGGGCGTTGATCAGTTGGTGCGCTGGTCGAGCCGATTCGCCGCTTCACGCGGCTCGCAAAACTTCGCAGGCGTGAGCGATCCGCTGATCGATCTGGCGCTGAACAAACTGCTTGAAGCGCGCACTCCAGAGCAGCATACGGCGGCCGCACGGGCGCTTGACCGCTTGGTGATGACCGGCGACTATTTCATCCCGCTGTTTCACCAACCGTATCAATGGCTCGCCATGTGGCGTCGCGTGAAAACGCCGGAGAAGCCCGGGTTTCTCGGCTATGCCGTAGACACGTTTTGGATCGACGAGCGCTAAGCATGGAGGCGCGCGACTGTTCATGCCGCAAGGCGGGAATCGCGGCGCTCGATCGGCTCGCCGCCATCGCCCCGGCTGATCTCCTGTTCGGCGAACGGCGCGATGGGCTTTGGCTCATCGACCAAGCCTGCGGCGCGCCCGCGTCGCCGTCGCCGTGTTCTGCGGCGCCCGCGCCCCTGACGTTTCATTCGTGGGGAGGCGTTGCTGATCGGGAAATCGAAGCGGCGATTTTAGCGGCGAGGCGGCGCGTTTCCCATGCCGATGCGGCGATCTACGCAAACCACGCGGACCGTTTTGCGGCGATCATCGCGCCGCAAAGCGCCATCGCGCCCGATGTTGTCTTTCAGCGCGCCGCCAGCTTAGCGCACGCCGCGGTGAGCGTCGCCCTTCAGTCCACGCTGCTGCGCGCAACTGAGCGGCCCACGTGCACGCAATCCGCGTTCGACCTGTCCGTCGATGCTCTTGCTCGCGTCGCCGGTCGACGTGTTCTCGACGCCGCCCTCAACTCCAGCGGTTTCACCCCAGCGCCCGACCTTTACGACGTTTTCTGCGATGTCGCGACGGCGGAATACGAGGGGCGGACGCATGAGGCGACGATCGTCCTAGGCGTTGAAGGCGAAGGCCCGGCGCCGTCGCTTTCGTTCCGCCGGCCTGTTGAAACGTGGGAGCGCGCAGGCGTGCGCAAGCTGATCGAAATGGCGTCCGATCATTTCGCTTTGTTGTTTGACGGGCGCCGGTTTCATGGCTTTACGACCTTGACGGATCAACCCAGTGGGGTGTCAGTTCGGATCAAAGGCCGGGGCGTATGGGCCTTGCATCACGGCCCGCAGATGACGGCTCTTTTTTCCCACGGCCTACCCGTTGAACGTCAGCGCATCCTGACCCTGGACGTCTTCGAAAAGTATCTGCTCGGCGTTTTTGAAAGTATGCCGGATGTTGAGGTCTCCCGACTATGGGAGATTGTGACAGTCGCCGCCGAGCAACCTGTCGGCACGAACATTTTGTTCACCGCCGCTGCAGCTCAAGAAGCTGCGCGCTTGGCCCGGCAGTGCATTCCCGTCGAACCCACGGTGCTTACGCCCGAACTCACTCGGCGGTTGACGTCGATCGACGGCACCCTCATCGTCGACACGTTCGGGGCCGTGCATGCGGTGGGCGCCATTCTCGATGGACGCTCGACCGCAGAGGGCACTTGGCAGCGCGGAGGGCGTTACAATTCCGCAGCCAATTTCGTGACCAGCTGCGGATCGCCGTGCTTCATACTCATCGTTTCCCAAGATCGCTACATTGATGTTTTGCCGCCGGTGGGCGCAGGGGACGCTACATGGGCGATGCGCCGTTACCTAAAGCTGAGCTCCACTGCCATTTGAGGGGGGTGCTCAGCGAGAAGCTTCTGAGGCGCGTCGCCGCCACGGGGGCGTCGCCGCTCATTGAACCGACAGCTCTGGGCTTGCTCCCGGTTGGGCGCGATGGGTTTCGAGAATGGCTCGAACGATCAGCGCCCTATCAGGACGCACCCTGGCTAGCCTATGCGCCGATCCTTGCCGCGCATGTGGCCGATCTCGCTGCGCAATCGGCGGTTTACGCTGAGATCACCATTTCACCGCTTATGTTTCCTCGGGACGAGGCGGGCTTTCTAAGGGAACTCGCCGCATTTCGCGCATTTGCCGATGACCTGGAGACGCGAGGGCCGCGCGTTGCGTTTCTTTTGATTGCGCCGCGCCGTTTGCCCGACGAGGCCCTTCAGCGGGAAGCGGAGTTCGCCGCCGAGGCGGGCCGCGCCGGGCTTATCGCCGGCGTGAGCATAGCCGGCTTGGAGGACATCGACCTGACGCGGTTCAAAGGCTTTTGCCGCACCGTAGCGGCGGCAGGTCTTGGGGTGAGCATTCACGCGGGCGAGTTTGCGGGGCCGCACGAGGTGATCGCCGCAGTCGACGAGTGCGGAGCAACGAGACTGGGCCACGGCCTTGCGGCCTTCACCGACTTGGGTTTGCTTCGGCGATTGGGCGACGCCCGCATACATTTCGAGTTTTGTTTGACGAGCAACCAGCGCACGGCGGCCGTTCACGATTTGAGCCGGCATCCCATTCTCACAGCCCACGAGATGGGGCTCTCGTTCAGCGTCAACACCGACGACCCGGGGGCGTTTGATTGCTCGCTCTCCTCCGAATGGGCGCTTGCCGGCGAGATATGCGGCTTCGGCCCGAGAGATTACGCCGTCTTGCTCGAAACCACGCTCACGGCGCGGTTCGATCGGCGTTGGGCGCGCTGAAGACCCCGAGGCGATCCTCCCGATACACGGCGTCGGCCGACGATGAGAAGCCCGTGCAAATCAGCCGAACGCCGACACGGATGCGTTGACCGTTGTCGTTTACGCCTGAGGCCTTATCCTGCAGGCGGCCGTGAACTGAGACCGCGTCACGCGTCTCTCCGCCCCGCCGTTGCGTAAAGTAGCCGCCGCCGCGCGACGGGCGGTCTAGCGTGCTGCTGACGTCTTGGTTTTCCAGGTCGTCAAAACCGTTCAAACACCATTCATACGTTAGGCCGCTCATGTCGCTCGCGCCCGTGGAGGCGTCGCCATGCGGATAAAGGCCAACGGCGCACGCGCTTTCCTGGCCTTCGCTGTTGCGGCAGAACTCTGGCCGCCAGTCCTCGCCCCAAGGATAAATCCGACTGGCGTCTCCGCCCGTCGCGGCCTGTTGCCACTCCCACTCCGTCGGCAGGCGGATCTCAGCCCAATCTGGGATGAATCCTAACGATCGATAAACGGCTGTCAGCCATCGTCCCAGGGCGACGCTCTGATACCAGCTGACAAACTGCGCCGGGTAGTTGGTCTGCGCGTCACGCTCGGCCACGCGCATGGCGTGTGGGTTAGAGAATTCTTCCGGAAACCCTGTCCACCAGCGTTTGTCCAAGAAATGTTCGGCCGGTTTGTCTTTTGAAAACTCCCCGTTCTCATCCCGCAGGAGGCCGAATGCGTAAAGCTGAACGATCGTGATTGGATATTTCGAAACCCAGAACTGCTCGCCGATTGTGCGAGACACGGTTTTCTGGGTTGCAGTGTCGCCCGAGCCTGCGGCAAGACGCATCGTCACCTCCCCACTTGGGACGGCGCACCAGGCGATGTCCGGAAGAGGCAGTTTCCAGTCCCCTGTCACGAGATCCCGCGCGCTGCGCAACTGATGCTCGCGGCGCGGCTCGGACGGAAATCCAAAAGACGCCTCCCGCTCCAGTCGGGCGATACGGCGATCGAGCGCGTCGCGGGACAACAAGCCGACGCCCGGACGAGGATCGCCCAAGTCGTCCAGGCGATTTCCAATCTGGGTGCGCCGCGCGTGGCCGGCGATAACGTCAACTCCGCCGCCTTCTCTCGGAACTGTCGCCGCGATCTCTGCAGTCAGCCGCCGATGCTCCGGGGCGATGAAATCGTGCAAATCGCCGATACGGCGCTTCGGCAGCCCCAAATGCTCAAGCGCGGTGTAAAGAAGATCCAATCGCTCTTGAGGATACAGGCGGGCTTGATCGACGGCGGAAGTCTCCCGCGGCCCTTTCCCGGCGCGTTCATTTCGCCACGCAGCGGCGTCGGTTTCCGCTGTGTTCAAAAGCCCGAGCGCGTTGCTGGCGTTTTCCAGCCACCCCGCAAGCAGCGTCCACTGGCGGAGAACCGCTTCATGCGCCACCTCGATCTCGCCATCGGCGTCACGTTGCAAAAGCCGCGCCTTGTCGATGAGGGCGTCGATCATCGGCATTGCCTCCGCGGGAAGCTCGTCAGGCTTCGCGATCCGGCGCAACACCTGGTTTTGCTCCGAGACGACCGCGAGATGCGGAATAAACGCGGCCCGCAACGCGATGTGGTCGAAGTCGCGTCCGATCGCATGCTCAACGACTTTGTCGATCGCCCCGCCCAGTCGGCCAAGCGCGTTATACGCGCTCAGGCGAAAGGACAAACGCTCGCCGATGCGTCTCTTTTGGCTTTGATCCCAGAGTTGGCGCAGAACGAACGCGACGAGGGGCAACGCGTCGCCGAGGCCCGAGACATCGGCGAGCAAAGCGTCGATCAGCTCCGGCTCGACCTCGATCTTGGCGACGCGCGCCGGCCCCTCGATGACCGCGCGATATGACCCTTGGGGAAGCGGCGGCAGGTCCCGCGTCTCTTTTCCAACCGCCCCGAGACATTCATCCTCCTGCAGTCGAGGGAAGCTGTCGGAGCGAATTGCAATGACAGTCATGAACGACACTTTGCGGCGCTCTAGCAGGCTGGCGAGCATGGCGCGGAATTTGTCCGCCTCGCGTTTGCGCGTCAGATCGCGCTCGCTGGCGTCATTGATCGAGAGGGGAAAAAGTTCTTCACCCTGGTCGATGGGAAGGACGAGCGTAGGGGGTGGGCTGCGTCGACCCTGGCGATCGAGGAACGTGTAAAGGTTTACCAGAGAGTTCAGGAGATCTTCGACCTGCGACACCTCGCCTGACACGGCGCGTTTGATCTGGCGCTTGTCGAAGGCCTCGCCCTTGCCGGCTTTTGCTGCGCGCCGAAACGCTTCCGCCAAACAGGCGATGAAGCCCTCCCTCGGATCGGAGAGAGCGGCTCCTCCGGGTCGCAGGGCGGGCAAACACAGAAATTTGTCGGCCACATATTCAATGCGCGGCATGAGTCCTGCCCGCAGAAGGGACGATTTTCCCGCCCCCGATGCGCCCAGCAGGACCAGCATTTTTTTGCCTCGACCGTCCCGCATCGACACCAATTGGTCGACGGTCTCGTCCACCAACGCTTCTCGGCCGAAAAAAATTGCTGCGTCCTCACGCAGCAACGACGAAAGACCTGGATAGGGCGGCCGCGACGGATCGAAGGGCGGGCGAACCGGGGTGACGCCGCGTTTGCGAAACTCGCCGCTCAGCCATTCCCAAAGACCATGCAGCGCGGCTTTTTGCTCTTCCGAGAGGGCTTTAATGCTGGCTGCGTCGGCGTCTTCCTGAGCAAGCTCCAGTGAAACCTTTAGGTCTTCATAACCATTTAAGGCCTGGAGTTTCTGAAGTTCGCGAGGCTGGGCGGTTTTCAGCGTGTCAAACGTCACCCCCTCCACGAGGACTGGGATCACCAAGGGGCCTGCTGTGGCGCTATCGCGGAACATGCCGAACGCGTTGCGCTTAGCGTTGATCGCCCATTGATACTCGTTGAAGCAGTGTTTGCTCTGAAGCCAAGCCGGAGAAACAATCAGAAGCATGATCTTGCTGGCGGCGACTTTGGTTTTTAGTGTTTTTTCCCAGTCTGATCCAGGATTGATGCCATTTTCCGGGTCTTTGTCCAAGAAAATGTCCGCTATACCCTCAGACTGTAACTTAGCGACAATTTGTTCTGCAGTGCGTTTGTTGCGGCGGGAATAGGAAATGAAAACGTTTGGCATCGCGATCACCAAAAAAACAAACAACGATCGCAGTTTAATTGTTTTGAAGGCCGCTGCAAGCGCGAAGCGACCAGCGTTTCAAGGTGGTTTGACCTTGGCGCGCTCGGCGTGTAGCAGCATCTTAAGGCTGAGGAAAAACACGAGGTTATGATGCGTTTCAGCGCTTTGACATTTTGCCTCGCGGCCGCCGCCGCGTCGCCGGCCGGCGCTTGGGGCGCAGACGGACACTCCATCGTGGCGGAGATCGCGGAAAGGCGGTTAACGCCAGAGGCGCGGACAGAGGTGGCCGCCTTGCTGGGTCCGGGGGTTTCGCTTGCGTCCATATCCGCATGGGCGGACGCCGTTCAGACCGTGCGACCCGAGACTCGCGGATGGCATTTTGTGAACATCCCATACGACGCCGAGGGTTACGACGCTGCACGAGACTGCGCCCCCAAGGCGGGATCATGCGTGGTGGACGCCATCGCGCGAGCCGAGGAAGCGCTCGTCAACGAGGCGAGCTCGCACGACGCTCGCGTCGAAGCCCTGCAGTTTTTGGTGCATTTCGTTGCGGACGTCCATCAGCCGCTCCATTGCATCGACCGCAACGACGCTGGCGGCAGCCGCCTCGAGGTGACGTTTTTCGGCCAGCCCGCCAATCTTCACTTCGTGTGGGATGTTCTGCTTATTGAGCGAACCACGGTGTTCTGGGGAGAATACGTCCGCCTTATCGAGGAGCGTTTGCGCGGCGATTTGGGCGCCCTGGTGAACTCCGAAGGACGACCTCTCGATTGGGCGAATGAGTCCCACCGCCTTGCGAAGGCCAAAGCTTACGTCATCCCTGAGGATAAGGCGCTGGGAGACGATTATGTGCGGGCGGTTAAAGGGGTTGTGGATCAGCGGCTTGCGGAGGCTGGCATTCGCCTCGCATCGGCGCTGAACCGGATTTGGCGCCGCAAGGACGCTCGATGACGGGCAATCGTCGTCGCGCTCGGGCGCAAGGAATCGGCTGCATTTCTTGTTGCGGGCTGCGCGCTGGGACGCTACAACCAAAGCCTTGATTTGCGCGGGTGTAGCTCAGTCGGTTAGAGTGCCGGCCTGTCACGCCGGAGGTCGCGGGTTCGAGCCCCGTCACTCGCGCCATTACCCTTACTGCTTGGGTGGATGAAAGCCACGCTCCGCGCGCGACTTTCGTGGCGTGCGTCAAGCCGGGATGACGTCGACGATCAGCCCAGTGTCCGGCTCCACAATGACGATGCTGTCGCCTGCGTAAACATAGCGATACGTCCGGTACTGCGGCACGATCTCGATGATCGCCGGCGGCAGCTCCAGATAGGTCACGCTCGACGGCACGCGCTGACCGACCACGACGCTGAAATTCACCGTGGCGCGCGCTGGTCGAGCTTCCTTGATCACCGTTTTGATCCTGGTGCGCTGGCTGTTGTCGAGCGTCACTTTTTTGCTCTCCACGTTCGTCCGATCCGAGCCGTCATCGCGGTCGGAGCGGGCGTCAGCCCGGTCGCGGTCGGTTCGGTCGCGCTCGGTCGCGTCGCGCGCGCGTTCGGCGTCACGGGCCTGGCGGTCGCTGGCCGATTCGCTCGCCCCGTCAACGCGGTTGGCCCGGGCGTTGCCGCCCTCGTCCCGCCCATCGCTGGGGCGTCCGCCAACATTGGGCGCGTCCGTCGAACGGTTTGGGCCTCCGTCCAGCGAACTCGCGCCGCCTGAGGAGGGGGCCGCCGTGCGCCCGCCGCCTTGCCCAGATCCCGAGCCGCCTTCTGTCGCCGCGCCGCCGCCTGGCGAGCCGCCGCCCCCGCCGCCGCCCTGGGAGTTCGCCTCAATCGCGCCCGCGGCGAAAAGCGCCGCCGCCGCCACCGCTGTTAAGAGCTGCTTCTTCATGTTCGCGTTTCCTTTTCTTTGTGTTCTGCTGTTTGCGCAGATGCTAAGGAAAGCGCTGAGAGCCATCCGGTTCCGTTCGCAATCTTAAGTGAACCCCCAGCGCTCGGGCGCGTCGAACGGAGACATTGTTTTCAGGGGTGAAAAAGCGTTAGGGTGGCGTGTCGGCCAGGCGCGAAAGGCTTCCGCTCCGTGAACCAACTTCTTCTCGACTATCTGCCGCTCGTCATCTTTTTCGGCGTCTCGCTGGTGATTGGTCTGGCGCTCGCCGCGGCGCCCTTCGTCGTCGCGCCCAACAATCCCGACCCGGAGAAGGTTTCCGCCTACGAATGCGGGTTCCCGGCGTTCGACGACGCGCGCATGAAATTCGACGTGCGATTCTACCTTGTTTCCATTTTGTTCATTATATTTGATCTGGAGGTGGCGTTCCTGTTCCCGTGGGCGGTCGCCTTCAAGGAGGCGGGGCTCGCCGGCTTTTGGGCCATGATGATCTTCCTCGCGGTTTTGACCGTTGGATTCATATACGAATGGAAGAAAGGGGCGCTGGAATGGGATTGATTTTGCCGCCTTACGCCCAGCCGGCCATGGACACGCCAGGCCGCTCCGGCGCAGCGTCGCCGTCTGCGAAAAAGCCGCCGGCGCTTATCACCGAAATCAACGACGAACTGGCCGACAAGGGTTTCCTCGTCACCTCTACCGACGATCTAATCAACTGGGCGCGCACCGGCTCGCTGATGTGGATGACGTTCGGGCTTGCGTGTTGCGCGGTGGAGATGATGCAGGCCTCCATGCCGCGCTACGATCTGGAGCGCTTCGGCTTCGCGCCACGCGCCTCGCCCCGCCAGTCGGACGTGATCATCGTCGCCGGCACGCTGTGCAATAAAATGGCCCCCGCGATCCGCAAGGTCTACGACCAGATGCCCGAGCCGCGCTACGTCATCTCGATGGGCAGTTGCGCCAACGGCGGCGGCTATTACCACTACAGCTACTCCGTCGTGCGCGGCTGCGACCGCGTGCTGCCGGTGGACATCTACGTGCCGGGCTGCCCGCCTAGCGCCGAGGCGCTGCTCTACGGCGTCATGCTGCTGCAGAAGAAAATCCGCCGCACCGGAACCATCGAGCGATGAGCGCACGTCTTCAGGCTCTGGGCGAGCACATTTTGGCGGCGCAGGCGGGCGTGGCGCTGCGCGCGGAGACGAGTTTCGGCGAGTTGACCATACACGCCGGGCTCGGAAGCATTGTCGATCTGATGACTTTTCTGCGCGACGACCCGCAGTGCCGGTTCTCGCAGCTCATAGACATCTGCGGCGTGGATTACCCCGAGCGCGCCGAGCGCTTCGAGATCGTCTATCACCTCCTCAGCCCGCACCTCAACCACCGCATCCGCGTCAAGATCACAACCGACGAGCGCACGCCGGTTCCCTCCATCAACGGCGTCTTCCCCGCCGCCAACTGGTACGAGCGCGAGGCGTTCGACCTGTACGGCGTGCTGTTCTCCGGCCACCCGGACCTGCGGCGCATCCTGACCGATTACGGCTTTCGCGGCCACCCGTTGCGCAAGGATTTCCCGCTGACCGGCTTTGTCGAGGTGCGCTACTCCGAGGAGGAAAAGCGCGTGGTTTACGAGCCTGTAAAGCTGCAACAGGAGTTCCGCAACTTCGATTTTCTCTCGCCGTGGGAAGGCGCCGAGTACAATCTGCCGGGCGACGAAAAAGCTGCTAAACAATGAATCGCCGGATTGGGCGGAACCGATCGCCGCGTGCGGCGCTCACCGGTCAAGACCCAATCAACGGCTGTGATGCAAGGAGAACGGCATGGCCAAGGAAACGATGTTTACGCTGGCGGACTTCCTGACAGCGCAGAAAGCGTTGCGTGACGCCTCGGGCGCCGAGGAGGAGACGTTCAATATCGAAGAGCTCATCGGCATGGCGAGCGATGAGATCGAAATGCTGAAGGATCAGGGCAAATCGGACGATGAGATCGCGGCGTTGATGCAGAAGGCGACCGGCAAGCCGGTGACCGGCGCCGAGGTGAAAGAGCATTATCTCACGCCTGAAGAGCGCGAGGCTTGGGACGACGACGACGACGATTGATGAAACCTACGCTCGCGCCAGGCCTTACGCACCGCTTCGCCTATACGGTGCCGCCGGAGAAAACCGTGCCGCACATCTACCCTGAAAGCCCGGAGATGGCGGGAATGCCCGCCGTCTTCGCCACTGGCTTCATGGTCGCGCTGATGGAGTGGACGTGCGTTCAGCTGATGGCGCCGCACCTTGACGAGGGCGAGGGCAGCTTGGGGACGCATGTGGATGTGAGCCACGTCGCAGCGACGCCCGTCGGTCTGACGGTGACGGTCGATGCGGAGTTGGAAAGCGTCGAGGGGCAGAAGCTCTGGTTCAAGGTGCGCGCGCATGACGGCGTCGACCTGATCGGCGAGGGGCGGCATCAGCGCTTCGTCGTCGCGTGGGATCGCTTCAACGCGCGCGTCGCGAAGAAAACCCCGCAAATGTAATGGTTATATGACGCCTCGCCGGCGATACCTTGTGTGGATCATGTCAAAAATCCGAATTACTCAAGCGCGGTAAATACGATCCGCGCGGAGAATTTTATGGGAAACCTTGCCAAAGCTTTATTGATTGTTTGCCATGCGGCGCTTTGCGTTGGCGTCGCCCAAGCTCAGTCGCTGAAGGACAAGCTGACATACGAAAAGGTCGAAAAGCGATTTGAGTCAGATCATACAAGGAGTGTGAACGAGCGCTGCGGCCTCGGCCTGAAGCCGACATTCGACTGGCCGACCTTCAACATGAAAGAGGCGGAGAAATTCTCGATCGAGGGTTTTTGCGGCGCCCCCCTCGCGGCCATTCGCAATCTGTGCGAAAAAGAGACTGCGAAGAAAATCATCGCCGAAAAGATCAAAGGCTTCGTGTGCAAGCA
This sequence comes from Hyphomicrobiales bacterium, assembly GCA_033764775.1. GTDB lineage: Bacteria > Pseudomonadota > Alphaproteobacteria > Rhizobiales > Rhodomicrobiaceae > JAWXCE01. The sequence continues at coordinate 140,950 of JANRIQ010000030.1, read as the reverse complement.
GGGGGCCGAACGCAAGCTCACCCTCGGCGCGGACGGCGTTCTCGTTTACGAGGTGGATTTCAAGTCGTCCAACGACAGCGATTACGCGAGCACCTGGCTCGGCGACAATCTGTAGAACCAACGGCGCCGCTCTATAAGGCGGCGCTTACTTTATGGCGGGACAAGCATGGCGGACGGCGGAGCGGCAGCGCAGACTGTAGCGGCGGCGGAGCAGGGCAAAACGCCCGAAGCCGAGTTGCGCAATTTCACCATCAACTTCGGCCCGCAGCATCCGGCGGCCCACGGCGTGCTGCGCCTTGTGCTGGAGCTGGACGGCGAGGTGGTCGAGCGCGTCGATCCGCATATCGGGCTGCTGCATCGCGGCACGGAAAAGCTGATCGAGCACAAGACCTATCTGCAGGCGATCCCGTATTTCGACCGGCTCGATTATGTCGCGCCGATGAACCAGGAGCACGCGTTCTGCCTCGCCATCGAGAAGCTGCTCGGACTTGAGGTTCCGCGGCGCGGCCAGCTCATCCGTGTGCTCTATTGCGAGATCGGCCGCATCCTTTCGCACCTCCTGAATGTCACCACCCAGGCGCTGGACGTAGGCGCGCTAACCCCCCCGCTGTGGGGCTTCGAGGAGCGCGAAAAGCTGATGGTGTTTTACGAGCGCGCGTCCGGTTCGCGCCTGCACGCCAACTATTTCCGCCCCGGCGGCGTGCACCAGGATTTGCCGCCGCAGCTCATCGAGGACATCTCCGCCTGGTGCGACCCGTTCCGCAAAACGCTGGCCGACATCGACAGCCTCTTGACCGACAACCGCATCTTCAAGCAGCGCAATGTCGACATCGCCGTGGTCAGCTTGGAGGACGCGCTGGCATACGGCTTCACCGGCGTGATGCTGCGCGGGTCGGGCGCGGCGTGGGACTTGCGCAAGAGCCAGCCCTACGAGTGCTACGACGAGATGGAGTTCGACATCCCCATCGGCAAGAACGGCGACTGTTTCGACCGCTACCTCATCCGCATGGAGGAGATGCGCCAATCCGTCAGCATCATGGAGCAGTGCATCGACAAGCTCATGGGGCCGAACGGCGGCGGGCCAGTCCTGACCACCGACAACAAGATCGCGCCGCCGCGCCGGGACGCCATGAAGCGCTCGATGGAGGCGGTCATCCACCACTTCAAGCTTTACACGGAAGGTTTCCGGGTGGAGGCCGGCGAGGTCTATGCGGCGGTCGGGGCGCCGAAGGGGGAGTTCGGCGTGGATCTCATCGCCGACGGCACCAACAAGCCGTATCGGTGCAAGGTGCGCGCGCCCGGCTTCCCGCATCTCGCCGCCATGGACTTCCTGTGCAAGGGCCACATGCTGGCGGACGTGTCGGCCGTGCTCGGCTCGCTCGACATCGTGTTCGGCGAGATCGACAGGTGATACGCTTATCTATAGCTATTGCTGCGTTGCTGGCCAGTACGCCAAGTTTCGCCACCGACAGGAAGTTATCCTCTCTTTTAGCGGAAGGATATGAAATTAAAGCTGCTTACATTTTCAGCGGTGAAGTGAGGTATGTGTTACAAAAGGGACGATCTGTTTTTGAGTGTTGGCCACATAAGAACGAGATCTGTTTTTTAATAAATTAAATTGTCTGTTCCACGCTAACTTCGACGGGGAACATCGCTTCCACCGACACGTCAAGGCCGGGCGGATTGAGCATCAGCGCGCCGTCGGACACGATGCGCGTGCGCACGGCGTCGCCCTCCGCGCGGGCGTGATGGGTCACCATCCGCGTCTCCGGGTTCAAGATGAGGTAATGCTCCACGCTCGCGACGCTGAAGTAGCCCTGCAGCTTGGCTTGCGCGTCGCGCATGGCGGTGCCCGGCGACAGCACCTCAACAACAACGACCGGGTTCGGAATTTCCAGCGAGCCGCGCGGCGCTTTTTCGCCGCAATAGACCAAGGCGTCAGGCTCGTAAGCCGTGGTTTTGGATATGCGCACGGTCGCGCCGTCCGTCACGGCGCTGCACGGCAGGCCGGCTTTTTTGATCGCTTCGCGAAGCGCGATCACCGTTTCAAGCTTCGCCTCCGTATGCTCGATGCGCTCGGCCTGCATCGTCACAACTTGGCCGTGCTCAAGCTCGTAGCGTCCGCTTTGCTGGCGTTCGCTCCACTCAAGAAACTCATCGACGGTCATGTGGCGCAGGTTCGCGGTTTTCATGACCTTACGCTATCACTCAAAACACGAATGGCCAATAGCTCCGCTAAGGCTGCGTTTGCGGGGTGGCGGGCGGCGTTATGGTTGGCGGGCCGAAGCCGAAGAAACAGAGAACTACACCTACGCTATAGCCCTCCAAAATGAGAACTGAAAGCCGCCGATGGTCGACAGAAGGGGCACGGATTGGCATTATGTTGTCCGTGCCCAACCGCAGGAGCGATGCAACGACAATCCGCGCGCAGCGTGAAGGAGCAGAAGCATGGTAGCCGTGATGTTGATGAGCGTGGTGCTGATCGCCGTCCTTTGCGTCGCGGCTTACAAGCTCGCAGTCTATGCTCTGCCCTTCATGCTTGGATTGACTGCTGCGCAATTTGCCTACCAGACCGGCTCCGGCCTGATAGGTGCCGGGCTGGTCGGCCTCGTTGCCGCTGGCGTGGCGTTTGGCATCCTCGCTCTGCTGTTCGAGACTTTGCGCATTCCCATCCTGCGCTTGGTCGTGGCGCTGGTCTTTGCCGCACCTGCCGCCGTGGCAGGCTATGCGCTGGTCTATGGCATCACCAAAGAAGCGGTGCCCTCTGAAATCTGGCGGCAAATCTTCTGTTTGGTCGGCGGCGGCTTCGTTGGCGTGTCGGCTTTGATGCGACTGGCCGCACCATTGCCCGCCAGTCCCGCGCCCGCTCGTTGATATGAAAGACGGACCCGGCGCAACGCGCCGGGACTTTTCTCATAGCGGCCCTCCGGCTCTCTACGGCGCAATTTGGAAGCGCGTTCGCCTCCGGGCCGGCGCGGCTGTCGCCGCGTAGCGCGACCCTTACCGTCCGGAAACATTGAGAATTGGATGCACGGCAGCCCGGCCTGCTGATTTTCTTGTTCGAGGAATTGCTAAGGGCGCTGCCCTCGCGCGGCGCAAGAAAACTCTCCGGCCTTTCGCGGCATAAACGGCCCGCTCCCCGCAAGCGGGTCCCCTCCATTTATTCCACGGTGCCAAAGAGTTGTCTGGCACCTTACTACCCCGGTCTCGCCGACGGGCAAGGGTTCAGGAGCGGCGCTTCGCTGCTCTGACCCCCAAACCCGAAGGAACAGAGACATGACCAGCGCAGCCGACAGCAATCCCCGTATCTATGTTGCCTGCCTTGCCGCCTACAATAACGGCTATCTGCATGGGGCTTGGATCGACGCAGATCAGGACGCCTACGAGATCAGGAACGAGATCGCGGCTATGCTCGCACGGTCCCCCATCGAGAACGCTGAGGAATACGCCATCCATGACTATGAGGGCTTCGAGGGCGTCACCATCGGGGAGTATGACAGCGTTGAGAGCGTGGCGCAGATGGGTGTGTTTTCATCGTCGAGCATGGTGCGCTAGGCGCGGGCTTGCTGGAGCAGTTTGTCGGCGACATGGACCAAGCAGAGTCTGCTTTGCAGGACTGCTACCATGGTCAGTTCGCCAGCCTTGCCGATTACATGGAGGAGCTGACCGCCGAAAGCATCACGATCCCCGAGGCGCTGCGCTACTATGTCGATTGGCAAGCGATGGCGCGCGACGCCGAGATGGGCGGCGACCTTTTCACCATCGAGACCGCACATGATGAGGTTCATGTGTTTTCTAGCAGATGAAGCTAGGTCGGTTTGCCCGCACACGCGGGCGAACGACTAGTCAGACCTGAACGACAGTGTTAAGAATAAAAAAACCAAAAATGATCGGGTTAGCCGCTCAACGTATCTGCTTTGGGCGGCTTCTATATTTCCAGCAATCTTTGAATCTCTCTTGTCCGGGGCGTTGCCTTACACGCCCCGGCTTTGGGAGGTGACGCCATGCTTAGCATCGACTGGCGTTTGCCGGCGGCATACAGGCACGCGAAGAACATTCCGGCCGCCGGCTTCGCATGGGAATACCTGCGTCGGAATGACGATTATCGTCAGGATTTCCAGACCATGGCGCTGAATCGACAGCCGACCGGCCGCGCGCTTGAAGCGTTCGCGGATCGTTGGGGTTTACGATTTCCCGTGCGATCCCGACGCGCCGCATGACCGGGAATCGCCGATCTGGAGTCCGAGCCTTCAACCGCAAGCCGTGATGCTGTCGCCGGTCGATCATAAGGACGACGACACCGAACCGACATTGACGCTTGCGCATCTTGACGGCCTCGACATGCGCCGCGCGTCCGATGGTTGGCACGGCATCTGGCAGGTGGATGGCGTTGCGCACCAATTCTGGCTGCCCGAGGCGGTGCCCGACGCAGCCACGTTCTATGCCGTCACCCTGCCGATGGATTCCTTTCTGGAGCTACGCGCCCATGCCGCCCGCCGTTTATGGCGGTCTCTCAACGGCCGCGTGCCCGGCCCCGACTTCCGAGCCGTTCCCGCCCAGCTCCGGCAATGGCTTATCCTGTCCATGCGCGCGCTCGACGCTCGGCTGCGCGGCGAAAGTTACCGCACCATCGCCGAAGTCCTACTAGGCTTTCGCGGCACCAAAGAGGACTTTGAGGGCGACCCGCGTAAGAACAAGGCCCGCCGCCTGGTCGCGCACGGTATCAAGATGATGCGCGGAGGCTATCGCCTGTTGCTCCACTATCCGATCAAGCCCGACAAGCGTTGACCGAGGGGCGATTGTCTCACGCCTTATTGGCGGCGGTCTGCTCCAGAATCTTTCGATAACCCTTGCGCGAAAGCCATTGCGCGCGTTCGAGATGGCTTTGCCAGCAACGATAGGTCCGCATTTCCTCGGCGGCCGGATCACGGTGCAGCACGATCTGCGCGACTTCCTTCCAGTCCGCGCCCTCGGCCTTTGCATCCAGCAAACGCAGATAGGTCACGAAATGCCGTTCGTCATAGACAGTGATGCCGTCGCCGGTTGGCGCTTCGTCGTCCACATCGGGATCGAGTTCGACGGGAACCCGCATAGTCTTTCCCCACATCCGAGAAAGTTTGCTTGCGGTGCGCCCCCGCAAACGATTCTCTCTGACTCTTGGTGATCGGGGAGTTCGAAACCGTGACTAGACGGCCCCATGGCCTTTAGCTCGGAAAGCCTGTTGTATACGCCACAGGCTCCCCGACCATAGGTCAAGGAGTGCGTTGCCGTTTCGGCCGGCAACAACCACTAGTCAGGGGTTTCGACGCCCCAGAGCAGCGCGTCTGCTCCGCTGCCACTCTTAGCCGAACGGCGTGCGATTGTCTTTGCCTATTCGGCGCGGCAGGCATCGAGCCGGTGGTATCCCTCACTATTCGCCACGCCGCGCCCGAGGGGGGTGCCGCCAGCGCATAGGCGCAAATGCGGCACGCTACGCGCCGCCGATCCCTCGCCATGGTTCGCCACAGTCCGCTGCCGCCCCCGGCAGCCCAATCCCGACTGGAGGTGATCCATGCCCAACCCGCTTGCGGGCCTGCCGCCGCGCCTGTTGCGCACCAAGGAAGCCGCGCGCTTCCTCGGCATATCCATCCGCACCCTTGAGAAGCATCGCACCTACGGGACCGGCCCGACCTATCGCAAGGTCGGCGGTCGCGTCCTCTACACCGTCCGCGATCTGGAAGACTGGAGCGCGACCGGCGAGCGCAAATCCACCCGCGACAAGACCGCTGGCACCGTCTTTCCCGCGCGTCCGCTCACCCCCGAAGAACGGAACGAACAATGAGCCGGCGCGCGCATCGCGGCGCGCATGGACCCGCGCCCTTCACCACATTGGTCGAATTGACGTTCGAGAAACGCAAGGTCGAGCACTGGATACGCTTCGGCCGCAAGAGCTACGAGCAGATCATCGACCGACGCCGCAGCGTCGTCGGCTTCGCGCCGGGCGGCGTCTTTGCCTTCGTGCGATGGGCGAGCGGCGAGCACGGCACTGTCATTTCGCGCATCGACATTGTGCGCGCCATCGGTCGCGGCGAGCCGTTCCAGACATTGCCGTTCGTGCGCCCCGGCGGCGAAATCCTGTTGCGCCTCGATAGCTGGCCCAAGGTGCAGCGCGCGCTTGCCGCTATCGACGCCGTGGAATCGCTCGGCCTCGATCCGGCCGACGCCTCGCCGGACCACTGGCGGCACGTCCACAACCGTTTGACCGCCAATCTGGAGCCGCACGCCTACACGCCCGAGCGACATGCCGCTTGGCTTCATCGCCGCAGGATCGACCCATGACACGCCGCCGCACCCTCATGGTGACGGCGCTTTCCGTCATCGGTATCGCCGCCGCTAGCGCGGTCGAGACGCCGACGAAACTCATCTGGAACGCCACCGCCAGCGCGCCGGTCGGGTTCTACACCGTCGAGCCGACTGACCGGATCGACGTGCCCGAGTTGGTCGCCATCATGCCGCCCGAACCGCTCGCCGCCTTCATGATCGAGCGCGGCTATATCGCGCGAGGCGTTCCGCTCTTGAAGCGCGTCTTGGGCCTGCCCGGACAGCGGGTTTGCCGCGCCGGCCGCACGATCACGGTGAACGGGATTGAGATGGGCGAGGCGCTGGAGCGCGACAGCCTCGGCCGCGATCTGCCCGTCTGGCAGGGCTGCCGCGTCATCGGCGACGACCAGCTTTTCCTCATGAATTTGGAAGTCCGCGACAGCCTCGACGGCCGCTACTTCGGACCCATCCCCGCAGCTTCCGTCATCGGCCGAGCGGTCCCGCTCTGGACCGATGAGGAAGGCGTCGGCCGCTACGAGTGGCGCGCGCCGACGCACTGAAACCACCCCCCGAAAACACACGCAGGAGATTTTCCATGGCACAGATCGGCCAATTCACCCGCACCAAAACCGGCTATTCCGGGCAGATTCGTTCGTTCGGCCTCGACGAGCAGCTTGTCATCGTTCCCGCCGAGCCGAACGCCGTGAAGAACGCGCCCGACTATCGCGTGCATCTCGACAGCGAAGACGGCCCGGACGTTGGCCCCGCATGGAAAGACTCCAGCGAGAACGCTGGCGAGTTTCTGTCCCTGAAACTGGACGGACCAATCTTCCCGTTTCCGATCCGCGCCAGATTGTTCCAGTCCAACGACGACCCTTCGTCTTGGGGCCTACATTGGAAGCGTCCCCGCAAACGCGAGGACGAGGAATGAAGGCCGCGCGTGCCCGAGCCGTCATCGGGTCCAATACCGGCATCCCTCTGTTCGCGGAAAAGCCGTCTCATCCCTTCGTCCCGCTCGGCGACCAGACGGCCGGCGCGCGCAGCGAAGGTCAGGGGCGGCCATCGGCCGGCGCTTGCGCCTTGCCCTTGACCGCAGCGAGCACGCTGGCAGGCTGGCGGCGAAGCGGAGACAGGCCGGCATGGCATTATGCCGTCCTGCTGCTGGCCGGCGCGCTCTCCATCTGCGCCGGATCGGGCATCGCCGTCGCGCAATCCGTGTCAGTCGAGCGCCCGGCCGCCGCCCATCCCTATGCGGCCCACATCGCCGAGGCGTCGCAGCGTTTCGGCATCCCCGAGCACTGGATTCGCGCCGTGCTGCGCGCCGAGAGCGCGGGCGACGTGCGCGCGGTTTCGTCAGCCGGAGCGATGGGATTGATGCAGGTGATGCCCGACACATGGGCGGGCCTGCGTGTCAGCTATGGCCTCGGCCGTGATCCCTATGACCCACGCGATAACATCCTCGCCGGCACCGCCTACCTGCGCGAAATGTTCGACCGTTACGGCAATGTCGCGGCGATGCTGGCGGCCTACAATGCCGGTCCCGGCCGCTACGACGAGCACCGCGCGACGGGCCGACCGCTTCCCGCCGAGACGCGCGCATATGTCGCCGCGCTCGCGCCGATCCTTGGCGGCGCGGTTCCATCGGATACGCGGTCCCCACAGCCGGCACCGCCGCCCGATTGGCGCGAGGCACCGCTGTTCGTCATGCGCCCGGCCGACACGCGGGCTGCCGCCGCGCCGCCGTCCGAGGCGCAATCAGGCGACGGCCGCGCTGCCGTTCCGGCGCGTGATCCCGCCCGTGCGGAGCCGCAGGACGGCAGCATTTTCGTGGCGAGCGCCAGCGACGGAGGAACGCCATGAGGGCGACGTTCCCGCGCTCAGCGACGCCGGTTTCAGCATCCAGTCGGGCAGGTTTGCGCCCGTCTGGATTCCCGGCAGGAAGGGCAGAAAAGGCAGAAAGGGCGGAGGGCAAGATTAAAGAAGACGGCACCATATCGGGCCGCTTCTGGAAATTGTTGTTGTCTGCACACTGGTTAGGCGACCGATTCCGGCACCATGGTTTTGAGGGGCCGCGTGCCGCGATTTTGCGCAAAGCCTTGGCTTTGCTGGGTTTCGAGCGGCACCATAGGCGCAGATCGGCCGTTTTCCGGCAGTTTGGGCTGGAGTCGCGCCCTTGAGCGCCGACGACGAAAACCGCTTCCGTCCGAAGCCCGGCCGCATCCGATCCGACACGCCGAAGGCTGGCAAGACCAAGAGCTTTTTCACGCAGGTCAAGAAGATCACCCGGCAGCATCAGGCAGCGGCCTCCCGCGATCCTTCCATGCCGTCATCCGCCCGCCCGTCATCGCCGGGCCGGTCCCGTGCCGTGGTCGCCAGCGGCAAGGGCGTGAAGCGCGGCCGGGGCGCGAGCTTCGTGCGCGCCCGGAACATCTCCGGCCAATGGCATCATCGCCAGCCGGGCAGCCGCCGCGTGATCGTCAAGCAGCGCAGCGTCCGGGCTGCATGGAAGGGCGGCCGTGCCCGCGCGCATCTGCGCTATGTCCAGCGCGACGGAACCTCGCGCGACGGCGAGCGGGGCCGGCTCTATTCGGCGACCGAGGATCGCGCGGATGGCGACGCCTTCCTTGATCGCGGCAAGGACGACCGCCACCAATTCAGATTCATCGTCTCGCCCGAGGATGGCGCGGAGCTATCGGACCTCACGGCCTACACCCGCGATTTCATGCAACAGGTGGAAGCGGACCTCGGCACGAAACTCGATTGGGTTGCCGTCAATCACTACAACACCGGCCATCCCCATGTGCATATCGTCGTCAACGGCCGCGACGACACGGGCGGGGATCTAGTCATCAACGGCGACTACCTTTCCGCCGGCCTGCGCGAGCGCGCCAGCGAGCTTGCCAGTCTGGAACTCGGCCCCGTCACCGAGATCGAGCAGACCCGCAAGCTGTCGGCCGAAATCGACCAAGACCGTTTCACCCGCATCGACCGCGCCATGGCCGACGAAGCCGATGCCCGTTTCCTCGACCTGCGCCATGAACCGGCAGAGCCGAGGCGGCAGTTCGAGCGGACGCTGCGCCTGCGCCGTCTCGGCAAGCTGGAGAAGATGGGGCTGGCGACCGAGCACGCGCCCGCCGTTTGGGAATTGAGCAAGGACATGGAGCCGGCCCTGCGCGAGCTTGGCGAGCGGGGCGACATTATCCGCACCATGCAGAAGGCGCTCGGCCCGCAGGGTGGCGAACGTGATCCCATGAGCTTCCAAATCCATGACGGAGCGCCCGAGACGCCCATCGTCGGCCGCGTCTTGGACAAGCACCTGTCCGACGAGTTAGGGGAGAACCTGACAATCGTGGTGGACGGGATAGACGGCAGGACGCACCACATCGCCGGCATCGCGCCCGAGCGGCTGGAGGATGCCCGCATCGGCAGCGTCGTCCAGATCGGTCCGGCCGAGGCGACGGCCCGACCGTCCGACCGCAGCATATCGGCCATCGCCGAGGACGGCATCTATCGGCCGAGCCGTCATCTGGAGCAGGCGAAATTCGAGGGCCGCGTTCCCGGCGGCGATTATGAGGGCTATGTCGATGCTCATGTGCGCCGGCTGGAGGCATTGCGCCGCGCCGGGATCGTCGAGCGGATCGACGCTGACCAATGGCGCATCCCCGATGATCTGGTCAGCCGTGCAGCCGCCTATGACGCCGGCCGTGACCGGCAGGCCAGCGTTCGCGTGCTTTCCCCGGTCGATCTGCAAAGGCAGATCGGATCGGACGGCGCGACATGGCTGGACCGGCGATTGGTCCATGGCGAAACGGCCGACCTTGCGCCGGCCGGCTTCGGCCAGCAGGTGCGCGAGGCGATGGACCAGCGCCGCGAACACCATATCGAACAGGGCGACGCCACCCGAGCGCGGAACGGCCGCATATTCTACCGCCGCAACCTTCTCGCCACCTTGCGCGAGCGCGAGGTTGCCCGCGTCGGTGCGGAGATGGCCGAGAACAAGGGCCTGCCGTTCCGCGCCGCCACGGACGGCGAGAACGTCAGCGGCAAGTTCACCGGCACCGTGCAGCTATCGAGCGGCAAGTTCGCCTTGGTCGAGCAATCCCATGAGTTCACCCTTGTCCCGTGGCGGCCGGTCATCGACCGCCAGCTCGGCCGCGAGGTTACGGGGGTCGTGCAGGGCGGATCGGTGTCGTGGCAGTTGGGGCGGTCGCGCGGCCTTTCACTCTGATCTTGTGTTGGCGAAACGCGGCATTGGTCAGGCGGCGTTGACAGGAAATCTCAGATAGCCGTATATGATTTCAACGATACATGAAATGTTGAATCGAATATGGATGAACATGACGCACTAGCCGGCTTCTCGGCAATCTCACATGAAGCGCGCTTGCGCATCGTTCGTATGCTGGTCGTGGCAGGCGCGGACGGCATGGCGGCGGGGGCGATAGCGTCGGCACTGGACGGCGCGCAGCCTTCACGCGTCTCGTTCCACCTTAAGGAACTGGAACATGCGCAACTCATCGAAAGCCGACGCGACGGAAAGTCGATCATCTATAGCGTCAACTGGCCGATACTAACTGCGCTCTCTGCCTTCCTCGTTCACGACTGCTGTCAAGGTCACTGCAAGTATTGCGATAAGGCGATTGCGCTTCTCGCCAAATGCGAGGGTCGTCCGACCGGGCCGATACGTTGCGAACCTGTCGCGCCCGAGGTGTCCTAATGCGGAAAGCCCTCGCGTTCATTGAGAACAATCTTCTGCTGTTAGCTATCGCGGTCGCCGGCCTCGGCCTGCTCGTGCCTTCGTTGGGCAAATTCTTGGAAAGCGGGATTAGCCCGCTGTTGGCGGCGTTGATGCTGGTCATCAGCCTGACCTTCGATGCTCATGCCGTGAGACTGGTTTTCCAGAAGCCTAGCCGTCAGCTTTGGGCGCTCGGCCTTGTCTATGGTCCCATGTCCATCGCCGGATGGCTTACCGGACGCCTATTCTTCGGCTCTGGCCCGCTAGCGGCGGGACAAACTCTCGTAGGGACACTGCCTACGGACGTTTCCGCCCCGCTGCTTGTTCTGCTGGCCCGTGGCAACGTGGCCCTCGCGGCGGTCCTAAATGCGGTCAACACGGTTCTATCGCCGTTTATCGTGCCCTTGCTATTCCTGACTCTGACCGGGATCGAGCTGCAAGTTCCCGTTGGAGCCATCATTCTCGAACTTGTTCTGATCGTCGTGGTGCCCACCGTCATCGGGGTTTATCTACGCACGCGATACCCGACCGCCGTAGGCCGTCACGATAGCCTTTATCCCTCCATCGGCTCCATCTTCTATCTGCTCCTACTGCTGGCAGTGATCGGGCCGAACGCCGAAACCATCATCGGATATGGCTGGTATGCCATCGTCATCGCGCTCGCCGCGCTCACTCTGAACCTGATCGGCTACGCAGTTGGGTTTATCTCAAAGGTCTTCGTGACCGACCGGCAAGAGCTGATCGCTTACCTGTTCACCGTGAGCAAGAAGGAGTTCAGCATCGCAGCGGCCTTTGTCGTCGCTTCCGGGCTGCCAAGCGAGATTGCGGTTCCAGCCGCATTCTTCGCAGTGATCCAAATGATTACATCGCCCATTGCCGCAAAGCTGCTGGCATCCGGTCGTCACGGCGAGGCTCCGGCCGAGAGCCGCGCGTAGCGTCGTGGGGTGTAGCTGGTGCGAAGGAGGCGCAGGCCGAAGGATATAGATGGACCCTTGAACCGACAGATGCTTGGTTCGCGTATTCCCATGGCCTCTCTGATCCAGACGCTCGCGGTCGCCGAACATCTGAATTTCCGTCACGCAGCGAAGTCGCTCGGTGTGGCGCAATCCAGCGTTAGCGCCCGCGTGAAGGCGCTGGAGGAAGACCTTGGCATCCTCCTGTTCGAGCGACACGCGCGCGGCGTCAGACTGACCGAGGCCGGACGGCACTTCGTCGAGCGCGTCGCTGCCGGCGTCGATCAGCTTGACCATGCCGTAAAGACCGCCGGCATGACGGCGGCAGGCGAGCATGGACGTTTGCGCATCGGTATCCATGCCCTGATTCCCGGCAGCTTCCTTGCCGAGTTGATCGGACAGTATCGGGATGACCATCCTGGTATCGAGGTCGAGATTACCGAAGGCACCGCCCGCGATGCAGTCATGCAGCTTCGCGCCGACCGTCTGGACGTGGTGTTCGTGGCCGGAAAGCCCGAGCTTCCCGACTGCCACACCCGCCTGATCTGGACCGAACCGTTGATGGCCGTGTTGCCGGAACAGCATCCCCTCGCCGGGAAGTCGGCAATCACTTGGGCCGATCTGGCCGGCGAGACTTTCCTTGTCCGCCACGGAGGCACTGGCCCGCAGGTGCATGACCATATCGTGCTGCGCCTTGCCGGGCGCTGGCCTGCGCCGTCGATCCTGCGTTTCGACGTGGGGCGCGGCACGCTGTTGTCTATGGTCGGACAGGGCTTTGGCATCACTATTGTCGGGGCGGCCACGGCGCTGCTGCCGACGACCGGCATCGTCTTCGTGCCCATCGCCGACGAGCCAGAGCCGGTTGCCTTTACCGCAGTCTGGTCGCCGTTCAATCGCAGCGCCACGCTGAAAAATCTGCTCAACCTTGCACGCAAGATGAGCCGCTTTGACGATTCGCCCGGCCAGTTGCGGGGAAGCAACCGCCCGATTGGACGGCGGTAAGGCAACCCGTCCTATTTGCCGCCGATAGTATCCGGCAGCACTCCGGCACCCTCTTTCCTATTGCCCATCCTGATTTTGCCCACTCTCTGATCGGCTCCGTCTCTTTTGCCGACTGGAGCCTGCATTGCGCGGAGGCCGAATCCTTTGGGGTCAGATCGTCGTCGTCTTCACCATCGTTCTGGTGATGACGTGGGCGGCAACGCAATGGGTTGCCTTCCGTCTCGGCTTTCAGCCCCAACTCGGCAACCCGTGGTTCGAGCCGGCCGGCTTGCCGGTCTATTATCCGCCGGCCTTCTTCTGGTGGTGGTTTTCGTTCGACGCCTATGCGCCTGCGATCTTCGTCGAGGGCGCGATCATCGCAACGTCCGGCGGTTTCATCGCTATCGCTGCCGCGATCTTCATGTCGATCATCCGGGCGCGGGAGGCGCGCAACGTCGCCACCTACGGATCGGCGCGATGGGCCGAGGACCGGGAAATCCGCGCCGCCGGATTGCTCGGCCCCGATGGCGTCGTGCTCGGCCGATACGACCGGGACTATCTGCGCCATGACGGCCCCGAGCATGTCCTGTGCTTCGCCCCGACCCGCAGCGGCAAGGGCGTCGGGCTGGTAGTGCCGACGCTGCTGACATGGCCCGCATCCGCCATTGTCCACGACATAAAAGGCGAGAACTGGACTCTAACAGCGGGCTTTCGCGCGAAGCATGGCCGTGTCCTGCTGTTTGATCCGACCAACGCAAAGTCGTCCGCCTACAATCCGCTGCTGGAGGTCCGCCAAGGCGAATGGGAAGTCCGCGACGTGCAGAATATCGCGGATATTCTGGTCGATCCCGAAGGCAGCCTCGACAAGCGCAATCATTGGGAAAAGACCAGCCATAGCCTGCTTGTCGGCGCGATCCTGCATGTCCTCTACGCGGAAAAGGACAAGACGCTGGCGGGCGTCGCCAACTTCCTGTCCGACCCCCGCCGCCCGGTGGAAGCGACCTTGCGCGCGATGATGGACACACCGCATCTCGGCGAAGCGGGCGTTCATCCCGTCATCGCGTCTTCGGCCCGAGAGCTATTGAACAAGTCCGAGAACGAACGAAGCGGGGTGCTCTCCACCGCCATGTCGTTCCTTGGCCTCTACCGCGATCCAGTGGTGGCGCGGGTGACGGCACGATGCGACTGGCGCATTGCCGATCTGGTCGGCAGCCGCCAGCCCGCCACGCTCTATCTGGTCGTGCCACCATCCGACATAAACCGCACCAAGCCGCTGATCCGCCTGATTCTCAACCAGATCGGCAGACGGTTGACCGAGGAATTGACCACCTCCGGCAAGCGCCATCGCTTGCTGTTGATGCTGGACGAGTTTCCCGCGCTCGGCCGGTTGGATTTTTTCGAGTCCGCCTTGGCCTTTATGGCGGGCTACGGCCTCAAGGGCTTCCTGATCGCGCAGAGCCTCAACCAGATCGAGCGGGCCTATGGGCCGAACAACGCGATCCTCGACAATTGCCATGTCCGCGTAAGCTTCGCCACGAACGACGAGCGCACCGCCAAGCGAGTGAGCGACGCGCTCGGCACCGCGACCGAGCTGCGCGATTCCACGAACTATGCCGGTCATCGCCTCGCGCCGTGGCTTGGGCATCTCATGGTGTCGCGCCAAGAGACCGCGCGCCCGCTGATGACGCCCGGCGAAATCATGCAGCTTCCGCCGACCGATGAAATCGTCATGGTCGCGGGCACACCGCCGATCCGGGCGACCAAGGCCCGCTACTATGAGGACGGCCGGTTTCAGGAACGCATCCTGACCCCGCCCAACCCTGTCGCCGCTCCGTTGGCGCCCGGCCCATCGACCGATGACTGGTCCGGCCGTGTGGTTGCGGCGAATGGCCGTTCCGCGACAGACGCCGGAAACGGGGCCGAGGGCGATCCGGCCAATGCCGGCATCCGCCGCGAGCCGGAATTGCCCGAGCACGAGGAAATTATCGCCCCGCCGCCATCGCCCGAACAGGAGTTCGAGCTTCTGGACGACGAGCCGGACGTTGACGCGGCCAAGGCCCGCGCCATGCGCCAGCGCATGAGGATGGTGGCGCGGCAGGTTTCCATGAACCCCGATGACGGAATCGACCTTTGAGGACACGTCCATGGCAACCAGAACCCGCCTGAATCTCTATTTCGACCCCGCACTCATGCCGCAGATCGAGTCGCTGGCGCTGCGCCGCAAGGTCTCGAAATCCGCCATCGTGGAGGCGGCCGTCATGTCCTACCTGTCCGGCGATTCCGCCGATCAGCTTGAAGCCGCCATGTCGCGCCGACTGGACAAGCTCGGTCGCCAGTTCGACACGCTCGACATGGACCTTTCCGTTCTCGGCGAGACGGTAGCGCAGTTCATCCATTTCTGGATGACCCTCACGCCGCCGCTTTCAGGAGCCGCGCAATCCGCTGCCCGCGCGAAAGGCGCGGAACGCTTCGAGGGCTTCATGCAGACCCTCGGCAAGCGACTGGCGACGGGCGACAGGTTCCTCAAAGAGCTGTCACGCGACCTCGACTCGCTCCACGACGAGCCGTCACCAGACGAGACGCAGACTAGAGACGATCAAGAGTAAGTATTCAGAACCATCCTATTTACCGCCGATAGCCGCCGATCACCGCACGCACTTAGATACTTGTTGAACCGACCGGATTTCGGCCTCTCTTAATCGACCCCGATCCGGGGATTGCCTGTCGCGTCCCCACCAGAAGCCGGGGCCGACATGACCACCAACCACCAAAGACCGGAAGCCATTGCACGCGGCGCACGCATGTTGCGCACCGCGCTCGGTCCCGCGATTGCCCGGCTGCTCGAAGACCCGGCCGTAGTCGAGGTGATGTTGAACCCGGACGGGCGGTTGTGGATCGACCGACTCTCCGAAGGGCTGTCCGATACAGGCGAGCGCCTGTCCGCCGCCGATGGCGAACGCATCGTGCGGCTGGTCGCGCACCATGTCGGCGCGGAGGTGCATCCACGCAGCCCCCGTGTCTCGGCCGAGCTGCCGGAGTCCGGCGAACGGTTCGAGGGATTGCTGCCGCCCGTGGTCGCCGCCCCGACTTTTGCCATCCGTAAGCCGGCCGTCGCGGTGTTCACGCTCGACGATTACGTGGCCGCCGGCATCATGTCCGCCGATCAGGCCGCGACGCTATGCGCAGCCGTTTCCTCCCGCGCGAACATCCTTGTCGCTGGCGGCACCAGCACCGGCAAGACCACCCTGACCAACGCTCTACTCGCCGAGGTGGCGAAGACGGCGGATCGCGTCGTCATCATCGAGGACACGCGCGAGCTGCAATGCGCCGCGCCCAACCTTGTCGCCATGCGGACGAAAGACGGCGTGGCGACGCTTTCCGATCTGGTCCGATCCTCGCTGCGCCTGCGCCCGGATCGCATCCCCATCGGCGAAGTGCGCGGCTCGGAAGCCCTCGACCTTTTGAAAGCATGGGGCACGGGACACCCCGGCGGCATCGGCACTATCCATGCCGGCACCGGCATCGGCGCGCTACGTCGCCTTGAGCAACTCATCCAAGAGGCTGTCGTCACCGTCCCGCGCGCCCTGATCGCCGAGACCATCGACCTTGTTGCGGTCCTTTCCGGGCGCGGCTCCGCGCGCCGGCTGGCCGAGCTT
Organism: Hyphomicrobiales bacterium; assembly: GCA_033764775.1. Classification (GTDB taxonomy): domain Bacteria; phylum Pseudomonadota; class Alphaproteobacteria; order Rhizobiales; family Rhodomicrobiaceae; genus JAWXCE01. The sequence continues at coordinate 124,328 of JANRIQ010000030.1, read as the reverse complement.
GCCCGCGTCGAGGGGCTAGGGCCGGGCGGCGATTACCGCATCACCCCCGCAATCCCCACCAGCACAGGAGAACCTTCATGATCCGCACCCTTTCGCGCGGCTATCGCTTCGCCGCGACCGCCGCATCCACCCTTGCCATCAGCCTCATGCTCGCCCCGGCAGCCCATGCGTCCGGTTCGTCGATGCCATGGGAACAGCCCTTGCAGCAAATCCTCCAGTCCATTGAGGGGCCGGTCGCCAAGATCATCGCCGTCATCATCATCATCGTGACCGGCCTGACGCTCGCCTTCGGCGATACGTCCGGCGGCTTCCGCCGACTGATCCAGATCGTATTCGGCCTGTCTATTGCCTTCGCCGCGTCGAGCTTCTTCCTGTCGTTCTTCTCGTTCGGCGGCGGGGCGCTCGTTTGATGGGGGCCGGCCTCGAACAACTCGACGCGGTGCCGGGATTTTCAATCCCGGTCCACCGGGCGCTGACCGAGCATATTTTGCTCGGCGGCGCACCGCGCGCCATCGCCATCATGAACGGCACGCTAGCCGGGGCCGTGGGCCTCGGCCTGCGCCTCTGGCTTGTCGGCCTAGCCATATGGGCCATCGGCCATTTCGCGGCCGTATGGGCGGCCAAGCGCGATCCCCAATTCGTCGAGGTCGGGCGGCGGCATATCCGCATCCCCGGCCATCTGGCGGTGTGAGGGCGTGGCCATGATGAACCTTGCCGAATACCGCCGCACCGCCACCCGGCTTGCCGACTATTTGCCATGGGCGGCATTGGTCGGCTCGGGCGTTGTCTTGAACAAGGACGGTTCGTTCCAGCGCACCGCGAAGTTTCGCGGTCCCGATCTGGATTCCGCCGTCGCCGCCGAGCTGGTCGCCGTCGCCGCCCGCATCAACAACGCCGTGCGCCGCCTCGGCTCCGGCTGGAGCGTCTTTGTCGAGGCGCAGCGCAGCGAGGCCGCGACCTATCCCGACAGCACCTTTCCCGATCCCGCGTCGGCGCTGGTCGATGCAGAACGGAAAGCCGGTTTCGAGGAAGCGGGCACGCATTTCGTGTCCGGCTACTTCCTCACCTTCCTCTATCTGCCCCCGGCCGAGGAAGCCGCCCGCGCCGAAACATGGCTCTACGAGGGCCGCGAGAAGACGGGCGTTGACCCGTGGGAGCTGCTGCGCGGTTTCATCGACCGCACCGACCGCGTGCTGGCCTTGCTCGACGGCTTCATGCCCGAGTGCCGTTGGTTGGATGACGGCGCGACGCTCACCTATCTCCATTCCACCATCTCGACCAGCCGGCATCGCGTCCGCGTGCCCGAGGTGCCGATGCACCTCGACGCGCTGCTCGCCGACCAGCCGTTGACCGGCGGGCTGGAGCCGCGCCTTGGCGACGCGCATCTGCGCGTGCTGACCATCGTGGGATTCCCGACCGCGACGACGCCCGGCCTGCTGGACGACATGAACCGGCTGCCGTTCCCCTACAGGTGGAGCACACGGGCGATCCTGCTCGACAAGACAGATGCGACCCGGCTGCTCACCAAGATCAGGCGGCAATGGTTCGCCAAGCGCAAGAGCATCGCCGCGATTCTGAAAGAGGTGATGACCAACGAGGCGTCCGCCCTCGTGGACACCGACGCCGCCAACAAGGCGCTCGACGCCGACATGGCGTTGCAGGAACTCGGGGCGGACGTGGCGGGCATGGCCTACGTCACGGCGACCGTCACCGTATGGGATGCAGACCCGCGCCTTGCCGACGAGAAGCTGCGCCTGGTCGAGAAGATCGTTCAGGGCCGTGACTTCACCGCCATGGCCGAGACCGTCAACGCAGTTGACGCATGGCTCGGCTCGCTGCCGGGCCATGCCTACGCGAACGTGCGGCAACCGCCCATCAGCACTTTGAATCTCGCCCACATGATCCCGCTATCGGCGGTGTGGGCGGGGCCGGAACGGGACGAGCATTTCGGTGCGCCCCCTTTGCTCTATGCCAAGACCGAAGGCTCTACCCCGTTCCGGTTTTCCCTCCATGTCGGCGACGTAGGCCACAGCCTTGTCGTCGGCCCCACGGGCGCAGGCAAATCCGTGCTGCTGGCGCTCATGGCGCTCCAGTTCCGCCGCTATGAGGCTAGCCAAGTCTTCGCCTTCGACTTCGGCGGTTCGATCCGCGCCGCCTCGCTCGCCATGGGCGGCGACTGGCACGACCTTGGCGGCGGGCTGACAGAAGGGGCCGAGGCGTCCGTCTCGCTCCAGCCGCTTTCCCGCATCCATGACACCTATGAACGCGCATGGGCGGCGGACTGGATTGCGGCCATCCTCATGCGTGAGGGGATCGCCATCACCCCCGAGGTCAAAGAGCATCTTTGGACGGCGCTGACTTCGCTCGCCTCCGCGCCGGTCGAGGAACGCACCATCACCGGCCTTGCGGTGCTGTTGCAATCCAACGATCTGAAACAGGCGCTCCGGCCGTTCTGCGTCGGCGGTGCCTATGGCCGGCTGCTCGACGCCGAGACGGAGCATTTGGGATCGGCGGACGTGCAGGCGTTCGAGATCGAGGGCCTTGTCGGGACCGGCGCGGCTCCCGCCGTGCTCGCCTATCTGTTCCATCGCATCGGCGACCGGCTCGACGGGCGGCCGACGCTGCTCATCATCGACGAGGGCTGGCTTGCGCTGGACGACGAGGGTTTCGCCGGCCAGCTCCGCGAATGGCTGAAAACGCTCCGCAAGAAGAACGCCAGCGTCATCTTCGCCACGCAAAGCCTGTCCGACATTGACGGCAGCAACATCGCGCCGGCCATCATCGAGAGCTGCCCGACGCGGCTCTTGCTGCCGAACGAGCGCGCCATCGAACCGCAGATTACGACCATCTATCGCCGCTTCGGCCTCAATGACCGGCAGATCGAAATCCTCGCACGGGCTACGCCCAAGCGGGATTATTACTGCCAAAGCCGCAGGGGCAATCGCCTGTTCGAGCTTGGCCTGTCCGAAGTCGGCCTCGCGCTCTGCGCCGCATCCGCCAAATCCGACCAGACGCTCATTGCGCAGATCGTCGCCCAACACGGCCGCGACGGTTTCCTAGCCGCATGGCTGCGCGAGCGCGGCGTCGATTGGGCGGCCGACCTGATCCCGAACCTCACCAATCTTGCCGACCGGCCGGAATCCGCCGCGCCGGCTCGGCTCGATACCCACCCCAGACAGGAGATTCTTCCATGACCTTTTCCAAGATCGTCGGGGCTTCGGCCCTCGCACTGTCGCTCGGCGTGCCCGTCGCGCTTTCGCCCATGCTGGCAAGCCCGGCCCATGCCCAGCTTTTCGGCCGGATCGTCTATGACCCGTCCAACTACGCGCAAAACGTCCTGACGGCCGCCCGCACTCTGGAGCAGATCAACAACCAGATCACCTCGCTCCAGAACGAGGCGCAGATGCTCATCAATCAGGCCCGCAATCTTGCAAGCCTGCCGCATTCCTCGCTCCAGCAGCTCCAGCAGAACGTCCAGCGCACGCAGCAGCTATTAGGCCAAGCTCAGAACATCGCCTTCGAGGTCGGGCAGATCGACCAAGCGTTCCAGCAGCGATACGGCAATGTTTCGCTTTCGGCGACCGACGCCCAGCTTGTCGCCGATGCGCGTTCGCGCTGGGAGAACACGGTCGGCGGCTTGCAGGACGCGATGCGCGTGCAGGCGGGGGCGGTCGGCAATATCGACAGCAACCGCGCCGAGATGGCCGCGCTTGTCGGCCAGAGTCAAGGCGCGACCGGGGCATTGCAGGCGACGCAGGCCGGCAACCAGCTTCTCGCACTCCAGTCGCAGCAGCTTTCCGACCTGATCGCGGTCATCTCGGCGAACGGCCGCGCCGACGCGCTGACCGAAGCGGAACGCGCCACCGCCGCCGAACAGGGCCGCGAGCAGCGCCGCCGCTTCCTCACGCCCGGTAGCGGCTACCAGCCCGGCAACGCGCAAATGTTCAACAACGGCAACAACTGACCGGGAGGCTCGCCATGGACGGCAAGATGCTGGCCCGGCTCGGGGCCGTGGTGTTCGTCGCCATCGCCGTCACGGCGACCGCAATCGACATGGCGCGGAAGGACGAACCTTCCGCGCCACCCCCAGCGCCGGCCTTCCAGCCGCCGACCGATCCCCTGCGCGAAACCCTGCGCCGTTGCCAGCAGCTCGGCGAGGCGGCGGCGAGTGACACCGACTGCCTCGCCGCATGGGCAGAATCCCGCGACCGCTTCCTCGGCCGTGACCGCAGCGAGGCGCGCTGACCATGGGCAATACGGGCGTCATCGACAATTTCCTCGGGGTTTTCACCTCCTACATCGACAGCGGGTTCGGCCTGCTCGGCGGCGAGGTGGCCTTCATCGCCACCACCCTGATCGTTATCGACGTGACGCTTGCCGCGCTGTTTTGGGCGTGGGGCGCAGATGACGACATTATCGCCCGGCTGGTGAAGAAGACCCTGTTCGTTGGGGTGTTCGCCTACATCATCTCCAACTGGAACAACCTCGCCCGGATCGTTTTCGAGAGTTTCGCCGGTCTCGGCCTGATGGCGTCGGGGACCGGCTTTTCCGTCGAAGACCTGATGCGGCCCGGCCGCGTGGCGCAGACCGGCCTCGACGCCGGCCGCCCGCTGCTCGATTCCATTTCCGACCTGATGGGCTGGATCGCCTTCTTCGAGAACTTCATCCAGATCGCGTGCCTGCTGTTCGCATGGGCGCTGGTGGTGCTGGCCTTCTTCATCCTCGCCATCCAGCTTTTCGTGACGCTGATCGAGTTCAAGCTGACCACGCTCGCCGGCTTCGTGCTGATCCCCTTCGGCCTGTTCGGGAAGACCGCCTTCATGGCCGAGCGCGTGCTTGGCAACGTGGTGTCCTCCGGCATCAAGGTTTTGGTGCTCGCCGTCATCATCGGCATCGGCAGCACCTTGTTTTCGCAATTCACGGCCGGTTTCGGCGGCCAGACCCCGAGCATCGACGACGCCATGGCAATTGTGCTCGCTGCGCTGTCGCTGCTCGGCCTCGGCATCTTCGGCCCCGGTATCGCCAACGGCATTGTTTCGGGTGGCCCGCAGCTCGGCGCAGGCGCGGCCGTAGGAACCGGCCTCGCTGCCGGCGGCATGGTGCTTGCGGGCGGTGCGGCGGCTGGTGGCGGTGCCATGCTTGCCGCAAAGGGCGGCGCTGCTGCCCTGTCCGGTGGAGCCGCGGCCGTTCGCGGCGGCGCGACAGCCGCGGGAGCGGCGACCGCTGCCTATAGCCTTGGCTCGCTCGGCCAGACCGGGGCGGCGGGCGTCGCTTCCGGCCTCGGCGGTGTTGCACGCGCCGCAGGCTCGGCCGCTATCTCGCCGCTCAAGCGCGCGGCCTCCAGCGCAACATCGCAAGCAAGCGAAAGTGTCAAATCCAGCTTCTCCGCTGGCGCAAAGGCCGGCTTCGGCGCGACTGGCGGCAGCTCGACCATGGGCACGGTCGGCAGCGCGAGCGCCGCCCCGGCCGCCGCGTCGCCAACTTCCCCCGATGGTCCCCCGGCTTGGGCGCAGCGGATGCAGCGCCGGCAGGCCCTCAACCACGGCACCACCATGACAGCCCATGCCGTCCGCTCCGGCGACAGCCACGGCTCCGGTTCCTCCGTCAACCTTTCCGAAAGTGACCGCTCATGAGCATCTTCAAACGACCAGCAACCCATTACGGCAAATCGCCGGAACCCGAGACGCCCTATCAGAAGGCCGCGCAGGTATGGGACGAGCGCATCGGCTCGGCCCGTGTGCAGGCGAGGAACTGGAGGCTCATGGCCTTCGGCTCCCTGATCCTTTCGGCCGGCTTTGCCTCGGCGCTAGTGTGGCAGTCCGCACGCGGGACCGTGGTGCCATGGGTTGTTCAGGTCGATAATCTCGGGCAGGCGCAGACCGTCGCGCCCGCGAACGCCGACTATCGGCCGACCGATCCGCAGATCGCGTTTCACCTCGGCCGCTTCATCGAGCAGGTCCGTGCGATCCCGGCCGACGCCATCATTGTCCGCCAGAATTGGCTTCGGGCCTATGAGTTCACCACGGATCGCGGCGCGTCGGCACTCAACGACTACGCCCGCGCCAACGATCCATTCGCCCGCGTCGGCCGTCAGCAAGTCGCCGTCGAGGTCTCGAGCGTCATCCGCGCATCCCCCAACAGCTTCCGGGTAGCGTGGACCGAACGCCATTTCGAGAACGGCCAGCTCGCCACGACCGAACGCTGGACCGCGATCCTAACCATCGTGATCCAGCCACCGCGCAATGCCGAGCGCCTGCGCGCCAATCCGCTCGGAATCTACGTCAACGCAATTTCATGGTCGCGGGAGATGAGCCAATGAGGACGATCACCCGCACCCCGGCCGTTGCCGCCATGCTGCTTTCGGCCACCATGCTTGCGGGCTGCGCAACCAATCGCACCCAGCAATGGAGCTACGACGCCGAGGTGCCGCCACTGCCCATCGTGCAGGCGACCGTCACCAACGACACGCCCCGGCCGCTGCATGTCCCGCCGGCATGGACCGTGGCGCGGGGCGGCACCGTAGCGAGCACACCGACCGGCCGCGTCGAAAACGCCAATGCAGCCGCCCGCGTCGAGCCGCGCCGTGAAGGCTATTACAATGCCATACAGGTTTTCCCATGGAGTGAAGGCGCGCTCTATCAGGTCTATGCCGCAGTCGGGCAGATCACCACCATTGCGCTGGAGCCGGGCGAAAGCCTGACCGGCGCGGGGCCGATCGCGGCCGGCGACACCGCCCGCTGGATCATCGGTGACACCGAGAGCGGCAGCGGTGCAAACCGCCGCGTCCATATCCTCGTGAAGCCCACGCGCCCGGACATTTCCACCAACCTTGTCGTCACCACCGACCGGCGCACCTACATGATCGAGCTGCGCGCGCGGGAATCGCTCTACATGCCGGCCGTGGCATGGGCCTATCCCGCGACGCCCGGCCAGCGCCAGACAGTCCCGGCAGCCCCGATTATCCCGGCCGAGGCCGCGCGGAACTATCGCTACGGCCTGACAGGCGACAGCCCGCCGTGGCGGCCGGTTTCCGTCTTCGATGACGGCCGGCGCGTCTATGTCGTCTTCCCGGCCGGGATCGTGCAGGGCGAAATGCCGCCGATTTTCGTGCTCGGCACGAATGGCGAACCGCAGATCGTCAACAGCCGAGTCCACCAGAACGTCCTTATCGTGGACCGCCTGTTCGGCGCGGCCGAGCTGCGCCTTGGCAGCGGCAACCGCCAGCAGGTCGTCAGGATCGTCCGCATCAATCCGACGCAGGCTGCCGCCGCGCAGCCCGCCAGCGCGACCGGAGAATCCCCGTCATGACAGACAATACAATCACCGATACCACTGCGCCCATGCGGCTGCGCGCCGAGCCGCCCCGCGTCACCCGCCTGTCCCGCAAGATGCTGGCAGGCGTTGGCGCTGCCGCGCTTCTCGGCATAGGGGGCGCACTAATCTACGCGCTCCAGACCCGCGATGCAGGGCCGGGAGCCGAAGAACTCTATTCGACCGAGAACCGGCCCACGGCGGACGGATTGTCCGGCCTCCCGCGCGACTATACCGGCCCGGTGCTCGGCCCCGCGTTGCCCGGCGATCTCGGCCGCCCGATCCTTGATGCGCAGAACAGGGGACAGCCCGTCGCGCCGCCCGTCATGGCGACGCCCGCCGTCGATCCCGCAGAGGAACGCCGCCGCGCCGAGGAAGAAGCCGCGCGCCTGAGCAACGTCTTCTTCCAGTCCGGCCCGCGCACGGGAGCGCCGGCAGGGTCGGCCATGCCCGGCCTTGCCGGTCTCGGCCTCGGCGGACAGCCTGCGACGCAGGACCGGCATACAGCGTTTCTCAACGGGCCGGTGGACCGGCAGACCGTCGCGCCGGATCGTGTCGCGCCGCCGGCTTCACCCTACATCCTTCAGGCCGGGGCCGTGATCCCGGCCGCGCTCATCACCGGCATCCGTTCCGACTTGCCCGGCCAGATCACAGCGCAAGTGACGGAGAACGTCTATGACAGCCCAACCGGCTCGCTGCTCCTGATCCCGCAGGGAACGCGCATCATCGGCCAATACGATAATGGTGTGACCTTCGGCCAGCGCCGCGTGTTGCTGGTGTGGAATCGCCTGATCCTGCCGGGCGGTCGTTCCATCGTTCTGGAGCGCCTGCCGGGCGCGGACGCCAGCGGCTACGCCGGCCTTGAGGATGGCGTCGATTATCATTGGTGGGATCTGATGAAGGCGGCCGGGCTGTCCACGCTGCTCGCGGTCGGGACGGAGCTGGCGACCAGCGACGAGGACCGGCTTATCCGGGCCATCCGCGACGGTGCGCAGGATACCGTCAATCAGGCCGGCCAGCAGATCGTTCAGCGCCAGTTGCAGGTCGCGCCGACGCTCACCATCCGGCCCGGCTTCCCGGTCAGGATCATCGTCACCCGCGACCTTGTGTTCGAGCCGGCAGGAGGTTGACCATGACCAAGCTCAAACTCGGCCCGTTGCCCGACGACAAGCCCGTCAAGGTGACGGTAGAACTGCCCGCACCGCTTCACCGCGATCTGGTCGCCTATGCCGAGGTGCTGGCCCGCGAGAGCGGCCAGCCCGCCGCCGATCCCGTCAGGCTGATCGTGCCCATGCTGGAGCGGTTTATCGCTACGGATCGCGGTTTCGCCAAGGCACGACGCGCCGCAAGCTAAGTCCCATCCCGGCAGGGGTGCCGCCAGCGCATAGGCGCAAATGCGGCACGCTACACGCCGCCGACTGCCCTCCATGGTTCGCCTAATTCCGGGGCCTTGAGCGCCCCGGAATCCACACCGAACCAAGGAGGATTCCATGTGCGCAGAGCGCCGCCGTGCCCGCAAAGGGCGACCGCGACAGCCGGTCCCCGAGACACTTCCCGACGATCTTTTCGACTATGCCGACGAACCCACGCCGGACGGCCGGGAGCGCCGCAGTTCGCCGCTTCGCATCGTCGATGTGGAGTCGTTGCCTGTCTTCGACGACTGGCCCGAGAAGGTGCCGATCACTGAGGAAGAACTGCAAATCTTCGAGCGGTATTTCGGCGACGTGCTCGACCGGCTGTTCGGCCCAATCGACGATCCTGACGCTCAGGACTTGCCACCGTTAACACCGCATGGTAACAGTAAGTCATGAGCGAGGATCGTGACCCGAGCCTCGACACGCTTCTGGACCTCGACGGACAGGTGCTCGTTGTCGATCCCGAGGGCGGCCATTGGGTGAAGTTCATTGTCACCCGCGTTCCGGCATCGCCGGAGAAGCCGCACGGCCTCGATTACTCGCTCACGCTTCACGGGCCTTCGGGCGAACGGCTGGTCGGCTTCGATAACGCCCATCCGGTCGGCCGAGGCAGGAGGGGCGAGCCGATGGACCATCGGCATCGCTTCCAGACCGTGAAGCCCTACGCCTACGAGGATGCGGCCACGCTGCTGGCCGACTTCTGGCAGGCGGTGGATGCGGTGTTGAAGGAGCGAGGCGTAACATGACCACATTGAAAGTCGGGATTGCCGGCTATGACGAGATGAAGGCCCGCACCATGCGGATCGCGCGCGGCGAGGAAAAGCCGGCGGCCGACGATCCGAAGGTGTGGTTCACATCCATGGAATCCTTCGCGCAGCTCCTTTCGAGCGGGAACCGCGAGCTGCTGCGCGTCATCGACGAGCAGTCGCCCGGTTCGCTGGAGGAACTGTCGCGGATCACGGGGCGGGCAAAGCCCAGCCTGTCCCGAACCCTCAAAAAGATGGCGAGCTACGGCCTGATCCGCATGGACCCCGGCGAGGGCCAGAAGGTCGTTCCCAAAGTGCTGCATGACCGCGTGGAGCTGGAATTGCCGCTGATAGAACGCCGCACGGCGAAAGGAGGCCGGTCGTGAATATGCAAAGTCCTCATGTCGCCTTGCGCGCCGCGCTCTACCTGCGCGTCTCCACGACGCGGCAGGCCGAGCATGACGTGTCGATCCCCGACCAGCGCAAGCAGGGCGAAGCCTATTGCCAGTCGCGCGGCTACCAGCTTGTCGAAACCTTCGTGGAAGCCGGCGCGTCCGCCACCAATGACCGCCGCCCCGAGTTTCAACGCATGATCGAGGCAGGCACGTCCAAGCCCGCGCCCTTCGATGTGGTTGTGGTCCATTCGTTCAGCCGCTTTTTCCGCGATCACTTCGAGCTGGAGTTCAACGTCAGGAAGCTCGCCAAAAACGGCGTCAAGCTGGTCTCCATCACGCAGGAAATGGGCGACGATCCCATGCACGTCATGATGCGGCAGATCATGGCGCTGTTCGACGAATACCAGTCCAAGGAGAACGGCAAGCACGTCATTCGGGCGTTGAAGGAAAACGCGCGGCAAGGCTTCTGGAACGGCTCCCTGCCGCCCATCGGCTACCGTGTCGTCGATGCCGAGCAGCGCGGCGCGAAGATGAAGAAGAAGCTGGAAATCGACCCGCTGCACGCCGACACCGTGCGGCTGATCTTCCGCCTTGCAACGGAAGGCGACGGCACGTCCGGCCCCATGGGCGTCAAGAACATCGTCAGCTACTTGAACAGGAACCGCATGTTCACCCGCAGCGGCGGACGTTGGGGCATCGGCCAGCTTCACCGCATCCTGACCCGCCGCACCTATATCGGTGAGCATCGTTTCAATCGCCGCTCCAAAAAGGGCGAGGTGAAGCCCGAGGAAGAAATCGTCACCGTCCCCGTGCCGCCGCTGATCGACCTTGAGATATTCGAGGCCGTGCAGAGGCGCTTGCAGGTGAACAATCCGAAGGTGACGCCGCCGCGCGTCGTCAGCGGCCCGAACCTGCTGACCGGCATTTGCCATTGCGGCAATTGCGGAGGCGCGATGACGCTGCGCACCGGCAAGAACGGCCGCTATCGCTATTATGCCTGCTCGATCCGGGCGCGGCAGGGTGACACCGGCTGCAAGGGCCGTGCGATCCCCATGGACAAGCTCGACCGCATCGTGGTCAGCCATATCGAGGAAAGGCTACTGGACCCCGAGCGGATCGAAGACGTGCTCGCCTCGCTGCTGGACCGCCGGCAGGAGAGCGTCGAGCGGCGCAGCCAGCACATCGCAGAATTGAACCAGCGAGCGGCCGAGGCCGACATGCGCCTAAAGCGTCTCTATGACGCCATTGAAGCCGGTTCGCTCGACCCAGCCGAGTCCGCCCTTGGCGAGCGCATCGCGGGCCTCACGGCGCTTCGGGATCAGGCGCGGGCCGACGCCGAAAGGACCGAGGCCATGCTGAAAAGCGCGGCTCATCAGGGCCTCACAGGCGCGGCCGTGCGGGAACTGGCGAGCGAAGCCCGCACCCGGCTCCGGCTCGGAAAGGGCGGCTATCGGCGGGAACACGTCCGGGCCTTCGCCCAGCACGTCGAGGTCGCGGATGACGCGATCTATCTCAAAGGCAGCAAAAGCGTCCTGTTGAGGACGCTGGTAGCTACTAAGGGAGGGAAAACGGCGGGAATCGGCGTTCCCGGTTTTATACCGAAGTGGCGGAGTGGGGGGGATTCGAACCCCCGGGACCCATTTCTGAGCCCGCTCATTTAGCAAACGAGTGCCTTCGGCCTCTCAGCCACCACTCCTGACCGCGCTTGGCGCATCCCCGCACCATAGTGGCGCACGCCGCGCCCCGCAAGAGCGATCAAGCGGGCGCGCAGGCGCCGTGAAGGATGACATCTCGGCCTCGGCTTGGTAAGACTTATGCAAGCACATTCGCCAATGGGAGATCGCGCAATGAAACCGTTTTTGCTCTCCATAGTCGTCGCCGGGGCGCTCGCCGTGGGCATGGCCGTCGCGCTCGAAGCCTACGTGCAGAAAACGACGGACGCCGCCTTCGCCACCACAGGCGCGCGCGTGCCCAACTGACGCGGCTGGCGTTGCGGCGTGCTTTGACCGCCTTCGCGGCCTTGGCCTTGTTGTCGGCGCCGGGTCAGGCGCTCGAGCTGCGGGGCCATGGCGGCCCGGTGCATGCGCTTGATGTTTCGCCGGGCGGCGAGCGCACGCTGTCCGGCGGGTTCGATAACGCGGCGATAGTGTGGACGCTGCCGGGGGGCGCCGCGGAGAGCGTCCTACGCTTTCACAACGGCCCGGTCAAAGCGGCGATCTTCATCACCGACGAGCGTTTTCTCACAGGCGGCGACGACGGCGTCGTCGCCCTGTGGAGCGTGGGGCGCGGCGAGCCGGAGCGCGTGTTCACGGGCCACCAAAACGCCGTGGCTGGGCTGGCGCTCGCGCCGGACAAGCGGTCGTTCGCCTCGGCCGGGTGGGACGGCGCCGTGCGGGTTTGGCCGCTCGACGGCGGCGAGCCGGCGGTGATTGAGGCCCATCAAGGCCCGGCCACCAGCGTCGCCTTCGCCCCGAGCGGCGCAGTGGTCAGCGCGGGCGGTCAGGATCGCACGCTGAAGGTGTGGGATGCGTCCGGCGGCCAGGCGCGTGTAGTCGTGCTGGATGCGCCCCCGAACGCCGTGAGGGTCGCGCCGAACGGCGAGATCGCGGTGTCCGGGGCGGACGGCGCGGTGCGTTTCTTCACCGCTGATCTGGCGCCCGCTGGGTCTGTCTCGCTCGGGTCGACGACGCTCATCGCGTTCGCCCAGTCGGCGGACGGCTGGCGCCTTGCGGCAGGGGGCGTGCGCGGCGCCGCGGCCGTCATCGACGCGCGGACGAAAACCATCACAGCGCGGTTGACCGGCCCAGGCCTGCCGGTGTGGTCGCTCGCGTTCACTCCGGACGGCGCGTCGGTGCTCTCGGGCGGCGCGGATCGTGTCATCCGCCGCTGGGACGCCGTGACGGGAGCGCCGTCCTCGCCCGTCATCGCGGCGGCCGACGCCGATCCTCTCGCGCCCTACAAAGGCGAACGCGGCGCCGAGGTCTTCCGCGCCTGCGCCGCCTGTCACACCCTGACGCCCGACGACGGCGCCCGGGCCGGGCCGACGCTGCACGGCGTGTTCGGCCGCCGCATCGCGACCGCGCGCGGATACAAATACTCGGAGGCCTTGAAGAGGCTGGACATCGTGTGGAGCTCGGAGACCATCGCCGAACTTTTCCGGCAAGGCCCGAGCGTCTACACGCCGGGCACCAAAATGCCGGAGCAGATCGTGAAGCCGGACGACCTCGCCGCGCTCATCGCTTTTCTCGAAAAGGCGACCCGCTGAACAGCGCTGTCTAGCCGAGCGGATCGCCGCCGCCGCGCTCGCGCTCGCGCAGGTAATCGTCGGTGGTGCGCGGGGCCGGGCGGGCCGGCGCGCCGTGCGGGTCAAAACTCTCGTTCATCACCGCCTCGACGCGGCATGTGTCGCACATCTTGATGACGGCGATGCGCTTCTCGTTGCCGCCCGAGAACATCCAATGTTTCCCTTCGAGCTTCCCCGCGATGCGCTCGATCGCGCTTTTCGAGCCAAACGGCTTGCCGCAGGAAATGCAGGGGAAGGGCTCCTCCTCCTTCAGCACCACGGCAGGCGCCGCCCAGGCGTCGAAGTCGATGCGCGGCTCGAGGCGGATGACGCGCTCGGGGCATGTGGATTGGCAGAGGCCGCACTGCACGCACAAATCCTCGGAAAAGCGCAGCATCGGCTTGTCCGGATTGTCGGCGAGCGCGCCGGTCGGGCAGGCGGTGACGCAGGCGTGGCAAAGGGTGCAGCCGTCGGTGTTGACGACCACGGCGCCGAAGGGTGCGCGTTCAGGCATTGCCACGCGCGAGATTTTCTGCGGCGCGGCGGCGCGCAGCTCCAGCATCGCGGTTTTGAGCAGGTTGCGGCCGCTCCCGAGAGGGGCGAACCGCGCCCTTGCCGGCGAGGCGTTGGCGCGTGGCCGGGCGGCGAGCGCGTCGTTGAGGGCGTCTGGGTCGTCGGTCTCGATCAGGCGGCACAGCTCCGCGCCATAGCCGAGCGCGGCGAGCGCCGTGTTGGCGTATCCGATGTTGCGCGCGAGGCCGGACATGTCGTGCTTCGGTTTGGCGGGGGCCAGCAGCGTGACGGACGCCGCGCCATACGCGAAGGCGGCGGCGAAAAACTCAAGGCCTAGCTGGGTTATCTCGTTCAAAGCGAATGGGATGACGCGGGCTGGCAGGCCGTCGCCATGGCGGGCGAGAGCGTCGATGATCGCGCCGCCGTGCTCCTCCCCGTGCGCGAGAAGCGCCGCCTCGCCGCCCCCCGCCTCACAATAGGCGAGAAGCAGGGCGCGAAGCCGCGTCAACAGCACGTTCGCCGGTGGGTGATCGTAGGCGGCCGCGCCGGTCGGGCACACCGAAGCGCAGGCGCCGCAGCCCATGCACAGCTCCGCGCTGATCGCGACCGTATTGCCCGCAGGCGTGATCGCCCCCGCCGGGCACAGCTCCAGGCACCGCGTGCAGCCGGTCTTGCGCGAACGCGAATGCGCGCACAGGCTTTCGCTGAACTTGATGAAGCGCGGCTTCTCGAACTCGCCCACGAGCTGGGACGCGTCGAACGCCACGCGCTCCACGGCGGCGCGGTCGCCGGGGTCGGCGCGCAGATAGCCCTGACGCAGATCGGGCGCGGCGAACAGCGCCGGGCCGCCTGAGACGTCGATGAGGATGTCGCAACGGGATTGGCCGGCGCCGCCCGGGCCGAAGCGCAGCGCATCGCGGGAGGACGGCGCGGGCAGGGCGAAATCCTCGACCGCCAGCTCGAAGGCGCCCAGGTGGCCGGAGGCGCGCGTGATGACGCCTTTCGCGACGGGGAAATCGGCTCGACGCGGCGGCGTCACATCCGTGGGGCGCGCCAGCAGAACGGTGACGTTCAGCGTGTCCTTCAGCCGCTCGCCGACGCGGATGGCGGTTTCGTCGCGGCCATAGACGAGCGCGACGCCGGCGCTGTTCAGCGCCACGGCGGCGGGAGCGGGAGCCTCGATTGCGGCGGCGGCCAGCAAGGCGGACATTTTCGGCAGGGCTTCGGCGGCCTCGGACGACCAGCCGGCCGTCTCGCGGATGTTGGCGAAGGCGAGGGGCTGCGCAAAGTTGGCGGCCTCGGCGGTCTCCGCGAACAGGGGCGCTTCTTGCGTGCAGCCGACCGTTATGGCGGCGTTCTCGCCAAGCGCCGCCTGGAAGCGGGCGAGTTCAGCCCGGCAAAGCTGACGCGCGCCGCGGATCTCGCCGGGGCAACCCGCCGCGATCGCGGCAGGGTCGGCGGGCGACGTGTCCTCGCATGAGCACGCAAACACGATCCTGCGCGCGTCGGTCATGGGGGTCTCCGGATTGGGGGGCCGGTTCGCGCGGCTGTCGGCGGCGGCCGGAAAAGTTGCATAATCTTACAGCAAACGGCATGAATGGCAATGCACGCTGTCGCAATCGGCCCTGGAGGCGCTCGCCCTTGGCGCAACCGCTTGATTTGCCGTCCTTGTATACGCTCATGACGCTGCGCGAGTCGGGCGACGCGTTTGCGCACGCCCAAAGCCTCGCCGCGCGCGACGGCGCGGGCCTGCTTGTTTGGGCGGGCCGCCACGACGTGGCCGAGTTCGCGGTGGTGCTGGAGCCGGAGGAGCCGCTCGCCGCCGCGAGGCTCGCTTTTTACGCCTGCATGAACGCGCTTGCCGACGCGCTCGCCGTCCATGCGCCGCCGGAGAAGCCGCTCGCCTTCGCCTGGCCGGGAGAGGTGCGCCTCAATCAGGGGCTTCTGGGCGGCGGCCAGCTCGCCTGGCCGGAGGAGGACGAGGGAGAGCGGCCCGACTGGCTTGTTTTCGGCGCCATGGTGCGCGTCTCGGCGCCGATGGATCGCGAGCCGGGAGAATGGACGCGCGGCGCGACGCTTGAGGAGGAAGGCTTTGCGGGGGTCGGCGCGGCGGACATTATCGAGAGCTTTTCGCGCCATCTGATGACGGCGATGAACAACTGGATCGAACTGGGGCCGCGCAGCGAGGTCGAGCGCTGGCTGGAACGCTTCCCCGAGCGGCGGCGGGCGGTCATCGGGCCTGGCGGCGAACTGATCCGCCCTGGCGAGCCGCCGCGCGACTTCGCCGAAGCGCTGCGCGCGCCCGGCTGGCTCAACGCGGACAGGGGCGAACCGTGGCTGTGAAGCTGTTGCGCGCCATCCGCCTCGACCCGTCGGACACGTTCGTTTTCGCCAAGCCGGCCGAACCGGACGAATGGCTCGTCTCCGGCGCGTTTTTGTTCGACGCCGCCGCCGTGGAGGCGCTTGACCCGAAGGCTCGCGTCGCGTTTCGCTCCGGCTTTCTCGGCGTGCGCAGTTTCGGCTTCTCCACGCTCGCCTCGGTTTCGCTGGCGACCGCAGACGACATGGACGCGGCGGCGCGCGATCTCGCGGCGGGCCTTATGCGCGTGGGCGCGCCCGACATGGATGCGGCGCACGCCGCCGCGCGGGAGGAACTGGCTTTCGCGGCGAGCCTTGCGGATCACCCGCCGGGCACGCTCGTCGCGGCGCATCGCGCGGTCGAGAACGGCGAAATTGTCGAGCGCTTCCGCACCTTGACGCCGCGCCCCGACATGAACCGCGGCGGCTTCCGAGCGTTCGAGTTTGTGGAGGATGACGAGCCAGGGGACAATGTGCGCCTTTCCGAGCTTGCGGAGACCAAACCATGAGCCGCGATTTCTGGCTCTCATGCGGGCATCATCTGCTGGAGCGGTCCGAAGGCGGCGGGCTGCTGCTCACCGACGAATTCCTGAAGGCCTATCTCGCGCGGCCAGAATTGATGCCGCCCGAGGAAGCATGCGCAGCGGAGCGGGCGCTGCACGCGCGTCTCCTCGCCGATCCGCGCGCCGCCGTGAGCGCGGGCGATGCAGCCGCGCTCGCCGATCCGGACGCCGCTCAAAACTGGCGCGTGATGCTCGCCTTTCGCGATGCGCTGCTCGCCAGCCCCACGCTGGAGGCGGCCTATATCCGCCTGGTGCGCGACGGATTGCCCGGCCAGCCGCTCCCGCCTTTGTTTCTGAACCAACTCACGCACGTCATCATGCGCAATGCGCTCGACGGCTGCGAGGATGCGTTCGTGGCGCGGGCGGGCGAGTTGTTCTATCGCACGCAGCGCGCAGCCTTCGAGGGCGGCGGCGTGCTGCTTGCGGATGCGGAGACGGCTGAGGCCGAGACGCGGCGCATCAGTTCGTCGCCACTGTTGTCCATGTTCGCGGGCGAGACCGCCAATCTGGAGGTGTTGCGCGAGGACGTGGCCGACGCCTACTGGGCGCGCAGCGACGCCTATGACATGGTTCTCAGCCTAGACGCGCGCGGACGCGGGGCGCTCGCCACGGCGCTTGAAGGCTGGACGCGCCACCTGCTCGGCGTTGCGGTCGAGATCGAGCCGTTGGAGCGCATCGAGGATCGCGACGTGCGCTGGATCGCCGGCCTTGACGCGGAGGGCACGCGCCTCGGCAACGCGCTGTGGCGCGGCGACGAGATCGACGATGCGGCGGCGCGCCGGCTTATCGCCATTTTCGCTCTGCGCTCGGACGCGGCCCCCTTCGTGGCGCGCATGGATGGCCGCCCTGCCTATCTGTTGCTCGCGTGCGCCGACGACAGACTGGTGCGCATGAAGCCGCACAACCTCATTGTGGGTCTGCCGCTGACGGGAGCGCCGAACTGATGAGCGCGCATGCGGTGACCATCGGCGTGGTGATCGAGCGGCGCGCGTCCTCGCATCCATGGGCGGACGTGGTCTGGCTTCCCGCCGCGGTGCTTCCCGCCGCGCCTGCCGTCCAACCCTGGACGGAGCTGCGCCGCGAGAACGACGCCGCGCTCATCTACGCCGGGGCGTTCGATCTGGCGCTGCATCCGGCCGACGCGGCCAACTACCGAGACAATCTGCTATCGGGCGAGCCGAAGCTCTGGGTCTCGCTGCGCAGCGGCGGCGATGCGCCTGTGCGGGTGGTGGGCGTCACGGCGGATCCGGCCGAGGGCGAGGCGCTGTCCGGCGCGGGGGACGACATCGTCGAGCCCGTCGCGATGCCGCCGGAGATCGCCTCGATGCTTACGGCGTTCGTTGACGAGCATTACGTCGAGAGGGCGTTTTACAAACGTCAGCGGGATCGCGCCGACCCGGAGGCGCTGGCCCGAGGCCCCATCGAGGACGCCGATGACTGAAGAGCGTGAGGAGTTTCTGGCGCGCTGGTCGCGCCGCAAGCGGGAGGCGAAGGCCGCATCCGCGACTGTTTCGCCCACGCCAGTTTCATCTGCGCCTGTTTCACCCGCGCCTGTCTTGCCCGCGCCCGCTTCGCTCCCGCCAATGATGCGCGAGACGCCCGACGCTCCCGCGCAGACCCTAGAGCCGGCGACCCCGAAGTCTGAGCTCCCGCCCCCCGATTTGCCGGTTTTGGACATGATCGGCGCGGCGACGGATCTGACGCCCTGGCTGCAAAAGGCTGTTCCCGCCGCCGTGCGCCAGGCCGCGCTCGCCCGCGCTTGGACAGCCGACCCGGCGATCAACGGCTTTGTGGGGCTGGCCGAGAACGCCTGGGATTGGAACACGCCCGGGGGCGCGCCCGGCTTCGGCCCGCTGGACGCGCTCGACGACGTGCAATCGCTCGTTGCGCGCGTGTTCAGCGGCCCGCAGCCTATCCGCGCGGCCGACGTGGACGAGTCCTATGACGCTGGCCCCGGAGCGGCGGCGCAAACCGCGCCCGCACCAGGCGACGAGGCTGATTCCGCGCCGCCAATGCACGTCGAGGCTGAGCTTACGCCAGCGGACGCGGTCGCGACCAGCGGGCAACCCCCGGTCGAAGAGGCGCGCACCCTGCGCGCGGAAGCGGCGCCCGCGACGCGGCGACACGGCGCTGCGCTGCCAGCGTAGGCGCAAAGGGCCGCTCCCGCTTCATCAATTCGGTGGAGAGCGCTGGACATGGCGATTAAGTTTAGCTTATCATCCCATTCAATAAGGTTGTCTTATCGGCTGCATTCATCGGGACTGCACAATTTTTAGTCTTCTGAGCGATGCGCGATCCAAATTTTGAGCAGGTTCTGGAGCAGGTCGGCGGGGTTCGCGCGCTCGCCCGTGCGATTGGCGTCTCTCAACCGGCCGTGTCGATGTGGAGGCGCATTCCGGCGGAACGCATCATCGAAATCGAAACCGCCACAGGCATCCATCGCTCCCGTCTCCGCCCCGATCTGTATGAACAACCGTCAAGCACCATGAGCCAAAAGCCTATCGACGACGTCGACGAAGGCAGGGCCGCCGAATATGCGCTCCTGGGGCTGCTGCTCTGGCGGGCGCCAGACGCCGCGACGCTGAAAGCCTTGGCCTCCATCAAGGGCGACGCGTCGCCGATCGGGCTGGCGCATGTCGAGCTTGGACTGCTCGCCGCGCAGACGACGCCGGAGCAGGCCGAGCGAGAGTTTTTCAATCTTTTCATCGGCCTTGGCCGGGGCGAGTTGCTGCCTTACGCCTCCTATTATCTCACCGGCTTTTTGCATGAGCGTCCGCTCGCGCGGGTGCGCGAGGATCTGGCGGCGCTTGGCGCCGAACGCGACGCCGCCTCCTCCGAGCCGGAAGATCACATCGCCGTGCTGTGCGAGACGATGGCCGGGCTGATCCGGGGCGATTTCGCCAGCGACGCCGCGCCAGGCTTCAACGAGCAAGCGTTTTTCGAGCGGCATCTGAGCCGTTGGGCCGGGCGCTTTTTCGTCGATCTGGAGACCGCCAAGGAAGCGCGGTTCTATCGCGGCGTGGGCAGGCTGGGCCGGATTTTTTTGGATATCGAAGCGGAGGCTTTCGCTCTGCCGGCGTAGCTTTCGGTGATTGCGGGACAGTTTGGGAGGAACGGACAATGTCGGAGAAGAACCAGCCCCAGGCGCTTGATCGGCGTCGCTTTCTGATGGGCGCGAGCGTCGGCGCTGCAGCTGCGGCGGCGTCCCAGATCGTCGCGGCTCCGGCGGCCCAAGCGATGGACCCCGGACCGGACGAGACCAAGGCGCGGTATCGGGAAACCGACCACGTCAAGAAATTCTATCAATCCAACCGCTACTAAGGGAGCGCGCCGATGCTGACCAAACGCAAATCCGGCGAGGCCGTTAGGGGCCGCCAGAACTCGGGCGTCGCAGCCGTGGCGGCCGGCGCCGCCCAGACGCTCGTTGATCGGCGCGCGTTTCTGCGCAATTCCGGTCTCGCCGCCGGAGGCCTCGCCGCCCTTGGCGCGCTGTCCGCCGGATCGGTCAAGAAAGCCAAAGCCGCGCCTGCGGCGGTCAGTGGCGCAGTGGAGCTGAAAAAGAACATCTGCACGCACTGCTCGGTCGGCTGCACGGTCATCGCCGAGGTCAAAAACGGCGTTTGGGTCGGCCAAGAGCCGGGCTGGGACAGCCCCATCAACCGCGGCTCGCATTGCGCCAAGGGCGCGGCGGTGCGCGAGCTGGTGCATGGCGACCGGCGCCTGAAATACCCGATGAAGCTCGTCAACGGACAGTGGACGAAGCTGTCCTGGGAGCAGGCGATCGAGGAGATCGGCGACAAGCTGCTGAAGGTGCGCGAGAGCTCGGGGCCTGACTCGGTGTTCTGGCTCGGCTCGGCGAAATTCTCCAACGAAGGCGCTTACCTGTATCGCAAGCTCGCGGCGTTCTGGGGCACCAACTCGGTCGACCACCAGGCCCGCATCTGCCATTCGACGACCGTCGCGGGCGTGGCTAACACCTGGGGCTACGGCGCGATGACGAACAGCTACAACGACATCCGCAACTCCAAGACCCAGATCATCATGGGGGGCAACCCGGCCGAGGCGCACCCCGTCTCGCTGCAGCATCTGCTAGTCGGCAAGGAGATCAACCGCGCCAACGTCATCGTCATCGACCCGCGCCTGACCCGCACCGCCGCGCACGCGACCGAGTATGTGCGCATCCGCCCGGGCACCGACATCCCCGTGATGTACGGCATCCTCTGGCACATCTTTGAGAACGGCTGGGAGGACAAGGAGTTCATCCGCCAGCGCGTTTACGGCATGGACGACGTGCGCAAGGAAGTCGCGAAGTGGAACCCGGCCGAGGTTGAGCGCGTCGCGGGCGTGCCCGGCGAGCAGCTCAAGATGGTCGCTTACAAGTTCGCCAAGGAGAAGCCGGCGACGCTCATCTGGTGCATGGGCGCGACGCAAAAGACGGTCGGCACCGCCAACGTGCGTGCCTTCTGCATCGCGCTTTTGGCCACGGGCAACGTCGGCTCTATGGGCACGGGCGCGAACATCTTCCGCGGCCACTGCAACGTGCAAGGCGCGACCGACCTCGGCCTCGACGTGGTGACCTTGCCGCTCTATTACGGCCTCGCCGAGGGCGCGTGGCGGCACTGGTCGCGCGTCTGGGAGGTGGACTACAACTGGCTCGCCGCCCGCTTCGACGTCCGCAAGGACAAGGACGGCAAGGACGTTAAGATGATGGAGCAGCCGGGCATCACCACGACCCGGTGGTTCGAGGCCGTCACCTTCCCGAAAGAGCAGCTCGACCAGAAAGACAGCGTCAAGGCGATGATGGTGTTCGGCCATGGCGGCAACACCGTGACCCGCATGCCGGAGATGGTGAAGGGTCTGGAGGCGCTCGACCTGCTCGTCGTCGCCGACCCGCATCCGACCACGTTTGCCGCCATCTCCAATCGCAAGGACAACACCTACCTCCTGCCTATTTGCACCCAGTTTGAGACGTCCGGCTCGCGCACGGCCTCAAACCGCTCGATCCAGTGGGGCGAGCAGGTGGTCAAGCCGATCTTCGAGTCGAAAGACGATTACGAGGTCATCTACAAGCTCGCGCGCAAGCTCGGCTTCGCCGACTTGATGTTCAAGAACATCACGGTCAAGGACGACAGGCCGGAGCCGGAATCGATCCTGCGCGAGATCAATCGCGGCGGCTGGTCGACCGGCTATTCCGGCCAATCGCCCGAGCGGCTGAAGGCGCATATGCGCAACCAGGACAAGTTCGACCTGGTCACCTTGCGCGCACCCGCCGATACGTCGGAGGTCGGCGGCGATTATTACGGCCTGCCGTGGCCGTGCTGGGGCACGCCCGAATACAAGCATCCGGGCACCCACATTCTCTACAACACCAACCTGCACGTGAAGGACGGCGGCGGCACGTTCCGGGCCCGCTTCGGCGTCGAGCGCGTCATCAAGGCGAAGGTGAAGGAGAAGGTGCTCGAGAACGGCGTCGAGGTTGAGAAGGAGGTCGAGAAGGAAACGGCCAAGTTCAACCTTCTGGCCGAGGAAGGCTCGTTCTCGAAAGGCTCCGAACTGACAGGCGGTTATCCGGAGTTCACCTACGCTGTGCTGAAAAAACTCGGCTGGGACAAAGACTTGACCGAAGCCGAGCTGGCCGTGATCACCAAAATCGGCGGCGGCGACGAGGCCAAGATGGGCGCCGTCGCCTGGTCGACCGATCTATCCGGCGGCATTCAGCGCGTCGCCATGGAGCATGGCTGCATACCGTTCGGCAACGGCAAAGCCCGCGCCAACGCCTGGAACCTGCCCGACCCGGTGCCTGTCCACCGCGAGCCGATCTACACGCCCCGCGTGGACCTGGTCGCGCAATATCCGACGCGGCCGGATTTTCGCGCCTTCCGCGTGGCCAATATCGGCTTCACCGTGCAAAAAACAGCGGTTGAGAAGAACATCGCCCGCGACTTCCCGATTATCCTCACCTCCGGCCGACTGGTCGAGTATGAGGGCGGCGGCGAGGAGACGCGCTCCAATAAGTGGCTCGCCGAGCTGCAGCAGGACATGTTCGTCGAGATCAACCCGGCGGACGCGCAGGCGCGCGGCGTCGTCGACGGCGGCTGGGTCTGGGTCACGGGCCCCGAGGGCGGCGCCAAGGCGCGCATGAAGGCGCTCGTCACCGAGCGGGTCGGCAAAGGCGTGGCGTTCATGCCATTCCACTTCGCCGGCTGGTTCCAAGGCGTCGACCAGCGCGGTAACTATCCGAAAGGGACCGACCCGATCGTGCTCGGCGAGAGCGTAAACACGGTCACGACCTACGGCTACGACCCGGTCACCTACATGCAGGAGACCAAGGTCACGCTTTGCCAAATCACCGCAGCGCCAACCGCCTAAGCGATAAGGGAGGACGAACCAATGGCCCGCGTTAAATTCCTGTGCGACGGCGACCGCTGCATCGAATGCAACGCCTGCGTCACCGCCTGCAAAAACGAGCATGAGGTGCCGTGGGGCATCAACCGCCGCCGCGTGGTGACCATCAACGACGGCAAACCCGGCGAGCGCTCCATCTCCATGGCGTGCATGCACTGCACTGATGCGCCCTGCGCCGCCGTGTGCCCGGTCGATTGCTTCTACACCACCGCCGACGCCGTGGTGCTGCACTCGAAAGACCTGTGCATCGGCTGCGGCTACTGCTTTTACGCTTGCCCGTTCGGCGCGCCGCAATACCCCCGCGTCGGCAATTTCGGCTCGCGCGGCAAGATGGACAAATGCACCTACTGCGCCGGCGGGCCAGAAGCCGACCTGACGCCGGTCGAGTACTCGAAATATGGCGGCAACCGCCTGGCGGAAGGCAAGCTGCCGATCTGCGCCGAGATGTGCTCGACGAAGTCTCTGCTGGCGGGCGACGGCGAGATCATCGCGCAAATCTACAAGGAGCGCGTCGTCAAGCGCGGCTACGGCTCGGGCGCCTGGGGCTGGCAGACGGCGTACAAGGAAACCATCGCGGTTTAAAGCCGCAACGGTGGCGGCGCCGAGCCGCCCCCACGGCACAAGCATCTTGGGAGCATACGTCATGGGCCTGCGCACACTGCTCGCACTGGTTTTCATCACCTTTGGCGCCGCGCTGCCCGCGCTGGCGCAATCCGGGCAACCGACCTCAGTCAATCCAACGGCGAGCGCGGTGCGGGAGGAGCAGCTTCTGCGCGAACTCGACCGCGTCAACGGCCGCGTCTCGATACCGGACGCCAAATCCGGCCTGCTGATCCAGCCGGAGGGGCGCGAATATCGGGCCTGGCACGAGCAGACGATCCCGACCATCGGCGCATACGCCATCCTCGGCGTGGCCGCGCTTCTGCTGCTGTTCTATCTGGTGCGCGGCCGGGTGCGGCTGTCGAAGGGCTTCTCGGGCGTGAAACTCATCCGCTTCAACGCCTTCGACCGCTTCATCCATTGGCTCACGGCCACCAGTTTCATCATCCTGGCGCTGTCGGGTCTCAACCTTGTGTTCGGCAAGACGCTGCTGCTGCCGCTCATCGGTCCCGAGGCGTTCACCACGGTGTCGCAACTCGGCAAATACGCGCACAACTATCTGAGCCTGCCGTTCACCGTCGGCCTCGTCTTCATGCTGCTGTTGTGGCTGAAGGACAACATTCCCGGCTGGTCGGATGTGAAATGGTTTCTGGCGGGGGGTGGAATGGTCGGCAGCTATCACCCGCCAGCCAAGCGTTTCAACGGCGGTCAAAAGTTCATATTCTGGAGCGTGGTGTTGATCGGCGGCGCCATAGCAGTCAGTGGCTACATCCTGATGTTCCCGTTTTACGAGACGACGATCGCCGGCATGCAGCTTGCGCATCTGGTGCATAGCGTGGGCGGCATCATCCTTGTGGCGGTTATTCTCGGGCACATCTACATCGGCTCCATCGGCATGGAGGGCGCGTTCGACGCCATGGGATCGGGCAAGGTGGACGCGAACTGGGCGCGCGAGCACCACAGCCTCTGGGCTGAGACGGCGCCGCGTGCGGACGATGGGCGGCCGGCCTCCATGCCCTCAGGCGTCGCCCCGGCCGAGTGAAATCGAGGCCTTGGTTTTAGAAAATTTCCCCCGGCGCATGGTGCCGGGTTTTTTTGCGCCGGCCGGGCCTTTGCTCGCGTTGATTGCAGCGCCGCCAGCGACGATACTTATCCCGCCGACCAGCCAATCAACGTGGGCGCCGCCGCTCCAGCGACTGTCGCCGCGACGACGACCAGAACCGGCAGCTTCAGCACGGTGAGCGCGCCGAACGCGGCGATGGCGAGCGTCAGGTCTGCCGGCTTACCGATCGCCGACGTGGCGATGGGATCGTACAGCGCCGCCCCCAGCAGCCCCACGACCGCCGCGTTCACCCCATTCAGCACCGCCCGGGCGCCCCGCTTTCCCCGTAGCGCTCCCCAGAAAGGCAATCCCGCATACATCAGCAATATCCCCGGCAGGAACAACGCCACGAGGCACAGCGCCGCGACGGCGGGCGCCGGCCATCCCTCCAGCGGGATCAGCGCGCCCAGATACGCGGCGAAGGTGAACAGCGGCCCCGGCACGGCCTGCGCGGCGCCGTACCCCGCCAGAAACTCGCTCTCGCCCATCAGCCCCGCGCCGACGGTCGCCTCTTCGAGGAGCGGGAGCACCACATGGCCGCCGCCAAACACCAAGGCGCCCGCGCGGTAAAATCCGTCGAACACGTCCCAGACGGCGCTTTCGCCCAGACGAGCCGCAATCGCCGAGCCGGCGAAAATGGCGGCGAACAGAATAAACGCGATGACGCCCGCCGCTCGCGAGGGCGCGCCGGCAAACCGCGTTTCGCCGCCTGAAACGGACGGTTTGAGCAGCAGCGCGCCCGCGACGGCCCCGGCCGCGATCACGGCGAGTTGCCCCTCCGCCGACGGCGCGGCGATGAGAAACGCCGCCGCCGCCAGAGCCAGGCCTGCGCGGGTCCGGTCAGGACAGAGGCTGTTGGCCATGCTCCACAGCGCCTGCGCGACGACCGCCACCGCCACGATTCTGAGGCCGTGAATGACGCTTTGCGCCGCGTCTCCCTCCGCCCAGGCGAGGCCGTAGGCCGCCGCGAGCATCAAGAGCGCGGACGGAAGCGTAAAGCCGGCCCAGGCCGCCGCCCCGCCCCAGAACCCGCTTTTCAGGAGGCCGATGGCGTACAGCGTCTGGCTGCTCGCCGGGCCGGGCGCGAACTGGCTGAGCGCCACGATGTCGGCGTAGGTTTCATCGTCGAGCCAGCGGCGCCGGTTGACGAACTCGTCGCGAAAATACCCCAGATGCGCGATCGGGCCGCCGAACGAAGTGACGCCCAGCCGCAGGGATATCCAAAAGATTGTCCACGCCGAAACCATGCCGCCCCCGCCAAGCCCTGCGCGCTCACCCTTGAGCGGTTTCGCGCTCGGGCTCCGCCGGCCGGGGCGCGCCGGCTTTACGGGGCGCATCAGGCTGTTTCGGTTTCGCCGGGCCGTCGGTTCGCGCCATGGTCCGCTCGGTCTCCTGTATATCCTGCGCGAAAAGCTCCTCCAACTCCTGCGACTGCTTTTTCGCCATCAGGAAGACTTTTTCCAGGTCGGTGTAGTGCTTGTAATCGTCGTAGAGACGGCGCTCGTCGTGCTCCTTGAACGTCTCGACCATGTAGCGCACCTGCTGCGGCGCGATGCCGAGGCCGCGCAGCAAATCTCGGGTGAGTTCGAGAGCGGAGTGGTAAGTCTCGCGCTCGATATGCTCAACCCCGAGGTCCATCAGCCGGTGGACGTGCTGGCGGTTGCGGGCGCGCGCATAGATGGGCACTTTCGGAAAATACCGCTTCACAAGCTGCGCGGTCGCGACCGAGGTCTCCATGTCGTCGATGGCCAGCACGAAGGCGCGCGCCTTGGCCGTCTCCGCCGCCTCAAGCACGGTCAGGCGGCTCGCGTCGCCATAATAGATTTTATTGTCGAACTGGCCGACGAAGCTCACCTGCTCGGGGTCGATGTCGAGCGCGGTGAAAGGGATGCGGCGGGCGCGAAGGATGCGCGCGACGATCTGCCCGAAGCGGCCGAACCCGGCGATGACGATGTGCTGCTCGGCGGCCGGAGGGGTGTCATAGGCCGGCGTCGGTTGCGGCGGCTCCGTGTCGAGCTTGTCGTCGATGAGCAGCAGCAGCGGGGTGGCCACCATCGAGAGCGTGACGACGACAGCCAGGATGTTGGCGTCCTCGGACGACAGAACCGACGAGGATGCGGCCGCCGCGAAGATGACGAAAGCGAATTCCCCTCCCTGCGACAGGGTGAGCGCCAGCCGCCGCGCCGCCCAGTTGTCGAGCCCCTGCCAGCGGCCGATACCGTAGAGGATGACGGCTTTCACGGTGACGAGGCCCGCAACGCCCATCGCGATTAGCCCTGGCTGCTGGATGATGGCGCCGATGTCCAGCGACAGGCCGATGGCGGTGAAGAACACGCCGAGCAAAAGCGCTTCGAACGGCGCGATGTCCGAGGCGAGCTGGTGGCGATACTCGGAGTCCGCGAGCAGCACTCCGGCGATGAACGCGCCGAGCGCCGGCGACATGCCGATGGCCTGCATCAGCATGACGGCGGACACAACCGTCAGCAGCGCGCTCGCCGTCATGGCCTCGCGCACGCCGGTGGAGGCGACGAGGCGGTACAGCCGGTCAAGCACGAAACGCCCGACGATGATGAGCGCGGCCACAGCCCCGAGCGCTTTCGCCGCCGCGATCGCCGTTTCGCCTGGCGACAGGTTAACGCCCGTCGCGAACACGGGCACCAGCGCGATAATCGGGATGGCCGCGATATCCTGAAACAGCAGGATCGAAAAGGCGAGGCGGCCGTGCCGCGCCTGAAGCTCGCCCTTTTCGTCGAGGATCTGCAGCGCGAAGGCCGTGGACGACAGCGCCACCGCCAGACCGACGAGCGTCCAGACGGCGACCGCATAGCCGAAATAGACGCCGATGAGCGTCAGCGCGAGCGCGGTCAACATCACCTGAGCGCCGCCGACCACAAAGACGCTGTACCGGAACGACCAAAGGCGGCGCGGCTTCAGCTCCAGCCCAATGAGGAACAGGAACATGGCGACCCCAAGCTCGGCCGTGTGCAGAATATCCTCCGGTTTGCCGATGCCAAGCACGCCGTCGAACTGCGCGATGATCATGCCGCCGAGGAGATAACCGAGAACGGTCCCGAGCTTGAAGCGACGCCCCAGCGGCGCCATCACCGCCGCCACGGCCAGAAAAATCGCAACAAGCAGCAGTTGTCCGCTGTCCATCCGGAGCCGCCTTCCGTCTCTGAGAGTTGATTGCCGGGCGGCCAGAGATCGCCGCCGCGGTCAAAGCTAGCAGCCGGCGGCGGCAAAAAGAAGCTTTAGCGTCGCGCCTTCACGAAAAACTCAAAGCACCGGCAAACGAAACAGCTTTTCTTGAAACATCATGTAACACTCGGGCGCGGATCGCGGATAAATTGCGGCGAAAGCCTCGTCTTTCCAGGATAAGCCGCCGGCGAACGCCCCGAAAGCGGGCATCACCAGCAGCCGCCCATCGCTCACAAAGCAGCGTCCGGTGATCTTCTGACGGCGCACCGAAACCGTCGCCTTGGGGTGGAGATGGCCGGCCACGTGGGGCGCGTCGATCGTCGTCGGGACATGGGTGAGGGTGAGGGCGCCGAGACGCAGGCTGTCTGCGGCCTCGCCGCCTGCGCATTCCGGCGGGTTCGGATCGTGGTTGCCGGTGATCCACACCCAGCGCGGGACGCTGGCGCACAGGCGGCGCATCACGGCGGCGTCCTCGGGCGAGAGCCGTTCGCCCGCACCGCCGTCGTGGAAGCTGTCGCCGAGGCAGACGACGAGGGCGGGGCGGTAATCGCGCACGCACGCCGCAAGCCGCATCAGCGTGTCGTGCGTGTCGAGGCGCGGGGCCGGGCGGCGCATGGTGGCCAGCCGCGAGCCTTTTTCCAGGTGTAGGTCGGCGGCGAGCAGCGCGCCATGCCCGGGCAGCCACGCCACGCCGCGCCCGTCGAGCGTGACGGTCTCGCCGCCCACCGCGATGTCGAGCCCCGCGCGCTCCTCCGCTTTAGCCGACGGCTGCACGCACGTCCTCCATCAGTTGCTCCGCCTCGTCCTGGATCGACCCTTGCGCGAGCAGCGCCTCGATGCCTGACCCGCGCACCTGTTCAGTGCGCACCTCCATCAGCACGGGGATCGAAAACGGCGAAGCGCGGTCGAGGTGCTTATAAAGGCGGTTGTTCTGGAAGCGGTTCAGCATTTGCGAGAGGCGGCGCAGGTCGAGCAGTTCGCGCTCCGCGTCGCGCCGGGCGACGGCGAGCAGCACGTGGTCGGGTTCGTGTTTGAGTAGCACATCATAGATCAGGTCGGTCGACATGGTCATCTGCCGCATCGACTTTTGCACGCCGGAGTTCTGCTGCTCGGTGAGGCCGGCGACGGTCGCGACATGGCGGAACGCGCGCTTCAGCATCGGCGAGGCGACGATCCATTCCTCCAGGTCGTCGCCGAGGATGTCGGGCGCGAGCAGCTTGGCGATGTGCGCCTCGTCCACCTCGCGCAGCAGGCCGACCGAGAGCGCGTAGTCCGTCACCTGGAAACTCACCGGCTTCAGCCCCATCGTTTCCATGCGCCGGGTGACGAGCATCCCAAGCGTCTGGTTCGCCTTACGCCCCTCGAAGGTGTAGAACACGCAGTAGTTCAGCCGCCGCCACGCGAAATGCTCGACGAGCAGTTCGCCGGGACGTGGGATGACGGAGAAACGCTGCTGCAGGTCGAGCCACTCGCGCACATCGGCGGGCAGCGACGGCCAGTCCGCCGGCCGGTTGAGCAGGCTGCGCACGCCGTCCGCGAGGAAGGTCGACAGCGGCATCTGCCCGCCCGCGTAGGACGGGATTTTCGGCTCGCCCGCCGAGGCGGGGCGCGCCTCCAGCGCCATGTCGCGCACGCCCATGAACTCCAGCATCTCGCCCGCGAATAGGAACGTGTCGCCCGGCGTCAGCCCTTGCGCGAAATACTCCTCCACCTCGCCAATGATGCGGCCGATCTTGCTCTTGCCGGCGAGCCGTTTCACCTTCAGCCGCGCCGCCTCCACGATGACGCCCACATTTTGCCGGTGCCGGCGCGCGACAGTCTGGTGCGCGATCCGCCAGCGCCCGTCCTCCTCCACGAGGCGGTGATAGCGCGGATAGTTCCGCAGCACATAGCCGCCGTCGATGGCGAAGCGTAATAGCCGGTCGAACTGCTCGCGGGGCAGGGCGGCGTAGGGCGCGGCGGAGCGGATTTCGGCGTACAAAGCGTCCGGCTCGACCGGCTCCGAGCAGGCGCAGTTGATGATGTACTGCGCGACGACATCCTGCGCGCCGGGGATCAGCTCTTCGCCGTCGAGACGCCCAGCCGCGATCGCCTCCATCGCCGCGCGGCATTCGAGCGCCTCGAAGCGGTTGCCGGGAACGAGCAGCGCTCGGCTCGGCTCGTCCAGCCGGTGGTTTGAGCGGCCGATGCGCTGCAGAAGCCGCGAGACGCCCTTCGGCGCGCCCACCTGAATGACGAGATCCACGTCGCCCCAGTCGATGCCGAGCTCAAGCGCGGCGGTGGCGACGACAGAGCGCAGCTTGCCCGCCGCCATCATCGCCTCAGTCCGCCGCCGCTGTTCGCGCGAGAGGGAACCGTGGTACACGGTAATAGGAAGCGCGTCTTCGTTCACGTCCCACAGCATTTGCAGCACGAGTTCAGCCTGCGCGCGGGTGTTCACGAACACGATGGAGGTGCCCGCCGCCTTCACCGCCGCGTAAATCTCGGGCACGGCGTAGCGGGCCATGAAGCCGCCATAGGGCATCCGCGCGGCGGCCTCGACGATTTTGATCTCGGGGCGGGAGGGGAGGGCGGCGTCAAGCACATGGGTCGCTCGCCCCGCGCCGCCCAGCCACTCGGCGAGCTTGCCCGGTTCGGCGACTGTCGCCGACAGGCCGAAGCGCACATGATCGGGCGCCAGCGCGCGCAGGCGGGCGAGGGCGAGCGCGGTGAAATCGCCGCGCTTGGTGTGCGCGAAGCTATGCGTTTCGTCGATGATCACGAGCCGCAGCCCGCTGAAAAAGCGGTCCGCGTCGGCGTAGGATAGCATCAGCATCAAGCTTTCCGGCGTCGTCAGCAGCATGTGCGGGGGCTGGCTGCGCTGGCGCTGACGTTTCGCGGCGGGCGTATCGCCGGTGCGGGTTTCCACGCGAACGTCGAGGCCCATCTCGCGTACCGGCGCGGCGAGGTTGCGTTCGATGTCGTTGGCGAGCGCTTTCAGCGGCGAGATGTAAAGCGTGTGCAGGCCCTCCGCCTTCCGCTCGTGGATGTCGATGAGCGCGGGCAGGAAGCCGGAAAGGGTCTTGCCGCCGCCGGTCGGCGCGATGAGTAGTGTAGAGCGGCCCGCCTCGAACGCCTCAACCATGCGAAGCTGATACGGCCGCGGCGCCCATCCCCGGCCGGCGAACCATGCATCGATATAGGGAGGAAGGCTCACGGCCGGTAAATGCTTCGCGATGAGAAGACCTTCCTGTTGACGAACGCGCCGCGCGCCGCGACCTCTATTGCGCTGCAACGCAGCTTTAACGTGCTACAGACATATTGCCCGGAGAGATCAATGAGTCAAAATCGTACGCTTTATGCGGTTTTAGCATTCACGGGAGCGTGTCTCATCACGAACGGCCTCGTGTTTGGATTGGGCTTCGATTCCGCGAGCGCCGCGACAACGCCGCGTCTCGCTCCGCCCGGATGGGTGATAGGCCTTGTCTGGGTAGGACTGTTCGCCATCATGGGCGTCATCTACGCACGCGTGGCGCGGCCGGGTTCCGCCCTCCGATGGCTTCTCATCGCCCTTGCGGCGTTTTCCTTGGCCTACCCGTTTTATACTGAAGGGCTTAGCAACCTCCAGACCGCGTTCATCGGCAACATCGTAACCCTCGCAGTGACACTGGCGATCGCGTGGCGCCTAAGCCGAGAGGATCGCACCGCGGGCGCGCTCCTGCTGCCGATGTCCGCGTGGCTCACCTTCGCCACATATCTGACGGCGGACGGTCTCGCGCTGGTTTAGGGGGAATGAAGCATCCGTCGCAGTGGCTGGAGGTGCGGCCCGAGGGCCTCTACTGCATCCCTGGCCGGTTTTTTATTGATCCGACCCGCGCCGTCGATTGCGCCGTCGTCACCCACGGCCACGCCGATCACGCCCGCTCGGGCCACGCCCGCGTCGTCGCCACGCCTCAAACCATCGACATCATGGCCTGCCGCTACGGCGAAAACTTCACGGCGGAGCGCGCGCCGCTCCCTTATGGCGAAACGGTCGAGATGGGCGACGTCCGCGTGACGCTCCACCCGGCGGGGCACATCACCGGCTCGGCGCAAATCTGCATGGAGTATGGCGCCGCCCGAGCGGTCGTCTCCGGCGATTACAAGCGCCGGGCCGACCCGACCGCCTCGCCCTTCGAGCCGATCCCCTGCGACGTGTTCATCACGGAGGCGACGTTCGGGTTGCCGGTGTTCCGGCACCCGCCTATTGAGGGCGAGATCGCCAAGCTCATCGCCTCCCTCGCCACGTTCCCAAAAAGCACGCATCTCATCGGCGTCTATGCGCTCGGCAAATGTCAGCGGCTGATCATGGAGTTGCGGCGAGCCGGCTACGACCGGCCGATTTATCTCCACGGCGCGCTCGTGAAGCTGACGGAGCTGTACCAGCGCTTCGGCCTCGACCTCGGCGATGTGCGCGCCATCGGGCATATGAACAAGAAGGAGCTGGCGGGCGAGATCGTGCTGGCGCCGCCCTCCGCCGTCGCCGACCGCTGGTCGCGCGCGCTGCCCGACATGATCCCCGCCGCCGCGTCGGGCTGGATGCAGATCCGCGCGCGGGCCAAGCAATCGCGCGTGGAGCTGCCGCTCATTATTTCCGACCATTGCGATTGGGACGAGTTGCTCCAGAGCATCGCCGAGACGGGCGCGGGCGAAATCTGGGTGACGCACGGGCGCGAGGACGCGCTCGTCCACGCCTGCCAGCAGCGCGGGCTGAAGGCGCAGGCGCTCTCGCTGCTCGGCTACGAGGACGGCTCGGACGAGTGATTAGCGCTCAGCGGCGAAATTCGTCTCGCGCGCGCGGGACTTCACCTGCTCCAGCAGCCGCGCCGCCTCCGACCCCTGAATGCGGGCGATGTCGTCTTGGTACTTCAAAAGCGTGCCGAGCGTAGTGTCGATCGCCTCCGGATCGAGCGCGACGCAGTCGAGCGAGGTGAGCGCCTGCGCCCAGTTGATCGTCTCGGCGATGCCGGGGTTCTTATACAGGTCCATCGCGCGCACGGACTGCACGAAGGCGACGACCTGCGCGGTTAGCTCGGCGGCGGCGTGCGGGACTTTAAGCCGCAAAATTTCAAGCTCGCGCGCGGCTGCGGGGAAGTCGATCCAGGCGTAGAAACAGCGGCGGCGCACCGCGTCGTGCACTTCGCGCGTGCGGTTTGAGGTGAGGATGGTCACGGGCGGTTCGGCGGCGCGGATCGTCCCCAGTTCGGGGATGGTGATCTGGTAATCGGCCAAAAACTCCAACAGGAACGCCTCGAACGGCTCGTCGGCGCGGTCGAGTTCGTCGATGAGCAGCACGGGGGCGCGGCCCTCGGCAGACATCTCTAGCGCCTTAAGCAGCGGACGTTTCAGCAGATAATCGGCCTTGTACACGTCGCGCTCGATGGCGGCGGCGTCCGCGCCTGCCGTCTCGGCCGCGCGGATGTGCAGCAACTGGCGGCTGTAATTCCATTCGTAGGCCGCCGAGGCGAGGTCGAGGCCCTCGTAGCATTGCAATCGCACGAGCGGGCGGTCGAGCGCAGCGCTGAGCGCTTTCGCGAGTTCGGTTTTGCCGACGCCCGGCTCGCCTTCGACGAACAGCGGGCGCTTGAGCTTCAGCGCGAGGAAGGCGGAGGTGGCCAGCCCGTCGCTCGCGAGGTATCCGGCCCCGGCGAGCAGCGCCTTTGTCTCAGCCACGGTGCTGGGTAAGGACATGCGGGCTTTCCGCCCCGGCGGGAGGCCGGGGCTGCTGTCAAACGCTGGCGACGGCGCGCTCGGCCATCACGGGGATCATGGCGGCGCGGTATTCGGCCGAGCCGTGCATGTCGCTCATCAGGCCGTTGGCGGGCGCGGAAATGTTGCGCACCGCCTCAGGCGAGAAGTTCGCCTTCAGCACAGCCTCCATCTCGGGCACGCGGAACACGCCGGCCTGGCCCGCGCCCGACACCGCGACGCGCACGTTCGCGCCGGACAGCCAGCCGCCACCAGATTTCGAGACGAACACGCTGACGAGGCAGTAGCGCGACGCGCGCTGCTCGTACTTCGCGTAGCCCGCCTTCTCGGGGATCGGAAAGCGGATCGCCGTGATGATCTCGCCCGGCTCCAGAGCGGTTGAGAACATGCCGGTGAAATACTTGTCCGCCTCGATCTGGCGCTTGTTGGTGACGATGGTCGCGCCGAGGCCGAGCACCGCCGCCGGATAGTCCGCCGCCGGGTCATTGTTCGCGACCGAGCCGCCAATGGTGCCGCGATGACGCACCTGCGCGTCGCCAATGCCGTGGGCGAGCTTGGCCAGCGCCGGTATGGAGGCGCGGACGTCGGCGTTTTTCGCCACCTCCGCGTGGGTCGTCATGGCGCCGATGACGAGCGCGCCGCTCTCTTTGCGCACGCCGCGCAGCTCAGCGACGCCGGAGAGATCGACGAGCACCGCCGGGTTGGCCAGCCGCTGCTTGAGCGTCGGGATGAGCGTCTGCCCGCCAGCCATGAGCGTGGCGTCGGCGGAGAGGGCTTTGACGGCGTCTGCGACCGTCGCCGGCCGCACATAGTTGAACGAATGCATGCTGCTTACTCCGCCGCTTGCCTGAAGCCGCTGTTCATGGCGCGCCAGACCTTCTCGGGCGTGGCGGGCATGTCGATGTGGTTGACGCCGAACTCTTTCAGCGCGTCCACCACCGCGTTGATGACCGCGGGCGGCGCGCCGATGGCGCCGGCTTCGCCGCAGCCTTTCACGCCGAGCGGATTGTGCGTGCATGGCGTGCCGGGCAGCGTTTCGACGGTGAAGGACGGCACGTCGTCGGCGCGCGGCATGCAGTAGTCCATGTACGAGCCGGTCAGCAGTTGCCCGTTGTCGTCATAAACCGCGTTTTCAAGCAGCGCCTGGCCGATGCCTTGCGCAAGGCCGCCGTGCACCTGGCCCTCTACGATCATCGGGTTGACCACGTTGCCGAAGTCGTCCGCGCAGGCCATCGAGACCACCTCGACCTGGCCGGTGCGCGCGTCGATCTCGACCTCGCAGATGTAGGTGCCGGAGGGGTAGGTGAAGTTCTTCGGGTCGTAGAACGCGGTCTCCTCAAGCCCCGGCTCCAGCGTCTCGATGGGGTATTTGTGCGGCACATAGGCAGCCAGCGACACCTCGCCGAACGCTTTCTTTTTGTCCGTGCCCTTCACCGTGTACGCGCCGTTCTCGAACGCGATGTCCTCCTCGGACGCCTCCAGCAGGTGGGCGGCGATCTTGCGGCCCTTCTCGATCACCTTGTCGAGCGCCTTCACGATGGCCGAGCCGCCCACGGCTAAGCTGCGCGAACCATAAGTGCCCATGCCAAAGGGGATTTTCGCCGTGTCGCCGTGGACGATTTCGATCTGGCCGATGTCGATGCCGAGCTTGTCGGCGACGACCTGCGCAAAGGTCGTCTCGTGCCCCTGGCCGTGGCTGTGCGAGCCGGTGAGCACCGACACGCTGCCCGTCGGGTTGACGCGGATCGTCGCCGCTTCATAGAGGCCCGCGCGGGCGCCGAGCGCGCCGACGAGCGATGACGGCGCGATGCCGCACGCCTCGATGTAGCTGGAGAACCCGACGCCGCGCAGTTTGCCTCGCGCGCGCGAGGCCGCCTTGCGGGCCGGGAAGTTGGCGTAATCGGCAATCTCAAGCGCCTTGTTCAGCGCCGCCTCATAGTCGCCCGTGTCGTAGACCACCGCGACGGGCGTTTGATAGGGGAACTGGTCGGGCTGGATGAAGTTGCGGCGGCGGATTTCGTCCTGGCCTAGCCCCAACTCCTGCGCCGCTTTGGACATCAGGCGTTCCAGAATGTACGTCGCCTCGGGCCGCCCCGCGCCGCGATAGGCGTCCACCGGCACGGTGTTGGTGAACACCGCCTTCACGTTCGTGTAGATCGCGGGCGTGCGGTATTGCCCGGCGAGCAGCGTGCCGTGCAGCCAGGTCGGGATGCAGGGCGCGAAGGTCGAGAGATACGCGCCCATGTTGGCGAGCGTGTCAGCCCGAAGCGCAATCGCGCGCCCTTCTGCGTCAAACGCCATCTCGGCGTGGGTGACGTGGTCGCGGCCGTGGGCGTCCGACAGGAACGCTTCGGAGCGCTCCGCGGTCCACTTCACCGGGCGCCCCACACGCTTTGCCGCCCAGGTGACCAGCGCTTCCTCGGCGTAGTGGTAGATCTTGGCGCCGAAACCGCCGCCCACGTCCGGCGCGTAAACGCGCAGCTTGTGCTCGGGGATGTTGAGCACGAACGCGCCCATCAAGAGGCGGATGACGTGCGGGTTTTGGCTTGTGGTGTAGAGGGTATAATCCTCCGTGCCCGCCTCGTATTGCCCGATCGCGGCGCGCGGCTCGATCGGGTTGGCGACGAGGCGATTGTTCACCAGGTCGATTTTCGTGATGTGCGCGGCGCGGGCGAAGGCGGCGTCCACGGCGGCCTTGTCGCCCAGCTCCCAGTCGAAGCACTGGTTGTCCGGCGCTTCGTCGTGCACCGACGCGCCGCCGGAGAGCGCGGCCTTCATGTTGACGACGGCGGGCAGCTCTTCAAGGTCGAGTTGCACAAGGTCGGCGGCGTTCTTCGCCTCGTTCAGGCTCTCGGCGATGATGGCGACGACCGGGTCGCCCACATGGCGCACCTTGCCGGCGGCCAGGATCGGGTGCTTAGGCTCTTTCATGGGCGTGCCGTCGCGGCTCGTGATCTGCCAGCCGCAGGGCACGCCGCCCGCGCCGGACTCGTCGATGTCCTTGTGGGTGAACACCGCGACGACGCCCGGCGCCGCCTTCGCCGCGCTCACGTCGATGCCGCGGATGCGCGCGTGCGCCACCGACGAACGCAGGATGTAGCAATAGGTCTGGTTCGGCAGGTTGATGTCGTCGGTGTATTTGCCGACGCCTTTGATGAAGCGGAAGTCTTCGCGGCGCTTCACGGGCGCGCCGATGCCCTGCGGGTTCTGAACGGTCATGGTGTCCTCCCTTTACGCGGCGGCCTTGCCGCTCATTTGCGCGGCGGCGATCTGCACGGCTTTCACGATGTTGTGGTAGCCCGTGCAGCGGCAGATGTTGCCTTTCAGCCAGCTACGGATTTCGGCTTCCGTGGGATTGGCGTTTTTCGCGAGCAGGTCGGCGGCGGACATGATCATGCCGGGCGTGCAGTAGCCGCATTGAAGGCCGTGCGCTTCCTTGAAGGCTGCTTGCACCGGGTGGAGGTCGGCGCCGTTCGACAGGCCTTCGATGGTCGTCACCTTCGCGCCGTCGGCCTGCACCGCGAATATCGTGCACGCTTTCACAGAGTCGCCGTTCACGTGAATGACGCAAGCCCCGCACTGCGAGGTGTCGCAGCCGACATGCGCCCCGGTCAGCCCGAGTTCTTTGCGGATGAATTCGACGAGCAACATGTTCGGCGCGGCGTCTTTCGTCACGCGGCTGCCGTTGATCTCAAGGGTAATGGCGGTCATCTCTCCCTGTCCTCCGTGCAAGCGCCTTATCCTTGCGCCGATCGGCGCGCGCCTTTTGATTGCTTTGAGTATAGATGCGAAACGGGCCAATTTGTCAGCCCGGCTTTTGGTACAGTCAATCCGCCGCAGCCGGATTTGGCGCCGGCCAGCCGTCCGCGGCCTCGATCTCGGCTTGATGCTCGCCGAGTTTCGGCGGCCGCCCGCTCTCCGCCTTCTCGCCGCCGATGATGAGGGGCGTGCGGATGCCGGGGGCGCCTTCGCTCGACAGCGCGAGGCCCCGCGCCCGCACATGCGGGTCAGCGAACACCTCGGCCACCGTGTTGACCGGCCCGGCGGGCACTCCGGCGGCCTCGAGCGCCGCGATGAGCGCCTCCCGCCGCCATGTGCGGATGATTGGCGCCAGCGCCGCCTCGCACGCCGCGCGATTGACGACGCGCGCGTTGTTCCGGGCGAAACGCTCGTCCTCAAGCAGGTGTTCGCAGCCGAGCACGCCGCACAGCCGCTCGAACTGGCCGTCATTGCCCGCCGCGACGATCATCAGTCCATCTTCTGTCTCGAAGGGCTGATACGGGACAAGGCTCGGATGAGTGTTGCCCTGACGCCCCGGCTCCGGCCCGCCAGCCAAGTAATTGACGCCGAGATAGGCGAGCAGGGAGACCGTCGCGTCAAGGAGCGCCACATCCACATGCGACCCCTCGCCCGTGCGTTCGCGCTGGAGGAGCGCCGCCTGGACGCCGATGGCTGCGTAGAGCCCGCCGCCGAGGTCCGACGCCGCGATGCCGGCGCGTAAGGGACGCGCGCCGATCTCGCCCGTCACATGCATGAGCCCGCCCATCCCTTGCGCGAGAAAGTCGTAGCCGGGGCGGTGGGCGTAAGGCCCCGTCTGGCCGAAACCCGTCACCGAGCAATAAACAAGGCGCGGGTTGAGGGCGCGCAGCGACAGGTAGTCCAGCCCATAGGCCGCGAGGCCGCCGACCTTGAAATTTTCCAGAAAAACATCCGCATGGGCGGCGAGCTTGCGGGCGAGCGCGCGGCCCGCCTCGGTTTTCAAGTCCACG
This sequence comes from Hyphomicrobiales bacterium, assembly GCA_033764775.1. Taxonomy (GTDB): domain Bacteria; phylum Pseudomonadota; class Alphaproteobacteria; order Rhizobiales; family Rhodomicrobiaceae; genus JAWXCE01. Next base: position 85,943 of record JANRIQ010000030.1, on the reverse strand, counting down.
ACGGCGGAGCGCTTGCCGCGGTTGCAGGCGCCGAAATACGCCGCGCCGTAACTTTCGCCGTCGTCGAGAGTGATGTATGGCGGCCCCCAGCCGCGGGTGTCGTCGCCGGCGGGCGCCTCAAGCTTGACCACGTCGGCGCCGAGGTCGGCCAGAATTTGCCCGGCGGTCGGCGCGGCGAGCACGCGGGCGAGCTCGACGACGCGGACGCCGGCCAGCGGTTTTGTGGATGAAGCCATGGCGGTCTGTGGGTCCGTGCTGGGCGGCGATGAGCGCCTGTTTTCACCAAGAGCCTAGAATTTGCGCGAGGCTGTGGCAAGTTTGACCGCGCTGCGTGGCGTTTCGGCCGCGCGACGCCGCATATATGGCTTGACGCGCTTTCGTCGGCGCACTAGTTTGCGCGTACTTTATCGGCAGGCGGTAAGGCGTTCGCTTGCGCGCATGTGCGCGTATCGTCCTTAAACGCTGCTGAAGAGCATAGCCGGATAAAATCTGGGTTACGACCGTGCGAACGGTCCTCTGGTTTGGCGATTGCGCCGCGTCTTTCAAAAGAGGTGCGGCAAAATCGTGTTATTCGTTTGGATTTGGAGCCGCATGCCGACGATTCAACAGCTCATCCGCAAGCCGCGCACCGCGCCCGCGCATCGGAACAAGGTGCCCGCGATGCAGGCCAATCCGCAGAAACGCGGGGTTTGCACGCGCGTCTACACCACGACGCCGAAAAAGCCGAACTCGGCGCTGCGCAAGGTCGCGCGCGTGCGGCTGGTGAACGGCTTCGAGGTGACGAGCTACATCCCCGGCGAGGGGCACAATCTGCAGGAGCACTCGGTGGTGCTCATCCGCGGCGGCCGCGTGAAGGACTTGCCGGGCGTGCGCTACCACATCATTCGCGGCGTGCTTGACACCCAGGGCATCGCGAAGCGCCGTCAGCGCCGATCGAAATATGGCGCGAAGCGTCCGAAGTAAGATTGCGGGATTTTAAGACATGTCACGCCGACACAGAGCAGAGAAACGCGAGATCATCCCCGACGCCAAGTACGGCGATTTGGTGCTGACGAAATTCATGAACAGCCTCATGCTCGACGGCAAAAAGTCCGTCGCCGAGGCCATCGTGTATGGCGCGCTCGACCGGATCGAAACGAGGGCCAAGCGGGACGCGCTCCAGCTTTTTCATGAGGCTCTGGGCAATGTGAAGCCGGCCGTCGAAGTTCGCTCGCGCCGGGTGGGCGGCGCCACGTATCAGGTTCCGGTCGAGGTGCGCAACGACCGCCGTCAGGCGCTCGCCATCCGCTGGATCATCGCCGCCGCCCGCAAGCGGAACGAGAACACCATGGAGGAGCGTCTTTCCGCCGAACTGCTCGACGCGGCCAACAACCGCGGCACGGCCGTGAAGAAACGCGAAGACACGCACAAGATGGCGGACGCCAACAAGGCGTTCTCGCACTATCGCTGGTAACGGAAAAAGGCTTGGGAGACGTACGTTATGCCACGTCAAACACCGATCGAAGACTATCGCAACATCGGGATCATGGCCCATATCGACGCGGGTAAAACCACGACGACCGAGCGCATTCTCTATTACACCGGTAAATCTCACAAGATCGGCGAGGTGCACGACGGCGCCGCGACCATGGATTGGATGGAGCAGGAGCAGGAACGCGGCATCACGATTACGTCCGCCGCGACGACCTGCTACTGGAAGGACAAGCGCATCAACATCATCGACACGCCGGGCCACGTGGACTTCACCATCGAGGTGGAGCGCTCGCTTCGTGTGCTCGACGGCGCCGTCGCGCTGTTGGACGCCAACCAGGGCGTTGAGCCGCAGACCGAGACCGTCTGGCGCCAGGGCGACAAATATGGCGTGCCGCGCATGTTCTTCGTCAACAAAATGGACAAGATCGGCGCCGATTTTTACGACAGCGTCGACAGCATTCACAAGCGCCTCGGCGCCAAGACGGTGATCCTGCAACTCCCCATCGGCTCCGAGAACGCGTTCAAGGGCGTCGTCGACCTTGTGCGCATGAAGGCGGTGATCTGGAAAGAGGAGACGCTCGGCGCCGCCTTCGAGGACCAGGACATCCCGGCCGACATGCTCGACAAGGCCAAAGACTACCGTTCGCAGATGCTCGAGACCATCGTCGATCAGGACGAGGCCGTGCTCGAGGCGTATCTGGAGGGTGAGGAGCCTGACGAAGCGACCATCAAGCGGCTTATCCGCAAAGGCACCATCTCAAGCCAGTTTTACCCTGTGTTCTGCGGCTCGGCCTTCAAGAACAAGGGCGTGCAGCCGCTGCTCGACGGCGTGGTGGACTATCTCCCCTCGCCGGTCGACGTGCCGGCCATCAAGGGCATCGACTACAAAACGGAGGAGGAGACCGTCCGCAAGTCGTCGGATAGCGAGCCGTTCTCCATGCTCGCCTTCAAGATCATGGACGACCCGTTCGTGGGCACCATCACATTCTGCCGCATTTACTCCGGCCGGGTGGAGACGGGCGCCAACGTTCTGAACTCGACGCGCGACAAGAAAGAGCGCATCGGCCGCATGCTGCTTATGCACGCAAACAACCGCGAAGACATCAAAGAGGCCTACGCGGGCGACATAGTGGCGCTTGCGGGCCTGAAAGAGGTGCGCACCGGCGACACTCTGTGCGACCCGCAGAAGGCCGTCATCCTGGAGCGCATGGAGTTCCCCGAGCCGGTCATCGAGATCGCCATCGAGCCGAAATCGAAGGCCGACCAGGAGAAGCTCGGCATCGCGCTCTCGAAGCTCGCCGCCGAAGACCCGTCCTTCCGCGTCTCGACCGACCAGGAGTCCGGTCAGACCATCCTGAAGGGCATGGGCGAACTGCATCTCGACATCAAGGTCGACATCCTGCGCCGCACCTACAAGGTCGACGCCAACATCGGCGCGCCTCAGGTCGCCTATCGCGAAACGCTGACGAAGCCTGCCGAGGTCGACTACACGCACAAGAAGCAGACCGGCGGCTCCGGTCAGTTCGCGCGCGTGAAAATCCAGATCGAGCCTGGCGAGCCGAATTCGGGCTTCACTTTTGAGTCCAAGATCATCGGCGGCGCGGTGCCGAAGGAATTCATCCCCGGCGTTGAGAAGGGCCTGAAAAGCGTGCTCGACAACGGCGTCGTGGCGGGCTTCCCGATCCTCGACGTGAAGGTCAGCCTGGTGGACGGGGCCTATCACGAGGTGGACTCCAGCGCGCTCGCCTTCGAGATCGCGTCGCGCGCGGCGTTCCGCGAGGGCGCCCAAAAAGCCGGCCCGAAGCTCCTTGAGCCGATCATGAAGGTCGAGGTCGTTTCGCCCGAAGACTATGTCGGCGGCGTCATCGGCGACCTCACTTCCCGCCGCGGTCAAATCCAAGGGCAGGAAATGCGCGGCAACGCAACCGTCATCATCGCCATGGTGCCGCTCGCCAACATGTTCGGCTATGTGAACACGCTGCGCTCGATGAGCCAGGGCCGCGCCGCGTTCACCATGCTGTTCGATCATTACGCCCAAGTGCCGCAAAACGTGGCGGAAGAGGTTCAAGCGAAGTACGCCTGAGCCAAACCCAAACAGTGACGATAAAGGAAGACGGAGAGCCACATGGCTAAGGAAAAGTTCAACCGCAGCAAGCCGCATTGCAACATCGGCACCATCGGTCACGTCGATCACGGCAAGACGTCCTTGACGGCGGCCATCACCAAGGTCCTGGCTGAATCCGGCGGCGCGAAGTTCACCGCGTACGATCAGATCGACAAGGCGCCGGAGGAGAAGGCGCGCGGCATCACGATCTCGACCTCCCACGTCGAGTATGAGACGGCGAACCGCCACTACGCCCACGTCGATTGCCCCGGCCACGCCGACTACGTGAAGAACATGATCACCGGCGCCGCGCAGATGGACGGCGCGATCCTCGTCGTCTCCGCGTCCGACGGCCCGATGCCGCAGACCCGCGAGCACATCCTGCTCGCCCGCCAGGTCGGCGTGCCGGCGCTCGTCGTGTTCATGAACAAGGTTGATCTCGTGGACGATCCAGAGCTGCTCGAGCTCGTCGAGCTCGAGGTGCGCGAGCTGCTCTCCTCCTACCAGTTCCCCGGCGACGACATCCCGATCGTCAAGGGCTCGGCTGTGATGGCGCTCGAGGGCAAGAACCCCGAGATTGGCATGGAAGCTGTGAAAAAGCTGATGGAGGAGGTGGATCGCTACATCCCGCAGCCCGACCGCCCGAAAGACAAGCCTTTCCTGATGCCGATCGAGGACGTGTTCTCGATCTCCGGCCGCGGCACCGTGGTCACCGGCCGGATCGAGCGCGGCGTCATCAAGGTCGGTGAAGAGGTCGAGATCGTCGGCATCAAGCCGACCTCGAAATCGACGGTCACCGGCGTGGAGATGTTCCGCAAGCTGCTCGATCAGGGCGAGGCTGGCGACAACGTGGGCTGCCTCCTGCGCGGCGTCGACCGCGAGGGCGTCGAGCGCGGCCAGGTGCTGTGCAAGCCCGGCAGCGTGCAGCCGCACACCCGCTTCAAGGCCGAGGCCTACATCCTGACGAAAGAAGAAGGCGGCCGCCACACGCCGTTCTTCGCCAACTATCGCCCGCAGTTCTACTTCCGCACGACGGACGTGACCGGCGTCGTCCATCTCCCCGAGGGAACCGAGATGGTCATGCCGGGCGACAACATCGCCATCGAGGTGGAGCTGATCGTGCCGATCGCCATGGAGGAGAAGCTGCGCTTCGCCATCCGCGAGGGCGGCCGGACGGTCGGCGCCGGCGTGGTGGCGAGCATCATCAAGTAGCACGGTTTGTGAAGTTCAGCGGGCGTCCGGCGCCGCACCACGACGCGGCGGGGCGCCCGTAACTTTCGGTTAAGCGAAAAGGTTATTGAAATGGCAGGGCAGACGATACGCATCCGCCTGAAAGCATTCGACCACCGGGTGCTGGATGTGTCCACCAAGGAGATCGTGAACACGGCCAAGCGCACCGGCGCTGACGTGCGCGGACCGATCCCGCTGCCCACGCGGCTGGAGCGCTTCACCGTGAACCGTTCGCCCCACGTGGACAAGAAGAGCCGTGAGCAGTTCGAGATGCGGACCCACAAGCGGTTGATCGACATCGTCGATCCGACGCCGCAGACCGTGGACGCGCTTATGAAGCTCGATCTGGCCGCAGGCGTCGACGTGGAAATCAAACTCTAATTTGCTTGGAATTGAGGCAGGCCCATGCGGTCAGGCGTAATCGCGCAGAAACTGGGGATGACCCGCGTCTTCACGGCGTCGGGCGAGCATGTCCCGGTCACTGTGCTCAAAATCGACAACTGCCAGGTTGTCGCCCATCGCACCGAGGAAAAGAACGGCTATGTCGCGCTGCAACTGGGCGTGGGCGCGGCCAAACCGAACAAGGTGACGAAGGCCGAGCGTGGGCATTTCGCCAAGGCCAATGTCGAGCCGAAACGCGAACTGGCTGAGTTCCGGGTCTCGCCAGAGAACATGATCGACGTGGGCGCTGAGATCACCGCCGACCATTTCATCGAGGGTCAACTCGTGGACGCCACGGGCACGACCATCGGGCGCGGCTTCACTGGCGCCATGAAGCGCTGGAATTTCGGGGGCCTACGCGCGTCGCACGGCGTGTCCATCTCGCACCGCAGCCACGGCTCCACCGGCCAGCGCCAGGATCCGGGCAAGGTGTTCAAAGGCAAGAAGATGGCTGGCCATTACGGCGCCGAGCGTGTGACGACCCAGAACCTGCGGGTCGTCAAAACGGACGCCGAGCGTGGCCTCATCATGGTCAAGGGCGCGGTGCCGGGCTCCAAGGGGGGCTACGTCATGATCCGCGACGCGGTGAAGCAGCCGACGCCCGAGAATGCGCCGAAGCCCGGCAAGTTCCGGATGCGCGGCGGCGAGGGCGCGGGCGCGCGCGCTGAGGCGTCGGTCGACGGCGGGGAGGGCGGACAGTGAAAATCGAAGTGACAAGTCTCGACGCGACGAGCGCTGGATCGGTCGAACTGAACGACGCAATTTTTGGCCTTGAGCCGCGCGAGGACATTCTCCATCGCATGGTGCGCTATCAACTCCTGAAGCGCCAGGCGGGAACGCACTACGCCAAGGGCCGCTCCGAGGTGATCGGCACCACCAAGAAGATGTACAAGCAGAAGGGCACCGGGCAGGCCCGCCACGCGAACAAAAAGGCGCCCCAGTTCAGGGGCGGCGGCAAGGCGTTCGGCCCGCAGCCGCGCAGCCACGCAATCGATCTGCCGAAAAAGGTGCGCGCGCTGGCGCTCAAGCACGCCCTCTCGGCAAAGGCGCGGGCGGATGAGCTTGTCGTGCTCGACCGCGCCGAGATCGCCGAGCCGAAGACCGGCGCGCTCAAGGCGAAGTTCGCCGACATGGGCCTCAACTCCGCGCTCATTATCGGCGGCGCCGAGCTGCAGCAGAACTTTGCGCTCGCCGCCCGCAACATTCCCAATGTGGACGTGCTGCCGGTACAGGGCATCAACGTCTACGACATTCTGCGCCGCGACACGCTGGTGCTGACGAGGGCCGCCGTCGAGGCGCTCGAGGAGCGGTTCAAATGAAAGAGCACGAGATTTACGACATCGTCCTCGCGCCGATCGTGACCGAGAAATCGACGATGGCGTCCGAATACAATCAGGTCATTTTCAAGGTGAAGCGCGACGCCACAAAGCCCGAGATCAAGGAGGCTGTCGAGCGGCTGTTCAAGGTGAAGGTGAAGGCCGTCAACACGATCAACCGCAAGGGCAAGCTGAAGCGCTTCCGCGGCATCGAAGGCCGTCAGAATGCGATGAAAAAAGCGATCGTGACGCTTGAGGAAGGCTACTCGGTCGACGTGACGACCGGGCTGTAAGGAAGTGAACCCATGGCGCTAAAGACATTCAACCCGACATCGCCGAGCCGCCGCCAACTGGTGCTGGTGGACCGCTCCGGGCTGTGGAAAGGCTCGCCCGTCAAGGCGCTGACCGAGGGTCGCGTCGAGCGCGCCGGTCGTAACAATCACGGCCACATCACCACGCGCCGGCGCGGCGGCGGGCACAAGCGTGTGCTGCGCGTCATCGATTTCAAGCGCCGCAAGTTCAACATGTACGGCACGGTCGAGCGGCTGGAGTACGACCCGAACCGGTCGGCTTTCATCGCGCTGCTGAAATATGAGGACGGCGAGCAGGCCTACATCTTGGCGCCGCAGCGCCTCAGCGTTGGCGACCGGGTGATCTCCGGCGAGAAGGTTGACGTGAAGCCCGGCAACGCCATGCCGCTCGCATCCATGCCGATCGGCACTATCGTGCACAATGTCGAGATCAAGCTCGGCAAGGGCGGCCAGATCGCGCGCTCCGCCGGGTGCTACGCCCAGCTCGCCGGCCGCGACGTCGGTTACGCCATCCTGCGCCTCAACTCCGGCGAGACTCGCATGGTGCGCGCCGAATGCATGGCGACGGTCGGCGCGGTGTCGAACCCCGACCACGCCAACATCAACATCGGCAAGGCCGGACGCTCGCGCTGGCTCGGCATCCGTCCGTCGGTGCGCGGCGTCGCCATGAACCCGTTCGACCACCCGCATGGCGGCGGCGAGGGCCGCACCTCGGGCGGTCGTCATCCGGTGACGCCGTGGGGCAAGGGCACGAAGGGCACCAAGACGCGCTCAAACGCGGCGACTGACAAATACATTCTGCGCAACCGCACGAAGAAGAAGTAAGGCAAGATGACACGATCCGTTTGGAAAGGCCCATTCGTTGACGGCCATGTGCTGAAAAAGGCGGACGCCGCGCGCGCGAAAAACTCGAACCAGGCGATCAAAACCTGGAGCCGCCGTTCGACCATCCTGCCGCAATTCGTCGGCCTGACGTTCGGCGTTTACAACGGCCAGAAGCACATCCCGGTGTTCGTCACCGAGGACATGATCGGCCACAAGTTCGGCGAGTTCTCGCCCACGCGCACCTACTACGGCCACGGCGCCGACAAAAAAGCGAAGAGGAAGTAGCCATGGCGAAGCCGAAAACCGAGCGGCGTTTGCCGGAGAACGAAGCGCAGGCCATCGCCCGCTCGTTGCGCGTCAGCCCGCAGAAGCTCAACCTGGTCGCCGCCATGATCCGCGGCAAGAAGGTGGACAAGGCGCTCGCCGAACTCACCTTTTCGCGCAAGCGCATCGCCCAGGACGTGAAGAAGACGCTGCAATCGGCCATCGCCAACGCCGAGAACAACCACGATCTCGATGTGGACAGCCTCATCGTGTCTGAAGCCTATGTGGGCAAAAACCTGGTGATGAAGCGCTTCCGTCCGCGCGCCCGCGGCCGCACGGGGAAAATCCTGAAACCCTTCTCGCAGCTGACCGTGGTCGTGCGCGAAGTCGAGGAGACCGCCTGATGGGTCAAAAAGTCAATCCGATCGGCCTAAGGCTCGGCATCAACCGCACGTGGGATTCGCGCTGGTTCGCTGATCGCGGCGATTACGCCCGGCTCTTGCACGAAGACCTGAAAATCCGCGAGTTCATCATGAAGAACCGGCGCCAGGCCGGCATCTCCAAGATCGTGATCGAACGCCCGCACAAGAAGTGCCGCGTGACCGTGCACAGCGCGCGCCCGGGCATCCTGATCGGCAAGAAGGGCTCGGACATCGACAAGCTGCGCGGCGACCTGGCCAAGCTGACGGCATCCGACGTGCATCTCAACATTATCGAGGTGCGCAAGCCGGAGATCGACGCGACGCTCGTCGCCGAAGGCATCGCGCAGCAGCTGGAGCGCCGCATCGCCTTCCGCCGGGCAATGAAGCGCGCGGTGCAATCCGCGCAACGCCTCGGCGCGCTCGGCATCCGCATCAACTGCTCGGGTCGGCTGGGCGGGGCGGAGATCGCGCGGCTTGAATGGTATCGCGAGGGCCGCGTGCCGCTGCACACGCTGCGCGCCAATATCGACTACGGCACGGCGCTCGCCGAGACCGCCTACGGCATCATCGGCCTGAAAGTGTGGATCTTCAAGGGCGAGATCCTCGAGCACGATCCGATGGCGCAGGAGCGCCTGTCGCTTGAAAATCAAGAGGGCGGCGGCGGTGGCGGCGGACGCGGGCGTCGCGACGACGATCGGCCGCCGCGCGGCGACCGCCGCGACCGCGGCGGCGATCGCGAACGCGGCGCGGATCGGGAATAATACGGATTTGGATGTAAGACCATGCTGTCACCCAAACGAACCAAGTTCCGCAAGGCCTTCAAGGGCCGGCTCAAGGGCAACGCCAAAGGCGGCACCGATCTCAATTTCGGCAGCCACGGCCTGAAGGCGATGGAGCCTGAGCGCGTCTCCGCCCGCCAGATCGAAGCCGCCCGCCGCGCCATCACGCGCCAGATGAAGCGCGCTGGCCGGGTGTGGATCCGCGTGTTCCCCGACCTGCCGGTGTCGAAAAAACCGACCGAGGTGCGGATGGGCAAAGGCAAGGGCTCGCCGGAGTTCTGGGCGGCCCGCATCAAGCCCGGCCGAATCATCTTCGAGCTCGACGGCGTCTCGGACGAAACCGCCCGCGAGGCGCTGCGTCTTGGCGCGGCCAAGCTGTCCATCAAGACGCGCGTCGTTGTGCGGCTCGGCGAAGCGAAAGCGTGAGAACGGCGATGAAGCTCGAACAGATGAAGGATTTGTCCGCCGATCAGCTCCAGGACGAGTTGATCAAGCTGAAGCGCGAACAGTTCAACCTGCGCTTCCAGAAGGCGACTGGGCAGATGGAGAACACGTCGCGCGTGCGTCAGGTGCGCCGCGACGTGGCGAGGATTTTGACGCTGGCGCGCCAGAAGCGCGATCAGGCGTAAACGGGGATCGAAGGTCAAGACAATGCCGAAGCGCGTGCTGCAAGGGGTGGTCGTCTCCGACAAGAACGACAAGACGATCGTCGTGAAGGTCGAGCGCCGCCTTACCCATCCGGTTCTGAAGAAGACCGTGCGTTTGTCCAAGAAATACCACGCCCATGACGAGGGCAACGTGTTTCGGGAAGGGGAATTGGTGCGCATCGAGGAGTGTCCGCCGATCTCCAAGAACAAGCGCTGGGTGGTTCTTGCGCGCGAAGACGGCGCGTCTTGAGGAATAGTCGAGCGGTCGCACAGTTGCAGCCGCGCATGGAAAGATGATGCGATGATACAAATGCAAACCAACCTGGACGTCGCCGACAATTCCGGCGCCCGCCGGGTGCAGTGCATCAAGGTTCTGGGCGGATCGAAGCGCCGGTACGCGCATGTGGGCGACATCATCGTCGTCAGCGTGAAAGAGGCGATCCCCAAAGGCCGCGTGAAGAAGGGCCAGGTGATGAAGGCCGTCGTGGTGCGGACGGCGACGCCGGTCAGGCGCATGGACGGTTCGATCATCCGCTTCGACAAGAACGCGGCGGTGCTGGTGAACAACCAGAAAGAGCCGATCGGCACGCGCATCTTCGGCCCCGTGCCGCGCGAGTTGCGCGCCAAGAGCCACATGAAGATCATCAGCCTCGCCCCGGAGGTGCTCTAGATGGCCGCGAAAATCCGCAAAGGCGACAAGGTCGTCGTGCTCGCCGGCCGCGACAAGGGCAAGCGCGGCGAAGTCTTGCGCGTGGAGCCCAAGGAGGATCGCGCCTTCGTGCAAGGCGTGAACATGATCAAACGCCACACCAAGCAATCCGCCAAGAGCGAGGGCGGCGTCATCTCCAAGGAAGGTCCGATCCACTTGTCGAACATCGCGGTGGAGGATCCGAAGGACGGCGAGCCGACGCGCGTGGGCTTTAAAATTTTGGACGATGGGCGCAAGGTGCGGTTCGCCAAGCGCTCGGGAGAAACGATCGATGGCTGATGGATCGACGCCGGGAACGCCGCGGTCTGCGGACGCTTACGTGCCGCGCCTCAAACGGCTTTACAACGACCAAATCCGCGCCGCGATGGCGAAAGAGTTTAATTACGACAACGTCATGCGCGTGCCCGCCCTTGAGAAAATCGTGCTCAACATGGGCGTGGGCGAGGCGGTGAACGACAAGAAAAAGGCCGACAGCGCTGCGCGCGACCTCAGCCTGATCGCCGGGCAAAAGCCGGTGCTCACGCGGTCGCGCAAGTCGATTGCGACCTTCAAGCTGCGCGACGGCATGCCCATCGGCTGCAAGGTCACGTTGCGCAAAAACCGGATGTACGAGTTCCTCGACCGTTTCATCACCATCGCGCTGCCGCGGGTGAAGGACTTTCGCGGCCTCAACCCGAAAAGCTTCGACGGACGCGGCAACTATGCCTGCGGCTTGAAGGAGCACATCGTGTTCCCCGAGATCGACTATGACAAAGTCGACCAGATCTGGGGCATGGACATCATCGTGTGCACGACCGCGACGACGGACGACGAAGCGCGCGCGCTTTTGAAACACTTCAATTTCCCGTTCAAGAGCTGACGGGCGGAGACGACGATGGCGAAGACAAGCATGATCGAGCGCGACCTGAAGCGCCGCCGGATGAGCAAACGAGACGCGGCCAAACGCAAGGCTTTGAAGGCGATTGCGATGGACAAGACGCGGCCCATGGACGAGCGCTTTTCCGCCACGCTGAAGCTCGCCGCCCTGCCGCGCAACGGTTCGCAGACGCGGGTTCACAACCGCTGCGAGCTCACCGGCCGGGCGCGGGGCTATTACCGCAAGCTGCGCATGTCGCGGATCGCTCTGCGCGACCTGGGGTCGAACGGCCTCATCCCGGGCATGGTCAAGTCGAGCTGGTAGGAGGGGAACGGAATGACCATATCTGATCCGCTCGGCGATATGCTGACCCGCATCCGCAACGCGCAGATGCGCAATCGGCCCAAGGTGACGACGCCGGCCTCCAAACTGCGCGCCCGCGTCCTCGACGTGCTGAAGGACGAGGGCTATATCCGCGGCTATTTCGAGGTCGAGCATGCGGGCAGCGCGCCGCAGTTCGAAATCGAGCTGAAATATTACGACGGCCAGCCGGTCATCCGCGAGATCAAACGGATTTCGACGCCCGGTCGGCGCGTGTATTCGTCGGTGAAGGATTTGCCCATCGTCTCGAACGGCCTCGGCGTCTCGATACTCTCCACGCCCAAGGGCGTCATGTCGGACAGCCGCGCCCGCATGGAGAATGTGGGCGGCGAAGTGCTATGCAGCGTATTCTAGCGCGCCATGGAAATTGTTGAGGACTGACCGCATGTCTCGGATTGGAAAAAAGCCGGTGCCGCTGCCAAAGGGCGTCACGGCCAAGGTGGAAGGGCAGACCGTCACGGTGAAGGGCGCCAAGGGCGAACTGTCGCTAACCCTTGTCGACGACGTGTCGGTGGAGCTCGGCGAAGCCGGCGTCCAGGTCACCCCGCGCAACGAAAGCAAGAAAGCGCGCGCCATGTGGGGCATGTCCCGCTCGATGGTGCAGAACCTCGTGGGCGGCGTGACGACCGGCTTCACCAAGAATCTTGAGATCAACGGCGTAGGCTACCGCGCCGCGCTGAAAAGCCCGCGCGAACTGCAGCTGCAACTGGGCTACAGCCACGAGATCATCCACCCCATCCCGGACGGCATCACCGTGCAGGTGCCGAAGCCGACCGAGATCATCATCTCGGGGATCGAGAAGGATAAGGTCGGCCAGATCGCCGCTGAAATCCGCAAATATCGCGGTCCGGAGCCGTATCAGGGCAAGGGCGTGAAATATGCGGGCGAGTTCATCTACCGCAAGGAAGGCAAGAAAAAATAGCCATGGCGCATGCGAAATCACAAATCGATAAGCGCAAGGCCCGGGTGCGGCGCAACATTCGCAAGGTGTCCGATCGCCCGCGGCTGAGCGTCTTCCGGTCATCGAAGCACATCTACGCGCAGGTGATCGACGACGCGAAAGGGCATACGATCGCCTCGGCGTCGAGCCTTGAGAAGGATGTGCGCTCCACACTGCCGAAGGGCGCAGACGTGACGGCGGCCGCTGAAATCGGCAAGCTCGTGGCCAAGCGCGCCCTCGAAGCGGGCGTGACCGAGGTGGTGTTCGATCGCGGCGGTTATGTCTATCACGGCCGGGTGAAAGCTCTGGCCGACGCCGCACGCGAAGGCGGCCTCAACTTTTAAGGTTTGGCGCTGAGGCGCCGCAGAGACTTTAGGAAAGGTATTCGACCGTGGCCAGAGAGCAGCGCGACCGTCGCGACAACAAGGACAGGGAAGAACGCGACAGCGAGTTCCTGGATAAGCTGGTGCATATCAACCGCGTCGCCAAGGTGGTGAAGGGCGGTCGTCGCTTTGCGTTCGCCGCGCTCGTCGTGCTCGGAGACCAGAAGGGCCGCGTCGGCTTCGGCCATGGCAAGGCGCGCGAAGTGCCGGACGCCATCCGCAAGGCGACCGAGTCCGCCAAGCGCAACATGATCCGCGTGCCGTTGCGCGAGGGCCGTACGCTGCACCACGACGTGCGCGGCCAGCACGGCGCCGGCCGCGTGATCCTGCGCGCGGCGCCTCCGGGCACGGGCATCATCGCGGGCGGTCCGATGCGCGCCGTGTTCGAGACGCTCGGCATTCAGGACGTGGTGGCGAAGTCCATGGGCACATCGAACCCCTACAACATGGTGCACGCGACGTTCAACGCGCTCAAACGCGAGGACAGCCCGAGGGGCGTCGCCGCCCGCCGCGGCAAGAAAGTGAGCGAGATCGTCTCGCGCCGTCGCGACGGCGCCGAAGGCCAGGGCGCGACCGCCGGCGCGGACGTCTAAGCAGAGATCGAGAGGGACGAAACCATGGCCGACGCGCCGAAAAAGACCATCGTCATCGAGCAGATCGGCTCGCCCATCCGCCGCCCGTACAAGCAGCGCGAGACGCTGATCGGCCTGGGCCTGAACAAGATGCACCGACGGCGCGAAGTGCCGGACAACCCGTGCGTGCGCGGCATGATCGAGAAGGTCAAGCACATGGTGCGCATCGTCGAGGATAGCGAGAAACGCTGACATAAGGCTTGAGCGCCGCCTCGGCGAGCGCTCGCGATGAAGGAAAAAGGCCATGAGGCTAAACGAACTACGCGACAACCCCGGCTCGTCGCCGGATCGCAAACGCGCCGGGCGGGGCATCGGCTCGGGCAAGGGCAAGACCGCCGGGCGCGGCGTCAAGGGGCAGAAAGCGCGCTCGGGCGTCGCCATCAAGGGGTTTGAGGGCGGGCAGATGCCCATCCACATGCGCCTGCCGAAGCGCGGCTTCACCAACGTGCTGCGCCGCCGTTTCGTGGCCGTCAACATCGGCGAGGTGCAGGCCGCGATCGACGCCGGCCGTCTCGACGTGGGCGGCGAGGTGAACGGCGAGGCGCTCGTCGCCTCGGGGCTGGTGCGCCGCGTTCGCGATGGCGTGCGCCTCCTGGGCGACGGTGAGATCACCCGCGCGGTGACGTTCGAGGTGGCGGGCGCCTCCGCATCCGCGGTGAAAGCGGTGGAGGCCGCGGGCGGTTCGGTGCGCATCGTCCTCGCGGGCAAGCAGCCCGAGGAGGGCGCGCCTCTCGGCAAGAAGGGATTGCGCAAGAAGGCGGCGGCCGAGAAGCGCGCCTGAGGCCACGCGCGGCCCGGTAAGCCGCGTGGCGCGCCTCCGGAAAAAGTGTTAAGACAACAGGCGCGGATCACAGGGCGATCCTCCGCGCCCATCGCCCATCGCGAACCGCCTGGCCGACGAAACGGCTGGGTCAATCGCCCCGGAGTGTACGGACTATGGTGTCAGCCGCCGAGCAATTGGCCAGAAACCTGAACTTCTCGTCCTTCGCCAAGGCCGAGGAGCTGAAAAAGCGCCTGTGGTTCACGCTGGGCGCTTTGCTGATTTTCCGCCTGGGCACCTATATCCCCATACCCGGCATCAATCCGGAGGCGCTGGCCGACCTGGTCCAGCAGCAGCAGAACAGCATCCTCGGCATGTTCAACATGTTTTCCGGCGGGGCTGTCGGCCGGATGGCGATCTTTGCCTTGAACATCATGCCCTATATCTCGGCCTCAATCATCATCCAGCTCATGACGACGGTCTCGCCGACCCTCGAGGCGCTGAAAAAGGAGGGCGAGTCCGGCCGGAAGCAGATCAACCAGTACACGCGCTATCTCACCGTCGTGCTGGCCACCCTGCAGGCCTACGGCATCGCCATCGGCCTTGAGAGCGCGCGCGGCGTCGTTTCGGAACCGGGCGTATTCTTCCAGGCGACGACGGTGATCACGCTTGTCGGCGGCACCATGTTCGTCATGTGGCTCGGGGAGCAGATCACGGCGCGCGGCGTCGGCAACGGCATCTCGCTCATCATTTTCGCTGGCATCGCGGCTGAGTTGCCTGGCGCCATCGCCGGCACGCTCGAACTGGGGCGCAAGGGCGCGCTGTCGGCGATGCTGATCATCGGCCTCGCGGTCATGGCCGTGCTCGTCATCGCCTTCATCGTGTTCATGGAGCGGGCCCAGCGCCGTCTGCTCATCCAGTATCCGAAACGGCAGATCGGCAATCGGCAATTCCAGGGCGAGAGCACCTATCTCCCGCTCAAACTCAACACGTCGGGCGTCATTCCGCCGATCTTCGCGTCGTCGCTGCTGGTCTTGCCGCTGACCGCCGTCAGCTTCTCGGGCGACGCCGGCCCGGAATGGCTGACCGCGATCACCAACCGGCTGCAACCGGGCGGCGAGTGGTACATCATCCTCTATGTGCTGCTCATCGTGTTCTTCGCGTTTTTCTACACGGCGATCGTGTTCAACCCAAAGGACACGGCGGACAATCTGAAGCAGCACGGCGGCTTCATCCCCGGCATCCGCCCGGGCGAGCGCACGGCGGAGCACATCGATTATGTGCTGACCCGCATCACCGTTGTGGGCGCGGCCTATCTGGCGGTGGTCTGCATCCTGCCGGAACTGTTGCGCACCCAGGCCGCCGTGCCGTTCTATTTCGGCGGCACCTCATTGCTGATTGTGGTCAGCGTGACGATGGATACAATATCTCAGGTGCAGAGCCACCTGCTCGCGCATCAGTATGAAAGCCTGATCAAGAAGTCGAATCTGCGGGGGGCTGGGGCGCGGCGGCGATGAATGTGATTTTGCTTGGGCCGCCGGGGGCGGGTAAAGGCACGCAGGCGAAATTGATGGAGGAGCGTTACGGGCTTCGGCAACTTTCGTCGGGCGATATGCTGCGGGCTGCCGTAGCGGCGGGGACGGAAGTCGGACGCGCCGCCAAGGGCTACATGGAGCAGGGCGCGCTCGTGCCCGACGATGTGGTCGTCGGCGCCGTGTTCGAGACGCTCGAAATGCTGAACGGCGCCGGCTTCATCCTCGACGGGTTCCCGCGCACGCCCGTGCAGGCCCGCGCGCTCGACGAGAAGCTGCAGCAGGACGGCAAGCGCATCGACTGGGCCATCGTGTTCGAGGTCGATGACGAGCAGCTCGTCCAGCGCATCGCGGGCCGCTACACCTGCGCGGCGTGCGGCGAAGGCTATCACGACACGCTCAAAACGCCTCGGGCGCTCGGCGTATGCGACCGGTGCGGGGGCACCACGTTTAAACGCCGCAGCGACGACAACGAGGAGACCGTGCGCAAGCGGCTCGCAGTGTATCACGCGGAGACCAAGCCGCTCATCGAATTCTACCGGCAAGGCGGCAAGCTTCGCCGCATCGACGGCGAGCGCCCGATCGAGGAGGTTTCGCAGGCGGTCGATCAAGTCTTCGCCGAAAGCGCGGCCGCAACGACGTGAACCGGCCGGGGCGTGAGGCCCCGCGGCATAAAGGATGAAGCGCGGGCGATAAGTGTGTGGATTGACGGAGCCTCGGCAAATCCGGTACATCCACGCAAACAGGTTTTATACGCCGCGATGATGCGGCGCAGGATGAACTGGGAACACCACGCCGCGTTGCTCGGGCAGTCGCGGTTTTTTGGACTTAAACAACGAGGACGACGTGGCACGCATCGCAGGCGTAAACATTCCATCGGGCAAACGCGTCGAGATCGCGTTGCGCTACATCCATGGCATCGGGCCGAAATTCGCCAAGGAGATTTGCGGGCAGGTGAACATCCCGCAAGAGCGGCGGGTCAACCAGCTCACCGACGCGGAAATCCTCCAGATCCGTGAGATCATCGACCGGGATTACGTGGTCGAGGGCGACCTTCGCCGCGAGGTGTCGATGAACATCAAGCGTCTGATGGATCTTGGCTGCTATCGCGGCCTGCGCCATCGCCGCGGCCTGCCCGTTCGCGGCCAACGCACCCACACCAACGCCCGTACGCGCAAAGGGCCGGCCAAACCCATCGCCGGCAAGAAGAAATAACTGGCACCTGAAGAACGCCACGCGAGACAGCGATTGGCGGCGAAGAGGATTTCATGGCTCCGACGACAGACAAAACGCGGGTTAAGCGCCGCGAAAAGAAAAACATCGCATCCGGCGTGGCGCATGTGAACGCATCATTTAACAATACGATGATTACGATCACGGACGCGCAAGGCAACACCATATCGTGGTCGTCGTCCGGCACGATGGGCTTCAAGGGCTCGCGCAAATCCACGCCATACGCAGCGCAGGTGGCCGCCGAGGACGCGGGCAAAAAGGCCATCGAGCACGGCATGAAGATGATCGAAATCGAGGTGTGCGGGCCAGGCTCCGGCCGCGAGTCCGCGCTGCGGGCGCTGCAGGCCTGCGGCTTCCAGATCACGTCCATCCGCGACGTGACGCCGATCCCGCACAACGGCTGCCGCCCCCGCAAGCGCCGCCGGGTCTAGCGCCATTTTGCGGCCGCGCCGCTCTGACTTTTGACGTTTCGCCGCAAGGCATATGCGAGGAATGACTCCGTGCTACAGAAGAACTGGAAAGACCTGATCAAACCGTCGAAGCTGCAGGTGGCGGCCGGCCGGGAGTCGAAGCGCGTGGGCGTCATGGTCGCCGAGCCGCTTGAGCGCGGCTTCGGGCTGACGCTCGGCAACGCGCTGCGTCGCGTGCTGCTCTCCTCGCTGCAGGGCGCCGCCATCAACAGCGTGCAGATCGACGGCGTGCTGCACGAGTTCTCCTCGATCCCCGGGGTGCGCGAGGACGTGACGAGCATCATCCTCAACATCAAAGACATCTCGCTGCGCGTCCACTCCGAGGGCGTGAAGCGCATGGTCTTGAAGAAGGAGGGCCCGGGCGTCGCCACCGCCGGCGACATCGAAGCGGGCGCCGACATCGAAATTCTCAACCCGAAGCACGTCATCTGCACGCTCGACGAAGGCGCCTCGATCCGCATGGAGTTCACCTGCTCGATGGGCAAAGGCTACATCCCCGCCGAGCAGAACCGCCCGGACGACGCGCCGATCGGGTTCATCCCGGTGGACAGCCTATACAGCCCGGTGAAGAAGGTGTCCTACAAGGTCGGGAACACCCGCGAGGGTCAGATCCTCGACTATGACAAGCTGACGCTCGAGGTGGAGACGGACGGCTCGGTGACGCCCGAGGACGCCGTCGCGGTCGCTGCGCGCATCCTGCAGGACCAGCTCTCGATCTTCGTGAATTTCGAGGAGCCGAAAAAGGACGTGGTCGAGGATCGCGTGCCGGAGCTGGAGTTCAACGCGGCGCTGCTCAAGAAGGTGGACGAGCTGGAGCTTTCGGTGCGCTCCGCCAACTGCCTGAAGAACGACAACATCGTCTATATCGGCGACCTCATCCAGAAGACGGAAGCCGAGATGCTGCGCACGCCGAACTTCGGCCGCAAGTCGCTGAACGAAATCAAGGAGGTGCTCGCCGCGATGGGGCTGCATCTCGGCATGGAGGTCCCGAACTGGCCGCCAGACAACATCGAGGAGCTGGCCAAGCGCTTCGAGGACCACTATTAACCCCTGGGGCATCCGCCTCACGCATTTGGAGTGAAGACATGCGCCACCGCAATTCCGGGCGCCGCTTGAACCGCACGGCGGAGCACCGCCAGGCGCTGTTCGCCAACATGGCGGCGGCGCTCATCAAGCACGAGCAGATCGTCACCACTTTGCCGAAAGCCAAGGAGCTGCGCGGCGTCGTGGATCGCTACATCACGCTCGCCAAGCGCGGCGATCTGCACGCGCGCCGTCAGGCCGCCGCTCGCCTGCGCGACGAGGCCATGGTGAAAAAGCTCTTCGACACGCTAGGGCCCCGGTATGAAGGGCGCCCCGGCGGCTACACCCGCGTGCTCAAGGCGGGCTTCCGTTATGGCGACAGCGCTCCCATGGCCGTGATCGAGCTTGTCGACCGGGACGTCTCCGCGAAAGGACAGGACTCCGGTCCGGTTGAGGGCGCGGACGATGGCGAACGGACGGCGGCCTAAACCTTTAGCCGCCTGGCGGGCGCTTCTTGCGGCGGCGTTCATGGCCGCCGCGGGGCTTCCCCAAACGCTTTCTGACGCGACGGCGCGCGAACGCGCGGCGCCAACCACCCGCGAGTCCATCCAGCTGTCCTTCGCCCCCATCGTGAAGACGGCGGCCCCGGCCGTGGTCAACGTCTATGTCAGCGCGCGCCCCGCCGCAAATGCGCCGCTCGCCAACGATCCGTTCTTCCGCCACTTTTTCCGCCAGGAGCCGAACCGCGCGCCGCGTGCGCAAAATTCGCTCGGCTCCGGCGTGATCGTGAGCGCTGATGGCCTCATCGTCACCAACAACCACGTGATCCAGGGGGGCGACGCGGCCAACGTCACGGTCGCGCTCGCCGACAACCGCGAGTTCGAAGCGAAGGTGATCCTGCGCGACCCGCGCACCGATCTCGCCGTGCTCCGCATCCAAGACGCCGACGGCGATTTTCCGCATCTGCGGTTCGGCGACAGCGACGCGCTGGAGGTGGGCGATCTGGTGCTCGCCATCGGCAACCCGTTCGGCGTCGGCCAAACCGTGACGAGCGGCATCGTCTCGGCGCTGGCCCGCACGCGCATCGGCGTCACCGACTATCAGTTTTTCATTCAGACCGACGCGGCGATCAATCCGGGCAACTCCGGCGGCGCTCTGGTCGACATGAACGGCGACCTCATCGGCGTCAACACCGCGATTTTCACCCGCAGCGGCGGCTCGCAGGGCGTCGGCTTCGCGATCCCCTCCAACATGGTCAAGCTCATCGCCGACAGCGCCATGAGCGGCGCGCGCGTGCGCCGGCCGTGGCTTGGCGCCAAGCTCGAACCGGTGACGCCGGACATCGCCCGCGCCTTGGGCCTGGAGCGCGCCGCTGGGGCGCTTGTCGGCTCGGTCGCTCCAACGGGGCCGGCGGAGCGCGCGGGCTTGCGCCCCGGCGACGTTCTCCTGCAGGTGGATGGGCGCGAGGTCACTGACCCGCAGACCTTTTACTACTACTTCACCACCAAGGGGCTCGAAGGCTCGGTGAAAGTGGAGGCGCTGCAGCCGGTCGGCCGCCGCCGGCAGCTCGCCATCGCGCTCACGCCGCCGCCGGAGACGACCCCCCGCGATGAGCGCACGCTGTCGGGCCCGCATCCTTTCTCCGGCGCCCGCATCGCCAATTTGTCGCCCGCCGTCGCTGAGGAACTGTCGGCCGACGCGTTCGAAGGGGTCGCCGTGATCGAAACGGAGGCCTATTCCACGGCCCGGCGCGTGGGGCTGCAGCCCGGCGACATCATCGTCAGCGTCAACGGCAAGACGGTCGGCGCGGTGGCGGAGGTGCAGCGCGCCGTCACCCAACCGGCCCGCGTCTGGCGGCTCGTGATTCGTCGCGGCGGCCGCGAGATCCGTACAGTCGTGCGCAGTTGAGCGGGAAGCGTCCATCGAAGCCGCGCCGCGCGCCCGCCGACGCCTCCGCGCCCCTGTTCGCCGACCAGGCCGCCGCCCGCCGCCCTCTCGCCGACCGCCTGCGCCCGCAAACGCTTGCCGACATCGCCGGGCAGCAGCATCTGACCGGCCCCGACGGCGCGCTCGCGCGCATGGCTGCGGAAGGTGTGCGCTCGACCATTTTCTGGGGGCCGCCCGGCACCGGCAAGACGACGGCGGCGCGGCTCATCGCGGCGGCGCTCGATGTGCATTTCGAGCAGCTCTCGGCGATTTTCTCCGGCGTCGCCGATCTGCGCCGGGTGTTCGAGGAGGCCCGCGCGCGCCGCGAGATGGGGCAAGCCACGGCGCTGTTCGTCGACGAAATCCACCGCTTCAACCGCTCGCAGCAGGACAGCTTTCTCCCCTACATGGAGGACGGGTCGATCACGCTGATCGGGGCGACGACCGAGAACCCGTCCTTCGCGCTGAACGGGGCGCTGCTCTCGCGCGCGCAGGTGCTGACCTTCAGGCCGCTCGACGAGGCGGCGCTTGAGACGCTGCTCGCACGCGCGGAGCGCTCCGAGGGCCGCGCCCTGCCGCTCGACGCGGACGCCCGCGCGCTCCTCATCCGCATGGCCGACGGCGACGGCCGGGCGCTTCTCAACCTGGCCGAAGAGGTGTTCGCCGCCGCCAAGCCCGGCGACAACCGCCCACGCGACCCGGATGCGCTCACCCGGCTCGTGCAACGCCGCGCGCCACTTTACGACAAAAGCCGCGACGGGCATTACAACCTCATCAGCGCGCTGCACAAATCGGTGCGCGGCTCCGACCCGGACGCGGCGCTCTACTGGTTTTGCCGCATGATCGACGGCGGCGAAGACCCGCTTTACCTGGCGCGGCGGCTGGTGCGCATGGCGGTGGAGGACATCGGCCTCGCCGATCCGCACGCCATCGTGCAAGCCAACGCCGCCAAGGAGACTTATGATTTTCTTGGCTCGCCTGAGGGCGAATTGGCGCTCGCGCAGGCGGTGATTTATCTGGCCAGCGCGCCGAAATCGAACGCGGCGTATGTCGCCTACAAGTCGGCCATGCGCGCCGCCAAGGAGCATGGAAGCCTCGCCCCGCCGAAGCATATTCTCAACGCGCCGACCAAACTGATGCGCGAGGAAGGCTACGGCGCGGGCTACGACTATGACCACGACGCGGAAGACGCTTTCTCCGGGCAGAATTACTTCCCCGACGGAATGGGCCGGCTGGAGTTCTACGCGCCCAGCCCTCGCGGTTACGAGGCCGAACTTTCGCAGCGCCTCGCCCATTGGGCGGAGCTGCGCCGCCGCAAAAGCCAGAGTTGACGCGCGACCCCGGCGCCGCTGATCGTTTCCCCGCAATCCCCGCTCTCCACAGTGCCATTTGGGCGACAGTGTGAAGATTTTGCGACGCCGGCATGGCGGGTTGCGCGTGTTTGATTTAAGTTTTAATCAAAATTTGGGGGAAGACGACAGCGTTTGGGGGTAGGGCGTGTCATGCGTTGCAGTGTAAGCGTGATCGCGTGCGTGGCGTTTATCGGCTTTGCAGAGGCCGGCTCGCTGAAGGATGCGCCGGAGCCTTATGCGCCGCCGCCGACCACCTGGGAAGGCGTTTATGGCGGCCTCGCGCTCGGCGGGGGAACGGGCGACTGGGACGTGGTCGACGTGTTCGACTACAACGGCGACCCGCGGGCGACCAACAGCTTCAGCGGCTCCGGCTTCGTGGCGGCCGCCCATCTGGGCTACAACGTGCAGCTCGGCGCGTTTCTTTACGGCTTGGAGGCGGAGGCTGGCTTTCTCGATCTCTCGGGCAAGAAAACGGCCGAACTTCCACACCCGCCCGGCCCTCAAAATCCGATGAACGACATCAGCGCCACATACTCCACATCCGCTGATCTTTACGGTGCGCTCACCGCGCGCCTGGGCTACGCGACAGACAGAATGCTGTTTTTTATTAAAGGTGGGGCGGCTGTCGTCGACGCGGACTTCAACTTTCTTTACGAGGGCGCCAACTGCGTGACGACTGGGGACTGCAATGGGCAAACCGGCCCTTCGACCTTCAAGTTCGGCAACGGCGACACGCTGTTCGGGTGGACGGCCGGGTTCGGTCTTGAATACGCGCTCACCTCGTCCTTCTCGCTGAAAGCCCAGTATCAGCATTTCGACTTCGGCGACATCTCGACGAGCTATGCGGGGACCTATTCGTTTCCGTGCTCGGGCTATAACTGGGCTGCGACATGCGCCTCGAACCTGAAAACCGACTCGGACATTTCCACGACGGTGGATACGATCACCGTCGGCTTCAGCTACCGGCTCAATCCATAATTCGCTGCAAGGCTTCATCCATCCCGCTTTTGCCGCCTGACGCCGTATGCTATAGGCGCAGCATCGAGAGCGGGCGGCGATGCGGCCCGCGCGTTTTTTGAGTTTGAGGGACGGCGGACGATGGTGCGTTTTTCAACCCTTTGGGCCAATCACCCGACCAATCTCGACAATCAGCTCCCATGCCGCACGCTGGGCTTGCCCACGCATGAAAATCAATGCGCCATCCGCATGGGCATTTGCCTGCAGAAATCGGGCGTGCTGCCCGCGCAGATCCGCCGCATCGTGACATGCGGCACGCATCCGCCGGAGGACATGCACTATTTGCGGGCGCAGGAACTGGCCGACGCGCTCAACGGCGCGAGCGTCGAGGGCATCTCGCCCGCCCAGCGCTACACCGTTCCGGAGCAGACAAGCGATTTCCCCAACGCCATCGGCGGGCGGACCGGCATCATCTACTTCAAGGATTACTGGACGCGAAAGGGCGAGACGCGGGCGAGCGCCTCGGGCGACCACATCGACCTGTGGAACGGCTGGCGCACATCGGCCAAAATTCTGCTGCCGTGGTTCTACTGGCTGGGCGGCTATGACCGCTCGCGTGAAATCTGGTTCTGGGAGGTTCGCTGATGAGAGCGATTTTCGGCGTGCTCGGTTTCACCCTGTTCGGGCTGCTCGGCATGTTTCTCGGCGGCGGCGCGGTCATCGAGCCATATGTGCTCAACATGTTCACCTTCACAAACCCAGACGACCACGCCTTCGTCACGCTGGCGGTGAATGTGGGCACGGCGCTCGTCTGCGCGATCGTCGGCGCTTTTGTCGGCAGCGCGGTTGGCGGCGCCCTGAAGCACAAGGTCATCAAGGCCGACGCATGAGCGGGGCGGCGGCGTGACGCTCATCGCGCTGGCGGCGCTTGGCGGCGCGATCGGTTCGGCCGCCCGTTTCATGCTCGTGACCGCAACGGCGAAAGCGTTCGGCGGCGCTTTTCCTGTTGGAACGCTTCTGGTGAATGTGGTCGGGTGTTTCGCCATGGGGCTTGTGGTTGAGGCCATCGCCCGCAAGGGCGGCTCGCGCGAGGCGGCGGTGTTTTTCGCGACAGGCGTTCTCGGTGGCTTCACCACATTCTCCGCGTTCGCGCTGGATTACACCGTGCTCATGAGCCGCGAGGCCGCCGGCGCGGCGCATCTCTACGTGCTCGCGTCCGTTCTCGCCTCGCTCATTGCGATTTATGGAGGTCTGGCTCTCGGCCGGTCGCTGTGGCCGTGAGCGGGAAACCGCGGGCGGTGGCGCAAGCCGAGGACGGCCTGCGCCTCGACAAATGGCTGAAGGGCCGTTTCCCGAACCTTCCCTTCGGCGTGCTGCAGAAATTGCTGCGCACCGGCCAAGTGCGGGTGAATGGTCGTCGCGCCAAGCCGGGCGACAGGCTGGAGGCGGGGCAGGAGGTGCGCGTGCCCAACCTGGCGGATTTCGAGGGGCCGAGTCTCAAGGCGCCGCTTGGCGTTTCGAAGGGCGATCGCGAGTTCATCGAACGCATGATCCTGTACGAGGACGAGCATCTGTTCATCCTCAACAAGCCGCCAGGCGTGGCCGTGCAGGGCGGCACGAAAGCCGCGCGCCACATCGACGGCCTGCTCGCCGGCATGGCGGACCGGTTCGGCGGTGAACGCCCGCGCCTCGCGCACCGGCTCGACCGCGACACCTCGGGCGTTCTCCTCGTCGCCAAAAGCCGCGACATGGCGGCCAAGCTCGGCCGCATGTTTCAGACGCGGTCGCTCAAGAAAATCTATTGGGCGGTGCTCGTCGGCGTTCCCGCCCCGCCGCAAGGCAAAGTCGAGGCCGCGCTGGTCAAAACGGCCGGGCCGGACGGCGACCGCGTGCGCAAGGCGGAACCGGGCGAGCAGAACGAGGCGCAATCCGCCGTCACGCACTACAGCGTCGTGGATCGCACGCTCTCCCACGCCTGGGCCTCGCTCACTCCCGTCACCGGTCGCCAGCACCAGTTGCGCGCCCATATGGATGTGCTGGGAACGCCCATCCTCGGCGACAACAAGTACGGCGGCGACAAAAGCACGCCCGTCGGCGTCGCCAATCGGCTGCATCTGCACGCGCGCCGGCTGATTTTCCACCATCCGCGCAAAGGGCGCATGGACGTGACGGCGCCGCTGCCGGAGCATATGCGCGCCACATTCGCCGCATTTGGTTTCAATGAGGGCGACAACCGCGAGGGCGAGGAATGAACGACGATTTGCTGAGCATCGCCATAAGCTGGTTTCCTCTGCTGCTTCTCCTGGCGGTCTGGTTCTTCTTCATGTGGCGGGGCGGCATGTTGAAGCGAGGTCAGATGACCAACAGCGAGTATCTGGAGGCGCACCTGACCGAGACCCGGCGGTTGAACGCCAATCTGGAGGCGTTGGTCGCCCGCATGGACGCACGCATCGCCCGCCTGGAAGATCGCCGCTCCGAGCCATGACGCCGCGCCTCGTGATATTCGATTGCGACGGCACGCTGGCCGACGGACAGCACATGATCGTGCGCGCCATGGCGACCGCTTTCGAGGCCGCAGGCCTGCCGCCGGCGCCGCGGGAGGCCGCGATTCGCACCATCGGCCTGTCGCCGCTCGAATGCATGCGCATGCTTGCGCCTGATGAGACGCCGGCCGCGCAGGAGGCGCTCGCGAGCGGCTATCGCGCGGCGTTCCAAGCGCTCAGACGCACGCCCGATTTCGCCGAGCCGCTGTTCCCCGGCGCAAAAGCCGCTCTCCGCGCAATCGCCGGGCACGGCGCGCTGCTCGCCATCGCCACGGGGAAATCCCAGCGCGGCGTGCGCGCGCTGCTCGAGCGCGAGGGCCTCAGCGCCCTGTTCACAAGCATTCAAACCGCCGACGACGCTCCCTCCAAGCCGCATCCCGGCATGGTGATGAACGCGCTGGCGGAGACGGGCGCTGCGCCAAGCGAGGCCGTAATGGTGGGCGATTCCACCTATGACATCCACATGGCCCGCGCGGCGGGCGTGGCGGCTGTCGGCGTGGCCTGGGGCTACCATCCACCCGAAGCGCTGGCGGCGGCCGGCGCATCCGCGGTCGCCGCGGATTTCTCAGAACTTTTGTCGCTGCTGGGAGTCTTTATTGCGGAGACAAAATCATGAAAGCCAATGGACGAGACGAGGGCGTGAGGACGCTCTTCGCGGCCGGCAAACCCTTGCGCCGGTTTTATGAAACGGTGAGCGTGGAGGCGGCGGAGGGCGGGTGGCGTGTGCTCCTCGACGGCAAGACGGTGAAGACTCCGGCGCGCGCGAACCTGACTTTTCCGACGGCCGCGCTTGCCGAGCGCATCGCGGCCGAATGGCGCGCCCAGGGCGAGCGCATCGACCCGGCCGCGATGCACGCGACCCGGCTCGCCAACACCGCCATCGACCGGGTGAGGGAGCGTGAGCGCGCCGTCGCCGACGACATTGCGGCCTTCGCGGCGAGCGATCTGCTTTGCTATCGCGCCGAGGCGCCCACCGCGCTGCGCAAGCGTCAGGATCGCGCCTGGGATCCGCCGTTGCAGTGGGCGGAGCGCGCGCTCGGGTCGAAGTTCGCGGTCGGCGTCGGCATATCGCCGGTCGCCCAGCCGCGCGACGCAGTGGCCCGAATAGCCGCCTTTTTCGCCGGTCGCGATGCATTCCAACTCGCAGCGTTGCATACGATGACGACGCTTGCCGGCTCCGCCATCCTGGTGGCCGCGCACGCGTCAAGCGCGATGACGCTGACGGAGATATGGAGGGCCGCCTGCGTTGACGAAGATTGGCAGGCGGAGCGGTGGGGCGAGGATGCTGAGGCTGCGCGCCGCAAGGCGTTCCGTTGGGCGGAGATGGAGGCCGCCTCGGCCTTCTTCGCCGACTGTGCGTCCGGGTGATGATGAGCGGTTGACGCGGTCACTTTAACGCGGAGACGAACTCCTCCACGCCGAATAGGAACACGCCGGCCCCGCCAATAACGAAATGCGACACGGAGGCCGCCAGCAGCGAGTTGGTTTGCGCGAAAATCCAGCCCCACAGCATGCCCGGAATGAAGGCGGCCAACGCGAATTCGAGGCTGATATGCGCGTGTGCGGCTGAGAACACCAGCGTCGAGACGAAGATGGAGTAGGCGCGGCGCTTGCCCTCCCCGCCGTCGAGAAAGGCGTAGAGCGGCGCCTGTATGCCGCACCGCGCCACAAACTCTTGGAGCGGCGTCAGCAGCAGATAAAGACTGACCGCTGTCCAGTAGAGCGGCGAGGTCATGACAGGCTCATCGCCCACGCGCACGTCCGCGAACGAGATCACCGTCATGCCGGACAGGGACGGCGTCGAGGCGATGATCGCCCATTTCACCGCGACGCCGATGGCGAGGAACGCGGCCGAGGCCGCCAGCGCGTAGCCCAGCGCGTAACGCCAATTGTCCAGCCGCATGCCAAAAAACGCCAGCGGCAGCCCGCTACGCCGGATGACGGGGAAGAACATCAGCGCAAAAAACACGATGATGAACGGACTTGCCGCGAAGTTCACCGCGAGCAGGTTCTCGAAGCTCGGTATCAGGCTTAGCACCAGGGTGTAGACTGAGAGCAGCGACAGCGCTGTCACCAGGATGGAGCACACCGCGTTGCGGTAGCGCGAGAACTCGGCCTCCTGGCGCAGGCTGGCGACCTTCTCGTCGATGGAGGCCCGCGCGCGGGTGGCGAGCCGGCGTCGCAACTCGCCGATCACCGCGTTGCGGATGCGCCGCTCGGGCGTGTTCCTGCCCCTCGGCCTGAGATCGAGCGCGGCGACGGTGAGCGGTGTGCGGGCCGCGATGGTGACGGAGACCGGCTTTCCGTCCAGCAGCGACATAGCCCCGCACACATCGCCCGGGCGGCGCACGCCGACGCAATATTCGACCGGTTCGCCGTTCAGCGCCCTGCCGGTTTTGGACAGCGCCGCCTCGCCGTGTACGATGATGAACAGGCAGCCTGGGTTCACTTGCCCTTCGCGCAGCAGCACGTCGCCCGTCCTGTAGGTGCGCACTTGCAGGCGTTCGCGCACCGCGTCGCGCTGATCGGGCTTGAGCCGATCGAAAAGCGGCACGGTGTCGAGTTTCAGATCGAGCAGATGGGTCATGGCGCGCTCGCGAAATCAACACTCAGATGAGTTTCGCAGCGCCGCGTTAAAGTTCTACCGCCGGGATGATCACAAATGCGCGGGGATGTGCGATTACGGCTTAGCGGACGGGGCGGCGGCGGGCGCGGCGCTTTTCGGCGCATCGGGCTGATAGACTTGCAGAACCGCGAATGTTGCGGCGGCGAATGCGGCGGCGAGAGCGATCTTTTTCGAGGCGCTGAGGGAAGTGAAGCTGTCGAGCAGCGCCCACGACACCAGCCCCGCGCTCGCCGATACGGCGAGGTAGCGCATATGCGTTTGCTCGGCGACGCCCTTGAGCTGGCCCGCGAGGGCGTCGAAGCCGTTTTCAGGCTTCACAATCCAAAGCTTCTTGTTCAGCGCGGCGGCGATCTCGGACGTGGAGGCGCTTTTGAGGTATCCCGTGGTCATGTAGGCGGAGGATCCGACGCCGAACGCGGCGGCTTTCTTGAAGTCGAGCAGCCCCGACGCTTTCTCCGCGCCGAGCACGTACTCCGTCGAACCATCGGCTTTCACGACAATTTTCTTGATCTTGTCTGCCGGCACGGAGAGTGGGAGCTGCGGAGAAATTCTCATGAAGCAAATCCTTGATGAGCCGGACGCTGCGATGGTTCGCCAGAAACCGCTACCCTCAATATATAGGATTTGTACGAATTAAGATTTTCGATGTCGTAATAAAAGTCGGTTTCAATCGCTCTCTGCGATCACCTCACTCGATAGACGTTCAATCCGTATTGTGCCTGTGCAGTTTCCGTTGATCACCGCGCAATTGCCATTGCCTGCAGCGCCAGTGATGCGCCCAGTGCAGCGAAGCGTTTTGGCGGCGTCGTATTTCGTGGCTCGCAGAAAGTAGAATTTTCCACTTGCGGAGACTTTTCCGCCCTTGACCCGCTTACCTTCAATATTCCCATTCTTAACAGTGATTGGATACTTTCCCGTGCGGAGGTTGCAGAACGGGCCGCCGCTCCAGGTCACCGCCCATCGGCTGTTTAACACGTCGGAGCCCTCGGGCGCGGTGATGGCGTCCTCTCGAGCGAGCGCGGCGGTTTCTTCCTCGGAGGTTTCCGCCTCGGCCGCCGGGGGGGCGCTCTCTTTGGCGTCGCTGCCAAAGAAGACTCTTGCCCGCAAAGCGCTGTGCTCCCACGGCACTTGTTGTCCGGCGGTTGCAGCCAGCACGTCATTGCGAACGTTAATCAGCATAGAGGAAAGATCCTCGGCGCTCGTCATGTGCTTTAACAGCGCCGCGGCGTAAGGAGAATTACGCCCTTCGCCGTCCAGCGCCACATTACCGGGTTGCGTGGAGAAGCTGATGAGCGTGCCGACGCCAGTCTCAACGCGGGCGAGGCCCCGCTCCACCCGCGTGCCGCGCGTCCCGAGTTCTGCGGCGAGGCGGTTTGTGGCGAGATTATTTCGGCATGCGTCGAGAAAGATGATGTTGATCGAGCCGGAGAATTCCATAGCGGACTGGATCACGCTCAGCGGAATGGCCTCGAAATACAGACTTGAAGCGCCGTCTATCTTAGCGTCGACCGGTAGGAGAAAATTCTCACCATTATACTGGAGTCCATGACCGGCGAAGAAAAACAGGGCGATGCTGTTTCCTTTCAGCGCGTTTGTGAAAGCGCGGATTTTTTGCTCCATCGAGGCTTTGTCGACATCCAACGCTTCGATAACCTCGAAGCCGAGGCGTTGCAGCGACGATGACATGTCCACCGCGTCGTTCAGCGGATTTTGCAGAGCTCCCGCGTGAGAATACGCCGAATTGCCGATGACAAGAGCGATCTTCCGTGGCGCCGTGGCCTCGGCCGAGGCGACAAGGGCTGAAAATATGACAAGGCAAGCAAATGTTTTGGCTAAGAATAATCGCCGGAACTGTGTTCTCATGGCATCGCCAGGTCGGTTATATTTATAGCTACTGAATTACTCAAAAATACACTTCCAAACTTTAAACGTCCAGCGCGTTAATACAGTAAAGGGAACGCCTGCTGGATTCTGTTGCGCGCTCGAACGGCATTGGGTTAACTGGGCGCAAAAGGGGCCGGACATGAAGCAGATCATCGCGGAGTTGGAACGGCGGCGGGCCGAGGCGCGCCTCGGCGGCGGGCAAAAGCGCATCGACGCGCAGCACGCGCGCGGCAAGCTCACGGCGCGCGAGCGCATCGAACTGCTCCTCGACGACAAGTCGTTCGAGGAGTACGGCATGTATGTCGAACACCGCTGCAACGATTTCGGCATGGGCGCGACCAAATTCCCCGGCGACGGCGTAGTGACCGGCTGGGGCACGATCAACGGCCGCCTGGTTTACGTGTTCGCCAAGGATTTCACCGTGTTCGGCGGCTCGCTGTCGGAGGCGCACGCCGAGAAGATGGTGAAAATCCAGGATTTGGCGCTGAAGAACCGCGCGCCGGTCATCGGCCTGTTCGACGCCGGCGGCGCGCGCATCCAGGAGGGTGTCGCGGCGCTGGGCGGCTACGGCGAGGTGTTCACGCGCAACGTGCTATCCTCCGGCGTCATTCCGCAGATCAGCGTCATCATGGGGCCGTGCGCGGGCGGCGACGTGTATTCCCCGGCGATGACCGACTTCATCTTCATGGTGAAGGATACGAGCTACATGTTCGTGACCGGCCCGGACGTGGTGAAGACGGTGACGAACGAAACCGTGACCGCCGAGGAACTGGGCGGCGCCAGCGTGCACACGACGCGCTCGTCCATCGCCGACCGCGCGTTCGAGAACGACTTGGAATGCTTGCTGCAGATGCGGCGGCTGATGGATTTTCTGCCCGCCAACAACACGTCCGGCCCGCCGGAAATCCCCACGCAAGACCCGTTCGACCGCTCAGAACCGTCGCTCGACACGCTCATCCCCGACAACCCTAACAAGCCTTACGACATGAAGGAACTGATCCTGAAGGTCGCCGACGAGGGGGACTTCTTCGAGATACAGGAAGCTTACGCCCGCAACATCATCACCGGTTTCGGGCGCATCGAGGGGCGCACGGTCGGGTTCGTCGCCAACCAGCCGATGTTTCTCGCTGGGGTGCTGGACTCGGACGCCTCACGCAAGGCGGCGCGCTTCGTGCGGTTCTGTGACTGCTTCAACATCCCGCTGGTGACGTTCGTGGACGTGCCCGGCTTCCTGCCCGGCACGGCGCAGGAGTATGGCGGCCTCATCAAGCACGGCGCCAAGCTCTTGTTCGCCTTCACCGAAGCGACCGTGCCGAAGGTGACGGTCATCACGCGCAAGGCCTATGGCGGCGCCTATGACGTGATGTCGTCGAAGCACCTGGGCGGCGACGTCAACTACGCCTGGCCGTCGGCCGAGATCGCGGTGATGGGGGCGAAGGGCGCGGCCGAAATTTTATACCGCGCGGAGCTGGGCGACCCGGAGAAGATCGCCGCGCGCATCAAGGAGTATCAGGACCGCTTCGCCAATCCATTCGTGGCGGCCGAGCGCGGTTACATCGACGAGGTGATCCTACCGCGCAACACCCGCAGCCGCATCGCGCGGGCGCTGAACATGCTGCGCGAGAAAACGGTTGAGACGCCGTGGAAGAAGCACGACAACATTCCGCTCTAACCCTATGCCGGTTGTTTACATCCTCACCAACGCTTGTATGCCGGGCCTCGTGAAAATCGGCTGCACGGAGCGGACGATCGAAGAACGGATGCGCGAGCTTTCCGCAAGCGCCGCCGTGACAGTGCCGTTTGAATGTTTTCTGGCGGTTGAAGTCGCCAACCCCTTCGAAATAGAACAAGCCATTCACTACGCGTTCGGCGACCGGCGGCGTAATCCGAAACGCGAGTTCTTTGAGTTATCACCTGATCGCCCCGCCGCGATCCTCAAGATGTTCGAAACGCGCAATGGCTCCGGCCGCGATGTCACGCCGGCCGGCGACGTTGTGGACAGCTTTGAGGAGCAGCAGGCGCTGGATCAGGAACGAGCACGACGTAGCGGTTTCCGGTTTTCAACGGCGGGCGTGCAGCCCGGCGCAACCCTGGTTTCCGTTTTTGATCCCGCGAGAACCTGCACGGTTCTGGACGACCGATGGGTGGATTTCGAAGGCCGTAGAACCAGCTTGAGCGATTCCGCGCTGCAGATTGCCCATCAGACGGGCCGTAAGTGGAAGGCAGTACAAGGCCCGCAGTTCTGGACTTATAACGGCAAGACGCTCACCGAGTTGCGGGATGAGCTGGGGCAAGTCGTTTAGTTACGCCGATATCAAATGAATGTTTACGTTTGACAACGCAGTCGCGGCGGCTGCGAGACGTTTGTCGGCGGTGACCAGCGGCGCGTTCTCCCGCTGCGCCAGCGCCAGGTAAAAGCAGTCATAGACCGGATGTTTTAACGCAAGGGCGATTTCAGCGGCCGCTTCCGTCAGATCCGTTATCGGTTTGATATCCTCAAGCTGTGTCTGCAGTGCGTTAACCGCACTTCGCATCTGATCGGCTTTCATGATGCCCGCCTTGACATACTTCAAGAATGCATTGGCGCTTTCCGCTAAAATAAGGTCAGGGGCTATGTAGGAGGCCGATATATCTTTCCATTTACCGATGTCGACGTTTTCATCAATCGGAACGAACCAGCGCACGGCGACGCTGGCGTCAACGATAAGCTTCGTCATTGTCGCGGTCTTCACGGATAAGAATCGTTGGATCCAAAGCGACCGGACCGCCATTTCGTGTCAGAATCTCTTCGCGGATCCGGTCTGCCTCCGCCCAGGCTTCGGCCCGGCTGGGCTTGGCGGCGTCCGTGAGAATGTCGCGCACGGTCTGCTCCAGCGACGTGTTCGCCGCCTTCGCGCGCGCTTTCAACCGCAGCAGGACGTCGTCGTCGAGATTTCTCACGATGATTTGGCCCATGCCTACCTCCTGAGTGATATCGCGATGATAGCAATCACACGTAGGCGTGTAAACCATGGCGGGGGCGCATGTCCGCCGCGTCTTGCGGGGGCTACCCCGCGATGCTAACACACCGGCCATGATCGTCTCCCATGAGCACAAGTTCATCTTCCTGAAGACGCGCAAGACGGCAGGCACGAGCGTCGAACTGGCGCTCTCGGCGATCTGCGGGCCGGAGGATATCATCACGCCCGTGAGCGAGCGCGACGAGGCCATGCGCCAAGGACGCGGGCCACAGAACTGGGACGTGAATTTCAATCCATGGTGGAAAACCCAAGCGCGGCGCGTCGGTCTGTTCAGCAAGGGCCGCAAGCATCGCGGGCACTACTACAACCACATGACGTCGGCTGAGGCGAAGGCGCGGCTTGGCGACGCGGTTTGGCGGCGATATTTCAAATTCGCCATCGCCCGCAACCCTTGGGACAGGCAGGTGTCGTTCTATCGTTGGCGCACCAAGACCGCCGAGACGCCGATGCCCTTCGCTGAGTTCATGGCGAGCGAGCGCCGCGCGCGCCGCAACAACCACGAGGTGTTCATGATCGGCGGCGCGCTCGCCGTGGACGCGCTGGTGCGCTATGAGGCGCTGGCCAACGACCTAGCGGCGGCGCTGGCGCAGGCGGGCGTGACGCAGCCGTTGAACCTTCCCCGCGCCAAGGCGGTCGCCTCGAGTGAGAAGCGCCCGTACCGCGAGTATTACACGGGCGAAACCCGCGCCCGCGTCGCGGCATGGTATGCGCCGGAGATCGCCGCGGCGGGCTACGAGTTCTGACATGATCGTTTCGCACGAGCACAAATTCATCTTCATCAAGACCGGCAAGACGGCGGGAACGAGCGTCGAATGCGGCCTCTCCGCCTTCTGCGGGCCGGACGACATCATCACGCCCGTCTCCAAGGCCGACGAGGCGCTCAGGCTCGGGCGCGGGCCCCAGAACTGGGATGAAAACGTCAACCCGTGGTGGAAGACGGCCGGGCGCAAGGTGGGCCTGTTCAAAGGCCGCCGCCACAAAGGCCACTACTACAACCACATGCCCGCCGCCGAAATCAAAGCGCGCCTCGGCGACGACATCTGGCGGCGTTATTACAAGTTCACGGTTGAGCGCAACCCGTGGGACAGGCAAATCTCGATCTATTACTGGCGCCAGCGGGATGACGCCGCCCGGCCGCCGTTCGCGGAGTTTATGCGCAACGAGAAGCTCGCGCGCGGCAACAATTTCTATATGTATTCGCTGGGCGGCGCGGTGGCCGTCGATCGCATCTGCCGGTATGAGAATCTGGCCGCCGAGGTGCAGGCCGCGCTCGCCGAGGCCGGGTTGAAGGTCGAGGTGACGCTGCCCCGCGCCAAAGGCGGCTCGCGCAAATCCGAGCGCCGCCACTACCGCGACTATTACGACGACGAAACTCGCGAGACGGTCGCGCGGTGGTATGCGGATGAAATCCGCGCGACGGGATACGAGTTCTGACCATGATCGTCTGCCACGAACACAAATTCATTTTCCTGAAGACGCAGAAAACGGCGGGCACCAGCATCGAATGCGCGCTGTCAGCCTTCTGCGGGCCGGACGACATCATCACGCCCGTGTCGTCCTCCGACGAACACCTGCGCCAGGGCCGCGGGCCGCAAAACTGGCGGCTGCCCCACGTGCCGTGGTACAAAACAGCGCTGCGTCCGCTGAATTTCTACAAGGATCGCACCAACCGCGCGCGCTTCTGGCATCACATGCCGGCCGAGCGCATCCGGGCCGAGGTGGGCGAGCAGGTGTGGAAGTCATATTTCAAGTTCGCGGTGGAGCGGAACCCGTGGGACCGGCAGATCTCGCTCTACAAATATCGCAAGCGCAAAAAGCGCCGCGCCGACATGACGCTTGAGGAGTTCATGCGCGAGGAGCGGATCGCGCGGCTGAAAAACTTCCATATTTACTCCATCGACGGCAAGGTCGAGGCGGATTTTGTCTGTCAGTTCGACAATCTGGCGGAGGAT
This sequence comes from Hyphomicrobiales bacterium, assembly GCA_033764775.1. Classification (GTDB taxonomy): domain Bacteria; phylum Pseudomonadota; class Alphaproteobacteria; order Rhizobiales; family Rhodomicrobiaceae; genus JAWXCE01. The sequence continues at coordinate 50,952 of JANRIQ010000030.1, read as the reverse complement.
GTGGGCAAAGCGCTGGCGCAGGTCGGCATCATGCAGCCGCTGAATCTGCCGCGCGCTAAAGGGCAATACCGTAGCGGCGACCAGCGCCCTTACCGCGACTTCTACACGGACGAGACGCGCGCCATCGTTGCCGACTGGTATGCGCCGGAAATCCGCCACTTTGGCTACGAGTTCTAGGCAGGACCGGCGTTCCCGGTTGCGCCGAACCGCCCTTCGAAGGCGCGGCGCAGGGCGGAGTCGAACTCCGGCATTGCGACGTTGACGCCAAGCGCGCGCAGGCTCGTGACGCCGTGCTCCCGCAGACCGCATGGGACGATGGGCGCATAGTGCGTCAGGTCGGGCGCAATGTTCACGCTCACACCGTGAAACGTGACCCAGCGCCGCACGCGCACGCCGATGGCGGCGATCTTGTCCTCGCGCCCGCCGGTCGCCACCCATACGCCGGGGCGACCGTCCCGCACCTCGCCGCGCACGCCGAACTCGGCTAGAGCGCCGATCACCGCATCCTGAAGCGTGGTCACGAACGCGCGCACATCGCGGCCGCGCCGGTTCAGGTCCAGCATCACATAGGCGATGCGTTGGCCGGGCCCATGATAGGCGATCCGCCCGCCGCGGCCGGTCCGGTGCAGCGGGAAGGGGAGGGGCGCAAGAATGTCGCCGTCGTCCGCACTCGTGCCAGCCGTGTAGAGCGGCCGATGCTCCACGAGCCAGATCAGTTCGCCGGCCGTGCCTGCGTGAATGGCGGCCGCGCGCTCCTCCATCTCAGACACCGCCGAGGCGTAGGGCGTCAAGCCAGGACTCACCCGCCAGGTCACCGCATCTGTCGTCACGCCGCCTCGCAAAATTGTGCCCGACTTTACCGAATTGTAACCCAACCTGGCGCATTCTCCCATGCGTGTCTCGCGTTTGGCGGCCGGGTTCTGTTCACTGCGTCATGCCCGGCCGCCGCCCTCCGCCAAGGGTGATGCCGTCTTGCATTGCCGGCGAAGCTTTGCTACCTACTCGCCTCAACCGGCGGGCTTTTGCGTTGCGCCGATGCGGTCGTGGCGGAATTGGTAGACGCGCAGCGTTGAGGTCGCTGTGGGGCAACCCGTGGAAGTTCGAGTCTTCTCGACCGCACCAATCTTATCGCACGCTCATATTCGCGTTTGAAACGCGCGTCATTGGCGCGGCGTGCGACCTTTTTTAGCGCGCGCCGCGCACGAGACGCTCCCCCGGTCACATGGCCATGCTGCGTGCGTCGGCGTTGTTCGCGTCCTCATGGGCGCCGTGCTCCACCGCCTTGCGGATCAGCTCCGCGAAACTGCGCACCTGAAGCCGACGCATGAGACGGGCGCGGTGCACCTCCACCGTCCGCTCGCTGATGCCGAGCGCGTAGGCGATCGATTTGTTCTGCCGCCCGGCAAGCAGCAGACGCAGAACGTCCATCTCGCGCGGGGTCACGATCTTGCTCAAGGGCGGCTTGGCCTGCTCCCGCGGCGGAGCGGCGCGGACAGGCTGCATGCGCGCCTGGGCGACGGCTTCGCGCAAGCGCTCCGGGTCGCACGGCTTCTCGACGAAATGCCGCGCGCCGCGCTGCATGGCGCGGACGACGATAGGAATGCTCGCCTGATTGGACATCATGACCACGGGCCAGTCAATGCGGCGGCGGCTCAGCGTCTCCATCACCGACAGCCCATCCACGCCTGGCATCCGCACGTCGAGAATGACGCAGCCGGGCGGAAGCGCGTCGATAGCTTGCAAAAATGCGGCGCCGTCGTCGAACTCGCGGATCAGCCGGGGATCCGCGCCCAGGGCGGCGGCGGCCGCGCGGCGATCGTCGGCGTTGTCGTCCACGACGTAGACCCAGCCTGGCTGACGCGGCGTTTCGTTGGTCATGACGTTCCCCCTGTTTGTGTTGATGGCTGGCGAGCGGTCGCGGGCCTCGGCAGCCGTACGACGAATGCGGCGCCGCGCGCGCCGTCGCGGCGCTTCAGCGTGAGCGCGCCGCCTGCCGCCTCGACGCTTCGCCGGGCAAGCGCCAGCCCGGCGCCGAGGCCCGGTTTGCCGCGCGAGGCGAGCGGGCGCTGAAACATGGCGAACAGCGCGGCCTCTTCGTCGGCTGCGACGCCGGGGCCGTCGTCGGCGACGGTGATAATCCACGCCTCGCCGTCGCTCTCCGCCGAGACGGCGATCTCGCCTTCGCCCCGGTCGTGATGTTTGACGGCGTTGCCGATGAGGTTGCGCAGCGCGATCTCAATCGGCGCGGTGGGCGCGTCGATGGCCTCCTCGGCTCTGACCTCGAACCGAAAGCGGTCCGCGCCCGGCGTGTCGGCGGCGATGCGCGCGACGAGGTGGGGCAGGTCGACAGGCTCGCGGCCCGCCGCGCCGGCGCCGTAGCGGCACCAGTCGGCCAACGCATCAAGCATATCCCCCACGCGGCGCACATGCCCGAGCGCCTCGGCCGTACTCGCCGCATCGCGTTGCAGACAGCGCTCCGCGGCCCGCAATGGCGCGCTCAGATCATGGGCGACAATGGCCGCAAAATCGTCGAGTACGGCGTTGCGGCTACGCAGGGCCGCGATCTCGGCTTCGAGACGGGCGATGGTCTCGGCCTCCGGCGTGACGATGTCGGCCGCGACGATCGCCCCGCCGATCGCGCCGCCGGGTTTTCTCCACGGGGCGAAGCGCAAGCGCGCCTGCTGGGCGCGCGACCATTCAGGGGCGACTGGCGGCGCGACGGCGGGTGCGCCGTTTAAGGCCGCGTCAACGGCGGCGCGCGCTTCCGGGCCGAAACCGGAGATCGCCGCGTCGAGCCCTTGGCCGGTCGGCGCGTCGAGGCCGGGCTGGGTCAGTTCGGCCCAGCGACGCGTGGCGAACAGCAGGCGCTTGCGCTCGTCGACGACGGCGAGGGCGGCGGGCGCGTCCTCGGCGATGATGTCGAGCAGGCGCCGGCGCTCGGTCATCTCCTGTTGGGCGCGGCGGTAGTTATCCTCCGCGATGCGGCGGGCGCGCACCTGCTTGGCCAGTTCGAACTCGACCTCCACGGGCGCGCCGAGGCGCGAGATGACGAGCAGATAGCGCTCGGCCTCCGGCAGCCAGAACGCCTCGACGGAGATTTTCGCCTGCGGGCCGGGCGCGCCGCCGAAGCCGATCTTGGGAAGCGCCACCACGCCCGCCGGTTCGTCCTGCAAGCTCAAGAGATCGGTTTCAAGGCCGATGAAAGCTGGGGTCGCGGCGCAGATCGGTTCGCCGAGCGGAATCCAGTCGGCCAGCCGTCCATAACGCCAGCGGGCGACGAGCGCGTCGTCGAGCCAGGCGAACGCCATCAGATCGGCGTCGGCCAGTCGCCGGGCGGAGCTGAGCAGCTCCTCGGATGAGTGTTGGGCCGCGCCGTTCATAGCTGAGCCCGGCGTATGGCTGCCGCCAGGCCGTGGAACGCCGTTCGCACGTTTTCACCGGATTTCGCGCTGGTTTTCAGCGGCTGGGTCCCGGCGGGAAGCAGGTGGGGTGGGATGTCCGCCTCCTCGTCGGGGGCGAGGTCCGACTTGTTGAACAGGAAAGCGAGCAGCCGTCCGGGCATGCGCAGCTGGAACTCGCGGGAGAAGCGCACCATGCGCTCATGGGTGGCCCGGCGCGTCAGATCGCCGACGATCACGGCGCCGGACAGGCCGCGGCTGTGCACGCTCTCGAACACGCCGTCCCCGAGGTCGCCGTCCAGATCCCACAGCACGAGGGTGAGGGGGCCGGCCTCGTCCTCCACCACATAGGTCGAGATGTCGACGCCGAGAGTCGGCGCATAATTGGCCTCAAACCGGTCATGCACGAGGCGTGCGACAAGCGATGTCTTGCCGACGCCCACGTCTCCGAGGAGCAGCACCTTGTGGGCGTTCAGCATGTTCGGCCCGCGTGTTCTGAGCACGGGGCGAGGGCGACGCAGGTCATTTTTTGCCTCCCGACAGGCCCTGCACCGTGGCGTTGACGCCGCCCAAGACGCCGCCCAGCAGGTTCTGCGTGGCGCCGACCGCGCCGTTGACCACGCCCCCCACCGCGCCGACCGGGTTCGACGCGCCAGCCGGAGCCGCGCCTGGGCCCGACAGGCGCCCTGGCGCGGCGGCGGCGAGCGGCCCGCCTTCAGCCAGAACTTGCCCCATGGGCCGCCCGTTGAGGCGCGGTCCCGCCGCCGAGCCGCGCACCCGCGCCGCCAGATCGCGGATCGTCGCCTCGGAGCTGTACGGCTCCGGGTTGAAGGCGACCGGCGTCTCCGCGAACGACCAGTCCTCAGGGTCGGCCCGGCGCGCCTTGCCTTTGCCGCCGCCGCGTTTTGCGTCCGACTTGCCGCCGGGCGCGCTCTCATCCGGGAGAGCGAGGGCGAGCGCCGCCCGTTCATTGGCGGCGCTGACCGCGGCGTCCCTCTCCGCGCCGGCGACCTTCGCCGAGAGCGCTGCGAGCGTATCCACTGTGGCGCCGGGCGCGGCCGTTTTGATGCGGGCGCGGGCCGCGCCGACCTCCTTTTGCAGCGCGGCCACCTGGTCGCGCAGCTGGGCTGCGTCAGGGCCGGCGTCGGGCAAGGTTTTCTTCAGCGCCCGCAACCGTTCGTTCAGTTCCGCGGCGGCGCGTTCGTTGGCGCGGGCTTCCAGGCGCGCCTCCATCTCGCTGAGCTTTGAGGGGAGAGCGGCGGCGGCGCCGGCGGGCGAGGCCGCAAGCGACGCCTCCAGCGAGGCGAGACGCTGGGCGAGCGCTTCGACGGCGCCCAGGGTCTGGGTCGTCGCGGCGCCGACCGTTTTCGCCACTCCGTCGACGGTTTTGACGGCCGCCGCCGAGACGTCGCTGACCGCGCCCGACGCCGTTTTCCCCGCGCCGCCGACTACGCCCGAGGCCGTGTTGACCGCGCCCGACGACAGATCGACCACATGCTTGACGGCCGCGTCCGTCGCCACGCTCACCGCCTCGACCGTCCGGCTGAGCGTGTCCGTGACGGACGACACCGCGTCGCTGGCGAGACCGACCGACGACACCACGAGCCCGGTCGCCATGGACACGTCGATGGGCGCGCCGTTCGTCGCTTCCTGCAGCGTTTTGCTGAGCGCCGCCGCAGCCTCCCGCGACGGGGCGACGCCAGCCACCACAAACCGGCCGTTGTCCTGCCGCACGGTGACGGGCATGCCGCGGAACGCCTCCGTCTCGGCCACGACCTTCTCGATTTCGCGTTGCTGCGCGGCGGCCTCGACCCGTTTCACGATGGTGCGTCCGGCGGTTGCGAAGCCCATCAGACAGAGGAGCGCAAGGACGGTCATCACATAACGCGGGCGGCCGGTGCGCAAGGCGTCGTCGGTGAGGTCGGGCGCGAGCGCCTCCGCCAGGCGGGCGGCGAGCGCAGGCAGAACGCGGCGGGCCGCGTCGCCGTCGCGGCCGTCGGAGGCGAGCACGTCGCCATAGTCTTCGAACGCTCGAAGCGCGACGCGGTCGATCTTGCGTTCAGCGGCCGCGCTCAGTGAGCCAACGCATTTCACTGCGATGAGATAAGCGGGCGAAGCGCGCACGTAGACCTTGGCCGCGCCGATGTCGAGGGTGCGCAGTTCGCTTTTGCCGTCGGCGAAGGCCTCCCGAGCGAAGTCGGTCACTGCGGCGAGCATGCCGCTCAGGAGGGCGGAGTTCTGCGCGCCGGCGGCGTCCGGCTCCGCGCGCCAATGGTCGATCAAGGCGCCGGACCCGCGCTTCAGGAGGAGAATGTCGCTCACCTTGGCGACCTTGCGCTCGCGCAACACGATCTCGGCCACGGGAACGCCCGTCAGAGCGCTCTTGATGCGCAGGCGCCACCGCCGGGGGGAAAGGCCGCTTTCCAGGCGCCGGTCGGTCTGATGCAGAAAATCCCGCAGGCCGTTGGTCACGTAAGCCGACATGAGGTGCCCCATCATCGGATGAAGGGCGTCGACCAGATCGTTACGGGAGTTGAGGATTTCGCGGCGGACGGTGGCGACGACGAAGGGCGAGACGGCGGCGGCCAGTTGCTCGTGCTGGGAAACCTGCGCGTCGCGAAGAGCTTGTGCGATGACCTCGGCGACGCTGCGCTGCATGCGCTCCGCCGATCCGATGCGCGCGTCGTGGGCGGCGACCCGCTCCCGTATTTCGGCGAGCGCGCGGCTTTCCTCGCCAAACAGCATGTCCTTCAACCGCGCGGCTTCGCCTGACTGGAACTGGGTGCTGGACATAGGCCTCACGCAATCGCCAACCGCAGGGAGCGGTGGTTCACTTTGGCACGAGTGTAGCGCCTGCCCGCTGAGGTTGCAAATATGAATAAAAAGCGCCTGTGGATTGTCTGCTAAGTTTCTGCAAGTGCTCACTCAGATTGTATGCAGTGATCGGCAAGTCATCGCGCAGGTAGGGGATAGTGCTTACGAGGAACTCCTCACTCGCGGTCGAGGTCGCGCTGTGGTGGATTGGGGATGCGCCGAAACGGCCGCGGTAGAGGGAGCCAATATGAAAAAAACGAGCGAGACGATGGAGAGCGACGCCAACGAGGCGTCCCTGCCGACCATGCACGAACTGCAAATGGAGGCGATCGCCCTGGCGCGGCTTCTGTCATTCGCCGCGGACGAAGCCGACGCGCTCGAAGCCTATGACTGTCATTTACTGTTGTCGCTGGCGCTGCGCGACCTGAAGGAACAGTTCGACCTAAAATATGACGACATCATCGACATGTCGCACGAACTGAACTGATCCTTGGTCGCATGTGCGCCAGCGTTGGCGCCGCGCGCTCATCCAGCGTTTTGTGCGGGGCAAGAGGGCTTCGGCGGGACGATATAGGTTCACGCAGCGGGGGCGTTGAACCGGGATGAGCGTGCAGCGCTTACTTTATTCAGCGCGGCTTGGTTTTCGCTTGCGTCGAGCCCACGGGCGAGGCGCCGCCGCCCGACAGCAGCAGCTCATTGGCTGCCACGCCTTCGCCGTTCGCAGGACGTTTGGCTAGGATCGTGCCCGGCCGCGGGCCCAGATGCTGCTTGCCTTTGACGATAATCTGCTCGGTGCGGGCGTAATCGACCGTGCCCGAGAGTTGCGTCGCCGTCATGGCGTTGTCGTTGATAGGCTGGCCAGTGAACGCCACAGTGCGAATGGATTGCTTGAAGTCGACCTTCGCCAGAAGCTCCACATCCGGCAGGTATGCGGTGTTCGAGACCACATGCACGACCTTGTAGCCTTCCGTCTTGAGCCGGAAAAGAATCGTGTCGATGGCGTCCGCCGTCACTTTCTTGATGTCGTGGAACAAGAGGATGCCGCGACCCATCCGGCGCAGGCGGCTCATGGTGTCCTCCACCAGGCGCTCCGGCGTTATGTCGGCCGTGGTGTCGCCCGAGACCACGTCAACTGACCACACGCTGATGTTGCGCGTCGCCAGATAGGCGTTGAGTTGTGGCGAGTCGTTCAGTCCGGGGTAGCGGAAGAACGGCGCGATTGGGCCGCCGAGCGCGTAGCTCACCGCAGCGAAGCCTTTCTCGATCTCAAGCTTGGCTTCCTCAAACGGAATTTTGCCGATGTCCCGCTGGTGCGACCAGGTGTGGGTGGCGATGGTGTGGCCGCGCCGGGCGATGGATTTCAGGTTGGCGGCGTTGAACATGGCCATGCGGCCGACGGCGAAGAACGTCGCCTTCATGCAGTAGCGGTCAAGCGCGTCGAGAATGACGTTGGTGTAGATGGGCAGAGGGCCGTCGTCGAAGGTGAGGATCACCTCTTTGTCACGCAGCGGCGCTGTCTGGCTGTACTGCAACTTGCCGAAGCGGGCGCCGTCGTCGGCCGTGATGGCGATAGTGCGCTCGACGCCGGACAGTTTCGGGTCGTCCACGCAGTCGCGGGAGAGCGCTGGGGCCGTCATCAGGGCCAAGAATGCGCAAGCACGCGCGACATTCCGAAATACCATCGCAGCCCCCGGTCGCGGTCAATTCCCTACAGCCGCCGTTACTGTCCACGCCGGGAGGGGTCCGCGCAAGCGCTTATCACCCGACGCTTCCGATTGAAAAGGCGTTGTTGAATTTCCGTAACAGCCGGAGAAAAACGGCCCAGTTAAGACTGCGGGCCGATTTTTTCAGTAAGGTTCTCGAACTCTTTGCGCAGGCTTTCGTTTTGGAAAATCTGGTCGAAGCCGGGGGCCTCAAGCCGCATCAGGGCCTCGAACGAGGCGCGCGCATTTTCGATGAGCGCGCGCAGTTGGAAACTCGCCTCCACAGTCTCGAACGTGTTGTCGGCGATTTGCAGGTCGTGGACGGCCCGCGCCCGCGCATCCGCGATCTGGCGGCGTTGTGTGAGCAGATAATCGCGGTAATAGGCCGCTGCTTTCTCGGCGTTCTCCTGCGCTTTCAGATTCGCTTCAAGCGCGCGGCGCTGATCCGGGCGGTTCTGCGCGCCCATTAGCCGGTAGGTCTGCTCCCGCGCCGCCTTCACGTCGGCGATGACCGCCTTCAGCTTTGCGAGGTAGATGCGGTCAATGTCCTCGATCACCATGGTTTGGGCGTGAACCAGCATCGCGAACAGGGCGGCGTGGGTGGCGAAATACCGCCGGGCGAGCTTCAAATCCCCCTCAGCGAGCGTAAGGCGTTCGGCAAGGCGGGCGTCCACCCCGCGCGCGATCTCGAACGCGGCGACCAGCTTCAAGAGATCCGAGCCGATGACGCTTTCCAAGAGCAGATCGAGCTGTTCCGGCGAAACCTCCACGCCAGATGCTTTCAGCGCCGCGGCGACCTCGCCTTTAAGCCGCGCGATCTCCGCCTCGTTCCGCCGAATGTCTCCCTCCATGGCCGCGATGTCGGCGTCGATGGACGCGCGGGTGTCGGTGAGCAGGCCGGGCAGCAAACCGCTGTCGGGCGCCTCCAGCCGCTTTTCACGCAGAGCGGCCATCCTTTCGCGCAGGCCCGCGATGGATTTGCGGCGCGTGGCCATCTCCGTCTGCAGCGCGACGACGGGCGCGTCGGCGATGATGTCGAGCGCGGCGTCGAGCAGCGGGCGGATGGTCTGCTCGCGGTCTTCGCGGGTCTCGGTCCAGATCGGTGGAATGACGAACTTCTCGCGGCTAGGGAGCGTTTTGGCCTCGCCCCGCGCTTCGGCGGCGCGTCTTAATACCTCCTCAACCGCCCGCATCAGCCTCTGGGACTGCTCGTGATGCGGATCGCCCGCGCGCGGGTCCGGCGCGACGGCGGCGGGCGTCTCCTGCGCCAAGGCGGGATGCGGCGAAAGCACGGCGGCCGCAAGACAAAGCATGAGCCAGTGACGCATGACGTCGTCCTTTGCTGGAATGTCGAAGCGCAAGCAAAGCATGTAGGCCGTCCGCCGGCGCAATAAAGGGCGTGAGGCTCGGGGCGGCGCAATTCGAGCAAAAAAGATAGAAAATTAGGCGTCACATGCTATAGCTTTGCATTCATGCGCCGCATTTGCGGCATGGCTCGAAACGGATCGACAGCGACCGCCATGAGAGCACTCTTATTACGCCTGTTGGCAATAGCCGCCGCGCTGGGGCCGTACGCGGCCGCAGCCGGGGAACCGGCACAAGTGGCCAACCTGCCGCCCGGCGTGGCGCTGCACATGCGTGAGGCGCCCGACCGCGCCGCCAAAGCCGTCGCGTATCTGCGCGAGGGGGCGGTGGGTCTGGAAGTCGTCGGCCCATGCGGCGAGTGGTGTCCCGTCACGTTCAAGGGCTTAAGCGGCTGGGCCTTCCGGAAATACCTCGCCTTCGCGTCGGACGCCGCCGCGCCCGACCTGCCCGAGCGCAGCGAGCCGGCTGAATCGCGCACCGCGCTGACCACGGCTCCCGAACCTGGGGCTCGGGAAGCCGCCCCTTCCGCGCCCGCCGCCGACCGATCTTCCGTGCGTTACGCGATCCAGGGCGCCGCCGCCGGCCGGCCCGTGGCGATCCGCGAAAGCGCGAGCGAAACGGCCCCTATCCTCGGCGGCATCCCGCATGACGCGCGGGACGTTGAGGGGCTGAAACCGTGTGAGCCGCGCTGGTGCATGGTGCGTTACGCGGGCGTGACAGGGTGGGCCGAGCGCCGACACCTTGCCTCGGCCGGCGCCTCAGCCAAACGCCTGCGCGTCGTCAACCTGGACATCGCTGCCTCGCTGCCGGTCAAGGCGTTCCCCGCCGACGCGGCGCCAGAGGTGGGCGCAATCCCCTCCTTCGCCGGCGGCATCGTCCAGATCGGCGAGTGCGACAAGGCCTGGTGTCACGTTCGCTATCTGGGCGTCGCCGGATGGGTCAGCGCGCGGTTTGTGGCGGCCGAGGCGCCGGGCGGCGGTTAAGCGTCAGCGCGAGGGAAAACTGACCGGCGTCGCTGGTTTGGTCGAAATTCGCCATATCCTTGCTGCAATCTCGCACCTAAGTTTACGGCATTGGGCGAAACAAGAAAAAGTCGATTTTTTTGAGGTTGGCGCGAGCGTTTCTGCTATGGAGACCGTCGCGCTTCCGCATGAGCGTCAAACCGCCAGGCACCACGGATGAACGAAATGCTTTCCCTTGACGACCCCGGCGTTGACGCGGCGGCCAGCCAAAAGGACAAAGCGCGCAAGCTGCGCAAACGCCTGCATTCCGGCGACGCGTTCATCGTGCCGGAGGCGTGGGACGTGGCGAGTTCGCGCATTCTGGCGGATGCGGGCCATGAGGTCGTCGGCGTCTCGTCGACCGCCATCGCCTGGTCGAACGGCTACAAAGCCCATGAGCGCATCGCGCTTGCCGATCTTGTCGGGGCGACGGAACGCATCATGGCGGGCTTCGCGCCCACGGTGATCGCCGACCTGGAGGGCGCCCTTGACCGTGATCCGGACGAGATGGCCGCGGCGGCTGCCGCCGTGCTGCGCAGCGGTTGCTCGGGCGTGAGTTTCTCCGACGCGGGGCGCAACGGCGCGCACAACATGGCCTCGCTTGAGCACGTGGCCGCCTGCGTGAAGGCGGTAAAGGCCGCGACGGTTGAGGCGAAAATCCCCGCCGTCATCTTTGTGCGCACGGAGGCGTTTCTGATGGGGCCGCGCGGGCTTTCGCCCTTCGAGACCTCGGTCGAGCGGTCGGAGGCCTACTACGCGGCCGGCGCGGATTGCGTGATCGTGCCCGGGCTGCAGCAAATCCAGATCATCGAGCGGCTCGCGGGCGTGGTGGACGGCCCGCTCGGCATCTCGATCGGGCTAACCCCCGCGCCGGATTTCCGCTCGCTCGCCAAGGCGGGCGTGGCCTGCGTCACCCTCGGTTCGACCCTCATGCGCTCGCTGCTCGGCGTCATGCGTTTGCGGGCGGAGGAGTTGCTCGCCTTCGGCCATTTCAACAACCTCGAGCGGGCGATCCCCGAGGATCAGTTGATCACGCTTCTGCGCTAATGTTTTTCACGGCCTCGAAAATCGCCTGGTTTTTCGCGCAGCCGTCCAACTTGATTCTCATCGTGCTGGCGGCGGGCGTGCTGCTGTTGTTTTTAGGCCGCGCAGTGTGGGGCCGGCGGCTCGCGGGCGGCGGCGTTGCGCTGTACGCCGTGTTCGGGCTGTCGCCCGCCGGACATCTCCTGATGCTGCCGCTGGAGGAGCGTTTCCCCCGCGCCGTTCTGTCGGCCGATTTCAAGCCCGCCGGGGTGATCGTGCTGGGCGGCGCCGTCGATGCGCTGGTGAGCGGCGCCCGCGGCGAGGCCGCCCTCAACGACGCGGCCGAGCGCATGACCGAGGCCGCCGCGCTCGCCGCCGAGTATCCGGAGGCCAAGATTGTCTTCTCAGGCGGTTCGGCCGAGCTGATTTACAACGCCGAGCCGGAGACCGCCGCCGCCCGCCGGTTCTTCGCCCGCATGGGCGTCGCGCCGTCGCGGCTGGTGCTGGAAAGCGCCTCGCGCAACACCCACGAGAACGCGCAGCTCACGCGGGACGCGCTCGGCGATGCGGACGGGGAGTGGCTGCTCGTCACCTCCGCGTTCCACATGCCGCGCGCCATGGCCCTGTTCGAGAAAGCCGGTTTCCGCGTCCGCCCGTGGCCGGTGGATTACCGCACGCGGGGCCCCGAGGACGTGTGGAGATTTTTCCCGCGCCCCTCGGAAGGGTTGCGCCGCACCGATCTTGCGGTCAAGGAATGGATCGGCCTTTTCATTTATTGGGCGAGCGGGCGCACCGACAGCCTGTTTCCCCGCGCTGCGACCGGAGAACCGTCATGAGCCGCGATCCCTTGAAACTGACAGCCGCGCAGCTGGTCGAGGCGGCGCGCGCCGAGATCGCCGAAATGAGCGTGGCGGAGGCGCAGGAGGCCGTCGCGCGCGGCGATGCGGTCCTCGTGGACATCCGCGACGTGCGCGAACTGGCGCGGGAAGGGCGCATCCCCGGCTCCATCCATTGCCCGCGTGGGATGCTGGAGTTCTGGATCGACCCGCAAAGCCCGTATTTCAAACCCGTTTTCGCCGAGCCGAAAACTTACATCTTCCATTGCGCGATGGACTGGCGTTCGGCGCTCGCGGCCAAGACGGCGCAAGACATGGGCTTCGGCCCCGTCGCCCACCTGAAAGGCGGCCTCCAGGCTTGGAAAGCGGCGGGCGGCGCTATTGAACCGGGCAGGGAGAGCGAGTAGGACTAAAGCGCTAGGTCGGGCGTTCTCGCCGGCCCCACTCCGCCCTTGGGCTGCGGACGCGGGGCCCAGGTCGCCCGAGCTGGCCAGGGGGAGGCGTCATGCCGTTTGCGTACGATCAGGGATTGCTTCTCCTCTCCATCGGCGTCGCGATGTTCGGCGCGTTCACCGCTTTCGTGATGACCGCCGGGATGCACCGGCCAGAGAATGCGTCGCGCACCTTGCGGCTGATGGCGGGCGGCCTGACGCTCGGCCTCAGCGCCTGGGCCATGCAGTTCATCGCGCTTTTGGCGATCCTGGCCCCCGTGCGCGTCGGGTATAACGCCGCGCTCCTCGGCGGCGCGGCCGCGCTTGTCATCGCCGCGGCCCTCGGGGCCATGGTGCTGATGACGCGCCTGAACCTCGTCGGCTTGCGGCTGCCGCTCGGCGCGCTTCTCTTAGGGGTCGGTCTCATTGGGATGCACTACATGGCGATGGCCTCGATCGCCGGGGCGTTCAAGCCGAAATACTCAGCCCTCGGCGCCGCGCTCACCGTGGTCATCGCCGTGCAGGCCGCGCTCATCGCGCTGTATTTCGCATTTCGCCAGCGGGGCGTGCTGATAACGTTTGTGGGCGCGGCGCTCACGGGAGCGGCCTTCGCCGCCATCCCTTACGCCTCCATGCAAACCGCAGAATTGGAGGCCCGCCGCTCGCTCGCGGGCTTCGCCGTCCCGGCCTTCTCCGAAGTCTCCATGGCGTGGACGGCCGCCGTCATGGTCTATCTGTTCTGCAGCGTGTGCCTCACCATTTTCGCCCTCTCGCAATTCGCCAACGACGCGCGCTGATCACCGCAGGTTGCGCGGCTGACGGGTGGGCAGCGGCAAAATCACGGTCTCTTCGGCGTCATCTGGCGCGGAGGCGGCGTCGGTCGGGCGCGCGTCAGCGGGCGGGGGCGCCGGCAAGGCGGCGGCTGGCGGGGGCGCTGGAGGTTCTGGCCTCGAAGCCGGCCGGGGAGCAGGCGGGGTGTCGGGCTCCCGCGTCGACGTTGTGGGGGCGGATGGCCTCGCGGGCGGCGCGCTCGGCGGCCCCGGGTCGAAGCCCGGCAGCAGCTCGGGACGGTACTCGAAATGCGCGGTCTCGAAATGGCTCCACTTGCCGCCCCAGATGAAACCGTGCTTCTCGAAAATCTCGACGATCTCCCAGGGCACGCGGTTCATGTACGCCCCGTCGCCGCCGCGTCGATCCTGCCAACTGTCGCCCGATGCGGGGTTGATGGCGACCGCGGCGCCATATGCCCGCATGCTCGGCCGCGCGGTGCCTGGAATGGAGCGGCACTCGTACCCGCCGCCGGGCGGACGCAGATGCTTGAGCAGGGCTTTCGGCAGCGCGTCCAACTCCTCTGAAATGCGCCGCACCCGTTCGGCGACGCCGTTCGTCGCCGTGACCGCAATGCGCCGCCCGTCATTGCGCGGCAGCCAGACCACTTGGACCATGCGGCTCTCGAGCGGCTCGGTCTTGCAATCGCCGTACATCTTGCGGAAGAACGGCTCGTGCCGCGCCCGGCCGGGGTCGAAGTCTTTCGGCGGGTTGAGGCCGGTGCGCCCGGCGGGGTAAGGGTCGGCCAACTGATCCTCAAGATCGGCCAACTCAAGCTTCTCGCCCGAGGTTTTTTCGCGCCCGTCGTCGAAGATCATGCGCGCGCCGTCCCGCCAGAGGAGCGCCGTTCCGTCATGGCCGGCCAGAAAATCCGGGTAGGCCGCCACCAGCCGGTCGAGGGCCTGCGACCGCGTCGGCGGCGAGGGCTTTTCGGGCGGGGGCGGGGGAGGCGCTGCGCGCCGGGAGGATGCGGCCGCCGCAACCACGCGCTTTTTCGGCGTTTCCGGCGCAGGCGGTTCGCCCATGGCGAAGGCGAACCCGAAAAGCGCCGCAATCGTTGCGTGCGATGTCCAGAACGCCAGCCTTTTCAAGACCTGCAGCGTGTTTTTCATCGTTCTGCTTCCCGTCGCGGGCGTAGCCTGCATCTGTTTCTCGCTCTGCAGGGTATCTTACGATGGGCGTCAAGATGCGGCGCGAACACAAAAACTCAACCATTTAGCGTTTACGCTTTGAATAAAATTGATAGAGTGACGGCACGGTATTTTGCGGGAGCCGCTCGACGCAACCGCCAAAAAGCATTGGTTTATGGATTGCGGATGCCTGAGGCGAAATCGAATGGCTCGTCTAACGGAAAGCTGAACTTGGAGTCTGAGGAGCAGGCGCCGCTCGACGGGTCTCCCGCCCCAGCTGAAACGGCCGGCGCGCCGGCGCTGCGGCCTCCCGGCCTTTCCGAAGCGCTCCAGCCGCTCCTTGAAGACTATGCGCCTACCCCATATCCCCGCGACCGTCGCGCGCCGCGCGCCGCCCCCGTCTATGGCGCGCTCGATTTGGGCACCAACAACTGCCGGCTCATCGTGGTGCGCCCGGGCTTGCGCGGCTTCACCATCATCGACACATTCTCACGTATCGTGCGCCTCGGCGAGGGGGTGAGCACGACCGGCGCCATGTCGAAAGTCGCCATGACGCGCGCCATCGAGGCGCTGAAGGTGTGCGCCGACAAGATGCAGCGCGCAGGCGTCAACCGCTCGCGGCTCATCGCAACCGAGGCGTGCCGGTCGAGCGCCAATGCGGATGAGTTTCTCGCGCGCGTCCACGCCGAAACGGGTCTGCGGCTGGAGGTGATCAGCCGCGAGGTGGAGGCGCGGCTGGCCGTGGCCGGCTGCGCGTCGCTCATCGACCGGGACAGCGACTGGGGCCTCGTGTTCGACATCGGCGGCGGGTCGAGCGAACTGATCTGGCTCGATCTCGCGCGCGCGGCCAAGCCCGCCGCGGACACGCCCGCCGCGCGGCTGCGGCTCCTCGCCTCCATCGTCGATTGGACGTCGCTACCGTTCGGCGTGGTGACCCTCGCCGAGCGTTTCGGCGGGCGCGATGTGGACGAGACGGTCTATGAACGCATGGTCGACAGCCTGCGCGAGACGCTCACCGCCTTTGACGCGCGCTCCAACATGTCCAGCAGGATCGCCGGCAAGACCGTGAGCCTTCTTGGCACGTCGGGCACGGTGACGACCATCGCCGGCGTGCATCTCGGCCTGCCGTTTTACAATCGCAATAAGGTTGACGGGGTGTGGCTTGACGCCGCCGATGTGCGAGCCGTCACGCGCGCGCTGCTGCGCATGGGCTATGAGGGCCGCGTTCTGCAGCCCTGCATCGGGCCGGAGCGCGCCGACCTGGTGCTCGCCGGATGCGCCATCCTTGAGGCCATGCTGCGTCTTTGGCCGTGCGAGCGGCTGCGGGTCGCCGATCGGGGTTTGCGCGAGGGCATCTTGACCACGCTCATGGCCGAGGACGGCGTCGGCGCGGTCGATGCGCGGGCGCTCGGCGCGTCACGGCGCTTCCAGTCCTAGCCCGGCGCGGGTAGGATTTTCCGGCAAGGGAAGCATCGTCCATGCCGAAAAAGCCGAGCAAGCCTCAGGTCGCCGTCGGGGGCGGCCGCCGCGACCTCACCGTGCGGGTGAAGACGGCGAAAAAGCGCACGGTTTCATCAAAACTCTGGCTTGAGCGCCAGCTCAACGACCCGTATGTCGCGGCCGCCAAGCGCGACGGCTTCCGCTCCCGCGCCGCTTACAAGCTCGCCGAGATCGACGACAAGTACAAATTCCTCAAGCCGGGCGGCGTTGTGGTCGATCTTGGCGCGGCGCCTGGCGGATGGAGCCAGGTGGCCGCGGCGCGCGTCAAATCGGAGGAGGGCAAGGGCGCCGTCATCGGCATCGACCTGACCGAGGTGGCGCCGATCCCGGGCGTGACGCTGCTGACGGCCGATTTCACCGACGCGGCCGGGCAAGCGCGGCTCAACGCGCTGCTCGGCGGCCGTGGGGTCGACGCCGTGCTGTCGGATATGGCGGCGCCGTCCTCGGGCCACGCGCGCACCGATCATCTGCGCATTATGGGCCTGGCGGAGGAGGCGCTCGCCTTCGCTCGCGAGGTGCTGAAGCCCGGGGGCGTGTTTCTCGCCAAGGTGCTGCGCGGCGGCGCGGAGGCGACCCTGCTCGCAGAGATGAAGCGGGATTTCGCCAGCGTGCGCCACGTCAAGCCCGACGCCAGCCGCTCGGACTCGGCCGAACTGTACGTGCTCGCGCAAGGGTTTCGCGGCGCGACGGACGTTTAGCAACCCTTAAGCCGGAAACGGCATTGTGCGATGGACGACCTCCTTTAGGGACGTGACCCATGCCACACCTTCTCATCGCCATTTTGGCGCTTATCGCATCCGGCGTCGCGGCGCAGGCCGGGTCCGTTCGCGAGCGTCCGATCGAGCGCCACGGCCTGCTGCTGGTCAGGTCGGATTGCTGGACGGGCGCCCCCCGGCGCGACTGGCGCGACCGCGCTTGGGATCGCCGCGAACCGGCCAGCCGCTATGACGACCCTTATCCGCCTTACGACGAGGCCTGCGCCCCCCCGCTTTACGACGCGCCGCCGTGGCGCCATCGGCGCGGGCCCTGGCCGCACGAGCGTGTGGGCGGGCCTGAGGAGCGCGTGCATCCTCGCTGGGAGCGGGAAAAATCTCCCACGTGCGGCGCGGGATGTTGGTACCGACGTCTCAAGGACGGCTACTGCGGACACGGTTGCGACTATTATCTGTATCGTCGGCGCTAAGCGCACTTGCGCGGCCGTTAACCCTCGCTGCGGCTTTTATGCTTAGGCTCCACCGCAGCGTGTGCTAAGCTGCCTACGCCGAGATTAAGGGTTTGGATGGAGTCAGTCATGAGGAAACTCATTTACGCACTGGCGTTCGCGGTCGTCGCCGCGTTCGCCTATTCGGCGCCGTCGAAGGCGGCTCCGGCGTCGTCCGTCGCGCAGTTCCAGGCGGCGTTGAACACGGGCGGTGAAATTCGCCATGAGGCTGGGCGCCGCCGTTGGCGCGGCGGTCGCGGCTGGCGTCGCGGTTGGGGCTACCGCCGTCATTGGGGCTACCGTCGTTACGGCTGGCGTCGCCGCTATTGGCGTCCGCGCGTCTATTTCTACTATCCGTACTATCGCCGCTGCTGGTGGCGCTACGGCCGGCGCTATTGCCGCTGGTGATCGTTCGCGCATAACGAAAACGGCGGGCGCTCATGAAGCGCCCGTTTTTTTATGCGGTGGCGGCGAAACGCTTTTGTGAAGCTACAGCATGCGCCGCAGCACGCCGTCGCGTTTGATGAAGTGATGTCGCAACGCGGCCACGATATGCACGACCGCGATGGCCGTCATGGTCAGCGCCAGCACTTTGTGCACGTTGAGGATTTGCAGCGCGTAGGCTTTGTCGGGGCTCGTGTCGACAGCCATGATCGGCGGAAGCTCGAACAGACCGAACACCATGATCTGCGCGCCGTAGGCCGAGGTTCCGGCCCAACCCGCGACCGGCACGGCGATGAGCAGGGCGTAGAGCGCCGCGTGCGCCGCGCCGGACGCGAAACGCTCGGCCGCGCCCAAGCCGGGATAGGCGGCCGGCGCGCCATTGACGAGACGATATCCCACGCGCGCCGCCATCAGCCCCATCACCAGGGCGCCGACCGATCGGTGCAGATTGTAAAGCGTGTCGAGGCCCGGCACGTTGGCCATCACGACGCCCGCGGGCACGAGAAACACCACGCAGACGGCGATGATCCAATGCAGCGCCTTGGCGATGGGGGAGTAAGCATCGTGTCGCATGTTGCCGCCCTCAGGCTGCGGCTTTTCGAGAAATGACCCAGCCGCAGGCGTCCAAAACTCGTCTACGAGTGTATTATCATGGGGCGCTCGCGCGCGGTTGGGACAAATGATCGTGAAGGCGGTTTATTTCAATCCTGCATTTTTCTGCGCCACGACGCCGCCTAAATTTTGGTGCTCGGCTCCATGTGCGTCCGGGCGTTGTATTCCCCCGCCGGGTTTTTAGCGGAGACATTGATGACAAAGCCTATCGAACTGCCCTTAGGCGGGGTGTCCAAGCTGTCCGTAGAACGGGCTCTTGCCGAGTTGCGGGCTGGACGGCCGATCGTGGTTCGGCGCCCAGAGGGCGATGTTCTGACCTGCGCCGCTGAAAATCTCGATGACGCGACCCTCGCCGCTCTGAACGCCTCGGGCGCGAGCCTGCGCCTGGTGCTCACGCCCGCGCGCCTACGCCGCCTCGGCCGCGACGCCGACTCCCCGGCTTCGGCGCTGCTCGCGGGGGCGACCCTCGCCAAAATCGAGGAGGTGGTGTCCGCCAAGACCGCCACGCTGACCTGGCCGGTGGTCGAGGCGACGGAGGCCGAGCGCTCAGGCCTCGAGGCGGTGCGGCTGAGCCTGCTGCTCCCGTGCGCGGTGGTGGCGCGCGTTGACGAGGCCAAGGCGCTCGACGTTTCGGCCCTGTGTCATGTGAACGCCGCCGACATCGCGACCTATCAGACGGACGCCGCGCACTCGCTGCGCATCGCCTCGCGCGCCTTCGTGCCGCTCGAAGGCGTCGAGACTTGCGAGTTTGTCGTGTTTCGCGGCGGCGACGGCCTGCGCGACCAGATCGCGGTCGTCATCGGGGCGCCGGAGGCCGCCCAGCCGGTGTTGGTGCGCATTCACTCGGCGTGCCTCACGGGCGATCTGTTCGGCAGCCTCAAATGCGATTGCGGCGATCAATTGCGCGGCGCCGTCCAGCGCATGGCGGACGAGGGCGGGGGCGTGCTGCTGTATCTCGACCAGGAGGGCCGGGGCAACGGCATCGCCAACAAGATCCGCGCCTACCGTTTGCAGCATGAGGGGCACGACACCTACGACGCGGATGAAATTCTCGGCTTCGAGAACGATCACCGCCGCTTTGACATGGCCGCCGAGATGATCCGACAGCTCGGCTTCTCCTCCGTGCGGCTGATGACGAACAACCCGCAGAAGATCAAGGCGCTGCAGGACGGCGGGCTCAACGTGGCGGCGACCCACCGGGTCATCGCGCGCGCCAACGGCCACAACGCGGGTTACATCGCGGCGAAACGCGACCGGGCGGGCCACCTGTTCGATAAAGACTCATCGACGGTTCTGCGCAGCGACTGACGCGCGGGCGTAGCAGGGTGCTATAGTATAACATAAGCAAGCGCGACGACGCTGTTGGGGCCGCTCTCGAAGCAGGCGGTGGCGTTCCGCTGCGTTTCACCGATTGGCATGAACGTTGCTCAGTCTGCCCATGCAACGGGCAAGGGAGCATCGAGCATGTCATTTCAGGACGATCCATTCGACTCGACGAAACCGCTGGCGAGAGGGGGATGCTCATGCGGACGGCACGCCAGCGAGGCTGAGCACGCCGCAGCTTTGAGCGCGGACGAGACGCTTTCGCGCGCGGTCGAGCATGCGGTGGTTCGCGCTGTTTTCCCCAACGACATGGAGCGGCGAAACTTCTTGCGCGCGGTCGGCGGCGCTGCGGCGCTCGCGGCGATCTCGCAGTTCGTGCCTCTCGGCGCCGTCACTGAAGCCTTCGCCGACGCCGGGCCGCTGGAGAAAGCCGACCTCAAGATCGGCTTCATCCCAATCACCTGCGCGACGCCGATCATCATGGCCGCGCCGATGGGCTTCTACAGCAAGAACAAACTGAACGTCGAGGTGGTGAAGACGGCGGGCTGGGCGGTCATCCGCGACAAGACGCTGAACAAAGAGTATGACGCGGCGCACATGCTCTCGCCGATGCCGCTCGCCATCTCCATGGGCGTCGGCTCGAACCCGGTGCCTTACACCATGCCGGCGGTGGAGAACATCAACGGGCAGGCCATCACCCTCGCGGTGAAGCACAAGGACAAGCGCGACCCAAAGAGCTGGAAGGGCTTCAAGTTCGCGGTGCCCTTCGATTACTCCATGCACAACTACCTGCTGCGCTATTACCTCGCCGAGAACGGCCTCGACCCCGATCAGGATGTGCAGATCCGCGCCGTGCCGCCGCCTGAGATGGTGGCCAATATGCGGGCGGAGAACCTGGACGGTTTCCTTGCGCCCGACCCGGTGAACCAGCGCGCGGTGTTCGACGGCGTCGGCTTCATTCACATGCTGTCGAAGGAAATCTGGGACGGTCATCCGTGCTGCGCGTTCGCCGCAAGCCAGGAGTTCGTCACCACCATGCCGAACACCTACGCCGCCTTGCTGCGTTCCATCATCGAGGCGACGGCCTTCGCCACCAAAGCTGAAAACCGCAAGCAGATCGCGGAGGCGATCGCGCCCGCCAACTACCTCAACCAGCCGCCGGTGGTGGTGGAGCAAATCCTCACCGGCACGTTCGCCGACGGCCTCGGCAATATCGTCAAACAGCCGAACCGCATCGACTTCGACCCGTTCCCTTACGAGAGCTTCGCCATCTGGATCCTGACGCAGATGAAGCGCTGGGGGCAGATCAAAGGCGACGTGAACTACGCCGAGATCGCCAAGAAGGTGTATCTGGCGACAGACGCCGCCAAGCTGATGAAGGAGGCCGGCCTGACGCC
Source organism: Hyphomicrobiales bacterium (assembly GCA_033764775.1). Taxonomy (GTDB): domain Bacteria; phylum Pseudomonadota; class Alphaproteobacteria; order Rhizobiales; family Rhodomicrobiaceae; genus JAWXCE01. The sequence continues at coordinate 29,946 of JANRIQ010000030.1, read as the reverse complement.
CCCGCAAAGCACGACCAAAACCTTCAGCGTAATGGGCAAGCCGTTCGACCCGTCGAAGCCGGAGGAGTATCTGGCCAGCTTCGCGATCCGGAAAGCCTAAGCGCCGCAGGGGGCGAGGGGCTGCGGCCTCTCACCCCCGAGGTGGCAACGGATTTTCATGGGTGTGGCTGGGCCACTCAACCAAAGCAGGCGGCATGGACATTTTATTCAGGTCGTTACAAGCGCGCGCGGCAGCGCTCTCGATCATTGTGTTCGGGGCGTTCGTCGGCGTCTGGTCGCTGGCGACAGTGGGCGGCGGCGGGACCGCGGGCCTCGATCCGGAATACGCCAAGCTGATGGGCGCGACGGCCACCCAAGGCGCCTCCGCCTTCCCGACGCCCGGACAGGTGGCCGCAAAAATCTGGGAGCACCTCAGCGATCCGTTCTACGACAACGGCCCCAACGACAAGGGCCTCGGCGTGCAGCTCGCCTACAGTCTCGCCCGCGTGATGACGGGCTACCTCATCGCGGTCGCCGTCGCCATTCCGCTCGGTTTCGTGATCGGCATGTCGCCGCTGCTGAGCCGTGCGTTCGACCCATTCATCCAGGTGATGAAACCGGTGTCGCCGCTCGCCTGGATGCCGCTCGCGCTCTACACCATCAAGGACTCGAGCCTATCCTCCATTTTCGTCATTTTCATCTGCTCGGTCTGGCCGATGCTTATCAACACGGCCTTCGGAGTCGCCAGCGTGCGCCGCGAGTGGCTGAACGTAGCGCGTACGCTTGAGGTGCCGCCCCTGCGCCGCGCCTTCACCGTCATCCTGCCCGCGGCCGCGCCGACCATCGTCACGGGCATGCGCATCTCGATCGGCATCGCGTGGCTCGTCATAGTGGCGGCCGAGATGCTCGTGGGCGGCACCGGCATCGGCTACTTCGTCTGGAACGAGTGGAACAACCTCTCCATCGCCAATGTGATGATCTCGATCCTCCTCATCGGCATCGTGGGGATGCTTCTCGACCAGATGCTCGCGCGCTTCGGCCGCGCCGTCAGCTACCCGGATTGAGCCATGACCGAGAAAATCATCTCCATCGAAGGCATCGCCAAACGCTACCCGCGCCCGGGCGGGGGCGAGACCACGATCTTCGAGGATTTGTGGCTGTCCATCGACCAGGGCGATTTCGTCTGCGTCATCGGGCACTCCGGATGCGGCAAGACGACGGTGCTGAACATCCTGGCGGGCCTCGACCAGCCGTCCTCCGGCGCTGTCATCGTGGACCGCCGCGCCATCGCCGGGCCGAGCCTCGACCGCGCCGTGATTTTCCAAGGGCACGCGCTCCTGCCGTGGAAGACGGTGATGGGCAATGTCGCTTATGCGGTGTCGTCCCGGTGGCGCAACTGGCCGCGCGCCAAGGTGCGGGAGCATGCCCAAAAATTCATCAATCTGGTGGGGCTGACCGGCTCGGAGCACAAAAAGCCGGCGGAGTTGTCCGGCGGCATGAAGCAGCGCGTCGGCATTGCGCGCGCGCTCTCCATTGAGCCGAAAATCCTGCTCATGGACGAGCCGTTCTCGGCGCTCGACGCCCTCACGCGCGGCACGCTGCAGGACGAGGTGCGCCGCATCGGAGCGGGGCAGACCGTGTTCATGATCACCCACGACGTAGACGAGGCGATCTATCTCGCCGACCGCATCGTGCTAATGACCAACGGCCCGGGCGCCCGCATCGCCGAGATCGTGGTGAACCCGCTTCCTAAAGAGCGCACCCGCGTGGATATGCACCGGCACCCCGCCTATTACCCGCTGCGCAACCACGTCATCGATTTCCTCGTCACGCGCAGCAAGGCGTTCGACGAGGAGCTGAAAACCAAGCAATACGACCCCCGGCGGCCGCCGCTCGTCACGCCCGGCATTCCCGGCCCCCATGTGGCGGCCGGCGCGCCGGCGGACGCGGCAAAACGCCCGGGCCTCGCCACCGTGTAATGAGAAGGGAGACAGCATGAAACGAGCCGACGTCACCGAGAAAATCCTGGATGTGAAGCGCGCCAAAGGGCTGACGTGGAAGGCGATCTGCGCGGAGATCGGCGAATGCTCGCCGGTGCTCGTCACGGGCGCGCTGCTCGGCCAGATGAAGCTCACGGCCGAGCAGTCCGAGCGGGCCAAGGCGATTTTCGGACTTTCCGAGTTGGAGGCGAAGATTCTCACCGAGATACCGGAACGCGGCGCAGGCATAACCATGCCGCCGACCGATCCGCTCATCTACCGCTTCTACGAGCTGGTGATGGTGAACGGCCCGGCCTGGAAAGCGCTCATCGAGGAGGAATTCGGCGACGGCATCATGTCCGCCATCGACTTCGACATGGTCATGGAGCGAAAGCCCGACCCGAAGGGCGACCGCGTGAAGATCACCATGTCGGGCAAGTTCCTCAGCTACAAATACTACGAGTAGCGCCTCGGCGTTGACGGCGCGGAACTTTTGCGTCAGCACATGGGTTCATGCGCCGTTCCGCTTGGGCTGTTTTGGCCCGGCGGCGCGCCGGTTCAGGCCGGCGGTTCGCTAAGGGGGCGTTTCATGCCGACTGGAAAAATGCGCGCCGTCATCGCGATCGTTGCGGGCGTGTTCATTCTGCTGATCCCGCAGGCCATTATTTATCTGATCGGGCTGGCGCTCATTGCCTTCGGCGTCAACGAGATTTTCCCCGAGCTTAAAAATCAGGTTCGCGACTATTTCAGGGGCCGCCCACGCGATCTTTAACGACGTGCGGGCATTGGCGCTCGCATTGCGGGCGGTCTTCCGCTAAGACAATCCGACCACGACACGAAGAGGCGAACCGCGGACGCAAATGCTTACAGGCGACATCCTCGTCATCTTGCTGCTTTTGGCGTTGAACGGTTTTTTCGCAATGTCTGAATTGGCCGTTGTCTCGTCGAGCAAACCGCTTTTGCGGCAAAAGGCTCGGGCGGGGGACAAACGCGCGGCGCGGGCGTTGACGCTGGCCGAAGACCCGGGACGGTTTCTCTCCACCGTCCAGGTCGGCATCACGCTGATCGGCATTCTGGCGGGCGCGTATGGCGGCGCGACCATCGCCGAGAAACTCGCTGAGCCGCTGAACGCCATACCGCTCATCAATCCGCAAGGCGAGGTTGTCGCCGTGGCGCTGGTCGTCACCGCGATCACATTTCTGTCCGTCGTCATCGGCGAGCTGGTGCCAAAACGTCTTGCGCTGCGGGCGCCGGAAACTCTGGCGATGTTTGCGGCTGGGCCGCTGTGGGGCTTATCTATCGTCTTCACGCCTGTGGTCCGGGTTTTGGACGGCTCGGCGCACCTCATCATGCGGCTGTTCGGGTTCACGCCGCAGGAGAAAAGCCGCGTCACCGAGGCCGAGGTCAAGGCGGTCATCGCGGAAGGCGTGGAGAGCGGCGCCATCGACGCGACCGAGCATGACATGATCCAGCGCATCATCCGCCTCGGCGACCGCGACGTGCAGTCCATCATGACGCACCGTCTCGACGTGACCTTCATCGACGTGAACGACCCTTTCGAGGTGATCCTGAAGAAGGTGAAGGAGGGCGGACATTCGCGCTACCCCGCCATCGACGGCGATTTTGACACCGTGCTCGGCACCGTTCGGGCCAAGGATCTGATCGGCCTCAGCGATGCAAAGGGCGCAAACGCGACCATCCGCACCATCATCCGGCCCGTGCTCGCCCTATCCGGCTCCATTGACTGCTTCAAGGCGCTGGAGCTGTTCAAATCCAACAACGCCCATATGGCGATCGTCATCGACGAGTACGGCACAACGGAGGGCATCGTCACGGCGGCCGACTGGCTGGAGGCGATTGTCGGCGCTTTGCCCTCCAACTACGGCGACGACGAGGGCGCCCAGATCGTGCAGCGTGAGGACGGCTCGTGGCTGGTGGACGGTCTGACGCCGGTGGAGGAGGTGTATCTCAGCCTCGGAGTCGACGCCTTCGAGGAGGATGCGGATTACAAAACCATCGCCGGCTTTGTGATCGATCATCTGGGCCGCGCGCCCAAGAAGGGCGATTTGCTGGAGCGCGCGGGTTACCGGTTCGAGGTGGTGGATATGGACGGCCGGCGCGTCGATCAGGTGCTGATCACCCGCACGGGCAACGGATTGTCTTTCTGAATTGTGTAGAGCCGATGCGGCTCGCCCCAACCACGCCGCGGTCAAAACGCAGCGTCCCGCGAGCCGCGCCGCTCGCTCACGATGCGGCTTTCTCGCCCCACAATTCTTTCAGTCTTTTATCCCGCCCGCAATTGTAGCGGTAGATTTTGTACTGAATTGGGTTTTTCTTGTAGTAATCCTGGTGATAGTCTTGCACCGGATAAAACGCAAGGCCCGGAGCGATCTCCGTCGCGATGGGCGACGGGAGCACGGCGGACGCGGCGAGCTTGGCCTTCGATTCCTCCGCCTGGCGTTTCTGCTCCGCCGACTGGTAGAAAATCGCCGTGCGGTATTGCGGCCCGCGGTCGCAGAACTGCCCGCCCTTGTCGACCGGATCGATGCTGCGCCAGTAAACGTCCAAAAGCGTCTCGTAGGACACTTTCGCCGGATCGAACACGACGCGGACGACCTCCGTATGGTCGGTGCCGGTCGCTGGATAGACCGGGTTCGGCGTCGTCCCGCCGGCGAAGCCCGAGGTGGTCGAGATCACGCCCGGCACTTTGTCGAAATCCGCCTCGGTGCACCAAAAGCAGCCGCCTGCGAAGATGGCGACTTCCGTTTTGGGCGCGTCCTGCGCGGCGGCGGGCGTGGCGAAGGCAGCGGCGAGCGCGACGGCGAGCGCGCCGAGCGCGCGATGTGCGGTTGTGCGCTTCATGATGGTTTTGCCTCGTTCGGGGTGAACGTCATCGCCACGCCGTTCATGCAGTAGCGCTTTCCGGTCGGCGGCGGGCCGTCGTCGAACACATGGCCCAGATGCCCCCCGCAGCGCCGGCAGTGCACCTCGGTGCGAACCATGAAAAAGGAGCGATCTTCTTTCGTGCGCACGGCGTTCTCGATGGGCGCCCAGAAACTCGGCCACCCCGTGCCGCTGTCGTACTTTGTCTCCGACGAGAACAGCGGCAGGTCGCAGCCGGCGCAGGAGAACACCCCGGCGCGCTTCTCGCGGTCGAGCGGGCTTGTCCCTGCGCGCTCCGTGCCGTGCTCGCGCAGCACGTAAAACTGCTCCTTCGTCAGCCGCTTGCGCCACTCGTCAGTCGATAAGTTCACCTCGAATTGGCCATCCGTCGCGGCGGTGACGGTTTTGCGCGCGAAGACGGAGGCGGTGAGGGCGGCGGCTGCCAAGCCCAGCGTCACTTCCCGGCGTGTCGGCATAAAATCTCCCAAAATTGCATCGTGACGTGGGCGAGAGCGCGCCATCGTCGTCGCAGTTGAGTTCGCCGGGTCAGCGCTCAGCGTTACGCGCCTTGCGTCGGCGCGCCGCCCGCGCCTGAGCCATGCCCCGCCGGGGGCGCGACAGCCGCGGGCGCGCCCGCATACATCACCGGCTGTTCGCCGCGGCGCGCGATTAAGCCCGCGGGCATGGTCTCGGGCGCAAGCGCGCCAAGCGACACATACACTTTCAGCAGGTCGTCCACCTTCATGTCCGGAACCGGGAACACATCGCTTTCTGGCATGAATACGAGGCCGCCGGACATGGGGATCGGCGCGGCGGGGAGATAGACGAGGCGGCGCCGCTCGCCCCCCATCAGATACACCTCCTGAGAGGCGAGGAGAGCCAGGATGTCGACGCCGTGCTCGTCGCCGAAAAACCTGCAAGAAACGACGGTCATGCCCGAGAAATCCCCCGCGCCGCCGTCGCGATTGGTGGCGAGCCGCACCACCCGAGCGACAGGGCTATAAATCGAGCGGATCAGCGGCACACGCGCAAAGATGCGGTCGATCGCGTCCTGGGCGATGGATTTCGCCTGGCTTTTCACGATGGCGCCGAGGAACCATATGCCGATGAGCGCGATGACGAGGCCGAGCCAGAAGGCGTATGTGTTCTGCTCCGGGCCGATGATGACGATGCCGAGCCGCGTCAGCAGGTCGCCCAGGAACGTGTCCGGGCCGAGTTGTCCGCGCACCAGATTGACGATCCAGGTGATGATGACGAACGTCACGACCACGGGAAGAAGGAACAGAGCGCCGGCGAAGAACGTGCCGATCACGCTGTTGCGCCAGAAGCGCGATAGAAATTCAACCATATGCGCTCAACTCCGCTCACCTCCCGAGCCGTCGGCGCCGTGCTCAGGGGACGCAGCTTGGATAGGCGAAAATCACTTGCATGAAAATACTACAATGGGAAGACGCGGGAAAAGACGCCGTCCCGTTTGTAAACCAATCGTCCGATTGCTTCGTTCCATGGTGCGCGGATAAGGAGACCGGAGCTATGCTGAAGAAAATCGTTATGGGCGGTTTGGCTGTTGGCGCGGCGCTCATCCAGTCCGCTGGCGAACCGCGCGCGCAAGCGGAAGGACGCGCGTTCGGTTTTGCGTTCGAGGCCATCGATGGCCGGCCGATGGCGTTGTCGGACTTCGCCGGCAAGGTGCTCCTGGTTGTCAACACCGCCTCCTTCTGCGGGTTTACAAGCCAGTATGAAGGTCTTCAGGCGCTTTACCAGACTTACAAAGATCGTGGTTTGGTGGTCATCGGCGTTCCTTCGCAGGATTTCCATCAAGAGGCCAAGACCGAGGCCGAGGTGGCCGATTTCTGCAAGGGCGCGTTCGGGGTCACGTTCCCGCTCACCAAGATTTACAGCGTGAAAGGGGCGCAAGCGCACCCGTTCTATCGCTGGGCGAACGAAACGGCGGGCGAGAAAGGCGCGGTGCGCTGGAACTTCCACAAGTTCCTCGTCGCCGCCGACGGACGACTCGCGGCCTACTTCCCCACGAGCCTGAACCCGACCTCGCCCAAAGTGACCGCCGCGATCGAAGCCGAACTCGCCAAACGCCCGCAGACTTAAGCCGTCAAAAGATCGCAAAGCGCTTCTTGGGCGCGGGCTCGGGCTCAGCGGCGATCTTGCGGGTGTAATACGGGGTGAGCTTGAATTTCTGATACGGCTGATACTGGTCGTTCTGAATGACGCCCTCGAACATGGCGAAATTCTCGATCATGGCGTAAAGCTTCTGCGCCTCCGGGCCGGAGGTCGCGCCGCAGAGCGCCCGCACCGTCGCCTTCTTGTGGTCGGGCTGCTGGTTTTTAAGGAATATCTTCGTCGCCAGCGCGCCCGCCAGATCGGCGCCGAGGTCGCCCGGGTATTGCGTGCCGATGGCCAACCCCACGCCGAAGGCGCGCCCCTCCCGCGCCAGGCTCTCCAGATGCTGGCTGCCCGCCACGCGCCACGCCTCATCAAGCACCAGAAGCCGCGTCAGCCGACGCGGATGCTCGCCGCGCACCAGATAGCCGTGCAGGCGGATGATGATGAGTTCGGCGAGCGCCGACTGAATCTCTTTGGACGGCAGGTCGAACAGCGCGAGGACCAGCCGCTCGGCCAACATCGCGTCGAACGAGGCGCCCTTCGCGTCGTGGCGCGGGAATAGCCCAAGCTCGAACAGCGGGCTGAGCCGGTTTAACAGGTTGCGCGCGGTGTTGTCCTTTTGCTCCTCGAACTCGCGCAGCACGGCGATCACCTCATCAAAGCACGGCGCGGCGATGCTGTCGGCCTGCGTCCAGCGCTGGGTGTCGATGCCGCGGCGCTCGAACGCCTGCTTCATGGCGTCGCGCAGTTTGGCCTCCTGTTGATCGCCAAGCTTGAACACGCGCTTCAAGACCGCGCAGATGGTGAACAGGTGTTGCACGGGCTGCGCCATGCCGTCGCGCTCAGGGCTGGGCTGAAGCGGGTTGAAGGGCAGGCCGTCGCGGCGCACATCATGCACGCGCAGGCGCTGCTCGGCGACGAACTCCGGCGAGACGTAGTCTTTCTTGAAGTCGAAGATGCACACCGGATAGCCCATGCGCTGCACGCCGTCGATGAGCACGTTGAGCGTTTGGGTTTTGCCCGAACCAGGGTCGCCGGTGACCAGCAGCCCGAAGTTCAGCAGCTTGTTGGCGTCTTCGAACGGCGCCCAATGCACCTGGCCAGAGGCCGCCTCGCCCAGCATCACGCTGTCGCGCTGCGGCTGCGGCAGGGCGATGATCTTGGCCTCGTGCGCGCCGTCGTCCTCATCGCGCCGGCTCTCCGGCTGCACATACGGGAACTGCACGATGGCGGCGATAGGCGCGATCTGGGTGAGGGGTTTGGCGTGTTTTTGCCAGGCGGCGAAGCCCGGGTAATCCTTCTGAACGAAATAGCTTTTGGCGATCTGCAGCCGCTCCCACGAGGCTTTGTCGAAATGGCGCACGATGATGGCGCCCGCGTCCTCCGCCTCCTTCAGCACGGCGCCGGCTCCGCGCCCGGACCGTGGCAAGGGTCGCCCGCGGGGCCGCACAATGACAGCGCGCGATTTCCGGCAGCCGCTCACAAACGCCCCAATCTCGTTGGCCAGGGAAGCGCCCTCGCTCGTCTCGTTGCACAGGGCGATGTCGCGCCGTTCTGATGAGCCGTCCGTCGCCTCGATCTCGATCTCGATCACCAGCGTGTTGCCCCGCGCCGTCTTGCGCGTGCTGATCTTGGCGACGCCGTCCATCTCGGGCAGGGCGGATTGTATGGCCCATTCGAGATACTCGGCTTGCACGAAACTCTGCACCGGCACGGGCTGCGGCGGGGTCTGCGCCATGTAGCGCTCCCAGCTCTCGGAGAAGTCGATGGGGGGAGGGGCGGCGGAGACAGGCGCGGGCAGCGACGGCGCGGCGCTTGGCGGCGGCGGAAAATCTTCGGCGGCGGGAATGCGCCCTAGCTCCAAGAGCAGGCGCCGGAAGGTCTGCACCATCTCCGTCACGTAGCGCGAGGTCTGCCCGGCCAGTTCGTCCACGAACCAATCCTCGAACGGATAGAGCGGGTTGGCGGTGTCCGCGACGGCGCCGGCTCGGGCGTAAAGCGCATCAAGCCGGTGACGCAAAAGCATGGCCACCTGCGGCCGCGACAGGTTGCGGAGGGACACGGGCAGCGCGCCAAATTTCTCGATGCGGTCGCGGATGGAGCGGTCGATGTCCTCCGCGACGGTGTCGTAGAGCGAGGGCAGCACGGCGAACACAACCGCGAGGCTCGGCAAGGTCTCGGCGAACAGCGCGCCGCGCCCGATGATATGGCGCAGCCGATCCTCCCACCGCTCCAGCCGGTTTTGCTCCATCTGGTCGAAGGCGATGAGAAGGGCGCCGCCCGTTGCACGCGCGGCCGCCGCGAGTTGCTCGATGAGCGCCCGCGCGCCCTGTTCGTGCGGCCGCCCGGACAAGCTCACGCCCCAGATATCTCCCTCGACCGGCAGGCCGCGGAGATAATCGAAACCATCGTCGAGGCCTGCATAGGCGCCGAGCAGCGCCGCAACGAAACCCTCGCTCACCGGCGCAACCCGTTGCGGGCCGGCGAGCGCCGTGCGGATCGACGCCACCAGGCGCTGGAAGTCAGACGGGGTCATGTCGCCGGCCGCATCCAGCGTCTGGGCGCGAAAGGCGGAGGCGAGCGCGGGCGTGGCGAGCGCCAGAATTTTCTCCGCCAGGGCGTGCAGCGGAAGGGGCGCGCCGGCCGGGGCCAGATGCGGTTCGGCTAGCCGCGTGACGATGGCGCGGGTCAGCCAGGCGTCGAACGCGTCCTCCGCCACCGGGTCGATCATCGGCAGCACCACGCCATAAAGCCCACCTGCCGCATGCAGTTGGCGGATGACGGTGAGCAGTGTGTGTGTTTTGCCGGTGCCCGCTGCGCCCTTCAACAACAGCAAGCGCGAGGCGGGGTCTGGGTTGCCGGCCTTGGCGTGATGCACGGCGGCGGCGATAGCGCGCCGGGCCTCCGTCTCGATGGCGGCGACGTCGAGCGCCTCCTCGTCGGGAGCGCCGGGCAACGAGGCGACGGCCCCGAACACGCGGTCGAATTCAGGACTCCGAAACGCTTCAAGGCGCAAATCCATCGCGGCGGATCCAATTCATTAAATATACTGATTGACGATAAAATGCCGCTCGTCGCGGCCGAATGGCGTGCGGGAGCGCTCGCGCAAGGCGGCGTCCATCGGCCCGGCGATGTCATACCGCTCCAGGTCGAGCAGACCGTCGCGACAGGCCTGCGCGACGCGGGCCTTGAACTCCTCGAGGGTGCCGAAAGCGTGACCGAGCGCCACCCCGGCGTCATACACCTGCGCGATGGCCACGCGCCCCGCGTAAGGCTTCGTCTCCATGGTGCGGGACAGCCGCCGGACCACAGCGGCAAAATCGGCGGGCGTCGCCGGTTTCGCCTCTGGGGCGCGCGGGTTGCCGCCCACCGCCGCGCGGACGAGTCCGCGAGCCACATCGCTTTTCGACGCGGTTTTCACGCCTAGCGCGTTTTGCAGCATATGCGTTTCGGCCTCCATCAAGGTTTTGCGCTCCGCGCCGAGAGACGCGAGGGTCAACGCGGACAAGAGGGGATTGGCCGGGCCGCTGCGGGGCGCGACAGCCTTCAGCGCGGGCCCCCAGTCCGGGGCACGCTCGATGAGCGCCGCACGGGCCATTTCAAAGCGCACCTGAAGCCGCGTTGGGGCCGGGCCTGTTGTCAAGCCAAGGAGCTTCGCCAGGGCGGCGGCGGCGAGCCTGTCCTGGCGCATAAGAGCGGCGAAGCGCGGTTTATCATGGGGCGAGACGCCTACGACCGCTGCGGCCAGCATGGAGAGCGCCGCGTCAAGCGTTCGGGCGCGCGGCGCAAATGCGGCGACTGCGGCCGCGCCGGCCTCAGTTAAGGCTCCAGATGACGCGTATCCCACGCGACCGGCTTCTGCGGAGATGCGCTCGACATCCGCGCCGCAGCACTCGCCCAGGGCGATGTTAACCGCCGGCGCAGGGGCGGCGCTGGCCAACACGGCGTAAGCAAGCGCAGGGTCGAGCCGGTCGAGCCGCGCAAGATTGGGCGTCAAAGCCGAGGGCGCGCGCGCCTCAGACAAAGCTCCCACAGTGTGCTGCGCTTTCGACACTCCTACCTCAGCGTGTTTAACTGATTGTTAACTAACCGATTCGCGCGAAACTTAACACCGATTAAGGCACAAATCGCGGCGCGGCGCTGAGCCCATGGTCAGTCTTTTCCCAGTGGAACGGCGCGACCGCGAGTTGATAGAGCGCGCGATAGGCTGCGGCCGAGATCATCAGCCAGTAGAACGGTGTGAAAGTGAGGTGAGGCGCCAGCCGCAACAGTCCGCGAGATCGCAGCGCCGCAAGCCCAAGCGCCAGCGTCGCAAGATAAGCCCCGGCGAAATTCACCGCCGCGAGCGCGAGAAACGGCGCCCCGAGCAGGCTTTGCGGAGCCGAAAACAGCGCGCCCGAAACCGCATCCGCAACAAGCAGCGCATAAAACCACGGATGTGCGAGCGCCGAAAGAATAACGCTGCCGAAATGGCCCTGAAACGCGAGAAAGCCGCGCCAGCCCATCTCGCGCAGGAGCATGCGCGGGCGCCGCATGTGCACCGCATAGGTCTGCATCCAGCCTTTAAGCCATCGGCTGCGCTGCCGCAGCCAGTTCATGGGCTGACAGGCGGCCTCCTCCCAGGTGGTGGAGTCGAGCGTGCGGCAACGGTATCCGGCGCGGTGCAGCCGCATGCCGAGATCGGCGTCCTCCGTCACGTTGAACGCGTCCCAGGCGCCGGCGTCGCGCAACGCGGCCGCCCGGAAGTGGTTCGACGTGCCGCCGAGGGGCAGGGGCAGGCCGGCGGCGTCGAGCATCGGGAGGACGCCGCCGAACAGCGAAGCGTACTCGATGGCGAACTGCGCCGCGATCCAGTTCTCGCCGTGATTGTGGTAGGCGAGGCGCGCCTGCAGGCAGGCGACGGAGGGCGGCAGAACGGCGAACGCGGCGGCCGCCTTCAGCAGCTGGTCTGGGTCGGGCAGGTCTTCCGCGTCGTAAATGGCCACATAATCGCCGATGGCGAATTGCAGCGCGTAATTGAGCGCTTTGGGCTTTGTGCGCGGCTGGCTGTCGGGGGCGACGATGACGCCGATATTGCCCGGCAGACGCATGCCGGCGACGGCGGCGATGGTCTCCGCGTCGGCGCTCTCCAGCACCAGGTGAATGTCGAGCTTCTCGGGCGGATAGCGCAGGCGGGCGAGCGCGTCGACCAATTGCGGCAACACGCGCGCTTCTTTGTAGAGCGGCACAAGCACCGAGTATCGCGGCAGGGCGGCGTCGGGCGGGGCTGGGTGGTCGGTGGGCGGGCTGGCTCGAAATGCGTGGACGGCGGCCGCCGCGCGCAAGGCGACGCCTATGAAAAACACAAGCGAAAACAGCGCGCACAGCATGGTGAGAGCCTCTCGCGGCGCAACGATCAGCGCGCCCGCCGCGGAGCCCGCCGCGGCCGCCGCGGCCGCCGCCTGCCATCGCCACACGCCGGATTTGGCGCTGTCCTCGGCGCGCCGGCGCAACAGCCCCTCAACCGCCTGACGGGTGAGCCGCGGCCCCTGCGCCCTAGCGAGCGACGCGGCCACGACCCGGCGCGACGCCAGCGCGATCATCCCCCGCGCAGGGCCAAGCGCCTCGGCGACGCCTTTCACCGCCCTCGGCGCCGCGCTCTCCGCACACAGCGCCGCGCGCGCGCCGTCCGAGGCGAGAGGCAGCGCCCGCGGATCGCGCAGGAGCCGCCAAGGCTGCCGACGCAAGGCCGTCTCGGCGAAGCGCAGCGCCTCTGGATCGGCGGCCGAGAGACCGCAAGCCTGCGCCAAACGCTCGCAATAGGCTTGCGGATCGAGATGGCCCCGCGCAATCAGCGTTTCATGCAGGCTCGCGCCGGAGGACGCGGCCGCCGACCGCGCCGCCGCTATCGCCTCGATTGGCGCGCCCGCGAGAAAACAGATATAAGCGTCAAACGACGATAGAATCTCGGCGTCCGAGTGAGTTGCGGCGGGCGCCTCGGGCGTCGCGGCGTCTCCACGGGGATCGGAAGCGGGTTTGCGAAGCATGCCGGGATGTGGCGGAAATTGGGCGAAGGCCCCACTCTTTCAAATCTGTTGAAAATGGCAATCGAAAACAGCATAAATCGACGGACAATTGTCGCGGCCGTTTTGGGCCTCGCCGCCGCGCTCATGGCCGCCCCCGCGGCGCCGCAGGATTTGAGCGAGCCGCCCGCACGCGAGGACGCGTTCGGCCCCAAACCCGACATCTCGGCGTTCGTCACGCTGCGGTTCATCACGGAACCCGACTATCCGCCGTTCAACTATTTCGATGAGGACGGGCAGATCATCGGCTTCAACGCCGACATGGCGCGCGCCATTTGCCGGGAGCTGGAGGTGACGTGCGAGATCAGCGCCGTCGCCTGGGACAAGATCACGCAAACGCTGAAGAACAACGAGGCCGACGCGGCCATCGCGTCCATCGCGATCACTAAGAAAAGCCTGGAGGATTTGGACTTCACTGATGCGTATTATGATACGCCGGCCCGCTTCGTCGCCAAGAACGGGGCGGACATCCCCGATGTGACGCCGGAGGGCCTGGACGGCAAGACGGTCGCCGTGGTGGAAGGCTCCGCGCACGAGGCGTATCTGCGCGATTTCTTCGAGGAGGTCGAAGTCAAGCCGTATAAGACGCCGGACGAGGCGCGCGCGGCCTTGAGCGGCGGCGAGGTGGAACTGCTCTTCGCCGACGCGGTGAGCCTGATGTTCTGGGTGAATGGGCAGGACTCGAAAGGCTGTTGCCAGCTCCTGCCCGGAGGCTACCGAGAGGCGCGCTATTTCGGACAGGGCGTCGGCGTGGCGGTCTCGCGCGAGAACCAGGCCCTGAAAGAAATCCTCAACTACGGCATCGCCAAGGTGAGGGCGTCGCCGCGGTATGAGGAAATCTTTTTGCGATACTTCCCGTCCAACTTCTATTAAGCGGCGCGATAACGGTCGAGCCAGTGAGCGTATGGCGCGGGCAACGTCCAGGCTGGCCGCTCCACGCCAAGCTCGCGCGCGGCGCGGTACGGCCAGAACGGGTTTTCAAGCAGCGGCCGCCCCAGCATCACCAGATCGACGCTGCCATCCTCAATGAGCCCGTTCGCCTGCTTCGGATCGGAAATGAACCAGCTCGTCGCGGTGGGCGTCTCTACGGCGCGGCGCACTTTCGCGGCGTAAGGCGCCATGAAAGCCGGTCCCCACGGGATGTTGGCGTTCGGCGTCGAGAAGCCGACGCTCACATCGATCAGGTCGAGGCCGCCCGCCTTCAGCCGCCGGATCAGCTCCAATGATTCCTCGAACGTTTCATCGCGCCCGTCGAACTCGATGACGCCGAACCGGGCCGTGAGCGGCAGCCGCTCGGGCCAGACTTCCCGCACCGCGGCGAACGTTTCGAGAAGGAAGCGCATCCGGTTTTCGAGGCTGCCGCCGTAAGCGTCGTCGCGTTTGTTCGAGTGCGGCGAAAAGAACTCCTGCGCCAGATAACCATGCGCAAAGTGCAGCACGAGCCACTCGAATCCGGCGTCAAGCGCGCGCTTCGCGGATGCGACGAAATCGGCCTTGACCCGCGCGATGTCGGCGAGCGTCATCTCGGCGGGGACTTTCGGCAGGTTGGCGCCGAACTCCACCGCAGAGGGGGCGATGGTGCGCCAGCCGCGCGGATCGCCTTCCGGAATGTGGTCGTCGCCCTCCCAAGGGCGGTTGGCGCTCGCCTTGCGCCCAGCGTGGCCGATCTGAATGCCTGGAACCGCCCCGGCGTGCTTGATGAGCTTCACGCCCCGCGCAAAAGCTTGCGTCTGCGCGTCGTTCCACAGGCCCGTGCAGCCCGGCGTGATGCGGCCCTCGGGCGAGACCGCGGTCGCCTCCGCGATGACGAGTGACGAGCCGCCGCGCGCGAGACCCGCGAGATGGGCCTCGTGCCAGTCGTTGATGACGCCGTCGACGGCCGAATACTGGCACATCGGCGAGACGGCGATGCGGTTGCGCAGCGTCACGTCTTTCAGCGTAAAGGGGGAGAAAAGCGGAGCCATGGAGCCTCTCACGGATTTAGTACGGTTGTTCGATAACTACCGAACTGGCACATAGCGCCGCGTCAGCCTATATTCAAGCCATGCGCGCATACCGCCATCCGGCCTCCGGCGAAATTGAACTCACCCGTGTCCTTTATGCGCTGTCCGATCCGGTGCGGCTCGATGTGGCGCGCCAGCTCCATCGCGACGGCGAGGCGACATGCGCCGCGCTCGACCGCGGCCGGCCGAAGTCCAGCATGTCGCATCATTTCCGGGTTCTGCGCGAGGCGGGCGTCGTGCGCACGCGCATCGAAGGCGCGACGCACGTCAACTCGCTGCGGCGGGACGACCTCGACGCGCTTTTCCCCGGTTTGCTGGATGTGGTGCTTCGGGAGCGTCAGAGGGTTTGAGCCCGCGCGCGGGCGCCGCGTTCGATGGCGGCCGTCACCAGCTTGTCGAGGCCAAGCGCATGGCGCAGCAGTTCCAGCACGCGGATTTCCTCGTTCGTCACCCGCAGGTCGGCCGCGGCGACCTCGACAGCGATGGCGTACGCCGTTTCCCTTAATTTCGCCGGCAGCGCCTCCACAACCATGTCGAGCACGGCGCTGAGGCCCGCCCCTGCGCTCAGCATGTCTCCGCAACTTTCCGCCGTTTTGACCAAACGATTGGAATCATAGCTGTGGAAAACGGGGAAACGCCGGACGATTTCGCCGATGCGCTCCAACTCGTCCGGAGACATGCGGCGGTCGGCGGCCGACATGGTCACCATCATGTAGATCAACGCCTCGTGCGCGCTCAGGGCCGTCATGGTGTCCTCCTCGTTGTTCGCGGGACTCTGCGCAGGAACCGGCCGACCTGCAAGAGGAGTGCGGCGTTTTGCGATCGGGATCGTGGAAAATGCGTACCTAGGAAGCATTGACGCGCCCGTTGGCTCTATCTAGCGTCGATGTAGATCAAGAATGCATGCAATTTCGGAAGTTCGCCATGAGGAATGACGCTGCGGCGCGCGCCGCCGTCGAAGAGAGCAAGGCTTGGCCGGCCGAGGAAGCGCGCAAAATCGCCGCGCGGCTGAAAGGTAAGGCTGCGGATGCGCCCGTGATCTTCGAGACGGGCTATGGCCCCTCGGGCCTGCCCCATATCGGCACCTTCGGCGAGGTCGCCCGCACGTCCATGGTGCGCCACGCGTTCGAGACGATCACCGGCCGCGCCACGCGTCTCATCTGTTTTTCCGACGATATGGACGGCCTGCGCAAAGTTCCGGACAATGTGCCGAACCGGGAGATGATGGCGGCGCATCTGAACAAGCCGCTGTCCGCCGTGCCGGACCCGTTCTCGAACGAGCACCCGAGCTTCGCGGCCCACAACAACGCGCGTCTGCGCCGGTTTCTCGACGCGTTCGGCTTTCAGTACGAGTTCCTCTCGGCGACGGCGTGTTACACCTCCGGCATGTTCGACGAGACGCTTATGCGCATGCTCGCCGCCTACGACAAGGTGATGGACATCATCCTGCCGACGCTGGGGCCGGAACGCCGCGCGACGTACTCGCCCTTCCTGCCGATCTCGCCTGACACTGGCAAGGTGCTGCAGGTGCCGATGCTGGAGCGCGACGCGAAGCGCGGGACGGTGGTCTATGAAGACCCGGACACCGGCAAACGCCACGAAACCGCCGTGACCGGCGGCGCCGTCAAATGCCAATGGAAAGCGGACTGGGCGATGCGCTGGACGGCGCTTGGCGTGGATTACGAAATGGCGGGCAAAGACCTGATGGACTCGGTCAACCTGTCCTCCAAAATTTGCCGCGCGCTCGGCGGGACGCCGCCGGAGACCTATATCTATGAGCTTTTCCTCGACGAGAAGGGCGAGAAAATCTCCAAGTCGAAGGGCAACGGCCTCACCATCGACGAGTGGCTGACCTACGCGACGCCGGAGAGCCTGTCGCTGTTCATGTACCAGAAGCCGAAAACGGCGAAGCGGCTTTATTTCGACGTCATCCCAAAAAACATGGACGAGTATCTGGCCTATCTCACCGCCTTTTCCCGCGAGACCGAGGCGGAACGGGTCAACAACCCGGTCTGGCACATTCACAACGGCCGTCCGCCGTCCGTTGACGCGCCCATCAGCTTCGCGCTGTTGCTCAATCTCGTCAGCGCCTCGAATGCCGAGGACAAAAGCGTGCTCTGGGGCTTCATCAAGCGTTACTCGCCCGCCGTCAGCCCTCAGACGCATCCCGATCTGGATCGTCTCGTCGGCTACGCCGTCGCTTACTTCCACGATTTCGTAAAGCCGGCGAAGCAGTTCCGCGCGCCCAGCGACCAGGAGCGCGCCGCCATGATCGACCTGCGCGACCGGCTGGCCAAAACGCCGAAAGGGACAAGCGGCGACGACATCCAGACCATGGTCTACCAGGTCGGCAAGGATCACGGCTTCGAGCCGCTGCGCGACTGGTTCACGGCCATTTACGAGGTGCTCCTCGGCCAAAGCCAGGGGCCGCGCTTCGGCCCATTCATCGAGCTTTACGGCGTGGAGGAGACCCGCGCTCTCATCGCGCGAACGCTTGGGCTGGAGGCCGATGCGGCGAAACCGGCCAAAGCCAAGCGTAGCAAGCGCGAAGCGCACCCGGCGTGAGGCATCGCCATGTCCGAAGCGCTCATCTACAAAATTTGTGGGGCGGGCGAGTGGCGCGCGGCCATGCAGAGCGGCGTGTACGAAGGCTCCGCGCATGACGCCCGTGACGGTTTCATCCACTTCTCCACCGCTGCGCAAGCGGAGGCTACGGCGGCGAAGCATTTCGCGGGCAGAGAGGGCCTTGTGCTGTTGGCCGTGGACGCAAGCGCCCTTGGCCCCGCGCTCACATGGGAGCCGGCGCGGGATGGCGATCTCTTTCCCCACCTGTACGTGCCGCTGCCGACGAGCGCCGTCGTGACCGTCCACGACCTTCCGCTGGGGCCCGACGGCCGGCACGTGTTCCCGCCCCGGGACAGCGACCAGCGCTCGTCATGATCTCGCTGTTCTCGCTCGCCCAGCCGGGCCTTTTCCTTCTCGAACCCGAACAGGCGCATGAGGCGACGCTGCGCGCCCTCGAAGCGGGGGTTCACCCGCGCGCCCGCACGGCCGACCCCGTGCTGCGGCAATCTTTGTGGGGTTTGAGCTTTCCCAATCCTATCGGCATGGCCGCGGGCTTCGACAAGGACGCGCGCGTATGCGACGCCTTGCTGGCCGTCGGCTTCGGTTTTGTAGAGGTCGGCACGGTGACGCCGCGCCCGCAGCCGGGCAACCCGCGTCCGCGCGTGTTTCGGCTGATGCGCGAGCGTGCGCTCATCAATCGCCTTGGCTTCAACAGCGGCGGGCACGCGCCCGCCATCGCCCGCCTCTCGACGCGCGCGCCGGCCGGGGTCGTCGGGGTCAATATCGGGCCGAACAAGGATGCGGCCGACCCCATCGAGGACATTGTCGCGGGCGTGCGCGCTTTCGCCAACCTGGCCAGCTATTTGACCATCAACATCTCATCGCCCAACACGCCAGGCCTGCGCGGTCTGCAGGCGCCGGAGCGGCTCGACGTCCTGCTGCAAAGCGCGCTTGCCGAGCGCGACGCGCACAAGCCGGGTCTGCCCGTGCTCGTCAAACTCGCGCCCGACATGGACGACGCAGCCCTCGACGAGGCCATCGCGCTGCTGATGGAGCGGCGGGTGAGCGGGGCCGTGCTGACGAACACCACGGTGGATCGCGCAGGCGTCCCGCCGTCCGCCCATCGCGGCGAGAGCGGCGGGCTTTCCGGCGAGCCGCTGTTCCGCCGCTCCACCCGATTTCTGGCGCGGGCCTATCGCGCGTCGGGCGGCCGACTCCCGTTGATCGGCGTCGGCGGCGTGCATGACGGAGAGACGGCGCTGCAGAAAATCCTCGCCGGCGCGAGCCTGATTCAGCTTTACACGGGGTTGATCTACGCGGGGCCGGGGCTCGTGCCGGCCGCCAATGCCGCGATCGCCGCATATCTGTCCGAACGCGGCTTTAGCCGAATCTCGGACGCGGTGGGCGCCCGGTCGGACGAGTGGGCGGACGCCAAGGTTTAGCCCTTGTCGCCGCCTGAGGCCACTTTCAACAACCGGTAGATCAACCAGACGGGGATCACCACGGCCGCGCCAAGCAGGAAATACTGCACGACCACGTCGAGCGAGTCGAACCCAAGCTCATACACCCAGGTCGCAAAGCGCCCTACGGCGTCGAGCAACTCAAACGGGCTAAGTCCCAGGGCCGTGAGGACGACGCCGACAATAATCGACGCAACCACCAAACGTATGGCGACGCCGAGCGGACTGCCGCCCAAGATCCGCTCCATGACAGCCTCCATGACGTGGAATCGGGAGTGTTTGAGCGTGTATCATGCTCGCGCGTGGGCCGCCACCCTTACATGTCGCGCGCGCCGGGCGAACCGCAGCGCCATTTCTTCACGATCCATTTGGGGTTTTCGCCTTGCCACTGGGCCACATAGGGCATCGACAGGAAGCTGCAGCGGAACGGGTTGTCGGTGTCCACGAGGTCGGGGAGACGTTGATCCTTGCATTGCGAAGGGTCAGCGACAAGACAAGCGAGAACGATAATCTCCATGACGGCTCCTCACGGGCTCCGGGTTCGCCCCGGTTCTCAATCTAAGCTTAAAATAAGGATGACCACGCGAGCGCTTTGCGGCCAGTAAGATTTTCGCCTGGCGCAAACGCAAGCCTTAGTGTTCTACGGGACGGCCGGCGCGCGGATCGTTGGCGCGGGCGCTTTTCCGTATCGCGGCGAACGGCGAATCAGCGATGATATTAAGACTTATTAACATCGCGCGAGCGCGAGGCTTGAGGCGAGTCCCGCGCGCGCCCTGGAGGCGACGCATGGCGATGCCCGCAGTAAACCTGCGACCTTACGACGACGACGCGCTCCCGAGCGGCGGCGCGCGTCTGCTTATGTGCGGCAAATCCTTCGTCGCCGACAAGACCGGCGCTCTTTATTGGCCGGCCGAGGAAACTCTGGCGCTGTCCGATTTGCTGCTGTGCCAGGGGTCCTACCTGGATCAGGCGGACGCTGTGATGCCGCCTTACGACACGGCGTCTCCCATGGAAAAGCTTGAAGAGGCGCTCGAACGGTACGATCCGAAGCGCGTCATCGCCCTGGGCGACAGCTTTAAGCACGGCGGCGCCCTGTGCGCTCATGACTTCGACTGGCTGCTCGACCTTATGGACGGGCGCGAGTGGTTCTGGGTGACGGGCCCGGACGGCGCGCCGCCGCCGCGAAACACGCCTGGCCGCGTCGTCCCGCATGTGACGGTGGGCGGCGTCAAGTTTCGGCATGAGCCGGTGCGGGCGCCGGTGTCGCACGAGATCAGCGGGAGCATGCATCCCGTCGCGACCATCAGCGATCACGACTTCACGGTGACCGGGCGTTGTTTTGTGTCGAATGGATTGCGCGTCGCGCTGCCGTCAGTGGGGCGGTGCTCGGCCGGCGCCAACATCCTCGACGATATATTCGAGCCTCTGCTCGGCCGGAACGGGCTGTTCGTCTGGGTGATCCTGCACGGCCGGGTGCGGCAGGTGGCGGCTGGACAGCTCATGCTCGCCTGAGCAACGGTTCTGGCGCGCAAAATCCGGACGTGCATCTTGGCCGCCGCTAATCGCATTGGGAAAAGCCGCACGAAAGGCACACTTGGCACCCGCCCTCGCGGCGCAGCGCCGGGTGCGCGCAGCGTGGACATACTTTCGCGACCGCAGGCCCGCTCTGGGACGACGCAGCCTGTCCTCTCTGAGGCTCCTCCGCCGCCATGAAGCCGATATTGATCAGATGCGTCTCCACCACCCCGCCGATCGCGGCCAGCAGGCTCGGCGCGTAGCGGCCGTCGAGCCAATAGCCGCCGCGCGGGTCGAAAACCGCCTTCAACTCCTCCACCACGAACGACACATCGCCGCCGCGACGGAAAACGGCGCTGATCATCCGCGTAAGCGCGACCGTCCAGGCGTAGTGCTCCAGGTTCTTGGAGTTGATGAAGATCTCGAACGGGCGCCGGCGGCCGTTGTGTTCGATGTCGTTGATGGTGACGTAGGTGGCGTGGTCGGACTGCGGCCATTTCAGCTTGTAGGTCATGCCGGAGAGGGCAGGCGCGCGGGTGAGCGGCTGGGCGTCCGTTTCGTCCATGGCGGGCGGTGAACCGCTCCTTAAGGCGACGGCCCGGGCGTCGGCGGGGCTGGCGACCGCGGCGGCTCCGCGCGGCGCCGCGTGATCGGGTTCCGGCGAGACGGGGGACAGAACCGCGCCGGTGACAGGGTTCGGACGATACGCGGTACACCCCTTCAGCCCGCGCCGGTAAGCTTCCGCATACAGCGTCTTGAAGCTTTCAAAGGGCATGTCGGCCGGGCAGTTCACCGTTTTCGAAATGGACGAGTCCACATGCGGCTGCAGCGCCGCTTGCATCTCCACATGGGCTTGCGGAGGCAACTGCTGCGCGGAGACGAAAGCGGTTGGCAGGGCGGCGTGCGGGCCCCGCTTCTGGCGGAACAGGCGGTAGGCGTAATCCTCTATGGTTTCCTCCCGGGCCGCGCCGTTGCTCTCGAGCACACGCCGGCGATGCACGAAGTCGAAAGCCGGCTCGATCCCGCTCGACACATTGCCCGCGAGCAACGAAATGGTGCCGGTCGGGGCGATGGAGGTGAGCAGGCCGTTGCGCAAGCCGTGCGCGGCGATGGTCTTGCGGATGTCGTCAGGCAGGCGGCGGGCGTGGCCTCCGGCCAGGTAGGCGTCGCGCTCGAACAGCGGGAACGAGCCCTTTTCGGCGGCCAGTTCGGCGCTGGCGAGGTAGGCTTGTCGTTCGATGCGGGCGAGCCAGCTCGCGGCCAGTTTGCGCGCCTCGGCCGAGCCATAATGCTTGCCGCACAGGATCAGCGCGTCGCCAAGCCCTGTGACGCCAAGGCCCATGCGCCGCTTGGCGCGCGCTTCGGCCGCCTGGGCCTCCAGCGGGAAACGCGACACGTCGATGACGCAATCGAGGAAACGCACGGCGGTCGCCACCAACTCGTCGAGGCGGGCAAGATTGAGAGCGGCGTCCGGTTCGAAGGGCCGTTGAACGAGCCGGACCAGATTGATGGAGCCGAGCAGGCACGCCCCGTAAGGCGGCAAGGGCTGTTCGCCGCACGGATTCGTTGCGTAGATGGTTTCGCAATAGCGCAGGTTGTTTTCGGCGTTCACCCGGTCGATGAAGATGACGCCGGGCTCGGCCACCTCATACGCGTTGCGCATGATCTTGTCCCACAGCGCCCGGGCGGAGACGGTGCGATGGACGGCGCCGTCGAACACGAGCGGCCACGGGGCGCCAGCCTCGACCGCCGCCATGAACGCGTCGGTGACCAGCACCGAGACGTTGAAATTGCGCAGGCGCAGCGGGTCGCGCTTGGCGTCGACAAAGGCTTCGATGTCTGGATGGTCGCAGCGCAAGGTGGCCATCATGGCGCCGCGCCGGGCGCCGGCCGAGATGATAGTGCGGCACATGGCGTCCCAGACGTCCATAAAGCTGACCGGGCCGGAGGCTTGCGCGCCCACCCCCTTGACGGCCGCTCCCTCCGGCCGGAGAGTGGAGAAATCGTGCCCGACGCCCCCGCCGCGCTGCATGGTGAGCGCCGCTTCCTTTACGCTTTCGAAAATCGAGGCCATGTCGTCCTCGATGCGCCCCATGACGAAGCAGTTAAACAGCGTGACGTTGCGCCCGGCCCCCGCGCCGGCCAGGATGCGCCCGGCTGGGATGAAGCCGAAATCCGATATGGCGTCGTAAAACTTGGCCGCCCAGCGCTTGGCGAGCGATTTTTTCTCGGCCGCTGCGGCGGCGTTGGCGACGCGCCGCCAGGTGTCGTCAATGGACTTGTCCACGCCGTCAAGGCGGTATTTCTGCTCCCAGATCCGCAATGACGATGGGGTGAGCACCTCAAACGCGCCGCTCATGTCGTCCTTCCGATGTTCGTGTCCGCTTGTATCCGGGCGCGGGGCGGCCTCGTCTCAATAGCGGCGTAAAAGCCCCGCGAGGCGACCCTGCACCTTGACCCGGTCGGGGCCGAAGATGCGCGTCTCGTAAGCAGGGTTTGCCGCCTCCAGCGCCACCGATTGCCCGCGTTTGCGGAACCGTTTTAGGGTCGCCTCCTCGTCGTCGATGAGTGCGACGACGATGTCGCCGTTCTCGGCGGTGTCGGTCTTGCGCAGGATGACCGTATCCCCGTCGAGAATGCCAGCGTCCACCATCGAGTCGCCCTTCACCTCCAGCGCAAAATGCTCCCCTCCGGTGAAATAGTCGGCCGGCAGGCTGATCGCGTGACTTTGATGCTCGATGGCGGAGCGGGGCACGCCAGCGGCGATGCGGCCCATCACAGGCACGCACAGGGTTTCCTGCGGACCGTCCTCGACGCCGCCAAAACGCGTCGCGCTCTTTACGAGCGAGGGCGAGAAGGCCCGTTCGCGCGCCGCCTTCAGGCTGACGGGCGCCGTCTCGGGCAGTTTCAGGATTTCGAGCGCCCGCGCGCGATGGGGCAGGCGGCGGATGAAGCCCCGCTCCTCAAGCGCCGTGATAAGCCGATGGATACCAGACTTCGACCGCAGGTCGAGCGCCTCCTTCATCTCATCGTAGGACGGAGGGACGCCCGTTGCGCGCACGCGTTGGCTGATAAACAGGAGCAGCTCTTTTTGTTTGGAGGTCAGCATGGGGTCCTTTACAGGTGCGCGTTGACTGCCGACGCAGGGACAAAGCAGGAACACCTATAGCTGTTCCGTTTGTGTTCCGCAAGCCCCGCGTTCCAAACTCAATCCAATGCGTTAAAAATCGATGGGGATAGCATCAACAGAATCGCCTTCCGCGAGCGCCGGCGCGAAGGGCGGGCGGATGATGAGGCGATCGGCGCGGGCGAGCGCGGCCATCAGCGAGCTGTCCTGATCGGGCAGGGGGCGCACGCGCGGCGCGCCGCCATGCGGACTGGGCGCGGTTTGCGCGCGCATGAAGTGCAGCCTGTCGCCGTTCTGGGGCAGGGGCGCTGCGAGCTTGGCGGGGGCGGGCGGCTCGTCAGGCGTCAGGTCGCCGAGCAGGCGCTTCAGGAGCGGCGTCAAAAACGCCCAGGCGCAGATCATGGCGGAGACCGGGTTGCCAGGGAGGCCAAGAACGCGCATCTCGCCGATCCGCCCCGCCATCAGGGGCTTGCCCGGGCGCATCGCGATTTTGTGCAGGTCGATGATCGCGCCCGCGCGGCGCAAAGCGGGCTCCACGAGGTCGTAGTCGCCGACCGAGGCGCCCCCGATGGTGACGAGCACATGAGCGCCCCGCGCCGCCGCGATCTTCTTGTCCAGATCGGCCGGATCGTCCCGCGCGACGCCCAGATCGAGCGGCGCCCCGCCAGACCGCGCGACCATGGCCGCGACGCCTGTCGATCCGGACGCCACGATTTGATCGTCGCGCGGCAAGGCGCCTGGAGCGACCAACTCGTCGCCGGTCGCAAGAATGGCGATCACGGGTTTTGCGGCGACGGCCAGGGCCGGCAGATTGGCGCCCGCCGCCAGCATCAGGTCGCGCGGGGTGAGCTTGCGGCCGGCGTGAAGCAGCGTTTCTCCCGCCCGAAAGTCAAGGCCGGCGGAGCGGATGTGGGCGCCGGGGGGCGGGACGGCGTCGGCGCGGAGGCGCTCGTTCTCGCGCACCGAGTTCTCCTGAATGAGGATGCGGTCGCACCCGCGCGGAACCGGCGCGCCCGTGAAGATGCGCACCGCCTCGCCCGCCTTGACCTCTCGCCGAAACGCGCGGCCCGCGGACGCTTCGCCGACGACCGTCCAGCACGCGGCCTCAGCGGGGCCAAGCGCGTAACCGTCCATGGCGGATGAGGCGAAAGGCGGCTGGTCGCGCCCGGCGACGACGTCCCGGGCGAGGATGCGGCCGAGAGCGGCGTTGAGCGGCGCGGCCTCGGGCGGTTCGCACAACGGTCCGGCGCCGTCGAGGATGTGCGCCAGAGCCGCCTCGAAGCTCATCAGCGCCATCTCAACTCCCCGCGCGATATGGTCCCGATCGGCCGCCGGTCTTCTCAAGCAGCCGCACGCCCTCGATGCGCATGTCCTTGTCCGCCGCCTTCAGCATATCGTAGAGCGTGAGGCAGGCCACCGCCACTGCGGTCAGCGCCTCCATCTCCACCCCTGTGGGGCCGGTGGTTTTGGCCAGCGCCTCCACGCGAACGCCTGTCGGCTCGGCGGGCGCGAAATCGACCGCCACCTTCGACAGCACTATAGGGTGACACAAGGGGATGAGATCGGCGGTGCGTTTGGCCGCCATGATCCCCGCGATGCGCGCGGCGGCGAACACGTCGCCCTTTTTCGCTCCGCCTTGGGCGAGCGCCAGTGTCTCAGGGCGCATGCGTATGAAGCCTTCCGCAATCGCCGTGCGCGTCGTCGCCGATTTGTCGGAGACGTCCACCATGGCCGCCTCGCCGCGCTCGTTGAGATGCGAGAGGCTGGACGCGCCGCTCATGCCAGCAACGTCCGGGTGGCGGCGGCAACATCCGCCTGCCGCATGAGGCTCTCGCCGACGAGAAACGCGCTGGCCCCCGCCGCCTTCAGGCGTGCGATGTCGGCGGGCGTGAAGATGCCGCTCTCCGAGATGAGCATGCGGTCGGCGGGGACGCGGGCGGCCAGGCGCTCCGTCGTCTCGAGCGCGGTTTCGAACGTGTTCAGGTTGCGGTTGTTGACGCCGATAAGCGGCGTTTTGAGCCGGAGCGCGCGCTCGAGTTCCGCCTCGTCATGCACCTCGGCCAGCGTGTCCATGCCGAATTTGGTCGCGGCGGCCTCGAGATCGGCGGCGAGCGCGTCGTCCACGGCGGCCATGATGATGAGGATGCAGTCCGCGCCCATGGCCCGGGCCTCGGGCGCCTGATACGGATCGAGCATGAAGTCCTTGCGCAAGACGGGGAGCGAAACCGCGGCGCGGGCGGCGGCCAGATAGCACGGATCGCCTTGGAACGACGGGCCGTCGGTTAGCACCGAAAGGCATGCAGCGCCGCCGGCTTCATAGGCGCGGGCGAGAGCCGGCGGGTCGAAATCCGCGCGGATGAGGCCCTTGGACGGGCTAGCCTTTTTGATCTCAGCGATAAGCGCGGTCTCGCGGGCCGCGACGCGCGCCCGCAAGGCTCGCGCGAACGGACGCACGGGGGCCGCGTCGCGCGCCGCCTCCTCGGTTTCGAGAAGCGTGCGCGCCCGTTTCGCGGCCGCGATCTCCTCCCGCTTATAATCGGAAATTTGGCTTAGAATTCTGCTCATAATCGCTCAAGAATTGCTAATCTCGACGAGCTTGGCAAGCGCCGCCCGCGCCGCGCCGCCGTCGATCGAAGAGGCCGCCAAGGCGGCCCCCCGCCGCACGTCCTCGGCCTGGCCGGCCACGACGAGCGCGGCCGCCGCGTTCAGAATGACAATGTCTCGGAACGCGCTTGGCCGCCCGTCGAGCACATCCCGGATCGCGGCGGCGTTCTCCTGCGGCCCTCCGCCCACCAGGTGCTGCAAGTCAGCGGATGCAACGCCTGCGTCAGTGCATGCAATGCTAAAGAGCCGAACGTCCGCGTCACGCCGCATTTCCGCCACATGAGACGGGCCGAGCGTCGACAATTCGTCTAATCCCCCGGCGCCGTGGACCACCCACACATGCTCGGCGCCCAGTTCGCGCGTGACAGCGGCGATGGGGCGGAGCCATTCGGGGGCATAAACGCCGAGCACCATGCGCTTTACATTCGCCGGATTGCACAGCGGACCGAGCAGGTTGAAAATCGTGCGCACGCCGAGCGCCTTGCGCACCGGCGCCACATGGCGCATCGCCGCGTGATGGGCCGGCGCGAACAGGAAGCCGACGCCCGCCTCGCGCACGGCGAGCGCCGCCTTCTCCGGGCCGCCTCCGAGGTTGACGCCAAGCGCCTCCAGCACGTCGGCCGAGCCGGACTTGGACGACACCGCGCGGTTGCCGTGCTTGGCGACCTTGGCGCCCGCTCCCGCCGCGACGAAGGCCGCGCAGGTGGACACGTTGTAGGTGCCGCGCGCGTCGCCGCCCGTGCCGACAATGTCGATGGCGCCGTCCGGGGCCGCCACAGGCAGCATGCGCGCGCGAAGAGCCTGCGCCGCCCCGAGGATTTCCGCCGCCGTCTCACCGCGCTCGCGCAGGGCGAGCAGGAACGCGGCCATGTCCTCGTGGCTCGCGGCGCCGTCCATCATCGCGTCGAAGGCGGCGCGGGCGTCTTCAGCCGACAGGCCGTGGGGCGAGCGGGCGGCGTCAAGATTGGCCGCGAGCGCGCTCATGCGGCGGCGCCGGACGCAAGTTGCGGCAGGGCGAGGCCGGGTTTCGCCGCGCGCCAGTTCACGCGGGCGAGGGTGAGGAAGTTGGCGAGGATGGCGTGGCCGAAGTTCGAGGCGATGCTCTCCGGGTGGAACTGCACGCCGTAAACCGGATCGGTCTCGTGCTGCAGCGCCATGATGAGGCCGTCGGCGGTGTGCGCGGTGGCGTTGAGCGCAGGCGGCAGCGTCTCCGCCTCGACGATGAGCGAATGATAGCGCGTCGCCTCGAACTCGCGCGGCAGCCCGGCGAACAGGCCCACGCCCTCGTTGCGGATGGTGGACAGCTTGCCGTGCATCATCTTCGGCGCGCGGATGACGCGGCCGCCATAGGCCTGCCCGATGGCCTGATGGCCGAGGCAGACGCCGAGGAGCGGCACGCGGGCCTCCTGGTTGGCGCGGATGAGGTCGAGGCACACGCCCGCCTGATCCGGGTCGCATGGGCCGGGCGAGAGCACGATCGCCTGCGGGCGGCTCCCGAGCGCCTCATCGACTGTGATCTGGTCGTTGCGCACCACGCGGCACTCGACGCCCAGGTCGCCGAAATAGTGCACGAGGTTGTAGGTGAAGCTGTCGTAATTGTCGATGAGGAGGATCATGCGCGCGCGTCCCGGATGCAAGCCGCCGTTGTACCGGCCGTGCGCGAAATTGCAAGCCCGACTCTGCCAAAGCGCCGCTCAGCAACCCTTCGCCAGACCTTCCTCCACCATGGGAAGCCATTTGTTCATCATAATCGCCACGGGGTCGTCGCCGCCATCGCCGCCAATCAAATCGCGCGCCTCCCGCAGCAGTTCGCAGGCCGTGCCATTTTCTGACACGCTGCCGAGCTTGATCAGCGTTTGAAAAAGATAAAACTTCGAGGCTGGCGAGGCTGCCTCACGCTGAAGACGGCGAAAGTGCTCGGTTGCTTGTTGGTAAGCCTGTTGGGCCTTGTCGGTCGCGCGGCGCGTAAAGTGAATGTCCCCAATATGCATGAAAACACGCGCCGCGCCGCTTAGCGATTGTCCCGCGTTGCGAGGCTCTGCGACAATATCAGGGATGAGCAGCGCGGCGCTCTCAAAATACGGCAACGCCAGATCGAAGGCGCCGTCAGTGAAATGGAACTCGCCAAGCCGACCTAAGGTAACGAAATGATCGCGCCGCCACTCGGAATGCAAGGGGTTGCTTGCGCGGAGCTCGGCAACGATCGCTAAACCTTCAGTGAAGTTTTTCAACGCTCCCTGCCGGTCCTTCAACTCGATAAGGACGTCGCCGAGGCGGTTGTGCCCGAACGCAAGCGACCGTCGCAAATCGACATTCAAAGGGTCGGCGGCGGCAAGTTTTTTCGAGATGTGCTGGGCTTTCGCATAGGCTCGAAAGGCGTTCATCGCCTGCCCGCGCTCCAGATGCACGTCGCCCTCCTTCCGGTAGATGGCGCTGAGGTCATTGCCGGACTCGATGTTCGTGCGATCAATCGCATAGATCGCCTCAGCCTGCGCGGCCGCGCTTTCATAATGACGCGCCGCCGCGTCGAGGGCCTTGCTCATCAATTGAATGTCGCCAAGCCTTGAATGGTTCACAACCAGATCGCGGCGCCAGACGATGTTGTTCGGGTCTTGGGCGTGGAGTCGTTCCGACACCGTCAAAGCGGCCGTGTACAGGTCCGCCGCCAGAGGTAAGTTTCCCCGCTCGATGGCGATATTGGCGGCGGACGACGTTAGAACGGAGCGGTCGCGCATCCGCTCTTGGTCGTTCATGTCCTCCTCGGAGAGAGGCTCGCCGATCGCCAAAGCCTGCCGGAAAAACTCCAGCGCCGCGTAATACTCGCCCCGAGTTTGATGAATTCCGCCGAGCCCCGCATAACTCACGCTGAGCGCACGCTGCACGTTGGAATCGGACGGGGTTTCCGCGAGTTGCGCCTTGCTGAGCTCCACCGCCTGATTAAAGCCCGCAAGCGCCAGGTCCAATTGTCCCGTCGCGACATGAAGACTTGCAATTCTGTTCAGGAGGATCACTCTGTTCTGACTGCTCAAAACGCTGTCGCCCGCCTCATCCTTCGCAAGAACGGAGAAAGATTCTTCAAACCTTTTCAGCGCCTCGGCTTTTTCTCCGCGAGACGATGCGATGTCGCCGAGATAACTCAGCGCGGAGTAGCGGAACAGGGCGTCCGCCGGGCCGCTCGTTTTCAAAGCCGTAAGCAGGGCGTCGCGAGCCTGATCGAGAACTCCGGCGCGCTGGCGGAGGGCGCCGAGCCTTAGCCATCCTTCTGGGTTGTCGGGGTCGAGTTCGGTTGCGCGCGTGTAGTCCTCCAACGCGGTCTTGGTGTCGGTCAGGAACGCTATGGCGCCGCTGTCTCGGTACCGCTGCGCCGCGCGCTTCACCTGGGCCTTGCCGCGCGCCGCCTCCTCCGCCGCCAGCGCCCGCATGAGCGGCGCGGCATCACCTGAGCGCCCCGCCTCGATCAGCGCCAGTATTTGCCCGTTGCGCGGGTCTTCGCCCGCCGCCGCGGCCTCCGCGATGCGCTTGAAGGTGGCGCCAAGGTCTTTGCGGTCGCATTCAGTTTTGAAGTTTTTGAGGTAGTCCTGGCAGTAGCGGTCGAGCGCCGCCGTGTAGCTCACCACCACGGTTTCCGACTGCCGCCACAGCCACGCC
>JANRIQ010000022.1:0-1611 GCA_033764775.1 Hyphomicrobiales bacterium | reverse complement strand
GCAGCACCGGCTCAACCCGATCTGGCGGCCGATCGGCTGCGGCTGCAATCTCAACCGCGACACGCTCGCTTTGTTCGCGCAGGCGGGAATATCCGTCGAAACGGTCGAGCGGTTCTATCTTCCCGGCGGGCCGAAATTCGCGTCCTTCCAATGCCGCGGCATCGCCACGCCGGCGTGAACGTCAGGTATGCGGCGAATGCGGGAGTGCGCCCTTGCGGGCCTTCGCCCGAGGGGGGATAGTGACGTCAAAATCGGGTCCGGCTCACCGACTGAGGCCCGCAAGAACCGCGTGCACAAGAACCACAGGAGGATGCCCATGGCCCAACCGGTCAGCCTGGCGACGAGCAATGCCTCGCCGTTGAAAATCCGCCGCATCGGCGCCTATCTCGGCGCGGAAGTCACCGGCGTCGATCTTTCGCGTCCGCTCGACGAGGCGATGATCAAGGCGATTGGGCAGGCTCATTCCGAGCATGAGGTGCTCGTCTTCCCGCGCCAGAAGATCGGCTCGGAAGACTTGAAGCGCTTCGGCCGCTATTTCGGCGAACTCACCGTTCACCCGTTCTCGACCAATGCCGCGGAAGCCCCCGAACTCATCGTCTATGACAACAAGGAGGGGAACCCGCCGCCGCCGACCGACATCTGGCACACCGACGAGACCTTCCGCGAAACCCCGCCGATGGGCACGATCCTGTGCTCGAAAATCATCCCCGAGATTGGCGGCGACACCTGCTTCCACAGCATGACGGCGGCCTTTGACGCGCTCTCGGACCGCATGCAGAACTTCATCTCCGGCCTTGAAGCGGTTCATGATTTCAAGCCGTTCAAGACGCTGTTCGCCGAAGACGAGGCGGGTTGGCGCAAGCTGCGGCACTTCGAGGAAATCTACCGCCCGGTGGTGCACCCGGTCGTGCGTGTGCATCCGATGACCGGCAAGAAGGCGATCTTTGTCAATCCGCAGTTCACGCTGTTCATCAAGGGCATGGAGGAGCGCGAAAGCCGCGTCCTGCTCGACACGCTGTTCCACGTGACGTCCGTGCTGGAGCATCAATATCGCCACCGCTGGGAGCCCGACATGGTGGTGTTCTGGGACAACCGCTCGACCCAGCACGCCGCGGTCCATGACTATTACCCGCAGCGTCGGCTGATGGAGCGCGTGACGGTCAAGGGCGACCGTCCGGTCGGACCGGGCGAGCCGGCCAAGGCGTCGGATCTGCGCAAGCTGAAAGTCCCGCCGCTCAGCCAGTTCAAGGACCGGCCGCTGCGCCAGTTCGAGAAGAACTGACCGCCGCTGGGTCTTACTGCGGCTCACTCACGGGCATCGGGGCGGGCAGGGGCTTGGCGATCACGGAGGGCGGGGCCGAAAGCCCGAGCACGCGGCGCGCCTGGGCGAGCGCCGCGTCCGCCATTGCGCCGTGGCCCTCCGCCGTCGGGTGGATCGCGCCGCCATAGACGGCGCTGAGAATGCCCCACGTGGCGTCATGGATGTCGCTCGGCTGATGGCCGGCGGCGCTGCTGCGCGGAAACGTCATCGCCGCGAAATAGCTGTCGTTCGCCGTGCGCACCCAGCGCGCGCGCGGCGCATAGGCGCGATACTCACTCGCCAGGCGATCG
>JANRIQ010000015.1:0-62964 GCA_033764775.1 Hyphomicrobiales bacterium | reverse complement strand
GCTTCACGTGCAGAAGCTTCACCTGGAAACGGGCGCCGAGGCTCAGCGTCTCGAAGAAGCCCCAGGGACGGTGGCTGCGCACATGCGTCTGGTGCTCGCGCCGGCCGCTTTCCTTCAACGCCTTCACGATCTCGGAGACGTTCTGCACCTGGTTGCGATCGGCGACCAGAACGGCATCCGGCGTATCGACGATGACGAGGTCCTTCACACCCAGCGTGGTGACGAGTGCGCGGTCCGAATAGACGTAGCAGTTGTGCGTGTCCTGCAGCAGCGCCTCGCCTTCCACCGCGTTGCCCTGCGCGTCCCGCGGGGCAAGCTCCCACAGCGACGACCACGAGCCCACATCGCTCCAGCCGACATCAATGGGGATCACGGCGGCGCGCTCGGTGCGCTCCATCACCGCGTAGTCGATCGAGATCGAGGGGGCCTGCGCGAAGGCATCGGCATCGAGGCGCACGAAGCCGAGATCGATGCGCGAGCCTTTGAGTGCGGCTTCCGCTGCACGCAGGATGGCAGGTTCCAGCCGCCCCAACTCCTCGATGAAGGTGCGGGCGGAGAAGACGAAGATGCCGCTGTTCCAGGCGTAGTCGCCGGCGGCGAGGTATTTCTCAGCCACCTTCTTCTGCGGCTTCTCGGTGAACTGGGCGACCGCATAGGCGCCCTCGCACTCTTTCAGCGCGCTGCCACGCTTGATGTAGCCATAGCCGGTGTGCGGGCTGTCCGGCTTGATGCCGAACAGAACGAGGCGACCGGCTTCCGCCACCTTGGCCGCCTGCTTCACGGCCTCCGCAAACGCCACCTCGTTGCGGATCATGTGGTCCGACGGCATCACGATCATAATGCCGTTCGGATCCTTGGCCATGATGTGCAGCGCGGCCACCGCGATGGCGGGCGCCGTGTTGCGCGCCTCGGGCTCGAGCAGGATTTCACGGGCGGCGACGCCGGCCTTCGCCGCCTCATCCTTGAGCAGAAACCGGTGATTGTTGTTGCAAAGCAATGTCGGATTGGCGAAACCGTCGCCAGCGAGCCGCCGCAAGGTGGCGCCAAGCAAACTGTCCGAGCTGCTCTCGAAAAAGCGGATGAACTGCTTGGGATACATTGAGCGCGACAATGGCCACAGACGCGTGCCCGAGCCGCCGCACAGGATGACGGGATATATGCGTTGTCTCATCGCCCAATTCCTTAAATTTTACTAAAATTTGCTTTTGAAGGAGAGCGTTCACCTTGGCGTGTCATAAAGCAAGTCCAGCGCGTTTAGTAGCGAAAAACGCCGCGATGCGCCAATCGCCGCGCGTGAAAATCCGGTGACGCCGCCGGTTCACATCGTGATGAGCGTTCACCGCCCCGATGGCGATGCGCTCGCTGCGCAACTCGCCTCGCTCGCCGCCCAGACGCACCCTGTCGCGGCCTTGCATGTGCGCGTCGACGGCGACGGCCCCCCGGACGACGTGTTTGCGCGCTCCGGGCTGTCCGTTACGGTCGAACGCGGGCCGAGGCTCGGCGTGCTCGGCGGCTTTATCGCGGCGCTGTCGCGCGCGCTGCAGCGGGCCGAGCCGTGCGCGGCGTTCGCGTTTTGCGATCAGGACGATGTGTGGGAGCCGCAAAAACTCGCCGCCCAGGCCGGCGCCATGCGCAAAGGCGCGGCCTTGTGCCTCAGCGACGCGAGCGTCATCGACAGGGGCGGGCGCATGCTGGCCGGGTCGCTGTTCGCCCTGGAAGGCCGCCGCCCGCCACGCGACTTCGCCGACCTCCTCATCCGCAACACGGCGAGCGGCAACGGCATGATGTTTTCCCGCGCCGCCGCCGAACTCGCTTGCAGCATGGTCCCGGCCGCCGCGCCCGATCAGCACGCCCTGCTGCATGACTGGTGGGTCGCGCTCTGCGCCAGCGCGCTGGGGCCAGTGGCGTTCCTAAACCAGCCGCTGCTTCGATACCGCAGGCATGCCGGAAATGTCATCGGGCCGGCGCCCGTCGCACGGCCGTCGCGGCGCTTGTGGGGCGCTGGCGCGATGTCGGCGGAGTTTCGGGCCAAATGCGAGACCCACTACGCGCTGCGCGCCTATCTGCTCGCCGCCCTGTTGGCGCCCGGCGGGGACCGCGTGCGCGGCGCGCTCCCCCTGTATCGCGATCCGGGCCTTGCGGCGTTCGCCGCACCCTACGGCAGTGCCGCGCTCCGGGGCGACCGAGCCGCCCGCCAGAGCCTGTGGATGAGCGCTCTCGGTAAGGCGCAGCTGAAGCGCGCCGGTGGCGAGCATGATGCGGAGTGCGCGCGGCTGGCGTTGGCGAGGCTTGGCCGCGACGCTTAGAAATAGGCGGGAAGGTCGGCCAGGGTCGGATGCCGGCGGTCTTTCTCGGAGAGGATTGCATCTTGCGGGGGCACAGGCCAATCGATGGCGAGCGCCGGGTCGTCCCATGCGAGGCCACGGTCGCATTCAGGCGAGTAGTAGCCTGTCACTTTATAGAGAAATTCGGTGTCGGGCGTGAGCGTGCAGAAGCCGTGCGCGAAGCCCGGCGGAACCCAGAGCTGCGCCCAATTCTCAGCCGACAGCTCCGCCCGCACATGTTGGCCGTAGGTCGGCGAGGCGCGGCGGATGTCCACCGCCACGTCGAGCACCGCCCCCCGCGTCACCCGCACCAGCTTGCCCTGAACATGCGGCGCGATCTGGAAATGCAGGCCGCGCACGACGCCCTTCTGCGCTGAGAAAGAGTGATTGTCCTGCACGAAGTCGGCGTCGATCCCCGCCTCGGCGAGCGCCCGCCGACTGTAGGTTTCTGAGAAAAAACCGCGCTCGTCGCCGAATTTTTTAGGACGGATGAGCTTCACATCCGGTATGGCTAGCGCTTGAACGTCCATGGGCCGATCCCCCCGCGTCTGCCGCCACGCTTAGCCGAACGCGGCTCTGGGCGCAACGCGGCTCATGCGCGACTGGCCCGGCGCGCTCCGAACATCGCCGCGCCGAGAACGAAAAGCCCGGAAACCACGGCGATCATGCCGGCCGCGCTCACGGTGGACTGAAATCCGAGCCATAGGGGCGCGTGCCCCGCCGCCAGAAAACCGATCACCGCCGAGGCCGCGCCGACGCCCGCGCTCAACCACACCTGCCGCGCCAGGTCGTCGGTCATCAATCGGGCGGCAGCCGGCGGACACACGAACATGGCGATGACAAGGATGGAGCCGACCGCCGAGAACGCCGCAACCGCCGCCAGCGCCGAGGCGAGCACCACGGCGAACTGCACGACGCCGGTCGGCATGCCTGTCGAGCGGGCGAAATCGGGATCGAACGAGACAAGGCGCAGCTCCTTGAAGAACAGCGCGACGAGCAGGGAGAGCGCCGCCGCCACGCCCGCGAGAGTTGCGGCCTCGGCCGGCATCGCTCGCCAGGTTTCCGCACGGGCGAGCGCGGCCCAGTTCTCGGCCGCAAGCCAGATGTGACTCTCCAGGTTGCCGTAAAGCGCGTGCTCCACGTCCAAGTGAACCGAGCGCGCGTTCGATTGCTCCAGAAGCAGCACGCCAAGCGCGAACATGGCGGTGAACACCACCCCCATCGCCGCGCCCGCCTCGACCCGCGCCGCCCGCCGCACCGCCTCGAACGCCGCCGCCGCGATCACCGCCGCCATCGCCGCGCCCGCCATGATCCAGACGGCCGATGCGCCGCCGCTGATGAGAAAGCCGATCACCACGCCGGGCAGGACCACATGGCTCACCGCGTCGCCAACGAGACTCTGACCCCGCAGCAGCAGGAAGTTGCCGGGCAGCGCGCAGGCGATCGCGGCGAGCGCCGCCATGGCCATGGGGACGAGGCTGAACTGAAGAAACTCATTCATGCGCCGCCCTCGGCGGAGGCCGGCCGCCACCGCCCAGACTTGATCTCGCGGACGAGCCGCGCTCTGCGCACGGCCGCCGCCACGAGTCCCCGGCGCGGCGCAAGCGCAAGCGAAAGGGCGAACACAGCGAATTGCACGAGCACGATCACGGCCCCTGTCGGCAGGTTGGGCACCGTCGCCGACAGCCCCGCCCCCACATAAGCCCCCGCCGCGCCGAGGCCCGCGGCGATCAACGCCATGTCCCGCGCCCGGTCCGTCCACAGCCGCGCCGTCACCGGCGGAATGATGGTGAGCGCGATGACGAGCACCACTCCCGCGGCTTTAAGCCCGATGACCACCACCGCCAGCACCAGGATGAGGAGCGCGAAATCGAGCCGCACCGTGTTTACGCCCCGCGCGGCGGCGAACCCCTCGTCGAAGGCGGTGACGATGAACAGGTTGCGCAAGGCGAACACCGCGCCCGCCACAACCGCGGCGGCGGCCGCGATCAGCTCCGCCTCCGCGCGCAGCATGCCGGCCGTGGAGCCGAGCAGATAGCCCTGCAGCCCCGCCTGTCCCGGCAGGTTCAGCGACTGCACAACGGTGAGCAGCACCACGCCCGCCGCGAAAAACGTCGATAGCACGATGCCGATGGCGGCGTCTTCGCGCAGCCGGGTGCGCGCGGCGATGAGCGTCGTCACCCACAGGCCAAGTCCGGCGGTCAGCGCCGCGCCCATGAGCAACAGCCACACGAACCGCCCCTCGCCCAGCACGGCGTGCCCGATCATGAACGCCAGCACGATGCCGGGCAGGGTGGCGTGGCTCATGGCGTCGCTCGCGAGCGACCGCCGGCGCAACAGCGCGAAGGCCCCGACGCCGCCCCCCGCCGCGCCCAGCAGGGCCGCGCCGACCATCACGAGCGTCGTGTTGTAGCCGCCCTGAAGCGCGAGGGCGCCAAGGAACTCTCTCATGCTCCGTAGGCCGAGGATAAGCCGAGCGCGCGCCGGCCATAGGTTTTGGCCACAAGCTCCGCGGTGAACGCTGCGGCGACCGGCCCTTCCGCCTGCTTCTCCACATTGATGAGCATCACATAATCAAAATAGTCGCGCACGGTGGCCAGGTCGTGATGCACGCAGATCACGGTCTTGCCGCGCCGGGCGAGATCGCGGAACACGTCCATGATGGCCGCCTCGGTCGCCGCGTCCACGCCTGCGAACGGCTCGTCCAGCAGATAGACCTCCGCGTCTTGGACCAGAGCCCGCGCGATGAACACACGCTGACGCTGCCCGCCCGAGAGCTGCCCGATCTGACGACCGGCGAGCGCCGCCAAGCCGACGGCCTCCAGCGCCTGCATAGCCCGGGCGCGATGCGAGGCGTTGGGCCAGCGCAGCCAGCCGATCTCAGGCTGCAGGCCCATCATCGTCACGTCCAAGACGCTTGCCGGAAAATCCCAGTCGACGCTCGCGCGCTGGGGCACGTAAGCCGCCTCGCGCCGGTTTGCGGAGAGCGGCTTGCCGAATACGCGGGTTTCGCCGGCGATCTTCGGAATAAGGCCGAGCGCCGCTTTCAGGAACGTGGATTTGCCCGCGCCGTTCGGCCCGATGACGGCGGCGAGGGCGCCGCGCGGCGGCGTGAAGGTCAGATCGTATATCGCCGGGCGGTCGCCATAAGCGGCGCTGAGCCGGGAGACATGAAACGGGCTTTCCGCCGCGGTCACGGGCGATACGGCGGCGTCACGGGGCGGCAAAACGCGCAACATTCAAGACCCCGCCCCGAGTTTTCCATCCATGCCCTTTTCCGGCGCCTGGCCGCCGAGCGCGCGGGCGATCACCGTTGCGTTGTGGTCGATCATGCCGAGATAGGTTCCCTCATACGATCCCTCCGGCCCCATCGCGTCGGAGAACAGCTCGCCGCCGATGCGCACCGTATGGCCCCTGGCCGCCGCGCCCTCGATCAGCGCCTTCACGTTGCGGTCTGACACCGAACTCTCCACGAAGATGGCCCCAATGCGACGCGCGACAAGCGTTTCAACGATGCGCTCGATCTGCTGCAGTCCGGCCTCGCTTTCCGTGCTCATGCCCTGGACGCCCGCCACCTCGAAGCCATAGGCCCGGCCGAAATAGTTGAACGCGTCGTGTGCTGTGACGAGGACGCGCGCATCTTGCGGCACGGAGCCGAGCGCGGTGCGAGCGTAAGCGGCCACCCGCTCGATCTCGCCCAGATAGGCCGCCGCGTTGGCGCGGTATGCAGCCTGTCCCGCCGGATCCTTGGCGATCAGCGCGTCGAGCACGCCCGCCGCCGCCTGCGACCAGAGTGCCGGATCCATCCAGATATGCGGGTCGAACTTGTCTTTATAGTCGTCATGCGCGAGGCGCCGCTCCGGCGGGACGCTCTCGGCGATGGCGACGACAGGCTTGCGCGCGGCCAGCTCGGCCAGCAGCTCTTCCAACTGCGCCTCCAGATACAGGCCATTGAAAAAGATCATGTCGGCGCGGGCGAGGGCGGCGACGTCCGAACGGGTTTGGCGGTAAAGGTGCGGATCGACGCCCGGGCCCATCAGAGCCTGGACTTGCGCGCGCTCGCCGGCGATCGCGCGCACCGCGTCGGCGACCATGCCGGTGGTGGCGACGATCTTGAGTTTTTCGGCCGACGCCGCTCCGCCGCTGAGGGCGCCCGCGACGACCATCGTCACGCACGCCGCAAAAATTTTTCTGACAAGAAACATTTTCCGGCTCGAAAGCATATCGGTGTTTTTAATGAAACTGACAATCATTTGCAACTAGATTGTTAATGGACGCGGCGCTTTTTCCGTGCGAGGGGCCGCGAAAAAGTCGCCATTTGTCCGATGATGGCGAGCGCCGGAGGAACGGACTGCTTGGCGCAAAGCGCGGCGTCCAGGTTTGATCACAGCCATTTGCAACTCGGAGAGACCCATGAAATCCATCTGCTGGGCAGCCCCTCTTTTGCTCGCGGCGGCCTGCGCCGCGCATGCGCAGACCGCACCGGCCAAAGTCACCGTCGATGATGTGAAAAAGCTGATTTCGACCATCGAAGCGGATGCAAAGCGTGTCGCCGCATATTGCGAGATGTCCAAGCTCTATAACGAGGCGTACGAGGCCGGCCGCAAGAAAGACGATAAAAAAGCCGAAGAACTTGGCAAAAAGGCCGACGAAATGGGCAAATCCCTCGGCGGCGATTACGAGCGAATCATGGACGGCCTGCAGGAAATCGACCCTGCCTCCGACGACGGCAAGGTCGTCATCGCGGCTTTCGAGCCGCTTGAGAAGAAATGCAACTGAGGCCGTGGCGCCGGGCTTGAGTCCGGCGCCGCACCCTTGTCGTCCGGGACCGTCGGGCATTGCTAGTCCAGCGTTAGACCCTCCATCCGCCGCAGGCGATTGTGGATGTCGACCGCCAGGATCTCGCCCAAAACCCGCGCGCATGGCCATCGCCACCACAGCCTACTGGCTGTTCGGCGCCATGCTGCTGGGCCTGATCGCTGCGTATTTTGGGGCGCGCTCGGGCGAAATGGACGAGGACGACCTGCCGCAATTCGCGCGCATCCGCTTCACGCCTACGCCTGTCGGGCGCCGGATGTAACGCACGCAAAGCATGCATCAATGCGCGGGCTTGGGCCGTTTGGCCTGAGCCCGTTCGCACATCTCGCCTTCAAAGCCTCCGGATGCGCTCCATGACGAAGCCGCTGCGCACGCGGGAGGGTATCTCGTTCAACGGCACGGTGAAGTCTTGCGGCGGCGCGTCATACTCCATGGCGCGGGTGAGCAGCTCCACTGCGCGGCGCATAATCGCGACGGTCACGCCTTCCCCTGCGCAGCGATGTCCTGTCGCGTGATCGCCCCCGCCTTGCGGGATCAGGGCGTTCGGCGGCGGCTCGGACTGGAAACGGTCGGCGTCGAACGCATGCGGTCGCGCCCAGAGCCTCGGATCGTGGTTTGTGCCATAAAGATCAAGCATCACCCAATCGCGCGGACGGAAGCTGTATCCGCGCCACTCGAACGCCTCGCGGCTCAGCCCCGCGCTGACGGGAAAGAACGGGTAGAACCGGCGCACCTCGTTCACAAACGCCAGGCTGCGGCCCGGATCGTCGCGAAGCCGAGCGCGCTCATGCGGGTTCTGATGCAAGGCGTGGGCGGCGAACATGATGAAGCGATCAATCGCGACCACCGGACGCAGGATGTTGATCACCTCCAACGTCGCCACGGGCAAAGGCAGCATGGCGCCGGAGGCGTCGCGGTGATGGGCGATCGCATGCAGGGCGCTCGCAGGGTCCGCCGCCGGCCGCTCGCGCTCGGCGAGGATCAGCCGCCGAACCCAGCGCTCGACGCGCGCCCGCTCGACGAGGCCGCGCAGCATCGCCAAGACGTTGACGCCCGCGCCCTCAATCATGGCGGCGAACTGCCGCGAACGCCGTCCGATGTCTTCGGCGGGTAGCGGCGCGCCGGCCCACGCGCAGACGCTTTTGCATAGAACGCGCCGCGCTTCCTCCAGCAGCGTGATGCGGCCGGCCGTCTCCCAATCCGCCAGCCGGGCGCGCCACTCGGCCTCAAACACATCGACCAGTCGCTCACTGTTTTCGGCCGAAAGAATCGACATGAACATGGCCTTGCGCCGATGATGCGCGTCGCCCTCGAGAAGTTGCACGCTGCCGCGACCCTGCAGCAACCGCACGGTCGTTGGCGGGGCCGCGCCGTCTCGCAGGAAACGTCCGGGCGCGTAGAACAAGGCGGCGGCCTCCGCGCCGCGCATGCAGATCACCGGGCTAAGCAGAAGCCTGGTGCGGAAGATGTCGGCGCCCAGGCTGTCCGCCCGGCGCGAGACGAATTCATAGCCATGCCGAAGCAACGCCAGGGTTGCGTCGAATGATGCGTCGCGTGGGATTTCAAGTTTCTCGCCCAAGACGGTCGCCTTTCGCAGCAATGCGCCGAAAAACGGCGCGTTTGACCACTTTCAAGGCGATCATACTTCATTTCCACGGGTTTTTCTTCCGTTACGCAAAAGCAGACGCAGATTTTAACCGTTTGCGCGATTTTCCACCCCATCAACAGGGTCGCACCGCCAGGTGGCGAAGATCGCCTGCTGGCGCGCCAGTTCGTCCGCGAGCGGCCGGTAGACGCCCCTGCGGCCGTGCTCGTCAATATGCCGGAACAGTCCGGTCTGGCAGATGCGGTCGTTGTCCCAACCGGGATAGTCGGTGATGGGATAGATGCACACGCCGAGGATGGGCGCGCCCTTGCTCATCGCGGTGCGGATTTCGTTGCACACGTAATAGAGCCAGACGTTTCGCGCGCTGTGCTCCGCGCCTGTCTCGGCCAGGACAATCGGCTTTCGGTAGCGTTCCCAGATCTCCATGAGAAGCTCCGAGAACGGACGGTAATCGTGATGGCCAAGGGGGATGTAGCCGCCCCGGATGCGCCACTGGTTGTGGGGGTAATAGTTCACGCCGATGGCGTCCACCATGTCGAGCGATCCGCCGCGCTCCGGTTCCAGTCGGCCGAACAGCAGATCGAGCGCCTCGTACTGGCTGTTGTGGAATTGCGCGGCGGCGACAATGTCCTCCTCGGCCAGGCTGTCGGGCACGATGTTGATGAGCGGTTCGGCGGTGATCACATAGGCGTCCGGGCAAGTCTGGCGGATGGCGCGGATCGCGGCGAGCTTGGCGGCGATGAGCGCGCGCTTGAGATCGTGGCCGCGGTCGATGGTGTGCGGCGCGATCTTGCCCTCTTTGCCGCCGAGCCACGCCCAAAACGAAATCTCGTTAACCGGACACACGAGCGGCCGGGCGCAGCTTTCCTCTCGGATGAGCTCGACGGCCGCGACTGCGAACGCGGCGAACCGTTCGACGAAATCCGTCGACCAGATGTCCAGCCAATCCGGGTAGCCGTAATGGCACAAATCCCAGATGACCGTCATGCCCTGGCGGCGCGCCGCGCGCAGCTGCGGCAGCACGCTCGACCAATCGTAGCGCCCCGGCATCGCCTCGATCAGGTGCCAGCGTAAACCGTCGCGGGCGCCGCGCATGCCATGGCGGGCGCTGAGCGCGTAGTCCGCCTCGCAGTGGGCGGCGTGGCCCGTCGCCTCAACCATGTCGATGCGGCGATGATCGTAGCGGCGCTGGGTTGAGCATTCAAAGCCGGAGAGAAAAAAGCTGCCAAAAACGGGATTGGGCAAACGCAACCTCCTCAGACATGGAAACGGCCCGCGAATGAACCTGCGAGCCGCTTTTCTTCGTTAAAAAATATGTCCTGCCCGGGGCTAACCCGCCGCGGCGCCGTTAGCCAGAACGGGAGCGGTGGCGGTCGTCGCCGCCGCGCGCCCGCGGACGTACACCGGACGCAGGATCGGGGTCGTCTCCTCGATGCGCTTGAACGTGGCGAGCGCCTGCCCGACCACCTGATCCATATTGTAATAGCGGTAGGTCGCAAGCCGTCCCACGAAATAGACATTCGGCGTTTTATCGGCGAGCGCCTGATATTTGCGGTAGCGCTCCTGGTTCTCCTCGCGCGGGATGGGATAGTACGGATCGCCCTCCGCCGCCGGATATTCGTAGGTGACGCTGGTCTTGTGATGGGTCTGCCCGGTCAGATGTTTGTACTCGGTGATGCGCGTGTAAGGCACCCTTTCGCTCGGGTAGTTCACCGTCGCGACCGGCTGGAACCGATCCGCGTCGATGGTTTTGTGCTCGAACCGCAGCGAGCGGTAAGGCAGTTTGCCGAAGCGGTAGCCGAAAAACTCGTCGATCGGGCCGGTAAAGATCAGTCGGCGGTGCGGGATGAAATCCACCACGTTGCGATAGTCGGTCTTCAGCATGAGCGAGATGTTCGGATGCGACAGCATGCGCTCGAACATGCGCGTGTAGCCGTGTTTCGGCATCGCCTGGAACACATCCTGGAAGTAGCGGTCGTCCGTGCAGGCGCGCGTCGGCACGCGCGAGGTCACGGATTTGTCGAGTTCGGACGGGTCGAGACCCCACTGCTTGCGGGTGTAGCCGCGGAAGAATTTTTCGTAAAGGTCACGGCCGACGCGGCCCACGACCACATCCTCGGAGGTTTTCACATCCTCCACCGCCTCGGCGCGCGAGGCGAGAAACGCCTCCATCTCCTCCTGGGTTTTGAGGTTGAGACGGTAAAGCTCGTTGACCGTGGTGCGGTTGATCGGGATAGGAACCAGCTTCTCGTCAATCGCGGCCAGAACGCGGTGTTCGTAGGGCCGCCACTCGGTAAACTGGCCTAAATACTCGAAGATGCGCTCCGAATTGGTGTGGAAGATGTGCGGACCGTATTGGTGAATGAGCACACCCGCCTCGTCGTGGCGGTCATAGGCGTTGCCCGCGATATGGTCGCGGCGGTCGATCACCAGAACCTTGTCGCCGCGTTTTGCCAGGCGCTCGGCGAGCACGCTGCCCGCAAACCCAGCGCCGACGATCATCCAGTCAAACATTATGCGCTCTCCCGCAGATGAGATTGTTCCGCGTTGCGGGCGGACGCCGCTTTCATTTCCGTCTCCATCTCGCTCCAGGTGCGATCCCACGATTTGTCCGCGAGGAAATCGTCAACCTTTGCGAGAAAGCTCTGTTCGTCCTGGCCCATCGCGCGCTCCAGCGCGTCCGCCATCTGTTGCGGCGTGTCCACGATCTCGCACAGCCCAAGATCGCCGTAGGGACGCACGATGTCTTTGATGGGGGTTGCGACGAGAGGCACGCCGGCGGCCAAGAACTCCGGCGTTTTCGTGGGGCTAATGAAGCGCGTCGCCTCGTTGATCGCGTAAGGGATGAAGCCCGCGTCCCATCCGGCGAGGTACGCCGGCAGCGACTCGTAGCTTTTCTGCCCAAGCCAGTGGATGTTCGCCCTCTGCGGAAGCACGGCCGGGTCGATCTTCACCACCGGTCCGATCATGACGAACTGCCAGTCCGGCTTCACGTCGGCGAGGTCGGCCACGAACTGCGGGTCCATCCGCTCGTCGATGACGCCGAACCAACCGATGCGCGGATGCGGTATGTCCGCCTGGTCTTCAGGGGCGCCGCCCGTCCAGTCGCGCGCCTTGGCGAAATGCGCCTTATCGATGCTGCTCGGTTTGGGGTGGATATTGTCGTGCCGATGCTGCTTGGCCTCGAAGATGCTCATGCCGCCGGTGAAGACCACGTCAGCACGCTTCAGCAGCCGGTTCTCCAGCTCCACCAATTGCGGCGGCGCGAACAGAAACGACGCAAGTTCGTCCATGTTGTCGTAGACGGTCAGCGATGGGCGAAGATGATCGGAGAATTCGAGCATCATCGGCGTGCCGTACCACGCGATCAGCTCGCGGGGTGCGCCCGCCTGGCTCAGCACCCCGTCCAGCAGAGAGCGCAGCGTGTCGCGGATGTCGGCCTCGCCCATTCCGCGCGGCAGCTTCGGAACCGCGATGGTGATGTTGTCGCCCTGGGGTTGCAGATCCACGCTGACCTTCGCATTTTCCTCGAAAATCGGTTCCTCCCAGAAGATGACGCGATAGGTTCGCGCAGC
Organism: Hyphomicrobiales bacterium; assembly: GCA_033764775.1. Lineage (GTDB taxonomy): Bacteria > Pseudomonadota > Alphaproteobacteria > Rhizobiales > Rhodomicrobiaceae > JAWXCE01. Next base: position 50,641 of record JANRIQ010000015.1, on the reverse strand, counting down.
TTTGGTCATGAGATGTTGCGGTCTTTGGAAGACAAAGTTCCACCGCAGTTGAGAAAAGCATATGATGAGCGGCGTTTGCCGAACAGTGTGGAGAAATAACGCGTCAATCATTGTAGCTATGTCGCTCCTCTCAAGCCGCAAACAATCCACAGCCGCCGCGGAAAAGCGCTATCGCGTATTCGCCTTAACTGTTGGAGACAATCATTCGGGTCAGTTGCTGAAGCCAACACCGCACCGCACAAAAAGTTCCGGGAGGGTGATTGTTTGAGGACTTAGGTGCGATGATTTCGACGCATCCGTGCGACGGATGGCCTAAAGCATGCGCGAAATTTGGAAAACGTCGATGGTCGGAGTGAGAGGATTCGAACCTCCGACCCCCTGCTCCCGAAGCAGGTGCGCTACCAGGCTGCGCCACACTCCGACACATATGCGGGATGCGACGTTATAATCTCCCCGGCTTTCATCCGCAAGCGGCAAGCCAAGACTTCACGCGCGCGTCCGGGTCGGCCGCGTTGATCACGTCCGAGACCACCGCGATGCTGTCCGCCCCCGCCGCGAAGACGCCGGGCGCGCGCTCCAACGTGATCCCTCCGATGGCGACGAGCGGGCGCCCGGCCAGCCGCTTCCATTCGCCGATGCGCTCCAGGCCCTGGGGCGCAAACCGCATCTTTTTCAGCGTGGTCTCGTAAATCGGGCCAAGGGCGACATAGTCCGGCTCGGCGGCGAGCGCTGTCTCAAGCTCGGCACGATCGTGGGTCGATACGCCGAGCTTGAGCCCCGCCCGCCTGATCGCGCCGAGGTCGGCCGCGGCCAAATCCTCCTGCCCGAGGTGGATATAGTCCGCTCCGCCATCGATGGCCTCGCGCCAGTAGTCGTTCACGATCAGCTGCGCGCCGTGCGCCTTGCACGCGGCGAGGCTGTCGCGGATGTGCTGCGCGGTCGCCTCCGCGCTCTCGTTTTTCACGCGAAGCTGGATCGTGCGCACGCCAAGGCCGGCGAGGCGCGCAACCCACGCGGCGTTCGGCGCGATGGGGTAGAAACGGTCAAGCATGGTTCAAATCGAAAAACGGCGTGCCAGCGACGGGCGTGGACGGCTGCGCCATGTCGCGCTCCGGCATCAGCCCCGCCTCGAAGCCCAGCCGCCCAGCCTCAACGGCCTTCGCGAACGCCGCCGCCATCTTCACCGGATCGTCCGCCTTAGCGACGGCGGTGTTCAGCAGCACGGCGTCGTAGCCCATCTCCATGGCTTGCGCGGCGTGAGAGGGCGCGCCGAGCCCCGCGTCGATGATGAGCGGCGTGCCCGGGAAATAGGCGCGCATCGCCCGCAGGCCGTACGGGTTGATGAGGCCGCGCCCCGCGCCGATGGGCGACGCCCACGGCATCAGCACCTCGCAGCCCGCCGCGAGCAGCCGTTCCGCCACGCCCAGGTCTTCCGTCGTGTAAGGGAAAACCTTGAAGCCGTCGGCGCTGAGCGCCTGCGCCGCCTCGACCAAGCCGAACACATCAGGCTGCAGCGTGTCGTCGTTGGCGATGACCTCTAACTTGATCCAGTCCGTCTCGAACACTTCGCGCGCCATCTGCGCGGTCGTGATGGCCTCGCGCGGGCTGCGGCAACCGGCGGTGTTCGGCAGCACGCGCACGCCGAGGTCCTGAATGAGCGTCCAGAACGTCTGCCCGGCGCGATCATGGGCGCCCTCGCGCCGCAGCGAGACCGTGACGACGGCGGCGGCTGCTGCGGCGACAGCCTGGCGCATAACCTCGGGCGAGGGGTAGAGCGCGGTGCCGAGCATCAGCCGCGAGGCGATGATTTCGCCGTACAGTGACAATGGGGACATAGCAGGCATATAGCGCGGCGGGCGCCGTTTGAGAATGCTGCGGTTGTCGCGGGGATGCAAAGCGCGTTCAACCGCCCTGTCGCGGGGCGAGGATCTCGACCCGGTCGTCGGCGCGCAGGCGTGTGTCGGCGCGGCGGCTTGCGGGGACGAAAGCGCCGTTAAGCGCGGTCCCGATTTTCGCGTCGCCGTAGCCGAGATCTGCGCAGAGGTCTGCAAGCGTCGCCGCATCCGTCTCCAGGCTTTGCCCGTTCACCACGATGCGCATGGCGCGCTCCATTGCCGACTATTCGGCGGGCGCGCCGCTTTGGGCGGGCCGCGGCGCCTCGCGCGGGAAAGTCTTGCGCACGAAGAAGATGAGCGCGGGCAAGAACAGGATCACGCTGAGCAGCGCCATGCTCAGAACCACCGCGCTCAGCAGGCCGAACAGCCGGAGCGACGGCAGCGCCGAGAAGATCGGCATCGCAAGACCCAACACGAGCACGGCCGTGGTGAGGATGACGACCGGGCCGATCGCCTTCAGCGCGGACTCGGCGGTCGCTAGGCTTTTTCCGCCCGCCTCTTCGTCGTCGAGTTGCTGGCGGTAGAGATAATGCACGATGTTGTCGATGGCCAAGCCGAACGCGACGGTCAGCGCCACGATGCTCGCGAACTGCAAGCCGATACCCGACCAGTGCAGCATGGCGCCGGCGGCCAAGATCGGCAGCAGGTTGGGGACGAGGCTATACAACCCCGCCGTCACCGAGCGGAACGCCACCATGATGATGAGCATGGCGATGAGGATGTCGGTGAACAACCCCTTGTTCAGTTGGTCGATCATGTTGGCGCTGTTGCGCGCGGCGATGGCGGGCAGACCCGTCACCGAAATGGTGATGTCCGGGTTGGCGGCGCGGACGGGCGCCAGTTCCGCGTCGAGCTTCTTCACAGTCGGCAGGATGTCGCCAGCGTCAATGTCGGGCACCCGGCCGGTCACGACCACCGCGTCTTCCTCCGCGGTGATGAAGCGCCGCGTCAGATAATCGGGCAGCACGTCAACATACTGCTTGAGCACGGGCAGGCCGTTCTCGCCGCCCTCCGCCAGCCAGCGGCGGAGCGTGTGCAGCGACCATACGTTGCCGAGGCCGGCCGTGCGCTCAACGATGTCGTGCACCTGGCCGATGGCGTCGAGGCGGCGCTCGTCGTAAAGCGCGCCGTCCTTCCATTCGATGAGCACATGGATGGGGCTGGCGCCGGTCAGCTTCTGATCCAGACGACCGGAGGCCTCCAGAGCCTGTTCCTGGTCGGGCACCTGGTCGGCCAGTTTGTACTTCGGCTCAAGCTGGTAATAGGTGTAACCGAAGACGCCGGTGAGCGCGAGGCTGAGGGCGGCGATCAGCCCGGCGCGCGCTTTCAGCAAACGCGCGATGGCGGAGGACACGCCATTCAGCCAGTTCATGCCGGCGTCATCCTCGCGGAATGCGGACGAGTTCAGTTGGCGGCCCCTGAGCATGATGGCGGAGAGGGTCGGCGCCAGCGCAATGACGGCGAAGAACACGATGGCGGTGGAGAGAATTCCGGCGACGCCGAAGCCGCGGATGAGAGCGCTGTCGGAGAAGATCAGCGAGATGAACGCCACCTGGTTGGTGAGCATGGTGAGGAACGAGGCCGGCCCCACGTGCCGCACGGCGTAAGCGGCCGCGGCCTTGGCGTCGTCCCCGGCCATCATGCGCCGTCTAACGGCGAAGACCATATGCATGCTGTCGGCGAACGAGATCACCATGATGAGCGGCGTGATAACGTTCAGAAACAGGTTCAGTTGGATATCGATGGCGCCGAGCAAGCCGAGCGACCAGATCACCGCGATGATTGGCCCGGCGACCGCAATGACCGTGAAGGCCAGGCTGCGCATAAACAGAAAGCAAATGAGCGCGCCGAGAGCGAAGCCGATGCCGTTGAACAAGATGCGGTCATGCTGCACGGCGTTGCGGATTTCGAGCTGATAGATCGGCACGCCTGAGAGCGTGGCGGTCAGCCCGGTTCCCTTGAGCTGCTCGTCGGCGGTCGCCTTGATTTGGCGGGCGACCTCGGCCAGGCCCTCCTGCTTCACGCCGTCTTTGTCGAGCGGGATGACGACGAGCGCGAGTTGACCGTCGCCGGAGAGCAGCCGATCCTTGATGATGCGGTTGTCCCGCGCCTTAACGATGAGCGCGCCGAAGGCGGCGCCCTCGGGCAGCTCCTCGGGGAAAAGCTGCTGCGGCACGCCGCCGTTCACGGGAGGCTCGCGCGAGGAGAACAGCGAGATGACGCCCTTTGTGGCGGGCACGAACTGGAACTCGATCACCATGTTCCGCAGCGCGATGAGGGCGTCGCGCTCCAGAAGCCGCTCCCCCTCGACGACGACGAGCACGTCGTACTCGCTCGAGGGAAAGCGCGTGTCGAGACGCTCGTATTGCCGGAACTCGGCGGTGTTGGAGCGGAAGAGTTCGGTCAGGCTGTCGTCCACGCTGAGGCGCAGCATTCCTGCGACTGCGGCGGCGGTGATCAGCAGAAGCGCGAGCGCGGAAAACCAGGGCCGCTTCAGACACAAAAGGCCCAGCTTTTCGACGCCCACTTTAACGGCCATTACGCGCTCCACACGCTGCGGCGCATTCAAACCGAGCGCCCGCCTCGATAAACCGGATAAGCTGGCGCCCGTCAAGCCGCGAGCCGTGCGGCCTTGAGAGAGCCTTGCCGGCGGCGCCGTTTCGCCGCCTTTCGAGCCGTTGCGGGCCTCGCGCGCACGCTTTCGCGCAAGTGACGGACGGGCCACAAATTTTTTGGGCCGCGCCGCAGTTTTTCCTTGTATTGCCGGGTCAATGGATGCACATACCCCGCCTTGTCTGCAGTAGGACATCTCATGGTTGGGGAGGACGCCAATGTCTCATGACGCCCTTATCCAATTGGGGATGGACTTGGATCGAGGTTCAAGCACCGCCCAAACGGAAGACGTCATCTCTCTCGGCTCGCATGTGAGCCTTGAGGATCGGAACGACTATTTTTGCGAGCGGGACGGTGTCCGGTTTGCAGGAACCCATCTGATCGTCGATGTGCTGAACGGCAGCCGGCTCGACGACATCGCGCATATCGAGGACACGTTCCGCCGTTGCGTCGAGGCCTCGGGCGCAACGCTGCTCCACATGCACATGCACCATTTCACGCCCAATGGCGGCGTGTCGGGCGTGGCCGTGCTGGCGGAGTCGCACATCAGCATTCACAGCTGGCCGGAGCACGGCTACGCGGCTCTCGACATTTTCATGTGCGGGCGCGCCAATCCGCATGCGGCGATAGAGGTCATTCGCGAGGCGTTTGCGCCGACCGAAATCATCGTGAAGGAAATCCTGCGCGGGCGCGAGATCGCCGAGCAGGTTTATCGCGCCGCCGCGTGACGAAGAAGCCCCGGTCTCGGGGCTTCACTTCACTCTTGCTTTAAGTCGCTTTCCTGCAGTCCGTCTCAATCACGCTCACGCCGCGATACGAAATGCGCGCAATTGGGCGCCCTGACCCAAGGTTTCAGGAACCGGCCAAGCCGCTCGCCCATTAGCCTCCGCCAGCAGCTTCCGAGGGACGGCGTGACGATGGACGAGTATGTGGTCATCCTGACCCTTTTCGGCGTGATCGTGCTCATCACCGCCTGGGCGCCGATGCTGTTCAAGGAGCTGCCGCTAACGCTGCCCATCGCCTGCGTCGCGATCGGCGCGGCGATCTTTTCGGTCTGGGACGTGCCTTACGCCGCGCTGCACCCGACCCGCCACCCGGTTCTCACGGAGCGGTTCGCCGAGTTCGTCGTCATCATCGCGCTCATGGGCGCGGGCTTAAAGCTCGACGGGGCGTTTCATTTAAAATCGTGGACGGCCGCGTGGCGGCTGCTCACTCTGGCCATGCCGCTGACGATCCTGGCGCTCACGCTGCTCGGGCAGTATCTGCTCGGCCTTGGTCTTGTCTCCGCGCTGTTGCTCGCCGCCGCGCTCGCGCCGACCGACCCGGTGCTCGCCAGCGACGTGCAGGTGGGGCCGCCCCGGGAAGGCAAGGAGGACGCCGTGCGCTTCTCGCTCACCGCCGAGGCCGGGCTAAACGACGGGCTGGCGTTTCCGTTCGTGCATTTGGCGCTTGCTCTCGCGCTTGCCGCCGCCGGCTCCGCGTTCGACATCGCCCAATGGTTCTCGTTTTATGTGCTCTGGAAGCTCGGAGCCGGAGCCGTCATCGGCTGGGCGGCAGGCAAGTTCCTGGGGTGGATCATTTTCAGTCTGCCGCGGCGGGCGGCTCTGTCGCGCACCGGCGACGGCTTCGTTGCGCTCGGGGTCACCTGCATCGCCTACGGCGTGACCGAGATGGCGCAAGGGTACGGCTTCATCGCGGTGTTCGTCGCCGCCCTCGGCATCCGGGCGGCTGAGCGCGATCACGCTTATCACGACAAGATGCACGACTTTATCGAGCAGCTTGAGCGGTTGCTCATGATGGTGCTGCTGGTGCTGTTCGGCGGCGCCCTCGTTCAACCTGGCGCGCTGCTGGAGGGCATCGGCGCGGCGGCGCTCGCTTTCGCCGTGCTGGCCATTTTCGTCGTGCGGCCCTTTCTCGGGTGGGTTTCCCTCGCTGGCGTCGGGCGTACGGATGAACGGGCCGTCACGAGTTTTTTCGGCATCAGAGGCGTCGGCTCGGTCTACTATCTCGCTTACGGCCTAAATCGCGGCGAATTCGATAATCCAGATCTGCTGTGGAGCTTGGTCAGCCTCATCGTGCTCATGTCCATCATTATCCACGGCGTCACGGTGACGCCGGTGATGCAGCGCATGGACAGGCGCCGGGGCGTCGCAGGTCGTGACGCGGACGATATCTAGCCGTAGAACTTCTTCATGCGCACGAAGGTGCGATGCACCTCCTCCGGCGGGGGCGCGAACGGCTCAAGATTTACGCGCACCACATTGTCGTACGTCATGCTCCAGGGGAGTTTCATGAGCACGCGCCAGATCGGCATGCGCCGCCAATCGACCAGCAGCGCGCTGTCGAGCGGTTGGTTGAGGCGGAATTGCAGTTCTGTCGTCTCCAGCAGCCGCGAGGCGTAGGTCGACACGGCGATGTCGGAGATGGCTCGCCAGGCGATGAGCCCGAAGCCGTCGATGAACACGCCATACTGGTTGGCGCCGAGGCGCGGTTTTTTTTCCACGAGGGGATAGAAGTAATACGCGGCGCATCCCGTGGCGACTGCGAAGGCGAGCAGCGCGTCATAGCCCGCGTAGATGTAAAATCCGAGCGCGATGACCGCAAAGAACGCCATGATGTTGAAGCGCAGGTCGCCGGACTCGGAGGAATAGGCAAGCGAGAATCCGTCTTCTGGGATTTGCGTCATCGTCGGCTTTGGAGGCATGGCGCGCCCTGTCAGCAGATCATCCGCATTGCGCCCGGTGGCGCAGATAGTGGTCGGCCAGCACCAGGGCCATCATCGCCTCGCCCACCGGCACTGCGCGAATGCCCACGCAAGGATCGTGCCGGCCCTTGGTGACGATGTCAGTTTCCTGCCCGGCGGCGTCGATGGTGCGGCGCGGCGTAAGGATCGACGACGTGGGTTTGACGGCGAAGCGCGCGACGATGGGCTGGCCCGTGGAGATGCCGCCCAGAACGCCGCCGGCGTTGTTGCTGAGGAACACCGGGCGGCCGTCGGCGCCGGCGCGCATTTCGTCGGCGTTCTCCTCGCCGGAGAGGCTAGCGGCGCCGAAACCTGCGCCAATCTCCACGCCCTTGACCGCATTGATGCCCATAAAAGCGGCGGCGATGTCCTGATCGAGCTTGCCGTAAAGCGGCGCGCCGAGGCCTGCCGGAACGCCGTCGGCCACCACCTCGATGACGGCGCCGCAAGACGAGCCTGCCTTTCGCACGCCGTCGAGATACTCCGCCCAGAGCGCGGCGGCCTTGGCGTCGGGTGAGAAAAACGGGTTGCGCTCCACCTCCGCCCAATCCCAACGTTCGCGGTCTATTTTGTGCGGCCCGAGTTGAATGAGCGCGCCGCGCACGGTGACGCCGGGCATGATCTTGCGCGCGATTGCGCCCGCCGCCACGCGCATCGCCGTCTCCCGCGCCGAGGAGCGCCCGCCGCCGCGCGGATCGCGCACGCCGTATTTGACGGTGTAGGCGTAATCCGCATGGCCGGGGCGAAATTTATCCTCAATTTGCGCGTAGTCCTTGGAGCGCTGGTCGACGTTGCGGATGATGAGCGAGATTGGCGCGCCCGTGGTCACTTGCTTTCCGCCTGCGTCCGGGTATACGCCGGAGAGGATTTCCACCGCGTCCGGCTCCTGCCGCTGGGTGGTGTAGCGCGACTGGCCGGGCCGGCGCTTGTCGAGATAGTGCTGGATGTCGCCCACATCGAGCGGCACGCCCGGCGGGCAGCCGTCCACCACGCAGCCGATGGCCGGGCCGTGGCTCTCGCCCCAGGTCGTCACGCGGAAGAGGTGGCCAAACGTGTTGTGCGACATCCGACGGCGAGCCTCGCTTCAGGGGCGGCCAAACGGCCGGCGCCCGCATGCGCCCATTAATGCCACGAGAGGTGGCCGCCGTCGATGCGCAAAACCTGATCCTGCGGCACGTGCAGCGCGATCATGGTGTGAACGTCAAGGCCCTCGATATGCGCCCGCAGCACGCGCATGACGCCGCCATGGGCGACGGCGACCGTGTCGCGCGACACCTGCGACAGCCATGCAAGCACGCGCTCGGACAGCATGCCGTTGCTTTCAGCGCCCTCTCCAGGCGGCACGTGGTTCCAGGGGTCAGCGAGGCGCTGGGCGACAGTTTCGCTCCAGGAGCCGCCGAGGTTCTCCCACAGCTCGCCCTGCCAGTCGCCGAAGTGGATTTCCATCAGACGCTTATCCGTGGCGTAGCCCAAGCGCGGCAGGCCAAGCGTTTCGCGCACGATCTCCATGGTCTCGGACGCGCGCACAAGCGGACTGGACACATAATCCCAGGCGGCGGCGTCGCCGAGCAGCGTTGCGAGCGCGCGGCCGTTGCGGGCGGCTTGCGCCCGGCCGACGTCGTTGAGCGGGGTGTCGATCTGCCCCTGCATGCGGCGCGAGGCGTTCCAGTCCGTCTGGCCGTGGCGAAGAAAATAGATGACCGGCACGTTATTTTTTGCAGGCGATGTTAAACCGCGCCTGGCTCGCGTTGAGATCGGTCTCGGTCAGGTTCAACTCGCACGTCATGTTGTTGTAGACGATCTCCTTGCGCTCGCCGAACGCGATCGAGACGCTCTGGTTGTTCACGTCCACCCGCGCCGAACGCGACGCCACGCCTTGCAGCGCGACCTTGATGTCCACGTCGTCGAAGGATTTGTTCTGATCCTTCTTCAGATAGAAGCTGTCATACAGCACCACAGTCGCCTCAGGCTGAGCCGAACGGGGCGCTGGCGTCTCCTCCGGCGCAGGCGCTGCGGCGCGCGTCACCTGCGGCTGCTGCAGATATTGCATAATGCGGGCGTCGAGCGCGGCGGAGCGCGCCTGGCATGCGGCGAGCTGCTCGCCGGCGGAGGCCGCCGCCTGGCGCAAGCGGCCCAATTCCTCGCGCAGTTTCGGGTCTTCGCGCGGCGCCTCAAGCGAGGCCTTTTCGATGCGGCGCAACTGTTCGCCAAAGGCCTTCATCTCGGCGACGACCGGCGTGATCGACGGCTCGGATCCGGGGCGCTCCAGCTTCTTGATCTGGGCGGCCGCCGCGCGGATTTCGCTTAAGACCGGGTTGAGATCGGGTTGCGCGGGTTTTTCGAGATACGCCTCAACGCGTTTCATCTGCGCCGAGGCCGCGCGAAGCTCGGTCAGGATGGGCGTCATGTCCGACTGCGGCGCGCGCTCGCCCAGTTGCCCTTCCACTCGCTTGATCTGCGCGGCGAGCCCGCGCACGTCGTTCGCAAGCGGTTCGATTTTGGGCAGATCGGCGCTCGTCTCCGTCCATTTCTCCAGTTTTTTCAATTGTCCGGCGACGGCGCGGATTTCGGTCAGAACAGGCGAGAGGTCTGTCGCCGCGCTCATGTCGAGGGCGGCCGTCACCTGACGTGGCGGCTCGCCCGGGCGGCCGGCGCTCAGGTTCAGCGTCTCGATATAGCCGCGCAGTTCGCTCATGTCGCCGCGGCCCGCGGAATAGCCGATGTAAAATCCGGCAGCGCCCATCACGATGAGCGTGATGACGCCGGCGAACGCAACCTGTTTGACTAGCTTGATCGGATCCATGAAACGCCCCGCCTTTTACTTTACCACCGAGATGTCTGGCGCATCCTCGGCCTTCATGCCAACCACGTGATAGCCGGCGTCCACGTGGTGGATTTCCCCCGTAACGCCCCGGCTCATGTCGGACAACAGATACAGCCCGGCCGACCCCACATCCTCGATCGACACGGTGCGGCGCAGCGGGGCGTTGTACTCATTCCATTTCAGGATATAGCGGAAATCGGCGATGCCGGAGGCGGCGAGCGTCTTGATCGGCCCGGCGGAGATGGCGTTGACGCGGATGTTCTGCCGCCCAAGGTCGGCCGCCAGGTAGCGCACGCTCGCCTCGAGCGCGGCCTTGGCCACGCCCATCACGTTATAATGCGGCATCACCTTCTCGGCGCCGTAATAGGTGAGGGTCAGGAGCGCGCCGCCGTTCGGCATAAGCTTTTCGGCGCGCTGAGCGACGGCTGTGAACGAGTAGCAGGAGATCAGCATCGTGGAGTTGAAGTTGTCCTGCGTCGTGTCGACGTAGCGCCCATCAAGCTGATCCTTGTCGGAGAAGGCGATGCAGTGCACGACGAAATCGAGCGACGGCCACTCGGCGGCGACCGCGGCGAAGGCGGCATCGATCGAGGCCGCGTCCGTCACGTCGCACGGAAGGACGAGGTTCGACCCGACCTCGGCGGCCAGAGGTTCGACCCGCTTCTTGATGGCGTCGCCCTGATAGGTGAAGGCGAGCGCGGCCCCGTTGTCCGCCAGCGCCTTGGCGATGCCCCATGCAATTGAGCGATTGTTGGCCACGCCCATGATCAAGCCGCGTTTGCCATGCATCAATTGCGCTGGGGATGCCAAGATGTACACTCCTGCTGTTCGCCGTCATCCTACACAAAGAAAGTCTTTCGTCTAGCGCGCGCACCGGGTATTGCTTGAGGCCCTGTCGGCGCTGGCTGGCGTCGCGCCGCCGACCATAATTTTCAAGTTTCTTAATGGCGGGAGCGTGGTCTTGCAAACGGTGATGGACGCCGGCGTCGACTTCACGAACGCGTCCGACCCTTGGGCGCTGTTTCCCGTCTGGATGGCCGAAGCGGAAGCCTCCGAGATCAACGATCCGAACGCCATGGCGCTCGCCACCGTCGACTCGAGCGGCTTGCCGAATGTGCGCACGGTGCTGCTGAAGGGCCTCGATGAGCGCGGCTTCGTGTTCTACACCAACTATGAGAGCGCAAAGGGCGTGGAGTTGGTGGGCCAGCGCAAAGCGGCGCTTTGCTTCCACTGGAAAAGCCTGCGCCGCCAGGTGCGCGCCCGTGGGGCCGTTGAGACGGTTTCAGCCGATGAGGCCGACGCCTATTTCGCCAGCCGCGCCTTCGGCAGCCGCGTGGGGGCTTGGGCGTCCCGGCAGTCGCGCCCGCTGGAGAGCCGCGCGGCGCTGGAGGCGGAGGTCGAGCGCCTCACCGCGCTATACGCCGGCGGCGACGTGCCGCGTCCGCCGCACTGGTCGGGCTTCCGCCTGACTCCCATCGAGATCGAGTTCTGGCGGGAGGGCGATTTCCGTCTGCATGACCGCGTGGTCTTCCGCCGGGCCTATCTGGAGGCGGACTGGAACCGAACCCGCCTTTATCCATAGTCCCGCCGCCATCATGCAACGCTCTGTGGGCGCCTCTTCATTGAGCAAACCGCATGGCCGGTGGGCTTTACGCCGCACGCGCCGCCGCCTAGTCTGCGGCCGATGCAAGACGTTTTGCCCATCATTCTGTTCACCCTCGCCAACTCGCTGACGCCGGGGCCGAACAACATCATGCTCACCGCGTCAGGGGCCGCGTTCGGCTATCGCCGCACCATTCCGCATATCCTCGGCATCGCGGCGGGCTTTCCGCTGATGACGCTCGCCGTCGGGCTCGGCCTTGGCCGCGTGTTCGCGCTCTACCCGGCGCTGCATGAGGCGCTCAAATGGCTGGGCGCTGCTTATCTGCTCTACCTCGCGTGGCGCGTGGCGACCGCGGGACGCCCCGAAAACGCCGCATCTGCCAAACCGCTGACCTTCACGGAGGCCGCCCTGTTTCAATGGGTGAACCCCAAGGCTTGGACGATGGTGCTGAGCGCCGTGCCCGCCTTCACCACGGTAGGCGGGAACTATGACGCCGAACTTCTGACCATCACGGCCGTTTTCGCCGCGCTCTGCATCCCGAGCGCGAGCCTATGGTGCGCGTTCGGCATGGCCATAAGGCGGCTCGTCAGCGATCCGGCGAGCCTTCGGGCAGTGAACTACGCTCTCGCCGCTGCGGTCGCGCTCTCTGTTGTGATGCTTTTTATTTGAGAGGCGGAAACAGCGCCGATGCGCACCGCTCTTTTTCAAGTCTCCGCCAGGCGCTCGATGTAAACGGGCAGCGCGAAGGACGCTTTGTGCACGCGGGGAGAATAGTAACGCGTCTCGACGCCCGAGGCCGCGAAGCGCTCTTTCAGCGCCTTCATTTTGATTGTTCGCAGCGACTTGGCATTCGAGGCCCAGGCGAGCGCAAACGGCCCGCCGAAATAGGTCGGCTGGTTGACGAGGAACGTGGCGCTATCCTCAAACATTTCGCCGAACAGGCGCATCGTGCCCTGAAGGTGATCGGGGTGAAGGAAGGGCAGGCCGTTCTGGGTGATGAGCACGCCCGGTTTGGCGAGGCAGCGGCGGCAGCCCTCGAAAAACTCGCGCGTGAACAGCACGGCGGCCGGGCCGACAGGCTCCGTTGAGTCCACGATGATGCAATCGAAGCGCTCGTCCGTTTCGGCCACGTATTTCACGCCGTCGGCGATGACCAACTCCGCGCGCGGATCGTCGAACGCGCCCCGGCTGATCTCGGCCAGATGTTCGAGCGATAGGTCCACCACAGCCCGGTCGATCTCGCACAACACCGCGCGCTCCACCGATTTGTGCCGCAACACCTCGCGCAGCACGCCGCCGTCACCGCCGCCGATGATGAGCACGCGCCGGGCGTCGCCGTGGGCCAGGATGGGTGCGTGGGCCATCATCTCATGATAGATGAACTCGTCGCGCGAGGTGAGCTGCACCACGCCGTCCAGCATCATGACCCGGCCGAACGTGGCGTTCTCGAAAATGACGAGGTGCTGATGCTCCGTCTTATTCTCATACAGCACCCTGTCCGCCTGCAGCGCGCAACGGAAATGCGGGTGCAGCGTCTCGTCGATCCAGCGTGTCATCGGAGTCCCCTCGCCGCGTAACCTGATTCTCACATACCCTATCAAAACCGCCGCCAGTCTGGATAAAAAGCGGACAATCGCCTTCGGCCTTGATACGGGAAAGCTTGTAGAAATTTTTAGAGGTTTGGTTCATGCGATTCATTTGGGCCTTCGTTATGGCGTTTGCGCTCGGCGTTTCAGCACACGCGCAAGACGCAAGCCCTGTGGCCAAAAAGGCTCCCGCCAAAGGCGGATCGCGGATCGTGATTTACTGGGAGCAGGCCCCGATCAATGTTCTTGTTCCAGGCCTTGTGCCGAAGTGGTTGTCCGGCCGCGCCGATGTCGAGTTAAACGGCAAATTCATAGGAAAGCTCGGCTGGGCGGAGGTGATCACGGCGTCCGTTCCCCCGGGCACGCATTATGTGCGCCAGGATGTCGGCTTCCGACTGTTCGACTACAAGGGCGCCCCCATCAAAGTGGCCCCCGGGCAGACAGCGTATGTGCGGGCGCGCAAAGAGCAATACACCTTGTTTTTCGATCAGGTTCCCACCTCGCGCGCGCTCATCGAACTTGCAGAAATAAAAAAGTATCGTTGACGCTTTTCTGGGCAACAGAGGCCGCTCAGGTTTTGCGGTAATCGCCTGAAAGCTTGTCCATGATCTTGCCCAGCCTGCGGGAATACGCGATGGCGACGCCCAGAAACACGAGCACGCCGCCCACAGCCGCTGCGAAGTAGGCCGCCTTCACCGATAGCGGATTGTCCGTCTCATCCAGAATGTTCATGCCAAGGAAGCCGGTGGCGATCGCCCCCACAAGGCCGACGACCGTGACCACGGTCAGCCGGTGCATGGCGCCGGACTGGCGCCGCAGCGCGCTCGAGTCCAAATATTGCACCATGTCGATAATCTCGCCGCGCACCTCCTGATGCAGCTTGTCCACCGCGAGATGGGAGCGGATGAGGCGGAACATGTCGCGCAGATGCGCCTGGCCTGAGATCTCGGCGAAAAGGTAGCGCTGGGAGAAACGCAGGAAACTCTCCTGCAGCGAAAAAATCGCGTCCCGGAATTGATCGATCGAGCCACGGTCCGTCGAGTTGTAGTTTTTGAGCGCCGCGACCATGCGGTCGGACAGCATCAGCAGCGCCGCTTTGTGGAAATGGGCAATGAGGAACAGCAGGAAATACTGATGCCGGAACTGGCCGAGAAGCCCGCGCTCGTTGCAGTTCATGGCGTTCGGCGGGCCGCCGGACACGATGCAGAACGTCTCGCCCGAGGTGAGGAAGCGGATGTCGGCGCCGGCCCCGTCCATACCGTCCGCGTAGAAGCGGTCGTAGACGTGGCGCGCCTCGAACTCCTTCAGGAAGCGGGCGGAGAAGGCCGAAGCGGCCGCACGCGGCGCCCCGCCGAGGGTCAGGCGGATGTAGTCGTGCCGGGTGAGGTCGTCGAGGCTGTCGAGGGCCACGTAAGACATGGCCGGCATGCGGGAGTACTCGATTTCGCGGAAGCCCAGAGCGCCGCTCGCCGTCGCGTGGTTGGTGAGCGGGGCCAGCAGAAACGACCAGTGATCGGACATGCGCGCGGCGCGTTTCTCGCCCACGAAGTTTAAAAACGCGCGCTTGTCGGCATAATTCGCGGCGGCGAGCACGGCGCCGCTCGCATCGAGCCATTCGACCGACCATGGGCAATTGGCCGGTTCGCCGCTGTCCGTCCACCCGGCGGGATAAGCGCGGCCGAATCGCTGCATGACGCCGCTCGCAACCGAAAGCGGCGTGTCCCGCACTGCGATTTCGCAAACGAGGATGACCGCATCCACGTCGTGGAAGAAATAAAGGTCCACATGGGGCACGTCGCAGACGATGGGGCGTCCACCGGGCTCCAGCACGATGCGCACGGAGCGCACATCGCCGCGGCGGTAGACGCGCACGGGCGGTGGATCGCCGGCGCCGGCGTTGAGGCCGGTTCCGCCGCCTTCGCCGTAGAGGAACCGCTGCACATGCGGCAGGAAAGACACGAATTCCCGATAATGCCGCTCCTGGAAGGCGCCTTCGCCGCACCCGAACTCGTCGCTGAGCAGCGACCAGGCGCTTCCCTTCGCGTCGTCGAGGGCGGTGTGATAGCCGCGCTGCGCCAGCGTGCGGTCGGACGCCACGATCTGAAGCGGCCAGATGGCGATATGGCGGAACTCCCGAACTGTCGGATCGGTCTGCGCGGCGGCGTCGTGCGAGTGCGGCGATGCGAGCATGGGGCGTCCTCCGTTCGGCCGCGCCGGTTGTAATACGCCTCGGCGCTTACGGCAACGCGCTTGGATCGGAAGAATTGTACTGTTTGAGCAATCTCTTTTTTAAGCTTATGCGGCGATAGATTGACGAAACACAGCGTTTTGGAGAACGGCGCATGTCTCTGGCCCAATCATCGCATAAAAAAAACCCGTCTCCGCTGAATGGCGCGGACCCGGATACACAAAGCCTCCGGCTTGAGGCCGCCGGTTTGATCAACCCCGCCTCGGGGATCGCCAACGATTACTTGAACCATTTTAATGAAATTTTGCTGTTAATTGAGAATTTTCCGATCCTTTTGCCGGAAATGGTCGACGAGATTCTCATGTGGCGGCCCAAAACCTACCAGGAGTATTTCCTCGGTTCGCCCCTTCCCGGCGGCGGCGCGGCTGTGAAGCTCTACGAGCGTCTCGACCCCAATCTGCGCCGACGCTTCGAAGCGGCGATCGCCCGCCTGGACGCCATCGCCGAGCGCTCGATCCTCACCATCTCGGAGAAACGCAGCCGCCATGGCGAATTAACCGCCGAGCATGTGCAGGAGTTCTGCGAAGAAACGTCGTCGCGGCTTAGGCAGGCGCTGGAAGCCGCCGCCGATCTGGTCAACCACGGCGACGCTCCCGCCGGCGAGGCCAGCCAGCAAAAAGCCGACCGCCTGCTGCGCGCCGCTCATCCGGTTTGAGGGAGGACACCATGGACGAATTGATGCGCGACTTCCTCACCGAAACCGCCGAGCACCTGGAAGGGATCGAAACCCAGCTCATCCATTTCGAGCGCAACCCGCAAGACCCGGCCCCCATCGCGAGCATTTTCAGGCTCGTGCACACCATCAAGGGCACCGCGAGCTTTCTCGGGCTCGAGCGGCTGCAGAAAGTTGCCCACGCCGCTGAAACGCTTATCGGCTCCTTGCGAGACGGCGTTTCGCCCACGCCCAAATCCGTCTCGCTCATCCTGAAAGCCATGGACCGCATCAAGGCCATCACCGAGCTGGTGGAGGCGAGCGGCGGCGAGATCGACGGCGACGACAGCGACGTGATCGACGCCATCGACCGCATCTGCTCGGAGGACGGGGACGAGCCGGCGCCGGCGCAATCCGCCGCCAACGCCGCTGCACATCCGCACGACGCCCCGCCGCCCGCCAGGAAGGAGTCGGCCCGCGCCGAGACTGGGCCGGAGACGATCCGAGTCGCCGTGAACACCATCGAGCGCATCATGGAGCAGGTGTCCGAACTGGTGCTCACCCGCAACCAACTGCTTGAACTGACCCGCATGCGCGACAGCGACCCGGTGAAGGCCCCGTTGCAGCGTCTCTCCGCCCTCACCACCGACCTGCAGGACGCGGTGATGCGTGCGCGGATGCAGCCCGTCGGCCGACTGTTCACCAGCATGCCGCGTCTGGTGCGGGAACTCTCCAGCGAGTTGTCGAAGAAGATCAACCTCGTCACCGAGGGCGCCGACACCGAACTCGATCGCCAGCTCATCGAGGTGATCCGCGACCCGCTGACCCATCTCATCCGCAACTGCGCCGATCATGGCGTCGAGACGCCGGAGGCGCGCCGCGCGGCGGGCAAACCCGAAGCCGGTACGATCCGCGTCTCCGCCACCCATGAGGCGGGGCAAATCTCCATCGAGGTGTCGGACGACGGGCGCGGCCTCGACGCCGACCGCATTCGGGCCAAAGCCGTCAAGAACGGCCTGTGCACGGAGAAAGAGGCGGCCGAGATGCCGGAGGAGCAAATCTACCGCTTCATCTTCGCCCCGGGTTTCTCCACCGCCGCGCTCGTCACCAACGTGTCGGGGCGCGGCGTCGGCATGGATGTGGTTCGCACGAACCTTGAGTCCATCGGCGGCTCAATCGCGCTGTCCTCCACGCCTGGCAAGGGCACGCGCTTCTCGTTGAAAATTCCGCTCACGCTCGCCATCGCGCCGGCGCTCATCGTCGAGATCGGCGACCAGCGCTTCGCCCTGCCGCAAAACGCCGTGGTCGAGGCCGTCGCCATCGGCGGCGAACACCGCACCCAAGTGCGCCAAGTGCAGAACGCGCTGGTGCTGCGGCTGCGCAACGAGGTGATCCCGGTCATCGACTTGCGGCCCGTGCTGGCGCTTGGCGCGTCGGGGAAAGCGGAGGAGGAGGAGCGCCTGGTCGTGATTATGCGCGTGGGCGCGGAGACGTTCGGCGTCATCGTGGACAGCGTGTCGGACGTGCAGGAGATCGTGGTCAAGCCGCTCAGCGCTTCCCTCGCGCACCTGCGCACGTTCAGCGGCCACACCATCCTCGGCGACGGCTCTGTGGTGTTGATCCTCGATCCGGGCGGCGTCGCCAAAAATCTCGGCGTTGAGAAATCCCAGGAGAAAGCCAGCAAGTCCGCCGACGGGGCCGTGACCCTCACCGGCAAAATCCGCATGGTGCAGTTCCGCGCTGGGCCGGGGGTGAGCAAGGTTGTGCCGCTCTCGCTCGTCTCACGCATCATCACGGTGGAGCACAGCCGCATCGAGACCTCGGACGGGCGGCTTGTGATGCTCTACGAGAACCGGCTGCTGCCCGTGTTCATGGCCGACCCGCATCAGCATCTGGGCGAGGGCGCCTCGCCAGTGCTCATCGTGACGACGGACCGCAGCCAGTTCGGCCTTGTGGCCGAGACCATCCTCGACATTCTCGAAATCACGCCGACCATCCAACTGGCCGGCGAGAGCGACGCGGTGGTGGGCGCCGTCGAAATCAACGGCGAGACGGTGGAGTTCATCGACGCCGCCGCCTACGCCCGCCATGACGACGCCTCCGCCCTGGTGCGCGAGGAGGCGAAAACTCACCCGGTGTTGCTCGCCAGCTCCGACGCCGCCAGCCGCGACATGTTCGGCCCCGCGCTGGGCGCCGCCGGCTACGCGGTGACGCTGACCCGCTCGGTCGAGGAGACAATGGAGCGACTGCATGGCGGTGCGCGCTTCGACGCCGTGGTGATCGAGGAGGAGATGGCCGCATCCGAGCCGGGCCTCGCCGACATCTTGCGCCGGCTGCGCGCCGACACCCCCGTCATCGGCCTGTCCTCAGGCGCGCCCCAAAGCGAAGCGCCGCGGCTGTTTTCGGCGATCGCCGGACGATGCGACCGCCGCGCGCTGCTGCGCGACTTGGGAGCGATCCTCGCCGAGACGAAACGGGACACAAAAGGAATGGCCGCATGATCCACGCCCCTCTGACCTCATCCCACGCCGGCGACGCGGACGGCAGCACCTTCACGGTGTTCGTCGGCGCGGAGGTGTTCGGCCTCTCGGTCCGCCAGACTCAGACGATCTTCCGCATCGCGTCTCTCACCCCCGTGCCGCTCTGCCCGCCTGAGATCGCGGGCCTCGTCAACCTGCGCGGCAAGATCGTGACAGCCGTGAGCTTGCGCCAGCGGCTCGGTTTGCCGTGCGAGCGCTCGTTCAACAATGCGCTCGCCATCTCCATCGACCACCGCGGCGAAAGCTTCGCGCTCATCGTGGACAAGGTGGGCGACGTGCTCACCCTCGACGCAGCGATGCAGATCCAGACGCCGCCGCACATCGACCCGCGCCGCGCCCGCTTCACGTCCGGCATCTATCAAACCGGCGACATGCTGATCCCCGTGCTCGACATCGCCGCCCTATTCGATTTCGCCCGTTAGACGATGCTCCGCCAACCCGCCATGTCCGCAAGTGGTGATGTCATGCCCCCCTCAGCCGCGCCGCCCAGCCGTCTCGACGCCATGCCAGGGTTTCAGGCGCTGTGCGCGTATCTGCGGCGCGCGTCCGGCCTCGTCATCGACCAGGACAAGGCGTATCTTATCGAAACCAAGGTCATGCCCATCCTGCGGCGCGAGGGGGTGGGTCTGGCTGAGGCGGTGCTGATGCTGGAAAAAGGGCGCTCGCCGCGCTTGGCGCAAAGCGTCATCGAGGCGATGACCGTGAACGAGACCTATTTCTTTCGCGACAAGGCCCCGTTCGACGCGTTTCGCGACCAGATCATCCCCTGGCTCGCCGAGACGCGCAAAGGCGGCAAGAGCGTCCGCATTTGGTCGGCCGCGTGTTCATCCGGGCAGGAGCCGTACTCGCTCGCCATGCTTCTCGCGGAGGCGTCATATCGTTTCGCCGATTGGCGCGTCGAGATCGTCGCGACGGATTTGTCCGAGGCGATCCTCGCCAAGGCGCGGGCGGGCGTTTACGCCGCATTCGACGTGCAGCGGGGCTTGCCGCAGTCGATGCTGGCGCGCCATTTCACGCGGGTGGGCGACGGCTGGCGCATTTCGGAGGCGCTGCGCGCGATGGTGTCGTTCCGCCAGCTCAACTTGCTCGACGACTACGGCGCGCTCGGGCGCTTCGACGTCGTGTTCTGCCGCAACGTGCTGATTTACTTCGATGCGGCCCGCAAAGCCGACATCCTCTCGCGCATCGCGCGAACTATGACGGACGGCGGCTGTCTTGTGCTCGGGGCGGCGGAGAGCATCATCTCGGCCGGGCGCGACTTCACGCCCGACCCGCACAAACCCGGATGCTTTCGCAAAAATTGAGGGTCGGTCACGCGGCGACGCCGGAGGCCTCCATGAGCACTTTGTCGATGCGCTCTTTCAGTTGCGGCGCGCTGAACGGCTTCATGAGATAGGTGTTCACGCCGGCCTTCTGCGCCGCGACGATGTTGTCCGCGCGGGATTCGGCGGTCACCAGGATGAACGGCGTTTTTGCGGTGGCCTCGTCGGCGCGCACTTTCACGAGGAGGTCGTAGCCGGTCATCGGCTCCATGTTCCAGTCGGAGATGATGAGGCCGTAGTGCTTCGCCTTGATCATCTCGTAAGCCTGCTGACCATTTGAGGCCTCGTCCACATTGTCGTAGCCGATCTGCTTCAGCAGCTTGCGGATGATGCGCACCATCGTGTTGTAGTCGTCGACGACAAGAATGGGCAGGTCTGCTGAGGCGGTCATAATCGGTCCTTTCGGTGGTGTTGTGGGGCGGCGCAAGGCCGCGATCGCGTTAAAGCTGTTGGGCCGCAAGCTCCTTGGCCGCCGCCGCCACGTCGTTGAGCGCCGTCTCCGCCGCCACGTAATGCTGGCTCGCGGCGCTATAATCCTTGACCGCGACGCAGGCGACCATCTCGGCGGCCCGGCGGGAGGCGACGTCGGCTCCCTCGCGCGCCCGGCGCAGACAGGCCGCCGCCTCGGGGGATTTGAGCGCCGGGTCGTCCGCGCGCCGCATGGCGTCGGCGTCGAACTCAGGCGGCGTGGCGGGCGGCGCCGCGACCCCGAGCAGGATGGCCGCCAGACCGTGCTTCCATTTCGCCGCGTCGGCGGGCGTTTTGGCCACCGCGCCGCGCCAGCCATGGGTGGCGACGCCGATTTGCAGCGCCGCGCCGCCCAGCCTTTCCGCCTCGCCCAGCCGCTTCTGGATGTCCTGAATCTCGTTGGTGATTTTCGAGGTTTTGCCGGCGATCTGGTTGGAACTGGCGGAGATTTCGGCGGTCGCGTCCCGCTGCTGCTGCAACAGCTCGGTCACGGCGCGGGTGCGTTGGGCGATGTCCTCCATATCGCGCCCGGCCGCCTCCATCTGCGCGCCCACGGCGTTCACGATCTCGCCGCCCTGGGCCACCGCCGCGCGGCTTTCATCCACGCAAGCGCGGATGTCCCGCATCTCGGCGAGCAGGATCCCCAGCCGGGCGTTGATCTCGCTCGTCGCCTTGCCCGTCTGCGCGGCGAGCGCCTTCACCTCTGCCGCGACGACGGCGAAACCGCGCCCGCTCTCGCCCGCCCGCGCGGCCTCAATCGTCGCGTTCAGCGCCAGCAGGTTGGTCTGCCTGGCGATCACCTCGATCTGCGTCGCCATGGCTCCGATTTTATCCGCCGCGCCCTCGAGCACCGCAAGGCGGTCGCCGATGGCGTGAACGCGGTGGTCGATCCGCCCCATAGCGGCGATGGCGTCGCGGCTGCCGTGAATGCAGTTCTGCATCTTGGCGCGGGTTTCGTCGGCGTAGCGAGCCGTGCCGGCGGCGTTCTCCGACACATGGGTGATGGAGGCGACGAGTTGCTCCACCGAGCCGGAGATGGACATCGTCGAGTCCGCCGCGACGCGGACATCGTGCAGCAGCCATCCGGTGTTGATGATCGCCTCGCACACCTCCACGGTGAAGTCTGACGCGAGGGACAAAAACCTGAGACTCGGGCCCGGTTTGGGCTCCGCATCGGGCGCGCCGGCGCGCCGCTGCATGCTATCGACGGATGGTGCGGCCAGGGTCATGGGGGCGCTCGCTGGGCGTGCTTGGTTGAGGTTCGGTTGGGGCTTTTTTTGCAGTGTGCGAAAGCCGCCTTGCGCGAGGCTGGCCGCGATAGCGAAATTTTAATCGATGCGCGCTAGAGTTGTGGAGCGTCAGTCATGGTGTGCGAGTATGTTTCAGCGTAATTTCATCGCGACGGCTTCCGAGCGTATGGCGAGCATCCGCGCGTGGCTTTCGGACGCCGCGCCCTACACCGCCGTCGATCAAAAGCACCTGGACGCCGGCAGCCCGGAACAGGCTTACTGGCATCACGGCTATCAAGCCGCCATCGCCGATATGCTGGCGATGCGCGTCACCAGGTCTCGGCGGCGCAGCAGCGGGGGCATGTGAGGGCGGTTCCAGTCGGACGCGCCGGATGCAGACGCGAGCCGGGCGGCCGAAAATCGTGAAACAGCGCGCACTCGCGCTCGAACGCCGCCGCCGGCGACGCCGCGAAGTCGAACTTGAACGCCTGATCCGAGCCGATCAGCGCCTTCAGCGCGGCGGCCACATCCGCATCCGAGCGGCCTACGGCGTTGATGCGGAAGGCGCCGTCGCCATCCTGGTAACCGAGAGCGAAAACGCCCGCCGACACATGGCCGACGGCCTGGGCCACAGCGTCGAACGATAGCGGAAACGGGCCATGTAAACTGGCTTTGGGCATGCAGGTCTCCTATGGGACGGGCGGCTTCGGCTGGCACAACTCGCGAGCCTGGGGCGTCCATGCTCCGAGGCCGACAGCCGCCATGTGGGCGATGACGCGGCACACATATGTTTTCTGGGCGGCGTGATTGGCCGGCCCGGCGTGATAGCGCGCCACGGCGCGCGTCCAGCCGCCTTCGCGGGCGCGTAGCTCTTTCAGGAAGCGCGCGGCGTAGTCCACATTGCGGGCGGGGTCGAACATGGCGCGCAGGTTCGGAAAGCGCTGGGCGTGCCAGCGCAGGTTGATCTGCATGCAGCCCACGTCGATGAGCGTCGCGCCCCGCGCCTGCGCCGTCTCAACCACGACGAGCGCGTCCGCGAGGGTGGCCGGATAATGCGCCTTCCCCTCCACATTCACGGCGTAGGGCCGCATGCCCTTCGCGCCGCCGGACTCGGAAAGGCCCACGGCGTACAGCACCGCCAGCGGCACTCCATGCGCGATGGACGCGCGGGCCAGTTCCGCCTCGCACGAGGCGGCTGCGGCGGGCGCCGTCCACAGACAGGCCGCCATGCAGGCGGCGACGCGCCTAGACATAACGCCCTCGCGGTGCGGCTCGCTCGGGGTCGCGGGGCGGAGGCCGATCCTCGCGCGCCCGCCCTTCGCATTGCGGCCTCGGCTCGCGTTCGTCGTCGCGGCGGCGGCCGGTGTCGCTCTCCGCTCGCCCGGAGCCTCCATCCGCTCGCCCGTCGATCGGCGGCGGCGCCTCCACGAAAGCGCCATCGGCCGACACGGTGATGGCCTCCACATCGCGCCCGGCTGCGGCCAGCAGCTCGGCGAGCGCGCCCCGGTCGTCGGCGATGGTTCGGGCCGTCGTCTCCCTCTCCGCCGTGATAGCGACGCGCAGCGCGCCGCCCCTGGCCGTCATCGTCACGGTGACGGCGCCCAGATCGGCCGGTTTCAGTTCGATGCGCAGCGTTTTGACCGGTTCGGGAGCGTCAGGCGTGCTTGGCCGCGCCACGGCAAGCTCGCGCGGGGCGGGCGCAGCCGCCTCCATCACCGCGATCGCGATTTGAGCACCGGCCGGCGCGATGAACGTTGCGGGCGGCGAAGTCGGCGCGGGCGCTGTCCTCACGGCGGGGGCGGCGTCCGCTGGCTTGTCGTCGCGTGCGGGAGGCGCGGCGGAGGCCTCAGCGCGGCGCTCCGGTTGAAGGGCGGGCGGCTGCTCGCGCTCGGGCGATGCGGCGGCGAGCGGGGCGTCTTGGGGCGGCCGCGGCGTTGGATCGCCAACGCGCGGGACGGCGGGCGGCAGATGCGTTCGCGTTTCGATATGCGTCGGTTCCGGCGCGCGCAACGCTCCGCTCGCCTCCCGTTTCGCCTCGGCGGGAGGATGAACAAGCGCAACCACCGGCGGCGAAGCGGACTGCGGTGGAGTAGGCGACCCAGCGAGCGCTGCGGCGGGCAGTACGGCGACGGCCGGCGTGGTGCTCGTCGAGGGCGGAGGTTTCTGGGCCGCGGCGTCTGGGTCGAGCTTGCGCTCGCCGCCCGGATCATCGGGCGCGTCCGCAGGGGTGGGCGCATCCGCCGGGCGGAGCCACATGAGGAGCGGCAAGGGGTCGGCGGCGCGCTCTGGCCTTTCGGGCGCGGGCGCGTCACGCGGAGCGTCGCGTTGGTCGGGCGGGGGCGGCGCTTCCGGGAGCGCGGGCGGAGCCTCCAGAGGTGGGGGCGCGGAGCGAGGCGCCGGCTGATCCGCCGGCCGATGCGCCAGCTCCATATCGGCGCGCGCGGCGCAGGCATCAACGCGCTCCGGCGCGGGCTGATTCTCGATTGCTGCGTTCACAACTTTGGCCCCGCCCGCGACAGCCGCCGGTTTCGCCTCCGCCGCGCGCGCGAGGGTCTCGGCGAACGGGCTGGCCGGCTTGCCCGCGCCAAGGCGCGGAAAAAACGTCTGCGCCCGAAGACCGCCGCGCCCCGCCTGGTTTTTTACGGCTTCGGTCATCGGCCGCGTCTCGTCAGCAACGCGTTGGCCTCCGCCAGGGTGCGCAGCGCGGTTTCCGGGGGGTCGGCAGGGGTAGGAGGGCTGTCGGCGGGCGGGAAGGATTGGGGCGGACTCGCCATCGCCGCGCCGAGCGTCGCGGCGCTGTCATAGAGGTTCTGGTCAGGCGGGGCGAGCAACTCGCGGCGCACCTCGCCGAGGAGACGCGCGCCCTCCCGATGGGCCTCGGAGGCGACGAGCGCCGCCGCCTCATAAAGCCTCGCCCGCGCCAGCTCGTGGGGTGGAGTTGAGGGAGCCGCCGCCTCTCGCGCTGTCTCAAGCGCGGTTTGCGTCGCGCCGATGGCGAGCGCTTCGCGGGCGGCCTCCAGCATCAGCGACCGGCGCGCCGGTTCGCTCTGGCTTGCCGAGATGCGTCGCAAGGCCGATATGGCGTCGCCGGGCGCAGTCCGCGCGGCCAACTGCGCCGCACGGGCGAAGAACATCGCGGCATGGGCCGATCTCGGGAAACGCCGCGCATACGCCTGGGCGGCCGCCTCGTGCGCGCCGCCGGGGCGTAGATCGCCGGGCGAGAGCAGAGCGCGGCGCAGGGCCGCCTCCTCCACGAACGACCCGGGGGCGAGCAGGCGCGCGTCATCAAGACGGCGCTGGGCCTCGGCGGGGGCCCTCTCGGCTGCGATGATCGCCTGCACCATGGCGAGCGCTCCGCCGATGCGCGGATTCTGCGCGCGCGGGTCGAGGGCGGACAAAAGCTCGGCGGCGGCGTCCCAGCGCCTCTCCCCGTAAGCGAGCGCTCCGGCGTAAAGGCGATCCGCGCCAGGCGGGGCGCTTCCAGAAGGGGTCTCAGTGGCGGAGAGCAGGCGGCGGACGGAGCGCGCATCGCCGCCCAGCAACAGAAACTCTGCGGCCGACATGCGCCAGTTCCAGGCTTCTTCGGAGTTTTTCGGATCGGCTTTGGCGAAGGCGTCGGCGATGGAGCGTTTCGCGGCGTCGGCCTCGTCCAGCGCGGCGGCGTCGCCATGGACAGCGCGGTCATGCAGCGCGCGCCAGGCGCCGAGCGCGGAGCGCAGCGCGCGGTCTGGGGAGGACGGTTCCGCCGGGCCTCGCTCCGCAAGGCTCGTCGCCGGCCCGACCGCGTCTGAGGAGAGCGCTGCGGAGCGTTCCGTATCCGCCGCGACGGGAGCGGCGCAAACGGCGAGCATGAAAGTGGCGAAGGCGAACCGCATGGAGGTCAGTCCTTCATTAGCAGAATTTCGATGCGCCGGTTGCGCGGCGACAGCGGATCGGCGGGGACGGCCAGGTCGCGATCGGCGCGGCCTTCGATGCGCGCGAACCGCCGTTCCGGCGCCCCGGCGGCCAACAGCGCCAGATACGCGGCGTGCGCCCGCTCGGTGGAGAGCCGCCAATTGCCGTCGCCGCGCGCTTTGAACGCGCGTCCGTCGGTGTGGCCGCGCACCACCAGCCGCTCCTCACGCCCTTTAACGAACGCCGCAAGCCCCTCCAGAACGGTTGTGAGGGCCGGGTGCGGCTGCGCCGTGCCGACGGCGAACATCTCGAACTCCCAGCTGTCCGACAGGCTGATGAGAGCGCCCTCAGGCGTCGCGGCGAGGGAGAGGCTTTTTAGCGCTTCCGGCGGCGCGCCGGACAGGGCTGCGGCCAGCGCCTCGCGCATGGTGGAAAGATCGCGCTCCAATGAGGCGAGCGGCGTTGGCGGTGAATCCTCGGCTTTTGCGTGAGGCGTCGCGGCCTCGTCGGCGCCGTCGCGGGTAAGGCCTCCGGCGCGCTCGCGTTTTGCTTCCGCGTCAGCGGCCGTCCGCTTCGCCTCGGCGGCGACGATGGCGGCGGGCGCGGCGAACGGATCGCGCAGCGAGGCGTCGTCCACATCCGGCGCCGCGACGCCCGATTTCACCTCGCCCTTCGGCTTAAAGGCCTGGCCCGGCTTTGGCTCGGGCTTCGGGGTCTCAACCGGCTTTTCGTCCTCGCGGCCCTCGCCCGCGTCCAGGTTGCGCAAACCTTTGTCGGCCGGCACGCTGTCGGTCAGCTTGATGGGGTTGAAGTAGGCGGCGAGCTGCGCCACGGTTTTCTCATCCGTCGCGCTCACCAGCCACATCACGAGAAAGAACGCCATCATCGCGGTCATGAAATCGGCGTAGGCGATTTTCCACACCCCGCCGTGATGGCCCTCATCCCCATCGTCGGCGCGCCTGCGGACGACGATCACCTCCGGCGCCGCTTTATCCTCCATTTCAGTTCTCCTGCGGTTGGGCCGGCGGACGCTCTGCGTTTAGCGCGGCGAGCCAGGCGCCAATGTTGGTTTCAATGAGCGCGCCGTTCGCCTCGGCCTCGGCCTCGCAGCCGTCGGAGGCTTCGAAATGCGTCAGCGCGCGAAGCTCCGGCGAAAGCGCGACATCCAGGCGTGAGATGAGGTCTGCGGGGGCGCGAATGACGATGCGTCCCGCGCCGTCGCGGGTTAGCGCGCTCAGGGCGGCGGCGAACTCCTCGGCGGCGCGGGCGACGACCGCATGGGCGAGAAACGGCCGCAGAGCGCGCGCGATCGCCGCCGACGCCTCGGTGTGAAATCGGGCGACGGCCTCCTCCAGGCGGCGCGCGAGCGCCTCGCCCTCGTCAGCCGCCCAACGCGCCCGCGCCTCTGCGAGCGCTTTTTGCGCGTCAGCCTCCGCCTCGGTACGGCGCGCGGCGGCCACGGCTGCGGCGTCCGCAAAGCCGTGCGCATATCCTTCGGCCCGCGCGTCGGCGAGCCGCTTGCGCAGGGAGGGCGTCTGCGGGCGCGCAGTCTCCCCCAGCGGG
Source organism: Hyphomicrobiales bacterium (assembly GCA_033764775.1). Lineage (GTDB taxonomy): Bacteria > Pseudomonadota > Alphaproteobacteria > Rhizobiales > Rhodomicrobiaceae > JAWXCE01. The sequence goes on along the minus strand of JANRIQ010000015.1, from coordinate 23,461 downwards.
GCCGCGACGTCGGGGAGGTAATCTGCGAGGCGGCGCATGATCAGCCCGCGATCCATTGTTTGAGGACGGCGGCCGCCCGCTCTTCGTTGTTTTCTATGAGGGCTTCGAGGCGTTTCGCCGCCGACGCCTCGGCGGGGACAGCGGCGGCCGGAGCCGGCTGTTCGACGCCGACCGGCTGAAACGCGTGGGGTGGCGCGGGCGTGGGGGCCGCCGCCATGCGAGGCTGTGCCGCAGCCATCTCGTCGCGCGCCGCCCCGAGCGCTGGCCCGCCAAGCATCGGAGCGGGCGCGGCGGCGCTGAGCGCAGGAGCCGGCTCGGCGAGAGTGCGCAATGCGGGGCGCAGCACGAACCAGATCAGCATCGCCGAGACGGCGAGCACCATCCCGGCCGTGATGAGCGTGCTCGCATGGCCGGAAATGCGCTCCGTCCAGTCAGTGGCGGCGGCTGGCGCGGGCGCGGCCTCATCATGGAACGCCACCGCCGCCACCGTCATCTTGTCGCCGCGCTTCACATCGACGCCCGCCGCCGACGCGACGAGCTGCTCCACTTTCTTCACCTCGGCTTCAACGGCGCCGCTCGCCTCCAGCCGCTTGCGGTTGACGACGACCGCGATGGCGAGGCCCTCGATGCGGTAACCTTCGCTCACCGTCGCGATGGTCTTTGTGGCGAGTTCGAAATTCGTCAGCTCCTCGCGCCGCTCGTTGGAGCGTTTGCTCTGCTCGCCGCCGGACGCCGACCTTTCATCGGTCGGGATGTTCTGCTCCACGCTCACCGTCCAGTTGCGCTGGGCGTTCTGCGAGGCGCCGGACTCCTTCACGGTGCGCACCGACCGCTCGACCTTCGAGTCCGGATCGTAGGCCGTCTCGTTCGTGGAGCGCTTGTCGATGTTGAGCCGAGCCGTCACGCTCACCTCGAAATTCTCGTGGCCCAGATAGGGGGTGAGCGTTTTGCGGATGTTGTCCTGCAGCTCCTTGGCGACGCTTCGCTCCAGATCAAGCATCTTGGAGGACGCGCCCTGCCCCCCGTCGCCGCCGGCCGCGAGAATGGCGCCCTCCGTGCTCAGCACCGAGACCTGTTCAAGCGCCATGCCGGGGATCGCGGCGGAGACCAGATGCCGGATGGCCGCGGCCGACGGGGCCTGCTGGCTCGGGTCCTGCCGGATCACCACGGACGCGGACGGCGGCTGCGCCGCGCGGCGGAATGAGCCCGGGTCCGGCAGCACGATGTGCACGCGCGCCGCCTTCACGCCCTTCATGGCCTGAACGGTGCGCGCGATCTCGCCTTCGAGCGCCCGCAGCCGCGTGATGTTCTGCATGAAGGAGGTGAGGCTCATGGAGCCGAGCTTGTCGAACAGCTCGTAGCCGGCCGTCGCGCTCATCGGCAGCCCTTTCTCGGCCAGCGCCATGCGCGCCTGCACCATCTGACTGCGGTTGACGAAAACCTTGGTGCCCTCGGCGTTGCTGTCGAAGCGGATGCCGGCTTCGGTGAGGGCGGCGCCGATGCGCGTCACGTCCTGCGGGGTGAGGCCCACATAGAGCGCGTCCATCTCGGACTTGCTCATGAAATAACCGCCGCCGACGACCGCGGCGAACACGCTGGCGCCTACAGCGGCCAGCGCCATCAAGCGGCGCGCGCCAAGGCCGACCACGCTGTCGCGAATGCGCTGCAACTGATCCGCGCCCACCATCCCCGCACCCCCGATGCCCTCGCGCCGGACTATGCGCGGCTAAGCTTGCGCGGGGGTGGAGGGCGCGAGCGCGAAAAGAGGTCCGGCGCGGACGCCGGACCCTGGGCTTGCGGTTAGCGGAACAGGCTGAGGATCGACTGGCTCGACTGGTTGGCGATGGAGAGCGCCTGCACGCCGAGCTGCTGCTGCACCTGCAGCGCCTGCAGACGGGTCGATTCTTCATTCATGTCCGCATCCACGAGGGCGCCGACGCCTTTGTCGATGGAGTTTTTCAGGCTCGACACAAACGACTGCTGGATGGACACGCGCGACTTCGCGGAGCCGAGGTCGGACGCGGCGGTCGTCAGCGCCGAGATCGCGGCTTCGGTCTGCTTGGTGTAGGCGTTCAGCGTCGCCAGATCGGCGGCGGAGTCCGTCAGGGTCGAGATGTCCAGGTTGAAGATGGAGCGGCCGGTGCCGGTCGCCGAGGTGGTGGTGTTGCCGTTGGCGTCCGTGTATGAGCCGGAGGTGGTGGTGTCCGCTGCATCGAGCAGACCGCCGCCGGTCGAGTTGTTCAGCGTGACGTTGGTGATCGTCCAGGTGCTGTAGGTGTAGCGCGCCGCCGCAGGGCCGCTGTTGATGACGTCCAGGTCGATCTTCGTCACCGTGACGACATTCGTGTCGGCGTCGTATTTGGCCGTGGTGCCGAGGCTGTCGCCCGACGCCAGCGCCTGGTTCGCGGTCACCGTGCCAGTGCCGAACGCCACCGTGGTGGAGCTGAGGTTGGTGAAGTCGATCGCCAGTGTGCGGGTGTCGGCGTTGGTCGCATCCTCGCGGATCACGCTCGTCAGCGTCACAACCTGAGCGGCGGCTGCGCCCGTCGCGCTGTTCGTCGTGCCAGCGGCGTTCGTCGCGGCGCCGAAATCGCCGACGTCAAGCGAGCCGATGTCGAACAGTTTCGTGGCGTTCGTGTCCACGTTGATCTGGCCGATGGAGATGGCGCCCGAGCCGTCGCGGGAGAACGACGAGACGATGCTTTTCGTCGCGTTGTAGCCCGTCGCGGCGGAGTTCACCGAGAGCCAGTTTTGCCCGTTGAACGAGGCGCTGTCCGAGATGCTTTTCAGCTGGTTCTGGAGTTGGGTGATCTCCGACTGCACCTTGGTGCGGTCGATGCCGGGTTGCGCCGCCGCGACCAGCTTGGTCTTGATCTGCGTCACCACGTCGATGGCGCTCTTCAGGCCGTTGGCGGCCACGTCGATGGTGGAGGCGCCCAGGTTCAGCGCGTCGGACACGGTGGAGAGCGAGGAGCTGTCCGAGCGCATGCCGGTGGCGATGGCCCAATACGCCGCGTTGTCGGAGGCGTCGCCCACGCGCAGGCCGGTCGAAATCCGGTTCTGCGTCATGTCGAGGCTTTTCATGGTGGAGGTGAGGGTCTGCAACGCGACTTTGGCGGCGTTGTTCGTCAGAATGCTCGTCATGGGGCGATGTCCCTGTGTGAAAAAGCGTTGGGGGACATTCCGGGCGACCCGGCGTCGCAGCGCGGCGTCATGCCTTTGGGCGCGGAGTGCAATCCCAAGCTGCGATCACGCAAAACTACACGCGAATCATGAAGCGAGCATTAACCGCGATTGACAAACCGTCAACGATTTCCCGTCGCCCGCGTCACGAGAACGACCGCATCAGCCCGCCGACGAGCAGGCTCCACCCGTCGATGAGCACGAAAAACAACACTTTGAACGGCAGCGAGATGACGCTCGGCGACAACATCATCATGCCCATGGACATGGTGAGGGTCGCGACCACCAGGTCGATGACGAGAAAAGGCAGCATGATGAGGAAGCCGATCTCGACGCCGCGGCGCAGCTCAGACAGCATGAAGGCCGGGATGAGCGCGCGCAGCTCCACCGTCCGCTCGGCCTCGGGCGCCGCGGCGGGCGGCGCGGCTTGCGTTTTGGCCGGCGCGGCCATGTCCTCGAACAGGGCCACGTCTTGCGGGCGCACATGGGCCGCCATGAACGCGCGGAACGGCGCGGTGATGCGCACATACGCCTCCTCCTCGCTGATCTCTTCCGCAATGAGCGGCTTGACGCCCTCCTGATAGGCGCGGTCGAACACGGGCGCCATCACGGTCAGCGTCATGAACAGGGCCAGGCTGATCAGGATAAGGTTGGCGGGCGTCGTGGGCAGGCCCAGACCGGCGCGCAAAAACGACAGCGCGATGACGAAGCGCGTGAAGCACGTGGCCACCACCAGAATGCCGGGCGCAAGCGAGAGCAACGTGACGGCGAGCGCAACTTGGATCATGCGGCCGGTCGCCGAGCCGCCCTCGGGTATGAGGCCTTCCAGGCTTATCGTCTGCGCCGCCGCGTCGCCTGGCAGGATCAACGCGGCCGCCGCGATCGTGAGCGCCGCCCTCATCATTCGATCGCCAGCGCGCGGATGGCCACGTCGCGCGCCTTGCCGTGGGAGCGGATGCGCGCCCGGTCGAGCAGGTCGGCGCGCAGATAAATGAAGCCCGTGGCCCCCTCCACGCCGCTCAGCGTCGCCGTGCGCAGATAGGCGGCGAAGTCCTCGGCGGTCTTCGCGGCCAGCGCGTCCGGGTCCGGCGTGTCCGGATCGAGGATGAGGGCCGCCTCCAGGCGGACAAGGGTTGAGGCCGGGTGCGCGAGATTGGTGAGCACCATCGGAAGAGGTTTGACGAGCGCGGGCGCCGGGCCCGGCTTCGGCGCATGGACGCTCTCGGCCCGCGCGCTCGTTTTGGGCGGCGATGCGAGCGCGAACAGCCCCGCCGCGGCGCCCAAGCCCCCCGCCACCACGGTGACGGCGATCACGCCCGCCGCCAGGCCCACCGCCGATGTTGCCGCCGCTTTCGCCATCGCCATCTCCCTCTAAAACGGCATCAGCAGGTCGGTGATCTGGTGGCCGAGGCCGGGCTGCAGCACCTCCATGGCCCGCCCGCGCCCGCCGTAGGAAATCCGCGCTTCCGCAATTTTGTCATAGGAGATGGTGTTGTCGGGCGAGATGTCGCGCGGGCGCACGACGCCGGCGACGGACAGATCGCGCACCTCGTAGTTTACGCGCACCTCCTGCGTGCCGGAGATGAGAAGATTGCCGTTCGGCAGCACGCCGGTGACGACCGCCGCGATGAGCAGGTCGATCGTTTCGGAGCGCGACACGCCGCCGGAGCCTTTCGTCTCGGTGTTGGAGTCGATGGCCGAGTTCAGCCCGCCCGATCCGGACGCTTTCATGTTAGGCGTGAACCCGGAGGCCGCGAGGTCGTAATCCATGCTGAGGCCGATGTCGCGCGTCGATTCCCGCTTGCGGTTCGAGGAGTTGTCGAGCGAGGCGCGGTCTTTGATGAGGATTTTCACTGTCACCACGTCCCCCGGCTTCATGGCGCGGGGGTCGCGGAACAGGTCGCCGCCGGCGTCCTGCCATAGGGAGTTGGGGCCGGCGTAAGCGGGACGATGGGCGGGCGCATGCGCCGGATTGATGGCGACCGGCGCAAGCCCCGAGCCGACGGGCGTGAGTTGCGGCGGCCGCCCGATGTCGCGGATGTCGGCGGCGCAGCCCGAAACCAAAGCGGCGAGCGCCGCCGCGGCGATGCGATGGGGCATGCTCAGCCTCCTCCCGTGGGCGGTGGAGCGGCTTTGGCCGAGGGGCCTGTCGCCGCGCCGACGATGATCGCCGATAGCCGCGCCGCTTTTTCCGCGGGCATCTCGTTCAGAATGGCGCTCGCGCTGCGCATGTTCAGCCTTGTGAGCATGGCGGCGGCCGTTTCCTCGTCCATCGCGGCCAGATGCAGCGCGGCGGCGTCCGGCCTCATGCGCGCGTAAATGTCGAGCAACTGGCCTTGCGCCTTTTTCACGAACTCGTCGCGGCGGGCCAGCCATTTTCGATACTCCTCGATCTTGGCTTCGAGGGCCGCCGCCCGCTCGTCGAGCTGGCGACGCAGGTCTTCGAGCGCCTGTTTCTGTGCGAGAAAACGCGCGTCCGAGGCTTTGTCGGCGACGGCGCGGCAATAGCTTTCGCCCAGGCTCCGGGGGGCGGGGGGCGCCGCGGCCTCGATTTTCACGGGAGGGCGCGCGAGGGGAGGCGCCGCTGCCTCCTCGCGCCGGGGGGTCCAAGCCGCTTCGGCTGGAGCGGCTTGCGCCGACGCCCCCGTTGGCGCCGCGTGACAGGCCGCCCACATGATGAGGCCGCAAAACGCGGCGCGGCGCGGCCTCATTGCACCACCAGTTCGGCTTGCAGGGCGCCCGCGCTCTTGATCGCCTGCAGGATGGCGATGATCCCTTGCGGCTTCAGACCGAGCTTGTTCAGCCCGTCCACCAGGGTCTGCAGCGACGCGCCGCGCACGATGGCGACGCCGTCTCCCGCCTCGGCAACGTCAACCGTGGTGCGCGGCAGCACAACGGTCTCGCCTTCGGAGAACGGGGCGGGCATGGCGGCGACCGGCGTCTCCGTCACCCGCACGGTGATGTTGCCGTGGGCCACGGCGACGGTCGAGATGCGCACGTCGCGCCCGATGACGATGGTGCCGGTGCGCTCGTCCACGACGATCCGGGCGGGCGCGTCGGCCACGGCGCGCACCTCGCCGATCTCGGCGGCGAAACGCGCGGCGCCCACATGAGGCGGCCGCCTCACCTCGATGGTGCGCAGATCGCGCTCGCGGGCGATGCTGAGGCCGTAGCGCGCCGCGCCGAACGCGTTCAGCGCGTCCGCGACATTGGCGGCGGTGGAGAAATCCGGGTTGTGCAACTCCAGAAACAGCGCCTTCTCGGCGCCGAACTGGCCGGGCGGCTGACGTTCGACCAGCGCGCCGTTGGGAATGCGTCCGCTCGTTGGCACGCCCGAGGTGACCGTTTCGGCCCGTCCGCCGCTGGCGAAGCCGGACACCGCGATGGGCCCTTGCGCGACGGCGTAGACGACGTTGTCCGCCCCCATGAGCGGCGTCATGATGAGCGATCCTCCGGACAGCGAGGACGCGTCGCCGAGCGACGACGCCGTCACGTCGATGCGCGATCCTTTCCCCGCGAAAGCTGGCAGTTCGGCCGTGACGATGACCGCCGCGACGTTTTTCGTCCGGGCGTTGGCGTTGCGCACGTTGACGCCCATCCTGTCGAGCATGGATTGCACCGATTGCTGGGTGAACGGCGCGTTGCGCAGGGAGTCGCCCGTGCCGTTCAAGCCGATGACGAGGCCGTAACCCACCAGCTGGTTGGGCCGCACGCCGCGGATGGCGGCGATGTCCTTGATGCGCGCGCCCTCGACGGCGGCGGCGGCGGTCGCCCCGAATGCGAGGAGCGCGGCGGCGAGGATCGCGCGGGCGCTCACGGAGCCCTCAAACGGCCGTCGGCCTGGATCACGGCGGTGATGACCGCGCTGGTGTCTGAGTTGCGCACTTTGATCGCGTCGCCGGCCGCGCCAGCCTCCAAAGCCACCACCGTCGCCGTAATGCGCAGCCCGCCATATTCGAACATGATCACCGCTGTCTGGCCCTGCTTCACCAGATGCGGTTTGCCAAGCGACGCAAGAGGAATGGGAAGGCCGGCGACGAGCGTGCGCCGGGCCGCCGAGCCGACCACGGCGGCCGCATCAAGCGCCACGAGCTTCTCCTGAACGGAGCGCCGCTGAAAGCCTCGCATCGCGATCATGTCCTGAGTGATGACGTCTCCGGGGTAGATGGTCTCGCGCGGCACCGGCACAGTGAGCGGCTCGGCGGCGGACGGCGCCGCAAACAGCGCGGCGAACAGCGCCAGCCCCAGCCCTCGAGGAGTCGGCCGCGACGCGCGCATCAGCGGATGCCCTTCGCGACCGTGGCGTACATGCCGTCCACCGCCTCGATCACCTTGGAGTTCATCTCGTAGGAGCGCTGCGCGGTGATGAGTTCGGTGATCTCCTTTACCGGGTCCACATTGGCGTTCTCAAGATAGCCCTGGTGTATCTTCGCCACGCCCTGGGAGCCGGCGACCGCGATGGTGGGCGCGCCGGACGACGACGTCTCGCGGAAAAGGCTGCCGCCCATGGCCTCCAGCCCCGCATCGTTGACGAAGGTGGCGAGCGTGATCTGACCGATCTGGGTCAACTCGCCGCCGCCGTCCGCATCGGCGAACACCTCGCCGGCCTGGTTGATCTGGATGCGCGTCGCCGTCGCCGGGATCACGATCTGCGGGGCGAGAGCGTAGCCGTCCGCGGTTACGATCTGGCCCGTGGCGTTTTTGTTCAGCGCGCCCTGGCGCGTGTAGAACGCCTCGCCGTTGGGGCCCGTGACCTGCAGCCAGCCGCGCCCGTCGAGCGCCACATCGAGCGTGTTGGAGGTTTTCGTCAGCGAGCCTTGCAGATGCAACTGGCGCACCGCGGCCGCGCGCACGCCAAGCCCGATCTGGGCGCCTTCGGGGATCGCTTCCTCGCCGCCGCGGTTTGGCGCGCCGGCGGTGCGGTCGGCCTGATAAAGCAGGTCGGTGAACTCCGCCTTGCCGCGCTTGAAGCCGGTTGTGTTGATGTTCGCGATGTTGTGCGCGATGACCTCCACGTTCAACTGCTGCGCGGTCATTCCCGATGCGGCGATGGCGAGCGCTCTCACGGCGGCCTCCTAAATGGACATGCGGCTGATTTCGAGGTACGCGGCGACCGCCTTGTCGCGGATGGCGATGGCGGCGTTCAGCGTGCGCTCCGCCTCCATCACCGCCTCGGCCACGTCCTGGGCGGAGGCCTGGCCCGCCACGCCCGCGATCGACACGGCCTCGGCGCGGCGCAAGGTCTGGGCGGAGTCGACGCTGAGGCGCCCAAGCATGGCGGCGAAATCGTCCTCGCCCGCGCTGGCGGCGGTCGCGTTTGCGGGCCTGATCTGCGCGGCTCGGCTGACCGCGGCGGCGGCGGAGATCGGGTCCATCATGTCCTCATCAGATCGACGGTCAGCGAAAGCATCTCCCGGGCGCGCTTCACAACCTGCAGGTTCGCCTCATAGCTGCGGTTGGCCTCGCGAATGTCGGCCATCTCCACCAGCATGTCGATTTTGGGCGTTTTGACCATGCCGGCGGCGTCGGCGGCCGGATGGCTCGGGTCGCGCTCCAGACGAAAAGCGGTCGGGTCCGCCTCGACGCCGCGCACGCGCACCACCGTCGCCTGCAGCGCGTCGTCGAAGGCCGCGTCGAACGAGATGGTGCGGCGGGCGTAGGGCGCCGCGCCCGGCGTCGCTCCAGTGGAGTTGGCGTTCGCCATGTTTTCCGAGGCGACGCGAATACGCTCCCCTTGGGCGTAAAGCCCGGTGGCGGCGATGCGGAGGGAAGCGGCGAGCGCGTCCATGACCCTCAACCCCGCATGCTGGCGAGAGCGAGGCGGTGGAACGCCTTCGCCGCGGCCCGGTTGAGCGCGAACGCGGAGCCGGTCTCGCCGAGCTTGAGCATCTCGGATTGCAGATCGACCGTATTGCCCGTCTCCGATTGCGGGCCGCCGGTTGCGGCCGTCTCAGCCTCGCGCGCGGCATGGCCGGACGGGCGGAGATGGCCGGGCTGAGTGGCGGCTAGACGCAGTTGCGCGTTTGCCGCCGCCGCCTCGAACGGAGACAGGTCGGACGCCTTGTAGCCGGGCGTGTTGGCGTTCGCCACGTTCTCTGCGATCACGCCCTGGCGCTGGCTCAGCCAACGCGCGTGCTCGCTCGTCAGTTTGAAAATCGAAACCGGCTGCATGGCCCCTCCACAATGCTGCTCAGTTGTAAAGGCGTGAGCTTGCTTGAGCCTTGCGCGGGGGGCGCCTCGCGTCGGCGAGGGCGGCGGCGAGCGCGGCGGCCTGATCGCTTTCGTCCGGAAAGCGGATCGCGAGCGAGCGCAGGCGCACGGCGGCGGCCCGGTCGGTGAGGCGAAGCGCGAACTCGGCCGCGACGCCAGCGCGGTTCAGCTTGAGATCCAGCGTAATCGCCGGCGCGCCGCTCCATCCCAGCTCCGCCGACCCGGCCTCCGTGAATGCGAGGGCGCCGGGCTTGAAGAACAACTCGGCCGCCGACGTCACCAGCGCCGCCACATTCGCGAACTGCCCAAGGCGCAGATAGGCGACGAAGTCGGCGGCCTCGATCAGGCGCAACTCGGATGCGAAGTCTGTCAGCGCCTCGGCGATCAGGCGTTCAAGATGGGCGTCGTTTTCCATGATCGTGTCCATTGCTAAGCGGCGTTGCGCCGCCGGCGAGCATGGCGCCCCGGTTGCGCAGATAAACGATGATTTGAGCCACCGCCTGGAAGAACTCCGGCGGGATCTGCGCGTCCACGGCCGCCGCGTCGTGGAGCGCGCGGGCGAGGGGCCTATCCTCGACTACCGGCACGCCGTGCTCCTCGGCGAGCGCGCGGATTTTGAGCGCGATGAGGTTCTTGCCCTTGGCGAGCACGACGGGGGCGCGCGTCTCGCCGTGCTTGTAGCGCAAGGCGACGGCGTAGTGGGTCGGATTGGCCAGCACGAGCGTGGCGCGCGGCACGGCGGCCATCATGCGCCGGCGCGAGCGTTCCTTGGCCAGCGACCGCAGACGCATCTTCACCAGCGGGTCGCCCTCCATCTGCTTTAACTCGTCCTTGATGTCCTGATGGGACATGCGCAGGCGACGCAACCACAGCAGCCGCGACCACAGCACGTCGAGCGCCGCCAGGCATACGGCGAAGATGAGCGCGAACAGCAGCGCGCGGGCAGCCAGTCGACGCATAAGATCGGGCGTCAGCGCCGGCTCCATGAGGCCCGCCGCAACGATGTCCGCCAGTGACATGTGAAGGAACGCGGCGGTCGCGGCCGCCAGCAGCGCAAGCTTGAGCACCGCCTTGGCGAACTCGGCCGCGCCCTGGGCGCCCAACAGCCGCTTCAGGCCCTTGTCGGGCGAAACGCGGGCGAAATCTGGCGCGAGCCTGCTCCAGACGAGACGCGATCCGCCCTGCGCGAGACCGGCCGCAAGCCCCGCGAGCGCCAGCGCCGCGATGAGCGGGCCCGCCGCCGCGCCCGCCGCGAAGGCGACCGCCGTGAACAGCCGCGCCGCGTCCGCCGACGCGTGCAGCCGGAAGCCCGCGGGGTCGGCAAGCATCACGCTCATGGCGCGAACCATGTCGTGCGCGGCGCCGGCGACGCCGAACGCGAGGATTGCGTAAAGCGCCGCAAGGCCCGCCGCCGTTCCGGCCTCGCGCGAGTGCGGCGCGTCGCCCTTCTCCAGCGCGTCGGCGATGCGCTTTTGCGTGGCCGGTTCGGTTTTGCCGTCCTGGCTGTCGCTTTCCGCCATCGCTGCGGCTTACGGATAGGGCGGCGCGGCGCCGACGATCTCGGTGAGCGAAACGCCGAAACGCTGCTCCTGCTCGTTGACGATGACGATCTCTCCGCGCGCGATGACGTGGCCGTTGACAGTCACATCCACCGCCTCGCCGACCTTGCGGTCAAGCGGGATGACGGCGCCGCGCCCGAGGCTTACCAGCCGCGACACCGGCATGACCGCCGCGCCGAGCACAATCTTGACGGACACGGGGATGCGCATCACCGCTTCGGCCGCAGGCGTCGGTGAGGCGGGGCGCGCGGCGGCGGGCTTGGCCGGCTCCGGGGCGAAGGATGGGAAATCGTCGTCCGCGCCGTTGGAAGAGGAAGGAGAGGAGGTCATGGATCAGGCCGCCTTTTTCTGCGCCGCCGCGGCGGGACCGCCGCCCGCCATGACCTCGCGCTCCACATCGTCGATGGAGGGGCGGTCATAGCTGGCGATGGTCTTGCGGCCGAACTCCAGCGCCACTTGCGGCATGGCGCCGTTCATGAACGCGAGCATGGTTTGCTTCACGATCACATAAAGACGGAGCTTTTTCTCGCGCACGATTTTTATCTTGGTGGCGATTGGGGTCATCACGGCGTAGGAGAAGAAAATGCCCGCGAATGTGCCGACGAGCGCCGAGGCGATGAGCGCGCCCAGCACCTCCGGCGGTTTGTCGATCGACCCCATCGCCTTGATGACGCCGAGCACGGCCGCCACGATGCCGAGCGCCGGGAACGCCTCCGAGATGGTGACGAGCGCGTGATAGCTTTTCAGCTTGTCGGCGCGCATGGTCTGCATTTCCTCATCCATCAGCGCCTCGATCTCGTGCGTGCGCGCGTTGCCGATGATGGTGAGGCGGCAGTAGTCGCAGATGAAGGTCGTCAGCTCCTTGTCGGCGAGCACGGTGGGGAAGCGCTGAAACACCGGCGATCCGTCCGGGTTGTCGATGTGGGTCTCGACTTCGGATTTGGAGCGCCCGCGCAGCTCACGCATCAGGCTGTAGAGCACGCCCAGCACGTCGAGATAATGCTGCGGTTTGGGCACGTCGTTTTTTATGGCTTGAACGACGCCCTTGCCGGCGTCCTTGATGACTTTGGCGGGGTTTGCGACCACGAAGGTGCCAAGCGCGGCGCCGCAGATGATCACATATTCCCACGGCTGCCAGATCACGCCCACATGGCCGCCCATGGCCATGAAGCCGCCGAGCATGCAGACGAGGGAGATGACGAGGCCAAGCAGAATGGTCACGGGCGCGGCTCCGGCGATTGATCCGCCGGGAGGACATCACGCCCGCCTTGCGCCTGGCTGGCCGCGCGCCTCGCTCACGCTTTTTTCTGCAGAAGCTCCGCGCGCAGCTCCTTCTTGGACAACTTGCCGATGAGGGTTTTGGGCAGCGCGTCGCGGAACTCGATGTCGGCGGGCATCTCGATCTTGGAGAGTTTCGGCTCCAGATGCTTCATCAGGTCGGCCTTCGCGGCCTGCTGGCCTGCGCGCAGCTTCACGTAGGCTTTCGGCGCCTCGCCGCGGTACTGGTCGGGAATGCCGATGACCGTCACCTCCTCGACCGCCGGGTGCTCGTACAACGCCTCCTCGATCTTGCGCGGATAGACGTTATAGCCGGAGCACAGGATCATGTCCTTGATCCGGTCGACGATGTAGCTAAAGCCTTCGTCGTCCATATAGGCCACGTCGCCGGTGCGGAAGAACTCGCCCACGAACGCGTCAGCCGTCTCCTTCGGGCGCATCCAATAGCCCTTCATCACTTGCGGGCCGGCGATGCAGATCTCGCCCTTCTCGCCAAGCGGCACCTCGACCGACGGGTCGTCCAGCGAGCGCAGCGAAAGCCGCGTGCCAGGCACCGGAAGGCCGATCGACCCCTCTTTCACCGGGCCGTCCGGCGGGTTGATCGTGGCGACGGGCGAGGTCTCCGACAGGCCGTAACCTTCCACCAGCTTGCACCCCGACACCTTCTCGAAGCCGCGCTTCACCTCAATGGGCAAAGGCGCGCCGCCCGAGATGCAGTAGCGCAGCGAAGACAGGTCGTACTTCTTAATTGACGGCGAGTTCATCAGCGCGTTGTAGAGCGTCGGCACGCCCGCCATCACCGTCGGCTTGGCGGCGTTGATCAGCTTCAGCGTGGCGTTGATCTCGAAGCGCGGGAGCATCACCATCGTCGCGCCCATGGCGACAGCGTAGTTCATCAGGCCCGTCATGGCGAACACGTGGAAGAACGGGATGACGCAGATGAACACCTCCTCGCCCGCGCGCGCGCCTGCGAACCAAAGCTGGATCTGCTGCACGTTCGAGGACAGGTTGGCGTGGGTGAGCATGGCGCCCTTGGAGGCGCCCGTGGTGCCGCCGGTGTATTGCAGCACGGCGACGTCGGCCACATTCAGGGCGGGGGGCGAGAACGCGCCGTCATTGTTCATCACGTCGGCGCTGAGCGTCACCTTTCCGGCTTGGTCGGAGGCCCGCCACTTGGCCACCTCCTTGCCTTTCAGCGCCGAGAACAACACGCTTTTCAGGCCTGGAAGCTGATCCTTGAACGGACAAACGATCGTCTTGGGCAGCACGCCCGCGCGCATCAGGGCTTCGGCCTTGGGAAACGTGGCCTGCAGATCGAGCGTCACCATCATCGCCACTTGGCTGTCGCGCACTTGGCCGCTCAGTTCCTCCACTGTGTAAAGCGGGTTGAAGTTCACCACCGTGCCGCCGGCCCGCAAAATCGCGTAGTAATAGATGATGAAGGCTGGGCAGTTCGGCAGCAGCAGGCCCACATTGACGCCGCGCTTCACGCCCATAGCGGCCAGGCCTTTCGCCGCGCGGGAGATGGCCGCGCCAAGCTCGGCGTAGGTCATGGTTTTCCCGAGGAAGCTCGTCGCCGTGCGCGAGCCGAAGCGCGCGACGGCGCGGTCCATTGTGGCGGTCACGGGTTCAGGGGAAAGGGCCGCGTCCCAGCGCAGGCCTTGGGGGTAGGAGGCGAGCCAGGGATCGAGGCTCGCGCCGTTTACGACGTGCAGATTGCCGATGGGTGAGTGCTGCATGGTGAACCTATGCCCTCGATCGTGCTTCGAAGATGCGTTTCCATCGCCGGGGCTTGGCGTTTCAGCAAAACTTAAAGGCCCCTTTGCGTTTATTTAGTCCATATAATCAGGCGCGGCCCTCAAAGGCAAACACATCTGTATGCGTAGGGACGCAGCCGATAACCTTATGGCGGATTAAGCCGCCGCACACCCCCCAAACGCTAGACTTGGCTAAAGATTGCCTTTATCTCGTGCGTCACGATTGTAAACGCCCGTTTCAGGCGCCGGATGAAGGCTGCCGCAACGACGCCGAACGCGAAGGAGAGCGCCATGGATGAAGTCGCCGATAAGATCGTCGCCATTTTGAAGAAAAACATGAAAAATCCGCCGGATACGGTGCCGATGGAGACGAAGCTCGCCGATCTTGAGATCGAATCGCTCGATCTGGCCGTCATAGTGTTCGACATCGAGGACACCTTCGGCATTCAAATCCCTTACAACGCCAACGAAGAAGTGCAGGACTTCGCGACGGTGGGCTCGGTCGTCGACCGCGTGAAGCAGATCATCGCCGAGAAAAACGCCGCGGGCGCCGCCGCCTGACAGCCAGCGAGAGCAAATCCCATGGCCAGTTCTGAGGGCCGCCGCGTCGTCGTGACGGGGCAAGGCGCAGTCACCTCCATCGGCGTGAGCGCTCCCGCCATGTGGGCGTCCATGCGGGAGGGGCGCTGCGGCGTCGGCCCGCTCTCCGGCATGTCGATGGACGACCTGTATATCCATATCGCCGGGCAAATCCGCGACTTCGACCCGCGCGAGCGCTGCGGCCACTCCAAGCCGCTCATGCTCGCCGAGCGCTACTCCCAGTTTGCGGGCTCCGCCGCCATCGAGGCCATGAGCCAGGCGGGATATAACGGCCCTGTGCCGAACGGCCATCGCGCCGCCTCGATCATTGGCTCGGGCATCGGCGGCCTCGGCACCATCGAGAAGGGCTATGAAGACCTATTTATTCTGAAGAAGAAGGCGACCCACCCGCTGACGCTGCTGCGCTCCATTGCGTCGTCGGCGGCCGCGCATGTGAGCATCGAATACGGCATCAAGGGGCCGTGCTTCGGCACCGTTTCGGCATGCTCGACGGCGGCGCACGCGATCGGCCTCGCCTATCAGATGATCAAATCCGGCATGATCGACATGGGCGTCGCCGGCGGCTCTGAGGCGTCGATCACCTACGGCTCCATGCGCTCCTGGCAGGCCATGCGCGTGCTTTCTCCCGACGGCTGCTACCCCTTCGCCAAGCGCCGCAACGGCACCGTGCTGTCCGAGGGCGCCGGCATCCTCGTGTTGGAGGAGTTCGAGCACGCCCGTGAGCGCGGCGCGCCGATCCTCGCCGAACTGAAAGGCTTCGGCATGACCTCGGACGCGGCGGACATGGTCAACCCGTCCATCGAGGGGCCGACCGAGGCCATGCGCATCGCGCTGGAGGACGCCCGCCTCGCTCCGTCCGACATCGACTATATCAACGCGCACGGCACCGCGACGACGGTGAACGACGTGAACGAAACGCGCGCCATCAAGGCCGTGTTCGGACCGCACGCCTACAAGCTCTCGGTCTCGTCGACCAAATCCATGCACGGCCATTGCCTCGGCGCGGGCGGCGGCGTTGAGGCGGTGGCGAGCATCATGGCCATCCGCGACGGGTTTGCGCCGCCGACCATCGGCCTCGACGAGCCGGGCGACGAGTGCGACCTCGACTACGTCCCGAACGAAGGTCGCGCCCGGCACATCGCCTACGCCATGTCGAATTCTTTCGCGTTCGGCGGCCTCAACGCGGTGCTCGTGTTCGGCCCAGCGCCGGTTTAAGCGCGGCGCACGTCGCGCCGCGGCTTGCTTTACGATTTCGAGCAGACGGTCGCGTAGGCCTTGCATGTCCAGCCGACGCTTCCCTCTTTGCAGTTGTAAACCGGCTGCGAGATTTTATCCTTGCGCACCGGCCAGTTGCCCGTCACCTGCTCGATGATCTCGAACGACTGAAACTGCGCCATGCCTTTCGTCAGACCCCAGCCGCTGCCGGCCTTCTTCACGCAACCGGCTTGGGCGGGCGCGGCGAGGGCGAAAGCGGCCGCCGCAGCGACGGCGAAAACACCAATTTTCATAGCAAATCTCCATGGTTACTAAACTATTCGCGCAAAACGGGTATCAGAACTCGCGTGCTGCGCAAGGTAAGCGGCGGGCGAGCGATAGGATTTCACCGCCCTGTGGCCGGGAGCGCACGCCGACATGACCGCGTTCGCGCTTTACGCCCTGGCCGCGCTCGCCGAGATCGCTGGCTGCTTCGCGTTCTGGTCGTGGGCGCGGCTCGGCGCGCCGGCCTGGGTGCTGGCCCCTGGGTGCGCGGCGCTCGCCGTGTTCGCGTTGATCTTGACCACCATCGAGGCCGAGTTCGCCGGACGCGCCTTCGCCGCCTATGGCGGGGTCTACATCGCCGCGTCGCTACTCTGGATGTGGGCGGCGGAGGGCCGCGCGCCAGACGAGTGGGACGCGGCGGGCGCCGCATTGTGCCTGGCGGGCGCGGCGCTCATTCTGCTTGCCCCGCGCGGGGATTAGCACGATGTAACAGGCATGGAGACAGTTGGCGGAGACGTGGTCGGCGTGGTGCTCGCGGGCGGGCTGTCGCGGCGCATGGGCGGCGGCGACAAAGGCCTGCTCGATTTGGCGGGGGCGTCGCTTATCGCGCGCGTCATCGAGCGCTTGCGGCCTCAGGTCGGCGCGATGGTTGTCAACGCGAACGGCGACCCGGCTCGCCTCGCGCGTTTCGGCCTCCCCATTGCGCCGGACGCGAC
The DNA here is from genome assembly GCA_033764775.1 of Hyphomicrobiales bacterium. Classification (GTDB taxonomy): domain Bacteria; phylum Pseudomonadota; class Alphaproteobacteria; order Rhizobiales; family Rhodomicrobiaceae; genus JAWXCE01. Next base: position 6,679 of record JANRIQ010000015.1, on the reverse strand, counting down.
GGCCGATTTCGCCGGGCCGCTCTCCGGCGTGCTGGCGGGCATGGCGTGGGCGCGGGAGCATCGGCCGGCCGCGCGCTGGGTGGCGACCGCCGCGTGCGACACGCCGTTTTTCCCCGAGACGTTCGTGGCCGACTGCCTCGCCGCCGTTGGGGAGCGCCATACGGCCATCGCTCTCGCCGCATCGTCGGACGGCGCGCATCCGGTGTTCGGGCTGTGGCCGACGGCGCTCGCCGGCGATCTGGAGCGCGCGCTGGAGCGCGGCGTGCGCAAAGTGCTGGACTGGACGAACGCGCATCCCACGGTCGAGGTTCGGTTCGGCCCTGTCGTCTTGCCCGGCGGCCATGCGGACCCGTTCTTCAACGCCAACACGCCCGCCGATCTCGCTGAGGCGGAGCGGCTGCTGAGAGGCGTCTGACATGCGCGCCTCGCCGCCCGTCTTTGGCGTCATCGGCTGGAAAAACTCCGGCAAGACGCTGCTCGTTGCGCGGCTCGTGGCGGAGTTCACCGCGCGGGGGCTGAAAGTGGCGGCGGTTAAGCACGCCCATCATAGCTTCGACATCGACCACGAGGGCCGCGACAGCTGGCGCTTGCGTGAGGCGGGCGCGCGCGAGGTGGCCGTCGTCTCGCCCGTTCGCTGGGCGCTCATGACCGAGCTGGGCGGTGAGCGTGAACCGACGCTCGCCGAGGTGCTGCCCCGGCTATCAGGTTCGGACATCGTCATCGTGGAGGGCTTCAAGACGAGCGACCACCCGAAGATCGAGGTCCGCCGCCTGGCTGCGCCCCAGCGCGAGCCTATGCGGGAGCGCTACCCGGGCGTGCGCGCCGTCGCCGCCGATCACTTAGTCGCCGATCCGCTGCCGCGCTTCGACCTGAACGACGTCGCGGGGATCGCCGCGTTCATCTCCAGCGAGTTGGGCCTCAAGACATGACGCGCAGACTGCTCGACGATTGTTTCCTGCACGACAAGGACAGGCTCACCCATGACGAGGCGTTGGCGATCCTTAAGGAGCGCGCCGCGCCGGCCGTGGAGGCGGAGGATGCGCCGCTTCACGCCGCCCTGGGCCGGGTGCTCGCCGAGCCGGTGCTGGCGCCGCGTCCGATCCCCGCCTTCGACAACGCCGCCGTGGACGGCTACGCCTTCGCCCATGCGGACTACCTGGCGGCGGGCGACAGCGGCTTGCGGGTGTTCGGACGCGCCGCCGCCGGACATGCGCTCGCTGACGCTCCGCCACCCGGTTCGGCCGCGCGCATCTTCACCGGCGCCGCAATGCCCGAGGGCGCGGACACCGTCGCCATGCAGGAGGATGTGCGGGTGGAGGGCGCCCGCCTCTTTACTCCGCCTGGGTTGAAGCGGGGCGCCAACCGGCGCAAGGCGGGCGAGGACGCGATTGCCGGCGCTGTGTTGGCCGAGGTCGGCTCGCGGCTGCGTCCCCAGGATTTGGCGGCGATAGCCTCAGCTGGCGTGAGCACGGTTCGGTGCTTCCGTCCTCTGCGGGTCGCCGTGTTCTCCAGCGGGGACGAGGTGCTTGCGCCCGGCGCGGAGTATGAGCGTGGCAAGGTCTACGACGCGAACGCCCCGATGCTCGTTGCTCTTCTAGAACTGGCGGGCGCGCAGGCCGAGCATCTGGGCGTGTTGCCGGACGACGCCGGCGTGGTGCGTGCGCGCCTCATGGAAGCCGCCGAGCGGTTCGACGCTATCGTCACCTCAGGCGGCGCCAGCCGGGGCGAGGAAGATCATCTGGTGAACACGCTCAACGAGGCCGGCTCGCTGAAGCTGTGGCAAATCGCGGTGAAACCTGGCCGCCCTATGGCAATGGGGCAGTTGCGCGGTTGTCCGGTGATCGGGCTGCCGGGAAACCCGGTGGCGGCGTTCATGTGCTTCGCGCTCTACGCCCGGCCGTTTTTCATTGCGATGGGCGGCGGCCGGTGGCCGGAGCCGATGCGAAGCATGCTGCCCGCCGCATTCTCCGCGCCCTCGCGCAAGACCGGGCGGCGCGAGTTCTGGCGCGGCTGGGTCGAGCGCGGGGAGGGCGGCGTGAGCGTCCGGAAATATGAGCGCGACGGCTCCGGCCTGATCTCCGGGCTGTGCGCGGCCGATGGATTGATCGAGATTCCAGAGGATGTCGAAAGCGTGAAACCAGGCGAACTCGTGCGGTTTATCCCGTTCTCGCAGTTTGGAATTCAGTCTCGCTGATGCATTGCTTTCGCGACTGTTACGCAAAATTAAATATAAAAGCTCGTTTCTAACCTGTTCATTCGCGCGTTATGGTGCGCGCACGCGCGTGCGGGGCCAAGAAACCGGTCGCGCGCCGCGCATGCATCTGCCAGTTTAGCCCGATCGCGTATCGTCCATTTGAGCGGAATGGAGAGTTTTTTTATGGCGGCGTCCCTCTCGGCTGGAACTTCGGTCATCGCTTTTTTGCTGCTCGCGGGTTTGAGCCTGCTGGCCTGGGTTTCGACCTACACAGGCATACTCGAGCTGATCGAGGCGAGTTCCGGCGATGTCGGCCTCGCTGCGCGGGTTGCGATCGGCTTCGCGGTGCTCATGCTGCAGCTGATGATTTTGTATATCCTGGACGCGCTTTTCTCCCGCGCTTTTTATCAAAAAGACTTTCGGTTCCGCAAGTTTTCGTTGGTGTTGGCCCCGCTTTATGTCATCGGATATGCAATTTTGTTTGCGATATCGGTCGGTTTCGCTTTCGGCTTTTATTGGAAATATTTGGAGGCCGGCAGTGAGACCACGAAGACCGCCGAAGCGTCCATCACGCGCGTGCAGGAGGATCTGCAACTCGGCCAAAGCCGGCTTGAGCAGCTTCAGACGACATTCACGTCATTGCGCCTGACCTCGGCGGAGAAAGCCGAGACCGAGCGGTCATCGGGGCGCACATGCCCCGCAAGTGGTCCGGGAGATGGGCCTCGCCGCCGTCTGCGCGACGCGGACGCCGAACGTTTCGCCTCCGCCGCCGACTTTATCGCGGCGCGAACCGCGACGGTTAAGGCCGATATCGCCGAGCTGAACACGGAGCTTTCCAAAATCATCCGCAAAGACCCGAGCACGATCGACCCGGCGACCGGCTCGCGCAACCAGTTCATCAGTCAGCTCAACCAGAAGCTTGGCCTCACCGTCACCCGCTTTAATGCGCTCAAGACCGACCCGCAGCTTCTGCAGATGCGCGATGAATTCCGCATCCGCGCGGGCAAAACCACCTTTCCAGACGATCGCGGCGGCACGTTCACGTGCCCTGATCCCGCCTTGACCAGCGAGTTGAATGGGGTGGTGCGCGCCATCGACGAGTTGCCGGTCCTCGAGAAGCAGGAGGTGCGCGCGTTCGAGGGCTCGGAGGCCGTGCTTGAGGCGTTCCGGCGGCTGACCAATTCCGGCGTCGGCTGGGCGCGCGACGTTCGCGCGGCGTTCACCGGCGAAACCCCGCCTCCTGTTGAGGATGGCCTTTCCGACCGCGATCTGATCCCGCTCATCATCGCTATCTTCGTGGACGTCTGCATTCTGCTCGTCTCCATCAACCGGCCGTTCGGCTTCGTGTTCGATATGACGCAGAGCATGAAAGACGCGCGGCGCAGCGGCGCCAACCGCTATCTCATTCCGTTTTTCGAGGTGTTCCAGGGCGTGTTCGACAAGGACAATCCGCCAACCCCGCAGCAGCAACTCAATCCGCTGGAAGACGTGATCCTCGATCACGAGGGCGAGTACTACGCCGCGGTGCCGCTTGACTTCCGCGACCCGGACCACATCGAGCGCCGGGACGCGGTGCTGCGCAAGATGCAGAACCGGGACGATACCGACTGGTTCGACCCCAGCTCCGATCTGCCGCTGGAGACCTCGCGCTACATCTCGAACGTTTACCTCGCGCTGGAAGGCCGGGGCGTGGTGTCGCTTCTCAAGGGCAGCGAGTGGCCGCAAGGGCTGCGGGAGAACGACAGCGTACGCCGCAAGCTCGCCGAGCAGGGCAGCGTGTATGCGCAGGCGAACGCCTTCCGCCTTTACCAGATCGAGCGGCGTCGCTGGTCGCAGTTCGTGCAGTCGGTTGTGGGCAGCGGCGCGGACTCAGAGGAGCGGCTGGCGGCGCGGCGGGCGCGGGCGGCGGCGCGGGATGACGGACGGCCGCGCTTTCAATTGCCCGGGTTTGGGCGGGCCACGCCTGCGCTCACGGGCGCGGCGGCGGGCGGCGGCGCCGTCAATCGAGGCGATCTGACGGATCGCCAACCGGCGGAGCCTCCTGCGATCCCGCGCCCCGCGCAGCCGATCCTGGAGGATAAAAGGGCGCCAGACGGCGACGACTTCAACCAGGACGTCAACGGCGGCGACGAGTTCTCCGGCATCGACGGAAAATTCAAGCCGAAGCCCAACTGACCATCGCGCGCTGTGGCGACAAAATTCCAGCGATCAGCGCGCCGGCGCCCGCGCGCGCAATGCTTCCTTAACCGTGATGCGGCACCTTAAGCCAACGCGAGAGTTGGCTTTCCACAGCGCTCGCCCGCCACGGTCAAAGGATTCCCGCCATGGGCTTTATCTCCCCGTTCCCGAAAAAGCATCACCCGTTGCAGGAGAAGGCGGCGCGTTTTTCCGAGATTTACCGCTCCTACCTTGCGCGGGGCGTGCCGGAGAACGGCGGCCGCGACGCCCACATCACCATCATCGCGCGCTCCGCGTTCTCGCCGGTGTGCCGCATGCTGTGCAGCCTCGCTGGCGAATTCGAGGAGCGCGGGGTGACGGCGCAAGTCATTCTCGCCGCGCCGGGGCCGGTCGAGATCATGCGCCACATGTTCGACGCGGCGCGGCGCATGAACGGGCGGGCGGCTATCGCCGCGTCGTTCCGCTGGGCGCAGAATCCGTCGCTGCTGGACGCCCATGAGCAGATGACGCTCGGCGCCGCCAGCGTTTGGACGGGGGATTGCATGCGCCGCTCGGCGGACAACCGCAACGGCCTCGACCTGTTCGAGCCGGACTCGCTCGGCTCCGTGCGCCTCGCTGACCTTGCGTTCTCGGCCATGTGGATGGCCTCGCGCCCGCTGCCGCCCGAGCTGTTGGAGGCCGCCAACGCTTCCGGCGACTCCATGGCTGGGGTCGATGCGGTCACCATCGCCGAAGCGTTGTGCCGCGTGCCGCCGAGAAGCGCCGAGATCGTGCCGCTGCGCGCGGCCGGCTAAAACGAATCTCCGGTCAGCGCTCGGTGAGCTTCAGCTCGATGCGACGGTTTTTGCGTAAGTCGTCGTCGCCGGCGCCGGCGGCAAGCGGCTGATGCTCGCCGAAGCCCGCCGCCACGAGGCGGTTGGCTGCGACGCCGCGCGACATAAGATATTTCACGACCGAGATCGCCCGCGCGGAGGACAGCTCCCAGTTGGACGGAAACACGGCGCTGGCGATGGGACGAACGTCCGTGTGGCCATCGATGCGCAGCACCCAGTTCAACTCGGCCGGAATTTTGCCCTCGAGTTGGCGCAGAGCCTCAGCAAGTTTGTCCAACTGCGCCAGTCCATCCGGGTTCAACTCGGCGGAGCCGCTGTCGAAGAAAACCTCCGCCTGGAACACGAAACGGTCGCCGACGATCTGGATGTCGTCGCGGGCGCCCAGCACTTTGCGCAACTCGCCGAAGAAGGTCGAGCGGTATTGCGACAGCTCCTGCACCCGGCGCGCCAGGGCGACGTTGAGGCGCTGGCCCAGATCGGCGATGCGGGCGGCGCTGTCCTTGTCGCGTTTCTCAGAGGCGTCGAGCGCCTCGGAGAGCGCGGCCATCTGCCGCCGCAGCGCGGCAATCTGCTGGTTGAGCAACTCGACTTGCGCTTGCGCCTGCGCGGAGAGCAATTTCTCGTCTTTCAGCTCGGTGGAAAGCGCGGCGATGCGGGCGTCGGCCGACGAGCCTTTGTCGCCCTCCGCGCTGAGCAGCCCGGCAAGGCGGCTCTTTTCCGCTTCGGAGGCGCTGAGCGTCGCGGCGAGCGCCGCCAACTCGTCCTCCGCGGCCTTTTTGCGGCCCGTCTCCAAAGCCAGCAAGCTGGTGAGCGAGTTGATCTGTGCTCTCAGCTTCACCAGAGCTGAGTCTTTGCCTGACGATTCCTGGCTGACGAAGTACTGCGCCACCATGAACAGCGACATGAGAAAGGTGACGACGAGGAGCAGCGTCGAGAGCGCATCAACGAACCCCGGCCAGTAATCCACGCCGGCGGGGCGGCGGCGTCCGCTGCGAGCGAGAGCCATGGGGTCGTCTCCGGTTTGCGGCGGTCGCCCGCCTCGTCTTTAGGCCTCGCGTTTGGGAGCGCGCGCCACGATGTCGCGCAAAACGCTGGCCAGCTTGTTCTGATCGCGCAGAACGGACGTGAGCTCAGCCTGCTGCTGCGCCTGCTCCTCGACCCATTCGCGCACGACTTTCTGCTCCGCCCGCATCTGTTTCACCAGGCCGTCGATGCCGCGGGATAGCTCTTTCAAGGCCTCGCTATCGCCGCCGCGAAGCGCGCTTTGCTCGAATTTGTCGGCCATGTCCGTGATGCTGCGCTGCATGTCGAGAAGCGCGAAGCGCAGTTGCGCCGGAGAGCCCTGGTTGGCGGATGCGGTCTCCGGCGACATCTCGGTGATGCCCGAGAGCCATTCCTCAAGTTCGTTGTAGAAGCGGTTCTGCGCTTGACCCGCCTGCAAATCCAGAAAGCCGAGGATCAGCGACCCCGCGAG
>JANRIQ010000034.1:0-50353 GCA_033764775.1 Hyphomicrobiales bacterium | reverse complement strand
CCCAAGAGTCCACATCGACGGGGAGGTTTGGCACCTCGATGTCGGCTCATCGCATCCTGGGGCTGGAGCAGGTCCCAAGGGTATGGCTGTTCGCCATTTAAAGCGGTACGTGAGCTGGGTTTAGAACGTCGTGAGACAGTTTGGTCCCTATCTGCCGTGGGTGTAGGAGAATTGAGAGGAGCTGTCCTTAGTACGAGAGGACCGGGATGGAAGCACCTCTGGTGGACCTGTTGTGGCGCCAGCCGCAGTGCAGGGTAGCTAAGTGCTGACGGGATAACCGCTGAAGGCATCTAAGTGGGAAGCCCCCCTCAAAACAAGTTCTCCCTTGAGAGTCGTCGTAGACCACGACGTTGATAGGCTGGGCGTGGAAGCGCGGCAACGCGTGAAGCTTACCAGTACTAATATCTCGATTGGCTTGATTGTTCTCATTTATCAATGCCGGCTAGGCGCATTCGCGCCGCCGACGACCAGATCATCACAATATTCTTTGTTTGCCTGGTGGTTATTGCGGAGCGCCCCCACTCGATCCCATCCCGAACTCGACCGTGAAACGCTCCAGCGCCGATGGTACTATGAAAATGGGAGAGTAGGTCGCCGCCAGGCATATCAAGAATAGTGTTGAGATAATCCCCTTTTTACATTCTATTGAAAACCGCCGAAGCTTCTTCGGCGGTTTTTCATTTTCTTGGGCATTGTCAGCCCATCAGGAGGCGCTCTTGAGCGTGCTCATCACAGGCGCAACGGGGTTGATCGGCCGCGCGCTCACTCGCAGTTTCCTCGAGGATCGCACACCCGTAACCGTCGTATCCCGAAATCCGTCTGAAGCCTCAGACATGTTCCAAGGCAGGGTTCGCGCTGTCGAATGGTCGCCGGCTGCCTCCCCGTTCCCGCATGACGCGCTGGCTGGAGTCGACACTGTTTTCCACCTCATGGGCGAGCCCGTCGGCGGTCGATGGACTGCGCAAAAGCGCGCCGAGATTGTGGCCTCGCGCGTCACCGCAGCCGCCGCTATCGCCGAGGCTCTCAAAGGGCGAAGCTGCCGGTTTGTCTCCGCGTCGTCGTTCGGCATTTATCGCGGGCGCGCCGGAGAAGTTTATGACGAAACCGATCCGCTTCCCGCCCCGGCGTCCGAGGTGCAAGCCATACTGCAGAGCTGGGAGGCCGCCGCACTGGCTGCGTCGTCTCCGCAAACGCGCGTAAACGTCGTCCGCTTTGGCATGGTCTGCGCGCCGGATGGATACCCCAAAAAACTCGTGCGTCTTTTCAAGAAAGGCTTTGGCTTCGTAGCCGGCGACGGCCGTCAGATCGTACCCATCGTGGCGCTCGACGACGCCGTTGGCATGCTGCGCTGGGCCGCATCCGGCCAAGCGGGCGACGGCGCGATCAACTGCGTCGCCCCGCAGCTTCCGACCTTCCGCGACGTCGCCACATGCATCGCCGAAACCTTGCGCGCGCCGCTTCGCTTCCGCGTTCCGAACTGGATTGCCCGTCCCATCCTCGGCGGCAGCGCCGACTATTTCCTCTTGAGCTATGATGTGAAGCCGCGGGTTGCTCTCAACCGCGGCTATAATTTTCGAATGAGCGATCCGATGCAGATCCTGCGCGACGCCATACTCGGCGGCGAAGCGCTGGCCGCGCGGTGAGGCCCATGGAGCCCGCTGCCCAAAAAAATGTCTTTGGTGAGCCGATTGAAGAGTGCTCCACGGCGCCGCTCACCGGCTTTTTTCGCAATGGCTGCTGCGACACCGCTCCCGCCGACCGCGGCTCGCACACCGTATGCGCGCAGATGACGGCGGAGTTTCTCGACTATTCCAAATCCGTCGGAAACGATCTGTCGACGCCCGTTCCCGTTTATGCGTTTCCGGGCCTCAAGCCTGGCGATCAGTGGTGCCTGTGCGCCGCGCGATGGCTTCAGGCTTTCCACGCCGGCGTGGCGCCCAAGGTGCGGTTGCGCGCGACGAACGAGGCGGCGCTCGAAATCGTCTCCCTCGACGATCTCAAGCGCCACGCTTTAGATTTGTCCTAACGCCGCAGCCTTTGACCCGACCCCGATGGGGCAACTGACGCCCGTGCCGCCGAGCCCGCAGTATCCATGCGGATTTTTCGCCAGATATTGCTGATGGTACCCTTCAGCGAAGTAGAACTCCGGCGCGGGCAGGATTTCAGTCGTAACGGCGCCGTACCCCATCTTGCGCAGCTCCGCCTCATACATCGCTTTGGATCGCTCGGCCGTCTCCTTCTGCTCGGGCGAATACACATAAACGCCGGAGCGGTATTGCGTGCCCACGTCGTTGCCCTGCCGCATCCCTTGTGTGGGATTGTGGCTCTCCCAAAACAGCTTCAGCAGCGCCTCGTAGGAGGTTTTGGCAGGGTCGAACACCACGAGCACCACCTCGTTGTGTCCCGTCCGGCCTGAGCAAACCTCCTCATAGGTGGGGTTCGGCGTATAGCCGCCAGCGTAGCCGACAGCCGTAACATGGACACCGGGCGCTTGCCAGAAAATGCGCTCCGCGCCCCAGAAGCACCCCAAACCGAACATCGCCTTCTCAAACCCGGCGGGGTAAGGGCCCTTCAACGCCGCTTTGTTCACATGATGCAATGCGGCGGTGGGGATCGGCGCGCTGCGCCCCGGCAAAGCCTCATCCGGTTTCGGCATCGCGGATTTCTTTCCCAGTCCAAACAAAGCCATGGCGAACCTCTTTCTGTTGTCTCGCTTCATCATATGGCCGCACGCATTCTTTGCGAAAAGGATGCCGCGGTCGCTTAAATCTTGACTCGCCGCCCACCTGCGCCCTTCACTGCGACGATTTCAGCCCTTGGAGACTTTCATGGCCAAAACGCAGATTGGAGACACGCTCGTCTTCAAGCCGAGCCGCGGCTTGCGGACGATGCTGACGATTTCTTTCGCGCTTCTGCTCGTGTTCATCGCCAATGCGGCGGCCGGATCCGTCTGGCTCGCCAGCCGCTCTCTGTGGGGCGACGCGACGGTGTTTTTCCTCATGCTCGGCGTCGGCGCCGTGCTGCTTTTGCTGAATGCGGTTTTCCTGTTCGCCGCCTCCCATGTGGAGGTGCGCATGGAGCCGGAAAAGTGCGTCATGGTCTTGCCCAACTGGCGCGGACCGACGCCGCTGTTCCCTTACACGCAAACCGAAATCCCTTATAAAGACGTCGCCGCGGTCGAAACGCGCAGCGAGTTCTACAAATACTTCGCACTGCCGGTCGCTGTTCATGCCTCCAGTTTCGTGCGCAGGGACGGCAAACGTTACACGCTCGGTTATATGCGCGAAAGCTCGGAGGATCACGCGGTGCCGTATCGCGAGATCGCGGACGAACTGGCGCGCCGTGCGGGCGTGCCGGTGACGCATCGCGGCGTTGTTGCGGGCGGCGGCAGGGGCCGGGCGATCCTCAACGACGAGCCGGCCTGGGATGCGCCGGCGCTCGACGAAAGCTCCATCGCCGCACTGCGCAGCCGCGAGGGCGCGTTCATGAAGCTCGCGGCCGGGGTTTTCATCGCGTTCGTCGCCGTGGGCCTGACCTTTCAGGTCATTAAATTCGCCGGCCTGTCATAGCCTCGGGTCGAGGTCGGCGACGATCTCCGGCGGGGTCGGTTTGTAACCTGCGAGAAACAGCAGCGAACCCAGGCCGCCCAGCACCATCCAGGCCGGAAACAGGATTACAGGCCCAACGATCGCCGTCCAAACATAAGGCGCGGCGCCGGTGACCCAGGCCTCCGCCGACGTGAGGGTTTCCGGCGCAAAAGTCGCCCACACCTGACGCAGCGAACTGACGGCCAACCCGCCATTTGCGAGCATCCGGGTCGCGTCATAGGCGAGCGCCGCCAAAGCCGCGCCTAGCAAAACGACGCCGACACTTTTCACAATCAACCGCATGCCAGCCTCCCGCCACCCGAATATCGCCTCCTCCCCTTGCGAGCAAGGCGGACATGATGCTAGTGCTGAGCGATCGGTGGGGTTTTAGCCCCGCGTGAAGGTTCCCAATGGAGAGGTGGCCGAGTGGTTGAAGGCGCACGCCTGGAACGCGTGTAGGCGGGCAACCGTCTCGAGGGTTCGAATCCCTCTCTCTCCGCCACGATCTAAGTCGTTGATATAGAACGATAATTTCCACTTTTGCATCTCCGATTTGGCTTGGGCTTTCTGCGAGTTTGCCGGCTTGATATGGTCGATGCTCGACGGCGGAGACGCTAACGCCGCCGCCAATTCAGACGTATTTGCGGTTTTATATCCGCGGAGCGGAAAGCGAGTCCGGTTGCGACACGGGCCTCTGATTTTTTTGAGCGTCGGATGGCTTTGGTGCGGCCGTCACGTAACGGCGGGAAATCCTAGCTTTTGCCGCTGCGCGGCCCAATCGAGGGGCAGCCGCGTGTCCAGCATGAGTTGTCGGGCGGTGAGGTTTGGCGGCTGGCGGCCGTCAAGGATCGCGGCTTTGATGTCAGGCGCGAGGAAGGCGAGATGCAAGAGCCGCGCCGCGTAGGAGGGGGACAAGCCCTTGCGTTTCGCCGCCGCCGCAAGCGTTTCCTCAGGCGCGGCCCATGCGGCCCGGCGCAAAGCGTGGGGCTTGACGAGGAGTTTGATCAGGCTCGGGCCGGGCGCAGCGGCTCTGGCGTCGCTCGGCGTCAGCAGGCGCATGCCGAGGCCGGCGCGGGTCAGTTGGACGGGCGTGGTGAGCCGAATCGTCGCCTCGTCGCCTGACCTCCCCGCTGAAGCGGTAGCAGCGTTTCCTCGGGCGCCGTCGCGCTCGATGATCGCAGCGAGCCGCAGAGTGACGGCGAGGACGTCGATGCGCGAGACGATGGCGGCGACCTCGTGCGGCGTCGGGCGAGCGTCGAGCCGCGCGGCCAGTTGAGCGGCCCGTGCAGGCGCGCCGCTTGGCGCGTGGTCAGCATCGCCAGCTCCGTCGAAAGCCTGCGGCGGGATCGCGCAGGAAGGCGATGACGCAGCCAAGCACGGCGCGCTCCAGATCGGCGGCGGGGATGCGGCTGGCCCCGGGCGCATCGGCCCGCGCGCCGGTCGCCAGGCGGCGGCTGACATAATAGCGATAACGCCGGCCGCTCTTATTGACGTGGGTGGCGGTGAGGCGGTCGCCATCGGCGTCAAAGACAAGCCCGGCGAGCAGGCTCGGCGCGGCGGCGCCCGCGCGATGCGCTCGCTCGACGCGGTTCTGAGCCAGCGTCGCTTGAGCCGCCGCCCACAGGTCTTCATCGATAATCGCCGCGTGCTGCCCGGATAGATAGCGCCTCTGTGGGCGATCTGGCCGCGATAAATCGGATTTTGCAGGAGAGCATAAAGCGCGCCGCGGCTGAAGGGCCGGCCGCCTTTTTCGACGCCGTTGGCGGCGAGGCGTTTCTTGGTCGAAACGTCCTCGGCGTCGAGCGCAGCTTTCAGGGCGCGCGCCGATTTGAGCGCGAGATAGCGCCGGAAGATCTGGCTCACCGTCTCGGCTTCGGCGGCGTTGACGATGAGCTTGCGCTCAGCGACATCGTAACCGAGCGGCGGGTTGCCGCCCATCCACATGCCCTTTTGCTTCGAGGCGGCGATCTTGTCGCGAATGCGCTCTCCGGTCACCTCGCGCTCGAACTGGGCGAAGGAGAGCAGCACGTTGAGCGTGAGCCGCCCCATGCTTGTGGTGGTGTTGAAGCTCTGGGTGACCGAGACGAAAGAAACGCCGTGCGCGTCAAAGATCTCGACGATCTTGGCGAAGTCGGCGAGCGACCGGGTCAAGCGGTCGACCTTGTAGACGACGACCGCGCCGATGCGCTTGGCTTTCACCTCCGCCAAAAGCTGTTGCAAGCCCGGGCGCTGCATCGTGCCGCCGGAATACCCACCATCGTCGAAACGCGCCGGGACCAGCGTCCAGCCCTCATGCTTCTGGCTGCGGATGAAGGCCTCGCATGCCTCCCGCTGGGCGTCGAGCGAGTTGAAGCTCTGCTCCAGGCCCTCCTCCGAGGACTTGCGCGTATAAATCGCGCAGGCGATGCGGGGCTTAAGCATCGGTCGTTTCCCCTGGCGACTTGCGACGCGACCCGGTCTTGGCCTTCAGCCCGAAGAAGCGCGGCCCCGACCAGCGCGCCCCGGTGATGGCGCGGGCGATCTCGCTCAAAGAGCCGTAAGTCTTACCGTCATAGATGAAGCCCGCCTCCGCCGCCGTGACGGCATGGGTCCGCCCGCCCCAGTCGCGGATCATCCGCGCCCCGGGCTTGAGGCGAGGGCGGCGCGCGGGCGCGACCTTGCCGGTTCTCGCCAGCGTCGCGGCGAGGCGCGCCAACCGGCGGTCAAGCCTTGCGGCGCTTGGGGCCGCCTGCGCCTGGATGCGGAAGCTCACGGCGCGCAGCAGCAGATCGCGGCTCAGGCGCGGCGGCGGAGCCTTCTCCAGCGCTTGCAACCGCGCGCGCAGCTCCGGCGTGGAGAGCGTGTCGAGCGCGGCCAAGGCGCCGGGCGGGCGCGTCCAACGGTCGGCCTCAAGCCGGGCGGCGCGCGGCGGTTGGCGTGGCCGCGTCCGTTCAGGCGCTGGCGCGGCGAGGTTTGTCATGAGGCTGTCTCCGGCCGGTTCGGTCATAGCCGACACGAACGCTCGTGTCGGCCGTGAAGTCCAGTCGAATGAGACGGGCGCGCCGCGCCTCGCCTCTCACCATGCTCCGGCGCGTTTGCGCTTGCGTGTGAGCCATGCGAGCAGCTGGCTGAGGGCGTCGATCTGGCCGTCATGGGCGCCGCCGGGGAAGGCGAGGACTTCGGCGCGCAAGGCCTCCAGCCAGGCTGCGGATTTAGGCAGCGACACTTGCCCCGCCTCGATCTTGGCCGACTGCGCCGCCATGCGCATCACCTTGTCGCCCTCGGGCCGGATGGCGATGGGGCGGGCGAGCCCCGCCGTCCTCTCCGCCCGCACGTCCTGGATGAGCGCCATGCCGGCGACCGTGTCCTCCACGAGGACAACGTCGGCGCGCCAGGCGAGCGCATGGGCGATGCCCCGGCGCCTCAAGCACGGATAGTCGAGCCGTTCGCGCAGCACATGGAGAATCGCGATGCGGTTGCCCTGCGCGAGCGCCGTGACGCAGACCGAGTAGTCATTGAGCTCGCCGGCCTTGCCCGCCGTGTCCCAGCTCTGCACAATGCGGTCATGGGGCTCGCGCGCGGGCGAGCCGTCACGGGTTTGAAACCACGCCCGTTTGATCAGCGCGCCCTCTTCCGGGATCGGTTGCTGCAGATATTGCGCCGAGAAATGATATTCGCCGAGCTTTGCGCGTAGATCGTCGAGGACGGCTTGCGGTTCGCGCTGAGGGATCAGCAGGCCGCCGGGTTTGCGCTGGTGAACGCGGCCCCCGCATAACGGAATGGTTTGCGCTGCGGGCGCGATGGCCGGCAGGTTGAGATGAACCCAGCCGCCCTCCTCAAGCACGTGGCCAGCGAGGTCGTCAAGATGAAGACGCTGCATGATGAGGACGATGGCGTCGTCGCGCTTGTTGTCGAGTCGGGAGTAGAGCGTGGAGCGATACCAATCAATGACCCGCGCCCGCTCGAGCTTCGAGAGCGCGTCCTCCGGCTTCATCGGATCGTCGATAATGATGAGCGAGCCGCCGCGGCCGGTGAGCGTGCCGCCGACCGAGGTGGCAAAGCGCGACCCGCCTCGGGTCGTGACCTGCTCGGCCTCAGTGTCTTTGGCGAGGCGGCAGACGGGGAAGACAGCCTTGTACCACGGGGCGCGCATCACCGCGCGGCATTGCCGGCTCAGCTCGAGCGCCAGATCCTGATTGTAACTGGCGCAGATGACGCGCCGGGCGGGGTTATGCCCGAGCGCCCAGGCGGGAAAGGCGACCGAGCCGCTCTAGGATTTGAGACTGCGCGGCGGCATGGTGATAAGAAGGCGACGGATGCGCCCCGCATGGCACTCGCTCAACGCGTGGGTGACGGCGTCGATATGCCAGTTGGGCGTGAGGCGCGCGCCGGGCGAGACGGTCGCAAAGCATTTGGCGATGAAGGAGGCCAGATCCTGGCGCAGCAGGGCGTGGAGGACGGCTGGGTCGTGCAGCGTCATGACGCGCCGCCTCCGCTTTTGAGGCGGTCGGCGAAGCCGGCGAGGATGGCGAGGTCCTCCTCGGCCGTCGCCGTTTGCTCAGCGCGCGGCTCCTCGGCCAGATAACGCTCGCCCAGCGTCAGCAACAACGCGGCCGCCTTGGAGTCGCCGGAGAGCGCCTTCCCCATCTGCTTCTCGATCATGGCCTGGCGCTTGGTCATGCGCACCTTGCGCCCGTCCATCGTCACCGTGACGGTGGCGGTGAGCGCGTCGCGGACCTCGGTGCGCAAATTCTTGCGCCCGCTGGGGCGGCCCCTTGGATTGCCGGACTGGCCGGGCTTGAAGCGGGAGGCGAGCGGCGGGCGGCCATAGCCGACGGCGTAGGACGTCTCGCCTGCGCCCGGCTTGCGGGTCTTGCGGTCACGCTTGGACATGGGCGCGCCTCCGTTTGCCGGCGGCGCCGACGCGGCGAGCCGAACCGTTGGCTGCGAGCTCGGCCGTATCCACGGCGGCATCCGGAGCCTGAAGCGCCGCCTCGGTCGGCAAGACATTTGCGCACTGGCGCGCCGCCGCAACCTCGGCGAAGCGCTCGCCCGTGGCCTCAAGCCGCGCCTCGGCCCCCGTCGCGGCCTGCCATCGGGCGATGGCGCGGTCGACATAATGCGGGTCGATCTCAATGGCCGCCGCCCGGCGCTTGATCCGCTCGGCGGCCAGGATGGTGGCCCCCGACCCGGCGAAGGGATCAAGCACCAGATCGCCGCGCTTCGAGGCGTCCTTCATAATGTCGGCGATCATCACGGTCGGTTTGACGGTCGGGTGGGCTTCGAGGTCCTCCCGCCGGCCGGGGCGAAAGACGTTGACGCCCGCATAGTCCCAGACATTGGTGCGGTAGCGCCCGGTCCGCCCCAGATCGATGGCGTTGACATGCGGGGCTTTGCCATTCTTGAAGACGAAACATAGCTCGTGCTTCGAGCGGTAGAACGAGCCCATGCCGCCATTGGTTTTGTTCCAAACACATAGAGCTTTCCGCTCGGCGTAATGGCCCTTGGCGGCGGCGAGCAACTCGGCCATATGCCGCCAGTCCATGAACAGGTAATGCAGCGAGCCGTCGACGCTATGTTCTGTCATGCGGGCGATCGCGGCCGCGAGAAAGGCGGTGAATTCGGCGGCGCTCATCTCGCCCGACGCCATGGCGAACTCCGCGTGCCGGACCTGCCCCTTGCCGCAGACATGGCCGTCGATCGGCACGTTGTAAGGCGGATCGGCGATGACGAGGCGCGCCAATTCCCCGTTCTGCACAGCCTGATAACTCGTCGCCTCCAGCGCATCGGCGCACAGCAAGCGATGATCGCCCATCAGCCAGAGGTCGCCGGAGCGCGTCACGGCGGGAACGCCGCGGTCCAGGGGAGAGACGCTCTCTGGCGGCTCCGGCGCCGCCTCGTCGCCGATGATAAGGTCGATCTCGGCCGTGGAGAAGCCGGTGATCTCGGCGTCAAAATCGATGTCGACCTCGGAGAGGAACTGCAGCTCGATGGCGAGGATTTCCGGGTCCCACCCGGCGTTCAGCGCCAGCTTGTTGTCGGCGAGGATATAGGCGCGCTTCTCGGCTTCCGAGAGATGGCCGATGCGCAAAACGGGGACGGCGTTAAGCCCGAGCGCTTTAGCCGCCGCCACGCGGCCATGGCCGGCGATGATCACGCCCGCCTCGTCGACGAGCACTGGATTGGTGAAGCCGAAACGCTCGATGCTGGCGGCGATCTGGGCGATCTGCTTGCGGGAATGCGTGCGCGCGTTGCGCGGGTTGGGGCGCAGCGCCGCGACGGGTAAGCGCTCAAGGGCGAGGGCGTCGATTGACGTCATCGGGTTTCTCCTGATTCTAGAGTTTCACCTGCCTTTCCACGCGGAAACCATTCCCGCGCCGTTGCGCCGACCGGCGGCCTCTGCCCCGATCCAGCGTGTCGATATTTGAGAGGATAAGAATCAAAATCAGAAAAACAAGCGGAAAATTACAGCTCGACGGGGAGATTATACAGAATGACCAAGCGTTTAAACGCTGTATACTTGCGCAATCACCGTAGTACTGGCGTATAAACCAACATGTTTGCGCGTTTAAACGCCGTGAAGAACGGTGAGCGGCGACTTCCGGCCTATTGGCGGAGTCTGAAAATCAATCCTCTGGTTAAAAATCCCTATGACATGCCGGGGCAAGCAGCCTGCCATTGCTCGAAACGCGTCGGCCGACCGTATTTGGCGAAACACAATCCGGTCGGCCGTTTTTCGGTGCGACGCCCAACGAAGAAAAATTGACCCTACAATGCTCAATGAAAATTCCGGCCCTTGGGCAGCACTTTCGCCTCCGCTGTCACGGCCCGCCTGCGGCGATGCAGGCGCTGATCCTCGTTGACCGGGCGGCGCACTTCATCGGCGTTGGCGAGGAAATCGCCGGACGGCGGCACGGCCTCGCTAAGACTTTCGAGGTGCGGGGTGAGATCAACAAGCGTGGCCGCCACCACATGGATGACGCCGCTCTCCTTTTGCAATTTGCCATGGACGCCGAGCAAGCGGGAACCCAGCACGACACGGCGGAAGCGCTCGAACACTTTCGGCCAGATGATGATATTGGCGACGCCGGTTTCGTCCTCAAGCGTTGCGAATACCACGCCCTTGGCGCTGCCCGGCCGCTGCCGCACCAGCACGATGCCGGATACTTGCACCGTGCGGCCGCTCTCCATCGTGGCGAGCTGTTGGGCCGGAATGTAGCCTTGGGCGGCAAAACTTCCCCGGAGCAAAGCCAGCGGATGCGCTTTCAGCGACATGCGGATGGCAGCGTAATCCTGCAAGACATGCTCGCCGAGCGTCAGCTTCGGCAACACAACCTCCGCTTCGTCCGGCAATGGCTCGGCCTGGCGCGCCGCGAACAGCGGCAATTCGGCCATGATCCCAGCGGGCGTTCCGGTTTCGGCATAGCAGGAGACTGTCCACAGGGCTTCGCGCCGATCCAGGCCGATGGAGCGGAAGGCGTCGGCCTCGGCCAGCGTTTTTAGTGCGTTGAATGGCAGTTCCGTGCGCCGGGCGAAGTCGTTAAGGCTCGCAAACCCCTCGCCCCGTGCCGCCATGATCGCTTTGGCGTGCGTCTCAGAAAAGCCTTTCATCTCTCGGAACCCGAGCCGCAGGGCGTGGCCGATGACGCCCGGCGTTTCCGCCGCTTCCAGTGTGCAATTCCAATCGCTGTGATTAATATCGACGGCGCGAACCTCGCCGCCGTGCTCGCGGAAATCGCGCACGATCTGCGCAGGGGCGTAAAAGCCCATCGGCTGCGAGTTGAGGAGCGCCGCTGCAAAGGCGTCAGGATAATGACATTTGATGTAGCAGGAGACATACACAAGCAGCGCGAAGGAGGCCGCGTGGCTCTCCGGGAAACCATAGGTGCCAAAGCCCTTGATCTGGGCGAAGCAGCGCGCCGCGAAGTCGGGCGAATAGCCGTTCTTCGCCATGCCGGCCATGAACTCCGCCTCGAAAGTGTGGATCGTGCCGACCTTCTTGAACGTCGCCATGGCCCGGCGCAACTGATCGGCGCGCGAGGGCGCAAAGCCCGCCGCCACGATGGCGATCTTCATGCACTGCTCCTGGAACAGCGGCACGCCAAGCGTGCGCTTTAGGATGCCTTCGAGCGCAGGGCTTTCATAGGTCACTTCTTCGAGCTTTTGCCGCCGCCGCAGATAGGGGTGCACCATGTCGCCCTGGATCGGGCCGGGCCGGACAATGGCGACCTCGATGACAAGATCATAAAATTTTCTGGGTTTCAGGCGCGGCAGCATCGACATCTGCGCGCGGCTCTCGATCTGGAATACGCCGATGGTGTCGGCGCGCCCGATCATATCATAGGTCGCCTCGTCGCCTTGCGGGATGCTGGCGAGTGTGAGTTTTCGCCCGTGATGCGCCTCTATGAGCGCGAAAGCTTTCCTCACGCAGGTGAGCATGCCGAGCGCCAGCACGTCGACTTTCAGCAGGCCTAAATCGTCGAGATCGTCTTTGTTCCACTCGATCATGGTGCGCTCCGCCATCGCCGCGTTGCCGATGGGGATGATCTCGTCCAGCGGCCCGCGCGTGATGACGAAGCCGCCGGTATGCTGGGAGAGATGGCGCGGAAAGCCGGTCAGTTCGCGGGCAAGCCGCACGGCCATGCGCAGCGTGCGGTCAGCGGGGTTGAGGCCAATATGGCGGATGTCATCGTCGGTGACGCCCTCCGACCACCAGGCTAGCATGCCGGACAAGGCGCCGATCACGTCCTCGGATAGCCCGAGCGCCTTGCCGACCTCCCGGATCGCCATCTTGTCGCGATAGCAGATGACTGTCGCGACGATGCCCGCGCGATGGCGGCCATATTTTTCATAGATATATTGCATCACCTCCTCGCGGCGCTCATGCTCGAAATCGATGTCGATATCAGGCGGCTCGCCGCGCTCCGACGAGATGAACCGCTCGAAAAGCAGGTCGACTTCGGCTGGGTTGACGCTGGTTACGCCGAGGCAGTAGCACACGGCGGAGTTGGCGGCCGAGCCGCGACCCTGGCAGAGGATCTCGCGGGAACGCGCATAGCGCACGAGATCGAAGACGGTGAGGACATAGCGCGCGTAATCGAGTTGGGCGATCAAAGCGAGTTCGTGTTCGATCTGCACCCTGATTTTATCCGGTACGCCGCCGGGGAATTTTTCAACCGCGCCAGCCCATGCGTGCGCTTGAAGCGCTTCCTGCGGCGAGGCATAGGGTTCGTAAGGCTCATCGGGATATTCATATTTGAGTTCATCCAGCGAGAAGCGGCAACGTTTAGCAATGTCGAGCGTGCGAGCGATTGCTTGTTCGTAGCCCCGGAACAATCGCGTTGTTTCTTGCGGTGCGCGCAGATAGCGCTCGCAGTTCGCTTCCAATTTAAAGCCCGCTGTCGCGATGGTGCATTTCTCGCGAATGCAAGTCAGCACATCCTGCAAGGGCCGCCGGTCGAAGTGGTGATAGAGGCAATCGCCGATGGCGAGGAGCGGCGCGCCCGTTTCCCTCGCTAGCGCGGACAACGCCATGAAGCGCCGGGCGTCCAACCCGTCGAGACGCGGCGCGGCGCCCAGATAGACCGCGCCGGGAAAGCAGCGCGCCAGCGTTCGCAAGGCTTCGGAGAATACGTTGTCTTGCTGCAAATCAGGCTTCGGGAGCGCGATGAAGATTTGCCCTTCGCCATAGGCGATCAGATCGTCCAGCCACAGAAAGCATTGTGCTTTCGGCGCGCGGCGGTTGCCAGTGGTGAGCATTCGGCACAAGCGGCCATAGGCGGCGCGGTTGGCCGGGAGGCAGGCGATTTCGACGCCATCCATGAGGATCAAACGGCAGCCGGGGATGAACTTTATGCCGTCGGCTTTGGCTTGAGTATGGCCGCGCACGACGCCCGCGAGGCTGTTCCGGTCGCAGATGGCGATAGCGGAAAGTCCAAGCGCTTTGGCTTGAACCACCAGTTCCTCCGGGTGAGACGCCCCGCGCAGGAAACTAAAATTGCTCATGGCGACCAATTCGGCATATCCGCTCATGCGAACAACCCGTGCATGAACCAGCGCGGCGGATCGTTTCCGGCTGCGTAAAACCCCTCGCGATACAGCCAGAAGCGGCGGCCGCCGTCGTCCTCGACGCGGTAATAATCGCGGGGCGGCGCATCGTCCTCGCGCGCGCGCCACCATTCTGCCTCGATGCGCTCCGGCCCTTCCGCTTTAACGACGCGGTGATGCACGCGCCGCCAGGTGAACCGGCGCGGCGGATAGTCGGGCAACTCGGCCATGACGGTGACAAGCTCGGCGCGGGGCAACAGCAAGAACGGTCGCGGACCGGTGATCGGCCTGACGGGCGGCGGGGCTTTCTGCAAAGCGGACACGGTGATCGAGGCGCGTTCGGGCATGTGGCTTTGCGGGAAGGCGAAGCGGGTCACCGCTCCCTTACCCAGTCTTGCGCTCAGGCGGTCGAACAGCGCAGTGAGCGCGTGTTTGTCATTTGCGCCTCGATCGCCGCCATCTGTTAGATCGCTTTGCTGAGGCTTGATGACCTCAACTCGCCGTGCGCGCAGCGCCGCCGCATCGAAGCCGAGCGTTTCATCGAAGCGGCCCTCCAGCGCGGTGAAGCGCTCCTTGAAGACGCGCGCGATATGCGCCGGATCGTGGCTGGCCCGGGCGAGCGCAAGGTTCACATCTACCGAGCCGCCTTGCGTGTCGAATACAGTCAGCGTGAAGCGCCGCGCGCCTTTGCCGTCCCCTACAAGCTGCGCCGCAGTCTGTTCGATCAGGCGCTGGGTGACCTGCTCGATGGCGTCGAGGGTGGTGACGGGTTCGGCAAAGTCGATGCGGCCGCCATAAACCGGCTCATAACCGAGCGATGTCAGCCCCTCGCCCGCAAGGCCAAGCGCTTGCTCTAAACGCTCGCAGACCGTTTCACCAAAGCGGGAGCGGAGCGCGCTGCGCGGCATGGAGACGAGTTGGCCAACGGTTTTGAGGCCCAGCCTGTCGAGCAGCGCCGCTTTGTCTTCGGCGATGTTGAGCGCGCGAACAGGCAGCGGCGACAGGGCGTCACGGTCTTCGCCGATGGCGACCACGGACAAGGGCGCGGCGGCGAACCGCGCCAGGCCCCAGGCGGCGGCGTGGGTGCTGGCGACGGCGGCGCGGCAGGCCAATCCGGCGCGATGGAAGCGCCGCGCGATATCGCGCAGCAACGCCTGCTCCCCGCCGAACAGATGCGCGGCTCCGGTGATGTCGATCCACAAACCGTCATCGCCATCCGGGGCCACGTGCGGGCTGTAACGGCGGAGCCAGAGCGCCAGCCGTTTCAGCTCTGCTGTCTCTCCTGGCCCGTCTTGCGGGAGGGCTTTCAAGCCCGGCTCGATAGCGGTTGCATCGGTCAACAGTATTCCGGCGCGCAAGCCCACCCGCGCCGCGGCGGCATTCACCGCCACGAGCCGATTGCCGCCCTTGCCCGGCGCGATGATCGCCAGCGGCTGATCATGCGGCGCTTCTGTTTCGCGTCTCCGCCGCTCCAGCCGGTCGGTCCGAAAGCGGGGCAGCCATACGCACACCCATCGACGCATCGAGTTCGACCTCCCAGGTTTGAGGCGGCAGACCCGCACAGGCGTCCCGCCGCACCGAGAAACGCGGCGCGCCTACCAACGGCACGGACGAATGGGGGGCGATGACGCCCCGGCTCGGCAGGCAGGCGATATGCCAGCGGGCCGTTGCAGCGGTCGCATCGCTAGATGCCTGCCGGACGATGAACAGCGGGACACCGGACTTTTCCTGGCGCAGTTTCAACCGGCGGCTGACCGTGAAGCCGTAGAGTTTTTCGCGGCGTGCCAGCACCACAACTACAGCGCCGAGCGCGGCGCAGGACGCCGCTTCCTCCGCCGCCCACAGCAGCTCTTTCTCGCGATCGACGGTGACCATGCACAGGCGAGCTGGGTCGATCCCCAAAGCCTGCAAACCAGGGCCGTAGAGCGAGCCATGCTCTTGCGCCTCGCCCGCGAGCGTCGCCATCAGCAGCGGTTTTCCGGCTTTGTTGGAGATGCCTGCGGCGGCGAGCGCGAAGGCCATCGCCGCCGCATAAGCGCGCGGCGTCTCGCATGCGACCTCATGCAAGCCGTTTGCAAATAGCCTCACATCGAATAGGCTTTTGTCCAGGCGGGGCTGATCGCAAGCCGCGTAAGCCAAGCCGGTCGCCGAAAATCGCTGACGTAGTTTTTCCAGCGCTAAGCGCTTGTCCTTGGGTTTGAGCACGCACATGTTCCTTTTTTGTTCTGTTTATGCGCAAGCGTGCGAAGAGTCAACTGCGGCGCAGTTGCGTGAGGGTTGACGGGCAATTGCATGTGCGGGCGCTTCACCCAGAAGGACAGCCGATTGCCGGGGCTGGAGATCGCCGTGGATGCGGCGTCGGGCGGGGCCGGTTCAGCGCCTCCGCGCTATAACGGCGCGCCGAGCCAGGATTTCTGGGTGATCCGCCGCCATCCCGAGACCGGGCTTTATCATCGCGACCGGCTGATCTGGGGGCTGATTCCGGGATGGGTGAAAGAGGCGGATGGCGGGCGCAAGCCGATCAATGCGCGCAGCGAAACCATCACCACCCTGCCAAGCTTTCGCGGCGCTTACGCGAAACGCCGCTGCCTCATCCCCATCGACAATTTTTTCGAATGGCGCAAAACGACACCGCCGAAACAGCCTTTCGCCATCGCCATGAAGGATCGCGCGCCCTTCGCGCTGGCGGGGATTTGGGAGAACTGGAAGCATCCCGAAAGCGGCGAGCATATCCGCACATTCTGCCTCCTCACCTGCCCGGCGAACGCGTTGATCGCCGCCATCCACGACCGCATGCCGGTTATCATCCCGGCGCAAGGCTACGACCGCTGGCTTTCGCTGCTGGAGGCCGATCCGCGCGATTTGCTCGCGCCCTATCCGGCGGAGGAGATGGTCATGTGGCCGGTCTCGGCGCGGGTCAATGCGCCGCGAAACGACGATCCGGGCGTGCTCGATCCACTGAATGAAGATTAACGGGCATTTGGCCGCTTTATCAGCGCCCGTAATCCACAAGCTCAGCCGAGATGGCTGGATCGCCGGGTTTGACCCGGCGATGACGATGAAAAGCGGGGCTGTCGATAACCTTCCAAAAAAATTCTGGGGGTTCGCCCCAGACCCCAAGAGGTAAAGAGGTGAGGATCAAAGAGGTCAAAGCGTCCTGGCAACCCGGAAACCGATACCGCAGTAGCGGAACTCGGGGGTGTCGTGGCTGCGGACGGCCGCGCGGAGGACCTGGGGATTGCTGACCCAGGAGCCGCCGCGAAGGACGCGCCAACCACCATCTCCGGTTGTCCAAGCTCCGCCGGTGGTTTTCAGATTGGCAGGCGTGTCCGCATAACTCCCATACTTGTCCTCGCACCACTCCCAAACATTGCCGTGCATGTCGTAAAGACCAAAGCCGTTCGGCTGGAACGTGCCAACCTCGACCGTCTTGCCCGCGCTGCCCCATGACCCTTCGGAAAACTGCGCCTGCGACTTGCTAATGCTGTCGCCAAAAGAATAGCGCGTCGTCGTCCCCGCCCGGCACGCATATTCCCACTCCGCCTCCGACAAAAGCCGGTAAGCCTTGCCCGTCTTCTTGGAAAGCCACTTCACATAGGTCTGCGCGTCATCCCAGCTCACATTGATCACCGGACGCCGCCCGCGGCCCCAGCCCTCATCGGCGGGCTTGTGGCTCACGCCGCCCGCCGCCACGGCCGCGTCCCATTCCTCGAAGGTGACGGCGTACTTCCCAACCGCAAAAGGCTGCGGGATCGTCGCCTCATGACGAGGGCCTTCATCGCTTGACCGCTACGGCTCGTCCTCCGGCGAACCCATCAAGAACTTGCCCGCTGGAACCACAACCCTCTCCGGCGCCCAAGCCTCCTTAACCTCCTGGAAGCTTTCGCCCGAGCCGGGCTTGATCCAAATCTGACGCTGCGGCCCGCCCGCCAGACCCGCCGCGACGGGCACGCGCCCCTCCGCCTTCCACCTCGCGACCTTCTCCGCTTCGGCCCGGCGCGCGCTTTCGCCTCCGCCTCGGCGCGGGCCTGCGCGTCCTGACGGCGCTGTTCCTCCTCCGCCGCAAGACGATCCACCTCGGCCCGGGCCGCCGCAGCCTCCAGCGCCGCGACGGCGTCCCCGGCGAGCGCGCCGTAATAGGTGTCCTTGAAATGCTCCGCGAAGCGCTTCAAAACGGCGATGCTGCCGGTGTCCTTGATCTGCGCCCACTCCGCCGCCGCGATGGCCAATTGCGACACCGTCGCGCTTATTCCCGTTGAGGCCTGCGCGGCGGCGGCGGGAGGCGCTCCTGGCGCGAAATAAAACAAACCGTCCAGTTCCCCCATTTCGCTGGGGCGCTGACGCCTGCCGGTCTTGTCGAGCACTTCGGCGCGGACATAGGTCATCATCTCCTGAACGATAATGCCGCGCCTGGGCATGTGCTTCACCAGCGCGGCGGTGAACGGGCTGTTAAGCCCGCTTCCGTCATCCGCGGGCGCGCCAGCCCGCGTCGCAAAGCCGATATAGGCCCCCTCCGGCTTTTTCTGCGTTTCGGCGAGCCCGCCAGCTGCGCCGCGATCCAAGCCTAACGCCCGCTTGAAATCGTCGTCCATGAGGTTGGTGCGGCAGGCGTCGAGAAAGGCCAGTTTGGCGAGCGACCGCCCCCGCATCGCCTCCAGCGCGAGGCTCAACGGGATGGCCTCCCATTTCACCTCATCCGGAGTTTTCACGTCGGCGTCGATGGGCAGAAGGTAATTCTCGTCGCCCACCCGCACGCCGTGCCCGGCGAAGAAAAACAGGCCCGCCTCGCACGGTTTGTAGCTCAGGCCCTCACGCTGCGGCAGACGCGCCTCGAAAGCGCTCAGCGCCCGCTCAATGGCTTCTTGTCCAGATTGCGATGGAACGGCGCGCCATTGTCGCTAGGGATCAGGTCGAAGCCGAGCGCGGCGAGCGTCGCCGCCATCGCCTTGGCGTCGTTCTCCGGATTGAAAAGCCGCCCGGCTTTGACATACGCCTCGTTGCCGATGACGAGCGCGATCCGCTTCTCCATGCAATACGACCCTCAAAAACATAAGGAATTTGCAAGGTAAATTAGGTGAAGACCGCATCCGCGGCAAGACCGGCATGCGAGCGCGCCGCCGCGCCGCAATTGCCTGAAAATGAACAACAACGTACTGGAGCCGGCCTCAGCATTCGCAGGTCTGGCCTCCATACTCATGGAGTAACCATGCCGCGAGCACTTCAAGATAAGTTGTAAACAACCGTCTGAACGCAGTTGCGCAGCAACGCAATACTTGCGAAATTTATAGAGTCTATGAGGTAGACATGGCACACGCTCCACAACGTTTCAGGTTCGATATCAGCGCATGAAATTCCCAAATCAAGCCTGGGGTAAACGCCACGGAAGCGGCGGCGAACTCTTGCTCGTTAACCATTGCGCCGACGTCGCCGCCGTCGCGCTGTCGCTGATGCGACTGCCCTCATGGCGCAAGCGGCTGGAGCGGCTGGCGGAGCGGCAATTGACCGACATCGACCTCGCTCGCCTCGGCGCGCTTTCATTCTTGCATGACGTGGGCAAGGCGAATGTGGGCTTTCAGGCGAAGCGTTTCCCCGACCTCGCCGCTCGCCACGAATGGCTGCGCGGAAGCGGCATCGGCGACGGCGATTGCGGGCACACCGCCATCGCTCTCTGCTTGCTCGCGCATGATTTTCGTAAGGAGTTTGCGGCGCGCATTCCGTTGGTGGAGATAGATGAATGGAACGGACGCGATTTGTGGCTGGCGTCGATCTCCCACCATGGCGATCCGATCTGGAGAACGCCTGATCAAATCAATACACGCGCAAGGCGCGCATTCGTCACCCCTTGGAAAGGATACGCGCCGCTCGACGCGCTGAGCGCACTCGGCGAAAGCGTGCGGCGCTGGTTTCCGGCGGCGTTCGTCGCGGCGCAGCCGCTTCCGGATGCGGCCGCGTTCGTTCATGCCTTCTCCGGCGTCGTCAGCCTTGCCGATTGGATCGCATCCGGTGCGCGCGAGACGGCATTCCCTTTTGAAGCTGGCGGCGAAGACCGATTTGTGTGGGCTTTGACGCGAGCGGCGGACGTGCTCCGAAACATGGGCCTCGACATCGAGCGCGAACGCGCCGCCGCGCTGGCGCTCGGCAAGACTTTCCAGCGTATTTTTTCCTTCGCTCCCACGCCGCTGCAAAAAGCGATCGGCGCGGACGATTTAGGGCCGCTTGTGATCGCTGAGGACGAAACCGGAGGAGGCAAGACAGAAGCGGCGCTGTGGCGTTTCAAGACGCTGTTCGAGGCTGGGGAAGTAGACTCCCTCGCTTTTGTTTTGCCTACCCGGGTCGCCGCCGTTTCGCTCGAAGAGCGCGTTCGTTTCTTCATGGAAAAATGGATGGACGATCCGTTCGCACGCCTCGCCACGGTGCTGGCCGTTCCCGGATACATAAGCGTTGATGGCGTCGAAGGCCAAAGACTGGCCGCGTTTGAAACCTTGTGGCCTGATGATGACGCCCACGCAAACGCCCATCGCCGCTGGGCGGCCGAACATCCGAAGCGCTATCTCGCCGCACCCGTCGCCGTCGGCACGGTGGACCAAGCGTTGCTCGCCGCGATCACCTCGCGTCATGCGCATCTTCGCGGCGCGGCGCTGATGCGCTCGCTTCTCGTCGTCGATGAAGTCCACGCCAGCGACGCCTTCATGACGACGACGCTGAAGGCTCTCCTCGACCGTCACCTTAAGGCTGGAGGGCATGCGTTGCTGCTGTCTGCGACCTTAGGTTCAGCCGCCCGAACGCGGTTCTTCGGCGCACGAACGCCGTCGGCGATAGCGGCGCGCGAGGTGAGCTATCCCGCGGTCAGCGATCACAAGGGAGTTCGCTCATTTGAAGGCGCCGGCCGAAGCAAATCGGTCGCCGTTTCACTGGAGGCGGCGATTGCTGATCTGCAGGCCGTCGCGAAAATGGCGGCGGTTGCAGTCAACAACGGCGCGCGAGTCCTTGTCCTGCGCAACACGGTGGGCGGGGTGCTCCAGGTGCAGAGCGAACTGGAGGCGATTGTTGCGCAGGATGCCTTGTTCCGCGCCGGCGGCGTCGTCGCGCCGCACCACGGGCGTTTCGCCGCCGAGGATCGCAAACTGCTCGATGCGGCAATCGAGGCGGCGTTTGGCAAGAACGCGCGGCATGAGGGCGCTCGTGTGGTCTGCGGCTCGCAAACGCTGGAAATCTCGCTCGACATCGACGCCGACCTGCTGATCACCGACCTGGCGCCGATGGACGTCCTGCTGCAACGCATCGGCCGCTTGCACCGGCATAAGGCGAGAAGCGAGCGTGGGCGGCCGGCTGGATATGAGACGCCGCGGGTTATCGTGCTGACCCCTCACGAGCGCGACCTGTCGCCTTTCTTGCACCGCAAACCGAACAGTCAGGGACTGGGAAGCGTGTATTCGAACGTGCTTTCGATCGAGGCGACATGGCGAGCGCTGGAGGCTGCCGCCCTAACACGGCTTGAATTGCCAACCGAAAATCGCCGCCTTGTCGAGGATACGACGCATCCGGAAATCCTCTGCGCGTTGGCGGAAAACCTTGGAGAGAATTGGCGGCGGCATTGGCAGGATTTGCGCGGCGGCGAGCTTGCCCAGCGCAACCAGGCGGCGGCGCAGCTTCTCGACTGGGACGCCGAGTGGATGGACCAGTCTTGGGCCGAGCCCGGCGAGCGCGTTCGCACCCGGCTGGGGCTAGACGACCGGATCGTAGAGTTTTCCACCCCGGTCATCAGCCCGTTCGGGCAGACGCTGCCGCATATCAAACTACCGGGCTGGATGATCCACGGGGCTGACGCAAAGGATGAACCTATTGTCGCGCAATCAGCCGAACCCGGAATTCTAACTTTCGATTTCGCAGGAGAGACATGGATTTATGACCGGCTCGGTATCCGCAAACGAGACGTAATGTGATCTTGTGAGGGCGTATCGGTCTACATCAGCCAGCATAGTTTGACAAATTCAAAGAGGCCTGTTACTTGATTGGTTATGCTCTCTCCTTCTCCAAAATTTATGTCGCCCACTCGACGTTTGAGACGTCGGCTTCCAAAGTTTTGGAGTTCACGAGCATATCAAGAATGGCGTGTTCTCCTTGCCACGCCTGTATTGAGGGTTTTCCGGGCGAAACTTCTGCTGGTCTTTAAAGCTGTCGTTTGGCGTGTTCGATGTTTGGATCGCCCAGAAGCAGAGTATCGCCTACTTGTTCCTATATAATAGTTATGCCCCAACACCTTGGGGATGGTCCGTACGCAGGCTGTTGAATACGTTTTAGGACAGTTAAGCCCCGCCCACGCGGGGATTGGAGAATAGACGTGTATCTGAATATTCGTGTGGTTCTTGCCGAAGACAGCTCGGACGGGATAACGAGTTTGCTGCCGCTGCCGGAACTTCTAGGAAAGCTTTCAGTCGCGCGTGTCGTTTCGTTTCCCGCTTTGCGCGCCCATCAGGCGCCGGCATGGCGGGCGTTTCTGGTGCAGGTCGCCGTCATGGGCATCGAGACGATCGGCCTCGACGAAGCGCCAGGCGACGATCCGGCGGCCTGGGGGCAGGTTCTCCGCGCTCTAACGCCGGACAGCGCCGACACCGCCTGGAGCCTGATCGCGCCCCCGGATAAGCCCGCATTTCTCCAACCGCCGGCGCCCGACATGAAGGAGTATACCGGACGAATCTCCACTCCCGACGCTCTCGACGTTCTCGTTACCTCCAAGAACCATGACGCCAAAGTCGAACGGCAGTCGGAAGCGGACCAAGACGACTGGGCGTTCGCGCTGGTCTCGCTTCAGACTCAGGAAGGTTTCATGGGCGCAGGCAATTTCGGCATTTCGCGCATGAACGGGGGGTTCGGAAGTCGTCCTTACCTCATGATGCGCGCCGCCGATAGTCTCAGTTTCTGGGACGGGTTTCGCCGGGATGTGGATGCGCTGCTCGCCGCGCGACAGAGCCGTTTTGTCCAAGCTGAACGAAGAGGGTTTGATGTCACTGACGGCGTCAAATTGCTGTGGCTGAAGCCTTGGGATGGCAGGCAGCAGCTTTCGGTCGATGAGTTGAATCCCTTGTTCGTCGAAATTTGCCGCCGTGTGCGTCTTATCCACGAAAACGGGCGCATCGTCGCGGCCACGGCTTCAAGCGCCAAGGCGCGGATCGCAGCGAAAGACTTCAAAGGCGACCTGAACGATCCTTGGGGTGCCGTTGAAAGCGGCGATGAGCAAAAGCTGCTTTCGATCACCAGCGACGGCTTCAACTATAAGCGCATGGTGCAGATCCTGTTTGGCGATGCGTCGCGCAAATATCGCAGGGGTTTGTTGGCTGAGCCAGCAAAAGCCGAGAAAAAGCAAGATTTGCTTTTGGAGTGTTTCGCGCTGGCCCGCGGACAAGGAAAAACCGAGGGGTTCCATACCCGAAGTGTTTCCTTGCCTCGCCGCGCAGCGTGGGGACTGAGCGACGGAACTGAAGCGGAGGCTCTGGCGCGCTTGGCGAATGAGCGCGTCGAAGTCTCGGGGACCGTGGCGTCAAAAGCCCTTCGCCCCGCGCTCATCGTGCTCACGCAAAAGGGCCCGGAAGAACCTGCATGGAAGAAGCCCGCCAACGAGCCGATGACGCGCGACGCGCTCGCCCGTTTCAATGCGGCCGTGGACGAGACTTTCTTCCCCGCTCTCTGGCGCGATCTCGATCTCGGAACGGACGAAGCCCGCGAGAAGGCTTGGGCCAACGATCTGGCGGCTATAGCGCGACAGACATTCGTCGAAGCGCTCGATGCAGCGCCGCGCAGCGAAGTTCGCCGCATCATTGCCGAAGCGCGCGCTCGCAACATGTTGGAGAGCAGTCTCTACAAACATCTGCCCTCTCTGCGGAACACCAAAGCAATGGAGGCTGACAATGTCACAGACGCTGCATGAGGCGCCCCCCGCGCCGCGCGTGGACGGCAAGCGCGAGTGTTGGAGCGCGGTGGCTGGCATTGCGGGCCAACTTGCGGGCGACCGGCTTTCGACCGGCGACAAGGCCGCGCTACGGCGCATGGATGTTCTCAATCCGGGACGTGAAATTCTCGCGCTGACCCGAGTCTTGGATGCGGCAAGCGTTGAACCTCGAACGCAGGATGAAACGACCCGATGGCGCCTCATCGTGCATTGTCTCGCGCTCGTGGAAGGCCGCCATAGCCCTAATGCGAGAGCCGGAACGGAGCTTTTTAGGGCAGGCTACAGCGAGGCGAGGCTCAACGCCCTCCTCAGCGGCGATTTCGACGTTTATTGCGACCTGCTGTCCGTTCTCGCCCGGCGTCTGCGCGCAGCGCAAATCAACCTCGACTGGGCGCCATTGGCCCAGATTGCTCTCTTTGCAGGCCGTAAAGAGAGCCTAGCAGATAAGGCGCGGGTTATCATCGCCCGCGACTACGCAACAGCAACCTACAACGAGAAGGCTTGATCATGGGTGACGCCCGCTTGCTTCAATTCCATTGGCTTGCATCCTATCCCGCGACGCTGCTGAACCGCGACGACGCCGGTCTCGCCAAGCGCATGCCCTTCGGCGGCTGCGCCCGGGCGCGGGTCTCCTCACAATGCCTCAAACGCCACTGGCGTTTGGCCGGCGCGCTCGAACTTGAGCACGCGAACGCTAATCCATGGGCAATCCAGAATCTCTCCGCACCAATGGGTGTGCGCACAAAACGCGTCGTTGAGGATCGCATTATGCCACGAGCGCGCGCCCAGCAGTCCGCATCGGAAGAGGTGGCCGAGGCCGTTAAGAAGGCTATGATCACGGAGCTTTACGGCGACAAAGCCCTCGATGAGAAGAAGCGTCAGGCTTTGTTCTTTGGCGAACCGGAGATCGCGCATTTAAGCGGAAAGGCGGCGGAAGCGCTTTCCCTTGAGGACGCAACCTCGGCTGCCGCCGCATTGAAGGGCTTATTCAAGAACGAGCGCGCCAATATGAAAGGGCTGAAAGGCGGCGCGGGGTTGGAGAGCGCTTTGTTCGGCCGCATGGTGACATCCGATCCTGCGGCAAACACCGATGCGGCCATACATGTCGCACACGCTATGACGGTGCACGCTATCGAGCGAGAACTTGATTTCATGACCGTCGTCGATGACTTGAAGGCAGAGCGGGACGACGCGGACGCTGGGGCCGCGGGCGTGTTCGACATGGAGCTGACCAGCGGCCTCTATTATGGCTATGCCGTGGTCGATGTCGCTTTGCTTGTCTCCAACCTTGGCGGAGACCGGGAGATCGCGGCGAAGGTGGTGGAGCATCTCGTTCATCTGACCGCCACGGTCACGCCGGGCGCCAAGAAAGGCTCAACCGCCCCCTACGCTTGGGCGGAACTGATGCTGATCGAGGCCGGAGCGCGACAGCCGCGCACGCTCGCCAACGCCTTCCGCGATCCGGTGAAACTCAAAACCAACCGCCTGCTCGGCGAAACTGTCGAGCGCATGCAAAAACATATGGCGGGCCTTGATGAAATGTATGGCGCGGGCGAAGCGAGACGCCAGGCGGGTGCCGAAGAACGCTTGCCAGCAATTAACGCCGTAAGTCTGGACAACTTGGCGCATTGGGCGGCGGATTGCGTGCGGACGGGTCAAGCCGTATGACCCGCAAATATTTGATTTTGCGTCTCGATGCGCCTCTGATGAGCTTTGGGGACGTGGCCGTCGATAATTACGGTTTCACCGATATCTGGCCTGCGGCGTCCATGCTGACCGGCCTGATTGGCAACGCGCTCGGCTACGATCGCACCGAAGGCGAGAAGCTGAACCGATTACAGCAACGCCTTGATTTCGCCTGTCGCCTGGATCGACCTGGGCGGCCGGTGAAAGACTTCCAAACAGCCGCTCTCAACAAAGATGATCAGGGATGGACGACGCGAGGCGCGCCTGAAGGGCGCGCTGGAGGGCCGGGGACTTATCTCGGCAAACACATTCGCTATCGCGATTTCATTGCCGACGCCGTGGTCGTGGTCGCTTTGACGCTCCGCCAACAAGAGGAAGTACCGGCTATTGAAGACGTTAGCGCTGCTTTTCTAACGCCCGCCCGCCCTTTGTTTATCGGCCGCAAGCCTTGTTTGCCATCTCGGCCAGTTCATGCGGGAGAGAGGGTCGAAGCCCCGGACGCCCTGTCAGCCGTCTGCGCGGCGGCTAGAGACCAATTCGCCGATCTGAACGACAAGCCGCGCATAACGTGGCGCGGGGAAAGCGTCAATGCGCCTGGCCGCAAGCGAGATCGCCGAGTCTACGGCGAACGTAATTGGGTCGGCGGCGTGCACGGCGGCGAACAGCTTTGGCGGGAAGCCGAATTCCGTTGGCCGGAGGGGACGCGGTGACCGCCCCGTTGTCGCTTATTCGGCTGCGGCCGGACGCCCAAGCGCTCATGCGCTGGGCGATGCCGCGCGGATACCTCTCCCATCGCGCCGATCTCGGCTACGCGCTTCACGCCGCGCTCAAGGCGGCGCTGGGCGAGTTGGCGCCGCGTCCGTTCGTATGGCGGGAGCGCCGCGAAAGCCCCGAGCTTCTCGGCTACGTCAGGTGCGCCGCCGACGATATCAAAACAGCGGCGGCGCTTCCGCGAGTTGATGGCGGGGAGGCAGCCGTCGCTCTCCGCCTGCTCGCTGTGGAGGCAAGCGCGATGCCCGGTCATTGGCGCGCAGGCCAGCGGTTGAGCTTTGAAGTGAGGGTGCGGCCCATCGTACGCAGCCGCAGCGATCCCCAAGCAAAAGAAAAAGGGAGCCGCCGTC
This sequence comes from Hyphomicrobiales bacterium, assembly GCA_033764775.1. Classification (GTDB taxonomy): domain Bacteria; phylum Pseudomonadota; class Alphaproteobacteria; order Rhizobiales; family Rhodomicrobiaceae; genus JAWXCE01. The sequence continues at coordinate 23,987 of JANRIQ010000034.1, read as the reverse complement.
ACGTAGAGGTGGACGCCGCGCTTTACCATGCCAGTGAACAGGACGCGCCCATCGGCCATGAAAAAGCGTATTGCTCTTGGCTGGCCGCCCGCATAGAGCATCGTGGAGCGAAACTCGTACAAGCGCGCCTTGTCACGCGTCGCTCGGTCGGCGTGCTGCGGCGGCCGCAGATTTCTGGCGAGCGCAAGCCTGTGGTCACGCAAGGGCCGGAGGCCGTTTTTCAGGGCGTTTTGGAAATCGCGTCGCCAGAAGCGTTCCACGCCGGGCTTTTGCTTGGCGTCGGCCGTCACTGCGCCTTCGGCTTTGGGATGATGTTGCTTGCGCCGCCGGGAGCGTTTGAGCCATGCTGATTGGGCGCCTCGGACTTGAAACCGCACGTCTGCCGCATGAGTTGCGGCATGGCCTCGTCTATCTCGACCGCGGACGGCTTGAAGTTGCGGATGGCTGCTTGCGGTTTGTCTGCGCGGGCGGGGGCGGATTGCCGGCGGGCGACTACCAGGTGCCGCATCAGTCCGTTTCGCTGATCGCGCTAGGGCCTGGCTCCAGCGTCACCCATGATGCGCTTCGCCTTTTGGCTCGCCATAACACCGGTCTCGCAGCCGTTGGTGAGGAAGGGGTGCGTTTCTACACGGCGCCGCCTTTGCTGCCGGACGCATCCGCGCTCGCCCGCGCCCAAGCCCGGGTCTGGGCTGATGCAGGCCAACGGCTGGCGGTCGCGCGCAGAATGTACGCGTGGCGGCTCGGCGAGATCGTACCTGCTTCCGACATTGCCGTTCTGCGCGGAATTGAAGGCGCCCGCATGAAGGAGAGCTACAAACTTATCGCGCAGAAATACGGGATGAAATGGCAAGGGCGGCGTTACAATCGCGGCGATCCCATGGCGGCGGACGCGCCGAACCAGGCCATCAACCATGCCGCGAGCGCTGTCGAGGGGGCCGCCGCCATCGCCGTCGCGTGCACTGGAGCGATACCGCAATTGGGCTTCATTCATGAGGATAGCGGGCAATCCTTCGTTCTGGACATCGCCGACCTTGTTCGCACGAGCGTCACGATTCCCGCCGCTTTCCGCGCCGTGAAGGAGGCGGAGAAAGACGTAAGCCGCACGCTTGAGCGCCATGTGCGCCGCTCAGCAGCGGAGATGTTTCGCAAGAAGCGTGTCATCCCGGACATGATCGAAAAGATTAAGGCGCTGTTTTCGCCGGATGAAGCGGCAAACAACGATTGGCCGGGTTCTGACGCGCCAATGACGCCGGAGGATGCCTCGAAATGAGCCTAACCCTCATCGTAACCCGCGACGTTGAACCGCGCTTCCGGGGATTTTTGGCCTCTGCGATGCAGGAGATCGCGCCCGGCGTTTATGTCAATCCGAGAGCCAACGCCGGCGTCCGCGACCGGATATGGCGGGTTTTGGAAGATTGGTTCGCCGAACGCGGCGGCGGCTCGATCGTGATGGCTTATTCAGATCCGACGGCAATAGGCGGGCTTTCGGTTCATGCCTTGGGCATGCCTAAAAGAAATCTCGAAGAGATTGATGGTATGCTCCTCGTCAAGCGCGAAATATCTTGACGCGATCCAGCATAATGTGAAATCGCTCTTTGATATCGTGAGAGTGCGACGATTTTTCGCAGAGGTTCCCCCGCCCACGCGGGGATGGCCCCGTTATCGAGTTTCCGGGGATCGGGAGGGTTGGGGTTCCCCCGCCCACGCGGGGATGGCCCTGGAGACACCCCATGCCCTACGCGCCGATCAGCGGTTCCCCCGCCCACGCGGGGATGGCCCCGCTCCGGCGTGGCGCAGGACGAGATGTCCAAGGGTTCCCCCGCCCACGCGGGGATGGCCCCTGGTCAGGCATTCTTCCCTCCTTTGACGGACGGGTTCCCCCGCCCACGCGGGGATGGCCCCCCTTGCCCGCCGCCCCCGATCCGGCGATACTCGGTTCCCCCGCCCACGCGGGGATGGCCCCGCATCAAGCCAACACTTCCGAGCCTCCGCAGCGGTTCCCCCGCCCACGCGGGGATGGCCCCCCGATCCGTCCTTGGCTGACCAACTGTTTCCGGGTTCCCCCGCCCACGCGGGGATGGCCCCCACAACCTGACCTATACAGCGAGCCGCCAAGCGGTTCCCCCGCCCACGCGGGGATGGCCCCTGACGCCGGAAGCCCGGACTGCGGATGGAACAACATTGATCCGGCGAGAAATTCCCTGATCCGCCACCAAACGCCCCTGATAAAAGAATAAATTCCCTGTTCGCTGACCAAAGTCTCCCTGTTTAAATTTTAGGGAATTTTCCTGGCAAGTCATTGTTCCCACTTGGCTTATTGGTGAAAAGCTGCCGCCAAAAAAGCGCCAATTGACAGATTTGCCTGTAATTCGTCCCATAACAGGGATCAGGCACTAGAGACGGGTTCGCCATAGACTGCGTCCTCCGCCATATATGTGGTTTTCCTTCCCTTATCGAGCGACCGGCGGCTACACGCCGGCGCGGTCGCGCCAGAAGGCCCGCAGTTTGGCCGGGTCGCCGACCTCCCGCCCACGCTCAACCCCGGCCTGAGCCAACGCCTCCAGAGCGGCCCTGTCGCGGTCGAGCCGTGCGATCTCCTCAGCCCACACATCCGCGTCCATCGGCAAAAGCAGCCCGGTTCGGCCGTGCGTCACCGCGCCCGCGAATGTCGGCCCCTCGCTGTAAAGCCCCGCGACGCCCGCGGAGGCGTGGTCAAGCGCTTTGGTGATGGAGCGTCCGCGCGCGAACAGCGTGTCGGCGAGCGGCGCCAGCCCGATGTGGAACCGCTCGACGGTGAGCATCCGGCGGAATTCCGGCCATTTCATCGGGGCGAGATTTTGCACATTCGGCGCGCGCTGTAGTGATGAAGGCGCGTGGCGGCCGAAGAACATCGTCAGTCGCGCGCTGGGCGCGCGGCGCCGCACCCGGTCGGCCACCGCCTCAAGAAACGGGAGGCTGGAGGCGTGACTGCGCGTCCCGAAAAAGGCGATGCGCAGGGGCGCGTTCCAGTGGCCGTGCGGTCGGGGCGAAGGCTCTCCCAGCATGCAGGGCGAGATGATCGCGCGCGGGGCGCTGGGGAACAGGTCGAGAATGGTGCGCGTCGGAGCGAGAACCGTCGGCGAAAGCGCCAGGATCTCCGGCAGAAGCGTGTGGGCGAAGGCCGCGAGCCGGGCGCGATAATCGGCCGGGAGATCCGCGCAGGCCGCGGCTGCGGGCAAGACGTCGTCGACCACATAATTGACGCCGCGCCAGCGCGACGCCCGCGCGGCGCGCAGTTCGCGCTCGGTGATGTAGCGAACGACGATCAACCGGTCGCCGAGTTGAAACGTGTTTGGGCCCACGCGGCGCAGCGCGGCGTCTGCGCGGAACGCGCCTGCGAGATAGTAATCGATCGTTGCATTGTCCGGCCAAGAGCCGAGACGCAAGATTTGGCGAAGGGGGAACACTTGCCCTCGTCACGTATGCAATTTAATCCAAACTTACTGAATACAATATACGTGTATCATGATTGATGCTGAATCGTCACAGTCCTCGTTGAACTATCAGATAGCAACGCAAAACATTAAGGATTATTCACGGCGCGCTTGCGCGCGAAGAGCCCCATTTGTACAACGAGAAGAAGAAGCTGACCTGGTAGAGGCTTTTTACTAAAATTTGAAATACTTTCCCAATTATCGACCTGGCTTTCGAGGTTCACCCATGGTTTTGCGTGCCGGGATAACATCGTCTGGCTTATGGCGCATCAGGAAAACGGTACACGCCGTAACTGGTTACGATTTGATTTACGCCTGCGGCCGCGCCGAACCTGCTGACTATGACGTGCTGGTCGGATGGGGACGCCGTCCGAGCGCGCGAGACGCACGAGCGCTCGCCGCAGCGTCGGGGAAGCCGTTTCTGACCATGGAGGACGGTTTCTTGCGCTCCGTCCAGCCTGGTCCAGAAGAAGCGCCCGCTTCCATCGTCATGGACTGGACGGGCGTGCATTACGACGCGCACGCGCCATCCGAGTTCGAGGACGTTGTTGAAGCCTGCGCCAAGGATCGATCGGCGATCGCGTCCGCACGCGCGCGCGCCGGCATGCATCTTTTGCGCGAACTTGCTGTCTCCAAATACAACAACGCTCCCCAGTTGACCGAGCTGGCCCTTGGACTCGGTCGCCGGCCCCAAGGCGGCCGCGTTCTCGTGGTCGATCAAACCATGGGCGACGGCGCCATCTATTACGGCATGGCCAGCGAGACGACGTTCACGGAGATGCTCGCGGCGGCGAAAGCCGAGAACCCCGGGGCGCAGATCATCGTGAAAACTCACCCCGAGGTCGTATCTGGCCGCAAGCGCGGCTATCTAAGCGGCGCGGACGGAGACGGCGTGGTTCTGATCGACGCGCCGGTCAATCCGTGGTCGCTTATCCAGGCGGTCGATCAGGTCTATGTTGTGTCCAGCCTGCTCGGCTTCGAGGCGCTGTTGGCGGGCGCAAGGGTCTCGTGTTTCGGCGCGCCGTTCTACGCCGGTTGGGGGCTGACCGCTGACCGTATCGTCATCGCGCGGCGCAAAGCGCGACCGAGCCTCGAACAACTTTTTTCCGCAGCCTATCTGCAGTACTCCCGGTATGCTCACCCTGTCACGGGCGAAAAGATTGAATTTGAGGATGCCGTGCTGCATCTCGCAAAAGCGCGGGATCAGGCGCTCGGCGTGCGGCGGGAGCGGCGCTCAAAACGAGCCGCGATTGACAATGTCGCCGCAGGAGCCCGCTGGGGATCGGCGGCTGCAAGCGCATAAGCCGCCGCTCGCGCGAACAGCGACATCGGCATGACGGATCTTCAGCCATGCGTCGTGATAACGGGCGCGGGCCGTGGGCTTGGCGCGGCGCTCGCCCTGCGTTACGCGGCCGCCGGATCGCCGCTCGCCCTGTGCGCACGGACTCTCGGACCCGTGTCGTCCGTGGCTGAGCGCTGCCGGGCGCTCGGCGCAGACGCGCGTGCAGAAGCGGTCGATGTGACCGACGTGCGCGCCGTTGCGCGCTGGCTTCAACGCGCGGACGCCTGGCGCCCTCTCGACCTGCTGATCGTCAACGCCGGGATTTTCACAGGCCGGCCGGAGGCGCGCGCCGATGAATCGCTCGATGACGCCATCGCCACGCTCCGCGTCAACCTGGAGGGCGCCGTGGCCACAGCTCATGCGGCCATTCCGCTGATGCGCGAGCGTCGTCGCGGGCGGATCGCATTCGTCTCGTCGCTCGCCGCCATGCACCCTCTTGCGGACGCGCCGGCCTACAGCGCCAGCAAAGCCGCGGTCTCGGCCTACGCCGCCGCCCTGCGTGAGGCGCTGCGCGCGGACGGGGTCGGCGTCACGGATATCAGGCCAGGGCACATCGCGACGGATCAGACGCGGCGCCAGGCGGGGCGGCTGCCGCTCATCATGTCGCCGGACGCTGCGGCGGCCCGCATCAAGCGTGGCCTCGACCGGAGCGACGATGTGATCGCGTTTCCGGCGCGCTTGGCCTGGTTGATCCGCGCTGGCAAACTCCTCCCCTTACGCTGGCGCGCCAAGGCCGACGCGCCGTTCCGGTTTCATGTCCGCGAAGGTTAGACAGCGCCGCTTTCACGTCGCGTGGTCGCGCACCCCATAGACGATGAGCAGCCCGAGCGCCCACAACACCGCCGCGATGCCCGTCACCATCACGGTGTTGAGCAGACGTTTGGGATACAACGCCTCCTCCGGCATGCTCGGCGTGACGAAGGCCGCCAGATAGCGCTGCTGCTTGTCAGCCTCCAGCCGCGCACGTTCGAGCGAGGTCAACGCCGAGACATAGGCTTTCTCGGCGAACTCGCGCTCCACCGACAACTCCTCGTAATCCGCAACCAGATTGCTGAGCGGCGTCGCCCCGCCGTCTTTCTTCTCGGACTGCCCTATGCGCGCGCGCTCCTCGGTCAACTGGCTTTCGAGGGCGCGGATCTGGCTGTCCAACACCTTCATCGACGGCGCCTGATCGTCCATGAAGCGGCGCAAGCCCGCGCGCTTGGCCTTGGCGTTCGTCAGTTCCTCTTCGAGCTTGCCGACCATGGACAGGCTGGCCTCGGCGGTTTTTGTCGGGTCGAACTCCTTTTGATCCTGCCGGAACGTGCGCAGGGCGATGCGGTTGGCGCGGAACCGATCCTCCATCCGGCGCACCTCGGTCTCGGCGGATTTCACGGCGTCCTGCCGGGCGCGGGCGGAGAGCTGGTTGGTGAGGTCTTCGCTGAGCGTGAGGATGGTCGCCGCAATCGTCCGCGCGTCCTCGGCCGTGAAGGCGCGCGCCTCGACCGAGATCACCTGCGAGGAGGTGTCGAAATGCACGCTGATCATCCGCTTCCAGTATTTCACGAGCTGTTCGACGGTCTCGTCCGGATCGAAGCTGGCGATGAAATCGCCCTTGCCCGGGCCGTAGATTTCGCGCACGTCCACGCGCCCGTTCATCTTTTCGATGATCTCCCGGCTGTGGATGAAGTCCATGACGATGTAGGAGTCCGATATGGGCGACCCGGGCGAGGCCATGCCGGTCACAACGCCGAGGACGTCGGAGCTGGCTTGACCCGCCGAACCGCGCACGGCGAAGCGGACCTCAACGGCGTACTGATCGGCGGCGATGACGGCGTAGTAGAATGCAGTCACGAGAGCGGGCAAGCCGATGCACACAAGCGCCGAGAGGGCCGTGAGGCCGAGCCGTGGTTTGGCGGTGCGAGGCGCGGCGAGGGGGCGGGGGCCTTGCGGCGGCGCGGACGCGGGGTCCGTGAAGGGGAGCTTCATGGGGCCGGGTGCGTCGACGGGCTTGAGCATGGAGCCTCGCAAATTCGCTAGAGTTGAGACTGTAAAGTCTGATGCAAGGTGATGGCGTCTTCAAGATCGCTGAAGAAATACAAATCGCCCTTGTTCAGCACCACCCCCGCATCGCAATAGCTGCGCAAGGACAGCAGCCCATGCGAGACCATGATGACGTTGGCGTCGCGCAGTTTGGTCTTGAAATAGCTGCGGCAGCGCTCGCGAAAATGATCGTCGCCGACCTCGGTGATCTCATCCACGAGATACGTATCGAATTCGATCGCGAGGCTGACGCCGAAGGCGAGACGCGCGCGCATGCCGGAGGAGTAGGTGGAGAACGGCTCACGGAAAGAGGGGCCAAGCTCCGAAAATTCCTCGACGAAACGCTGCACGCGGCGCGTATCCTCGCCGTAGATGCGAGCGACGAAGCGGCAGTTTTCCGCGCCGGACAGCGAGCCGTTGAAGCTTCCGGCGAAACCGAGCGGCCACGAGACGCGGCAATTGCGGCGGATCACGCCTGTCGATGGCGGCTCGGTGCCGGCGATCATCCGCAGGAGCGTGGACTTGCCGGCGCCGTTCGCGCCCAGAATGCCGAGATTGCGGGGCGGCAGCTCGCCCGACACGGTCTTCAGCACATATTTACGCTCGCCGCCAACCTTGAAGTACTTCGAGACGTCATTGAACACGATCGAGCGGCTCATTGGCTTGGCCGCCGCGTCGCGCGCTCCGCCGCAAGGCCGATGAGGGTGGTGATGAGCGCCCAGTTGAGCAGGTACAGCACGTCCAAGTCATAAGCTCTGTAGTTGAAATAGAAGCCGTAGCGCATCCACTCGATGCCGTGCAGGATGGGGTTCCAGCTCAGCGCGTCGCGCACCGGCTCGGGGAGGGTCTCAGGCAAAAAAAAGATGCCTGAAATGAAGAAGAACGGCTTGGAGATCAGCGCTTCGATGTTCTTCCAGGAGTCGAAGCGTTGGATGATGACGGCGTTGATGACGCCGGTTCCGAAGCCAAGAAGAGCCAGCGCCCCAAGCGACGCGATCACGGCCAGGAAGCGTGCGGGCGGCTCGCAGCCGGCGAACACGATGAGCGCGCCGAAGATCATGATCGAGGTGACGAGAGCAGTCGCGATTTCGAGCGCCGCGCGGGCGATCATGGTGTCGATCTGCTTTACGATGGGGTAGTTGAGGAGCGCCTGGTTCGCCTCCGGCGCCGACATGACATAGGTGCAGACTTTGCGATAGATCTGATATGGCAGCACGCCGGTCGCGAAGAACAGGAACAGGTTGTCGCCGAACATGGCCGGGCGGCCGAGCGCCATGAACATGAGCGTGAAGGTTACGACGGCGGCGACCGGCTCCGTAATGGCCCAGAGATAGCCCACCTGGGATTTGCCGAACCGCGTCCGCGTTTCGCGCAGGATCAGCGCGCCAATGACGCGGGCCTGCACGGCGGCTGATGCTCTTACGCTTGCGTCCATCGACAACGGCTGCGTCATTCTCCGATCAGAACGCCGCCCCGGCCTGTCACGGCGCTGACCGTGCTCGAGCCCAGCGCGATCATCCGCAGCACTTTGCTCAGCTCCACGGCCTTGGCGTTGGCGGTGTAGAGCACGTCCTTATCCTTGAGCAGGAAGCCGCGCGCCAAAAAGTACGAATTCGGGTCGCGCAGGCTGACGCGGTAAACGACCGGCACGACGTTGGAGAATTTCGGGTTGTTGTAGTCGGGGCGGATGTTTTGCACCACGTCGCGCGGCTCGTAGCGGAACAAGAACAGGCCCGTCGCGTCCGCGCGGTTGTCGAGGGGGCCGCCCGCCGCCGCGATGGCCTCAAGCAGGTTCACGCGGGGGGAGTCGAACGCATAGACGCCAGGCTTCGGCACGGCGCCGAACACCGTGAACTTCTTCGGCTCATGCGAGAGGTAAATCCTGTCGCCGCCGGTGACGAAAATGTTCTCCTCGCTGTTCTCGACCACCGTTTCGAGGAGCTGCACGCCGCGGCTCGACCCGCGGATGAACGTGATGTAGGTCTCGCGCGCAGGATGCTTGGCGCCGCCCGCCGCCGCGACCACGTCGAGCAATCGCTCGCCCGCGACGCTCAACGGATAACGGCCGGGAGTGGACACATCGCCGCTCACCACCGCCGTGTTGCTCACATTCTTCGCAATCGAGACGACGACCTGCGGCTGGATGGCGCGGTCGGCAAGGCCTTTAATGATCGCCTGTTGAACCTGCAACGGCGTTTTGTCCTTCACGTCGATAAGGCCCGCATACGGGATTGAGATGCGGCCCGAATGATCGACTGGCACGCTCGGGAAGTCCGCGTGGCGGCGCCCATCGACCGAGAAAAGTCCGCCCTCTCCCGCCTCCCAGATGGTGATCGACAACACATCGCCGAGACCGATGCGCGTTTCCGGAGATTTCGCCTCCTTGCGCGGAAACCGTTCACCCAAGCCGAGCGGATTGAAGCCGGTTAGCGCTGCAACAGTTTGATGATCCAAATCTACTACAAGGTAATCGCCTTCGGAGGCGCCGCCCTGGAGCGCGATCTCGTCGGATGTGGGGCCGGAGGACGGCGTGAACGAACAGGCGCCGGATAAGGCGGCGACCGCGCTGGCGATGAACAAAGTTATGAAGCGCAAGTGCTTATTCCCGCCAATCAAACTTCAAAGCAAAATCACTGCCGTCCACTCTGCCGCAACACGCTTAGCAGACAAGCCGAAGGGCTGCAAATTGCGGACAGCGCGTAACTTGATTTGTTGCGCATGTGTTGCCGCCGCGCCCCGAAAATTTGAATACAATATGCATCAAATTGTTTCGGTTTTGAGTCCGTCGCCGTTCAGCAGCGTGTCTTTTGCGCCTAAGCCGATCGTTTTAATCTCTAAATGCTGTAAAAAAATTCTGGATCGCTTTCAACATGTTTATGTTGGACGCGAAAGCGCGCTCAATTGCCGCCGCAGCAAGGTTTGATTTTCGGTTTTTGTGAAGTAAAAGAGCCTAATGTACGTTTTAACTTTCGCGATAACGCCCGCGCGGCGATGTCAGCCGTCACGCAGCCAGGCCGTTCCGTCATGACGGACGCGCGCGCATACATCATCGGCGCCTCGTGCCGCTTTCCAGGGGCGCCGTCGCTCGACGCGTTCTGGCGCCTGCTGAGCGAGGGCCGCTCGGGCGTCGGCGAGATCCCCGACGATCGTTGGTCGAAAGAAGCGTACTACCACCCTGATCCGGCGGAGTACGGCAAGTCCTACACGTTCGCCGCCGGCGTTCTTGACGACATCTGGGCGTTCGATCCGGCGGCTTTCGGCCTCTCGCCGCGTGAGGCGGCCCAGATGGATCCGCAACAGCGTCTCGCGCTCAAGCTGGTCTGGGAGGCGCTGGAGGACGCCGGGACGCCGCCGGAGGCGTTGAGCGGCGAGCGCGTGGGCGTGTATTGCGGCGCCTCGTCCACCGATCATGGCAACCGTTTCATGCTCGATCCGGCGGCGGGCGACGGCTACACCATGACGGGCAACTCCCTGTCGCTGATCGCCAACCGCGTCTCCTACATCTTCAATTTCACCGGGCCGAGTCTCACCATCGACACGGCCTGCTCGTCCTCGCTCGTCGCGCTTCGCCATGCGCACGCCGCGCTGCGCGACGGGTCGATCCAAGTCGCCGTCGCGCTCGGCGTCAATGCGCTTCTCAATCCGCTGTTCTTCACCGGTTTCTCCGCAGCGCGCATGCTCTCGCCGGAGGGGCGATGCCGCGCGTTCGGGGCCAATCCGCAAGGCTATGTCAGGGCGGAGGGAGGCGGCGCACTGGTGCTGGCGCGCGAGGACTGGCCGGGCTTTGCGCAAAGCCGTCCGCGGGCCGAGCTTGTCGCCTCCGCGGTCAACTCCGACGGACGGACGTTCGGCGTGTCGCTGCCCTCGCAAGCCGCGCAGGCGCGGCTGCTCGATGAGGCATACGCAGACGCCGGCGTCGCGCCCGACGACCTCGCGTTCGTGGAGGCGCACGGCACCGGCACCCGGGTCGGCGATGCGGCGGAGGCGGCGGCTCTTGGCGCCGCCTTGGGCGCGCGGCGGTCTTCGCCGCTCCCCATCGGCTCGGTGAAATCCAACATCGGGCATCTGGAGGCTGCCTCGGGCGTGGCCGGTCTGATCAAGGCCATGCTCGCATTGGAGCGGAACTCGCTGCCCCCATCTCTCCACACCGAGACGCTGAACCCGGACATCCCTTTCTCCGACCTCAATCTGGCGGTGACGCAAAAGCCTGTCTCGCTGGCGCGGCCCGGGCGACGCTTCGCCGGCGTGAACTCCTTCGGCTTCGGCGGGACGAACGCTCATGTGATCATCGCCGATGCGCCTGATCGGGCGGCGGAGAGCGGGGCCGAGCACGCGCCGATGCTGCTGCTCTGCGCCCATGCGCCCGCCTCGCTCGCCGCCTTGGGCGCCGCCTACGCCAAGCGGCTCGACGAAGGCGAGACGTTCGGCGCCCTGTCTCGTTCGGCGGTTCATGGCCGCGCCCTTTTGCCGGAACGCGCCGCGATTTTGGCGGACGCGCCCGAGGCTCTCGCCGCGCTGAGCCAGGGCGCCGCGCATCCGGCGCTCATCACAGGCCGCGCCGTGGACCGGCGTGCGCCCGTCGCCTTCGTGTTCTCGGGCAACGGGTCTCAATGGGCTGGCATGGGCGCCGTCGCCTATCGCGAAAACCCCGCTTTCAAGGCCGCGTTTGACGCCGTGGACGACCGTTTCGAGCCCATCGCCCGCTGGTCGCTGCGCGACGCGCTTTTCGCGGACGATCTCCCCGCGCGCCTGTCGAGCACCATGACGGCGCAGCCGCTGCTCTTCGCCCTGCAGGCCGCAGCCGTCGAGGCGCTCGCCGCCTCGGGCCTCGCGCCCAGCGCCGTTCTAGGCCACAGCGTGGGCGAAGTCGCCGCCGCATACGCCGCGGGCGCGCTCGACCTTAATCAGGCTGTGCACGTCATCATCCGGCGCTCGGCTCAGCAGGAGGCGGCGCGCGGTCTGGGCGCCATGGCGGCGCTCGCGGCCTCGGAAGACGCGGCGCGCCAACTGCTGACCGATGCGGGCGGCCAGGCCGTCATTGCGGCGATAAACAGCCCGTCGTCGGTCACGCTGTCCGGGCCGATCGCCGACATCGACCGGGTCGTCGCCCGCGCCCGCGCAAACGGCGTCGCGGGCAAGAAGCTCGACATCGACTATCCGTTCCATTCCGCTTTCATGGATCCGGGCCGGGAGGGATTGCAGACCGCCCTGGCGGGTCTGCGTCCGGCCGCCGCCGCAACGCCCTTCTTTTCCTCGGTCACGGGGGCGCATGTTCACGGCGGCGAACTGAACGGGGCGTATTGGTGGCGCAACATTCGTGAGCCGGTGCGTTTCCAGGACGCGGTGACGGCCGCCGCGGCCGCGGGCGCCCGGGTCTTCGTTGAAGTCGGTCCGCGCCCGATTTTGAGCGGCTACGTCGCCGCCAGCCTGAAAGGGCGTGAGGAGACTTGCGCCGCGGTCAAATCTCTCGACAGAAGCGACGCGGCCGGCGTCGACCCGATCTTGGCGACGGTCGCCCGCGCTGTCGTCCACGGCGCGGCGTTCGATGGGGAGAAGGCTGTCGGCCCGCGCCCTGCGCGCCTCGCCAATCTGCCGCTCTACCCTTGGTCAGAGCAAACCTATCGTGTGAAAGAGACTGAGGAAGCCGTCCTCAAGCTCGCTGCGACGCCGCGCCCGCATCCGTTCCTCGGCGGGCGGCTTGTGTCGGGCGCGCCGATCTGGCGGACGCATCTGGACGCCAGGCTCTTCCCGTTCCTCGGCGACCACCGCGCGGGCGGGCAACCGATCTTTCCCGCCGCCGGTTTCGCCGAGATGGCGCTGGCGGCCGCGCAACAATGGCTCGGAAGCGACCGCGTCGAAATCCGCGACATGGACATTGAGCAAGCCTTGCCGGTGAGCGATCTGGTCGAGGCGGAGACGCGGGTGTCGCCCGACGCCGCGGCCATCGAGATCGCCTCGCGACGACGCAACGCGCCCGATTGGAGGCGGCACGCGGCGTGCCGGTTTCGCGCGCTGCACGGCCCCGCCCCGATGCTGGCCGCGCCCTTGGGCGGCGACTGGATAACGCCCGACGCTGTGTACGCAGCCGCTGAACGGTGCGGCCTTGTTTACGGCCCAGGCTTCCGCCGCCTGTCGCGCATTCGCCGCCTCTCCCCCTTGGTGATCGAGGCCGAGCTTGACCCCGAAGCCCCGCCCGCCGCCGACCGGTTCGGCTTGCACCCTGCGGAGCTGGACGCGGCCTTTCACACGCTGTTCGTCCATATGCTGGACGGGTCGCGCCACGGCGACCGCGCCTTCATCCCCATTCACCTTGGCGCGGTGCGGCTTTACGGGCCAGGCGGCCGCGTGGCGTTCGTTCGCGCCACCGTCCATCGCCTGAGCGAGCACGGGGTTCACGCCGACTTCGCTTTGTTCGACCGTGAGGGCGCCGTGACGGCGGTGGTGGAGCGCGCCCGCTTCAAGTCCGTGGAGATCAACCCGCGCCGCCGGCTTTCATCCATCGCCTACGAATGGGCGAGCGTGCGCATTGCGCGTCCGGGCGAACCTGACGAAGGGGCGGCGCTTGCGGACCCGCTTGCCGTCGCGCCGCAGACAACGCCATCGCCGGCCTGGGAGGAAGCCCGCCTTCTGGCCGATGCGGCGGCCTGCCGCGCCGGGTGCGACGCCATGGCCGAGCTCGCCTCGGGCGGAGTGTTCCGTCGCGATGCGGCGCATCCTGAACGGCGGCGCCATGCCGAGACGATCGCCTGCCGCGTGCAGGCGGCTGGTTATGCGGAGAGCGTCGAGGAGGGCTGGCGGCTGCTGGCCTGCGGATTGCCGCCCCTCCCGGAGATTCTCGCCACACTGGCCGCCGATCATCCTGGCTGGGGCGCCGACGCCGTGCTCGCGGCTCGCGGCGCGAACCTGTTGCCCTCGGCGTTGATCAGCCCCCCATCGTCCGAAGGGTTCACGCCAGCGCTCATCGCCAATTGGCTCGCCGGGGATCGCCGCCGACGGGTGTCCGACTTGGCGGCGATGTGGCTGCGCGCCGTGTGCGAGACCGCCGCGCCCGCCGCTCCGCTGCGCGTTCTGGAGTTGGGTTGCGGAGGCGGCGGGCTGACGCGCAGCCTGCTCCGCTCTTTGCACTCTGGGGCGCGCGTCGTCACGTTTGGCGCCGACGCCCGCGCTTTGCGCATGCTTGAGCGTGATTTCAGTCACGATCCTCGGCTTCAGGTCGCCCGCGCCGCTGAAGACATCGCCCGGCTCGGCCCTTATGACGTAATCGTCAGCGCGGGCGGGCTTGGCGAAGCGTGGAGCGGGGAGGCGTGGGAGGGAAGCGCGGTCGCCCTCTCGGCGCAGCGCGCTCTCGCCCCCCGCGGGCGTCTGATCGCCGTCGAGCATGCGCCAACCGTGTTCGGCGACGTGTTCCTGCCTCTCGGCCCGCGCCATACGCTGCCGGAGGCGAGCGCGGAGGAATGGCGGTCGCGGCTGGCGGCCGCCGGTTTCGCCGCTGTGGCGTGCGAGGAGCGGGGCGGCGCCGTGCTGGCCTGCGCGGCTGCGCCGCCACGGGAGGCGTCGGAGGCTGCTCTTGAGGCGCGGCGGGCGGCGGTGATCGGCGCGGCGTCCGGCCTACGCTCGGCGCTCGCGCAAGAGCTTGAGACGCGCGGTTTCGCCGTGGCTGTTCATGCATCGGCCGATGCGGTCGCGGCCGCCGCAGGGAGCGCCGTTGGGGCCGTCGAGATCATCGACCTGGGCGCGCCCTTGGATGCGCCGGAGCAGGAAACGCAGTGGCTCGCGGCGCGGCTCATCGCCGTGCAGCGGGCGTTGGAGGCGGCCAGCCGTTTCGAAGGCGGGCGGGTATGGATCGCGGCGTCGGCGAACGATGCTTTGGCGGCCGCGTTGCGGGCGGGCGCACGGGCGGCGCGGAATGAAAACCCAGGGGTCGACCTGCGCTTCGCCGACCTATCCCCGCTGCTAGAAGAGCGCGAGCGCGCCGCCTTGATCGCCGGGTGGATCGCCGCGCCCAGCGCCGAAACAGAGCTCACACTTACACACGGCGCGGCTTTCGCGGCCCGCGCCGTGCGTTGGCCCGGCCCGTCGGTGGCGCTCGGCCCTGCAAGCAAGGCGCAGCTCCTCGCCGCTGGCGTGGATGGGCTCGAAGGCCTCGCGTGGACGCAGACCAATCGCCGCACTCCGGCCCCAGGCGAGGTCGAAATCGCGGTCGAGGCGTCCGGCCTCAACTTCCGCGATGTGATGTGGGCGCTCGGCATGCTCCCGCCCGAAGCGCTGGAGGACGGTTTCGCCGGAGCGACGCTCGGGTTCGAATGCGCGGGTCGCGTGACGGCGTTGGGCGAGGGCGTTGGAGACCTCCCGCGTGGCGCGCTGGTCGCTGCGGCTGCCCCGGGCGCGCTTGCTTCACATGTGACCGCGCCGCGTTCAGCCGTCATCGCGCTGCCCGATGGCGTGAGCGCCGAGGCGGCTGCGACCATGCCCGTGGCGTTCCTCACCGCCTATTACGCGCTCGCGCATTTGGCGCGCCTGGCCCCGAACGAATGGACGCTGATTCATGGCGGCGCCGGCGGCGTCGGGCTTGCGGCGCTGCAGATCGCGCTGATGCGCGGCGCGCGGGTCATCGCCACGGCCGGCACGGAGGAAAAGCGCGATTTCCTGCGCGCGATGGGGGCAGAGCACGCGATCGACTCCCGCTCGCTCGCTTTCGCCGACGAGGTCATGCGCATCACGGGCGGTGGCGTGGACGTGGCGCTGAACTCGCTCTCAGGCGAGGCCATGGAGCGCACGCTTGAGATCGTGCGTCCGTTCGGCCGGTTTATCGAGCTCGGCAAGCGCGATTTCTACGGCAACACCAAAATCGGCCTGCGCCCGTTCCGGCGCAACGTCTCGTATTTCGGGGTGGACGCCGACGCGCTGTTGGCTCAGCACCCGGCGCTGGCGGCGCGCATGCTCGGCGAGGTTATGCGCCATCTGGCCGAGGGCGACCTCAGCCCGCTGCCCTATCGTCGGTTCGAGGCCGGCGAGGCGAGCGCCGCCTTCCGGCTGATGCAGCAGTCCGGGCACGTGGGCAAGATCCTCATCTCGCCGCCTAAAACCGGAGAAAGCGTGAGCGCGCCGTTGGGCGCCTTCCGGCCCGACCCCGAACGCTTCCACGTCGTCGTCGGCGGCCTGGGCGGCTTCGGAGCGGCGACGGCGGAGTGGCTGACAGCGCGCGGCGCCTCGCGCATCGCCTTGATCGGGCGCAGCGGAAGCCCTGCGTCCGCCGCCGTCGTGGAGGCCATCGCCCGCATGCGCGCGGCAGGCGCCGACATCCGACCTATCGCTTGCGACGCTGCGAACCGGGAGGCGCTTAAGGCGGCGCTCGATGCGCTGCGACGCGACGCGCCCATCGCCGGGATCGTACACGCGGCCATGACCCTCGACGACGCGGCGCTCGCCGGGACGGATGCGGAGCGGCTCGCCGCGGTCATCCGGCCGAAGCTCGATGCCGGCGTCCATCTCGACGCGCTGACCCGGGACGACGCGCTCGATTATTTCGTCATGTATTCCTCGGTGAGCGCGTTCATCGGCAATCCAGGACAGGCGGCCTACGCAGCGGCCAACGCGTATCTGGAGGCCCTGTGCCGCCGCCGGCGCCGCGATGGGGCGCCAGCTCTGGCTGTCGGTTGGGGGCCGATCACCGACGCAGGCTTTCTCGCGCGCCACGCCGACGCAGGCGACGCCATCCGCCGCCGCGCAGGGAGCGTCGGCCTTTCAGTCGATGAGGCGCTGCGCCATCTGGGCGAACTCCTCGGCGTGGGAGCCTCCGCGCCCGCCGCTGTCACCGTCGCCGCCATGGACTGGCGGGCCGCATCAGCATTGCCGGCGTGCTCGGCGCCCGCCTTCTCGCGCCTCGTCGCCGAAGCCGCGGAAACCGTCGCCGCGGACACGCTGGACATCGCCGCTCTCATCAAGGGCCTGGACGCGGAGGAGGCGCGCCGCGTGATCGCGCGGCATGTGGCGGAGGACGTGGCGGCGATCTTCCGCATGCCCGCGGCGGAGTTCAACATGGATCGGCCGCTCGCCGATCTCGGTATGGACTCGCTCATGCTGGTCGAGTTGCGCATGGCGGCCCAGCGGCGCTTCGGCGTGGAGGCCCCGCTCTCGGCGGCGTCCGGCGCGCTCACCGTATCGAGCATCGCTGCCAGCATCCACGCGCGCATGGGCGGCGACGCATCCGCCAACGGCGTAGCGTCCGAGTTGGCGGCCGAGCATGCGTCCGATGCGGCGCCAGAGGCCGTCGCCGCGCTCACTTCTCTAACCGACACCGGCGCAAGGCTCTCCCTATGAAAAAACTAGGCGGACGCATGATCAACGGCGACAAGAACGCGCTCCTCGCCATCGCGCGCGCGTGGGGCGGAGAGCGGTCTTCGCCACGCCCGGCGCGAGCCGCACAAGGCTTCGACGCGCTTCCGGCCTATGAGAAGATGCAGGCTCAGCGCGCGGCGGCCGAACGCGCCGGCGTGCGCAATCCGTTCTTCCGAGCGCATGAGGGGCGGGCGGGCGCGCTGACCGTCATCAATGGGCGCGAGTGCGTGAATTTTGCGTCCTACGATTATCTGGGGTTGAACCATCATCCAGCGGTGGCGGAGGGCGCAAGGCGCGCCTTGGACCGCTACGGCTCGTCCGTTTCGGCCAGCCGCGTGGTGGCGGGCGAACGGCCCATCCTGCGCGAGCTTGAGGCCGCGCTCGCTGCGCATCACCAGACCGAGGACGCCGTCGTGTTCGTCTCAGGCCACGCGACGAATGTGCATACGGTCGCAACAATCGCCGGCCCCAACGATCTTATCGTCCACGACGCTCTCATCCACAACAGCGTGGCGGTGGGCGCGACGCTGTCAGGCGCGGCGCGGCGGGCGTTTCCGCACAACGATTTGGACGCGCTGGAGCGCATTTTGCGGGAGAGCCGCGGCGCGGCGCGCAACGCGCTCATTGTGGTGGAGGGGCTCTACTCCATGGACGGCGACGCGCCCGATCTCGCCCGCCTGGTCGAGATCAAGGAGCGCCATGGCGCGTGGCTGATGGTCGATGAGGCGCACTCGCTCGGCGTGCTTGGCGCGACAGGGCGCGGCCTGGCCGAACACGCGGGCGTCGATCCGGCGCGCGTCGACATCTGGATGGGCACGCTCAGCAAAACGCTCGCCTCCTGCGGCGGCTACATCGCGGGGTCCGGCGCGCTTGTCGATCTCTTGAAATTCAGCGCCGCCGGGTTCGTCTACAGCGTGGGCCTCGCCCCGCCCTCCGCCGGCGCAGCGCTCGCCGCGTTGCAGACGTTGCGGGCCGAGCCGGATCGCGTCGCGCGTTTGGCGGACAACGGCCGGTATTTCGTCGAGCGGGCGAAGTCGGCGGGCCTCGATGTGGGCTTCGCCGCCGGATACGCCATCGCCCCGGTGATGGTGGGCGACAGCCTTCGCGCCGTGAAGCTCGCCGAGCGCATGCTGGAGCGCGGCTACAATGCGCTGCCCATCATTTATCCGGCGGTGCCGATGCAGTCGGCGCGCCTGCGGTTCTTCCTCATGTCGACCCATACGCGCGAACAGATCGACGGCGCGGTGACGGCCGCACGCGAGGAGTTGGAGGCGCTTGAGAAACAAAACTTCGGCGTTTCCGCTCTTGCGGCCTTCGCGATCGAACGCATGTGATGCGAGGCGGCTCTGGCGGCGGCCCGCTTTCTGCCGTGGCGTTCGGTGTGTCGTTCTGGAACCGCAGATCGCTCGCGCCGCTCCTGAGCGTGGGCGGCGGGTCGGTGGCGTTCATCGCCGATTTCGATGCGGCGTTGCGCACGTGCGCCGAGCGCAAGACGCCGCTTTACGCCTGGGCGTCGAAGTTGACGCCCGAGCGTGAGGCCGCATGCGCCGCGGCGTGCGTCGACTTGATCCGCGTCGAGGATGGCTTCGTGCGCTCCGCCGGTCTTGGGGCCGGGCTGGTCGCGGGCGCATCCTATGCATTCGACCGCCAGGGAGCGTACTACGATCCGACGCGCCCGAGCGATCTGGAAACGCTCTTGCGCGAGCGGCCGATCTCCGAGGCCGAGGCGGCCCGCGGCGCTCGCCTGCGCGCGGCGATCCTTGCCGCCGACCTGACCAAATACAATCTGGGCGGCCGCGCTGCGCCCCTGCATGCGCCGGCGGGTGCGCGCATCGTGCTCGTGCCTGGCCAGGTGTCGGACGACGCCGCGGTCGCCAACGCGCCCGCAGATTGGCTTGGCGGCGAGGCGAACATCAACCTCGCGCTTTTGAAACGCGCCCGCGCCCGCAACCCGAAGGCCTTCATCGTCTACAAGCCCCATCCCGATGTGGAGGCCGGGCTGCGCAAAGGCGCGATCCCGGCGGCCCAAACGCTCGCTCTGGCCGACGCCATCGCAACTGGGGCGGACGTGGGGAGGCTGATCGACGCTTGCGACGCCGTTGAGACCTATTCATCGCTCACCGGGTTCGAGGCGCTGTTGCGCGGCAAGCCGGTCACCGCCCATGGCGCGCCGTTTTACGCGGGATGGGGCCTCACCGAGGACTTGGCGCCAACGCCCCGACGCGGCCGGCGCCGCAGCCTGGATGAGATGCTGTTCACGGCGCTGTGCCTCTACACCCGCCATGTCCACCCGATGACGCTCGCGCCGTGCCAACCGGAGGCGCTGATCGAGGCACTGGCCGCGCTCAAGGCCGACCCGCGCCAGCGCATCAAGGCGGCGGCGTTGCGGCGGGCGTCTTGGGCAGGACGCAAGCTGGGGCTTTAGAGCGTGTGAGGGCTAGAGTTCGCCGCGCTGTTTGCGCAGGGCGGCGCGCAGGGTCGTAGCGCGCGGGTGCGCCGGCGCCAGGCCGTCCGGCTTGCTCAGCGGCGCCGTCCATAGGCGCTCGGCGATGGATGCGACGGCCCGGTGCAAGCCCTCTTGCGAATAGATGGATCCGGGCGTCTGCGTTGCCGCCACCAGGGCGCGCTTGAAATCGGCGAAAAGCGCGGGGCATGGCGGCTCGGGCGCGCGCCAGAAGCTGGAGAGAGGCCCGCGATGCGTGAGGCCGGGGACGTCGTAAATCGCCGGCGCAAGCGTCTTCACAGGGGCGCGCGCCTCCAGCGCCTCCAGGCCTGCGGAGCTGTTGACGGTGACAAGCCCGGCCGCGCCAGTGAGCGCCGCGCCGAGCGAGCCGCCGTCAATAAGGACGATCCGGCGCTCAAGGTTCAGCCGGCGAGAGGCCTCGCGCAGCCGCCCCCGCCAGCCGTCCAGCCCGTTGTCGAGCGGGTGGGCCTTCACGCACAGCGCGGCGTTTTGGGGCGCATGTTCGGCGAAAGAGGCGAGCACCGCGTCGACGACCTCGCTGAGGGAGCGAAACGGCGATCGATGCCGAATCTGATAATCGCCCTCCAACTGCATGGCGAGAACGAAGAACGGCCCGCCGCGCGTCTGAAGCGAGCGCAGGGCGGCAGCGGCCTCGGCGTCGCGTCGCGGTCCCGTCGCGAGCCGGACGCCCCAGGCGAGATATTCGAGCGGAGGATAATAAATCGTGTGGCGGCGATAGCGCGGGTAAAGCGGCCATGCGAGCGAGTTGACCATGTTGTAGATTACATCGGGCAGCGCGACGCGCCAGAACTCCGTGCGGTCGGGCGGCGCCGACGCCGGAGGCGCCGATGCGGCGATGCGGCGTATGGCGGCCGCTTCATCCGGGAAATGCGACCCCGCCCCCGTGCCGTTCGGCTCCACCGTCATGAAGCCGGGGCGCACATAGCCCAGTTCGGTCACCATCACGCGCACGCCGCGACGCCTCGCGACGGCGGCTGCGATGCGGTGATAAAGGCGCCGTTCGCCGTGCATCACAATGTCGGTCGCCGCGCGCTCCCGCAGCAGGTCGTCGAAGGCGCCGGGCCAGTCTGCGATGCGGCCGCGATACGACGCGGCGTCCGGTCCTCGCCAGTCGAGCCAATCGCCGGGACAGAAATTGACGCGCAGAACCGAGGCGCCGCGCGTCTTGAGGTCCGCGCCCAGCCGGGCGTAGAGCGGCGACAGCGGGCCTTGCAAAAAAATGAAGGAGCGGCGGCTGGTTACGTCGCCCATCGAGCGGATCGCCACGCGCGTGTCGGCGTCGAGGGTTGGCCAGCGTTTTGAGGGGGCGACGGCGCTTCGCGGACTGGACCTAGCGTCTCCCACGCGGTGAACGGCACGCCCTTGGCCCGGGCGGCGGCGAGGCGCGGCGGCGGCGAAACGAACGCGCCCGGCTCGTTGACGAGGCCCAGCTCCAGGCGGCGCACGATCTCGGCCGCGCCCACCTTGCGCCCCTCGCGGTGATAGAAGCTGCCCTTCACCTGCGTGGCGACGGCCAGCGCCTTGATGAAGTCGTCCCGCAGGGCGGCGTCAGGGCGCGGCGCTTTCGTCCAGAAATCGTCCAGCTCGCCCTGGTAAGCGAGGCCGGGAATATCGAACACTGCGAAGCCGAGCACTTTCAGAGGGCAATTGGCTTTCAGCGCGTGTAATCCGACCGTCGAGTTGATGACGACCACGCCGCGCGCGTGTTGTAGCAGCGCGGCCAGATCGCCGCCGTCGATCACGCGGATGCGGTTGAGGACGCCGTGCGCCTCCGCGATCCGTCGCGCGACGCGCGGCCAGTTTTCCAGGCCGTTGTCGAGCGGATGCACCTTAAAGATCAGCTTGCTCGGCTCCGGCGCCGCGCGCTTGAAGGAGCAAATGACCTGCTCGATCATCTCGCGCTGATGGCGGTAAGGCGAGTTTACGCGGAGTTGGTAGTCGCTCTGCATCTGCAGGGGCGCGAGATAGTAAACGCGGTCACGGCGGATTTGTCGCGTGGTCACCCGGTTGGCGCGTTGCGCCTTCCAGCGGCCAAACGTCAATCGCGGAATGTAGCTCAGGTAGTTTTGCAGCGCGCCGTAATAGCGGTCCGCATCGTAATGCGGGTAGAGAAACGACAGGAACACGGTCGAGAGATTGTACGCCACCTCGTGGAACGCCTCGGCGCGGAATGCGTGTTTGTAGCGCACGGTCATGTCCGGCTCAGTCGCCTGCGCGGCGATGGCGCGGATTGTCTCCGGGTCGGCCGGAAAATGCGAGTGGGCCGACATCCCGCCATGCTCCAGCGTGATCCAATCGGGGCGCAGATAGCCGAATTCATAGGTGACGGGAGTTGCGCCCAAGCGGCGCGCAACGGCGGCGGCGGCGCGGTGATACGGGTGTCGATCGGCGTAATAGAGCACGTCTGTGACGCCGTTTTGCGCCATAAAGCGCTCCAGAAACGGCTCCCAGTCCGCCAGCTTGCCGCGAAACTGAACCGCCGGCCGGCCGAGCCAATAGAGCCAGTCTCCGGCGCACAGATTGATGCGCAGAACCTTGTGCCCGGCCGCCTCGAGTGCGTCGCCCAGTTCTCTCGCGAACGGCGTCGGCGGGCCCTGCAACATCAGGACGGTGCGGATGCCGATGTCGCGTGGGTTCATGGTCGTTCACTCGGCGGCGCAACAAAGGCGCGCAATCACAGACTTCGTTGAAATAATGTTCTATTCATAGCGGTTGAGGCGGCAGCGGGATAGTTGAATGACGACGCTCGGGCCGAAAAACAAGCTTTGTGACGAAAAAGCGTCACGGTCATCTTTCGCCTATTTCGTTTCCTCGGGCGAGCGTTGGTAAATGTCGTCCGAGCGGATGATGTCGTCCTCGCCGAGATAGGAGCCGAGCTGAACCTCGATGATCTCGAGCGGCACCTTGCCGGGATTTTCGAGCCGGTGCCATTGGGTCGCCGAGATGTAGATCGACTCGTTCTCGGGCACGAGCTTACGCACATCCCCTGCGGTGACGAGCGCCGTGCCCTTCACCACAACCCAGTGCTCGGAGCGGTGATGATGCATTTGCATGGACAGCTTGCCGCCGGGCTTCACATGCAGGAGCTTAACCTGGAAGCGGCCGCCGACGCTGAGCGTCTCGAAATGTCCCCACGGGCGGTAATTGCGCACGTGCTGCTCGTGCTCGCGGCGCCCCGCCGCCTTCAGCCCGGCCACCAGCTTGCCCACATCCTGCGAGCGGTCGCGGCGGGCGACGAGCACCGCGTCCGCCGTGTCGACGATCACGAGGTCGTCCACGCCGATGGCCGAGACGAGGGCGCGCTCCGCATGCACGTAGCAGTTCCGGCTGTCGGCCAGCATAGCGTCGCCGCGCACCGCGTTGCCGTGGACGTCGCGCGGGGCCGCGCCCCACAGCGCATCCCACGAACCCACATCGCTCCAGCCTGCGGCGAGCGGCAGCACGGCGGCCAGGCGCGTTTTCTCCATCACCGCGTAGTCGATGGAGATGTTGGGCGCGCGGGCGTAACTCTCCGCGTCGAGGCGTCGGAAATCCAAATCGTTGGCCGAACGCGTAACGGCGGCGCGGGCGGCGGCGTGGATGTCCGGCGCAAGCCGCTCCAACTCGCTGAGAAAACTTTTGGCGTGCAGGATGAAAATGCCGCTGTTCCAATAATATCCGCCCTCGGCAAGGTAGGCTGCGGCGGTCGACGCGTCGGGCTTCTCGACGAACGCGGCCACGGCGTAGCCGCCGCCCGGCCCGTCCAGAGCGGCGCCACGGCGGATATAGCCATAGCCCGTGTGCGGCTCGGTCGGCTCGACCCCGAACAGCGCAAGCCGCCCTTCGCCCGCAACGAGCGCGGCGGCGCGCACGCCCGCCGCAAACGCGCCGGCGTCGGCGATCAGGTGATCTGACGGGGTGACGGCCATGACGCCGTCCGGATCCTCGTCGCAGATGGAGAACGCCGCCGCCGCGATGGCGGGCGCCGTGTTGCGACCCATGGGTTCCAGCAGCAGCAGGTGCGGCTTCGAGCCGATCCCGCGCAGCTGTTCGGCGACGAGAAAGCGATGTTCCTCGTTGCAGATGACGATGGGTGCCGCCACGCCGGGGAGGCCGTCGAGGCGACGCAGCGTGTCCTGCAGCATGGTGTGGTCGGATGCGAGCCGCAGGAATTGTTTGGGATACGCGCTGCGCGACAGCGGCCAAAGGCGGGTGCCGGACCCGCCGCACAGGATTACGGGATGGATTTTCATGGGGTTGCGTTGGTCGTGGCCAGGGAGCGGCGACGGAAGCCCCAAGGTCAGCAAAGCCCATACCCGCGCGTGCGGGATCCTGCGTGGAGGGTGCT
>JANRIQ010000017.1:0-121471 GCA_033764775.1 Hyphomicrobiales bacterium | reverse complement strand
CGGATCGCAAGGGGAGGAAACCATGCTGATCGGACGGGCGCGCTCACACCTTCTCGTGATCGACATGCAGGAGAAGCTCGCGCCGCACGTCGCCGGCATCGACCGGGTGATGGAGAACTGCCGCCGGCTCGCGGTCGCTGCGGCGCGGCTCGGGGTGCCGGTCACGATTTCGGAGCATTGTCCTTCGGCCATCGGCCGCACGATCGGCGCGCTGCGGAGCGCGGCTGGAACGGATGCCAGGGCGATCGAAAAGGTCGAGTTTTCGTGCTGCCGAAATGCGGCACTGAAGCAGCGAATGGCCGAGCTCAAACGAGCCGGGCGCGACGAGATCGTCGTTGCCGGAATCGAGGCGCACGTGTGCGTTTGCCAGACGGTGCTCGACCTGATCGCCGAAGGCTTCGAGGTGTTCGTCGCCGCAGACGCGATTGGCTCGCGGCTTCAGGAGACGCGCGACCTGGCGATCGGGCGCATGCGGCGCGCAGGTGCGGCGATCGTCGCGCAAGAGATGGTTATCTTCGAGTGGCTCGAGCGCGCGGACACGGCGGAGTTCAAGGAACTGCTCGCCGTCATCAAATAGTGCCGGTTCAACGCGCGATGGCCTCGGCGAGCCGACGGCCGAAGCGCGGCGGTGGATTGCGCGGAATGGTGCGCTCGGGCTCGGTTGCCGCCGGCGCGGCAGGGCGGCGGCGGTCACCGGCACCGTAGTTCGGGCTATAGGGTTCGGACGGATCGTCCGGGCGCGGCGTGGCGCGTCGCGGCGGCGGGGTCTGGGCCTCGATGCCGTCGTCCTCGAGATCGACAGCGCGTTGCACCGGGCCCTGCGCTACGGCGACGCTGTCGCCCGGCCACGATCCGTGTCCACCGGATGGTCCCGACGCGCAACCACCTGTGAGCGCAGCCAGCAGCGGGATGCAACCAAGCAACAGACGCGCGGCTCTCGCACGAGAGCCGGAACGCAACGCGCACATAACCCGACGCCTTTTCGACAAACGCGAACCCGGGCGTCACGTAATCACGCTCACGGTAAACGGGCGGCTAAGGCGCGCATGAATGCGAGATGGCCCGCAGGCGCCGCGGTCAGCGCAGGCGGAAGAACAGGCCGCTGCCTGCGAGGCCGTTGAAGATCGACTGCACCGCGATCGCGGCCAGCAGAATGCCGAACACGCGCATCAGAACGCGCTGCGCGGTGATACCGATGAAGCGGTTCAGTTCCTGCGCACCGAGCAGCAGCAACAGCGTGAGCGCAAGCGTCACTGCAAGCGCTGCGACCACCATCGTGAGGCGCCAAGGGTCGCCGTGCGCGTTGGCGGCAAGCAGGATGCCGGCGCTCATGGCGCCGGGCCCCGCCAGCAGCGGTGTCGCAATCGGGAAAACGGCGATGTCTTCCTTGGTGCGGGCCTCGGCGCCCTCCGGCGGAGTGAGCTTGAAGGCACTGGTCGGGCTCGCGAACACCATGTCGAGCGAGATCAGCAGCAGGATGATGCCGCCGGCTGCCTGCAGCGCGGGGAGCGAAACGCCGAGCTGGCCGAGCATCGGACCGCCGAGCAGCGTGAAGAACAGGAGTATGATCGCGGCGATAAAGGTGGCGCGCGCCGCGACGCTGCGGCGCTCGGCGGCGGCGATGCCGGGTGTCAGCGTCGCAAACAGCACGGCCGCCTCGAGCGGACCGATCGTGGCGAAGAACGTCGCGAAACTCGTGAGTGCGGTTTCCAGCATTGTCAGGACGGCTCGAAAGGACGGGAACGGCGCAAGTTTGCTAGCAGTGTGTCATAAATGCTGCTAGCATACTGTTATTCCACGAGAAATCTCTTTTCACGCGGCGATTCTCGCGTATCATTTTGCATTGCATCACCACCGGCAAGCCGGAGACTGAACGCAATGCACGACCACGCTTTTGCCGACATGCTGAAAGGCTACAGCCTGACGACGGCGGAAATCCTCTACCGGATGCCCGACCATCCCTCGCTGCTGCAAAGCTATGTCTGGCAGGACTACGATATCCATCCGCGTTTCCCGAAACTCAAGGCGTTCCTGGATTTCTGGACGGCAAAGCTCGAAGGCAAGCTGTACCGGGTGACGGTCGCGCACCTCGGGCTCGTGAAGCCGGCCGAATTGAAGCTCGTGGGCGGGGAGTTCCGCCTGAACTAGCGCGTGCGTTCGGGCTGATCGAACGCGAAAAAGGCGCCGCCGCTCCAGATGCCGGCGGGCGCAGCGCTAGAGTTTTTGCCCGCAATCTCCACGATCTCGTAGACGAGCGCGCGCGTGACGAGCGCTTCGAGCCGCCCGCGCACCAGTACATACGGCTTGATGCCGCCGTGACTGCCTGCGGCGAAGCGCAACGGGTTCTCCGGTCCACAGCGCACGACGTCGTCGACGTTGGTGCGGAAGATCAGCGTCTGATCGCGCCCGTTGCCTGCGATTTCCATCTCGACCGCGAGGAATGGCGCGTCGTCGACCGTCACCAGAACTTTCTCAACCGGCGTGACGAGGTAGGTGCGGCCATCGGGTTCACGTCGCAGGACGCTCGCGAATAGCTGGACCAGCGCGATGCGGCCGATGGGGCTGCCGGCATAGCTCCAGGTGCCATCGGCGTGGATGCGCAGGCCGATATCGCCACAGTCGGGCGGATTCCAGCGCTCCACCGGGCGGCGCCGGCCGTCCGCGTCCTTCAGAAGCGCGGCCAATCCACCGATGCGATCGGTCCCGGTCATGGCGCGTTATTCAACAGCGACAACGACAGTTCTTCCTTCAAGGCCGCTCTGACCTTAGCGTTACGCAACGTTAACTTGACCCACCGTCCGCGGGCCCCGTGTATCTTGTAACCATTGTTCGACCAAGATTGCCGAGGCACACTACCCGGCTGTCAGCAGACGCGGAAACCACTCAATAGCATGAGCACAATCATCCAGACCGACGATACGATCGTGCCACGCCTCGAGGCGGCGGCGGAGCGCGTGCAGCGCGCGCACAAGGCGGCGGCTTCCGTGATCTTCGGACAGGACGTGGTGATCGAGCGGACGCTCGTCACGCTGCTGTCGGGCGGGCACGCGCTGCTGATCGGCGTGCCGGGCCTCGCCAAGACCCTGCTGGTCGAGACGCTCGGCAAGGTGCTGGGGCTCGACGCCAAGCGCATCCAGTTCACGCCCGACCTCATGCCGTCCGACATCATCGGCGCGGAGGTGCTCGAAGACGCGCCCGGGCAGCGGCGCTCGTTCCGCTTCATCAAGGGGCCGATCTTCACGCAACTCCTGATGGCAGACGAGATCAACCGCGCCTCGCCCAAGACGCAGTCGGCGCTGCTGCAGGCGATGCAGGAGCATCACGTGACGGTCGCCGGCCAGCGCCACGACACGCCGACGCCGTTCCATGTGCTCGCGACGCAGAACCCGCTGGAGCAGGAAGGCACCTATCCGCTCCCCGAAGCGCAGCTCGACCGGTTCCTGCTGCAGATCGACGTGACCTATCCCGACCTCGTCGCCGAGCGGCGCATGCTGTTCGCCACCACCGGCAACGAGGAGCGCAAGCTGGAAGCTGTGCTGTCGGCCAACGAACTGATGGCGACGCAGCGGCTGGTGCGCCAGATCCCGGTGCCGGACAAGGTGGTCGAGGCGATCCTGAAGCTCGTGCGCTCGGCGCGGCCGGGCACGGGCGCCAACGTGGAGACCGACCGCTACATCGCCTGGGGCCCGGGGCCGCGCGCCAGCCAGGCGCTGATGCTCGCGGTGCGTGCGAAAGCCCTGATCGACGGGCGGCTCGCGCCGTCGGTCGACGACGTGATCGCGCTCGCGGAGCCGGTCCTGAAGCACCGCATGGCGCTCTCGTTCGCGGCGCGCGCTGAAGGCCAGGACCTTGCACAGATCATCGGCCGCCTGACGCAGTTGCTCGACTAGGGACCAGAGGAGCGGAATGGCGGCGGCCGGCAGGCAAAGCTCCACGGCGGAAAAACTGGGCAGCGTGTTCGCGCTGGAACGGGAGGCGCACGGCGTTGCCGAGCGTCTGCCGGACCTGCTGCTCGACGCCGACCGCATCGCAGCCACGGTTTCGCACGGCATCCACGGCCGACGGCGCGCAGGGCCCGGCGAAACCTTCTGGCAGTTCCGGCAGTACCAGACCAACGACAGCGCGCAGCTCATCGACTGGCGGCGCTCGGCGAGTTCGGACCACCTGTTCGTGCGCGAGCGCGAGTGGGAGGCGGCGCACACCATGTGGCTGTGGCCGGACCTGTCCGCGTCGATGAACTTCAGGAGCCATCTGTCGAAGTCGACCAAGCGCGACCGCGGCATCGTGCTGATGCTGGCGGCGGCGGAGCTGCTGGTGCGCGGCGGAGAGCGGGTCGGGCTGCTCGGCGTCACCGCGCCGACCTCGAGCCGCAAGGCGACGACGCGGATCGCGGAGGCCATCGCGACGCAGGGTGAGACGGCCGCGATGAGGGAGAGCCTGCCGCCGCGGGCGACACTCAGCCGGTTCTCGAGCGCGGTGCTCATCAGCGATTTTCTCGACCCGATCGAAGCCATCCGCGAGCGCGTCGAGCATCTGGCGAGCGGCGGCGTCAGCGGGCATCTGGTGCAGGTGCTCGATCCGGCCGAGGAGACGCTGCCCTATGACGGACGGGTGGAGTTTTTGGCCAGCGAGGGCGGCGTGCGCGTGACGGCGGACCGGGTGGAGACCTTGCGGGACGAGTATCGCAGGCGGCTTCTCGCCCACCGCGACGAGTTGGCTGGGATCGCGCGCCGCGTGCAGTGGACGCTTCACGTGCACCACACCGACCGCCCCGCGGCGAGCGCCCTGCTTGCGCTCTACTCAAGCCTTGCGGGCCTGAGCGGCGGGGAGATCGCCCGGCAGGGAGCGCCGACGCCGTGACGCTGTTCTCAATCGCCTTCACATCGCCGTGGCTGCTGGCGGGTCTCGCGGCTCTGCCCGTCATCTGGTATCTGCTGCGGTTCACACCGCCCGCTCCCACGCGGGTCGAGTTTCCAGCCGCCAGGCTTCTCCTTGGGGTGAACGCCGACGAACGAACCGCCGCGCGCAGCCCATGGTGGCTGACCGCCCTTCGCCTGTTCGCCGCCGCCATGGTCATCATGGCGCTCGCTGGCCCGATCCACAACCCGAGACAGACCCTGATCGCCGGCGACCGACCGCTTCTCCTCGTGGTGGACAACGGATGGGCGGCGGCAGGCGGCTGGCCCATGCGGCGCCGGCTCATGGATGAGGCCATCCGCGAGGCGGAGACAACGGGCCGCTCCGTTTACATCGCCGCGACGGCCGATATCCGTCCGGATTGGCGCCCCGAGGCCCTCACGCCTGAAAAAGCCCTCAGCGTCGCGAGCGCGCTGCAACCGGCGCCCGCCGGCGTCAACCGCAAGATCGCCGCAGACGCGCTGCGCGCCGCTGAGTCGGGTCTGCCGCCCCTCAGCGTGCTCTGGATCAGCGACGGCGTTGAGGACGGCGGTTCTCAGGCGCTCGGCGACGTCCTCAGCGACCTTTCCCGCGGCGGCGGCTTCGCTCTTGCCCAACCGCCAGCGGGCGGCGGCGCGCTTGCGCTGTTCGCCACCCTTGGCGCCGATCAACGCCTGACGGCGAAAATCCTCAGCACGGGCGCGGACGCCAGAACGGGCGTCGTCGCGGCGCTGAGCGCGCGTGGCGAACGGCTCGGCGAGGCTGCTTTCGCGCTGCCCACAGGGACCCGCACGGCGACGGCGGCGCTCAATCTGCCGGTCGATCTGCAAAATCAGGTGACGCGCCTCGAAATCGCCGGGGAGACCTCCGCCGGCGCCGTGTTCCTGCTCGACGGGCGCTCGGTGCGGCGTCGCGTCGGGGTGATCTCGGGCGATCTCGGCGAGGGCGCCCAGCCGCTGCTCTCGCCCACGCACTACATCGAAAAAGCGCTGTCCCCGTTCGCCCAAGTGGTGCGCCCGGCGCCTGGCAATCTGGACGCCGCGACCGCCGAGATCCTCAAAACCCGCCCGTCGGTGATCGTCCTTGCGGACATCGGACGCCTGTCCGAGCCGGTGGAGGCGCGTCTACGGCGATGGGTTCAGTCGGGCGGCTTGCTCATCCGTTTCGCCGGGCCGCGCATGGAGCAGGGCGCGGACGGCCTGCTGCCCGTGCGGCTGCGCGAGGGCGGGCGGATGCTCGGCGGCGCGCTGTCGTGGAGCACGCCGCAAAAGCTGGCGCCGTTCGAGCGCTCCAGCCCTTTTCATGGCTTGACCGCGCCCCCCGACGTGGAGGTCAACCGGCAAATTCTGGCCGACCCGGCCGCTATCGCCTCGCCCAACCGCATCTGGGCGCGCCTTGAGGACGGCACGCCGCTCGTGACCTCGGACAGGCTCGGCGCGGGACGGCTTGCGCTTTTCCATGTCACCGGTCATCCTGATTGGTCGAACCTGCCATTGTCCGGGGTGTTTATCGAGATGTTGCGCCGCACTGTCGAGGAAGGGGCCGCGATCACGCCGCCGGCCGCAGAGGAAGCCGCCGCCCCCGCCGCAAGCCCTGACGCGGCCGAACGCGAGCGCGAGTTTCTGCCGCCCTGGCGGCTGCTGGACGGGTTCGGCCGCCTCGCGCCTCCGCCGGCCGGCGCAAAACCGGTCAGTCTTGAGGCGATCGGCGCGGGCGCGGCCCCGCCGGGATGTTACGGGGCGAACGCCCAGGCGCGCGCCGTCAACATCGCCAGCGCGGCGACCGAGCTTGAGCCGGCCGCCGCGCCCCCGGACGCTATCGCCATCGACGCAAGCAAGACCGGCTCCGAGCCTTTGGCGCCGTGGCTGTTCATGGCGGCGCTCGCTGCGTTCGTCGCCGACGCGCTGCTCACCCTCGCGCTCACCGCGAAGGGCGGGTTTGCGCGCGCGCCCCGGGGCCTCGCCTGCTTGGCGGCGCTCGGGCTGGCGCTCATCGCCGGGCCGCATCACGAGGCCCGCGCTGAGGCGGAGCCTGCCGCCATCGCCCCCGAGACGGTCGAAGCGGCTCTCAAAACCCGCTTGGCTTATGTGCTGACGGGCGATGCGGACCTGGACGAGACAACCCGCTCCGGCCTTGTCGGGCTCTCGCGCGTGCTCGCCGCGCGCACCGCGATGGAGCCGGCCGAGCCGATGGGCGTCAACCCGGAAACGGACGAGCTGAGCGTGTTTCCGCTCATCTACTGGGCCATCCCTGACTCCGCGCCGGCGCTCACCGACGCCGCGGCCGCCAAGATCGACGCGTACATGAAAAGCGGCGGCGTCATCATTTTCGACACCCGCGACTACCAGATGCCGTTCGGGCGCAGGACGCCCGGCTCGGGCGAGCCGGCCGGCACCGCGCTCGGCGACATGCTGGCCAAGCTCGACATCCCCCGCCTCGAACCCGTCTCGGACGAGCACGTCATCACGAAATCCTTCTATATCCTGCGCAGTTTTCCCGGGCGTTGGGAGGGCGGGGAACTCTGGGTGGACGCTCAAACCAACGTAAGCGACACGGAAACGCGGCGCGCCCTGAAAAGCGACGGGGTGAGCGCCATCCTTGTCACCTCGAACGATCTGGCCGCCGCCTGGGCGCTCGATGAGGCGAACTCGCCGCTGCACCCGGTCGCGCCCGGAGGCGAAGAGCAGCGGGAACTGGCGTTCCGCGCCGGCGTCAACATCGTCATGTACGCGCTGACCGGCAACTACAAGGCCGACCAGGTGCACGTTCCCGCGCTGCTCGAGCGGCTGGGCCACTAGGAGGGCGCATGCAGTGGTTGATCACCTTCTCGCCTCTGGTTGAGCCGCGCCTCCTGTGGGCGGCCGCCATCGCGGTGACGTTGACCGCGCTGCTTGTCGCCTACGCCAATCGCCGCGGCGCGCTGTTGCGCATTCTCGCCCTCTCGTGCCTTATGCTTGCGCTCGCAAACCCCTCGCTCACCTGGGAGGAGCGCGAAACGCTCCCCAACATCGCCGTCATCGCCGTGGACGAGAGCACGAGCCAGACGCTCAACGGACGCCGCGAGCGCGCCGCCGCGCTCCGGGCCGACCTGGAGGCGCAGCTGCGGGCCATTCCCAATCTGGAGGTGCGCGTCGCCTCCAGCCGAAACGCGGACGACGCGGGCAAGGAGGAGACGGCCCTGTTCGCCGGCCTCGACAAAGCGCTCGCCGATGCGCCGCCGGACCGGCTCGCCGGCGTTTTCCTGATCACCGACGGCCAGGTGCACGACGCGCCCGCCGCCACCCCCGAGGCAGCCGGCGGCGCGCCGATCCACGCGCTTATCAACGGTTCGCCGGACGAGCGCGACGCACGGGTCGAAGTCGTGTCTGCGCCGCGCTTCGGCCTCGTCGGCGCCGATCAGACCGCGCAGATCAAGCTGGATCGGCACGGCGGCCCCGGCCCGGCGACGGGGGTGCTGCGCATCAAGCGCGAGAACGAGCCGGTCGAAACCATGGAGGCGCGCTTCGGCGAGACCGTGAGCGTGCGCATGCCGTTCAAGCACGCCGGACAGACGATTATGGAGGTCGAACTGGCGCCGGAGCCAGGCGAGTTGACGCTCGTCAACAACCGCGCCGTCATCGCGGCCGAAGGTGTGCGCGAGAATCTGCGCGTGCTTCTCGTTTCGGGCGAGCCGCACGCTGGCGAGCGCACCTGGCGCAATCTGCTGCGCTCGGACGCGGCGGTGGACCTGGTGCATTTCACCATCTTGCGCCCCCCGGAGAAGCACGACGGCACGCCGCCGAACCAGCTCTCGCTCATCGCCTTCCCTACGCGCGAGCTGTTCTCGGAGAAGCTTAATGATTTTGACCTGATCATCTTCGACCGTTATCAGCGCCGGGGCGTGCTGCCGCTCATCTATCTCGACAATGTCGCGCGGTATGTGGAGCAGGGCGGCGCCGTGCTGGTGGCGGCCGGTGAGGACTTCGCCGCCCCGCAAAGTCTGTCGAAAACACCCTTGGGCGCCGTGCTGCCCGCCAGACCCACGGGCCGCGTCATCGAAGAACCGTTCCGCCCGCGTGTGACCGAGACGGGCGCCAAACACCCGGTGACGAGCGGCCTGCCAGGGGCGGGCGCTCCGGGCGGCGAGCCCACATGGGGACGGTGGATGCGCGTGGTGGAGGCCGACGGCTCCGGCGACGTGGTGATGACGGGCGCCGACGGGGCGCCGCTGCTCGTGCTGTCGCGCGAGGGCGAGGGGCGCGTGGCGGTCCTGCTGTCCGACCACGCCTGGCTGTGGGCGCGCGGTTATGACGGCGGCGGCCCGCACGCCGACCTGTTGCGCCGGCTGTCGCACTGGCTCATGCGCGAGCCGGACCTCGAGGAGGAATGGCTGCGGGCGAGCGGCGAGGGCGCCCGGCTGAAGGTCACCCGCCGCAGCATGAAGGACGCCGTGGGCGAGGCCGCGGTCACCTTGCCGGACGGCTCGCAGCGGACGGTCAAGTTGGAGGCCGCCGGGCCGGGCCTCTGGGCTGGCGTGCTCGATGCGGCCCCGGCCGGCGTGCACCGGGTCGAGATGGACGGCCTTTCCGCCATCGCTCTCGTCGGGGCGGTGAATTCCCGGGAGTTCTCGAAAGCGGTGGCGACCGACGCGGTCGTGAAGCCGGCGGCGGATGCGACCGGCGGCGGCGTGTTCTGGATGGGCGCCGGCGACGCGCGCCAGGCGCCATTGCCGCGCATCGCCATGATGGAGGGGGGCAAACGCCTGCACGGTCAGGGGTGGATGGGCCTGCGCGACCGGGAGCCGCATGTGGTGCGCGGCGTGCAGTACACCCCGCTGTTCGCCGGTTTCGCCGCGCTGGCCGCGCTTCTCGGGCTCATCGGTCTCGCTTGGTGGCGCGAAGGGCGTTAGAGCGGACGGGGAAGGCCTCGCACATCGCCGCTGTAACGTGCGAACGCGCCGGGGGCCAACTCCACCCAAAGGAGCCGCGCCGGATCGACCGGCCCCGGCAGACGAATGCGCCCCATGGGGACTTGGGAGAATCGAGCACGCGCGTAGTAGGGCAGATCGCCCACGAGCAGGATAAGCTCGTAGCCAAGTTCGGCGCCGCGCCGCGCTCCTTCCAGAATGAGCTTCAAGCCCCATCCTTGATTGACGAATTGCGGGGCGATCGCCAGCGGCCCGAGCAGCAGCGCGCCTCCGCGGCCGCCGATCTCGATGGGCGCGAAATGGATTGCGCCGGCGAGCGCGCCGCTCAACTCCACCTTAAGGCACAGCCGGTCCTCAAGCGCGCAGCCCTCCCGGACGCGGTAAGCCGTGCGGGCGAAACGGCCCGGGCCGAAGGCCTGTTCATGCAGGCTCTTGACGACGAACGCGTCGGCGGGCGTCAGCGGGGAGATAACTTCAGGTGCGACCATGTCGGCGCTATAGGCGCACGCCGCAACCGCGTCAACCGCGCGCCGCAAATCGCTCGGTTGAGTGGCGACGCGGGCGACTTAAACTCTCGCCGCCGCGCTCATCGTCCGAGAGGCTTCGCGTCAACCACCTTGATCTGGTATGGCCCGCCATTCTCGTTGACGGCGGCCTCGACCAGTCCGCCGGCCAAACCGAACAGCCCGCCCGCGATCGCCGCCTCGACGCGCGGCGAAACCTCCAGTGTGTAGAACATGCCGGGTTTCGCCTTCAGCGTGATGGCGTACACATTCGGGTGGCCCCAATGATCGACCACGATCTGGTGTGAGCCCGCCGGGACGTCCTTCAACAGCGATCCGCCTATGCCCATGTCGGCGATCTGTTTGCCGTTCAGTTTGATGCGGGCGCCGCCGCCGGCCGCGATCAGGTCTTCCGTGCGGTATATTTTGATCCGCGCGCTGCCGCCCGCCAAAGGCTGCTTTGCCAATTCGGCGTTTTCCGCCGATGTATTGCCGCACGCCGCGCAGGCAGCAGCAATGACCATGATCACAATAGTCCGCAGCACTAGCATGCAACACCCACTCCATTTATAAAATGAGGGTAAGGGATGCTAGACGGCGGCGATAGTGCCGTGGCGCCACGCATCGCGGCGTTCCGCACTGTGCGACAAAGTTCACCAATGGGCGGAAAGGGCGGCGCCGCGAAAGATTTCGCCCAGGCGGCGAAGCGTCCCCGGCGATGTGTCCGGCGGCGGCGCGAGCGCGGGGAACCATCCTTGCTCGGCAATCTCGCGATTGGGCGGCGGGGCCGCATCTTGTCGCCAGTCGCGGACGACGAACACGGCGATATGGTCGCACGGCGCGGTCTGGAAATTGGCGAACAGCCCGTGAAGGGCGGGCGCCGCGCCCACGACGGCTCCCGCTTCCTCCATCACCTCGCGACGCATCGCCTCCTCGGCCGTTTCGCCCCAATCGACGCCGCCGCCGGGAAAATGCCAGCCCGGCCGGTAGCCGTGACGGATGAGCAGCACCCGGTTCTCGCCGTCCACGAGCACCCCTTGCGCGCCGAACGTCATGCCGCGCGTCAGACGCCAGTAGGGGAAGAGCACGCGCGCGGCGATCCATTTTGCGGCCAAGTGCGACCTCCGGGGCGCAGGCGTAGGGCGCAAACGTGAACGGAACCTTTGAAACTCCGTGCGGTTGCGCTTTAAGACGCTATAACCGAGGATACTCCAGCATGACACGTGTTTCTTTCTCCGTGTTGGCCGCTCAGCAAAAGCTGAACCCCAAGCCCGTCGACGCCCGTTGAGGCCAGGGAAGCGCAGCTTTCCGCCTTGCTCCGCCTTGTGACGGCGGTTTCCACGTTCCGGAAGATTGCGGTTGCAAGGCCGTGCAGCATTTGAGCGTGGAGCAAGCCTGTTGTAGGGTAACAGGCGTCGCGTCCATGGTCAGCCCGCGCCGCGCATGCCGCCGATATGGGCCAACAACGAGGAACGTTTCATGAATTTTAATCCTTCCGCCGCTGCTTTCCGCTCCGACAACGGTTTTTTCACCGCGAGCCTCGCCGAGAGCGACGCCGAACTTGCGAGTGCGGTGGAGAAGGAGTTTGGTCGCCAGCAGCACGAAATCGAGTTGATCGCGTCGGAGAACATCGTCTCGCGCGCCGTGCTTGAAGCGGCGGGCTCCGTGCTCACCAACAAATATGCGGAAGGCTATCCCGGCAAGCGGTATTACGGCGGCTGCCAATATGTGGACGTCGCCGAAGAACTGGCCATCGAACGCGCCAAGCAACTGTTCGGCGTGGGCTTCGCCAACGTGCAGCCGCACTCGGGCAGCCAGGCCAACCAGGGCGTGTTTCTGGCGCTCATCAAGCCGGGCGACACCATCCTCGGCATGAGCCTCGCCGCCGGCGGCCACCTCACGCACGGCGCGGCGCCCAACCTCTCGGGCAAATGGTTCAATGCCGTGCAGTACGGCGTGACGGAGCACGACAACCTCATTGACTACGACGAGGTCGAGCGGCTGGCCATGGAGCACAAGCCCGCTATGCTTATCGCGGGCGGTTCCGCTTATCCGCGCGTAATCGACTTCCCGCGCCTTCGCGCCATCGCCGACAAGGTCGGCGCCTATTTCCTCGTGGATATGGCCCACTTCGCCGGGCTTGTGGCGGCTGGGCTCTATCCCAGCCCATTCCCGCACGCTCATGTGGCGACGACCACGACGCACAAAACGCTGCGCGGCCCCCGTTCGGGCCTGATCCTGACCAACGACGAGGAGATCGCCAAAAAAATCAACGCTGCGATTTTCCCCGGCCTGCAGGGCGGTCCGCTGATGCATGTGGTCGCCGCGAAGGCCGCGGCATTCGGCGAGGCGCTGCGCCCATCCTTCAAGGACTACGCGCGCAACGTCGTCGCCAACGCCAAGGCCATGGGTGAAACGCTCGTCGCGGCGGGTTACGGCCTGGTGACGGGCGGAACCGACACGCACCTTATTCTTGTCGATCTGCGCCCGAAAAACCTGACCGGCAAGGCGGCTGAAGCCGCGCTCGGCCGCGCCAACATCACCTGCAACAAGAACGCCGTGCCGTTCGACCCCCAGAAGCCGTTCATCACCTCGGGCATCCGTCTCGGCTCGCCGGCTGGCACGACGCGCGGCTTCAATGAGGAGGATTTCCGCTCTATCGGGCGCATGATCGCAGAGGTGCTTGACGGCCTCGCGGCGAACGGCGACAAAGGAAATGCGCATGTCGAGGCCAAGGTGAAGGCCGAAGCCATCGCCTTGTGCGAGCGCCACCCGATCTACGTTCGCTGATAGCAAAGCCGCATCGGGGGCCGTGAAAGCGGCCTCCTCCATCGTCAGGGCCGCCGGATGTTGTGTCCTCACTGCGGCGCACAGAACACGCAAGTCAAGGACTCGCGTCCAACCGACGATAACCGCGCCATACGGCGCCGTCGGGTTTGCACGGCCTGCGGCGGCCGCTTCACCACATTCGAGCGGGTGCAGCTGCGCGAACTGATCGTCGTCAAGCGCAATGGCCGCCGCACGCCTTTCGACCGCGACAAACTCGCCCGCTCCATCCAAATCGCGCTCCGCAAACGCCCAGTCGATGCGGACCGCATAGAGCGCCTCGTCAGCGGCATCGTGCGTCGGCTGGAGAACGCCAGCGACGGCGAGGTCTCGTCCCTCCAGGTCGGAACTTTGGTCATGGAAGGCTTGCGCGGGCTGGACGACGTCGCCTATGTGCGCTACGCCTCGGTTTACAAGAATTTCCGCGAAGCGAGCGATTTTCAAACCGTGCTCGGCGAGTTGAGCGAAGGCGTAAGCCTCGATCCAGACCATGCCAAGGATGACGCCCCATGAAACGGCCGGCTCAAGCCAGTCGAATGGCCACGACGCCTTGACAGCGGGCGCGAGCTTCGAGCGCCTGGCGTTGTCTCTGGCGAAGCGCGGGCTCGGGCAAACCTGGCCGAACCCGTCCGTCGGCGCCGCCATCGTATCGAGCGACGGCCGCGAAATCGTGGGCGAGGGCTTCACCGGCCAGGGCGGCCGGCCCCATGCGGAGGCGATCGCGCTTGCGGCCGCGGGCGAGCGCGCGCGGGGCGCCAGCATGTACGTCACGCTTGAGCCATGCGCCCATCACGGCATGACCCCGCCCTGCTCGGACGCCATTGTCGCGGCGGGCGTGACGAGGGTGGTGTATGGCGTCGTCGATCCCGACCCTCGCGTCTCGGGCGCCGGCCTTGCGCGATTGGAGGCGAACGGCGTCTCGGTGCGACAAGGCGCGTTCAGCGACGAGGCGGCGTGGATCAATCTCGGCCACACGCTGCGGATCACGCACGGCCGCCCCTTCGTGCAGTTAAAGCTGGCGGTCGGCTGCGACGGCAAAGTCCCGGCGGGGGACGGCGCGCCCGTCTGGGTCACCTGCGAAGCCTCCCGCGAATACGCCCACCGATTACGCGCCGAAGCGGACGCCATCGCAGTCGGCAGCGGCACCATAGCGGCGGACGATCCACAACTCACCTGCCGGCTGCCGGGGCTGTTCCACCGCTCGCCTGTGCGCGTGGTGTTTTCAAGCCGGGCCGACGTGCCGACGTCCGCGCGGCTGTTCCGCGACATCGAGAGCGTGCCGGTGTGGATCGTGGCTGGCGCGGAGGCCGCACGCGGCGCCTCGGCGTTGCGCAAGGCGGGGGCGATGGTGATCGAGGCGCCTGCGCCCGGCGGCCGTCTGGCGATCGGCCCGAGCCTCGAAGCTTTGGCTGGGCATGGGCTGACGCGCCTCTTCGTCGAGGGCGGGCCTGCGCTCGCCGGCGCGTTTCTGGACGCCGGACTTGTAGACGAACTGTTCATTTTCAAGGCCGCGAAAGCCGCCGGGCCGGCTGGACTTGCGCCATTCGGCGGCGCCGGGCTTGAACGGCTGGACGCGCTG
The DNA here is from genome assembly GCA_033764775.1 of Hyphomicrobiales bacterium. Classification (GTDB taxonomy): domain Bacteria; phylum Pseudomonadota; class Alphaproteobacteria; order Rhizobiales; family Rhodomicrobiaceae; genus JAWXCE01. The sequence continues at coordinate 106,761 of JANRIQ010000017.1, read as the reverse complement.
CCTCAATTTCGGCTTGTGGGCGAGCGGCGCGTCGAAGGCGACGTGATCCTCACTTATCGCCGCAGCCTGAGCGACATTCTCGCGCAAAAAACCGGTACGGGAGGCTGAGCATGTTCACGGGCATCATCACGGCGCTCGGCGAAATCCGCCGGGCTGAAGGCGGACGCTTCGCCATTGCCGCGCCCTATCCGGCGGCCTCCATCGCCATCGGCGCCTCGATCGCGTGCGACGGCTGCTGCCTGACGGCGACGACCGTCGAGGCGGACGGCGGCGGCGCGGTGTTCACGGTCGACGCATCGGACGAAACTCTGCGCCGCACGACGCTTGGAGAGTGGCGGGTCGGGTCGCGCGTGAATCTGGAGCGGTCGCTAAAGCTTGGCGACGAGATGGGCGGGCATCTTGTCGCCGGTCATGTCGATGGGCTCGCCCAGGTCGTCTCGGTTGACGCCGAGGGTTTTTCGCGCCGTTTCCTCATCGAGGCGCCGGCGGAGCTCGCGGGCTTCATCGCGCCGAAAGGCTCGGTGTGCCTGGACGGCACGTCGCTCACCGTCAACGAGGTCAAGGGCGCCGCATTCACCGTCAACCTGATCCCGCACAGCCTCGCCGTCACCACCTGGGGACAAAAGCTCGCAGGCGATCGCCTCAATCTGGAGGTGGATTTGATCGCCCGTTATGTGGCAAGACTTTTGGCGCCGCGCTGACGCGGCGACGGATACGCCATGCCAAGCGCCGCCAAACTGAAAACCCAAAGTCCGGTCTCGCCCATCGAGGAGATCATCGAGGAGGCGCGCAACGGCCGCATGTTCGTGCTCGTGGACGCGGAGGATCGCGAGAACGAGGGCGATCTCGTCATCCCCGCGCAGATGGCCACGCCGGACGCCATCAATTTCATGGCGAAGCACGGCCGCGGCCTCATTTGCCTGGCGCTCACCCAGGCGCGCGCCGACGCCTTGAAGCTTGAATTGATGGCGCGCTCGAACCAGACGCGGCACTCAACCGCGTTCACCGTCTCCATCGAGGCGCGCGAGGGCGTGACGACCGGCATCTCGGCCCATGACCGCGCGCGCACCATCGCCGTGGCCACCGACCCGACGAAGGATGCGCGCGACATCGTTTCGCCGGGGCACGTTTTTCCTCTCGTTGCGCGCGACGGCGGCGTTCTGGTTCGAGCCGGGCATACGGAGGCCGCCGTGGACATCGCCCGCCTCGCCGGCCTCACGCCCGCTGGCGTCATCTGCGAGATTATGAACGACGACGGCTCGATGGCGCGGCTGCCGGAACTCGCCCCCTTCGCGCGCCGGCATGGCCTGAAAATCGGGGCCATCGCCGACCTCATCGCCTATCGCCGCAAATACGATCGGCTTGTCCGGCTTGTGGGCGAAACCGGCATCGAAAGCCCGTTCGGCGGCGCGTTTCAGATGAAGGTTTACGAGAACAGCATGGATCACTGCCAGCACATCGCGCTGGTGAAGGGCGAGGTTTCGGGCGGGGAGCCGCCGCTCGTGCGCATGCACGCGGTCAACATCCTTGAAGACGTGCTGGGCGCAGGGTGCGAGGACGGGCGCCGCTCGCTGGTGGAGCGCGCCATGCGGGTCATCGCGGCTGAAGGGCGCGGGGTGCTCGTGCTCATCCGGGACGTGAAGGCCGGCGCCGTGACCGCCGCGCTGCAGGGCGAGGATGGGGGCGGCCCGGACAGCGCGCGCCGGCTGGTGGATTACGGCGTCGGCGCGCAGATTCTGCTCGATCTCGGCGTCAAGCGCATGGTGCTGCTGTCGAACTCGCCCGTGCCGCGGGTTGTGGGGCTGGAGGGGTTCGGCCTTGAGATCGTCGGCCGGCGGCCCATCGAATGAGCGCGCTCAAGGCCGGCCGCGCGAACGCGCTTATCGTCATCTCGCGCTACTACGAGCACATCGCGGCGCAGCTTCTCGCCGGCGCGACGGCGGCGCTCGACGCGGCGGATGCGGGCTATGAGGTGGTCGAGGCGCCCGGCGCGCTCGAAATCCCCGCGGTCATCGCCATGGCGTTGGAGGCCGCTCGCTTCACCAAATGGACGGCGGAAGGGCGCTATCAGGGGGCCGTTGCGCTTGGCTGCGTGATCCGCGGCGAGACGAGCCATTACGACATCGTGGCGGGCGAGTCGGCGCGGGCGCTTATGGATTTGAGCGTCGCGCATCGCCTGCCGTTCGGCAACGGCGTGTTGACCGTCGAGAACGAGCGCCAAGCGCTGGAGCGCGCCGACCCCGCTGGACTGAACAAAGGCGGCGACGCGGCGAACGCCTGTCTTGCTATGATCGCCGTCAAGGCCGCCTTCGCGCGCGCTGAATGAGGCCCCATGACCGAATTTGAAGCCCCACAACCGTTGAAAGTCGTGCGCTCGACCGCGCGCCTCGCCGCTGTGCAAGCGCTCTATCAGATGGACATGGTTGGCGCGGGCGTGAACACGGTGATCGGCGAGTTCGCGGCGCATCGCTTCGGCCAGGATGTGGACGGCCATCATTACACGGTGGCCGACTATGATTTTTTCGAGGATTTGCTGAAGGGAGTCGTGCGCGAGCAAAAGGCGATCGACAACATCATCGGGCAGCATCTGGCGCAAGGCTGGCGTCTCGGCCGGCTGGACAGCATTCTGCGCGCCGTGCTGCGGGCGGGCGCTTACGAACTTCTTTACCGGCCCGACGTGCCGGTGAAGGTGGCGATCAGCGAGTATCTCGACGTGGCGAACGCATTTTTCGACGGCGGGGACGAGCCGGGCGTGGTGAACGGCGTGCTGGACGCGATCGCGCGGTTAACCCGGGCTGCGGAGCTGGGCAAGCCCGATGGCGGCTGACCTGGGAGAGGCGAGCGACGGCCGCATCGGCGAAATCGAGATGATCGCCGAGTATTTCGCGCCGCTCGCCGCCGACACGCCGGGCAGTCTCGGCTTGCGGGACGACGCGGCGATCCTAACGGGCGACGGCGGCCGAACGATCGTCACCATGGACGCTCTCATTGCGGGCGTGCATTTCTTCCCCGACGACGCGCCCGAGGACATCGCCTGGAAAGCGCTCGCGGTGAACGTCTCGGACCTCGTCGCTAAAGGCGCGCGGCCCCGAGCCTATATGCTGGCGCTCGCGCTGCCGGGCCAACCCACGCGCGGCTGGATCGCCGCGTTCGCCGACGGGCTGGGGCAAGCGCAGCGCGCGTTTGGCCTCGGCCTGCTCGGCGGCGACACGACCTCGACGCCAGGGCCGCTCGCCATTGCTGTCACCGCGTTCGGTGAAACGCCCCACTGGCGGGACGCACCGCGCCGGGACGGGGCGCGGCCGGGCGACGGCGTTTACCTGTCGGGCGCGCTCGGCGACGGCGCCCTGGGGCTGAAGGCGCGGCGCGGGGATCTCCCCGGCCTCGCTGCGGAGCATCAGGCGCATCTCATAGACCGGTATCTGCGCCCCGCGCCGCGCGTGGCGCTCGCCGGCGCCGTGTTCGCCCACGCCAGCGCGTCGATGGACATCTCGGACGGCCTCGCCATCGATTTGGGGCGGCTGTGCCAGGCGAGCGGATGCGGCGCGCGGGTGGAGATCGCGCGACTTCCGCTCTCGGACGCCGCTCGGGGGGCTTTGGCGATCGAGCCGGGCTTAATTGAGACGATCCTGACCGGCGGCGACGACTACGAAATCCTCGCCTGCGTTCCGGAGCGCGCGGACGCGGCGTTCGTTGAAGCCGCCGCGCGCGTCAATGTCGCGGTGACGCGCATCGGCCGGATCGTCGCTGGCGATGCGGTCGAGATCGCAGGTGCGGGCGGCGCGCCACTTGTCCTCTCCGCGCCTGGCTATCAGCATTTCGTTTCTCCCCCGCCACGTTAAGACAACGCTGAAAGGCGTATTGCGCGCTCGTGGCAAGTTTTCTATGGTCGCGCACGGGTTTAGTCGGAAGCGCTTAGAGATGGGCCGCGGCCGCCATTTCGCGCCAGCATTTCAGGGGGGCGCGTCGCTCAAAAACCGCCGACAAGGCGGTAAGCACTCAAGGCGACGCTAAACAACAAGGACGGTGTCATGGATTTGAATTCGATTGCCTGGGCGATCGTGGGTTGCGGCGCGCTGTCGCTCGTTTACAGCGTGTGGGCGGGCCGGTCGGTCATGGCCGCCAGCGCCGGCAACAAGCGGATGCAGGAGATCGCAGGCGCGATCCAGGAGGGCGCGCAGGCGTATCTGTCGCGCCAGTACACCACCATTGCGATCGTGGGCGTGGTGATTTTCGCCGGTCTCGCGGCGCTCCTTTCGTTTCTCGTCGCCATCGGCTTCCTGATCGGCGCGGCGCTCTCGGCGGCGGCGGGCTTCATCGGCATGCTCGTCTCAGTCCGGGCGAATGTGCGCACCGCCCAGGCCTCCAGCCGATCGCTGAGCGCGGGCCTCGACATGGCTTTCAAGGCGGGGGCGATCACGGGCATGCTCGTCGCTGGCCTCGCGCTTCTAGGGGTCGCGATCTACTACTTCGTGCTCACAAGCGGCCTCGGCTACAACCCCGCCGACCGCACGGTGATCGACGCGCTCGTCGCGCTCGGTTTCGGCGCTTCGTTGATCTCCATTTTCGCGCGGCTCGGCGGCGGCATCTTCACGAAAGGCGCCGATGTCGGCGGCGACCTGGTCGGCAAGGTCGAGGCCGGCATCCCCGAGGACGATCCGCGCAACCCGGCGACGATCGCGGACAACGTGGGCGACAACGTCGGCGACTGCGCGGGCATGGCCGCCGACCTGTTCGAAACCTATGCGGTGACGCTCGTCGCCACCATGGTGCTGGGGACGATCTACTTCGCCGGCAACGCCCTTTTGCCGTACATCATGCTCTATCCGATGGCGATTGGCGCGGCATGCGTCGTCACCTCGATCATCGGCACGTTCTTCGTGCGGCTCGGCGCCAACCAGTCGATCATGGGCGCGCTCTACAAAGGGCTCATCGCGACGGGCGCGCTGTCCGCCGTCGCGCTCTGGCCGATCACGGACGGGCTGATCGGGATGGGGACGACGCTGACCGCGACGGGCGTGACCTTCACCGGGCAAGATTTGTTCTTCTGCGGCCTGATTGGCCTTGTCGTAACCGCGCTCATCATCATCGTCACCGAGTACTACACGAGCACGGAGTACAAGCCCGTCCGCTCCATCGCCAAGGCGTCCAACACGGGCCACGGCACAAACGTAATCCAGGGCCTCGCTGTCTCGATGGAGGCGACGGCCGCCCCAGCGATCATCATCGTTGCGGGCATCCTCGGCACCTACAATCTCGCGGGCCTCTACGGCGTGGCGATCGCCACGACCACGATGCTGGCGCTCGCCGGCATGATCGTGGCCCTCGACGCCTTCGGCCCGGTGACGGACAACGCCGGCGGCATCGCCGAGATGTCTAACCTGCCCGACAGCGTGCGCAAGACGACCGACGCGCTCGACGCCGTCGGCAACACGACGAAGGCGGTGACGAAGGGCTACGCCATCGGCTCGGCTGGCCTAGGCGCGCTGGTGCTGTTCGCCGCCTATGGCGAGGACTTGAAATACTTCATCGGGCGGGCGAACGCGGCCGGCTCCACCGAGTATCAGTATTTCAAGGATGTGACGGTCGATTTCTCGCTGTCCAACCCGTATGTGGTCGTCGGCCTGTTCCTCGGCGGCCTGCTCCCATATCTCTTCGCCGCCATGGGCATGACGGCGGTGGGTCGCGCCGCCGGCGCCATCGTAGAGGAGGTGCGCCGGCAGTTCCGCGAGAATCCCGGCATCATGACCCGCAAGACGAAACCGGATTACGGGCGAGCCGTGGATATCCTCACCGTCGCCGCGATCCGCGAGATGATCATTCCCTCGCTGCTGCCGGTTCTCTCTCCCGTCGTGTTCTACTTCGCGATTTACGTCATCGCGGGCGGCGGCGTGGAGGGCAAGTCGGCGGCGTTCTCGGCGGTCGGCGCGATGCTGCTCGGCGTGATCGTGACGGGCCTGTTCGTCGCCATCTCCATGACGTCAGGCGGCGGCGCCTGGGACAACGCCAAGAAATACATCGAGGAAGGCCATTACGGCGGCAAGGGGTCGGAGGCGCACAAGGCGGCGGTGACAGGCGACACGGTCGGCGATCCATACAAGGATACGGCCGGCCCGGCGGTGAACCCGATGATCAAGATAACGAACATCGTGGCGCTGCTGCTGCTCGCCATCCTCGCGCATTAGGCTCGTGCCCGCACGTTGGACCCCGGCCCGCGCGGCCTAGGCGCTAGCCAGCGGCGATGTCGAAACAAAAAAGGCGGCCTCCAAGCCGCCTTTTTCAAGTGGATTCGCCGGCGTCAGCTTCCGCCAGGGGATGGAACCGTCGGCTGTGCGCGGCCGATATTGCGGAACAGGGATCTGATGAGCCCCTCCTCGCCGCCATAGCTGGGCGTCTGGCGCGTCACGAAATCAATGACCTTGCCGTCCTGCAGCCCGTAATTGGCGATGCGCTGCACCGAGTTGGACTTGTCGAAATAAATCGCGACCACTTGCCGGTCGGTGACCTTGGGCTTCATGAACGCCATCGGGCGCTTGGTGGTCGTGGAGATGTAGTAATAAACATCGTCGCCCGCCGTTGATTTGGTGTCCGGCGTGCCGAGGGCGAGGGCGACCTGATCCTTGCTCATCCCGGTCTTGACCTGCTGCAGGTCCTCCTCGGTGAACACATGGCCATGTTTGGCGACGGTGCCCCCGCACGCCGCGAGGCCCGCGCACATGACCGCGAGTGCGCCGACGCGCGCCATCCGCATGACGGACCGACAGTCGATTGCGTCAAAACTAAGTGCTCGCTGCTGCGTTCGCCTGGTTCTCGCCATAGCTGTCGGTTCTGCGCTCCATCGCCCCATACTGCGCTCCCGACACTTAATTTTAACCGGCGGGGATTTCAACCTAATCTCCTGTGATGTATGGTTAGCGCCAATCGCGCAGTTGAAACGGGGGTTCTAAGACCGAGATGTTCCGTTGGTTTGCCGAACGTTCCGCACGCCGCGAAGCGGCCGATAAAATCTACGATGCAATTGTGGCGCAGTCGCGCGCGCAGGTATTTTATATGCGATGCGGCGTGCCAGACACCTTGTTCGGCCGATTCGACATGCTCGTCATACACATGTTCATCGTTTTGCAGAATTTGCGCAAGCTCGGCGGGCCGGAAGGGGAGCTTCTCGGCCGCGACGTGATCGAGGCCTTCATCCGCGAAATGGACTCCATGGTGCGCGATTTGGGCGTCGGCGATCTGCAGGTGCCGAAAGAGGTCGGCAAGATCGCCAACGTGTTTTTCGCGCAGCTCACCGTCTATATCGACGCCATGGAGCGGCGCGACCCGAAGGCGCTCGCGGAGGCGATCCGCAAGAGCTTTCAGTCGGCGGAGCCGGGCGCCCGCGTCGCCGAGATCGAGCTGACCAACTATGTGATCGAGTCCATCAAGATGATCGGCGTGCTCCCCCTCAATCTGTTGCTGCAGGGGCAGATCCAGTTCCCCGAGGTGAGGGGCGTCAGGCATGCCGTCTGACCCGGGCGGCGAAATTCCGCTGCGCCGGCTTCTGGATGTGCGGTCGGCGCCGGCGAAAGGCCTGCGCGGCGCGTTCACCGCTACGTCGGAGGAGCGCGCGGCGCTGTCCGCCTGGTTCGATCTGGCCGATCTCGCCTCCCTCGCCGTAAATTATGAAATCAAGCCGCTGGATCGGGGCCGCGCGCGCCTCATCGGTCGGCTGCGCGCCGAGGCGACGCAGACCTGCGTGGCGACGGGCGAACCCGTGCCCGCCTCGATCGATGAAAGCTTCGACGTGGAGTTCTGGCCCGCCGACCAGCTTGGCCGCGCCGCTCGCGAATTGGACATCCGGGCCGAAGACGCCGACCCGCCCGAACCTATGATCGACGGCCGCATCGACGCCGGCGCATTTGCGGCCGAGCTGCTGGGCGTGAGCCTCGATCCGTATCCGCGCAAGCCCGGCGCGGAATTCGCGCCCGTTGAGACGCCTGAGGACGCCGCCGGCGCCAACCCGTTCGCCGTCCTGGCGAGCGTCCGGGGCGGCGACAAGAGCCGGTAATCCGCGCCCCGGTTCTGCAACGCCCCGCAATGAAAATTCAGTTGTGTCGGCATGGTGAGGCGCTAAGGTTCCGGCGCGTTAGCTGGCTTCTCGGATCGGTTTTGGCCCGCGCAATGATTCGGCGGGCTGGATGCCGGTCAGCGTTTGCGGGTGTGGTTTTTGTGGCTTGAGGCGGTTTGATGAACGTGGGTGTCCGCATAGCCTTGGATGCGATGGGCGGAGATTTCGGCCCCGCGGTGGTCGTGCCCGCGGCCGCCATGTCGCTCATCCGCCACCCGGACGCGTCTTTCGTCTTTTTCGGCGACGAAGCCCAGATCGCCGTCGCCCTGAGCGCGCATCCGGCGCTGGCCGAGAAATCGACCATCGTCCACTCGGAAGTCGCCATCGCCATGGACGAGAAGCCCAGCCAGGCGCTTCGGCACGGCCGCGGCAAAAGCAGCATGTGGATGGCGCTCGACGCCGTGCGCTCGGGAGAGGCGGCGGCGGCGGTCTCGGCCGGCAACACGGGCGCGCTCATGGCGATGGCCATGTTCTGCCTGCGCACGCTGCCAGGCATCGAGCGGCCCGCGATCGCGGCCATCTGGCCGACGGTGTCGTCCGAATGCATCGTGCTCGACGTGGGGGCGAATGTGGGCGCCGACGCCACCCAACTGGTCGATTTCGCCGGCATGGGCGCGGCGCTCGCTAGGGCGTTGTTTCATGTGGAGCGCCCATCCGTCGGCCTGCTCAACATCGGGGTCGAGGAGATCAAGGGGATTGAGGAGGTCAAGCGCGCCGGCGCGGCCCTGCGCAACGGCAACCTGCCCATCCGCTATCACGGTTTCGTGGAAGGCGACGATGTGGGGCAGGGCGCCGTCGACGTGGTGGTGACGGAGGGCTTCTCCGGCAACATCGCGCTCAAGACGGCGGAAGGCACTGCCAAGCAGATCGGCGAGTACTTGCGCGCCGCCATGCGCCGAACGCTGTTCGCTCGGCTTGGCGCATTTCTTGCTCAAGGCGCGTTCAAGGCCCTCAAAAACAAGATGGACCCACGCCAAATGAACGGCGGCATGTTCCTTGGGTTGAACGGCATCGTGATCAAAAGCCACGGCGGCGCGGACGCCATCGGCTTCGCCAGCGCGATCGACCTCGCTTACGACATGGCGGCCAGCAAACTGGTGGAAAGCATCGCAAAAGACGTGCGGACATTTCAAAATGCTCTACAAAACGGCGAGGAAAAGGTCGCTTGAGGTGACGCCGTGACGAAACTTCGATCGGTGGTGAAGAGCGTCGGCGCTTATCTGCCGCAGAACCGGGTCAGCAACGACGATCTGGCGAAGCGCATGGACACGAGCGACGAGTGGATCACCGAGCGCACCGGCATCAAGTTCCGCCACCTCGCGGCCGAAGGGGAGCTCACGTCTGATCTCGGCCTTGCGGCGGCGCGCCAGGCGCTGGCCCGCGCAGAGCTGGAGCCGGGCGATATCGACCTTATCGTGCTGGCCACCTCCACGCCGGACAACACCTTTCCCGCCACCGCGACGACCATCCAGGCGCGCCTCGGCGTGCATCGCGGGGCCGCCTTCGATCTGCAGGCCGTGTGTTCCGGCTTCGTGTACGCCCTATCGACGGCAGATAACTTCCTGAAAGCCGGGCAGCACAAGCGCGCGCTCGTCATCGGCGCGGAGACCTTCTCGCGCATCCTGGACTGGGAGGATCGCACCACCTGCGTGCTGTTCGGCGACGGCGCGGGGGCCGTGGTGCTCGAGGCGCAAAGTCAGCCCGGCGGGCGCGAGGATCGCGGCGTGCTCGGCTCCGTGCTCCACGCCGACGGCAGGCATACCGACAAGCTCTATGTAGACGGCGGGCCGTCCTCCACCCGCACCGTCGGTCACTTGCGCATGCAGGGCAAGGAGGTGTTCCGCTTCGCCGTCAACGCCATTTCGAGCGTGGTGGAGGAGACCATGGCGGCGCACGACTTAACCGCCGCCGACGTCGCGTGGTTCGTGCCGCACCAGGCCAACAAGCGCATCCTGGACGGCACCGCGAAGAAGCTCGGCATCGACCCCGACAAGATCGTCATCACCCTCGATCGGCACGGCAACACGTCGGCCGCCTCAATTCCCTTGGCGCTCAACGCGGCTTACGAGGACGGGCGCATCAAACGCGGCGATCTGGTGCTGCTCGAGGCCATGGGCGGCGGCTTCACCTGGGGCGCGACGCTGTTGCGCTGGTGACGCCGCGCTGCAGCCAAAAAGTCAAGAGAATCATAAAGATGCGATTGCCAAGGCGCGCTGTGTTCATTACTATGGCGAAATTCCTCCCAGTTTGCGGAGGGTTGGACGCCCATGGACACAAACAGCAAAACATTAACGCGGGCAGATTTGGCTGAGGCCGTTTTCGAAAAAGTCGGATTGCCGCGCAACGAGGCGGCCGATCTCGTCGAGCTTGTCTTGAAGGAAATCGTCTCCGGGCTGGAGCGGGGCGATGCGGTGAAGTTGTCCTCCTTCGGCTCGTTCGGCATACGGGAGAAATCGCAACGGATCGGGCGCAACCCCAAAACAGGGGAGCTTGTGCCCATCACGCCGCGCCGGGTGCTCGTTTTCAAGGCGAGCAATATCATGAAAGAGCGGATCAAGGCCGGCCTGGTCGAAGGGTGACGTCGCCTGCGCGACGGCGCGGCCGACTAAAATGGGGGCAAATGTGGACGGCAAATCTCCGGGCGCCTTTCGCACCATCAGCGAAGTCTCTACCGAACTGGACGTGCCCAAGCACGTGCTGCGCTTCTGGGAGAGCAAATTCGCGCAAATCAAGCCGATGAAGCTCGGCGGGGGGCGGCGCTACTACCGCCCGGAGGATCTGGATTTGCTGCGCGGCATCCGGGGGCTGCTGTACGACCGCGGCTTCACCATTAAGGGCGTGCAGAAGATTTTCCGCGAAAACGGCGTGCGCTACGTGAAGGATTTCTCCAAAACCGAGGGCGCCGCCGCGCGACCGGGCCCCGTCATTCCCGATGTGGCGGCCGACGCCGCGGCCGTGCGCAACAAACGCGGCGCGGGCAAGGCGCTGGCGGGCAAAAGCGACGCCATCTCCGGCGCGACCGCTCCTGATGACGCCGCCAAGTTATCGCCGGCCCACAAGAAGCTGCTCAACGCGGCGCTGAAGGAGTTGACGGCGTGCCGCGCGGCGCTGGCCGGATTGGCGGCGTGAGCCGTGCGATGTCGCGTGACCGCGGCCCCGCCGATGGCGCTTGACCGTAGCCCGCGCGCGGGGCACAAAGGCGTGTCCGCTGCAAGGTCAGCGGAGACCGGCATGTCGGAGCGTAGCGCAGCCCGGTTAGCGCACCGGTCTGGGGGACCGGGGGTCGTGGGTTCAAATCCCGCCGCTCCGACCACTATTCAACGTCATCAAAGATCGATCCCGTCTCATGGTGCGCGGGTTTAGCGGCCTTCCCGCCATCTCCCACCCCGTCCTTCACTCCATCCCTCAAGCGATCGGGGGCGCATCCGTTGCCCGGCATGGTGTGGCTTAAGACTTATCCGCCGGCAGCGGTGACCGGGCGGCAATGGCGGCGATCCGGCCTGTGCGTACTCCACCTCGATGATGCTTGAATTTAGCGCCGCTCCAGGCGCGCCGATGACCTTGCCAGCGCTGAAAAGACCGAAGCGAAACGCCGCGGCGGCGCCTACGAATGGCGCGTTCAGCACGGTGACTTCCTCCGGCCGTGTGCGGATGCCGGATGTCGTCATCAAAATTCCGTTCCCGACATAGTGCGCCAGTCGTGTGCAGGCGGGATGGTCGAACTCCCAATTAATCAACTCAGAAGCCATCTGAACATCGCAGTCGGCATTCCCCGTTGACGTGTTGGCGTAACACATGTCGTGAAGTTTGCAGGAGTCATCGATGTCATCCACGGCGGGACGGGCGTTCAGCTCGTATAGGGCATCAAGACGTGTTTTCGCTTCAAGCCTCGGATGGTTTGGCCCGCAAAAATTACCATAAATCCGCATAGTTTCGCCGATGCCCCCGCTGCATCCCGTTAGGATAAGGAGCGCGAGGAGTAATCCGGCGGCTAGTCCACTTCGGCGAACACGCATTTTGCGGCCAATGATTGTTACATTTAAGCATGCTTATGCTCTGAAAACATTCTGGTAAATCTGGCGCAGCTCGGCCTTTTGCACCTTTCCCATGGCGTTGCGGGGCAGATCGTCAACAAAAAACACGCGCTTAGGCAGCTTGAACTTTGCAAGCCGATCCTTCAGCGCGCCGATAACTTCGCCCTCCGACAGCGCCGCGCCCTTCGTCGCCACCACCGCGACGACGCCCTCGCCGAAGTCGGGGTGCGGCGCGCCGATCACGGCCGACTCAACGACGCCCGGCAGCGCGTCGATCTCGTCCTCGATCTCTTTCGGGTAGACGTTGAAGCCGCCGCTGATGATCAAATCCTTGGCGCGCCCGACGATGCGGATGCGGCCGTCTTCCGCCGCCACGCCAATGTCGCCGGTGATGAAGTATCCGTCGTCGCGAAACTCCGCGCGCGTTTTCTCGGGCATGCGCCAATAGCCCTTGAACACGTTGGGACCGCGCACCTCGATCACCCCCGGTTCGCCCGTGGGCTGTTCGGCGCCGTCGTCGCCGGCGATGCGCACCGACACGCCGGGCAGAGGATAACCGACAGAACCGGGGACGCGCTCCCCGTCATAGGGGTTTGTGGTGATCATGCCGGTCTCGGTCATGCCGTAGCGCTCGATGATGCGGTGGCCGGTGCGGGCTTCGAACGCGCGGTGGGTCTCGGCGAGCAGCGGCGCCGAGCCGGACACGAACAGCCGCATGTGCTTCACCAGCGCCGCGTTAAAGTCCGGGTGATCGAGCAGGCGGGTGTAGAAGGTGGGCACGCCCATCATGACGGTCGCGCGGGGGAGCAGCGAGACGGCCTGCGCGGCGTCAAACTTCGGCAGCCATAGGATGGACGAACCGTTGTAGAGCGCCGTGCCGAGCGCCACGAACAGACCGTGCACGTGGTAGATGGGCAGGGCGTGCAGCAGCACGTCGCCGGCCTCGAACCGCCACGCGGCGTGGAGCGCCTCGGTGTTCGAAACCAGATTGCCGTGGGTGATCATCGCGCCCTTGGAGCGCCCCGTGGTGCCGGAGGTGTAGAGGATGGCGGCCAGATCGTCGGCGGACGAGACGGCGATATCGCGCCAAGGCGCCGCCGCCGCAGCCTTTTCGGCGAGCGAGCCGTGGCCTTTCGCGTCGAGCGTCTCGATCGCTACGCCGCGCATCGCGTCCCGGCCTCGCAGCGCCTCGGCGCGATCGGGCGTCGCCACGCACACAGCCGGTTCGGCGTCGCCGACGAAGTAGTCGAGTTCGGCGGGCGTATAAGCCGTGTTGAGCGGGTTGAAGACCGCGCCGATGCGCAGCGAAGCCAGATAAAGCGCCGCTCCTTGCGCCGACTTCTCGATCTGCGCGGTGATCCGGTCGCCGGGGCCGACGCCCAGGCCGCGCAGGGCCGCAGCGGTGCGCGCCGCCATCTCGTCCAGCGCGGCGTAAGTGATCGCGACGCCGCTTTCGTCGATGAGCGCCACGCCCGCGTCCGGCCAGCGCGACACGAGAACGGCGTACAGGTTTTGATTATTTTGCATATCGAAGATCGGCGTACAGCTTTTCATCGCGCGCCGCAATGGACGAACGCGACCGCAAAATCTCCTCGCTCTCGCGTTTGTCGAGGAATTCGCGCGGCATGCTGTTGACGATGTTGGTTATGAAGGTGCCCTGCACGGCGAGGTGATCCTGGATCAGTTCCTCAGCGGCGGCGGCGGCGCCGTTTTCGATGGCTGCGACGATGCGGTCATGCTCGGCGAAGGATTCTTGCACACGGTTGATGCGGTTGAGCTGATAGCGGCGGAAGGGTTTTAGCCGGTCGCGCAATTGGATCGTTTGTTTGATGAGCGCGGCGTTGCCCGAAGCGTGATAGATGGTTTCGTGAAACTGCTCGTTGGCTTTATAATAGGCATCGAGCGACTCGGACTCGATGTGGGTGCGGCAGTGCTCGTGTGCGGCCCGGATCGCTGCAAGCTGCTGAATCATCGCTCGCTTGGCCGCAAGTCGGACGCAAAGCCCCTCAAGCATGGACATGAGTTCGAACAGTTCAACGATTTCGCCAAGGCTCAGACGGCGCGCAACGGCGCCGCGATGCGGTCGCATGTCGACGAGACCGCTGGCGGCCAGCTGCCGGAGCGCTTCGCGTACGGGTGTGCGCGACACACCGTTCACTTCTGCGAGCCGCGTTTCGTCGAGCTTTTCGCCCGGCTTGATGACGAATGTGAGAATATCGTGCTCCAATTTGGAGCGAACTTTTTCCGCGGCGGACTGGGGCATCGGAGACCGGTGTTGCAAGTTGGGAGATCATGCCAGAACGGCATAATAGATAGTGATTTCCATTAATAATACTGGAAATGTGTATACAATCCAGTAAAATTCGCAGGCGGATGGATTATTTTGGAGCGGGATCGTGAACGTTTCCTTTTTTCAGGAGTTATTATCCTCAATTTCGGCGAAAGGCCGTCAGCTTCTCGACCTCTCCAAACCCCAGGGCGAGCCGCAATCCATTGATTCGCTTTCGCAAACGCTCCTCTCAGGACGTGGTGAGGCGTCAGGCGTTGCAATTGCGCAACAGATTCTCGAAATCTACCGGGGGTTGCAGCGCAAGGCCCGCATCGACTTCTTCCGCAGCGTCACCGCCGCATTCGCGCCGAATGAGGCCGTGGTGAAGGCCGCCGCCGCCGCCTACATCGCTCACCCATCTGCTGAGACCCTGAGCCGGCTGACGGCCGCCGTGGAGCCGCCGCGCCAGGAGTTTTTGCGCCGGCTGAACGCCGCGCCCGGCGCCACCGCGCAGATCGTACGGATGCGGGCCGACCTGCTCGACCTTCTCAAGGACGCGCCCGACCTTGCGGACTTAGACCGGGATTTCACGCATCTTCTCTCGTCCTGGTTCAACCGGGGCTTCCTGGTTCTGCGACGCATTGACTGGTCGACCTCCGCTTCGATCCTCGAAAAGCTGATGGAGTACGAGGCGGTGCATCAGATGCGCGGCTGGGCCGACCTGCGCCGCCGGCTCGATTTGGCCGACCGCCGCTGTTACGCGTTCTTCCATCCCTCGATGGTCGACGACCCGCTTATTTTCGTCGAGGTGGCGCTTGACAAGGAAACCCCAGCCTCGATTCAAAAGGTGCTGGAGCAGGAGACGCGGCCGCCGGCCATTGCGGGCGATCCGACGACGGCGGTGTTCTACTCGATCTCCAACTGCCAAAAGGGGCTGGCGGGCATTTCTTTCGGCAATTTCCTGATCAAGCAAGTGGCGCAGGATCTCTCGGCCGATATCCCGAGCCTGAAGACCTTCGTCACGCTTTCGCCCATCCCCGGCTTCCGCAAATGGTTCGAGCGCGCCCGAGACGGTCACGAACTCGATTATCTGAACGCGGAGCAACGCGAACTCCTGAGCGCGCTCGATGATTTCTCGTGGGCGCAGGACGAGGAGGACGCCGAGGCGCTGAAGGGTCTGATGCTCAGCATCGCCGCGCAATATTTCTTCATCGTCAAAAACCCGGCGGGCCGTCCCATCGACCCCGTCGCGCGCTTCCACCTGGGGAACGGCGCCCGGCTTGAGCGCATTAACTGGCTCGGCGACGTGTCCGAGAAGGGCATGCGCGAATCGCACGGATTGATGGTCAACTACCGGTATGATTTAAAGGACATCGAGCGCAATCATGAGGCCTACGCCAACACGGGCGAGATCGTCGCCTCGAAGGCGGTAAGGTCGCTGCTGCTGGCCCCGGAGAAATCGAAAGCTCTGGTGCCGGTGAGCTAGCCGCGCCGGGAGGAATACGATGAAGTGGGAAGGCGAGCGCGGCAGCGACAACGTTGAAGACCGGCGCGGCAAGGGCGGCTTTCGCTTTCCATTTCCACGGCCGGGCGGCGGCGGCGGCTTTCGCTTCCCGTCCGGCGGCGGCCGTTTTCCCATGCCGGGCGGGCGGCAAGGCGGCGGCGGCCTCATCGGCATCATTATCGTTGTCATCGTGCTGCTTCTGCTCGGCGTCGATCCGCGCCTGTTGCTGGAAGGCGGCGCTCCCGGGCCCGGCGGCCCCATCCAAACGGGCGAGCGCCGTCCCTTCCCGGCGCCGCAACCCGCGCCCCAGGGCGGCCCCGCCGCGCCCGCCAACGCCGCCGATCCGGAATCGCGCTTCGCCGCCGCCGTGCTGAAAATGACGGAGGACGTGTGGAACGAGCAGTTTCAGCGCCTCGGCCGACGCTACAGCGAGCCGGTTCTCGTGATTTATGAAGACGCCACTCGTTCGGGCTGCGGCCTCGGCCAATCCCAGATGGGGCCGTTCTATTGCCCCCTCGATCAACGGCTCTATCTCGATCTCAGCTTCTTCCGCGATCTGAGCCAGCGGTTCCGCGCGCCCGGCGATTTCGCCCGCGCCTATGTCATTGCGCATGAGGTTGGCCACCACGTTCAGACCTTGCTTGGCGTGACGGAAAAGGTCATGACGGCGAAGCAGCGCATGGGGCAAGGGGAACAGAACGCGCTCCAAGTGCGCATGGAGCTTCAGGCCGACTGCTTCGCCGGGCTGTGGGCGCATCACGCGAACGCCAAACGCAATGTGCTTGAATCAGGCGATCTGGAGGAGGCGCTGAACGCCGCCAGCGCCATCGGCGATGATCGTCTGCAGCGCCAGGCGGGCGGACGCGTCGCGCCCGATTCGTTCACGCACGGCTCGTCCGCGCAGCGCATGCGCTGGTTCAAAATTGGCTTCGACCAGGGCCGACTGGACGCGTGCGACACATTCCGTGCGGGCGCGGGCCTGTAAACGCAAGGGCGAGCGCGCTTAAAGGTGCGCTGAATTGTCCTATCGTACACTTGCCACAGCTTGGAAAGCCACATCGTTGCGAACTTGCAACGCCGGGTGTGGATTGTGCCTAGAAATCGCGCAAACCGGTTTCATTCCGAAAACGGATGCACTACCAATCAAATTTATAGATGCGACTTTAGGTGCACAGTAGCCGTCATATTGAAAATTTAAGCGCAGCCGGGAGCTGGGCCTTTCCTGTTCGATACGAATCCATTTGTTCTCATTCGCAAGTGAACTGGTAAGACAACTTATCTGGGGGAAATATGGTCCTTAACAAACACATGATGGCGCTGGCTGCGTCCGCCCTGTTTATCGGCGGCATGAGCTTTGCGCCGGCGCAAGCCGCCGATCTCGGCGGGGATTGCTGCGCCGATCTGGAGGAGCGCGTCGCTGAACTGGAAGCGACCACCGCACGCAAAGGCAACCGCAAAGTTTCGCTCGCGGTCACCGGCTTCGTATCGCGCGAAATCTACATCTGGGACGACGGCGATCTGAGCGACGCCTATATCGTCGACACCAGCACGACGCTCGGCACTCACTTTAAATTCAGCGGCAAGGCCGAGATCAAGCCGGGCTGGCAAGCAGGCTTCAACGCCCACATCGAGGTGCTGACCTCTGAAAGCCTGTTCGTCGATCAGGTGAACGACGAGGGCGCGGGCAGCCGCCTGAACACGCTTGAGGCTTATTGGTTCATCAACAGCGACCGCCTCGGCCGTTTGGCGGTCGGTCAGCAATCGCAAGCTTCGGACAACGCGGCTATCCTCGCGGACTTCTCCGGCAGCTTGGTGCAATCGAACTGGGTGCTCTTCGACGGCGCTTCGTTCTTCCTGCGCCCCGAAGGCGGCCCGAGCGGCCTGGCGGGCCTGGAAGGCAACCGCATCGGCCAACTCGGTTTCTGTAATCACACGGCCTTGCCGATCGGCGCGGACTGTAACGGCGTGCCCACTGACTCGGTGCGTTACGACTCGCCCACAATTGGCGGCTTCATTTTCTCGGCCTCCTGGGGCGAGAACGACTTCTGGGACACCTCCGTCCGCTACTCCGGCGAATGGAACTCTGTGAAGTTTAAGGCTGTGGCCGCGTACTCTTGGAACGGCGACCGCGGCGACGTGGTTGTTAACGGCGGCGGCGGCGCAACCATCTCCAGCACGCCCGACTCGGAATACTTCCAGATCGGCGCCATGGCGATGCACACTCCGACCGGCCTGTTCCTTTACGGCGCTTACGGCCAGGAAGAGGTTGAGGACGCCTTTACCGGCACGGGCTCCGGGACGTTCCAAGCCGTTGACGACAACGACCATTACTTCGTGAAGGCCGGTATCCGCAAACAGTGGAACTCGCTTGGTCACACGGTGCTTTACGGTGAATACGCTCAGTACAACGACATGTGGGGCGGCTTCAACTGCAACGGCACTATCAACGGCACCGCGATCGGCGATGCTTGCGACGCCGGCGGCATCAGCATCAGGGGCTCCGAAATCGAGCGCTTCGGTCTCGGCGTCGTGCAGGAAATCGACGCGGCCGCCATGGCGGTTTGGGCCAAGTGGGTTCAGCTCGACAGCGAAGTTGAGTTCGTTGACGCGCAGGGCAATGGCGATAAGCAAGACTATGAAGCTCTGAACAGCTTCCTGGTCGGCGCGATGATCAGCTTCTAATCAACGCAATCGTTTTATGAGAAAGCCGCCTTCGGGCGGCTTTTTTGTTTTTCCGACTTGTCATAATGATCGGAGCCGCTCTCAACGGCCATAAGCCGCGCGACGCCTTCGTCCCCTTCCTCTTGTCTTTAGCGGATGCCGGTGATAGCTGGCTTGCGATGGCAACAGCGGGCGCTCCTTGCATGACCGACAACGCTGCCGCGCCCCCGGCGCTTTGCGTGCTTCTCGCCGCAGGTCTTGGCACGCGCATGAAATCATCGCTGCCGAAGGTTCTGCACGCTGTTGCAGGCCGCCCGATGATCGCTCACGCCGCCCACGCCGCCGTCGCAGCAGGCGTCCAAGACATCGCTGGTGTCGCCGCGCCCGGCGCCGATCTCGCCTCCGCCTTTTCTGGCATGGAGGCCCGCGTCTCCTTCTTCGTGCAGCACCCGCCGCTCGGGACCGCTCACGCGGTGCTCGCGGCGAAGCCCGCGTTCGAGGCCTTTAGCGGCGATGTGCTTATCCTGTATGGCGATTGCCCGCTTCTACCGGCCGAGGCGGTGCTCGCCGTGCGCGAAGCCTTGTCGGCGCTCGCCGCTCCTGGCCTCGCCGTGCTCGGTTTCAACGCCACCGACCCGACCGGCTACGGCCGCATCCTGCTCGACCCCGAAGGCCGGCCCGCCGCCATCCGCGAACAGAGGGACGCGACGACCGATGAACGCGCCATCCGCCTCTGCAATTCGGGCGTGATCGGCGTTCGCGGCGGCGGGCTGCTCGCATCGCTTCTCGACGCCGTGCGCCCCGACAACGCGAAGGGCGAATATTATCTCACCGACATCGTCGCGCTCGCCGCCGCGCGGGGCGTCCCCACGGCGCTCGTCGTTTGCGACGAGGAGGATACGCTCGGCGTCAACGACCGCGCCCAGCTCGCACGCGCCGAGGCGATCATGCAACGCCGCCTGCGCGCCCGCGCCCTCGACGGCGGCGCAACGCTCATCGCGCCCGAAACGGTCACATTCGCGTTCGACACGGCGCTTGCGCCCGATGTGACTGTCGAGCCGCACGTGGTCTTCGGCCCTGGGGTGCGCGTGGAAAGCGGCGCCGTCGTCCGCGCCTTCAGCCATATCGAAGGCGCCCATATTGGCGCCGGATCGGTCATTGGACCCTTCGCGCGGCTGCGGCCCGGCGCGCGCCTCGGCTCCCATGTGCGCGTCGGCAATTTTGTCGAGGTCAAGAACGCGACGCTCGCCGACGGCGCCAAGGCGAATCACTTGAGCTACCTCGGCGACGCGCGCATTGGCGCAGACGCCAATATCGGCGCCGGGACCATCACCTGCAATTACGACGGTTTCGACAAGCACGTGACCGACATCGGCGAGGGCGCATTCATCGGCTCCAACTCGGCGCTTGTCGCGCCCGTGACGATCGGCGCCGGCGCGTATGTCGGCTCCGGCAGCGTCATCACGGCGAATGTGGCGCCGGGGGCGCTCGCGGTCGGGCGCGCCCGCCAGATCGAAAAGCCGCGTTGGGCTGACATCGTGCGGGAGCGCCGTCGCCGCCCCAAGCCGTGACCCGCGGCGGACATTCGCGGTAACGCGGTGTGATTTGGCCTTGCCTGCGAAGCTTGATAGTCACATTCGCGTCTGAGCGGCGCTCGTTGCGAGGGAGGGGCGGTCATGTGCGGGATCATCGGAGTTTTGGGCGCGGCGCCGGTCGCGCAGCCTTTGGTGGACGCGCTGCGGCGCCTTGAATATCGCGGCTACGATTCCGCCGGGGTGGCCACTGTCGTGGGCGGGGCCGTGCTGCGCCGGCGGGCCGAGGGAAAGCTGAAAAACCTCGAAGCGCGCCTTTCGGCCGAGCCTCTGCCCGGTCTCATTGGCATCGGCCACACCCGCTGGGCGACGCATGGCGCCCCGACCGAGCGCAACGCGCACCCGCATTTGAGCGAAGGCGTCTGCGTCGTCCACAACGGCATCATCGAGAATTTCCGCGATTTGCGTCGCCGCCTCGAAGCGGACGGCGCTCGGTTCGAGACGGAGACGGACACCGAAGCGGTCGTGCATCTCATCGGCGCGTTGCGTCGAGCCGGGGCGGGGCCGGTCGAGGCTGTGCAGGGCGCGCTGAAGGAGCTTCACGGCGCGTTCGCCCTCGCCATCATCTTCGCAGGCGAGGAGGATTTGATGATCGGCGCCCGCCGAGGCAGCCCGCTCGCTGTCGGTTATGGCCAGGGCGAGATGTTCCTTGGCTCCGACGCCATGGCGCTCGCGCCCTTCACCGACCGCATCGCCTATCTCGACGAGGGCGACTGGGTGGTGCTGACCCGGGCAGGCGCCGACATCCGCGATGAAACGGGCGCGCCCGTCAAGCGGACGGTCAAGCGCGCCGCCGCCACGGCGCTGCTGGTGGACAAGGGCGAGCACCGGCACTTCATGGCGAAGGAGATCCATGAACAGCCGGAGGTCGTCAGCCGCACGCTGTCGCACTACGTCCGCTTCGTTGAAAGCGCCGTCGAGCTGCCGCCCATGCCGTGCGACTTCGCCACCTTGCCGCGCCTCACCGTTTCGGCGTGCGGCACCGCCTATTACGCCGGCCTCGTCGCCAAATACTGGTTCGAGCGCTACGCCCGGCTACCCGTGGACATCGACATCGCCTCCGAATTCCGCTACCGCGAGCCGCCGCTGGCGAAGGGCGGGCTGTCGCTGTTCATCTCCCAGTCTGGCGAGACCGCCGACACGCTTGCGAGCCTGCGCTATTGCCGCGCGAACGGGCAGGGGATCGTCGGCGTCGTCAATGTTCCCGAATCGAGCATCGCGCGCGAGGCGGACGCGCTGGCCCCCACGCTCGCCGGCCCCGAGATCGGCGTCGCTTCGACCAAGGCCTTCACCTGCCAGCTCACCGTGCTCGCCTGCATGGCCATCGCTGCGGGGCGCGCTCGGGGCGTGCTCAGCGCCGGCGACGAGGCGGAGATGGTCAACGCGCTTGTGGAGTTGCCGCGCCTCATGGCGCGCGTGCTGCGCGACGAGGAGCGGTTCGAGAAACTCGCCGCGGGCCTCGCAGGCGCGCGCGACGTGCTCTATCTCGGCCGCGGGCCGCTCTATCCGCTGGCGCTTGAGGGCGCCCTCAAGCTCAAGGAAATCTCTTACATCCATGCGGAAGGGTACGCGGCGGGCGAGTTGAAGCATGGTCCCATCGCGCTCATCGACGACGAGGTGCCCGTCATCGTGGTGGCGCCGCGCGACGCGCTGTTCGAGAAAACCATGTCGAACATGCAAGAGGTCGCCGCCCGTGGCGGGCGCGTGGTGCTGCTGACGACGGAGGGGGCCGACCCGGACCTGGCGCCGGGCGGCGTTGTGATCGAGCTGCCTGCCGCGCACGACTTCACCAACCCGATCCTTTACGCCGTGCCGATCCAGCTTCTCGCGTATCACACCGCCGTCGCCATGGGCACCGACGTGGATCAGCCCCGCAACCTGGCGAAGTCCGTCACGGTCGAATAGCCGGGGACGACACCGTGTAGCCCTATTCGTCTGCTTGACGTATTGTAAGCGCCGTGCGCTATTTTTTAGTCAAAGGCGGCGGAAAACGGATGATGCGGTTTTTCCTTCATACGGTCTTGTGCGGGGCCTGGTTGCTGGCGGCGGCGCCGGCCGTCGCCCAGAGTGCGCTGGAGACCCTCACCGCGGCCGCAAAGCTGAGCGAGCGCGGGGATCACGACGCGGCCGTGCAGAAAATCGGCGAGGCGTTCCGGTCCGGGGCCATGGACAACGCCACCGCCGCCAGGGCCTTTTTGTTGCGCGCCGAAGCGTATGAAAAGCTGGGCAAGCCGGCGCTCGCATTGTCCGATTACACCAGCGCCGTCTACATGCAAGGCCTGTCGACGAGGGAGCGGCCGCGAGCCGTGGACGGACGCAAACGCACGCTCGCCCTTCTGGGCGTGACGGACGACGCGGACGGCGCCAAACCGCTGGGCGATCAGGCGTCCGAGAGCGCGCCCAAAAGCTCGGGCGGGTTTTTGAGCGGCTTGTTCGGCGGATCGTCCACGAGCGCCGAGGCGGAGAAACCGGCTAATTCGTGGGCGCAAGGGACACGCGTCGCTCCGGGTCCCGCGGCGGCGCAACCGGCCCGGCCCGTAGCCGCCGCCCCCATCGTCGCTGCGCCGGCCGCGGCAGACGCGTCTGACACGCGCCAGTTCACGATCGTGCTCGCCAGCGTCTCCACCGAGGAAAGCGCGGCGGCCGAGGCGAGGCGTCTCGCCACCCGTCTGTCGGAGGAGCTCGCGGGCGTCACGCCCGAGGTCGCCCGGTTCGAGCGCAGCGACGGCCCAGTGTTCCGCGTCGTCGCCGGCCCATATCAGGGAGCCGCGCGCTCGCGCGAGATTTGCGAGAGCATGAAGCTCAAGAAAGTCTCCTGCATGGTGATCTCGCGCTAGCCCGCGTCGATGAGCCGGGCGGCGTCCGCCCGGTCGAACAGCGCCAGGCATAGCTTGGCGGCGCATCCGGCGGGCGAGGTTAGAAGCGGGTCTTTCGCCAGAAGATATTTGACCTGGTCGCTCGCCGTCTGCAACAGTCCCGCGTCCTGAGGCATCTGCGCCACCCGGAACCCCGGATCGCCCGATTGGCGCGCGCCCAGAGCCTCGCCGCCGCCGCGCAGCCGCAAATCCTCCTCGGCGATGAGAAAACCGTCATTCGTGCGCCGCAACACATCCAGCCGGGCTTTCGCCGTTTCGCTGAGTGGGCCGGTGTAAAGCAGCATGCAGGATGATTGCGCGCTCCCCCGCCCAACGCGTCCGCGCAGCTGATGCAATTGCGCAAGCCCGAAGCTTTGCGCATTCTCGATCACCATCACCGTGGCGTTCGGCACGTTGACGCCCACCTCGATCACCGTCGTCGCCACCAGCACGCCCGTGCGCCCGGCGGCGAACGCCTCGATCGCGGCATCCCTGTCGGCCGCCTTCATACGCCCGTGCACGAGGCCGACCGCGCCCACAAAGCGCTGGCGCAGATAGGCCGCGCGCTCCTCGGCGGCCGCCGCCTCGTTTTTCGCCGATGTTTCGATAAGCGGGCACACCCAATATACCTGCGCGCCGCTCTTCAGCGCCCGGCCGACGGCGGCGGTCACCTCCTCCAGCCGTTCGATCGGCGCGGCCCGCGTGAGGATGGGTTTGCGGCCCGCCGGCTTTTCCTTCAGCTTAGAGGCGTCCATCTCGCCGAAATGGCTGAGGAGGAGCGTGCGCGGGATAGGCGTCGCGGTGGTCAGCAGCACGTCGCATCCTGCGGCGCCGCTTTTCGCCTGCAGGGCGAAGCGCTGATGCACCCCGAAGCGGTGCTGTTCGTCGATGACGGCGAGCGCCAGATCGCGAAACGCCACCTCGGGCTGATACAGCGCGTGCGTGCCGATGAGGGCGCCCGCATCGCCCGAGGCGACGCTCGCCAGCACGGCGGCGCGCGCCCGGCCCTTCTCACGCCCGGTCAGCAGCGCAACCCGCACGCCGCACGCGGCGAACACGGGCGCCAGCGTCTCATGGTGCTGGCGGGCGAGCACCTCCGTCGGCGCCATCAGCGCGGCTTGATGGCCCGCCTCCACCGCGCGCGCCATGGCGAGCATGGCCACCGCCGTCTTCCCGCTGCCCACATCGCCCTGCAGCAGCCGGAGCATGCGGCGCGGGGCGGCCATATCCGCCAGGATTTCGGCGAGCGCGATCTCCTGTCCCGCTGTCAACTGGAAGGGCAGCGCGGCCCGCATGCGCTTGAGAAGCGCGCCGTCGCCGATGACCGACCGCCCGCCGCCGCGCCGGAACTCGCGCCGCAACAGCGCGAGGGCGAGTTGCCCGGCGAACAGTTCGTCATAGCTGAGCCGCCGGCGAGCCGTCTCCGCGCCCGCCATGTCGGCGTCATCTATGGGGCGGTGCAGCGTGTCGAGAGCGGAGCGCATGTCGGGCCACCCTTGCGCCTCCCGCAGACGCGCATCGATCCATTCCGGCGTGTCGGGGACGCGGGCCAATGCCTCGGACACAAACCGCCGCATCTGCTTTTGGGTGAGGCCCGCGGCGAGCGGATAGATCGGCTCCAGGTCCGGCATGGCCTCGAACTGGGCGCGCGTCAGGATGTGATCAGGGTGCGACATCTGCAGGCGCTTGCCGTAACGTTCCACCGCGCCGGAGACGTAACGCTCCTCGCCAACTGGCAGAAGCCGCTCCAGAAATCGCGCATCGGCGTGAAAGAACACGAGGTCGATGACGCCGCTTTCATCCTCGCACGCGACCTTGTAAGGCGCACGCGTCGAAGCCGGGGCGGGCTTGTGCTTGCGAACGGTGACGCGCAGCGTCGCGATGCGGCCCGGCTCCGCCTCGGCGATGAGCGGGCGAGCGCGGCGGTCGGAGAAGCCCACGGGAAACCGCCACAGCAGGTCGAGGAGCCGGGGATGCGCATCCGGCTGGATGTGCAGAAGCTTGGCGAGCGCCGCCTCGGCCTTCTGCCCCGCGCCGGCCACGCTGCGCACGGGCGCCAGCAACGCGGAAAGCTCGGGGGGCCGTTCGGTCTGGGGTTGAGTCTGAGGGTCGATCGCTGTCATCGCGGTTCGCTGCGGCATCTTGTTGGGCATTCGGCATGCGGCGAACGCAGCGCTGACATTATCGCCGAAAGCTTCTATACCACATGCAACCTCACTTGGACGGGGGCGCATCGTCGCCGTCAACGCTCATCCACAGCGCGCAAACGCCATGCACAGCACCGATGTAAGATTGAAACGGGCCTATTACAGGGCCTGCCATCGCGGCACCAAGGAGATGGACTTCATGCTCGGCCGTTTCGCCGACGCCGAGTTGGAGGCGCTCAGCGAGGCGGATCTGTCCGCGTTCGAGGAACTCTTGGCGCTGCCTGAGCCTTTGATCGACGCCATGCTGAAAGGCTCGGCGCCCCCCGACGCGGCGCTGGCCGGCATGGTCGCTCGCATCAGACGGCATCACGGGTTGGAGGCATGAACGCTCCGGCGGAGATCAAGCGCAAGGCGGCGCCGGCGGATGCGGCGGCCGCGGCCATACGGCTGTTCCGCGCGGCGAAAGGCGGCGTCGCAGCGGCAGGCGCGCCCGAGGGCTATGACGCTTTTCTCGTGCATCAACTGGCGAGCGCCGAGCCGGGGTCGAGCCCGCCCCGCTTCCGGCCCGTGCTTCACATCGCCCGCGACGACCAGCGCATGGAGGCGATGCGCCAGGCGTTGCAATTTTACGCGCCGGACGCCGACGTGATCGCCTTTCCGGCCTGGGACTGCGTGCCCTACGACCGCGTCTCGCCGGACGCCGAGATCACCAGCCGCCGCATCACCGCGCTCGCCAGGCTCGCCCGGCTGAAGGAGATTTCCAAGCCGCTTATCGTGCTCACCACGGTCAACGCGGCCATTCAGCGCGTGCTGCCACGCGATTACATGGCGAAAACGGCGGTGCGCATCTCGACGGGCGCGGGCGTCGGCATGACGGCGATCGGCGAGCGGCTTGAGGCGGCGGGTTTCAACCGCACGGGCACGGTGATGGAGCCGGGCGAATACGCCATGCGCGGCGGCATCCTCGACATGTTCCCACCAGGGCAGGCGCGGCCGGTGCGGCTCGACTTCTTCGGCGACACGCTCGAAAGCATCCGCGTGTTCGACCCCGTGACGCAACGCACGCAAGGCGCGAAGGATCAGGTCATTCTCCTGCCGGTCAGCGAGGTTCGCTACAGCGCGGCCGTCATCAAGCAGTTCCGCCAGCGCTATGTGGAGCTGTTCGGCGCGGTGACGACGGACGATCCGCTTTACGAGGCGGTGTCGGCCGGGCGGCGCGTGGCGGGCGTGGAGCACTGGCTGCCGCTGTTCTATGACCGTCTCGACACGCTGTTCGATTATCTGCCGGACGCCTACGTGACCTTTGACCATCTGGCCGCCGACGCCCGCATGCGGCGGATGGAGACGATCGAGGATCATTACGAGGCGCGGGTGAAGGGGCTTGAGCATTCGAGCTTCGGCGCCGGGGTCTACAAGCCCGTCCCGCCAAAACACATGTTTCTCGACGCCGACGGCTGGGACGCGGCGTTGAAAGACCGCGACGCCCGCTTTTTCTCGCCCTTCGATCAGCCGGAAGGCGGCGGTCCCGCGATCAATTTCGGCGGCAAGCAGGGGCGCGGTTTCGGCGTCGAGCGGGCCGAGCAGTCCGACATGCTGTTTCCCGCCGTCATCCAGCACATCGGTAAGCTGCGCGGCGAGGGCAAGCGCGTGCTCGTCGCCGCGTTTACGCCTGGGGGGCGCGAGCGGCTCGGCTCGCTGCTCACCGCGCATGGTTTGCCCCATGCGATGGCCGCCGACAGCTACGCCGCCGCGTTGAAGCTGCCGCGCGGCTCGACCGGCGTCGCCGTGCTGCCCCTGGAGAACGGGTTCGAGACCACGGATTTCGCCGTCATCGCCGAGCAGGACATCCTGGGCGACCGTCTCGTTCGGCGGCGCAAGCCCAAGAAGGCCTCGGACGTGCTGCAGGAGGCGTCGTCCCTTGCGCCGGGCGATCTTGTGGTGCACGCCGATCACGGCATCGGGCGCTTCACCGGCCTGCAGACCGTGACGGCGGCGGGCGCGCCCCATGACTGCCTGGAGCTGGAATACGCGGGCGGCTCGAAGCTGTTCCTGCCCGTCGAGAACATCGAACTGCTCTCCCGCTACGGCGCAGACGAGGGCGCGGCGCTCGACAAGCTCGGCGGCGGAGCCTGGCAGGCGCGCAAGGCCAAGCTTAAAAAACGCATCCGCGACATTGCAGAGAGCCTCATCGCGGTCGCAGCCGCACGCCAGGTGCGCGAGGGCGTGGTCATGTCGCCGCAGGGCGGGGCCTATGACGAGTTCGTCGCGCGGTTCCCCTTCGAGGAGACGGACGACCAGCTCTCCAGCATCGAGGCGGTCATGGAGGATTTGGCCAAGGGCCGGCCCATGGACCGGCTCATCTGCGGCGACGTCGGCTTCGGCAAGACGGAAGTTGCGTTGCGCGCCGCGTTCGTCGCCGTGCTAGAAGGCTTTCAGGTGGCGGTGGTCGTGCCGACGACGCTCCTCGCCCGCCAGCATTACAAGACCTTCGCCGAGCGGTTTCAGGGGTTTCCGGTCAAGGTCGCGCGCGCGTCGCGCCTCGTGCCCGCCAAGGAGATGGCGGAGACGCGCGAGGGCCTGAAATCCGGCCAGATCGACATCGTGGTGGGCACGCACGCCGTGCTCTCGAAAACCATTGAGTTCAACCGGCTCGGGCTGCTCATCATCGACGAGGAGCAGCATTTCGGCGTGGCGCACAAGGAGCGGCTGAAGCAGATGCGCGAGGATGTGCATGTTCTCACCCTCACCGCGACGCCGATTCCGCGCACGCTGCAACTGGCGCTGACCGGCGTGCGCGAGTTGTCCGTCATCGCGACGCCGCCCGTTGATCGCCTCGCCGTGCGCACGTTCATCACGCCGTTCGACCCGGTGACGCTGCGCGAGGCGCTCCTGCGCGAGCGCTATCGCGGCGGCCAGAGTTTTTATGTCGTGCCGCGCATCTCCGACCTTGACGAGGTCGCCGCCTTCCTGCGCGAGGTCACGCCCGAGTTGAAGTTCCAGATCGGGCACGGGCAGATGTCGCCGACGCAGCTCGAAGACGTGATGAGCGCGTTCTACGACAAGCAGTTCGACGTGCTGCTTTCGACCACCATCGTGGAGTCCGGCCTCGACATCCCGAACGCCAATACGCTGATCGTCCATCGCGCCGATATGTTCGGCCTCGCCCAGCTCTACCAGTTGCGCGGGCGCGTGGGCCGCTCGAAGACGCGCGCCTACGCCCTGTTCACCACGCCGCCCAACGCCAAGCTGACGCCCGCCGCCGAGAAGCGGCTGAAGGTGTTGCATTCGCTCGACAGCCTCGGCGCCGGCTTCCAGCTTGCCAGCTACGATCTGGACATCCGCGGCGCCGGCAACCTGCTCGGCGACGAGCAATCCGGGCATATCCGGGAGGTCGGCTACGAGCTGTATCAGCAGATGCTGGAGGAGGCCGTCGCCCACATGCGCGACGGCGCGCCGGCCGCGGAGGCCGAGGAGCAGTGGTCGCCGTCCATTCAGCTTGGCGCGGCCGTGCTCATCCCCGAGGCCTATGTGCCCGATCTGCAGGTCCGTCTCGGCCTGTACCGGCGGCTCTCGGGCTTTAAAGATCCGGCTGACATCGAGGCGTTCGCCGCGGAGTTGGCCGACCGGTTCGGCGCACCGCCGGACGAGGTGCGGCATTTGCTTGGCGTCGTGCACATCAAGATGCAGTGCCGCGCGGCGAACATTTCGGCCGTGGACGCAGGACCGAAAGGCGGCGTGGTCGCGTTCCGCAACAACCAATTCCCCAATCCGCCGGGCCTGCTCAAATTCATCAACGAGCACCGCGCCACGGTGAAGCTGCAGCCGGATCACAAGCTGCTGATTAAGGCGGATTGGGCGGACGCGGGCGACCGCATAAAGGACGTGCGCGCGCTGGTCGCTCAGTTGGCCGCGATCGCCGGCGGAGGAAAGGCCGGCGCGGGGCGTTAATTGTCGAGACCGCGCTTCAGCTGATAGACCGAGCCGTTCAGATCGCCGAAAATCTCCGCTACTTTTGGATGCCGCACCGGCGCGCCCGATGTGTCGGGAAGCAGATTTTGCTCGGAGACGTAAGCCACGTATTCCGTCTCGGCGTTTTCCGCGAGCAGGTGGTAATAGGGTTGGTTTTTCGCCGGGCGGATTTCCTCAGGGATCGACAGCCACCAGTCTTCAGAGTTGTTGAACTCTGGATCCACATCGAAGATTACGCCGCGAAACGGATAAAACCGATGCTTCACAACCTGCCCGAGCCGAAACTTTGCGGTTCTTATCGTTTTCATGACGGCTTTAGCGAGTTTTCCCCGCACTGACTTTCCGTCCGCGGGGCCGCTCTGTCAACCGCCAGAATTGCTCGCTCCCTAGGTGTGGGCGCCGTCTTTCGCCGCGACGAGATCGGCCAGATCGGCGATGACCTTGGCCTGCTTCCATGTCGCGTCATCCTGCATCTTGCCGTCGATCATCACGGCGCCGGTGCCGTCCGGCATCGCGGCGATGATTTTGCGCGCGAACTCCACCTCGGCCGGGTCGGGCGAAAACACGCGCTTGGCGATGGCGATCTGGCTCGGGTGCAGCGACCACGCGCCGAGGCACCCTTGCAGGAAGGCGTTGCGGAACTGGGCCTCGCACGCGGCGGCGTCGGAGAAATCGCCGAACGGGCCGTAGAATGCTTTTAGGCCATGCGCCGCGCAGGCGTCCACCATGCGGCCGACGGTGTAATGCCACAAGTCCTGTTGATAGAACGCCCGCGGCTCGCCGCCGTCCGCCAGCACGCCATAGCCAGGGTGCCCGCCGCCGACTCGCGTCGTCTTCATGCCGCGCGAGGCGGCGAGGTCGGCGGGCCCAAGGCTCATGCCGTGCATCCGCGGGCTAGCGGCTGCGATGGCCTCCACCTTGTTGACGCCCTCCGCCGTCTCCAGAATGGCGTGGATCATGATCGGCCGGGTCACGCCGTGGCGCGCCTCAAGCTGCGCAAGCAGCTGGTCGAGATAGTGGATGTCCCACGGCCCTTCGACCTTGGGCAGCATGATCACGTCGAGCTTATTGCCTGCCGCCGCGACGATCTGCGTGACGTCGTCGAGCGCCCACGGACTGTTGAGGCAATTGATGCGCGTCCACAGACCCGTTTGGCCGAAGTCGTTCGCGCGCGCCATCTCGATGAAACCGGCGCGCGCCGCCTCCTTGTCGCTCGCGGCGATGGCGTCTTCGAGATTGCCGAGAATCACGTCCACTTGCGCGATGAGTTCGGGGATTTTCGCGCGAATTTTCTCCAGATGCGGCGGCACGAAATGGATCATGCGCTCCAGCCGCAACGGCTTCTCGCGGAACGGCGCGGGCGCGCCGATGGCGAGGGCTGAGAAGAATTTGGCGGGCGTGCGGGTTGCGGGCATGGGCGGCTCCGATGTCATTTTTAGAAATAGCCGATTTTTGCACCGACAAACAGTGTTGTGCTACGCCGCGACGCCGAAGACCCGCCCGACTGCGTAAGTCACGCCAAGCGCCACCGCGCCCCAGAACGTCACGCGCAGCGTTCCGCGCCAGATCGAGGCGCCGCCGAGCCGCGCTCCTGTCGCCCCCAGCAGGGCCAGCGCCGCGACCGTCGTCACGGCGACCGCAGTGGCGATCCACTCGTCCGGCGAGGCGAGCGCGGCGGCGAGCGGCAAAGCGGCGCCAACGGCGAAGCTCACCGCCGACATGCCCGCCGCTTGCAGCGGGTTCGCCGCCGTCGTCTCCGTCATGCCGAGTTCGTCGCGGGCGTGCGCGCTGAGCGCGTCCTTCGCCATGAGCTGGCGCGCCACCTCGGCGGCGAGCGTGGGGTCAAGCCCGCGCGCCTCGTAGATTGCGGCGAGCTCGCGGTGTTCGGCCTCGGGCATCTCGCGCAGCTCCGCCGTCTCGCGCGCGAGGTCGGCCGCCTCCGCGTCGGCCTGCGAACTCACCGAAACATACTCCCCCGCCGCCATCGACATGGCGCCCGCGACGAGGCTCGCAAGCCCCGCGATCAGGATGGCGTTGCGGTCGGCCGATGCGGCGGCGACGCCCATGATGAGGCTGCCCGTCGAGATCACGCCGTCATTGGCGCCGAGCACCGCTGCGCGCAGCCAGCCGACGCGCTCTATGAGATGGCGTTCCGCATGGCGTAACATCACGTGTCACCTCGTCGGCCATTCAAGGCGCGCCGGCTTTATTAGTTCCTCGGCGGAACGATCCAAGTCGGCGTTCATCGCCTTTGAAACCAACATAACAGGAACGCCCAGCAATGTTTCTCAGAATCGACCGCCTGCCGATCGACATACCGCCGACCCCCCCCCCGCCAGCATTCCCGAGCGCGAGAAGTATCTGGCGGAGGGCGTTCACCGCCGCTTCTACACGTACAGCCTCGATGACCGGAACGGCCTCCGCCTTCGTGCCGAACTACGCGCCGGAGGAGATGCTGGAGATCGCGGACAAACTGTATCAGAAGTCGCGGTAGGTCGGCCTAGCTCAACTCCACCGCCGGTTCGACCACATCCACTGCTCCGGCGCCTCGCGGATCCACGCCTCGAACTGAGCCTGCATGGCGGCGGCGGCGCGGATGTCAGCGTCCGGGTCGTCCGTCCAGGGCACTTTCAGCTCGCGCATTTTTTCAAAAACCAATATGACCGGTTTTTGGCGTGGCACCACAATTCGAAGTTTTTCGCGCCTGCTTTCTCGAACTCGATCCAGTCGCGCGTTATAGATTCACGCTCGGCAAGCTGTTGCTTGCATTCGGAATACATATCGGGATCAGTCACACCGGCAAGCAGGGCGCACGCTTCCCTTAGCCTGGCCAGATCACCGTCGGGCTGTCCCAGATACCACGCAGGCAGTTCATGATGACAGTAACCAATATCTCTGAGAATAAGCTGCACAAGATGATAGCGCGCGCGTTGATGGGATGAATTCAAATAAACTGCGCATCTAAAATGGCTTTCGGGGCCTCCATCATCTTTCGACCTGTAATAATGAAAGCCCAGCAAAAAATGCGGCTCCGCGTTGCCTGGCTCCAGAGCGATCCATTCATAAAGCGCCGGGACTATAAGATTTTGCAACAGAGGATGAGGAATTAGCCAAGTCTTTGCAAAAAACTCGTCTGATTTTCCCGTTATCCAAAGTATAAAAGATCGCTTATCGTCAAAGCTCCACGAACCGGATGATTTCAGAAAATCGTCCAAAGCGAGAAGGGCGTCTTTGCGGCGGCCTTCGCTTCGTTCGGAGCAATAGTGTGCAAAATCCGTCCAGGCGGGATGCTCCGCGAGAATTTCTTGCGCGACGCCCTGCAGATTATTCTGTTCTTTAATCCACGACATGGCGGATTCGTTAACGCCACCAAGGCCGGAAAAGCAAGCAGGTCAGCTCCAGCGCCTATTGCTCCACATCCACTGCTCCGGCGCCTCGCGGATCCACGCCTCGAACTGAGCCTGCATGGCGGCGGTGGCGGCGCGGATGTCAGCGTCCGGGTCGTCCGTCCAGGGCACTTTCAGCTCGCGCATGGCGATGCGGAAATGCGAGCCTTCGCCGACGCGCACGCAGCGCCCGATCCACAGCCGCGCCCCGACGCGCCGGGCGAGCATCGCCGGGATAGACGTGGTTTTGGACGGGCGGCCGAAGAACGGCGCCTCGACGCCCTTCTTGTCCTGCAAATCCGCGAGGAAGCCGAGCCGTCCGCCCTGGCGCACATAGGCGCCGATCATCCGCGCCGTGTCGTGCCCGGCCATCATGCCCGATACCTTACCGCGCGCGAACAGGCCGCCGGGATATAGCTCAGTGCGCTGCGTGCGGAGGTAGAGATCGACATAGGGGTTCTCGACCAGGCGGTAGACGGCGGCGGGCTTGGCGCCCATCTGGGTCAGCGGCCACATGGCCAGCTCCCAGTTGCCCATATGCATGGAGGCGCAGATCGCCGCGCCCATCTTGCCTTTGTATGTCTCCACCAGCTTGGGGTTTTCGAACACGATGCGCTCCGGCTCGCGCAGAATGCGGTCAAGCAGCATGGTCTCGGCCATCACGCGCCCCAGGTTGCCCCACATGGCCAGCGCGATGGCCTGACGCTCGGCTTGCGTCTTTTCCGGGAAAGCGATCGCGAGGTTCGAAAGCGCGCGCTCGTGCCGCCGCCCGCGCGCGGCGAGGGTGCGCCACATCCAGGCGGAGAACGCCGTCGCCGTGTCGAGCGGCATAAGGCGCACCATCGCGATGATGACGCGCAGGAGAGCGTATTCAGCCAGATAGCGCGCGTTGAGGAGAGGGGACATGCGGATGCCGCTGCTTAAGATCGGATAAAGAAAGCCGCCGCTTCCTTAGTCCGCAATGGTGTGAGCCGCAAGCCGGGAAAACCGTGAGCCTCACGCCGCGCGATCGGGTCCGACCCCGCGCCGCATGAGCGAGCGTTTCAGCGCTGGCGCCGCGCTTAGGGCTGACAGCGCGCCGAGCCGGGCCGCGTCGAACGGCACAAAACCCGCGATAAGCGTGCGGTTCAGCAGATCGGCGGCGAGAGTGCGGGAGAGCACATCCCCGCGCCGGGCCGCGTCATAAGCCGACAGGACAGCCGCCGCGCCCACATCCTCCGCACGCCTATGCGCCGCTGCCACAATCTCTGCGAGCGCCGCTGCGTCGCGGAAGCCGAGATTGAGGCCTTGCGCGCCGATGGGCGGCACCACATGGGCCGCCTCGCCGACTAGCATAATCCGGTTTTGCGCGTAGCGCAACACGGCGAGCCCCCCCAACGGGAACGCCGCACGCCGGCCAATGGCGCCGATGCGTCCGGTGAACTGGCCGAGATGCGTCTCAAGCTCGTCGGCGAAACCCCGTTCGCTCAGGGTCATCAAACGCTCCGCCTCGGCGGGCCGCTCCACCCAGACAAGGCTCGAACGCCCATTCGGCGCGGGCACGGCCGTGAGCGGCCCGGCGGCGCGATGCAGCTCGACGCACACACCGTTATGGGGCGCCGCGTGCTCGAACGCGCATGCGACGGCGGTGTGGTTGTAGCTCCAGCGGCGGCTGCGCACGCCCGACGCGTCGCGGCACAAGGAGTCGCGTCCGTCCGCGCCGATAACGAGCCGGGCGCGCATCGCATCGCCCCCGGCCATGGTCACCATGACTCCGTGCGTGTCCGGGCGGACGCTTTCGACCGCGCCCCAGCGCAGAAGAGCTGCGTCGCCGCGCGCCTCCACCGCCGCCAGCAACGCCTCGGTCAACGCCGCATTGCCTATATTATAGCCAAAAGCGGGGGCGTCGATCTCGTCGGCGCGAAAGATGACGTCCGGAGCGCGCAACATCCGCCGGGTTTGGTCGATCAGCACGAGACTTTCCAAGGCCGCCGCGTCCTTTGCGCAGGCGCTCCATACGCCGAGCGCCTCCAGCAGCTCCACCGACGACCCGATGAGCGCGGCCGTGCGCGAATCCGGGTTGGCGGCGCGCCTGGGCGGCCGGGCGCCGATAAGCGCGGTTTTCACGCCGGCGCGGAGCAGGGCGAGCGTCGCGGCGAGCCCCACTGGGCCGGCCCCCACGACGATCGCGTCCATCGAATCGGGTGCAGAGTTGCTCATTGTTCGCCTCAAGATTTCAGAGCGCTAAACTACCATTAGGCGGCGCGAGCGCAAAATGACCAGCCTTCAAAGCGTCGAAAAACCGCGGCGCGCGACCGCGCAACCTGTTCGCCGGCTGTCATAATCTTCAAAAAGCCACAGATGGCCGCCGCTTGCGTTGCGCGGCGGTCACAGAAGGGCGCCGAATAAGCGGGCGCCGCATGGTTTGAGTTTACCGCTCTTCGGGGTTCCGCTATCAGGGAGAGGCAAGTCTGGTGAGCCGGATGGGGGTGTTCCGCGTTAGGCTCTTTGGCTCTTGTAGCTAAGTGGAAGCCTGATGCGTGAAGCTAGGGCTTGCTGGCTCTCAGAAAAGGCGGGTTCGCCCGCCCTTGTAGACGACTTTAGCAATTCTTGCACTTGCTATGTCCGGGTTGTCCGGGCGGCTTGGTGATAAAGATGATTGGGGGACTTATGAAAACGACGTCTCGTTTTGCATTGGCCGCCGCAGCCGGTTTGTTTGTTGGCGGCATCGCCTTCACGCCTGCTAAAGCAGCTGACCTGGGCGGCGACTGCTGCGCCGATCTGGAAGAGCGTGTTGCTGAACTCGAAGCCACGACGGCTCGTAAAGGCAACCGTAAGGTTTCGCTGGAAATCTCCGGTCAAGTAAACCGCGCCTTGCTGGTGTGGGACGACGGCCGGGATTCAGACGCTTACCTTACCGACGTTCAACACTCCAACAGCCGTTTCCGGTTTATTGGTAAAGCTAAAATGAAGCCAGGCTGGAACGCCGGTTTCGCGATCGAGATTGCGGTTAACGACTCCGCGTCAAGCTCACTCACTCAGGCAAATGATGAAGGCAACGGCGAAACCGTTCTTTCCACGCGCTTGGCTAACTGGTTCATCGAAAGCGAGAAACTCGGCCGTATCACGCTCGGTCAAGGGTCGCCGCCCACCGACGACATCATTCTTATCAGCCTTGCCAACACTGGCGGCTTCACGTCACTTGATCCGCTCCTAAACGCTGGTTTCACCGCGATCAACTCGGGCACGACATGGGGCAACCTGACTGGCAACAACGGCGGCGGCGTCAACCTCGACTCGAACCGCGGCGACTTTGTCCGATACGACTCGCCTTCGATCTACGGCTTCATTCTTTCCGCGGCCTGGGGTGAGAACGATGTGTACGACATCGCCCTATACTTCAAGAAAGAGTGGAACTCAATCCGCATCGCCGCTGGCGTAGGTTACTATGAAAGCAACGAGGGCTTCCTTTCCCTCAGCGGAAGCACCGTATCGAACGGTGTAGACTACAATGAAATCAAGGGCTCTATTTCGCTTATGCACGTTCCAACCGGTCTTTATGTAAACTTTGCCGGCGTGAGCCGTGAGGTTGAGAGCGGTGCACAGGACGGCGTCGAGGCTGAAGCCTACTACGTGCAGGCAGGTATCGAGAAGAAATGGCTCTCTTACGGCGCAACGACGATTTACGGCGAATACGGCACTTACGATGATTTCGCTGTAGGCATTGCCGGCATTGATAGCTCGGAAGTTGAGCGTTACGGCTTCGGCGTGGCCCAGTCGTTCGACTCAGCCGCAATTCAGGTCTACGCAGCATTCTCCTTCTACGATGCTGACATCAGGGGCGCTGTTCCTGCAGGTGACGTGGAAGACATGTCTCTCGGCCTGATCGGCTCGCGCATCAAGTTCTAACTAAACGGACAACTTGATATGGGAAGGCCGCTTTCGAGCGGCCTTTTTTATTTGCCGAAATTGGAAAGCACGCCCGCGAAACGCTGTATCGAATAACCACTTCGCGAAACACTGTCGCCTCGCACAAAAGAGGCCGCTGTGAAGCGGCCTTTTGCTTGTTTGATGGTTTGAGCTGAAGCGCTATGGGGCGAGCGGCAGTTTGCGCACTTTCGGTGTCGACGGTCTGCCGCCGGGCCCTTTTGGATCTTTCAGTGTTTTGACCGCCCCGCCAGACCTGCCGCCAGTCTTAACCGGCGCGGCCCGCACCAGCACGGCCTGATCGGCATCGTCCTCCACCAGCGCCTCCGCATCATCCTCCTCGTCAGCCGAGGCCATCGGCTTGATCTTGGACTCCACGATCTCAAACCCGAGCGACGTCTTCCCGTCTTTTTCCGTCACTATCACCTTCACGGCGCCGCCGTTCTGCAAGCGGCCGAACAGCAAATCCTCGGCTAGCGGTTTCTTGATGTGCTCCTGGATGACGCGCGCCATCGGCCGCGCGCCGAACAGCTCGTCGTAGCCCTTGGTCACGATCCAGTCGTTCGCCTCTGGCGTCAACTCGATGGTCACGTTGCGGTCGGCGAGCTGCGCCTCAAGCTGGAACACAAACTTCTCGACTACCTTGGCGATGACCTCGCGCGGCAGGCTCCCGAACGGGATCGTCGCGTCCAGCCGGTTGCGGAACTCCGGAGAGAACAGCCGCTTGATGGCCGCGTCGTCGTCGCCCTCGCGTTTCGTCGAACCGAAACCGATCGCCGCTTTGGACATCTCCGACGCGCCCGCGTTCGTCGTCATGATGAGGATGACGTTGCGGAAATCGACCTGCTTGCCATTATGGTCGGTCAGCTTGCCGTGGTCCATCACCTGCAGCAGCACATTGAATAAATCCGGGTGCGCTTTCTCGATCTCGTCGAGGAGCAGCACGGAATGCGGATGCTGATCCACGCCGTCCGTGAGCAAGCCGCCCTGATCGAAGCCGACGTACCCCGGCGGGGCGCCGATCAGCCGCGAGATGGTGTGGCGCTCCATATACTCCGACATGTCGAAACGCAGGAGCTGCACGCCCATGAGCGAAGCGAGTTGCTTGGCGACCTCGGTCTTGCCGACGCCGGTTGGGCCGGAGAACAGGTAGCAGCCGATGGGCTTCTCCGGCTCGCGCAGGCCCGCGCGCGCTAGCTTGATCGCCGCCGAAATCGCCGTCACCGCCGCGTCTTGACCGAAAACGACGCGCTTCAGGTCGGCCTCGATGTTGCGCAGCAGTTCGCTGTCGGACTTCGACACCGTCTTGGGCGGGATGCGCGCCATCGTCGCGATGGTCGCTTCGATCTCTTTCACGCCGATGGTTTTCTTGCGGCGCGAGGGCGGCAGCAGCATCTGGCTGGCGCCGGTTTCGTCGATCACGTCGATGGCCTTGTCGGGCAGCTTGCGGTCGTGAATGTACTTTACCGAAAGCTCCACCGCCGCCTTGATCGCCCCTTGCGTATACCGCACGCTGTGGAAGTCCTCGAAATAGGGCTTCAGGCCTTTCATGATCTCGATGGCGTCGGGCACCGTCGGCTCGGCCACGTCGATCTTTTGAAAGCGGCGCACCAGCGCGCGGTCTTTCTCGAAGTGCTGGCGATACTCTTTATAGGTGGTTGATCCGAGGCAGCGCAACGAACCCGACTGGAGCGCGGGCTTCAGCAGGTTGGAGGCGTCCATGGCGCCGCCGCTGGTTGCGCCCGCGCCGATCACCGTGTGGATCTCGTCGATGAACATGATCGCGCCGGGGTAGTTCTCGATCTCGCGCATCACCGCCTTCAGCCGCTCCTCGAAGTCGCCGCGATACCGCGTGCCGGCGAGCAGCGCGCCCATGTCGAGGGCGAAGATGGTGGCGTTGAGCAGCACCTCGGGCACCTCGCCCCGCACGATCTTGCGCGCAAGGCCCTCCGCAATCGCCGTCTTGCCGACGCCGGGGTCGCCCACGAACAGCGGGTTGTTCTTCTGGCGGCGGCACAGCACCTGGATGGTGCGCTCCACCTCCTTGTGGCGGCCGATCAGCGGATCGATGCGGCCATCCTTCGCCTTCAGGTTGAGGTTGACGCAGTATTGCTCCAAAGCTTCGCCGCCGCCGCGCTTTTTCTCGTCCGGGCCGCCGTTGTCCGTGTCCTCATCGACGCCGCGGACCGGGCGCGCCTCCGTCATGTCGCCGCGTTTGGCGATGCCGTGGGAGATGAAATTCACCGCGTCGAAGCGGGTCATATCCTGCTCCTGCAGGAAAAACGCAGCGTGGCTTTCCCGTTCAGCGAACATGGCGACGAGCACGTTGGCGCCGGTCACCTCCTCGCGGCCGGAGGACTGCACATGCACCACCGCGCGGTGTATCACGCGCTGAAAGCTCGCGGTTGGCTGCGCCTCGTTGTCCTCGGAGACGACCAGGTTCTCCAACTCGCTGTCGATGTAGTCGGTCAGCTTGCCGCGCAGCAGATCGAGATCGACGCTGCATGCCCGCATCACGGCGGACGCGTCGCGGTCATCGATGAGGGAAAGGAGCAGGTGCTCAAGCGTCGCGTATTCGTGGCTGCGCTCATTGGCGTATTCAAGAGCGCGATGCAGGGCGGACTCGAGGCTTGTTGAAAATGACGGCACGGGCTGTCCTACTCTTTTTCCATGGTGCACTGCAGGGGATGCTGGTTTTGTCGGGCGAAATTCATGACCTGGGTGACTTTCGTCTCGGCGATCTCATAAGTGTAGACGCCGCACACGCCGACGCCCTTCTGATGCACGTGCAGCATGATGCGCGTGGCGTCCTCGGGGCCTTTGTTGAAGAACCGCTCCAGCACATAGACGACGAAATCCATGGGCGTGTAATCGTCGTTGAGCAGGAGCACCTTGTAGAGGCTCGGTTTCTGAGTCTTGGGCTTGGTTTTTGTGACGACGCCGGTTTTCAGGTCGTCGTCGCCCTGCGGAGGTTTCGACGCCGTCACGCGGCCGGCCGCCATAGCCGCGCCGCCAAACCCCGTTGGATCCTCGCGCCGCGAGCCGGCGCCGTTTTCGTCCCAGGTCATCACTCGGTCGCGCATCGCAGGTTCAGCAACTTATACGAGATCGTCCATCGTCGGCGCCACGTCCCATACATCATATGCTACAGCAAGGCGGTAAAATGGCTGTTTAATATCTTCTGTCAAAACGAACGCACACGGTATGATACAAGCGTGAAGGTTCGGCGCAACCGGCTTTTGGCGCGGCGTTGCCCCCGAAGCGTCGCACCCTTAATTCCGGTGATGTGCGCGGCGGCCGGCCAGTTTCAAGCTGCGGCCGCATTAACGTTTCTCCATTAACGCTCCGCTAAACAAAAACCGTTACGGTTCACCTCAAGCGTGCAGCCCGCAGTTTCGCGTGCTCCGCCTGTAGTTGCGTCGGTGGAGCAAGCATGTCGGGGCGGCGTTTGAGCATGGTGGCGGTGTGCCTCGTCTCGGTCGCGGCGACCTTTTTCGTGGCGACGATCAGCGACGCCGAGGCTGCCCGACGGCGCTACAAAAGCACTTCGGCCAATTATACGCCATTGCAGTCCTCGGTGGTCATCGACCAGCATTCCGGGCAGATCATCCAGTCCTACAAGGCCGACGAGGCGCGCTTCCCCGCCTCCATCACAAAAGTGATGACCCTTTACATCGTGTTCAGGCATCTCCGCCAGGGCCGCATCGCCCTGACGACGCCGCTCATGGTGACGGAGCACGCGGCCTCGCAGCCGCCCACGAAGCTGCATCTGAAAGCCGGCGGCTCCATCACCGTTCATGACGCGATGCGCGCTCTGGTGACCAAGTCGGCGAACGACGCCGCCGTCGCCGTCGCCGAGAATCTGGCCGGGTCGGAAGCGGCTTTCGCCAAGCTGATGACGGCGGAGGCTCGGCGGCTCGGCATGAAAAACACGACCTTCCGCAATGCGTCCGGCCTGCCCGACGCCGGCCAGCGCACCACAGCCTACGACCTCGCCGTGCTGGGGCGAGCGGTTCTGCGCGACTTTCCGGAGCACGCAAACCTGTTCAAGCTGCGCTACTTCAAATATGGCGGCAAGCTTTACAAGAACCACAACGGCCTGTTGTTCACCTATAAAGGCGCGGACGGGATGAAGACCGGCTTCACCAACGCCTCCGGCTTCAACCTGCTCTCGACCGCCCAGCGCGACGACAAGGCGGTGATCGCCGTGGTGCTCGGCGGGCGTTCGTCGCGGCAGCGCAACCAGAGCATGCGGGCGTTGCTCGACGCCTCGTGGAGCCGCGCCAAAACCCGGGCCGAGCATGAGGCCGAGCGCGCCGTGGCCCGCGCCGCCGAACGCAAACGCATCGCCGAGGCGGCGAAACAGCTCGCGCAAAGGGCTGCGCCGCCACGGGAAAGGTTGGCCGTCGCCGCCGCGGCGCCCGCGCGCCCGCAACCGTCCCATCTGATGGCGCTGCGCCCGCTCGAGGCGCCCCGTTCCGGGACTGACGCGACGGCCTCTCAACTCTCCGCGAGCAGGCCCGCGCCCGCGCCGCACGCCGTCGCGCCGGCCGACGACCGCAAGCTGTACCATGTCCAGGTCGGCGCCTACGACAATCAGGAAAGCGCCGAGCGGCGGTTGCTGGCGGTCTCGCGGGAGGCCGGCGACATCGTGACGGGCCGCTCGCGCCTGATCGTCTCCGGCCTGTCCCACGGGCGACCGGTGGCGCGGGCCCGCTTTGGCGCCTATTCGAAAGCGGCGGCGTCCGACGCGTGCGATGCGCTGCGCAGGCGCGCCATCGACTGCATCGTCGTGGAGGACGCCGTCCTCACTCGGGCAGGCGCTGGAGAAGAAGGTCTTTCGCGGCGTTGATTTTGGACGCCAGGTAGTTCGATCCGCCCTGA
Organism: Hyphomicrobiales bacterium; assembly: GCA_033764775.1. Taxonomy (GTDB): domain Bacteria; phylum Pseudomonadota; class Alphaproteobacteria; order Rhizobiales; family Rhodomicrobiaceae; genus JAWXCE01. The sequence continues at coordinate 65,447 of JANRIQ010000017.1, read as the reverse complement.
TCCGGGTGAAAGCGCTTCATCATCTCCCGGTGGGCGCGTTGCACGTCCGCGCGGGTGGCGTCCATCGCCAGGCCGAGAATGCTGTAGGCCTCATCCAGGGTGATCTCCGGCTTACGGTCGCCTGCGGCCGAGCCGTTGCCATGCTCGCGCCAGCGCGGATCGAGCCGATCGAGATACGCCTCCATCACCCGCGCGCCGTCCGGGTCCTTGATGCGCGCCTCGCGCCAGAGCGCCGTCGCCTCGTGGGGGGAGAGCGAGCCGAGCGTGCGCCGGGCGAAGCGGCCGCCGACCACACGCCCGCGAATGCCGCCGGTCGAGGGGTCGATCTCGACCTCCAGCAGGCGTGTGCGCACGACGCGGCCTTTCGCGGCGCGCGCCGGAGCGGCCCTCGCGGCGCGGCCGAGCAGGTAAAAACCGCCGATCGCCAACACGATCGCGGCCGGGAAGCGCCCCAACGCCAGACATGCAAGGGCGAGCGCCAGTGCGATCAGTCCGCCTGCTTTGCCCATGGCTGCGACCAAAGGTGATGAGAGCCGCGAACACTAAAACCCATCGGCGCGTCCTCGTCCATACTCGCTCTTGATTTTGTCCGTCTTGGCTGTAGACGGTCATGGACGCCCCGAAACCGCCCACCGAAAGGCAAACCATGGCCGCAAAACTTCCCGTCGCGCGCACGGTCAGCGGATTGCGCGCCGCGGTGCAGGGATGGCGTCTGCGCGGCGCCTCCATCGCGCTGGTGCCGACCATGGGCGCTTTGCACGCCGGACACCTATCCCTCGTCGCGCTGGCGCGCAAGCACGCCTCCAAAGTGGTGGTTTCGACCTTCGTCAACCCGACGCAGTTCGGCCCGACGGAGGACTTCAGCGCCTATCCGCGCGACGAACAGGGCGACTGGGAAAAACTCGCCGCCGCCAAAGCCGACCTGCTCTACGCGCCGCCGCTCAGCGAAATGTATCCGGACGATTTCGCCACCCGCGTGGAGGTCGCCGAGGTGAGCCAGGGCTTGTGCGGCGCCTCGCGACCCCACCATTTCGCCGGCGTGACCACCATTGTGGCGAAGCTGTTTCTGCAATGTCTGCCGGATGTGGCGGTGTTCGGCGAGAAGGATTACCAACAATTGCTCGTGGTCCGGCGCATGACGAAGGACCTCAACTTCCCCATCGCTGTTCTCGGCGGCCCGATCATGCGGGAGGCGGACGGCCTCGCCATGTCGTCGCGCAACGCCTATCTCGCGCCGCCACAACGCAAGATCGCGCCCGTCCTGCATGAGACGCTCGTCGCGGTCGCCGCCGACCTGGGCGCCGGGCGTGATATGGCCGCAACGCTCGCCGCCGGGCGCGAGCGGCTGTCCGAGGCGGGCTTCAAGGTCGATTATCTGGAGGCGCGACACGCGGAGACGCTGCACCCGTTCGACGGCGAAATTGATGGCCCGGCGAGGGTTTTCGGCGCGGTTTACCTGGGCAAGACGCGGCTCATCGACAACGAGCCGGTCCCAAGGCGAGCCTAGCGGCGGTGGCCGGCGCCTTGTCTACAACAAGCCAAGCGCCGCCAATTCCCGTTGCATGCCCGCAGGCATCGCTGCGCCGGCGGCGCCCAGATCGGCCGGAGCATCCTCCGGCGTGAGGTAACGCCAGCCCTGGAACGGACGGCGCGGCTGCGGCGCGACGGCGATTAACTCCGGCGCCAGAACCAGCCCGCATTTGGGGCGGCCCTCGTCGTCCGGCTCGTCGCGGATATCGAGGATGCGCTGACGCACGAGCACCAGCCCGCCGATGACCCAGTACAGCGAGCCGCCGGCCAGGATGTCGGCGCGCCGTTTCGGCGTCTGGCGCGTGTGGTGTGTGATCGTCGCCTCGCGCAGCGCCCGCATGCGGCCCTGCTGCCAGCGGTGGAGGTCGTCCACATCCTGGGCGCCGACGCACAGTTTGATCAGATGAAGCATGCCGCGCAGTGTAGCGGCCCGCGCATGCCCCGCGACGGCTTTTTCGCGGCTGCGCACAAAAAAAGCCGGCGCGAGGCCGGCTTTTCAAGGATGGGCGGCTCGGTCAGGGCCGGGCCAGCATGAGGCTGCGAGGCGGCCGCAGATTGTCCGAGGCGAGCGTCACGCCCGAGGCCGTCTCCTCCTCGTCGCCGAACAGCATGCGAACCCCGAGCCAGCGGATGCGCCCCGCGATCTTCGCCTTCTGCACGCCCAGATCGCCGAACTGACGGTTGAAGATCGGCAGCCCCAGCGGCTGCTTGCCGCGCGCTTCGCACCAGGCGCAGTAATCGTCATAGAGAGTGAGCGCCATGACGCTCGATCCTTCCTCCTTGCCAACACGCTCGCTGAAAAACAGCTCGACGTCGCTCTTGGGCGATTCCGGCGTGATCGGCGCGGGCGCCAGGGTTTCCACCTCGGGCTCCGGCTCCGCCGCCGATTTTGGCGCGGGCGCGCGCTGGACGAGGCGATGCGTCTGATCCTGAATGCCCCAGAAACTGAACGCAACGTAAAAGCCGGTGCTGGCTCCCAACTCCACGAGGAATGCTATGAGCACGGTGAGAGCGAGTTGCACCTCCTCGGTGCTCCGTCCAGACAGCTCCGCCAAAATCTTGGACTGGGGGTCGGCCTCTTTCACCACGGCCTCGCCCGAGACGCCGGCGAGCCGGGCGTTCACCTCCTTGATGCGCGCGTCCAGTTTCGCCGCCTCTTCGGAGACCGCTAGTTCGGCGCGCAGTTTGTGATAGCTCTCGCAGTACGACATGCTCGCCGCAACGGTCGCGTTGGTGCACTCTGCGGAGGACAGCCACCGGCTGTTGTTCTTCATCGCCTCGATGTCGCTTGCAACGGTGCCGGCCGGGCGGGTGTCGCCGAGCTTGGTCAACCGCTCGCGGGCATGAGCCAGTTCGGCGCGCATCTCCTGATAGCTCTCCGCATGCAGAGTGCGCGCGCCCGTGGTGTCGGCTCGGTTGAGCGCCGCAAAACCGAGGGAGGAGGCGAAAGAATATGCGAAGCATACGGCGAACAGGATGACGCCGCCCGCCGCTTGCGACCAGCTTTTGTTGCGCAGCGCGGCGAAAATGAAAAATGGCAGCAGCGCTTTGAAGCAGTCGGCCGCCGCACTGGCGGCGCCGTACAAATGCGACTCGAACTCCGACTTACCCAGGCTATAGCCGAACTTCCAGTTCATCGCCGCCGAAACGAGCAAAAGGATGCTCGCCGCCACGACGCCGGTTAGCCCAAGAACGTGCCTCATGTCTGCCCCCTCATTGTCCGGCGAGCCGGATGCATGGACGAGAGGGCGTGCGGTCGTCGGCTGCGGTCACGGAATCGATATCGTTCCGGCGCAACGATGGCGCCGGCGGACGAATCCCAATTCTTGGCCGCGCCCGTTTTGCGTTAAACTCCGCTGTCCTTCGCCCCGCGTATATGCCGCATCGCACGAGGCGCCGACCAGCGGCGCGCAAAAAGAGCGTATAGCCCCCTCACTATGCACGATAGCTGATTCGCCAAGGAAACTTTAACGCGGCCAACAGGTTAAGAAGGGCGACGCTGGGCGGGCGAGCAGTCAGCAACTAGATGTAGCGGCTGGGGCGCTCCCGCTGCGCCTCATATTGGGCGTGGAGCAAGAGTTTCGCGCGATTTATTCACAGACCGTTGCGTGATCTCCACAGCTATCGGCGCGGTGCGCCAAGCGCTCGCGAAGCTGTGTCCGCTTAACGGTTGAAAAACCTTGTTGATCGGTTTGTTTTGCGTAGTATTGATCAAGAACTCGTTCCGGGGAGCGCGTCGTGCGTTGGATTGTCGCCGCTGCCGTGTTTGGCGTCGTGGGATTTTGGCTGCAAGGGCATAGTCCGGCGCCGTTGCCCGAAGAGACGGCCGGCGGGCGCCCGTCCGTGCCGCATTATCTCGAACATCGCTTCCGAGACCCCGCCGCCATCGCGGAGGCCATTATCCAGTCCCGAACGGAGGCCATGCGGGCGCATGTGGTCAAGGTCGGCTTGCGCGGCGGCGCAGACGCGGGGCCGCCGGCATTCGCCGCCGCGAAATCTGAGCCCCGCGATGATAGGGCGTCGCCCGCCGCCGTCCAGACTGAGCTGAAGCGCCTCGGATGCTACGCCGGGCGGGTGGACGGCGTGTTCGGCCGCGGCAGCCGCGCCGCCCTTTCGCGCTACAACAAGGTCGCAGGCCAGCGGCTGGCGTCCGTTGTAAGCGATGAGGCGCTCGCCGCGCTGCGATCGCAACCGTCCGGCCTGTGCGCTGAGCCCGCCTCGACAAAACCGGCGCCGGTCAAGCCCGCCGTCGCGGCCGCAGTCGATCCGGCCCGCCGGGACGCACGCCCGTCGGGCGCAAAACTCGCGAGCGCGGGGGAGTCCTATTTGCCGCCATGGATGTCCGGCCGCGCCACCGACGGCGCCGAGGCGGACGCAGCCAAACCCGCGCCCGTTCGCGTCGCTCGCGCGCCCAAGAAACCGCCCGCAAATCCGCGTCAGGCGGTCGCCGGAGTGCGCAGCTTCAGCACGCGCTCATTCAATTTCGCCTGGCCTGGCAACTGAGCTGGAGCGCGTCTAACAGCCTGGGCGCGCCTTACGCCGCGCTCTCCCGCACGACCTTCAGGCTCGCGCCCGCCTCCGCCCGCCCGACGCTCGAATAGCGAAAGCCGGCGTTGCGCGCGTTCTCCGGCCGGAACACGTTGCGCAGATCGACGATCACGTCGCCGCGCATGGCGGCCCGCGCCTCCTCCAGGTTCAACGCGCGGAACTCGTTCCACTCGGTGAGAACGACCAGCGCATCGGCTTTCTCCACCGCTGCGAGAGGGCTGTCGCGCCAGACGACTTCGGCGAGCAGCTCGCGCGCGTGCGCCTCGCTTTGGGGATCGTAGGCCTGCACCGTCGCCCCGCGCTCGATGAGCATGGGCACGATGGTGAGGCTCGGCGCATCGCGCATGTCGTCGGTGTTGGGCTTGAAGGTGACGCCGAGCACGCCGATGGTCTTGCCGTTCAAGTCGCCGCCGACCGCTTTCTCGATGCGCTTCGCCATGGCGATCTTGCGCTCGGTGTTCACCTTCTCAACCTGCTCTACGAGCGTGAGCGGCGTGCGCGCCTCTCGCGCGGTGCGGATCAGCGCCGACACATCCTTCGGGAAGCACGAGCCGCCATAGCCCGGCCCGGGGTGCAGGAACTTGTCGCCGATGCGTTTGTCGGAGCCGATGGCGGTCGCCACCTGCTGCACATTGGCGCCGACCTCCTCGCACAGGTCGGCCACTTCGTTGATGAAGCTGATCTTCATGGCGAGGAAGGCGTTGGCCGCGTATTTCGCCAGCTCGGCCGACTCGCGCGAGACGAAGATCACCGGAGCGTTTCGCAGACGGAGCGGTTCATACACCCGCTCCATGACGGCGCGGGCGCGCTCGTCGTCGCAGCCAACCAGTACCCGGTCGGGATGCGTAAAGTCCTGAATGGCGGAGCCCTCGCGCAGAAACTCCGGGTTGGAGCAGACCGCGATGTCGGCGTCGGGGCGCAGGCGGCGCAGCCGGCGTTCGATCTCCCGGCTGGTGCCGACGGGCACGGTGGATTTGGTCGTCACCACCGTGAAGCCGTTGATGTGGGGCGCGATCTCCTCGACCACCTGATACACGTATTTCAGATCGGCGTAGCCGTCGCCGCGCCGCATGGGCGTGCCGACCGCCAGGAAGATGAGGTTGGATTTCTTGACCGCCGCCGTGAGGTCGGTTGAGAACTGGATGCGGCCGACCTTGATGTTGCGCGCGACCAGCTCTTCAAGACCCGGCTCGTAGATCGGCATGCGTCCCTGGTTAAGGTCGTCGATTTTGGCGCGGTCGTTGTCAATGCACGAGACGGTCCAGCCGAACTCCGAAAAGCAGACCGCCGACACAAGCCCCACATACCCCGCCCCAACCATGCAAATATTCACGGACGCCACCCATCTCGCTCATGTTTTTGAATTTTTAGCTCTTAGTGACAAACGCCCAATAAGGCAATGTTAAGGCTCGCCGGAACCTCCTCCAACGCCGAATCGTTTGTCGCGCAAGGTGAAGCGGGCTCGAATCGCGCCCGCAAAAGCATGAGGAGCAGTCATGAAACTCATTCGCATGTTCGGCGCGTCGGCGGCCGCGCTCCTTCTCGGCGCGTCGGCGTCGCACGCTCAACAGGACGCCAATCCGGCCGCGCAACCGGCCCCGGCTCCGCAAACCCAGCCGGCCCCCGCGCCACAAGCCCAGCCTGCGCCGCGCACCGAGGTGTCGCCGTCTGGGCAAGCTGTGATCTCGCGCGATAGCGAAGGCGCGATCATCCCGACTGAGGATCGTTCCAAATGGGTCGGCATGGAAATTGAAACGGCTGACGGCGACAATGTGGGCGAGGTGGCGAAAGTCACGCCGTCGTCCGGCGCCACGCAGGAAATCCACGCCGACATCGGCGGTTTTCTCGGCTTCGGCGAGACGCGCGTGAAGCTGACGCCCGAGCAGATCTCCATGCGCAACGGCAAACTCGTCACCACGCTGACGAAGGATGAGTTGAAAAACCTTCCCAAAGTGGACGGTTAAGCACCGCTTGCTTCGCTGAAGCGAAAAGCCTCGCCCTGCGGCGGGGCTTTTTCATTGCGCGAAATCCTGACGCCGATACCCCTGCAGATAGAGCAGGGCGGTGAGGTCGCCCCGGGCGATGGAGACGTCCGCCGCCTCCGCGACCGCCGGTTTCGCCCGGAACGCCACGCCAAGGCCTGCCGCGCCCAGCATGGCGAGATCATTCGCGCCGTCGCCGACCGCCATCGTCTCGGCGAGCGTCAGCCCCCGCGCCGCCGCCTCCCGCGCCAGCCATCCCGCCTTCGCCTCGCGCCCAAGGATCGGCCGCGCGACCTCCAGCCCCTCCGTGTGGAAGATGAGCGTGTTGCCGTGATGCGCGTCGAAACCAACGCGCGCTGCGACCGGCGCGGTGAACGCCGTGAACCCTCCGGAGACGAGCACGCAGGCGCCGCCGTTCGCGCGCATCGTTGCGGCGAGCGTCTCAGCGCCCGGCGTGAGCGTGACGCGGGCGAGCACCGCCTCCACATGCTCCGGGCCGAAGCCGCGAAGCATCTTGAGGCGTGCGGCGAGCGCGGCCTCAAAATCCAGTTCGCCGCGCATGGCCCGCTCGGTGATGGCGGCGACCTGCGCGCCCGCGCCCATCAGCGCGGCCATCTCGTCGATGCACTCCTGCTCGATGACGGTCGAGTCCATGTCAGCGACGAGCAGGCGTTTGCGGCGGCCGGCGGCGGGCTGGATGACGGCATCGACGGGCAGGCCCGCGACGGCGTCGAGCGCGGCGCGCCGGAGAGCGTCGAGCGGTTCGGATCTGACGAAAGCGATATCGAGCGCTTCGCCCTCAGCCAGCCATGTCGGCTCGCCCGGCGCGATGACTTGCACCCGCGCCGCCGCCTCGCGCAAAACCTCCGCCGACCCCGGCGCCGCGATGAGAGTTAGGGCGAAGGCCGCGTCAGGCATTCGGGCAGCCCGCCTCGCGCATCCAGCTTTCGTGCTTAGCTACTTGATGGTGTATGCCGAGCGGACGGAACACGTCCCGCGCCTTGCGCCAGAGGGCGCAGGCCTCAGCCATGTCGCCTCGCTGTTTGGCGACCAAACCGAGATTGCCGTAAGTGTTCGCCATACCCTCCTTGCGGCCTAGCGCCTCCTCAATGGCCAGTGACTTGCGATACATAGCCTCGGAGCCGTCTAGATCGCCGCGCTTGTAGAGCACCACGCCGAGGTTGCCGTAAGTGTTCGCCATACCCTCTTTGCGCCCTAGAGCCTCTTCAATAACGAATGCCCTGCGATACATGGCCTCAGCGCCTTCGAGATCGCCGCGTTTGGTAAGCACTATTCCGAGATTGCCATAGTTGTTGGCGATGTCCTGGTTGCTGCCCAACTGCTCATTGATTACTAGCGACTTCTTTATCAACGCTTCCGCAGCGTCGAGATCGCCACGAGTGTAATAAATCAAGGCGAGATTGTTAAAGCTGCCGGCCATTCCCTCCTTGTGTCCCAACTGCTCATCGATAGCGAGTGACTTTTTAAACATCGACTCTGCCGCGTCGAGGTTGCCGCGTTTTGCATGGATCGCGCCGAGATTACTGTAGTTGCTTGCGATACCCTCATTGCGGTTCAATTTTTCTTCGATGGCAAGAGACTTTTTAAACAGTGCCTCCGCCACATCGAAATCGCTGCGCATTACCTGAATAACGCCCATACCGCGGATCGCAGCGGCTTGAACAGCCAAGTCATTTAAGTTTCTACCGAGCGCTAATACGCGCTCGAAAGACTTAACTGCCGTCTCAAGTTCGCCGATGCGAAACTGTGATATCCCCAGTCCTCTCCAGCCGTCAGGGTCGCCTGGGTCGAGCTCCGTCGCTTTAGTGTAATAACGCAGCGCCACCTGCGTATCGTTAAGGAACGCCAGTGCGCCGCGCTGCCGGTAAAGCATTGCCTGCTGCTTCGCCGCGCCCGCCCGGGTGACCTCGATCTTGGCGATCTTGTCCGCGAGCACCTTGTCAGCCGCGCCTACCTCTCCACGGCCAAGTGACTCAAGGGCCGATTTTTTGCCCGCTTCGGCCAGCGTGGTAATCGCGGCGTTTATGTCCTTCTCTAGGCCAGCCGTCTGATCACGATCAAGCCGGTCACCCTTGGGTGCGCGTTGGTCAATTTGTTGTGCTACAGCCTGTCGAATACGTTCAATGTCGCGTTCTGACAAATCATTCGGAACTGGAAAAAGCCAAAAGATAACCCCGGCGGCCAAACCTGCAACGGTAAGTGACGCTACAGCTTTCGGGTCTCCGGCGAAAAGCCTGCGCCAAAAATCTTGGACTAATTCCATCGCGCGCCCCTAAATGCTTAAAATAACCGGCGCGCTTGTAGCACGGGACACAGCAAAGGCAAAGCAATGGGCAACCTCAGCGCCGTGCTGATCGCGGGGCCGACGGGCGCGGGCAAGTCGGCGCTGGCGCTCCACGTCGCGCACGTGTTCGGCGGCGCGGTCATCAACGCGGACTCGATGCAGGTCTACGCCGAGCTGCGCGTCATCACGGCCCGGCCGAGCGCGGAGGACGAGGCGAGCGCGCCGCACCGGCTTTACGGGCATGTGAGCGCGGGCGAGCCGTACTCCGTCGCGCGGTGGTTAGGCGATGCCGAGGCCGCCATCGCGGAGGCGCGGGAGGCTGGGCTGTTGCCGGTCGTGGTCGGCGGCACGGGGCTGTACTTCAAGGCGCTGCTGGAAGGGCTGTCGCCCGTGCCGGAGATACCCCCGGACATTCGCGCACGCTGGCGAGCGGCGGCGGAGGCGGGCGCGGCGCTTCACCCCATACTCGCGGCGCGCGACCCGGAGATGGCGGCGCGGCTGCAGGCCGGCGACACGCAGCGCATCGTCCGCGCGCTTGAGGTGCTGGACGCCACCGGCCGCTCGCTCGCTTTCTGGCAGGGTCTGCGCGGGCGGCTCGTGCTCGACGCGGACGCGTGCGTGAAGGTCGTCGCGACGCTCGACCGCGAGACGCTCTGCGACAGACTTGACGCACGCATGGCGCACATTGCGACACATGGCGGACAGGCGGAGGCGGCGACGCTGATGCGGCTCGGACTGCCCGACGATGCGCCCGCGATGCGCGCCATCGGCGTGCGCCCGCTCATTGCGCATGCGCGCGGCGAAATGGGTCTATCCGAGGCGATCGCGGCGGCCCAAACCGAGACACGGCGCTACGCAAAACGGCAGCTGACATGGGCGCGGGGACACTTCATGTCGTGGACATGTCTCGATGCGCAACAAATGGAAAGAACAAAGCAGGAAATACATAAACTCATTATTCAACGTCTTGACTTGGGCGCCGTGCGCGCATAAAGTTCCCGCTCTTGCCGAATTTATGTCCAATGTGAGTTGCGGGAACGGCTATGGCTCGTGTGATGACAGGCGCGGAAATCGTTTTGCAGGCTCTCGCCGATCAGGGGGTCGAGCACATCTTCGGCTATCCGGGCGGCGCCGTCCTGCCGATTTATGACGAGCTGTTCAAGCAGGAGAAAATTCGCCACATCCTCGTCAGGCACGAGCAGGGCGCGGGTCACATGGCCGAGGGCTACGCGCGCTCGACCGGCAAGGTCGGCGTCATGCTCGTCACCTCCGGCCCGGGCGCGACGAATGCTGTGACGCCGCTCGCCGACGCGCTGATGGACTCGATCCCCATGGTGTGCATCACAGGGCAGGTTGCGACGCACCTCATCGGCAACGACGCCTTCCAGGAGTGCGACACGGTCGGCATCACGCGGCCTTGCACCAAGCACAACTATCTCGTCCGCGACGTGAACGATCTTGCGCGCGTGCTCCACGAGGCGTTTTACGTGGCGCGCAGCGGCCGGCCCGGCCCCGTTGTCGTCGATATTCCGAAGGATGTTCAGTTCGCGAAAGGGCAGTACGTGCCGCCGTCAAAGGTGCAGCACAAGACCTATCGACCGCAACTGAAAGGCAATCCTCAGGCCATCCGCGACGCGATTGAGCTGATCGCCTCGGCCAAGCGCCCCGTGTTCTATACGGGCGGCGGCGTGGTGAACGCGGGGCCGAACGCCTCAAAACTCCTGCGCGAGTTCGTGCGCCTGACCGGCTACCCGATCACCTCGACGCTCATGGGCCTCGGCTGCTACCCGGCCTCCGACCCGCAATGGCTCGGGATGCTCGGCATGCACGGCACCTACGAGGCGAACCTCGCCATGCACGGCTGCGACGTGATGATCAACATCGGCGCGCGCTTCGACGATCGCATCACCGGGCGCCTCGACGCCTTCTCGCCCGGCTCAAAGAAAATCCACGTCGATATCGACCCGTCCTCGATCAACAAGAACATCAAGGTCGATATCCCCATCATCGGCGACTGCGCCTATGTGCTGGAGGAGATGCTGAGGGTGTGGCGGGCTCTCTCCCCGCAGTTGGACAAGAAAGCGTTGAAAAGCTGGTGGGCGCAGATCGAGGAATGGCGCGCGCGCGATTGCCTGAAGTTCAAGCAGCGCCGCGACATGATCATGCCGCAATACGCCGTGCAGCGGCTCTATGAGCTGACGAAAGACCGCGACGCCTACATCACCACCGAGGTTGGCCAGCACCAGATGTGGGCCGCCCAATACTACCGCTTCGAGGAGCCGAACCGCTGGATGACCTCCGGCGGCCTCGGCACCATGGGCTACGGTCTGCCGGCGGCCTGCGGCGTGCAGATGGCGCACCCGGAGGCGCTCGTCATCGACATCGCGGGCGAGGCCTCGGTGCAGATGACGATGCAGGAAATGTCAACCGCGATCCAGTATGACCTGCCGATCAAGATCTTCATCCTCAACAATGAATACATGGGCATGGTGCGCCAGTGGCAGGAGTTGCTGCACGGCGGGCGCTACTCGCACTCGTACTCGGAGGCGCTGCCAGATTTCGTGAAGCTCGCCGAGGCGTATGGCGGCGTCGGCCTCCGCGCCGAGAAGCCGGACGAACTCGATGACGCGATTATGGAGATGATCGACACGCGCCGCCCGGTCATCTTCGATTGCCGCGTGGCGAAAGAGGCGAACTGCTTCCCCATGATCCCGTCGGGCCGCGCGCACAATGAAATGCTGCTCGGCGATGCGGACGAGGAGGAGATCGAGAACGCGATTTCCGAGGAAGGCAAGGTGATGGTGTGAGCGCCGCGCAGGAGCCGCGCGAGCAGCACACGCTCTCGGTGCTGGTGGACAACGAGCCGGGCGTGCTCGCTCGCGTCATCGGTCCATTCTCAGGCCGCGCCTACAACATCGACAGCCTCACCGTCTCCGAAACGGTGCACGAGGCGCACTTGTCGCGCATCACCATTGTCACGACCGGCTCGCCGATGGTGATCGAGCAGATCAAAAACCAGCTCGACCGGCTTGTGCCCGTGCGCACCGTCACCGACCTGACGGTCAAGGGCAACCCTATCGCCCGCGAGTTGGCGCTGTTGAAGGTCATTGGCAAGGGCGACAAGCGCGTGGAGGCGCTGCGGCTGGCTGAGGCGTTCCGCGCCAAGATCGTGGACGCGGGCACCGAGCATTTTGTGTTTGAAATAACCGGCCGCGTCTCCAAGATCGAGACGTTCATCAAGCTGATGCAGCAGCTCGGCCTCATCGAGGTCGCCCGCACCGGCGTCGCCGCCATCAGCCGCGGCGCGGAGCCGATGTGATGAGCCTTGAAACCTGGCTCGTGTTTCTGGTCGTCAGCATCGTGCCGGTCATAAGCCCCGGCCCGGCGATCCTGCTCGCGGTGTCGAACACGCTGCGCTACGGCGGCCGCGCGACCGTCTTCTCCGCGCTTGGCAACATGTTCGGGCTGGTGCTCGTCGGTTTCGCGGTGGCGTTCGGCCTCGCCGCGATCATGGCCGCGTCGGCGCTGGCGTTCACCGTCGTGAAGGTCATCGGCGCGGCGTACCTCATCTGGCTCGGCGTGAAGGTGTGGCGCGACCGGGGCGCGCTTGAGGTGGCGGACGGCGGCCCGGGGCTGGCGAAGTCCCGGCGGCGGCTATTTTGGGAAGCGTTTTTCGTCTCGGTGACGAACCCGAAGGCGATCATCATCCTCGCCGCGCTGATCCCGCCATTCATTGATCCGGCGAAACCGGCCTTCGCGCAGGTTGCGATCCTCTCCACCACCTACGCCGTGATGTGCTTCATCAACCACCTGATGATCGCGGCGGCGGGCGCGCGGGTGCGGCGCTTCCTGCAGTCGGAGCGGCGCATGGCGCACCTGCGTCGCGCGCTCGGCGCCATGTTCATCGGCTTCGGCGCGGCGCTGGCGACCGCGTCGCGGTGAGGCGGACGGTTGCGAAGCCATGTCAAGTTTTCTATGAATATGCTGGAATAATAAACGGAAAAGGGAAATCACGATGCGTGTCTATTATGATCGCGACGCCGATCTCAACCTCGTCAAGGCCAAGAAAATCGCGGTCATCGGCTATGGCAGCCAGGGGCATGCGCACGCGCTGAACCTGCGCGACTCGGGCGCGAAAGACGTGGTGGTCGCCCTGCGCGAAGGCTCAGGCAGTGCGAAGAAGGCGCAGGGCGAAGGCCTGAACGTGATGGGCGTCTCAGAAGCCGCGAAATGGGCCGACGTGATGATGATGCTCACCCCCGACGAGTTGCAGGGCGACATCTACCGCGATCACCTGCACGCCAACATGAAGGACGGCGCCGCGCTTTTGTTCGCACATGGCCTCAACATCCACTTCAACCTCATCGCCCCGCGCGCCGACCTCGACATCGGCATGGTCGCGCCGAAAGGCCCGGGGCATACGGTGCGCGCCGAGTACAAGCGCGGAGCGGGCGTGCCGTGCCTCATCGCGGTGGCGAAGAACGCGAGCGGCAACGCGCACGAGTTGGTTCTGTCCTATGCGAGCGCCATCGGCGGCGGCCGCGCAGGCATCATCGAGACGACGTTCAAGGAGGAATGCGAGACCGACCTGTTCGGCGAGCAGGCGGTACTGTGCGGCGGCCTCGTCGAGCTGATGCGCGCCGGCTTCCAGACGCTCGTCGAAGCCGGTTATTCGCCCGAGATGGCCTATTTCGAGTGCGTGCACGAGGTGAAGCTGATCGTCGACCTCATCTATGAGGGCGGCATCGCCAACATGAACTATTCCGTCTCGAACACGGCCGAATACGGCGAGTATGTCAGCGGCCCGCGCGTGGTGACGCCCGAGACGAAGGCGCGCATGAAGGACATCCTGACCGACATCCAGACCGGCCGTTTCGCGCGGGACTGGATGCTGGAGAACAAGGTCGGGCAGACGAGCTTCAAGGCGATGCGGGCCAAGTCCGAGGCTGATCCGATCGAGGAGGTGGGCGCTAAGCTTCGCGGCATGATGCCGTGGATCGCCGAGCGCGCGATGGTGGACAAGACGAAGAACTAAGCAAAAGGGAGCCAAGCGGCTCCCTTTTCAGTACGTTGTTCCATACGAGATGGTGACTATTTCAGCGCTTCGTGACGGTCGCCAATCTTGAAGTTGACGCCAAGACGGACGGTATGCGTTTCAAGGTCGATATCGCCGTCCGCAAGTGCTTTAAAGAGTTCTTCATCGCCGTAATCTGCGTAAAGGTATTCAAGGCGAACGCTTATGTTATCGCGAACCATTTTCTCGAACCCCGCACCAACGACATAACCAACTAGGGTGTCATCGTCCTTAAAGGGGCCGCCTGCATCGGCGTAAACATCGGCAAACGCGACACCGGCGGTGGCGTAGAACAGCGCCCAATCAGTTGAGACACCCAAGCGGCCACGGATGCTGGCGGTCCAGTCGGTCTCCGCTTCAGATGCGAATCTTCTATTTCCGATGTCGGTAAGCGAGAAATCGCCTTCAATGCCGAACACAATTATGCCGCGCTGAATGTTATAGCCGATCTGCGCACCGCCGCTGAAGCCATCGGCATCATTCAAAAAGTTAAATCCTTCACCGTACTCACTCCACGCGTACCCAGCATGCAGGCCCGCGTACAACCCGGCCCAGCTGTGGTATGGCGCAGGCGCGTCTTTCATGCCGCCGCTGTGATAAATATCGGCCGCGTTTGCTTGCGTAGCGCCCAGCATGAGCGCGCCGCCGAGTATAGCTGTGAAACGTTTCATCTCTTAATTACCCCAAGTAAATTCAAACGTAACATTAAACTCATCCTACACCACCCCGCTGCGTCAAGTAACCCGCAATACCAATTTGACAAAATTTTAGGGAGTTATGTTGCGCCCGCGTTACAAACTTTCGCCCTGGCTTACAGCGAAAAAAAGGGAAGCTGGGGGCTTTTGCGGGAAGCGCACACACCAACGCAACTATAGCTAGGCCGGTTTCGTTTAATAATCATGCGTTGGCCTATAACTAAAATCTTAGACATTTATGTATTACATGTGATTCGCCGGCGTCTGAACCCTCCTGCCTGAGAATAACCTCAATGGTGACGAAAAAAGCACATCGGCGGTTGTGGAGACGAAAAAACCAGATCGTCTTCTCGATGGCCGATCCGCGCGCAGCGAACGCTCGAGAACGAGGCTGGTGAGATAAACTTTAAGGCGATGCGCGCCAAGTCCGAGGCGGGCCCGATCGAGGAGGTAGGCGCTAAGCTGCGCGGCATGATGCCGTGAATCGTCGAGCGCGCGATGGTGGACAGGAGCAAGAACTAGGCGCGCCCGCCACAAAAAGAATGGCGCCGAAGGCCTGAAAGCAAAAGTCCAATCTTGTCGCAGCCGTGAGAGGTGATGTGATTAAGAAAAGACAAAAGGTCGAGGTCCATCAAAAGTAAGTCATCGGCTCGTGCGGAACAGGACTGTCTGATGCGAGTTTTGAATTCGCAACAGGGAGATAGAACCATGATGAGAACCATCTGTTTCGCAGCAGCAACGCTGACGATCTTGTCGGGTGCGGCGATTGCTCAAGGCGGGGCCGACCAGCGCGGAGCGACCGGGATCGTTGGCGAAAAGACTGAACCGGCCCCCAAAGCAGGCCCGGCCAATCGCCCCTCGATAGACCAAGGACGCGCCAATGCGCCCGGTCAACCGGCCGTGCCAGGAACGAGCGGCGTCGTTGGCGATAAGCTCGAATATGAAGCCAACAAAACCGCGCATGGCGCTGGTTCGGGAGGAACGCCGCGTGCAGGATCGCCCGAGCCGATCACAGGCAACCCGCAAACGGGAACAACGCGTTAGCAGCAAGGGCGTCCTTTCGGGGCGCCCTTTCTTTTGCTAGTTTCAGAGATAAAGCGTCGACGTCAGTCCCGCGTACCACCCTTCAGAATCTTCGGCGTTCGTCCGGCGGGTTTCCGGCGTATCGCGCAGACCCGAAATCTCCCCAGCCTTCTCTCTAATTTTGGCCTCCGTCGGCTCGTACTCTCCGCCTACGAAAACGCTGTCGCCCGGAGCGATGAGGCTCCAGCATTTGTTGCGATAAGCGATCTGCGGCGCGGCTCCTCCCAGCAATTCGTGGGCGATCGCCTCGGCCACAACCTGCGCCTGGCTGTTCGCCGAGAAGGCCGATTTAGGCATGTCGCCTCCATCGCAGGCGTCGCCGAGGATGAAAATCGCGTTGTGGCCTCGCGCTTTCATGGTGAAAGGGTCGATGGGGCAAAAGCCGTTTGCGCCTGTGAGACCCGCCTCGATCGCGATGCGTCCCGCCGTCTGCTTAGGGATGACGTTGACGAGCGCCGCGTCGCGGTAGGTCTCGAAATCCGTCTCGACGGACATCGTCGCCGCGATCACGCCCTTCACGCCGCCGTGAACCGCAGGCGGCTGCCATTCGATCATGCCGGGGTAATGCTGCTCCCAGCCTTGCTGGAACAGCGGTTGTTTGGAGAACTTGTCCTTTGCGTCGAGAATAACGATGCGTGCCCGCGTTTTGCTAGCCTTTGTGAGCGCCTGCGCCATCATGGAGGCGCGCTCATATGGCCCGGGCGGACAGCGATAGGGGTTGGGCGGCGCGATCATCACGATGAGGCCGCCGTCGGGCACCGCGTCGATGCGGCGTTTGAGCAGCGCCGTTTGCGCGCCTGCGGTCCAGGCGTGCGGCATGGCGTCCTCGGCCTCGCGCGACCAGCCCGGAACGGATGCATAGTCGAGCGCGATGCCCGGCGACAGCACCAGGCGGTCATATGCGACAACCGCGCCGTTCGTCAGCCGAACCTCGCGCTTGCCCGAGTCGATGGCCGCCGCCGCCTCATGCACGACGCTGACGCCGGGCCGAGCCGCGATCGCATCGAAGCCGAAACGGAGCGTTTCCATCTCCCGCACCCCGCCCAGATGCAGGTTCGAGTAGTAACAGGTGGTAAGGGCGCGCTGCGGCTCGATGAGCGTGATGTCGAGCGCCCCGCGCGCCACCGCCGACACGAGATTGAGAACCGATGCGCCGCCCGCGCCCCCGCCCACGATGACCACCTTGGGCTTGGCGCGGGCGATGGCCGGAGCCGATGGCGCAAGCGCGCTCACCGCCGATGCGGCGGCGCCGATGATGACCTGTCTTCGCGTGGGCATGAGAGGCGATCCTCTATTTGCGGATGGCGGGCGTTTCGACGGGGGCGCCCTCGGCGCGCTTCGCCAGATACAATTCGAGCGCGAGATATTCGGGCGAACCGTAATCGAACTGAACCGCCCGCACGCCGAGCGAGCACGCCCGCAGGCGCCGGTGAAGCGAGCCGAGCGTCTGCCACTCAAGCCGATAGGCCGGGTAGCCGTTCGGCAGGCCGTGGCTGATGGCGTCGCCGCGCAAACGACGCCCGGCGTTGGCGTCGTGGCAGTGCGCGCAGGACAAATTCATCTGCCCTTGACGGCGATGGAAAAACGCTTCTCCCGCGGCGTAAAGCGGGGCTGCGTCGCCGTCCGTCTTGACGCTGACCGGCATGCCAAGCGATTGGCGCGCGACGAACGCGGTCAGCGCCAGCAGCGCGTCGGACTCATAAGGCAGCGCGTCGGCCTTTTGCGCCCCGGTGCGGCAGCGATTAATCTGCGCCTCCAGATTGATCACGGCGCCGCCGCGCACGACCGGATAGCGGGCCGCGACGCCCGCCATGCTCTCCTCCGCGCGGTCGTGGCAACTCGCGCAGGATATCCCCGCCTCGCCCTCCGCAGCCGCCCAAAGACGCGCGCCCTCGCCGACCCACAGCATGCCGGGATTGGCCGCCTCGTCCTGCTGCATGGCGCGCAGTTCGTCCGACAGAAAGCTTGTTCCGGAGGCGCGCGGCTCGGCCACGGCGGCGACGCTCAGGCCCGCCAGCAGCCCCGCGGCGAGCGCCAGCCTCATTCCGTCACCGTCAGCGTCCGCCGCACCACCGCCGTCTCGCCCGCTTCGTTCTCCCAGGTGAAGACCATCTCCGCCGTGTCGGTGGCGACGATCGAAAACGCGATGAACGGGTTTGCGGCGACGCCCTGGGTGAGGTCCATCTCAAACACCGGCTCGCCGGCGTAGGTGGCGGAAAACCGCTTCACGATATCGCGCGGAATGGGCTTGCCCATGTGGTCGACCCGGTAGCCGGTCTCCATGGGGTGGCGGATCAGCGTCTTGATTTCGATGATCTCGCCTTTTTTCGCCGCATCCCGCATTGAGACGCGGGCGTTGGACAGAGCCATTATCCCCTCCTAGCCGCCGTCGATGCAGGCGGCGATGGTGACGATCACGTCCTTCCGGTCGCGCCAGAAGGAGCCGTCGCTCATCTCGGCGAGCGCGGTCACCTGCTGGGACGAAGCGAGACGCAGGTTGGTGGACAGCTTGGCGACGCGCGATCGTGGGCTGAAGCGGGCGGTGAAAAGCCGGGCGATGGGGTTTTTCTCCGAGATAATGTGAATGGCGCGCACGTGGTCGGCCTCCGTCATGGGGCTGTCCACGGCGATGGTGGTGTAGACGGACAGCCCGTTCTCGGCCACGGCGGGAATGGTGAGCCGCACCCGGCCGTCCTTGATGGCGGCCCCTCCAGTCAGCTCAGCCACGGCGGCGTCCCGGGCCTGCGTTGTGGCGGCGGCGCGGCCGATTAGCAGCGCCGTGGCCGCGCTCGCGCCGGCGCCCAGAATGAGCGTGCGTCTCGTCAGCGTTTTCATTGTGTCAAGCTCATCAGATAGGCCGTCACGTCTTCGATCTCCTGCGCCGTCAGGGCCGGGCGGCCGGCGTAGTCCGAGGCGACGTCTCGCAGGCCGTCCACACGGTGATATGGCGGCATGATCGTCTCCGGATTGACGCGGCTCTGGTCGATCAACCTCAGCCTGATTTGGCCCTCGCTGAGCCGGGAGGCAACCCCGGCCATGGCGGGGCCGATGTCGCCCTGGAACGGTTCGCCCGCGACGGGGAAGCTGTGACAGATAAGGCAGTTCCCCTTCCGCCGATCGAGAACGATGGCCTGGCCTCGGGCGGCATCGCCTTGAAGGCTGTCGAGCGGCTCCGGCACGGCGTCGCCCACAACCTCGTAACGGGCGACCCCGCCCTCGGTCGCGGCGTGCGCGGCGGCGAAACAGGACGCAACCGCCCAGATCGCCGCCGCGCTGACGTATTTCGTCACGCGGCGCTCAGATTGTGGCGCTTCAACGGGAAGCTGCGGATGCGCTTGCCCGTCGCCGCGAAGATGGCGTTCAGCACGGCGGGCGCCGCCACCGCGATGGTCGGCTCGCCGACGCCGCCCCAGAAGCCGCCCGACGGCATGACGATGGTCTCGACCTTGGGCATCTCGGCCATGAGCATCATCTGGTAGCTGTCGAAGTTTTGCTGTTCGATGCGGCCGTCCTTGACGGTGCATTCCCCATACAGCAGCGCCGAGAGGCCGTAAACGAACGACCCTTCCACCTGCGCCTCGATCTGCTGCGGGTTGACGGCGTAGCCGCAGTCCGTCGCCGCGACGATGCGGTGAATTTTCACCTTGCCGTCCGTCACCGACACCTCGGCGCACGCCGCCGTGTGGCTGCCAAACGACGTGCATTGCGACAGCCCGCGATGGACGCCTTGCGGAGCAGGTTTGCCCCACCCGCCGCGTTCGGCCACCGCCTTCAGCACGGCGACGTTTTTCGGATAGTTCGCCATCAGCTTGAGGCGGAATTCGAGCGGATCCTTGCCCGTGGCGTGGGCGAGTTCGTCGAGGAAGCACTCCATGTAAATGGCGTTCTGGTTCACGTTGACGCCGCGCCAGAACCCCGGCGGCACATGCGGATTGCGCATGGCGTGATCGATGAGCAGATGCGGGAAGGTGTAGCTGATCGAATGCTCGCCCTGGGGCAAGAGCGCCTGGAAGGTGACCATGTCAGCCCCGTTCGTCAGCCGCTGCGGAACCACGGTCGCCAGGATCGACTGCCCGGAGATGCGCATGCGCAGGGCGGTCAGGTCGCCTTTTTCATCGAGGCCCGCCGTCAGCTTACACGTGGTGATGGGGTGGTAGGCGCCGTGCGTCATGTCCTCCTCCCGCGTCCACAGGAGCTTGACGGGAGAGCCGGGGAACTCCTTGGCGATGAGCACCGCCTGCCGCACATAATCGTGGAAGGCGCCGCGCCGGCCGAAGCCGCCGCCCAGGTGGATTTTGTACACATCGCATTGCTGGGTGGGCAGTCCAGACGCCTCTGACGCGGCCGCCAGCGCCGCCTCGCCGTTCTGCGTGGGACACCACACCTCGCAGCGATCCTCCGTCCATTTGGCCGTGGCGTTCATCGGCTCCATGGTGGCGTGGTTTTGGAACGGGTAGGAGTAGACCGCCTCGATTTTTCTGGCCGACTTGGCGATGGCGGCGTCCGCGTCGCCGACCTTGTTGCCGACGAACGCCTGTTCGGCGGTGAGCCCTTCGGCGATGAATGCGTCGATGTCGGCGCTCGACACCTTGGCGTTCGGCCCCTCGTCCCACGTGATCGGCAGCGCGTCGAGCGCGGTTTTGGCCTGCCACCAGCGCTCGGCCACCACCGCGACGGCGTTGTCGCCGACGCGCACCGCCTTCTTCACGCCGGGCATGCCCTTGATTTTGCTCTCGTCGAACGACGCGAGTTTGCCGCCGAACACGGGGCATTGCTTAATGGCCGCGTTCAGCATGCCGGGGAGGACGAGGTCGGCGCCGAACACCTGTTTTCCGGTGAGCTTGTCAAGGGTGTCGAGCCGTTTCACCGGCTTGCCGACCAGCTTCCAGTCCTTCGGATCCTTCAGAACCACATCTTTCGGCGGCTCGATCTTTGCGGCGGCAGCCGCGACCTTGCCGAACGTGACCGTGCGCCCCGTGGGATTATGGGTGATGACGCTGTTGGAGGCCGTGCATTCGCCCGGCGCGACGCCCCACTGCTTTGCGGCCGCGGCGATAAGCATCTCGCGCGCGGCCGCGCCGCCCTTGCGCACATAGTCGTGGCTTTCGCGGATGCCGCGGCTGCCGCCTGTCGAGAAGCTTTGCCAAACCCGGCCGCGCTCTAGATTCTGCCCCGGCGTCGGGTATTCGGTCGTAACCTTCGACCAATCGCACTCCAGTTCCTCGGCGACGAGCTGCGCAAGACCGGTGAGCGACCCCTGGCCCATCTCGGAGCGCGCGATGCGGATGACGACCTGATCGTCCGGCTTGACGACGACCCAGGCGTTGACCTCCTCGGGAAGCGTGGCGGGCGTCGCCGCCGCGTCGCCAAACGGCACGCGAAAGCCAAGCGCAAAGCCGGCCGCAGCTGCGCCGACCACAAATCCGCGTCGTGTGATGGTGATGTTCGTCATGTCGCTGTTCCTCACGCTTTGCCGGCGGCCAGGTGAACGCCTGCGCGCACGCGGGCGTAGGTGCCGCAGCGGCAGATGTTGGTGATCTCGGCGTTGATGTCTTCGTCCGTCGGCTTCGGCGTCTTGGCGAGCAGCGCCGCGGCGGCCATGATCATGCCTGGCTGGCAATAGCCGCATTGCGGCGTATCGAGTTCAGCCCAAGCCTTTTGCACCGGATGCGACCCGTCCGGCGAAAGCCCTTCAATGGTGACGATCTTGTCGGTCTCGGCGACGGCGCTGAGCGGCAGCGCGCAGGATCGCTGCGCCTCCCCGTTCACATGCACCGTGCACGCGCCGCAGATGGCGACGCCGCAGCCATATTTCGCGCCGGTCAGCTGAAGATATTCGCGCAGCACCCACAACAGGGGCGTGGAGCCGTCCGCGTCCACATCAACCACACGTCCATTCACAGTCAGCTTCGCCATGCGGCCCTCCGCGTATGTTTGAGCGGCCGTGGGCGTCGCGCCGGGCCGCATGCATCAACCTTTGTGAAGCATAATCATGACGGGCGATTGAGTCTTTCGCGAGATCGGCCAAAAACGGCGGCTGGCGTGCGTCGTTCGGCTGACGCGCCCTTATTTCTGGCGCCACTTGCCTGGCGGCGCGCCCGTCTCGCGAGTGAACGCGGCGGTGAAATGGGCCTGGTCCGAATAGCCGACGGCGGCGGCGACGTCGGCGATGCTGGCCGAGGTCGTAGCGAGCAACTCGCGTGATCGCCGCATGCGCGCTTCCATGAAATAGCGGTACGGCGTCTTGCCAACGGCGGTGCGAAAACCGCGGCTGAATGCGCTCACCCCGAGGCCGGACGCCTGCGCCAGATCGTCGAGGGTGAGATCGTCCCCTATCCGGTCCTGCATGAGGTCGACGACGCGCTTGAGCGCCGTCGGATCGAGGCCGCGCGCGGTTTTAAGCTTCTCGTCGGCGCGGCATGCATAGCGCAGCATGGCCGCCGCCAACGTTTGCGCGTGCATCGCCGGCGCGCTCGTCCGCATAGCGTCGCAGAGGGCGCAGGCTGCGCGCAGCATCCAGTCGCTCCGCACGTTCTGGACGGCCGGAGGGGAAATGGTGCTTTGGCGCGGTCCGGCGTCCACGCAGGCGGCGAGAAAGTCGGGCGAAACGTGCATGTCGAGCACCACGATGTCCAGATCGCGCAGCAGCACCCGGCGCCGCACGCCAGCCGGAACGATGGTGACGGCGCCCGCCGCGTCGGGCCGGCGGATGACGCGGCCGTCCTGTTCGGCGATCGTGGCGGTGGTGCGGCCCGCTATGGTGATGAACAGCCGGTGCACGGCGTGCTCGTGCTCGAACAGCGTGTCTCCGCGGCTGCGCGACTCCGACAGCTTCGCGTCAAACCCGGGAAGAGCGGTTTTCAGCAGCGTCCGCGTCGGCGCCTGGAAGTGATTGACGTCGGGCATGGGCCAGCTATCGCCCAGTTGCGCGCGGGAGGCAATCGCCGGACGGCGCGGGAGGGCAATCACAAATTCGTTGGCTTCCGAGCATCGACCTGGGCCAACGAAGTCGTCACCCGCGCTCCCTGGTCGCCATGAAGCGCACGTCCGGCCACTGCTCCATGGCCCGGTTCAGCGCCCACTGGCTCTCCGGCAGGTAGGCGAGCGCGCCGTCGCGATCCTTCGCCATCGCCTGGCGATACTTGCCGACGAACTCCTCCAGCTTGGCCGGGTTCTCGCTCGCGACCCAGCGTACGGCGTCGCAGGGCGCGCCCTCGAACCGCACCGGCAGCCCGTACTCCGCCTTCAGCCGCGATGCGATCACCTCGAATTGCAGCGCGCCGACCACGCCGAGCACCGGCCGCGAGCCGAGGAGCGGGTGAAACACCTGCACCACGCCTTCCTCGGCCAGATCGTCCAGCGCCTTGCCCAGTTGCTTGGCCTTGATCGCATCCTCGATCACCACACGGCGCAATAGCTCCGGCGCGAAGTTGGGGATGCCCTCGAAGCGCAGCGCCTCACCCTCCGACAGCCCGTCGCCGACGCGCAACGCCCCGTGGTTCGGCACGCCGATGATGTCGCCCGCGAACGCCTCGTCCGCCGTCTCGCGCGCCTGGGCGAAGAACATGAGCGGCGAGGCGATGGTCAGCATCCGTTTGTCGCGCACGTGGAATAGCTTCATGCCGCGCTTGAAGCGGCCCGAGCACAGACGCACGAACGCCACCCGGTCGCGGTGGTTTGGATCCATGTTCGCCTGGATTTTGAACACGAAGCCGGAGCAAGCGGCTTCCTCCGGGTCGACAAAGCGGCCGGCGGCCTTGCGGGGCAGCGGCGATGGCGCGTGCGCCCCGAGAAAGTCGAGCAGCTCCTCCACGCCGAAGTTGCGCAACGCGCTGCCGAACAGCACGGGGCTGAGATGCCCTTCGCGATAGGCGTTTACGTCGAAAGCGGGCAAGGCGGCGCGGGCGAGCTCAAGGCCCTCAAGCGCGGCGTCGGCGATGCGCGCGTCGATGCCCGTCGCCTCGGCGAGGCGGCTCAGGTCGCCCAGCTCCACGACGCGGCCAAACGGCGAGGTGCGTTCGCCCTCGGGCAGAAGCGCACGCGCGCCCGCGATGTCGAGCACGCCGCGAAAGTCCGACCCCATGCCGATGGGCCACGAAACCGGCGTGAGGTCGAGCGCAAGGCCCGAGGCGATGGCGTCCATCAATTCCAGCGGGTCAAGCCCCTCGCGGTCGATCTTGTTGATGAACGTGACGATGGGGATGTCGCGCAGGCGGCACACCTCGAACAGCTTGCGCGTCTGCGCCTCGATGCCCTTGGCCGCGTCGATGACCATCACGGCGGCGTCGACGGCCGACAGCGTGCGGTAGGTGTCCTCGGAGAAATCCGAGTGGCCCGGCGTGTCGAGCAGGTTGTAGACCACATTGCCGCGCTCGAACGTCATAACGGATGAGGTGACGGAGATGCCGCGCGCCTGCTCGATCTCCATCCAGTCCGAGCGGGTGCGCCGCCGTTCGCCTCGCGCGCGCACGTGGCCGGCCATCTGGATGGCGCCGCCGAAGTAGAGCAGCTTTTCGGTCAGCGTCGTTTTGCCCGCGTCCGGGTGCGAGATGATCGCGAAGGTGCGGCGGCGCTCGATCTCGCGCGCGGTTTCGATTTCGGCTTTGGTGGGCGATGGTTTCAGCATGCGCGCTTTATTGGGCCTTACAGAAAGAAGCGCAAGCATACATATCGCCGGGTGCGGCGGTCTGTTAAGGTTGCGGAGGAGGAGTGCAATGACCGCTCAACGCATCACGCTCGACTACAGCGCGCTCGACCCCGCCTTCTGGCAGGGCGAGAAGCCGAAGCTCGACAACATCTCCGGCGCGGCGTGGACGGGCGCGCATCTGTGGACGGCGTCCGACGAGGGCGCGACGATCGAGCGGCTGGAGCGCGTGGGCGACGGCTTCAGCGCGGCGCGGCAGTACCGCCTCGCGGACTATTTCGATTGGCTGGATCCAGATAGGCCAGAGCGCGAGGCCGATGTCGAGGCGCTGGCCTGGGACGGCGAGCGCCTGTGGATTTGCGGCTCGCACGCCATCAAGCGGACGCAGCTCGGCGGCGTGCCGGATGAGGTGAAGGCGCCGCGCACGCTCCTCGGCTTCCTTACGCTCAATAAGCACGGCGAACCGCAATCCGGCGTTAGCCTGCCGCGCAAGGAGAAGACGGGCAGCCTGCTCTGGGCGGTCGAGGAAGACAAGGGGCCGCTTAACGCCGCGATTTTCGAGAAGCAAGACTGGCTGGACATCGAGGGTTTCGCGGTGAAGGGCAGGTATGCGCTCGTGGGGTTGCGCCGTCCGCTGATTGAGGGCCGAGCCGTGATTATCCGCATCGAACTCAAGATCGGCGACGAACTGGCCATCAAGGAGCAGGACTGGGGTTGGGCGCCGATGAAGACGCTCGACCTCGGCGGCCTCGGCGTGCGCGATCTGCTGGCGGCCGGCGAGGACGCGCTGATCATCGCTGGGCCGCAGGTGACGGCGAACGGCCCATACGCGCTATATCTTTGGCGCACCGCGTTCGCCGGCGGCGCGCAGGCGAGGAAGCTCATGGATTTGCCCGGCGACGACACGGTGAAGCCCGAGGCGATGACCCTGATCGACGGCCGCCTGCTCGTCATCAACGACGGCCCGCAGCAAGACCCGGCGCGCCCCGGCGTCATTTCCGCGTACGTCTACGAGCTGACCATGTGACGTATGGCCCGCATCCCCGTCACCGCGACGCTGGCGATCGACGACGCCGATCTTGAGGAGCGATTCATCCAAGCGTCCGGCCCCGGCGGCCAGAACGTGAACAAGGTGGCGACGGCCGTGCAACTCCGTTTCAACGCGGCCGCCTCGTCGCTCCCGCCGACCGTGGTTGAGCGCTTGCTGCGGTTGGCGGGCAGCCGCGCGACCGTAGACGGCGCCGTGGTCATCACCGCGCGAGAGCACCGCACCCAAGAGCGCAACCGCGCCGCCGCCCGCGACCGCATGATTGAGCTGATCAGGCGCGCGGCGTATGTAGCCCCTGCCCGAATATCGACACAGCCGGCCTTCGCCAGCAAACTGCGGCGGGCGAAATCGAAAAGCATGCGGTCGGCGGTCAAGCAAGGCCGGGGGCGGCCGAGCATCGAGTAGCGTCCAAGAGCCAGGCGGATGGCGCCGGCTTTGGCCTCAAGTCTGGTGTTGGGGGCGGCGGTCGTCGTCGAAGAAAACGAAAGGGACGCCCATGGCTTGAGCGTCCCTTTACGCGGCTGAGTTATTTTTTCTCGCAGGACTTGTCGAGGTCTTCAAAGCCGGCGTAAAAGTCTTGGCCCTCTTTCGACTCCGGGTCGATGTCGGCGCCGGCCACCATGATTTTCTCGTAATCCGCGCCGAGGCTTTTGCCGAGTTCATCGGCTTTGTTCGCCAGCTCTTCGGCTTTCTTGTCGTCCTTCTTCTCGCCCGCCTCGTATGATTGATTGTAGAGGTCTTGCATCTCGCAGTAGGCTTTCAGCTTGGCGGCGTCGCCCTTGATGGAGGCGGCGACTTTGGCCACGTCGGCGGGCTTCACGCTCGGCGCGGCGGCTCCGCCCTGCGCGAACGCGGCCCCGGAGAACGCGATGAGCGCTGCTGCGCCCAATAGAATGGATTTCATGACAGTCTCCCTGAAAAGTGCCTGGATTGATCTCGAAGCGTGACTGGGAATGCTTGCAGGCCGCGCTTATCGAAAACCCCCGCCGCCCGAAGCCGTCATTTAAAGCAAACCAAAAATGACTTTTTTCTGAACGATCTGGTCATCTTCAGGTTCCTTTCAGGGCGCATTTTCAGGCAGGTGCGGCCGCGCGGCTTGAACTTCTCCGCGAAAACGCCGATCTTGGGCGCAACCGCGTCGGGCGCGGCGGCAAGAGGCGTGGCGTGTCCCACCTGAAACCCATCGATAGCCAGGCTCGAACCCTGGCCAATGCAGCGCCCGCGGCGCGCCGGAAGGCGGCGGCCACCATCGCGGTGGAGCTGGCGTTGCGCAATGTGGGCAAGCGTTACGGCGCCGTTTCGGCGGTCGAAGATGTGAGCCTGCGGGTCGAGACGGGCGAGATCATTTGTCTGCTCGGGCCCTCCGGTTGCGGTAAATCGACCTTGCTGCGCCTCATCGCGGGCATCGAGCGGGTCTCGCACGGAACCATCCACATCGCCGGGCTGGAGGCGTCGGGCGGACGCCATACGCCGCCGGAGCAGCGCGGCGTCGGCCTGATGTTTCAGGATTTCGCGTTGTTCCCCCATCTGCGCGTTATTGAGAATGTGGCGTTCGGACTGAAGCGTCTCGGGCGCGCGGCCGCTTTGCGCGAGGCGCGGGCGTCGCTCGAACGCGTCGGCCTCAGCCATCACGCTGAAAGCTACCCGCATGCGCTCTCGGGCGGGCAACAGCAGCGGGTGGCGCTGGCGCGCGCCATGGCCCCGCGTCCGGCCGTGCTGCTTATGGATGAGCCTTTTTCCGGGCTGGACGGCCAGTTGCGGCAATCGGTGCGCGAGGATGCGCTCGCGATCCTGCGCGAGGCGCGGGCAACGACGGTCATCGTCACCCACGACGCGGAGGAGGCCATGCGCCTGTCCGATCGCATCGTTGTGATGCGTCAAGGCCGCGTGGTGCAGGACGGGACCGCAAAAGAGCTTTATCACCGCCCGGCGCATCTTTATGTGGCGCAGGCGTTCTCCCAGGTGAACGCGCTGCCCTGCGATGTGGCCCGCGGCGTCGCCCTTTCGCCGCTCGGCGCTTTTCCCGCTCCCGGCGTCGCGGACGGCCCCGGCCGGCTGTGCCTGCGTCCGACGGACATCGTGATGGGGCCGGCGGGAGAGGGAACTCCGGGCCGGGTGACGGCGCGGCGCTTTCTGGGCAGCGACATTCTGTTCGAAGTCGCCGTGGCAGGGCTGGACGCGCCGGTCAACGTGAGGCGAGCGAGCAACGGCGTCGATCCGGGCGAGGAGGTGAGTTTGTCCGTGCCTTCGGGCGCCGCCCTGGTGTTCGGCGAAGACGGATCGCGGCGGCTCCCCTAGCTTTTGCGGCTTTTGCGCTGCGCCGCGGTTGCGCGGGCTCTCCTTTGCGCTTATCTTTGCGGCAAATCTGAAAGGAAGTGGGCATGAGCGATACGGGTTTGCAGCTGATGTATCTGGCGCCGAGCTGGTTCCAGCTGCTTATTGTGGTGGTTCTGATCGTGCTCCTGTTCGGGCGCGGCAAGATCTCCGAGCTGATGGGCGACGTGGCCAAGGGCATAAAGAGCTTCAAGAAAGGCCTCTCCGAAGAGGAGGAGACCCGCGCCGAGATCGCCAAGTCTCTCGAAGGCGCCGCTCAGGGCAAGCCCGAGTCGCCGCGGACCGGCAGCGAGACGAAAGCCGGCTAAGCAAGGGCCGCCGCGCGTCACTCCTGCAAGAGGTGCTCCGTCATGTTTGAGATCGGCTGGTCGGAGCTGTTGCTGATCGCGGTCGTCGCGATCATCGTCATCGGGCCGAAAGAGCTGCCCGGCGTCCTGCGCGGTCTCGGCCGCGCCATGAACAGGTTTCGCCGCTCAGCGGATGATTTTCGACGCCAGTTCGAGGATTCGGTGCGCGACACAGGCTTCGACGACATCCAGCGCGACCTTCGTTCCGTCGCCGACATGCATCCAGCGAACCAGATCCGCAACAGCATCAATGCCGCCATGCAGGAGCCTTCGTCGCGGCCGGCCAGTCCGTCCGAGTTTGACGCCGCGCGCCAGGCTCCAGAGCCTCCGAGCGCTTCGCCTGCGCCCCCGGCGCCTCCAACGGGTGAGCAGCAGCCCGGCCCGGACGCCATCTCGGCGCCCGCTCCCCCCCGCGTTTGATCGGGGGCGTTCATGACAGCCGAAAATTTCGACGACACCAAAGCGCCGCTCCTCGATCACCTGATCGAGCTGCGGCAACGGCTGATCTGGTCGGTGCTCGCGATCATCGCCTGCTTCGCGATCTGCTTTTTCTTCGCCCGCGACATCTACAACATCCTTGTCTGGCCCTATCAGTGGGCGGCGGGTGAAAACGTGCCCGTGGAGATGATCTACACGGCGCCGCAGGAGTTTTTCTTCACGCAGATGCGTCTTGCGCTTTTCGGCGCGCTGTTTCTCGCTTTCCCGGTCATCGCTACGCAAATTTATATGTTCGTCGCTCCCGGCCTCTACAAAAGCGAGCGGCAGGCCTTCACGCCGTTTCTCATCGCGACGCCCATCCTGTTCATGCTGGGGGCGGCGCTCGTCTATTTCATGATCATGCCGCTCGCCATGAAGTTTTTCCTCTCAATGCAGCAGTCAGCCGGCGAGGGGCAGGTCGGCATCCAGCTCACCGCGCGCGTGAGCGAGTATCTCAGCCTGATCATGGCGCTGATCTTGGGCTTCGGCATCTGCTTTCAGTTGCCCGTGCTGCTGACCTTGCTCGCCAAGGCGGGGCTGGTGACCTCCGACTGGCTGCGGGCCAAGCGCCGCTACGCCATCGTGCTCGTGTTCGCCGTCGCCGCGCTGCTAACGCCTCCGGACCCGATCAGCCAGACCGGCCTCGCCATCCCCACGCTGCTGCTTTACGAGCTGTCGATCATTTCCGCGCGCATGGTCGAGAAAAAGCGTGAGCGCGACGAGGCCGCCCGCGCCGCCGCCGACGCGGTTTAGGCGGAAAACTCGAGCCGCAGCTTTACGGCGCGCCGCCTCGGTCTTATTGCTTGCGCTTCGCCGAGCGCAAGGAGCCGCCATGCACGACCTCAAGTGGATCAGGGAGAATCCGGCCGCGTTCGACGCTGGCCTTGCGCGGCGGGGGCTTGAGGCGCAATCGGCGGCGATCCTGGCGCTCGACGAAGAGCGGCGCGCGGTCATCACCCGGCTGCAGGAGGCGCAGGCGCGGCGCAACGCGGCCTCCAAGGAGATCGGCAAGGCTAAGGGCAAGGGCGGCGACCCGGCGCTCGCGGAAAAGCTCATGGCGGAGGTCGCGAGCCTCAAGGAAGCGCTTGCAGCGGGTGAGGCGCGCGAGCGCGAACTCGACGAGCAGCTCCGCCAGGCGCTCGCCATCATCCCGAACCTGCCCGCGCCTGACGTGCCCGACGGCGTGGACGAAAAAGGCAACGTGGAGGTGCGACGGGTCGGCGAGCCGCGCCCGTTCGACTTTGCGCCGAAGCAGCATTTCGAGATCGGCGAGGCGCTGGGCCTGATGGACTTCGAGGCGGCGGCGCGCATGTCCGGCGCGCGCTTCGTGGTGCTGAAGGGGCCGCTTGCGCGGCTGGAGCGGGCGCTAGCCGCGTTCATGCTCGACCTGCACACCGGGCCGGAGCAGGCAATCCAGGCGAAGGGCAAGGGGAAGAAGGGCGGCGAAGGGCAGGGCGGCACCATTGGGGGCTACACCGAGGTGAACCCACCGCTGCTCGTCAAGGACGACGCCATGTTCGGCACCGGGCAATTGCCGAAGTTCGCGGAGGATTTATTCAATGTCTCGCGCATCCTTGATCCAGAGATTTGGCGGAGAAGCGTGGGAAAAGCAACGGATCAGGAAACCGCGCTCACCGCTCTTAAAGCCATCGCAGAGCAGTTAGAAAATCGCGATCATTATTGGATGATACCGACGGCGGAGGTGTCGCTGACCAACCTGGTGCGCGAGAGCGTGCTGGCGGAAAGCCAACTGCCGATGCGCCTCACCGCGCACACGCCGTGCTTCCGCGCGGAGGCAGGCGCCGCGGGCCGCGACACGCGCGGCATCATCCGCCAGCACCAGTTCTCCAAGGTCGAACTCGTCTCGATCACCACTCCAGAGCAGTCGGAGGCCGAGCACGAGCGCATGACGGCCTGCGCGGAGGAGGTGCTGCGCCGTCTCGGCTTGCCGTTCCGCACCGTCGTGCTTTGCACCGGCGACATGGGCTTCTCGGCGCGCAAAACCTACGACATCGAGGTGTGGCTGCCCGGCCAGAACGCCTATCGCGAGATTTCCTCTTGTTCGAACTGCGGCGACTTCCAGGCGCGGCGCATGGCGAACCCGGCCAAACCTGGCGAAGGCGCGCGCTACCGGGATGCGGACGGCAAACTGCATTACGTGCACACGCTGAACGGCTCGGGGCTGGCGGTCGGGCGCACGCTCGTCGCCGTGCTGGAGAACTATCAGGAGGCCGACGGCTCGGTGCGCGTGCCGGAAGCGCTCGTCCCCTATATGGGCGGCCTCGACGTTATTCACGCATAACTGGGAGAGGTAAATGATTTTATTGTGGGCAGGGCTAGCTCTTTTATCGTTTATCGCAACTTTGTTTGCTCTCTTTTCTGGAGCAATAGGACCCGGCTTGGGGTTTTTACTTTTAACTGGCTTATTTGTATTCTTTACGATGCTATCGGATGGTTGGGGAAGATATTGATGCGTTACGCTGTCGTCATCGAAAACGCGGGGCCGTACTTCGCCGCGTATGTGCCCGACTTGCCTGGCTGTGTCGCGCTCGGTGATACGCTCGAAGAAACGCAAAGGGAGATCGCCAGCGCCATCGCCTTCCACATCGAAGGCCTTCGCGAAGACGGCCTGCCCGTGCCGCCGCCCAGTGCGGTGTCGGTCTACGTCGACGCATTTTAGCCCGGGGGCGGAAACTCGCGCAGCATAGGCACGTTAAGCCGTCGAGGGTTCAACATGTCGCGGCTGGCCGAAGCGCGGGAGAAGCTGTTCGCCAAACTGCGCCGCGAGGGCGCCGCGGGCGAGCGCGTGCTGCGCGCCATGGAGAGCGTGCCGCGGGAAGCGTTCGCGCCGCCCGACCTCGGGGATGAGGCCTACGCTGACGAGGCGCTGCGCATCGGCTGCGGCCAGACCATCTCGCAGCCATTCATCGTGGCGTATATGACGGAGGCGCTTGATTTGGGCGACGCCGCGCGCGTGCTCGAAATCGGCGCCGGTTCGGGCTATCAGACGGCGGTGCTCGCCCGGCTCGCGGCGAAGGTGTACAGCGTCGAGACCCACCGCCCGCTCGCGATGGAGGCGCTCGCCCGCATCGAGGCGCTGGGCTTCAACAATGTGGAGATCGCCCATGGCGACGGCGCGGCCGGCTGGGCCGAGCATGCGCCCTTCGACCGGGTCATCGTCACCGCCGCCGCACGGGAGCCGCCGCGCGCGCTCATCGAGCAATTGGGCGAGGGCGGCGTCATTGTGCTGCCGCTCGGCGGCGACCGGAAAAGCCAGCATCTGTTTCGCGGCCGCAAGCGCGCGGGCCGCATGCGCTGGCGCCGGCTGATGCCCGTGCGTTTCGTGCCGTTCACCTGAAACCCCGTCGCGTTTTCGCTTTCCGGTTAACCGGACCGAAAGGTTATCGCGGCATAACTGAACCGAGTGTTCAGTAGGGGGTGCGGGAAATGCGTTCAGTTGCGTTACGAGTTCCGGCGAGCGGCGTCAGAGGCGCGGCTTGCGTTTTATCCGTGCTTGCGCTCGCCGGTCTCGGCGGTTGCGCGTCCTCCCGGTTCGACGGCTACGGCTTTGACGGCGGTTACGCATACGCCTCGACAGGCTCGGTCGACCGCGAGGGATACAATGGCGGTTATCCTGAGTCATATGGCGGCGGTTACTCGCCAGTGGTTTCGCGGTCGGAGTTGCCGCCGATCGGGTCTTATAACGCCGGCGGCGTCGCCTACGCGCGATCCGACGAGGGGCGCCCGTCCGATCATAAGCGTCCGCCCGAGGTTAAGGTCGCAGACGGCTACGGCTATCTGAACGGACGATTCCCGCGCGACGGCGGCGGCTACAACGGCTACGGCGCCGGGCATGAGAGCGGTTACGGCGCGCCTCCTCCGCGCGAGGCGTATCCGGCCCCGGTCGAAGGCGGGCGCAGCGTCGTGGTGGCGCCCGGCGACACGCTTTACGGCCTGGCCCTGCGCTACGGCGTGTCGGTCCGCGAACTTGAGGAGGCGAATGGGGTGAGCGGCCGCTCCTTGCGGGCCGGCCAAACGGTCGTCATCCCCTCGCCTGGCGATGGCGGCGCCTATCCGTCCGAACCGGCCCCGTACGGAGCGCGCCGGTCCGACGGCGACGCGGAAAGCTACGATGCGGGCGCGGCCTACAGCTCGTCGCGCACCGGCTCACGCCCAGGCGAGGAAACCTGCGCCAATTGCTACACCGTGAAGGCCGGCGACAGCCTGTTCTCCATCGGCCAGCGGTTTGGCATGGGTCCGGCCCCGATCGCGCATCACAACAAGATCGGCCCGGGCGATTCCCTTCGCCCCGGGCAGGTCATCATGATCCCGTCCGACGAGCGGGGAGGCCGCGACCGCACCGGCGCCTTGCGCGCAGACGGGGCGCCGCCGCGCTTTGCGGGCGAACCGCCGAGGCCTTATCCGCCTTACCGTCGGGAAGCGGCCCTCGACCGCGACCGGCCCAGCGACGCCGCACCCCGGAGCGCCACGCCGCCGCGTGATTTCGCCCCGCGCGACGCGCGCCCACGCGACGCCGACCCGGCCGGCCGCAAGCCGCCCGTCGCGGAGAAGCCCGCGTCGCCGCCCGCCAAGCCTGAGGATAAGGTCGCAGTGCGCGAACCGGAGAAGCCCGCTGCGCCCCCGGCTCTCGACAAACCGGCGGTTGGCGATTGCGAAGATCTGCTGGCTAGCCCGCCGCCGCGCAGCGCCGACACGTTCCGCCAGCCGGTCGAAGGGCTTGTGATCGCCAAATTCGGCAAAAAGGACGACGGCACGATAAACGATGGGGTGAACTACTCGGTGCCGAAAGGCACGCCGGTGAAAGCGGCGGAGAACGGCGTCGTGGCCTATGTGGGCACCGAGATCACGGGTTTCGGCAACCTCATCCTCATCCGGCATGCGGGCGACTTCGTCACCGCGTACGCCCACAACGACGAGGCGCTCGTGAAGCGTTGCGACATCGTCAAGCGCGGTCAGGTCGTCGCTAAAGCCGGCGCTACAGGCAATGTGTCCAAGCCGCAGCTTCACTTCGAGCTGCGCAAGAACTCGAAGCCGGTCAATCCGGAAGAGTTCTTCACCGCCGGCAAGGAGCCGTGATCCTCACCCAGGCGGCGCGCGGGTCAAGGCAAAGCGGAGGAGGGTGGCGAGGGATGCGTCAAAAGGGGTTAACGCGCCTCGGCGAGCGATCACCCGAGCCGAGCGCCCTCGCGGCCGCGCATGTCCTGGATGAATTGCCACGCCACCCGCCCCGACCGCGCGCCGCGCCCCATCGCCCAGGCGAGCGCCTCGCCGTCCAGCTGATCGGCCGGCGTCCTCAGGCCGAAATGGCGAGCGTAGGCGCGGATCATCGCCAGGTAGTCGCCCTGCGAGCAGTTGTGGAAGCCGATCCACAGCCCGAAACGGTCTGAGAGCGACACTTTCTCCTCCACCGTCTCGCCAGGGTTCAAGGCGGTCGCGCGCTCGTTCTCCGCCATATCGCGCGGGAGCAGGTGCCGGCGGTTCGAGGTGGCGTAGAAC
Source organism: Hyphomicrobiales bacterium (assembly GCA_033764775.1). GTDB lineage: Bacteria > Pseudomonadota > Alphaproteobacteria > Rhizobiales > Rhodomicrobiaceae > JAWXCE01. The sequence goes on along the minus strand of JANRIQ010000017.1, from coordinate 31,363 downwards.
AGCACGTTCTCCGGCCGCCCTTCAACGCCGCCCTCCAGAACGGCTTTGAGCGATTTGTAGCTGCTGTCCCCCTCATCGAAGGAGAGGTCGTCGCAGAACACGATAAAGCGCCGCGGCCGCGCCGCCAGCAGGCAGTGGAGGCAGTCGGGCAGGGTCGCGATGTCTTCGCGGTGGATTTCGATGAGCTTCAGCCGCGAGGGATGCGCGGGCGGCGGCGGCGCGGTTTGCGCGACGTCTGACGCGGAGGTTTTGCCAGCCCCGATTTTCTCGTTCACAGCGGCGTGCACGGCCTTCACCAGCGACGATTTGCCCATGCCGCGCGCGCCCCACAGGAGGGCGTTGTTGGCGGGCAGTCCTTGCGCAAACTGCCACGTGTTGGCGAAAAGCGTATCGCGTTGGTTCTCGACGCCCTGCAGCAGATCGAGCGGAACGCGGTTCACATGCGGCACGGGCTGGAACCGGCCATGGTTGGGGCTCCAAACGAACGCGTCGGCGTCGGCGAAGCGCGCGCGCATCTCTGCGTCGTCTGGCGGGCCTTGCGGTCTGAGGCGCTCGAGGCTGTCGGCGATGCGGGTGAGGGTGGCGAGAATGCGGGGGTCCAAAGCGCGCCTCATAAATGCTTTCGACCCACATATCAAAAGCGCGGGGCCGTGGAAAGCGGCCAGGACGGCCTTGCCCCGACGTTGCGCGAGCCTGCGCCGCTAACCATTTACGCCATAAACACCGTTGCATCGAACGGCGGGCGGGGTATAGTCCGGCGCAATTCCAAGCGATGCATGAAACGCGCGAGCGCAAGAAAGCGCCGCAACCAAGGATCATTCCCATGTGGATCACACCCGCCCTCGCGCAGGCAGGCGACCCGGCTTCCGGCGGCAGCGCGCTCGTCCAGTTTGTGCCGTTTCTGATCATCATCGCGATCATGTATTTCCTTATCATTCGCCCGCAGCAGAACCGGCTCAAGGAGCACCGGGCCATGGTGGCGGCGCTGCGGCGCGGCGACACGGTTGTCACGGCCGGCGGCCTGATCGGCAAAGTGGCCAAGGTCGTCAGCGACACGGAGCTGGTGGTTGAGCTTGCCGAGGGGGTGAGGGTGCGCGTGGTCAAGGGCACGATCTCGGAGGTGCGGAGCAAGACCGAACCGGTGCGCGAGACCTCGCGCCGCGACGAGGATGAGGAAGACGAGGCTGAGGACGACGCCGATCACGACGAAGACCGCATCGTCGACGCCAATTATGAGGATGCGCCGAAAAAGGAGAAGGACAACGCCCAGAGCGTCTCTTCAAGTTCGTCGCGCGCGCTCCCTTCGCCGAACCGGTCGGCTCCTGCGCGTCGCGGCAAGCAGCCGCCGCCGTCCAAGCGTCCCGCGCCGCGGCCGGCCGCGCAGGCGCAGCCAGCGAACGACGCGCAGGCCAAACCAGCCAAGACCGATCCGGAGAGCGCCGACGGCGACGCGTGACCGACGCATCCGCGCCCGTCGCCCCGCCCCGATGAATGAGCGATAGAACATGCTGTATTTCGCCCCCTGGAAAATCGCGACAATCATTCTCGTCTCGTTCCTGTCGCTGCTGTTCACGATGCCGAACTTCCTGCCGAAGTCGGTGGTCGAACAGTTTCCGAGCTGGGCGCCGCAGAAACGCATGCCGCTGGGGCTCGACCTCCAGGGCGGCAGCCATCTGCTGTTGCAGATGAACACGCAGGAGTTGCTGGCCAACTGGCTCAACACCATCGAGAGCGATGTGCGCCGCGAATTGCGCGGCGACCCTTCCGGCGCCCGGCCGGTGGAGCGCATCCCCTACACCGGACTGGGCGTGGCCAGCGACGCGGTTCGCGTGACGCTGCGCAACCCGGCGGACATGGACAAAGCCATGACGCGGCTGAAGCGCATTCCCCAGCCGCTCTCCAACTCGCTGTTCGGCGGGACGAGCGGCAACGACATCGAAATCATCACGCCGGGCGGCGGCGTGATCGAGCTGCGGCCCACGCAACAGGCGCTTACTGAGCGCACGACCGGCGCGCTTGACGCCTCGATCGAAACCATCCGTCGCCGGGTGGACGCTCTGGGCACCACCGAGCCGGTGATCCAGCGCCAGGGACGCGACCGCATCCTGGTGCAGGTGCCTGGCTTCAACGATCCGCAAACGCTGAAGGAGCTGATCTCCAAAACGGCGCGGCTTACCTTCCAGCTTGTCGACCCGATCAGCGCCGAGGAAGCCGAGCGCCGCGGTCTGCCCGAGGGCACCGCGTTCTACCCGTCCGCCGAAGACCCTAACCGGCGCGAGGTGCTGCGCACAGAAGTGATCGTCGGCGGCGAAAACCTGGTGGACGCGCAGCCCGGATTCGACCAGCGCACCGGCGGGCCAATCGTTTCGTTCCGCTTCGACGCGCAAGGCGCGCAGCGCTTCGCGCAGGTTACGGCGCGCAATGTGGGCAAACCCTTCGCCATCGTGCTGGACGGCAAGGTGATCTCCGCCCCCACCATCGAAGAGCCGATCCTCGGCGGCAGCGGGCAAATCTCGGGGCGCGGCTTCACGGTGGAGGGCGTCAACGAGCTGTCGATCCAGTTGCGCTCAGGCGCGCTGCCGGCCAGTTTGCAGATCGTGGAGGAGCGCACGGTCGGCCCCAGCCTCGGCGCGGACTCCATCGAGGCCGGCAAGGTCGCCGCCATCATCGGCTTCACCGGCGTCGCGGCCTTTCTGATCATCGGTTACGGCTTGTTCGGACTGTTCTCGGTCATGGCGCTCGTGATCAACCTCGCGCTCATCACCGCCACCATGTCGCTGCTCGGCGCAACGTTGACCCTCCCCGGCATCGCCGGCATCGTGCTGACCATGGGCATGTCGGTGGACGCCAACGTGCTCATCAACGAGCGCATCCGCGAGGAGCTGCGATCGGGCAAAAGCGCCATCACCGCCATCGACATCGCTTTCACCAAGGCCATCGGCACCATCACGGACACCAACCTCACGGGCCTTCTCGTGGCGTTCATCATGTTCTGGCTCGGTTCAGGGCCGGTGCGTGGTTTCGCCGTGACCCTTGGCGTCGGCATCCTCGCTTCGTTCTTCACCGCCACCACGATCACCCGCTACCTCGTCGCGCAGTGGGTGCGTTGGAACCGGCCGACCACGGTGCCGATCTGATGCGCGGGGATATGGTCAAGGAGCGCCCATGCGCCTGATACCCTTCAAACCCGTCGTGTTCGTGAAACCGGGCACGCGGTTCTCGTTCGTTACGCACTACAAGATCGCCGTCGCCGAGACGCTGCTGCTCATTGTGGCCACCATCGTGCTTCTCTCCACGCTGGGCCTCAATTTTGGCATCGACTTCCGCGGCGGCACGCTGATGGAGGTGCGCGCGTCCTCGGCGGTCGACATCGCCGACATCCGGCAGAAAGTCGCCGCGCTTGGCCTCGGCGAAACTCAGATCCAGACCTTCGGCTCCGCCACAGACGTGGCGATCAAGGTGGCCGAGCAGCCGGGCGGCGATGCGGCCCAGCAGGCCGCCGTGGCCAAAATCCGCGATGCGCTCGGGCCCGGCTTCGAGGTGCTGCGCGCCGACGTGGTCGGCGGCACCGTCTCGGACGAACTGGTGCGCGGCTCCATCATCGCGCTCACCGTGGCCGCCGTCGGCATCTTCCTGTTCGTCTGGCTGCGGTTCGAGTGGCAGTTCTCCGTCGCGGCCATCGTCGCCCTCTTGCATGACGTGCTGGCGACGTTGTGCGTGCTGTCGCTGCTCCAGATCGACTTTGACCTCACCGTCGTCGCCGCGATTCTCACGCTCATCGGCTACGCCGTGAACGACACGGTCGTCATGTTCGACCGCATTCGCGAAAACTTGCGCAAATTCAAGCGAATGCCGCTTGACCAGTTGATCGACCTTTCCATCAACGAGACGCTTTCGCGCACCGTGATGACGCTCGGATCGGTGCTCATCACTCTGGTCGCCTTGTTTTTCTTCGGCGGGCAGGTCATTCACGGGTTCATTCTCACGCTGCTGGTCGGCACGGCGGTCAGCGCCTACACCTCGCTCTTCGTGGCGGCGCCGCTGCTCTATCTGCTCGGCGTCAAGCGCGACTGGGGGACGGCGGCGACCGCGCCTGGCCGCAAACCGTCGGCCGCCGCCCGCCCCGAGACGGATGACGCCGCAAACGATGCGGATGCCGAGCCGACCCCGCCCTCGGTCGTCGCGGCGGTTTCGGCCGCCAGCTTGCAGGCGGCGCAGGCTCCCGCCAATCCGCTCCCCGGCAAAACCCCAAGCGCGCCGGCGCGTCGCCCCGCCGCCGATCCCGCCAAATCGCCGGCGAGCAAACGCCCAGGCGCCGCCAAATCCCGCCGCAAGCGATGACGGATCACGTGTTCCCCCGTCTTGGCGACCGCGGGCCGATCACCTCCTATGCGCGGGGCTTCACCATCGCGGGCGCTCGCTACGACGAGGCGGTGGTGATCGTGGAGAGCGGCGTCTATCGCTGGAGCGCGCCCGACGTATCGCATGACGCCGCCGCGCTCATCGCTTTCCTGCAGCGCGAGGCGCAGGTCGACTTTCTCATTTTGGGGACCGGCGCGAACCAGCATTTCCCCGCGCCCGATGTGGCCGCCGCGTTCGAGGCGGCCGGCATGCCGCTGGAACCCATGGCGACGGGCGCCGCCTGCCGCACCTACAATCTGCTCCTGGCCGAACAGCGGCGCTTTGCGGCCGCGCTCGCGCTGGCCTGAGAGCGGGGGCGGATATGTCGCGCGCACAAGCGGCGGCCACGGACGCGCCCGACGACCGGGTTATCGCCGAGGTGGTGCGCAACTTCGATCGCAACCGATACTGGTCCGCCCTGTTCGCGCCGGAGCCGATCCGCGCGCATCTGCTGGCGCTCTACGCCTACAATGTTGAACTGTCCCGCATCCCCGAACAGGTAAACGAGGCTATGTTCGGCGAGGTGCGCCTGCAGTGGTGGCGCGACGCCCTCGACCCTCTGAACGAGGACGGGCCGACCGGCCACCCTGTCGCCGACGCTTTGATGCGCACGCGCGCAGCCTTCGACATCCCGCACGCTGCGCTCATCGACATGGCGGAGGCGCGCCTTTTCGACCTCGGCCGGGAAATGACGCCCGACGCGCCCACGCTTGACGCCTATCTGCAGCGCACGGCGGGCGCGATCTTTCGGCTCGGTTGCCGTATCGCCGGCGTCGAGGCGGAGCGGGCCGAGCCAGCGTGCGCGGCCGCGGCGCGCGCTTATGGGCTGACAGGGCTGTTGCGGGCGCTGCCCTATCACGCGGCGCGCGGCCGCCTGTTTCTGCCCGCAGATCATTTCGCGGCCCACGGCGTCGATCCGTATGCGCTTCTGCGCGGCGAGGCGCGGCCCGAACTGCACCGCGCACTCACCTATCTTCGGGCCGACGCGCGGCGGCACCTGCAGGACGCGCGCGCCAGCCTGCGCGGCATCTCCCCCGCCAGCCTTACGGTGTTTCTGCCGTTGGCCCTTATCGAGCCTTATCTCGACCGGTTGGCGCGGCCCGAGCGCCGGCCGCTCCTGGACATTGTTGAATTGAACCCGGCCGCGCGGCTATGGCGCATTGCGCGCGCGCACTACAAAGGCGCGGTATAAAGACGGCCTCAACGAATGGCGCGGAAGGGTGTCATGAGCGACGCGGAAAAGACAGGTTCGGCGAACTTTCTCTACGGCGTGGCGGAAACGCTGGTGCGCTTTCCCGGCCCTGTGCTGCTCGCGGCGTGTCTGACCGCGTTCAACCTTTATTGGCTTGTCGGATGGCCGGCGCAGCCCGATCCGCTGGTGCGGCCGGTCAACAACGCGCTCGTCATGTCGATCGCATTCGCCATCGCCGCGCAGCTTTGGGCCGAGGCGTCCAGCGAGCGGCTCGCCGCGTTCATCCTGCAGGCGAGTGGCGTATTGTTCTTTTTTTGGCTCTGGGACGTGCCCGCGCTTGCCAGCATGGATCCGCTTGCACGGAAGGTTTACGCGGAAAGCGAGTTCGCTTCGTTCGCTGGCGCGCTTTCGTTCAACGCCGGGCTGGGCCTCGCTGCGCTGGCGCTCTTGCTGGGACTTGCGCCCTACCTTCGCAGGCAGGCGGACAGCGAAGCGGTCTGGCAGTTCAACCATAAGCTCTGGGTGGCGTTTCTCGCCGCAGGCTTCGGCGCGATCGTGCTTTACGTCGGCGTTTGGGGGGCGATCAAGGCGGTCGAGACGCTGTTCGTCGTCGAGGTGCCGCGAATTTACGACGAGCGCATGTTCGTCGTTGCGGCGTGCCTCGCGTTCCCGCTCATCTGGCTGACGCTCATCCCTCGCGAGTTCAGCGAGCCGGCGAAGACGGGCCGCGACATGGAGTTCACCTCCCGCGCCGTCGCTCTTCTGGTGAAGTTCATCTTCGTGCCGCTGACGTTTGTGTTCGCCGCGATCCTGCTTGTCTACAGCGGCAAGGTGCTGCTGACCGGCGGCTTCAACGAGGCGCGGCTCGGGCAGATCGGCGTGATCTATTCCGCGTGCGTGGTGGCGACGGCGCTGCTCGCCTACCCGACGCGCGACGCCGGATGGTTCATGGCCACGTTCTGGCGCGTGTGGCCGTATCTGCTCATCGCGCCCGTGGGGCTGCTCATCGCCGCGCTTTACATCCGTTTCGCAAACTACGGCGTCACGCCCGCGCGTTATATGTCGGCGCTCGCCGCCGTGTGGTTCGCCGCGCTCATCGCGCTGTTCGCGCTCAGCCGGTCGCGGGCGGACATCCGGCTTATCCCCGGCCTGCTCGCCGCGCTGCTGCTCGCCGCCGCGGTCGGCCCATGGGGCGCAACGGGGCTGACGGTGAGCAGCCAGTCCGCGAGACTGGAGGCGCTGCTCGCCAAGAACGGCCTTATCGACGGCGGGCGCGTCTCGGCGAAAGCGTCTGACGGCGCCTGGGCGGAGGCGGATCAAAATCGGGCGTCCTCCGCCCTGCGCGAGCTTCACAACTGGTCGGGAATGGAGCGGGTGCGGCTGTGGTTCGAGGGCGACCCGCAGAACCCCTTCTCGGAGCCAAAGTACGCCAGTCTGCACGCCAACGCGGCGAAACGCCTCGGCGTGCCCGCGTTTCCGATTTACCGTGTCACCGGCCCAGATGCAGGTCGAACCTTCAGCTTCAACTTCCGCAATATGGGCGCCGTGAGGGCGGAGGGGGCCAAGTGGGTGTATGGACCGCGCTACGTGACCTTGGGGGCGGATTATAACGCCAACCTGTCTTACCCCGCCGCCATCCCTGCGCTTGAAGTCCGGCGCGACGGCGAATTGGTCAAGATCGAGTTGGGGGGGCGCTCGGCGCGGTTTAACTTGCCCGCAGCTCTTGCGGCGCACAGCCCCGTCGAGCCGGTGAGCCGCGAACTCGATCAAGCGCTGATTATCACCCCGCAGGACGGCGAACTGCGCGCGCGGCTCTATCTCGTCGGCGCGAACGGCGTGGTGGAGGGCGAGGGCGCGGACAGGCGCCGCGTCATCCGCTGGATGCAGTTTTACGTGCTGCTCGATGAGTGAAGCCAGACGGTAAGGTCGGCGAGCGCGCGGGCGGACAGCGCGCGCTTGCGATCGAACCCCTTGGCGGGCTTCAGCTTGCCTTTCGCGTTCGCCACGCTCGCCTCGATGGGCGGGAACAGCCCGAAGTTCACGTTCATCGGCTGGAAGCTGCGCGGCCCGTCCTCCGCGCTCAGGTGCCCGCCGGTGATGTGGGCGAGAAGCGCGCCCAGCGCGGTCGTCGCTGGCGGCGGCAAAGCCTCGCGCCCGAGCGCCTCGGCGGCGGCGAAACGCCCTGCGATGAGGCCAATGGCGGCGCTCTCCACATAACCCTCCACGCCGGTGATCTGCCCGGCGAAGCGCAAGCGCGGCGCCGCGCGCAACCGCAGCCAGCGGTCGAGCACCTTCGGCGAGTTGAGGAACGTGTTGCGATGCAAGCCGCCGAGCCGCGCGAACTCCGCCTGCTCCAGTCCCGGAATCATCCGGAAAATGCGCGCCTGCTCGCCGTGCTTCAGCTTGGTCTGGAAGCCGACCATATTCCACAGCGTGCCGAGCGCGTTGTCCTGCCGGAGCTGCACGACGGCGTAGGGGCTGCGGCCAGTGCGGGGATCGGTGAGGCCGACGGGCTTCATCGGGCCGAAACAAAGCGTCTCGGGGCCGCGCTCCGCCATCACCTCGATGGGCAGGCAGCCCTCGAAATAGGGCGTGCCCTCCCACTCCTTGAACGCGGTTTTCTCGGCGGAGAGCAGCGCGGCGATGAAGCGCTCGTATTCCTCGCGGTTCATCGGGCAGTTGATGTAGTCCGCGCCCGTGCCGCCTGGCCCCGCCTTGTCGTAGCGCGACTGCGCCCACGCGATCTCCATGTTCACGCTGTCACGGTGGACGATGGGGGCGATGGCGTCGAAGAACGCCAGCTCCGCCTCGCCGGTCAGCCGCTGGATCGCGGCGGAGAGAGCGGGGGAGGTGAGCGGCCCCGTGGCGACGATGACATTGTCCCACTCCTGCGACGGCTCGGCCACTTCGCTGCGTTCGATTGAAATGAGCGGGTGCGCCTCCAGCCGCGCCGTCACCTCAGCGGAGAACCCGTCGCGGTCGACCGCCAAGGCGCCGCCGGCGGGCAGCTTGTGCGCGTCGCCCGCGCTCATGATGAGCGAGCCGCAGCGCCGCATCTCCTCGTGCAGCAGGCCGACGGCGTTCGTCTCCCAGTCGTCGGAGCGGAAAGAGTTGGAGCAGACGAGTTCGGCGAGGCCGTCCGTCTTGTGCGCCTCGGTCGTGCGGTCGGGCCGCATCTCGTGCAGCACGACGCGCGCGCCCAGGGTCGCCGCCTGCCACGCCGCTTCCGACCCCGCCAAACCGCCGCCGATGATGTGAATGGGTGACGCCATGCCCGACACTACCTGCGCGGGGCCGCGCTTTCAACAGTTTGGGGATGACGGGAGCGCGGCGTTTGATCCAAGAAGAGCAAGGGAATAATATTTGAGAAAATCAGTTTCTGGAGACTATTATGGAGAAAAATATTCAAAATATAAATAAAAGTCTCAATCACGGCGGAATTGATTATCTGGACTTCCTGCGCGCCATGGACGAACGCCTTCGCCCCCGCTCCTATCTCGAGATCGGCACGCGGTGGGGCGAGTCTCTCGCGTGCTTTCGCTGCGCCGCCGTGTGCGTCGATCCGGAGTTCCAACTGGCCTCCTCGGCGCTGACGGCGCGCGGCGAAACGCATCTCTTTCAAATGACGTCGGATGAGTTCTTTGCGGGGGTCGATGTGCGGCGGCTTTTGCCGCGCGGGCCGGACGTGGCGTTTCTCGACGGGCTGCACTGGTTCGAATATCTCCTGCGCGATTTCATCAACGTCGAGGCGGCGGCGCATCCGGGGACGATCATCCTCCTGCACGATTGTCTGCCGCTGAACGCGCGCATGGCCTTGCGTGAGTTCATCGCCGGCCCGGCGTCGGAGCCGACGCGGCTCGCCTGGACGGGCGATGTCTGGAAGATGCTGTTCGTTTTGAAGAAGTTCCGTCCGGATCTGGACGTCCGTGCGCTCGATTGCTCGCCGACCGGCCTTATTCTCGTCACCAATCTTGATCCGGGTTCGGACGTTTTGGCGACACGGTATGAGCAAGCGCTCTCCGCGTTCGGCGGATGGACATTGGACGCGGAGACGCTAGACCAGCTCTGGGAGCTTTATCCCTTGCTCGACAGCCGCGCCGTCCTTGATCAGGCCGACGGCCTGCACCATCTCGGCTTGCGGCGATTTCCGCCGGCCTGCACCCCCGCCGCCGTCGCAGACCTGCGAGCGGCTTTCGCGCAAAGAGCACACCGCCGCCTGGCTATTGCCGGTTAGCGACACTTGAGGCGCAATTCCAGCCGGCGGCGGACAAACGCCTTTGCGATTGGCGGCGCCGGCGGTTATAGGTGATACGGGCGCAAGGGAGGCGGTTGCGTGCTCGGATCACGGCTCTTTCGAGTGTTGACGGTTATGTTGGCGGCTGCGGCTGCATCCGCCTGCACGTTCGAACGCGAAGGTCCGCCTGAATATCACTATCAGGAGTTCAAGACGGAGGCGCCCCGCGGCAACACGGTGTTCGTCTGCCACGCTTATGGCTGCCAGATGCAGTCGCCGGTTGTGTTCGGCCCAGCGCAGGTTAAGGAAATCGCCGCCGAGATGAAGCGCGTCCGCAAGGCCGACACGCCAGCAGAGGAACGCCGCGCCATCGCCTACGCCGTCGGCTGGATGGAGCGCTATGTGGGCGAGAAGGTCGGCACCAAGGGCGATCGGCCGGGTATGGAGTTCAACGGCCCCGGCGACCCGACGCAGCAGGATTGCGTCGACGAGGCGACGAACACCACAAGTTACCTCCTTATTCTGCAGAAGAACGGCCTTCTCAAACACCACACGGTGTATCGCCCATTCTCGCGCGGCAACATTCTGCTGGGCGTATCCAACTGGGTGCATTGGACGGCCACCATGCACGACAAGTCGACCGGCGTGAAATGGGCGGTCGACAGCTGGATTTACGCAAACGGGGAAAACCCCGCCGTGGTTGAAGCGGACAAGTGGTACACCAAAGACCTTAACAACCTGCCGAAATCCTCCACGTAATCGGCGGCGCTCATTCGATCTCAATGGGTCGCGCCATGGCGTTAACGGCCGGCGCAAAAAAACAGCGGCGCGATCCGTCGGGCTTCTCACACCGCCAATACTGCCCGTCGGCGCTCGGCAGCGTCTCGGCGTAGGGCACGGTCTCGCGGGGCAGTTCGTATCCGGCGCCGTTGATCTTGACGTTTTCCGCCGCAATGACGAAGCAATCATTGTGGCCGCAGCACAATTCTCCGCTCACCGGGCTGCGATAACCGCCGCGCGAAATCCAGCTATCGTGCGCGAAGGCGGGAGCGGCGAACATCAGCGCGCAGAAGGCGGCGCGCGCCAAACCGTGGAGTTTGGTCGTCATCAATTGTCCTCGTTGCAGGAACGCGGGCGCAACGGCGAAACGGCTGCGGCGTTCACAATGCAGTCTTGTGGAGGTGCGGAAGGGCAGCGCCGGCCTGGAGAACATCTTTAGCCCGTTGGAGGGCGGCTAGGTTCCGGTTACGCTTCGCCGTAAAAGTGTAACAAAGAAACGCGCGGTTGCAAAAGATTTTGGCGCTCGACTTCGGCGCCCACAAAGAAGGCGGTCTGAAGCATGATCCGGGTTGGCGTCGGCGGCTGGACGTATGCGCCGTGGCGGGGCGTGTTCTTTCCGCCCAAGTTGCCGCATGCGCGCGAACTCGAATTCTCCTCCCGGGCGCTGACGAGCATCGAGATCAACGGCACGTTCTACCGCACGCAGACGCCGGACACGTTCCGCAAATGGGCGGACGAGACGCCGGATGATTTCGTGTTCGCCGTGAAAGCGCCGCGCTACGCCACAAATCGCAAGGTGCTCGCCGAGGCAGGCGAGAGCGTCGAGCGCTTCATCGAGAGCGGCGTCGCCGAGTTGGGGCCTAAGCTCGGGCCGCTGAACTGGCAGTTTGCCCCGACGAAAAAGTTCGAGGCGGAAGACATGGCGGCGTTTCTGGCGCTCCTGCCGCGCGAGGCCGCGGGCGTGGCTCTGCGGCACGCTCTGGAGGTGCGGCATCCGTCTTTCGCGTGCGATGCGTTCTTCGCGCTGGCGAGGGCGGCGGGCGCGGCGATTGTGTTCGCGGATTCGGACGAGTATCCGCGCATCGACGAGCCGACCGCGGATTTCACTTACGCCCGCCTCATGCGCACGCGCGAGGAGGTCGAGACGGGCTACAGCGCTGACGAAATTACGGCTTGGGCGGAGACGGCGCACGGCTGGGAGCGCAGTGCGGGCAAGGGCGTGGCGAAACGCGCCAAGCCCCGCGATGTGTTCGTTTATGTCATCTCCGGCGCCAAGGTGCGGGCGCCCGCCGCCGCGCAGGCGCTCATCGCCGCGCTTAACTTATGACGATCACGGACAGTCGGCAGGCTTCGCCGGATAAAGCTTGATGACGCGGTTGTCGGCTTCCGCGATGTTCGGGCTGAAATCGGTGGTTCCCTCCACCTCCAACCGCTCCGGGATCCGCACCGTGACACCCGAGCCATCCGCACGCAACTCGAACAGGCCGCCGTCGCCCTCCACCCCGCATGACGCTGCGCTTTCCGGCCGATCTTTCAGCGGCGTGCAGATCCCGCGTGCGGCGTACACACTGCTCCGGTTCTTCAGCCTGAACGAAGCGTCGACCTCGAAGACCCCTGGCTTGTCCATCGTCGTGCCTTTCTCGGCCGGGCGCACCGAGAAGCGGGTGACGGTTTGGCGTGGGTGCGCGGTCATGTGCGCGGCGTCATAGGCGCGCGCGTAGCAGCTTTCCGGGTTAGGAAAGTAGCGGTCGGGGAAGCTTTGCGCCTCCGCCGGGGAGGAAAACAGAGACAACGCCGCCAGAGCCAGCACAGCCCGGATGAACGAAAATCCTTTCATGCGGTGCGTCCCGTGAATGCGGTTTATGGCGAGGGTTCTAGCGCCGCGCCGGTCGCGACAAGCCACGCCGGATTGAACCAGCGGTCGGCCGGGCCGTCATAGGGCAGGCGGGTGATGTCCCAGTGCTGGATGAGCGGCGCGTAGACGTCCCACACCGCCGGGCCGCCGCCGACATAGACGACGCGGGCGGCGAACGGCGCGAGCGCCTCGTGCGGCGGCGTTGACGAGCGCAGCTCCACCCAGTCGCGGTCGGCGCGCGCGAAGTCCGGCACGGAGGCGTAGGTGCGCGGCCCGCACAGGATGACGTGCCCGCGCGTGATCTCGAAGAAGCGCTCGACATCCTCGACAAACGGGCGGCGCGGGTCGCCCTCCCAAGGCAGGCGGCCCTTAAGCCCGAGCTGGCCGCGCTGGCCGATGGCGATGATGGAGCGGATTGTGGGCATTATGAACTCGCGGCGTAGCGTTGGGAGATTTGATCCACTGCCGTCTGCAACGCGGCGAGGTCGTACTGCACAACGTTCCAAATCCGCTCAGGATCAACAATGTCGTATCCGTGGCGAAGAATGTTTCCTATGCCCGCGATGTCTTGCCACGGAATCTGCGGATGTTCTGCTTTGTCTTGATCGGGGATAAATCGCACCGCTTCTGAGATGATAAGCAGATGGCGCTCGGTCGCTGCACGCAGAGGCTCAGTGGCCAAAAAGTCAGTCAAGGTTTTGCCGACCCAATAGTCTTCTACGGCGGCAATGGAGCGCGAGATGTGTTTTAGCCGGTCGGCGACTGACGCCGCCGCCACCTAAAACACCTCGATGATGTCATCTGCGATGCGCGCGGCGAAGGCGGGGTTGCGCGCAAGCATCCGGCGCTCGATGGCGACGGTTTCGAGGCCGGTGATATCGGCGATCAGGTTGGAGACGGCGGCGAGATCGACGAGCGAGAACTTCGGCATCGACGGGTCGATGTCCACGAGCACGTCGAGGTCGCTGCCGGGCGATGCGTTGCCGCGCGCCTGTGAGCCGAACACGGCGAGATGTTGCACGCCCCGGGCGTTGAGCGCCGCGCGCTTCTGGCCGAGCGCCGTTATGATTTCGGTTGCGGACATAGTATCGATTTTGCGGCGAACGCGAGCCCTGTCAAGGTTTCCAACTGGCGAAGTCGAGGCAGGCCGTGATGTCTTCCGGCTCAAGCATTGGATACTGCTTGAGGATTTCCTCGCGCGTTTCGCCAGCGCTCAGGAACTCCAGCACGGTTTGCGCAGTGATCCTCATGCTGCGGATGACGGGCTTGCCGTTGCAGATGACCGGGTCGACGGTGATGCGGTTCACTGAAAAATTCCTCAAAGGCTAAGAGCAATTACAAAACCGTTTAACTCCTATTTTGACGATAAGCGCTGATATTGTCATCAAGGGAGCACCGCTAAAAACTGCAGACAAGGCATCGCCACACGCCATTGCCAAGCTTGATTGGTCATCGTATTCTTTTATTTTTGAACAAGCTCCCCACTCATCGCACAATTGAGATTTTATTTTTGGCGATATTATACTTGACGTACCACAGGGCTAAAAGCGGCAAAAACTCAAGAATGTTCATTTTTTCGGCTTTTGCCCGTCAACCTTGGGCTTCTGCGTTGCGACGGTCTTAAACGCCTTCTCAAAGGCTTTTTCATCGGCGGTAACGCCAGCCTCTTTTGCGGCTTCCTTGAAGCGCTCGTATTGCTCTTCCGGGGTTAGCTCGGGTTCTTTGCGTTTGGGCACGTGAACCTCATTGTAAGTCGTTGCACTAAGTTCGCTTTAAGTTGCTTGCGATGAAGGAAGAGATGCGCTCGACCTGATCCTTATTACCTTCAAGCCAAAGGGATATAAAAGCTGACGAAACTATGGGCTGCGGTATCAGACCCGCTTTCTGCCCAACCTGATTAAATAGTAAATGGCAGTCCCTGTTCGTAAGAGATACCTCACTTACAATCGTCTTTACTTGGCGATCTTTTTCCGCAGAAAGGTGCAAAGCCACGGCCAGCTTCATTGCCAATGAGTTAATATTATCCCTAACGTAGCTAAAAACCTCAGATTCTGGGGATCTTCCTGGTAGTTTCAGAACTCCAGCGGTAATGTCTTCGTCTTTCTCCGTATCCCCGTCTAAAATGCATAAAGACAGCACCTTAGATACTGCAGGATTTTGCCGGTGAGACTCGTGAATGTTCAATGCCCTGGGGTATCCGCCGACTGCGTACACGCCGATCTGGTCAATGTCTTGCGGCATTGTGTTTCGTATTATGCTTTCAACCCATTCCTTGGCGAAATCATCCTCAACAAAGATGGCCATACTTTCATCGACGCGCCCCGTTATCGCGCGCAACCCCTCAATTGAGATGCGCCCTTGTCGAGCCTTTCCATCAATGGACGACCAAATGGCTTCTGGCGGCAACGGCGCTAACGCATCTTCCGAGTGAGTTGTAAAGATCGATTGGACCGACTTCCTGTCGGCTACGTCAACAAGATATTCGACCATTTTGCGCACAGCCACAGGATGAAGACCATTCTCAATCTCCTCAATGAGGACTAATGCGTTCTTTGGAATCGCCTCAATTTGGCTAACCATCCTGATGACGGATGATTCTCCGGCTCCGAAATGAAATTCCCGGCATTAGGTAGCAAACGCACCAAGCCTTATCGGATTACATTTTGTCTGGCTTTAGTCTGCCTCATTTCCATTGGGTGCGACAACAAAGCCCCAAGCGCGATCCGACAGTTTCTCTCGCTGGAAACGATAACTTGTAGTGTGCAAGGTGTTAAAGACATCGCGATAAGTCACTTTGCCGTAAAGGACAACAATCGCTTTGGGGTCTTTAATTATGGCCAACTGCTCATCAGGAAGGGGAATGGCGCCCAACTGAACAAGTGTCATGCCCGATCCAATCGTAGTCAGCGCATCTTCTCTTTCGCTCGGCATCTTGATAACGGAGCCTCCTGGATAGGCTACCAAAAACCTAGCCTCAGCATTGACCTCATAAGCAGGAGTTTGGCCGCTATTGCGGTATGTGACGGAAAAAGTGACGTTGCTGCCGTCAAGATTACCCCAAACCTTTTCAACAGACAGATACGCGCGCAAATGCCTTTGAGCGTTATCGCGATTGAGAGCAACGGTATCTTCCGCCGCCTGAGCGGATTTAGAAGCCGCGTCAATCAACCTTCTGGTGTCTTCGCCGGACGCCCGTATTTCGGCAAGCTGCCTCTGCATCTCCCGCCATTGGAGGTAAGAGATGCACGCGCTCAAAGCGGCAATGATGGACAAAACTATCGTGAACACGCCAACGTTTCGCGTCCAGCGCGCCACCGTTCTTTGGTTTTCTCCGGGCTTGGATTGCTGTTTATGAGCCTCGGATGCGTATCGATGGTATTGGCGTTTAAAAGCGCGGAGTGCGCGGATGACCACGGGTTTAGCTGGTGGTGGGCGCCGTTGATCGTCTTCGTCGCTCTTTCGCTGCTTTTGATAGGCCAAGGACTGACATTCCTTAGTTAGCTTTGCTTTACCCTAAATCCGAATCTCCGTTGCGTTTATAGCTGAAAGACACGCCAACATGAACGCGGCAGAAAACTTGCCCCGTGCAAGTTTATTCCGAATGTTAACTTCTTTATCCGAAACTCCAACGCCCTCCAGATTCTCCGTTAGTTTTGCGTAGGTTACGCCTTTTCTCTTGAGTTCCGCTTTCAGCAGGTTTGCTGCGCGCGCTTCCCAGTCTGTTTTCTCTGCCATATGTATCGACTCCGATATAAAAAGTAACGAATTCGATACATATGCCATTGACAGTGATACGTCAACGTACTATATACGTTACATATGTGACGGAGACAGTACGTTATGGTGCAACATTTCCTTCTCTCGGCAAAAGCCCGCACCCTCTCGCTTCGCTCTATTTATCAGGGCGGCGAAGACGCGGCTTACCAGACATTCTGCAAGCTCCGCTGGACGGAGACAGATGGCGAGCCAGTTTGCTCGCGCTGTGGCTGTGTCGAGGCGTACAGCATCACCACGCGCCGCAAGTTCAAATGCGCCGCCTGCTATCACCAGTATAGCGTCACAAGCGGCACGATTTTCGCCAGCCGCAAGATGAGCTTTACCGATCTGCTGGCGGCGATCTGCATTTTCGTGAATGCCGTTAAGGGCGTCTCCGCATTGCAACTGGCTCGCGATCTCGATTGCCAGCACAAGACGGCGTTCGTGCTCTCTCACAAGCTCCGCGAAGCGCTGGCGTCGGATATGGCGAAAAGCCTTGACGACCATGTGGAAATCGACGGCGCCTATTTCGGCGGTCATATCCGCCCGGCCAATGAAGCGGCTAACCGCGTTGATCGCCGCTTGGCCGAACATCAAACCGGATCGCGCCGCGTCGTTATCGCCCTGCGCGAGCGCGGAGGACGCACCATGACTTTTGTCACCAAGAATGAGGCCGAAGGCGTCGCCATCGCCACCCGCGTCGCCGCCAAAGGCACGATCTTCTATGCCGACGAAGCCAGCCATTGGGATGCGCTGCACGCTACTTACCGCACGTTCCGCATCAACCATGCGCAAGCCTACTCAAAGAGCGGCGTTTCAACCAATCAGGCGGAGAGCTATTTCAGCCGCCTTCGTCGCCTTGTCGCTGGCCAGCATCACCATGTCAGCCCGAAGTATCTGCACGCCTACGCGATCCAAGCCGGATGGCTTGAGGATCACCGCCGTAACGACAACGGCTCCAACGCAAGCCGCACGCTTGGCCTCGCTCTGGCGTCACCGGTATCGCGTCAATGGGCGGGATATTGGCAACGCGCCGCGTAAGCGATTATCGTGAGTTTTTCAACAGGTTCTAAACAGGTCTTGAACAATCCTAAGCGAGAGTAATCGAATCATATCAAATTCGATCTCGGCGCTTGCTGCCACCATCCAAACACCAGCCATGCTCTGCTGCGACACGGAGCGCAACGGGTGTGCTTCGGAGAACCGGCTTACTCCGGTGATCCATGCAAGGGAGGTAGGTATGATACAAGCCTGCTTTTGGCCTAAGCCGGTTAGCGTGTGCGAATACACACGGTTTCGGTTCGGCAAACTAGAGCACGTTCGTGCTCACTGTCGTTCTTATCCGTCGAAGTAAGCGCGCCAACGCTGACTTGGGCTGATCCATTAGAAGGCAGCAAGCACCACCCTCAAGCAGAAAAGTTAGACCGATTCGACTCCCGACTCAAAATGAATATCGGGAGTCGAGTCGATATCAGAAGTTTTCCACAGATTTCAGTCGCCACACTCTGACGCCACTGCGCATGTCACCCGCGACAACCTGTTTCTTGCTCGCGTATCTCATCATGGCATTACAGACAGAATGATGAACGCGCGCCCTGAGGGCTTTATCGCTTCCATCAATGCCCTGAGCGTCTAAGGCGATGTCTGTGATTTCCGTTGTGTCCAAGCCGTCTGGCGCGTCCCTAAGGGCGTCGAACACGATGCGATTTAGATCGCCCCGCCCGAATATCCGGCTGCGCTCTACATAGAGCTTAGGCTCGCCTGCATCCTCTCCGAATATCTTAAGAGCGGCGGATATCGTGATAAGATCGGCGCGGGCTGCTTTTGCCTTCGCCTCATAGTCGGCAATGGCGCGGCGGATTTCATCGCGCTTCGCCGTCAAACCGGAAATTATATGTGACTAAGCCATGCCTAAACATGGCGACAACGCATTGATTATGCTATTTGAATCTTGGTGCGCTTGCTACCTAATGCCGGAAATTCCGAATAGCTAATTTTCCCATCCCCACCGACATAGAATTTTTGGCTTTTGGACACGTTTGCCTGCAGAAAACGTGATACGTCCTTTCCAAGTATTTTTTGGACTTGCTCTTGTATAGTTTTATAAATTTCAAGTTTTGTTCCCGTAAAAAGATAGTTTGAGCTTGCAAATTTCTTAAAATCTGTTCTCTCTCCGGCTGGGACAGTTCTCTGTATACCGAAGTATAGAACTGGTCGATCTATAAAATCATCTCTAACCCATTTTGAATTTCTAAATCGTGCACTTCTCTGAATCGTGTTCGTTGGGTTTAGCCTCTTATCAATAATCTCATACCCGATACTCCACTCCGACATAGTTTCATCCCCAATCGAACTCTTGGGGAAGAAAAGCGCGGGGCGAATGCTTTTGTGAGCAATAGCAGCGGCCCCTAACACCGTAGATTTTCCGCCACCATTGGTTCCAATCAGAGCAGTCACGGGGAAGTCAAAGTCCACAGCGTCATCCACGAAGGCCCGAACGCGGTTGAGTTTGACCCTCCTAAGATATTGGCCAACTTTCTTATCCTTTATCTTCGTAAGGAGGTCGGCGACGACGCTGTCGCGTATCTCTGATCGATATTGGTGTCCCAATTGCCATCCTTTTCCGACCAATTCCGGCGTGAGACCCAACTCTCAATGATTCATCCCGGCGGCGCAATCTTGCGCCGCCGGGATGTTCCTGACTGCATTCCTTTTAGCCGCGTTCTTTGCCCTTAACCAGCTATGTGGTAAGTAAGCCTCTTATTCTTCACGCCCTTCAGCACCTTCTCTGCCCGCGCTTCGTCATCAACGCCCAGCGCGATACGGTTGTTGTAGCGAAAATCGAACTCCGCCAGATAACGATGCAAGTGCTTCTCGGAGCAATGCTGGTATACGCCCTTCATGCCTCGTTTAAAGACGCTGAAATAGTTCTCAAGGGTGTTCACATGAACGCCGCCGCGCGCATATTCGCCCGTGCTATGGTTCACCGTAAGGTGATATTTGAACTCCACGCCGATCGGGCCGTAGTATCTGGCCTCGTCGGTCATCAATGCGCTTTCCTTGCGGATGTTCGCGTCAACTATCGGTTTGATAGAGGCGGTGTCGGCTTTGTCGATATGGAACGTCCGGACTTCGCCGCCGCGCTCGACTAGAGCGAACACCGTGCGCTTGTGGGCGTAGCCACGTGCGTTCGGATGCTTCTCAACGCCGTCCTTCTTACCAATGAAGGTTTCGTCGATCTCAACCGGCTTACCGTAGCCGCCGACAGGTGCAAGGCCGCCCGTGCGCATCGCTTCGCGAATACGATGACTCATAAACCTAGCGGACTTCAGCGTAACGCCTAACATCCGGTGAAGCTGGTTTGACGAAATCCCTTTCTTGCTGGCGCAAAGGAGGGCGATCGCCTGAAGCCAAAGCCGCATCGGAATGTGGCTGTCCTCGAAGATCGTGCCGACTTTCACCGTGAAGGGTTTGCGACAACTCTTGCACTTGTAAGTCCCAATCCGGGTGCTCTTGCCCTGGAGCTTGGTAATGCGGTCGCCGGTAGCGCCGCACTCTTTGCGCGGGCATACAGGGCCGTTTGGCCACAAACGGGCTTCAACCCATTCGTAAGCTGCAGCTTCATCCTGAAAGCGCTTGTGCGAAAGAACGTCGGCCATAGCGGTGATCTCCTATGGCCATGAACATAGCAAAACTAGCGTGGTACGTCAAGTATAATATCGCCTTATTTTTGGCAGCAGTCTCTCAAATTCCTGTCGCCCCTTAGCTTCCGTTGCGGCGGCGTAAGCTTCGTTTTCCTTCCTAGATATTTCTTTACTGCGTTCTTCCGTCTTTAGTGCTTTTTCATATTTCTCGGAAAAGACCCTAATTGACGCTAAGAGTGCATCTTTTTGTCTTTGTATTTTAAATTGATCCTTTCGCTTCCAAAAACCACCTCTTTCATTTCCAAGTTCCGACATTAATTGATTTAAAGCCTCAACGTACTGCTGCAGTCGCACCGACTCAGGCGTTGCTAAACAAAACATCGGAGGATGAAGGTAGTAGCTTAAAGAATTAGGATCGCCCAGTAAGCGAAAAAGTGTTTTGTCATCAGCATTTAAGAGCTTTGTTATTTCTTCCCGTTCTCTAAAGTTCGACATTTTACCCTCGAACAAAAAGTTACTCCGCCGCCTGCGCACGCTTGACTGGCCGGCGTTTGAGGAGTTCGGCGAGGAACTGCCCCGTATAGCTCTCCTTCACCTTCGCCACCTGCTCCGGCGTGCCGCACGCCACCACGCGGCCGCCGCCGTCGCCGCCCTCCGGCCCGAGGTCAATCACCCAATCGGCGGTCTTGATCACCTCCAGATTGTGCTCGATCACCGCGACGGTGTTGCCCTGGTCGACCAGCTCGTGCAGCACCTCCAGCAGCTTGGCGACGTCGTGGAAGTGCAGCCCCGTCGTCGGTTCGTCGAGAATATACAGCGTCCGCCCCGTCGAGCGGCGCGACAGCTCCTTCGACAGCTTGATGCGCTGCGCCTCGCCGCCGGACAGCGTCGTCGCCTGCTGCCCCACATGGATGTAGCCTAGGCCGACGCGCGCCAGCGTCTCCATCTTGTCGCGCACCGACGGCACGGCCTTGAAGAACTCCGCCGCCTCTTCAACCGTCATGTCGAGCACGTCGGCGATGGACTTGTTCTTGAACTTCACCTCCAGCGTTTCGCGGTTGTAGCGCTTGCCCTTGCACTGGTCGCAGGTGACGTAAACGTCGGGCAGGAAGTGCATCTCGATCTTGATAACGCCGTCGCCCTGGCACGCCTCGCAGCGCCCGCCCTTCACGTTGAACGAGAAGCGGCCCGGCAAGTAGCCGCGCGCCTTCGCCTCCGGCAGCCCGGCGAACCAGTCGCGGATGTGGCCGAACGCGCCGGTGTAGGTCGCCGGGTTTGAGCGCGGCGTGCGGCCGATGGGCGACTGGTCGATGTCGATGACCTTGTCGAGATGCTCCAGCCCCTGGATGTCGTCGAAATGCGAGGGGGCCTCGCGCGCGCCGTTCAGCCGCCGGGCGACAGCCTTGAACACGGTTTCAATGAGCAACGTGGACTTGCCGCCGCCGGAGACGCCGGTGACGCAGGTGAAGGCGCCGAGCGGAATGTCGGCGGTCACGTTTTTCAGGTTGTTGCCGGTCGCGCCGGTGACGCGCAGGTGCTTCTGCTTCGGCTTGATGCGCCGGGCGCGCGGCACGGCGACCTCGCGCGCGCCGCTTAAGTACTGCCCGGTGAGGCTGTCCGGGTGCGCCATGATCTCATCCGGCGTCCCTTCCGCGATGATCCGCCCGCCGTGCACGCCCGCGCCGGGGCCGATGTCGACCACATGATCGGCCTGCAGGATGGCGTCCTCGTCGTGCTCCACGACGATCACCGTGTTGCCCAGGTCGCGCAGGCGGCGCAGCGTGTCGAGAAGCCTCGCGTTGTCGCGCTGGTGCAGGCCGATGGACGGCTCGTCCAGCACATAGAGCACGCCGGTCAGCCCGGAGCCGATCTGCGAGGCAAGCCGGATGCGCTGGCTTTCTCCGCCGGATAGCGTGCCGGAGTTGCGGCTGAGAGCAAGGTAATCCAGCCCCACGTCGTTCAGGAACTTCAGCCGGTCGCGGATTTCCTTCAGGATGCGCGTGGCGATCTCGTTCTGCTTCGCCGTCAGCTTCTCCGGCAGGCTTTCAAACCACGCGCCCGCCGCGCGGATGGAGAGCTGCGACACCTCGCCGATGTGCCGCGCGTCGATCTTGACAGCGAGCGCCTGCGGCTTCAGCCGGTTGCCGCCGCACGCCTCGCACGGGTGATCAGACTGAAAGCGGCCCAGTTCCTCACGCACCCAGGCCGAGTCCGTCTCCTTCCAGCGCCGCTCGATGTTGGTGATCACTCCTTCGAACGGTTTCGACGTGCGGTA
Source organism: Hyphomicrobiales bacterium (assembly GCA_033764775.1). Classification (GTDB taxonomy): domain Bacteria; phylum Pseudomonadota; class Alphaproteobacteria; order Rhizobiales; family Rhodomicrobiaceae; genus JAWXCE01. The sequence continues at coordinate 9,226 of JANRIQ010000017.1, read as the reverse complement.
GCTGCGCATCCCGTCGTCGTAGACGAACTCGATCTCCTCCTCGCCCGAGCCGAACAGGATGACGCTCTGCACGCGCTCCGGCAGCTCGCTCCAGGGCTTGGTCATCGACACCTTGTAATGCCTGGCGATGGCCTGCAGCGTCTGAGTGTAATAGGGCGAGGTGTTGCCGGTGCGCGCCCACGGCGCCACGGCGCCCTTCTGCAGGCTCAGCGACGGGTCCGGCACCACGAGCGCCGCCTCGAATTTCAGTTCCGTGCCGAGTCCGTCGCATTTCGGGCAGGCGCCGTACGGGTTGTTGAAGGAAAACAGGCGCGGCTCGATCTCGTCGATGGTGAAGCCGGAGACCGGGCAGGCGAAGCGTTGCGAGAACAGGATTCGTTCGTGCGTGTCGTTCTTGGACTTGTTGGCGCCGGCCATGTCCGCGGCGGCGAGCGGCTTGTCGGCGAACTCGGCGATGGCGAGGCCATCCGCCAGCTCTAGCGCGGTCTCGAAGCTGTCGGCGAGGCGCGTCGCGAGATCGGGCTTCACCACCACCCTGTCCACCACCACGTCGATGTCGTGCTTCAGCTTTTTGTCGAGCGCGGGCGCCTCGGCGATCTCGTAGAATTGCCCGTCGATCTTCACGCGCTGGAAGCCGCGCTTCATCCACTCGGCCAGCTCTTTCTTGTACTCGCCCTTGCGACCGCGAATGACCGGCGCGAGCAGATAAAGCCTTGTGCCTTCGGGCAGCGCCAGCACCCGGTCGACCATCTGGCTCACCGTCTGGCTCTCGATCGGCAGGCCGGTCGCGGGCGAATAGGGCACCCCGACGCGCGCCCACAGCAGCCTCATGTAGTCGTAAATCTCGGTGACGGTCGCGACGGTGGAGCGCGGGTTCTTGCTCGTCGTCTTCTGCTCGATGGAGATGGCGGGGGATAGGCCCTCGATGAGATCCACATCAGGCTTCTGCATCATCTCCAGAAACTGGCGCGCATAGGCCGACAAGCTCTCGACATAGCGGCGCTGGCCTTCGGCGTAGATCGTGTCGAAGGCGAGGCTCGACTTGCCCGAGCCCGAAAGCCCGGTGATGACGACGAGCTTCTCTCGGGGCAAGTCGAGCGAGATGTTTTTCAGGTTGTGCTCGCGCGCGCCGCGCACGGAAATGAATTTGGAGGTCATCGTGGTGTTGTAGGGCTGCTTCATCCGCCTCGCAAGCGTGACCGGGAAGGTTTTCCCTTGCCGATGCGGGCGGTGTGGTTGTTGACAGCTGCTGCGCTTATTGGCGACAAAGAAGCTCTTGTCGAACCACAGTCACGCCGCAGTTCAGATAGGGGCAGGTATGCGATACTGGATTGCAATCCTGCCGGCGCTCGCCGGCCTCATGCTGATGACGGAACCGGGCGCCGCTCAGGGGCTTTGGGGCGACGCCCGCCCCGCCTTTGAAAGCGACATCCGCCGGAAAGCCGAGCAGGAAGAGGCCGCGCGCGAGGAACGGCGCAAGGCGCGCCCCCCCGTTAAATACCCGGCGTATATGGACGGCGGTGAACGCCCGGACATCAAGCCCGCCGAGCCGCCGATCGTGTATTTCGACCGCGCGGAGGAGCCCGGCTCCATCATCATCGACACTGAACGGCGCAGGCTCTGGTTCATCCTGCCCGGCAAAAAGGCCTATGAGTATCCCATCTCGGTCGGCCGCGACGGCTTCACCTGGTCGGGCACGGAGCGCATCACCCGCATCGCCGCGTGGCCCTCATGGACGCCGCCGCCGGAGATGCGCCAGCGCCTGCCGAACTTGCCCATCACGGTCTCGGGTGGATTGAAAAACCCGCAAGGCGCGCGGGCGCTTTATCTCGGCGCCACGATCTACCGCATCCACGGCACCAACAACGACCGCACCGTCGGGCGCAACAACTCCTCCGGCTGCTTTCGCCTGACCAACGAGCATGTGGTGCATCTCGCCTCCATCGCGAAGGTCGGCACGAAGGTGAAGGTGCTGCCGTCCTATGGCGGCGGCGTCAGCGCGAATGCGCCGATTTCGTCCATCTTCAGCTTTTTGGGCGACAGCGAGCCGCCAAAGACAGCCAAGCGCAAGTCGGTCGTCGTGAGGAGCGCCGCCGCGCCAGCGGTTAAGTCAGGCGCACCCGCGGCTCTGACGAAAAAGGCGGGCGAATAGCCTCTGGGCGCGCCACACGGCTTCCGGAGCGCAGCGAACCGTCAACCGCGCCATGGGTTGAGGAGCGCGCAGCCGGTCTTCTCGAAGTCACGCACGTTGCGGGTCACCACAGTCAGACTGCGCTCCATCGCCGTCGCCGCGATCAGTGTGTCGACCACCGGCGACGAACGCTGTCCGCTCAACTCGCCCCACAGCCGCCCGACGCCCACATCCACGCCGATGATGTGATCGGCGAACTCGCGCTCGATCACGGCGGCCCAGGCGGCGATATCATCGGCCGCGACTTCGTCGGTCAGCCGCTTCTTTGCGACGCCTTTGTGGATCTCGCCGACGGTCAGCACGCTGATGAACAGCTGCGCGGGATCGGCGGCCTCCAGAAAAGCCATCACGCCCGCATCGCTGCGCCGTTTGCGCGTCTCGGACAGCACGCAGGTGTCGAGTAGGTAGCCCGTCACCTAGAATTCCTCGTCGCGGCCCGTGTCCTTGTCGCGCTCGATGTCGAAGACGTCCACCTTCGGCCCGCCGAGCAGATGCGCCTTGAAGCCCTGATGCCGCGCGGTCAGCCGCCGGTAATCCTCGATGGAGAGCACGACGGCGCGCTCGGTCCCGTGGCGCGTGATGGTCTGCGGCCCTTCGCTGCCCGCGCGCTCGATCACTTCGCTGAGGTGTGTTTTCGCGTCCTGCACTTGCCACGTGGCCATCGCCGCCTCCTGTTCTGACCATAATTTAAAGCAGTCTGGTCAGGTTGTCAAAGCGCGTGGACGCGGTTTCGAGCAGATCGCGCTCGCGGCGTGAAACGGCGGCCCGAGGCCGAGCCGCCGCCACGGAGACTTACTGCTGCGGCGTGACGCGCTTGTCCTTCACAACAAGCTTGGCGTCGTCCCTGGCCAGGTGATCGCTGCCGGTGCCCTCAGCCACCCGAACGCCGCACACATCGGGGCAGGGCTCGGTCACGGTCGCGCCGGGGGCGATTTTGTGAACCACCTCAACCGCGCCTTTGTCTACGGTGACAAGAGCCTCAGCGGAGTCTCTGTTGGTTATGGTCAGAGCATAAGCGGAAGCAGTAGCCAGAGTAAAAAGGGCCGTGGCGCTCAAAAGCGTGCGAATCATAGTGCATCCCCGATGATGTTGACGTTTGATCCCTAGATAACGCGACGTTGTACTGCATATAGATAAAATTAACTCTGAGTGAGTTAAGCAATACTCACGGCGCGTTAAGCGGCATTTAGAGGCAATGAGCCTCTTCTCAAGAGCGTCAAGTTTTTTAAGAAAAAAATAAGAGTGGCGCTATGGATCCGACGCGAGCGTCATTCCGGCGCGACAACCTCGATCTGCTGGGGCGAGCCCGGCGCGACAGAGAAGTCCATCGTGAAATCCTGCTCCTGATGCGTGGCCGTCACCCGGTACTCGCCCGGCGCGAGAATGTGCGCCGGAAATGCGCCAGCCGTCTCCTTCACCAGCACGCCGGCGGCGGTTTGTATCGTCCATTTGGTGTCCGCGAGCGCCTCGCCGCCCGCGCGGCGCACCAGCCGAAACCCGATTTTGGCCGCATCGTGCTTCACGACTGCCTCGGTCAGCTTTCCAGGCTCCACCGCCACATCGGACTCGATGCGCGCGTTCGCGTCGCCGTAAACGCTGACCACGTGATAATAGCCGCTGTTCAGCCGGATGATCACGCCCGTGCGCACCCCTTCGATGACGCGTTCGCGGTTGCCGAACTGGTCGGTGGCGCCGGAGAGAATCTCGAACCGCACCTGGTTGTCCGGTATGGGTTGGCCGTTCGGTAGCAACGCGGCGAGCCGCAGCCCCCCCGCGTTCAGCACGAAAGCGTCGGCGACGGGCTGGCCCGGCCAGACGGCGATTTTCTTGGTCAAATTGGCTCGCCCGTAAGCGGCGGTGACCAGATATTCGCCGGGCGCGATGTCGAAGGCGGGCTGCGCGTCCGTCAGGCTCTGGAGAAGCTTGTAGGCGCCGTCCTCGGTCGGCTGCGCGTCGTACACCCGCCATTTCACGCCCACATTGATGGGCGGGCTGCCTTGGGCCAGATACGCGGCGAGGGCGATGCGGCCGGGCGCGCCGGTGCGGGGAGGGGGAGCCGAGGGCGTCGCGCCGTCAACAGCGCTCAACCCGGCGGCCCCTGGCGCGGCGACCTGCGAGAACGGCGCGGGACGGCTCGCGTTGAACCCGGCTTTGGGCGCGGCCGCCATAATCTTCTCCAGCCCGGCGTCGAGTTCCGCCTCGTTGGCGGCGGCGATGAATTGCCCGCCCGTCGCCTGCGCCACGCATGCGAGGCCCGCCATGGTCTCCTTGGCGCGCGCGTCGAATGCGAGCACGTTCGCCGCCACGTTGGGGAATTTGGCGGCGAGCGCGGCGGCGACGGCGCATGGATCGCCCTTGCAGTTGTCGGGACCGTCGGCGAGCAGGATGACGGACCCTGGCTGCGACGGGCTGAGCAGGCTTTGCGCGCGCTCCAGGGCCGCGGCGATGGGGGCAGAGCCTTTGGGCTTCAGGCCGTCGATGATCCCGGCGTCCGACGCGTCGGCCGGCCCCGGTTGCTTCAAAACTTGCACGTCGTCGCAGCCCGCCGGCTTCGTCGCACCGAACGCGATGATAGCGGACGAGGCGCCCCCTTCCGCTGCGCGCAGGGAGCGCTTCACGGCCTCGCGGGCCGAGACGATCTTGTTCACGCCGCCGAGCTGGCCCCACATGCTGTGGGAGGAATCAATGATGAAGACCGTTTGCGCCGCGGCAGCGCCCGCGTTCGCCGCGACGACAGCGGCCGCGAGAGCGGCGAAGCGAAGCCGACTGCGCTGTTTTTCGGGCATCTATTTCAGCTCCACTTCGACCGTTTTCGCGTCATTGTCGGCCACCTCGAAACTGGCCGAGACCGTTTTGCCGCCGTATTGCGCCGCGGCCGTGTACGCCCCGGACTTTAGCGTCAATTGCGGCAGCGATTGGGTGGTGGAGAGCACGACCGCGCCCGCCGCGTCCGTCACCGTCCAGCGCGCACGGGCGAGCGGCGGGCCGCCGCGCCTGTTGACCAGCGCCAGCTTCACCTCGCCAGCGCGGTGCAAGAGCGTAAGCTGGCGTGTTTCGCCCGGCGCAATTGTGATCTCCGCCGCCTCAACCGCGTTCTGATAGCCGTATTTGCTTTCCACCCGGTAGCGCCCGCTGCGCAGGTAAATCTCCTTGCCGAGGCTGGCGTAGCGGCCGATCTCCTCGGTCGCCTCGACCGCGCCGTTGTCGAGCTTGTACAGCGTGAACTGCACGTCGCGTGCGAGCGGCTCGTCCCGCCCCGCGAGTTTGGCGGATAGCCGCAGTCCGGCCCCGTCGAGGATGAGAAGCGCTGATGTCTCCCGGCCCGGCTGCACGGTCACGGTTTTCTCCGCTCGCGCCAGATCGTACTGGGCGACGACCCGGTATCTGCCGCCCGCAAGCCTGAACTCCGGCTGGGGAGCGGCCGAGCGGGCGATCTCCTTGCCGTCGTCGTCAGGCCCGAACACGTAGTAGAAAACCTCCGCCATGGTTGGGCCGTCCGACTTGGCGCGCGCCTCCAGCTTCAGGACGCCCGCGTTCATGGCCAACTCCGCCCGTGCGGTCTCGCCAGCCGCGACGGCGACAAGCGTCTCCGCCTCCGCCTGCCCATGTTGGCCGACGAGGCGATAGCTTCCGGCGGGCACATGGAACACCGCGTCGGCGCGGCTGGAGCGTCCGATCTCACGCCCGCCCAAGCCAGCGGCGTAGAGGATGTAGAACATCTGATCGAGCGGTTCGCCGCCGGTTTTGGCCACGGCGCGGGCGGCGATGGAGCCAGCGTTGAGCGTGACGGCGGCCTCCAGCGGCGCGCCCGCCTCGACCGTCACGTCTCTACCGGCGGACGCGAAGCCGTAGGTGGCCTCGATGTGGTAGCGCCCCGGCGCGAGCGCGGCCTTCGGCTCAGGGCCGGCGCCGCTCCACACGGGTTTATCCCCGGCGTAGCCGCCCGGTTTTGCGCCGGGTTTCAGCGCATAGGCCCGCCACGCCACCCCCTGACGCAACGGCGGAGCGCCTTCGGCGAGCGTTGCGGAGAATGACACGTTTGGCGCAGGGGCGGCGGCGACCCGTGCGGCGGCGCCGCGCTCGGGCAGGGGCGGGGGCGGAAATAGCGGCTCGGAGGCGGAGGGCGCGGGCGAGCCGGGCGGAGCGGCCGGCGTTTCGGCCGAAGGTGCGGCGACGACGGGGGCCGGCGGCGCGTCGACGGCGATGAAGCGCGTCAGTTCACGCGTCGCGTCCGCCGCATCCAGCGCCTCCGCATATCGTCCGCCCGTGTTGTCGGCGATGCATCGAAGCCGGGCGCGCTCCGGCGGGGGCGGCGCTAGGGTCAGCACGTGGACGGCGACGCCCGGGCGGCGGGCCGCGAACGCTTTGGCCGCCGCGCACGGGTCCTCGGCGCAGTCGTCGGCGCCGCCGGCGATAAGCACCACCGATCGCGGCCCCGCGCCAGGCTCCGCCGACGCCAGTTCGTCCGCGCGCAGGATCGCCGCGATGTGAGCCGCCCGGCCGCCGCCCTTCAGCCTGCGCGCCGCATTCGTCATCGCAGCCTTGGCCCCGCCGGCCGCGGCGATGGGCGTGAGGTCGCTCACATCGTCGCATTTGCGTTTGGGCGTTTCGCCATAGGAGAGGAGGCCTAAGCGAAGGCGATCCGGGGCGGCGTCGAGGGCCGCGCGCAAGGCGTCGCGCTGGATCGCGGCCTTGCGCCCGCCCTTCATTCTGGCGCCCATGTGTTTGGCGGCGCTGGCGGCGATCACCATGACGGGTTCCGAAGCCGCAGCCGGCTGGGGCGCGCCGAGCAACGCGGCCACACCGAGGAGCGCGCCCAAACGGCGCATCTGGCGCATCATCCGATCCTTCCCATATGCGTTCCTACATGGCGCGCGTCTTGCCGTCGCGCGCCGCCTGCTTTAAGCCTCGCGGTGGTTCTCTTCAATGAGGGAGTTTGCACATGCTTCCCGAACGGCACGCGGGGGAGACGCTTGACGACCGTGCTAAAGGCGCCGGGGCGGACCTGCTGCTCCATCTCCGGACGCGCCGATCGGTTTCCGCCAACGCGCTCATGGAGCCTGGACCGTCCGCCGAAGACCTCGCCCAAATGCTGACCATCGCCGCGCGCGCGCCCGATCACAAGAAGCTCGCGCCATGGCGGTTCATCGTGTTCGAGGGCGAGGCGAGGGCGCGCTTCGGTGAGACGCTCGCCGCCATTGTCTCCCGCCGTGAGCCGGAGGCGAGCGAGGTGCGCATCGAGGCGGAGCGTCGGCGTTTCCTGCGCGCGCCCGTGGTCGTCGCCGTGATATCAAGCCCCAAACCCCATCCCGCCGCGCCGGAATGGGAGCAGACGCTTTCGGCCGGGGCCGTATGCCTTAACCTTCTCCACGCCGCCGCGGCGTTCGGCTATGCGGGCAACTGGATCACGGAATGGTGCGCCTATGACGCCGAGGCGGGGCGCGCCATCGGTCTCGCGGATGGCGAGCGCGTCGCGGGCTTCATTTATCTTGGCTCGGCCCGCGAGCGCCCGCCCGAGCGCGAACGCCCGGATATGAACGCCATCGTCACCCGCTGGACGCCGACGGACCTCACCTAAGGAGCGCCTCTTGCATTACGACGCCATCGCCAACGACCACGGCCTGCGGCACGATCCGTTCAAGGCGCTTGTCGCACCGCGCCCCATCGGGTGGATATCGACGGTGAGCCGCGACGGCGCCGTCAATCTGGCTCCTTACAGCTTCTTCAACGCGGTGGGCACAAACCCGCATTATGTCATGTTCGGCTCCGGCGGCCGCAAGGACAGCATGCGCAACGCCGAGGAGACGGGCGAATTCGTCTGTTCGCTCGCCACCTACGACTTGAGGCGCGAGGTGCACGCGACGGGGGTTACGGCGCCGCCGGGCGTCGACGAAATGGCGCTCGTCGGGCTTGAGGCGGCGCCGTCGCGTTTCGTCAGACCGCCGCGCGTGAAAGCGTCGCCCGTCGCGCTCGAGTGCAAATATCACCAGACCATCGAGTTGCCCGGCGCGGGCGCGCAAAAGGGCGGATATTTCATGATCCTGGGGCTCGTCGTCGGCGTGTACATCGCCGAGGAAGCGATTTCGGAAGGGATCGTGGACGTGCGCAAACTGCGCCCTATCGCGCGCCTCGGCTACGCGGACTACGCCGTGATCGACGACGTATTCGAGATGCAGCGCTAAAGCCGGGACGGCTTCGCCGCCGCCGCGCGTGAGAGAACATTCGCCGCGTGCTCGTAATCCTGCCGGTAGAGCATGCGGTCCTGAAACACGATCACGCCCGGCCTCCCCTCCGCCTCGAACGCGGCGATAACGGCCCGCGCGTGAGCCACCTCCGGCTCGGTCGGCGTGAACGCTTCGTTGATGATCGGGATTTGCGCGGGATGCGCGGCGAATTTGCCGGTGAAGCCGTCGCGCGCCGCCTCCAGGCACTCCCGCGCCACAGCGCCAAGGTTGCGCATGTCGCCGTTGACGCAATCGATGGCCTGAACGCCCGCCGCATGGGCCGCGATGACGCACAGACTGCGCGCCAGTTCGAACGGCCCTGTGATGTGTCCGTGGCTGTCCCGGCTGGAGGCGGCGCCGATGGCGACCCGCAACGCGCTTTTGCCCCACCCCAAACCAACCAGGCGCGGCGTCGACCCGATGAACCCTCGCATGTCGAGGAGTGCGGCCGGCGTCTCCGTCGTCATCGCCAGGATGCGTGCGCCGCCGTCTTTCAGGCCCGCATAGCGCTCGAGCGCGTCGATCTGCTTGGCGAGCCGCGTCACGTCCGCGCCGGACTGCGCGCGGGGCATCACGACCCCGTCGGGCCGCTCGGGGATGACAGCGGCCAAATCTTCGAAGGCGAAACCGCTGTCGAGGCTGTTCACGCGCACGAAAAGCCTCGGGCCGTTGCGCCGACGCGGGACCGTCGCGAGGAAGCTCGCGGCCGCCGCGCGCGCCTCCATTTTGGCTTGCGGCGCGATGGAGCTGTCCAGGTCGATGACGAGCGCATCCGCCCCGCTGGTGAGTCCAGTCTCCAGCCGTGTTGGAT
>JANRIQ010000024.1:0-116912 GCA_033764775.1 Hyphomicrobiales bacterium | reverse complement strand
AGCCATGTTGGACTACTCCTGGAATTCTCTGAAATTCGACTGGGATTGGACGGCGGGAGGGGAGCGGGGGGTTACTTCTCAAGAACGCCCATGATGTCGCTCTCCTTCATGATGAGGAGCTCCTCACCGTCGATTTTCACTTCGGTGCCGGACCACTTCCCGAAGAGAATTTTATCGCCCACGCGCACATCGAGAGGCACAAGCTCGTTATCATCGCCGCGAGCGCCGGGGCCGACGGCGACGATTTCGCCATGCTGCGGCTTCTCTTTTGCGGTGTCCGGAATGATGATGCCGCCAGCGGTCTTTTCCTCGGCGTCGAGGCGGCGCACAACGACGCGGTCGTGCAACGGCCGAAATTTCATTGGTGTCCTCCTGAAAAGCGTAATGATGCAACCCACATAAAGGCTGTCAGCCTTCGCGCGGTATTTAGGGCGCGGCTGTCAGCACTGTCAAGAGTAGAGTGCTAACGCAAGAAAGCCGCGTGTGCTTTTCGAACGGCTCCGTAGAGCGAAAATCTACGCCTGGATCGTTTCCCGGGAGAGATATTGCGCGGCGTTCCAGTGCGTGATCCAAGGCTCCATCTCCGGCGGCGGCCCGGACCAGCCCGCGAAGCCCAGAATCACCTCCGGCGGCACAAGCCCTCCTGACTTGCGCAGGAACCGCGCGCGCACGACGCCCTCCGCCACGACCTCGTCCTGGGCCTTGCCTGACGAGCGCAGGAACCGCTGCTCCAGTAGAAACGCCTTGTCGTCCCACCCGATGACGCGCGTGGCGATGCGGAAGCGCTCGAAGAGATGCAGCGACCGGCGGAACCGCATGGTTTCAGCGGCGATGACCGGATATATGCCGTTGTCCTTGATGCGGCGCCACAAGCCGGACCGCACCATGAGATCAACACGCGCCACATCCATCATGGAAAAATACACCCCGTTGTTCACGTGGCCGAGCACATCCAGGTCGGTGGGCCAGACGCGCAAGGGCGTCACGCACGGCCCCATCATGGCGCACGGCTCGCGAAAGCGCGCGGCGATGAGATGCCAAACCAAACGTAAGATCAAATTCATGCCGGTCTCCTTCTCGCGCACGGCTCCGATCTCGCGACCCGGCGCAGTCGTAAACGCACCGTGCGCCAGCTAGCAAGCCCAGGATAACGCATGACTTCGCTCATTCTCGTGCTCGGCGATCAACTTTCGCTCAACCTGTCCTCGTTGCGAAGCGCCGACAAGGCCCGCGACGTGGTGCTGATGGCCGAGGTGTGGGAGGAAGCCACCTATGTCCGCCATCATAAGAAGAAGATCGCGCTTTTGTTCGCCGCCATGCGTCATTTCGCGGCCGAGCTTGAAGCCTCGGGCTGGCGTGTGGATTACGTGCGGCTGGATAATGGGGAAAACTCCGGCTCCTTCACGGGCGAGGTCGCGCGCGCATTGAAGCGCCACGCGGCGGAGGGGGTGAAGGTGACGGAGCCTGGCGAGTGGCGGGTGTTCGAGGCGATGCACGGCTGGGCGGAGGCGTTCGATGTTCCAGTTCACATCCTGCCGGACGACCGCTTCGTGTGCTCGCGCGAGGAGTTTAGCGCGTGGGCGGAGGGCCGCAAGCAGCTCCGCATGGAGTTTTTCTATCGCGAGATGCGCAAGAAAACCGGGCTGCTGATGGACGGCGGCAAGCCTGCGGGCGGCGAATGGAATTACGACGCGGAGAACCGCAAGCCGCCGAAGGCCGGCATGGTTATGCCTCGGCCGCCACGCTTCGAGCCGGACGCCGTGACGCGCGAGGTCCTGGATCTTGTCGGCGCACGGTTCGGCAATCACTTCGGCGACCTGGAGCCGTTTTGGTTCGGCGTCACGCGCGCGCAGGCCGAGGAAGCGTTCGCGCATTTCCTCACCCATGCGCTGCCCCGCTTCGGCGACTACCAGGACGCCATGCTCCAGCGCGAGAAATTCCTCTACCACGCGGTCGTCTCGCCCTACCTCAACTGCGGGCTGCTCGACCCGCTCGACATGTGCCGGCGCGCCGAGGCGGAGCACCGCGTCGGCCGCGCGCCGCTCAACGCCGTGGAGGGATTCATTCGCCAGATCATCGGCTGGCGGGAATATGTGCGCGGCGTTTACTGGCTGAAGATGCCGGAATACGCGACGCGCAATTTTTTGGGGGCCGACCGGCGCCTGCCGGATTTCTACTGGACGGGCGAGACGGAGATGAACTGCATGGCCCACGCTGTCCGGCAAACGCGCGAGGAGGCCTACGCGCATCACATCCAGCGGCTGATGGTGACGGGCAATTTCGCTCTGATCGCCGGACTGAACCCGGCTGAGGTGTGCGAGTGGTATCTGGTCGTCTACGCCGACGCGTATGAATGGGTGGAGCTGCCGAACACCCTCGGCATGAGCCTGTTCGGCGACGGCGGCGTGCTCGGCTCCAAACCCTATGCGGCCGGAGGCGCCTACATCAACCGCATGTCGGACTACTGCGGCTCGTGCCATTACGACGTGAAGGAGAGAACAGGCGCGCGCGCGTGCCCGTTCAACTACCTGTATTGGGACTTTCTCGATCGCAACGCGGCCAAGCTGCGGGGCAATCAGCGCCTCGGCCCCATCTACCGCTCGTTGGACGCCATGGACGAGGGTCGTCGCGCGGCCATCCGCGACAGCGCGCGCGCCTTTCTCGATCAGCTCGCCCCGTCTCCGGACTGGCCGTGAGCAAAAGCAAAAAGGCGGCCCCCGGGGGAGGGGCCGCCAGACGAACCGTTCCTCGGCTCAACAGAAGCCGGGTTTAGTAGCGGCTGCTGCCGTAGCGGCCGTGGCTCTCATAGCGCGAGTGGCCGTCGTAACCGCCGCCGCTGCCGTAACGGTTATGGCTCGACCAGCGGCCATGTTCGCCGTAGCCGCCGCCGCTGCCATGGCGATTGTGGCTCGACCACCGGCTGTGGCTGCCGTGCCGGTTATGGCTATGGTAGCGGCTGTGGCTGCCGTGGCGGTTGTGGCTGTTGTACGAGCTGTGACCGCCATAACCGCCGCTGCCCCAACGCTGGTGGCTGCGCCATTTATGATGCCATGTGTAGGCGCCGACGGTCTCGACGAGCGATTGCTGCTCGGTCGGGAGCGCGGTGGCGCTCGGTTGCGCTGCGGCTTGCCCGGCTGTGAGGGCCAAGAAACCAGTAACCATCAATGCGAAAACAGATTTCAACATGTTATGCTCCTAGCAGGGACCACTTTCCTCGGCAGGACAGGTTTGCGCTGGGCAATGACGTGACGTTCGGCTTGGATCAAGGCGAATTTGCGGCTAATGTCGAAGCAAAAAAATATATCTTTACTTCGAAAATTTGCAGCTTTTGTTCAGATTTGGTCGCGTTGCTCAGCGGGGTCGACGCTGCCGGTTTTGCGCCCGTTGCGTGCGATCTCGACGATGAAATCCCACGCGGCCATCACGGCGACGGCGACGACCACCAGCGCCAGATCGAGGCGGGGCACATACCACAGCAGGATCGCGCAGAACACGGCGAACAGCGTCCACCCGAACAGCGCTAGAACAAGATCACGCATGACGGCGCCTCAATTCGGATAGAGGTAGTTGGGGAGCCACAGGGCGATCCCGGGGAAAGTGTACACGATCACCATCGAGAGAAAAACCATCAGCACGTATGGGGTCAGGCCGCGATAGATTTGGCTAAGCGTGACCTGCGGCGGGGCGATGCCCTTAAGGTAAAACGCGGCCATGGCCACGGGAGGCGTCAAGAACGACGTCTGCAGGTTCAGCGCGATCAGGATACCGAAGAACAGCGGGTCGATGTTGAACAGCGGCAGCAGCGGCAAAAAGATCGGCACGAAGATGATGATGATCTCTGACCACTCCAGCGGATAGCCGAGAATGAAGATGATGATCTGCGCCAGGATGAGGAACATCAGCGGCGAGAGTTCGAGCGAGAGCACGAAATTCTTGATGATGTCGTTGCCGCCGAGATAGGCGAAGACGGCCGCGAAGGTCGCCGAGCCGACGAACAGCCAGCACACCATCGCCGAGGTGCGAGCCGTGAGATAGACGGACTCCCGCAGACGATCCCAAGTGAGGGAGCGATAAGCGGCGGCAAGCAGCAGCGCGCCGAAAGCGCCGAGCGCGGCGGCCTCCGCCGGCGTCGCCCAGCCGGCCATGATGGCGCCCAGCACCGCGAGAATAAGGAACGCCAGCGGCACGAACGAGGTGAACAGCAGCCAGGCGAGCTGTAAGTTTGAGATGTTGGGCAAATCTTCAGGGCGCGGCTTCGGCGCGAGAGACGGATTGAGGGTTGCTCGGATGACCACATAAACCATGTACATGCCAGCCAACATGAACCCGGGGATGAGAGCGCCGGCGTAGAGCTTGACCGGGGAAACACTGGCCGTCTGCGCATAGACAATGAGCATGATGCTCGGCGGAATGAGGATGCCGAGACACCCGCCCGCGGCGATGACGCCGGTCGCAAAGCTGTGGTCGTAGCGCTGCTTCAACATGGCCGGCAGCGCCAGAATGCCCATCAACGTGACGACGGCGCCGACGATACCCGTTGCGGTCGCAAACAGCGCGCAGGTGGCCAGCGTCGCAAGCGCCATGGAGCCGGGCAGGCGCCAAGCCGCGAGATAGAACGCATTGAACAACCGGTCGACGACGTTGGCGCGCTCGACCACATAGCCCATGAACAAAAACAGCGGAATCGAAACAAGGACGTCGGACGACATCACGCCGTAGGTGTTCTGCACGAACAGGTCGAACACCCTGTTGTCGAGCAGATGCTTCATCCGCTCGGGGTCGTAATACGCGTAGTATCCAAAGCCGAGGCCCATCGCCATCAGCGTGAAGGCGATTGGGAAACCGAACATGATGACGACGACGAACAGCGCCAGCATCAAGACGGCGACTTCTGCGGGCGACAGTATCATTTGTCCAATCCGAATTCTTGTTTGGTCTGTTCGTGATCTTGTTTGGCGTGCAGGAGGACGGACTCCGTTTCCTCGACGTCGTGGAGGAGCGGCGGCCACTCGCCCGTCCGCAGGCAAATGATCGCCCGGCACACTTGCGCGACGCCCTGTATCAACAAAAAGAACGCGGCTGCGGGGATGATCATTTTAAGCTGAAAGATCGGCGTGACGCCGCTGTTGATGCTCACTTCATTGAAGCCATACGATTGCATGGCGAAGCTCCAGCCGGTGATGAGCAGGGCGAGCATGCCGGGGAGAAAGAATATCAAATAAAGTAAAATCTCGACCGAGGCTTGCCGGCGCGGCGGCCATGCGCGGTAGAACATATCGGCGCGCACATGGGCGTCGCGCGACAGCGTGTAGGCGCCGGCCATCATAAACAGCGCGCCGTACATGATGTAGCTTACGTCATAGGCCCAGGGCGTCGGGGCCCGGAAGAACTTCCGCGCGATCACCTCGTACGTCACGCCCAGCGTCATGATGAGGATCGACCAAGCGAAAGCCTTGCCGACCCACGCGGATAGTTTATTGGCGAATGTGATGTAGGTCAGCATGGACCGGGTCCGGCGGCGTGAGTGTGGATGCGTCGTGGGGAGCTCCGGAGCGGCGCATGACCGCCCCGGAGCGTGTGATTATCAGGCCGGCAGCTTGCCCGGGAAGAAGTGGTTGTAAGCGGCTTTAAAGTCCGCCGAGTTGAGGTGGGTGTAGTAGCCCACTTTCTCGGCCCAGGCCTTCTGGCTGTCCACGACCTTTTTGAAGAACGGATCGACGCTGAATTTCTCCAGCGCGGCGTCCCAGCCTTTCAACTGCGCTTTCGTGATGTCTTCGGGCGTGCGCACCACTTTCACGCCGCTGTCCTTGATGAGCGACTGGAGATCGTTCGAGTAATCGCGCATCGCGAGGCCGTAGTTGGCCGTGTTCGTCGCTTCGGCGGCGTATTCGAGGATCGCCTGCTGTTCGGCGGGCAACCCTTTATAGGTGGTTTTGTTGAAGATGATTTCGAAGAATTCGGCCGCTTGGTGATAGGAGCCGAGCATGTAAGTTTTGGCGACGTTCGCCGCGCCGAAGCGTTTGTCAGACGACGGGTTGTTGAATTCGAACGCCTCGATGGTGCCTTTTTCGAGCGCCGGAACGATCTCGCCGCCGGGCAATTGCACCACGCTCATGCCGATGGTGGTCTGGATCTCGGTCGCGAGGCCAACAGTGCGGTATTTCAGGCCTTGCACGTCGGCAATGCCTTTGATGTCGCGTTTAAACCAGCCGAAGGGCTGCGTCGGCATCGGGAAGGCGAAAAAGCCTACGATGTCGAGTTTCAAAATGTCCTCGATGAGCTCGCGGTAAAGCTCCTTGCCGCCGCCATACTGCACCCAGGCGAGAATTTGCGCGGCGTCGGTGCCGAACACCGGCGCCGTGCCGAACAGCGAGGCCGCCTTGTTCTTGGAGTACCAATAGGCGGAGACGTGGTGACCGCCGTCCAGCGTGCCCGCTGCGACCGCATCTTGCACCTGGAACGCCTTGACAACCGCGCCAGCCGCGAGCAGGTCGATTTTGAGACGGCCGCCGGTCATCTTGTCGACGCGCTCGACATATTGTTTCGCCATGTCCTGGAACATGTCGGTCGCAGGCCAGCCGCTCTGCATTTTGAGCGTCTTGGTTTGCGCCCGCGAAACCTGCGGGAAAGCGACGGTGGCCGCGGCGGCGACGGCGCCGCCCTTCAAAAACTTACGGCGATTGACGGATTTATCCTGCGAAGTGGTCATGCGTCCTTCCTCCCGAATTTTATCTTTATCAGCGAGCGTGATTGCGACGCTGCCCCGCTGTATCCGGCATCTTGCCCAACGGCGGCAAAAACACAATCTTTTAAACGCGGGTTATCTTTTGTTTAATCCGCCCCGCGAGGCAAGGCAATCCTTCGTCTTATAACCCGCAACCGACCGTCCGGTATTTCGCCTTTCGGGCGATTGACTCTTATTCTGCATCGTGAGAGCTTTTCCCATAAATACGGAGGAGCTTGCATGGTGAACGGACAGCCTGTCGCCGCGACGAAGAAGGAAAAAGCCGGGGGGCGGGACACGGTGCAATCCCTGTCGCGCGCGCTCAACCTCATGAACGCCATCGCGGCCAGCGACCACGGCGTCACGCTGTCCGAGGCCGCAAAGGAAACCAAGCTCGCCGTTTCCACCGCGCATCGGCTGCTGACCACGCTGCAGCAGGATCGCTTCGTGCGGTTCGACAGCGAGCGCGGCGTCTGGACGATCGGCGTGCAGGCGTTCTCGGTTGGCAGCGCGTTTCTGCGCTCGCGCGAACTCACCGCCATCGCGAGGCCGTTCATGCGCCAACTTATGGAGCGCAGCGGCGAGACGGTGAACCTGGCTGTGGAGGATCGCGGCGAGGCCATCTATGTGGCGCAAGTCGAGTGCCGCAAGCTGATGCGGGCGATCACGCGGCCCGGCGGAAGGGCGCTGATGCACGCCTCCGCCGTCGGCAAGGCCCTGATGTCCGCCATGAGCGAGGATGAGGTCGAGGCCATCGTGGAGGCGCACGGGCTGCCGCGGGAGACGGACAAGACCATCTCCACCCCCATTAAACTGCGCGCCGAGCTTAATCTGGTGCGCCAGCGCGGCTACGCGGTGGACGACGAGGAGAACGCCATCGGCCTGCGCTGCATCGCGGCGGTGGTCTACGACGAGCACGCGCAGCCCGTGGCGGGGCTGTCGCTCTCAGGCCCGATGGCGCGCATCTCGGACGACAGCATCCCCGCGCTCGGCGAGGCGGTGTTCGAGGCGGCGCGCAAGATCACCGCCAACATGGGCGGCCGCACGCCCGCGAAAGCTTAGGCCCGCAACCGCGATACCATAAGTTTGCCGTCTTTTGCGGTGATCGCCCATTTGCCCGGATCGATCTTTTCCGGATCGAGTTTACTGCATATGATGGCCGCCTCCATAGCGAGCGTAAAATAAACTTTCCTATCTAAAGCTTGCTTGGTCATTTCCATGTATTGCGCGGCAACAAAATTACAGATCGGCCCCCAATGTTTTTCGTCGATTTCCGGTTCTTCGACACCGGAAGGCGGAGGCTGTCGAAAAACGTCCAGAGCGGTTGACCACAATTGCTGAAGCAGTTCGATCGGCGGAAAGCCTGGTTTATGTTTTTCAAGCGCATGACTTTTCCCGAAGTCAGCGTCGCCCAATAGGCTCGTAGTTTGTTTAATGAGTCTTGTGACTTCCGCGATTAAGGTTTCATCCATGCCATTTTGCGAGTAACCTTGTGCTATAAAAGCCACCAATGAAAATCGCTCGCCCGCCTGGCCTAGCAATTGAGCGTTGACCCAATCGCCCAAAAGAAACCTTTGACCGTCCTTTGTCTCCGCCAAGTATATGTTTGGAAAGGTCGGTTGTTTGTTGCGCGTAGCCTCCGCCGCTCTCCTCAGAGCTGCGTTTTGAGATGCGAAGCCCGCAAGCGCGCCAATAGCGGACGCCAGCGTTTCCGCATGAATGCCGCGTTCGTTCTTTAAACGCTTTAACAAGGTTTCTCGAAGGGAGCCGGCGGCTATATTGCCGCGAATGTAAGTTTGGGCCTGCCAGGGCCATTCCGGCGTTTGCTGTATGGTCAACCTGTCCTGCGCTGATGTTGGCCGAACTATCCCAAAGGCGGCAAGTCCTGCCATTGCTGTTCTGCGCGTCATGCTAGAAGAGGGCATATGTTTCTCCTGAAGCCGGTTTGTTGTACCTATCTGCCCCCCCCGCAAGGCTTAGTTTAAGCGCAGCAGCCATTCCGCGCTGCGGAAACGCGTTTTGGGTGCATTGCACAATCGCGTCGCCTCCGTTAAATTAAACTGAAGAACGCTTTAAGTTTCCCTTACGTTTTTCAGGAGGCGACGATGGCGGATATGAACGCAGGCTTCGCGGCCACCCAGGCCTTGGCGGGCGCGACAATCCATGGCGAGATGAAGCCCGGCTATGAGCGGGTGCTCACGCCGCCAGCGCTGGCGTTTCTCGCCGGCCTTGCGCGCAAGTTCGAGGGCCGCCGCCGGGAATTGCTCGCGCGCCGCGAACGCCGTCAGGCCGAGTTTGACGCGGGCGCGCTGCCGGACTTTCTGCCCGAGACCGCCGCGATCCGCGACGGCGACTGGCTCGTGCGCGGCGTCCCCGCCGACCTGCAGGATCGCCGCGTGGAGATCACCGGCCCGACGATGCGCAAAATGATCATCAACGCGCTCAACTCCGGCGCGAAGGTGTTCATGGCGGACTTCGAGGACGCGACCTCTCCGACATGGGACAACGTGATCGAAGGCCAACTCAACTTTATCGAGTATTGGCAGGGTCGCCTCGACTTCTCCGAAGGCGGCAAGGATTACAAGGTCGGCCCGAACCCCGCCGTGCTTATCATCCGTCCGCGCGGGTGGCACCTGCTTGAAGAGCACATCCGCATCGACGGCGAGCCGCTGGCCGGCGCCTTCGCCGACTTCGGGCTGTACATTTATCACAACGCCAAGCACATCCTAGCGAAGGGCAAGGGCCTCTACTTTTACCTGCCCAAGATGGAGAGCCATGTGGAAGCGCGGCTGTGGAACGACGTGTTCGTCTACGCGCAGTCCGTGCTCGGCATTCCCATCGGCACGATCAAGGCGACGATGCTCATCGAGACGCTGCCTGCCGTGTTCGAGATGCACGAGATTCTCTATGAACTTCGCGACCACGCGGTCGGCCTGAACTGCGGCCGGTGGGACTATATGTTCTCGTTCATCAAGACGCTGCGCGCAAAGCCGGAGTTCGTGCTCCCCGATCGCGGCCAGCTCACGATGGATAAGGCGTTCCTTAAGGCCTACAGCGAGCTGCTGATCAAGACGTGCCACAAGCGCGGCGCCTTCGCCATGGGCGGCATGGCGGCGTTCATCCCGAACCGGAAGGACGCTGAGGTGAACGAGCGCGCGCTCGCCGCCGTCCGCGCCGACAAGCTGCGCGAGGTTGAGTACGGCCATGACGGCACGTGGGTGGCGCACCCCGATCTCGTGCCCGTCGCGCTCGCGGTGTTCAACGAGCGCATGCCGCAGCCGAACCAGCTCAACAAGATGCGCGAGGACGTGACTGTGGGCCAGCGAGAGCTGCTGCAGGTGCACGAGGGCGCGCGCACCGAGGCGGGCCTGCGCGTCAACATCCGCGTCGGCGTGCAATATATTGAGGCGTGGCTTCGCGGCATGGGCGCCGTGCCGCTCTACAACCTCATGGAGGACGCGGCGACGGCGGAGATTTCTCGCACGCAACTCTGGCAGTGGCTGCGCTACGGCGCGACGCTGGACGACGGACGCGTCGTGACGCGCTCGCTGTTCGAGGATGCGCTGAACGACGAGATGAACAAGCTGCACGCCTCGCTCGGCTGCAGCGCGTTCCACGGAGGCCGCTTCGAGGAGGCGATCGGGATTTTCCATCAGCTTGTCACATCGGACAAGCTGGAGGCGTTCCTCACGCTGCCCGCCTACCGCCGCATCGTGTAGCGGAGGCTAAAGCAGGTCGCGGATGTGCGACGCGGCGACTGTGAGCTTGGCGAGCGTCGGCTCGCCGGCGTCTAGCGCGTCGCCGACATTGCGGCGCACCCGCTGCGCCCTCGCTCCGTTAGCCTCTAGCCAGGCCGCGAAATTTCCGCTCTCGCCGCGGCCCATCCCCGCCGCCGCCCCCGCGACCGCACGATGCGCGCTGGCGATGGCCTCCAAGGCCCCGTTAACCGCCAGCCTGTCGAAATGATCGCCCTGGCCGAGGGTAGCGCTCATGGCGCGCAGGTCGTCGAGCCGAAAATGCGCGGCCGCGTCGAAAAAGGCGCGCGCGACCGCCCGTTCCTCCACGCCGGTCGCCTGCGCGGTCAACACGATGTCGAGGCCGGAGGCAAGCAAGCCAAGTCCCGACATGCGGTGCGCCAGCTCCGCCGGCGCGCCCCACGAAACCATCAGCGCGGCGTCGGCGGCCCGGTGCGCGGCCGCGGCGTCGTTTTGCACCGCATCCAGCCCCGCATTGAGCCGCCCCAGGCCAGCCTTGTAGCGGGCGATGACCGCCGTCAAACCTTGATCGAAGCTGCCATGACGCAGGAACCATGCGGTGGTCTGGCGCAGCCGATCCTGCGCCCGCTGGTAGAGCGTTAGTTGGTGCGCGCCTTCCAGCTTGCCGTCGAGCGCGTCGATGGCGTCGTAAACAGTCTCGAGGTCAAGCGCGCCCAAGGCGGCGGCGAAGGCGTAGGCGATCGTCTCCGGGTCGTGGCCGGTTTCATCGGCCAGGCGCACCGCGAAGGTCGAGCCGCCGCGGTTGATGATGGCGTTGGTCAACACCGTGGCGATGATCTCGCGCCGCAAAGGATGCGCATCGATCTCCGCGGCGAAGCGCTCGCGCATGGCGGCGGGGAAATAGGCGCTCAGCGCCTGGGCGAGATAGGCGTCGTCGGGCACGGAGGAAGCGAGGATCTCGCGCTTCAGATCAATCTTGGCGTATGCGAGCAACACCGCGAGCTCCGGCCGGGTGAGCGGCTGCCCTTTCATCCGCCGGTCGGCCAGTTCGGCGTCCGAGGGCAGAGCCTCCAGCTTGCGGTCGAGCAGCCCGGCGGCCTCGAATTTCTGCATCATGCGGCGCTGAAAACCCAGATCGCTAACGCCGCGGCGTTCCCCGAGGCTGATCGCAAGCGTTTGCAGATAGTTGTTGCGCAGCACCGCGTCGGCCACGGCGTCGGTCATGTCGGCGAGCAGCGCGTTGCGCTCCTCCACCGTCAGCTTGCCGGCGGCGATGGCGGCGGCGAAGGCGATCTTGATGTTGACCTCGAAGTCGGACGAATTGACGCCGGCGGAGTTGTCTATCGCGTCCGTGTTGATGCGGCCGCCGGCGAGGGCGTATTCAATGCGCGCCCTCTGCGTCAGGCCGAGATTGGCGCCCTCCCCGACGACCTTGGCGCGCAGCTCCGCCGCCGTCACACGGATCGCGTCGTTGGCGCGGTCGCCCGCCTGCTCGTTGGTCTCGGCGGTGGCCCGCACGAACGTACCGATGCCGCCGAACCACAGCAGGTCGGCCTCCATGCGCAGGATGGCGTTCATCACGTCGTTGGGGGTGGCCGGCCCGGCCAGGCCGAGCATGGCGCGCGCTTGCGGCGATAAGTCGATGGATTTGGCCTGGCGGGAGTAAACGCCGCCGCCGGGCGAAATCGCGGCGCGGTCGTAATCCTGCCAGCTTGAGCGCGGCAGGTCGAACAGGCGCTTGCGCTCGGCCCAGCTCGCCGCCGGGTCTGGGTTAGGGTCAATGAAAATGTCGCGGTGGTCGAAGGCGGCGACGAGCTTGATCGCTCGCGACAGCAGCATGCCATTGCCGAACACGTCGCCCGACATGTCGCCGACGCCGATGACGCGGAAGTCTTGCGTCTGGATGTCGATGTTCATCTCGCGGAAATGGCGCTTCACCGCCTCCCAGCCGCCGCGCGCGGTGATCGCCATTTTCTTGTGGTCGTAGCCCGCCGAGCCGCCCGAGGCGAACGCGTCGCCGAGCCAGAAGCCGCGCTCGACAGCGATGCCGTTGGCGATGTCGGAGAAGGTCGCCGTGCCCTTGTCCGCCGCCACGACGAGATAGGGGTCGTCGCCGTCATGGCGCACCACGCCCTCGGGTGGCTCCACGGCGCCGCGCACCAGATTGTCGGTGATCGACAACAGCGTCGAGATGAACGCTTTGTAGCACTCCACCCCTTCCGCCTGCGCCGCCTCGCGGCTGGCGGGCAGTTTGCGCGGCACGAAGCCGCCCTTGGCGCCTTGCGGCACGATGACGGTGTTCTTCACCTGCTGCGCCTTGGCTAGGCTGAGCACCTCGGTGCGGAAGTCGCCCGCGCGGTCCGACCAGCGCAGACCGCCCCGCGCGATGGGGCCGCCCCGTAAATGCACGCCCTCAAAACGCGGGGATGTCACGAATATCTCCGCGTAAGGCTTCGGCGAGGGAAGCCCCTCCACCCTCTCGCTGCGCAGCTTGAAGGCGATGAGGCCGCTCTCGATGGACTCGCGTCGGTAGAAGTTCGTCCGCAGCGTCGCCTCGACAAGGTTGAGGAACCGCCGCAGCACGGCGTCCTGCTCCAGCGTCGTCGCGGCGGCGTCGAGCGCGGCGCGAATCTCGGCGGCGAGCGCCCCCGCTTCCGCGCGGCGCGTCTCCGCGTCGCCCGGTCGGCTCGGATCGAACAGCGTGTGAAACATGCCGATCAAGCGGCGCGGAATGGCCGGATGCGCGTTCAGAAACTCGGCCATGCGCCCCAGTTCGGTCGGCGAACCGGCCTGGCGCAGATAGGAGCCGTAGGCGCGCATGAGCGCCGCCTCCCGCCAGTCGAGGCCGGCGTTGAGCGTCAGCCGGTTGAAGGCGTCATTGGCGGCCTGGCCGCGCCAGATGGCGAGAAACCCGGTCTCCAGCCGGTCC
Source organism: Hyphomicrobiales bacterium (assembly GCA_033764775.1). Lineage (GTDB taxonomy): Bacteria > Pseudomonadota > Alphaproteobacteria > Rhizobiales > Rhodomicrobiaceae > JAWXCE01. The sequence continues at coordinate 103,543 of JANRIQ010000024.1, read as the reverse complement.
TCATGTTCGGTGAACACGATGGGCCGGCCGTCCGCCGTCTCGATGACGCTGTCGTGCAAATAGACCGGCCGCATCGCCCCCTCCATCATGGGGGTCAGCCGGAAGGTGCGCTCAGAAATGACGTTGAAGCCGAAATTCTCCAGGATCGGCACGCGGCGGCTGAGCGCGATCGGCTCGTCGAGCTGATGCAGCGTCGCGCGCAGGCGGATCGCGGCGCCGGTGTCGTCGTTGAAGATGTCGATGCCGGTTGGATTGCGGTCGTCAAGCGCGTCGAGGCGCTGGATGTCCTCGAGCGCGCGCTTCGGAGTGTTGGTCTCCTCGTAACCCGCTGGAAAGGCGCCGAGATACTTCGCCATGGGCGCGCCGGCTGCGTCGCCGTAGCGGTACTCGATCTCGGTCAGCAACTTATCGCGCCAGGTGCGCAAAATCGCGTCGACCTGCTGCTCTAGGGTCCGCTCCGGGTGGCGGGGAAGGTCGCCCTCATCGCGCCAAATGACGATATGCAGCCGCACCATGGGGCCTTCTGGGAAGAAAGGCGTGAAGGACGTCATATGGCCGCCGTAAGACTCGGCGAGAAAGGCGCATATGCGCTCCCACACCGCGCTGGTGTACCGGTCGCGCGCCACATAGACGAGCGCCGAGACGAAACGGCCGAACTCGTCCTCGCGGACGAAGACGCGGGTGCGCGGGTTGAGCGCCAGTTGCGCTATGGAGGCTGTCCACTCTGCCAGCATCGGCTCCGATATCTGCAGCAGCTCGCCGCGGGGGAACGTCTCGAGCACATAGCGCAGCGTCTTGCCGGAATGGCTGTCGGGCGCATGGCCCGCTTTCTCGGCGACTGACGCCACTTTGCGCCGCACGATGGGGATGTCGCGAGTGGCCCCGGTCAGCGCCGCCGTCGAGAAAAAGCCGACGAACCGATGCTCGCCCACCACCTGGCCGTCTGCGGCGTACTGCTTCACGCCGACCGAATCCATATGCCCGCGGCGATAGACGCTCGAGCGCGCGTTGGCCGTGGTGAAGATGATCGCGGCGGAGGACAGGAAGAACTCGCGGCTTTCCGCCGTGAGCTTCACGCCCGCGCCGCCCCGCCGCAGCACGGTTAACGCAGGATCGCGGAGCAAGCCGAGGCCCGACGACGCGATGGGCCGCAACTCGCCCATGCCGCCATTCGGAATGAAATCGTAGGAGCGCGCGCCGAGCAATGTGAAGGCGCCGGAGGCGATCCACTCCAGGAACCGCGCCGTCTCCGCCTTGTCCGCCTCCGGCTCGGGCGAGGAAGCCTGGTGCGCGGCGATGCAGAATTTCAGCCGCTCGGCCATCGCCGGGCCGTCGAGGGCCGCGGCCCGCGCGCTGCGCAGAACGGTCTGCAGCCGCAGGATCACGTCCCGACGAGCGTCCGCGCCTGCGATGCGCGCCACGTGGATGTGGATGACGCTTTCGCGCTGCGCATTCGGATCACTCGGGGCCGCAAGACGCACGAGCCGCCCGCCCGCGTCGCGCTCCACGGCGATGATCGGGTGCGCCACCAGATGGACCGCGACGCCCGCCTCCCGCAATTCGCCGAGCACGGTGTCGAGCAGAAACGGCATGTCGTCATTGACGATGTCGATGACCGAGATGCGACGCTGGCCGCCGCCGCTTTCGGCGTCATAGACACGGATGCTGATATCGCCCGGCGCGCGCTCCTGGAGGAAGACGAAGGCCTCCCCCGCCAAGCGCGCCAGATCGTCCGCGCCGCTCGCCTGCAGCTCTGCCTCGTCCACTCCGCCGAGCAGATGCTGCGCAAAGCGCGTCGCGTCCGCCGCATGGGTGGGTGCCGCGGAGCCAGCCGGGGCGACCGCCGATAGGAAAACACGAGACGCGAGAGACGAAGCGATTGTGACCATGGACGGCACCCGTTAGCGAAAACGGCTAAACAGCCGTGCTCCGAATTGTTGGACGTTGTTAACCTGATGAATATGTCGGCAATGCTAGCGTTGAGCTGAACGCTGAGAACGCCTGTGGGTATTCGCTCATTGGTGCGCGAACGCAACATTCATCTCCGTTTCGCGCACGGGCGGTTGCGGCGCGGGACGAGAGTCGAGGCGATGTGTTACGCATTGGCAGTATGCGTCGTGACAGGCTCGGATCGCATTCTAATTGCAGAACCGACGTTTTGGAGAAACCGCATGGCATTGGCAATCGCGCGTCGCATGGCGGCGCTGGCTTTGGCGGCCGCGGCCGCCGCATCGGGAACGTCAGCCCTGGCGGGTCCCTGCGCGCGCGGCGCTGTTGCGTGCTATGAAAAAGTTGCGCCGCCGACAATTTACCGGACGTATCGCGAGCGCACGATCATCGAACCCGGGCTTTACGAGGTTATCCGCACGCCCTCGCTCTACGGATCGCGCACGCGCCGCGTGCTGGTCGAACCGGGCCGCACGATCTGGCATGAGGAGCCGGGCGAATACAAAACCGTAACGGTGACGAAGAAGGTCTCCGGCGGCTACACCTGGGAGTATCGCACCATCAACGGCCGCGAGGTGCGCTGCAAGGTCAAGCTGCCGCCCCGCGTTGTGAGCTTTGAGAAGCGCGTGCTGGTCAAACGCGGCCGCCGCTGGGCCGAGCGCGTCGCGCCGGTTTACGCCCTTGCCGAGGACCGCGTGTTGCTGCGCCCTTACAAGAACATCGCCGTCCATCATCCGCCCTACGTGCGCTGGTCGAGAAGCCGCGCCGAGGTGCGGCCGGAAGGCTATGTATGGCGTCGCGTGCCCAGGCATTAACGCCGCCTTCACCCTGATGCGAGATGATGGGGCCTGAGTTTTTGTTGCAGCGCAGCATTAACTCGGGTATTTTCCCTTGATTGGCGGATTTTCGCCGGTTTGCGCATGTTGGGGCCTATGATGTTCGATCCGTTCGGCGCGTTCGCGGCGTTCACCCAGATGATGGACGTTTGGTCGCCGCCGAAGTCGTCCGCCGCGCCTCCCCAAAAGCCCGCGCGCCCGTCGCACGCTCTTGGGTTGCCTGCGCGCTCGGAAGAGCCTTTCGTGGCGGCGACCCGGGCCACGCTCCTGCGAGCGACAACCGCGCTGACCAAAATCTCCACCGCCTGCCAGAATTTTTGCGCCGGGCTGTCCCATGCGTTCGCCGTGGCGCGGCTGATGGAAAGCGCGACCGCCTTCATGCGGCCCTTCCTGCCGCCGCAACCCGCCGCCTCGCAGGCTTATGCTCCGTGGGCGTCAGCGCCGTCCCCGTGGATCGCATTCTGGTGGTGCGCCCCAGCGGCCTCAGTTCAGAATGCGGCGTGGCGCGCGCCCACCCGGCAAGACCTGGATCAAGGCGTTGCGGCCGCGTTCTGCGCCCTGGCTGTCGCGGCGGCCGCGCGTTATGCGACCGAGGCGGGCGCGTCCTTCCGGGTTTAGGTTTCGGCCGGGTTTAGGCTTTCGGCGCGGGCTTCGGCGGCGTCGATTGCTTGCGGCAATGGGCGCGCACGGCGACGCCCTTCTTGGTTTTATAGCCGTTGCGCCACGCGCAGCCGCTGAGCTTGAGGCACGCTGCGTTCTCAAGCCCTCTGCATGGGCTGTCCGCCGCTTGCGCCGGCGCAGCCACAAAAACGGCCAGCGTAAGTCCCGCAATAACTGCTTTGATCATGAATATTATCTCCGCGAAAGACTTGGCGCCGCCGTCTCTGCGCTCTTTCTAGCTATCGCGCAATAAGAATCCGCCTTACCAATCGAGCGCCTGCTCAAGGCGGTCATCGCCCCAGAACAATTCGCCTGCCGCCGTGATGAAACTCGGCGCGCCGAACAGCTTGCGCTCCGCGGCCGCTTCGCCTTGCGCCTTTAGCCGAGCCTTCACCTCCGGCGTTTCTATGCGCTGCATCAGGTCATCCGCGTCGCGGCCAAGGCTGGACACAATACCTGCCAAAGCCGCCTTGTCGGAGATAGTCACCCCGCCCGCAAACTCCGCCGTGTACACCGCCCGCGTGAACGCAGGCGCCCAGCCGTCCTCCGCCGCGATAAGGCCCAGCCGCGCGGCGTAAAGCGAGTTCTGCGGAAAAGGATCGGGCAGGCGAAAGCCGAGGCCGCGCGCGGCGCACAGGCGCTCCATATCGCGCGCCATGTATGCGCCCTTGGCTGGATAGAGATTGAACGGCGAAGTCGTCCACCCTTGCGACTGGAAAATAGGGCCGAGCAGGAACGGGCGCCATACCACCTCGACGCCGCGCTCCGCCGCCATCGCCTCGATCCGCATGGCGCTCAGATAAGAGTACGTCGAGGCGAAATCGTACCAGAACTCAAGCCGCTTCATGGCGTTCTTGCCTCGTATGCGTGTTTACGCTATTGCCGCCTTAGGTTGTCATCGGCGAGTATGATCATGGCGCACGACTCCGGCATTAAAAAAGTGGTGCTTGCCTATTCCGGCGGGCTGGACACCTCCATCATCCTGAAGTGGCTGCAGGTCACCTACGGATGCGAGGTGGTGACGTTCACCGCCGATCTCGGCCAGGGGGAGGAGCTGGAGCCCGCGCGCAAAAAGGCCGAGATGCTCGGCATCAAGGAAATCTTCATCGAGGATTTGCGCGAGGAATTCGTCCGCGATTACGTGTTCCCCATGTTCCGCGCCAACGCGCTGTACGAGGGCGTCTACCTGCTTGGCACGTCCATCGCGCGGCCCCTTATCGCCAAGCGGCAAATCGAGATCGCGCGCGAGACGGGCGCCGATGCGGTGTGCCACGGCGCGACCGGCAAGGGCAACGATCAGGTGCGCTTCGAGCTGACTTATTACAGCCTTGAGCCGAACATCAAGATCATCGCGCCCTGGCGGGAGTGGGATTTCAAAAGCCGCGAGGCGCTTCTCGACTTCGCGGAGAAGAATCAGATCCCCGTCGCGAAAGACAAGCGCGGCGAGGCGCCGTTCTCCGTGGACGCGAACCTGCTGCACACCTCGTCAGAGGGCAAGCTGCTGGAAGACCCGGCCGCCGAGACGCCTGACTACGTCTATCAGCGCACGCTCTCACCTGAGGACGCGCCCGACCAGCCGACCTATGTCGAAATCGGCTTCGAGAAGGGCGACGCGGTCTCAATCGACGGCACGGCACTCTCTCCAGCCGCGCTGCTCACTAAGCTGAACGAACTTGGCCGCGCCAACGGCGTCGGCCGCCTCGACCTCGTTGAGAACCGCTTCGTCGGCATGAAGTCGCGCGGCGTCTACGAAACGCCGGGCGGCACGATTTTGCTCGCCGCGCATCGCGGCATCGAAAGCATCACGCTCGACCGCGGCGCCGCGCACCTGAAGGACGAGATCATGCCGCGCTACGCCGAGCTGATCTATAACGGCTTCTGGTTCTCGCCTGAACGCGAAATGCTGCAGGCGCTGATCGACAAATCGCAGGAGTTTGTCACCGGCGCCGTTCGGCTGAAGCTTTACAAAGGCAATGTCTCGGTCATCGGCCGCGAAAGCCCGTACAGCCTTTACAATCAGGATTTGGTGACCTTCGAGGAAGGCGCCGTCGCCTACGACCAGAAAGACGCGGCGGGTTTCATCAAGCTGAACGCGCTGCGGCTGCGGCTGGTGGGCGCGCGGCGGAACCGCCTGGGCTGACAGAGCGGCGTCGGGCGCAGCCGTGAAGAAAGTCGGCGCAAAGGCGCCCTTTTTGTGTTTGACCCGTACAAATGCGAGGTGTATTCAAGTATAGCCGCTGTTGAACCGGGGGATGACAGTGTCGGATATTCGTCGCCAGGTCGAAGCGCTCGCGAAAGGCGACAGTAAAAATCAGCAGTTCGATTTCATGACGGTGAAGGATCGCATCATCGACATGGGGTACCGCAGCATCAGCATCCCGAACATCGCCTCAATCACCATTCTTCGCCAAAGCAACTCAGGGTTAAAACGCCTCCTGTTCGCTCTTGGCGTGGGCGCAATGATTTTGGCCTTCGCCAGCTATCGCTCCGGGATAGGCGGTTACGGCTATGAATCGAGTCCGGACAACACCAGCAGCTTTGGCCTGGGAGTGATCGGGTTGTTCCTGCTGCTCTCGATCAGCTTGGTGCCAAAAAAGTGGTATCTTATCCTATCCACCTGCGATAACGCGCAAAGCTTGTTCTCCAGCGGAGACGTTTCGCTTCTCACCAGGGTCAAAAAAGCCCTCGACGAGCGCATCAACGCGCCCGGCGAGCACCGAGGCTTCACCGCCAACTTCACCAACAACACCTTCAACGAAGGCGCGGTGAAGGAGATGCGGGTCGACAAGGTCGAAACCATCCAGGAGATGACGGCCGAAACGGTCGTCAGCAACAGCCCGAACGCCATGGTTGCCTCGAACTCGCCGGGCGCCGAGATTGGCCTTAGCGCCACAGTGTCGAACGCCCCCGTGTCCAACATGGCGCTGAACGGTTCGGCTTCATATGAGGCAGAGCGCACCTACTCCGGCGCCGTCAACGCGCCGCAGACCTACGCCGGCTCATATGACTTCTCCCAAACCACAATCCATTACGTCGATTATGATCGCTTCATTCCGGGCGTGCAGCAGTTCCGCGATTACCTGAAGAACAAGCGGCCCAATCCCAGCGTCGAGGCCAAACTGGACGAGATTTTGGAGTTGATGCGCTCCGGCACCCCCGAGGCGCCGCAGAAAAGCCGGCTGCGCGATCTGGCCGCCGAGCTCAGCAACTACGCGCAAGCTTATCAGCCTTTGCGCGATCTGTTCTCCGGCATCGTCGATCTGGCCGGCCAAATGCTGTAGAGCGCTGGACAGGTGCGCGGCCAAGGGTCATGCTTTCGCAATGGCCGACCAAGCGGCGATCCGCATAAGCCCCGCCCGGCGCGACGACGCCGCCGACCTCGCCCGCGTGCACGAGGAGGCGTGGCGCGTCGCTTACCAGGGCGTCATCCCGCACCTGTCGCTGCAGCGGATCATCGCGCGGCGCGGTCCCGCCTACTGGGAGGCCCATTGGGACGGCGTGCTCGCCCTGCGCTTCGACGGCGCAGCGCAAGGCTACTGCGCCATGGGGCCGTCCCGCATCGACCGCGTGTGCGGCGAAATCTATGAGCTCTACCTCGCGCCGGCGTTTCAGGGCGGCGGCCTTGGCGAGCGCCTGTTCGCGGCCGCTCGCCGCGAGTTGCAGCAGCAAGGCTATCGCAAGCTTGTCGTCTGGGCGTTGCGCGACAACGGCGTCGCGTGCGAATTCTATACGCGGCGCGGCGGCCGACCGGTGTTCTCCGCGTGCGAGCGTTTCGGCGCGGCGCGCCTCGACAAGATTGGCTTTTTCTGGCCACAGCTACAATAACACGCGTTCCATGCGAGCATGCCGGCGACGTTTTCCACGCACAAGGACCATTACGCCGGGCATGTGCAAGACATGGATAGGCTTCTGCAGACATTGACGATATATCAGTCCTCGCTCAAACGCTGAGGAGGGTCGATGACGCGGAAAAGGCAAAGCGGCGTGCTCGCCATTGTCGTCGCGGGGCTGCTCACGCTCATTGGCGTGGCGCTTGCCGCAAAGCTCTCCGGCGTCCCGAAGCTGCTGGAGTTGTACGAGTTCATCCGCGACACCTCGTTGCTGCTGGTCACGGTCATCGCAGCCTATCTGGCGCACATATACCAGCGGCGAAACACCTTCCTCGACAACCTGCGCGGCCAGTGGCGCGAGATCGTGCAGGCGAAGGCGGCGCTCATCTATTATTGTCACCTACCGCTGCCCAAGCTGGAGGACTACTTGGCCGCCGCGCGGCAGATCTCGGAGACGATTGACAATATGCGCATCGTCTACTCCAACGTGGGCGAGACGGACGATCTGATCGGCTTTTATCCTTATGCGCCGCTCCAGCATATGAGCCGTGTGCTCGAGGCGCTCGATCCGCGCAAAACGCAGCCGACGCCGGCCCAACTTGAGGCGGCGCGGTCGGAAATCTGGGAGGCGTTTAACGTCATCCGAGAGCATTTCCTTGACGAGTTCGACATCGACTCGCCGTCGTGGCCGGTTCTGGCCGACCGGATGCGCCGCAAAAAGCAGCCTGGCGCCTCAGCGCACGGGCAAACCATGATGGCGCGGCAGATCGAGGAGATGAAGGCCCGCGACCCGCAAAGATGATTGCTGCGCCGCAGCATAGGGCTTCCCAAGCCGCCCCGCATAATCTATGTAGTCTCGTGTCGCGATTGTTACCGCGCTGTTAAACATTCATGACATTGTTTCGAACCAACGCCGCGCCGACAGCGCGAGAAACACTTGCGCAAGGTAGCCTATGAACATTCGCAATATCGCCATCATCGCCCACGTCGACCACGGCAAGACGACGCTCATAGACGTGCTGCTGAAGCAGTCCGGCTCCTTCCGCGACAACCAGCGCGTCGCCGAGCGCGCGATGGACTCGAACGACCTGGAGCGCGAGCGCGGCATCACCATCCTCGCGAAGGTGACGGCGCTGAACTGGAAGGACACGCGCATCAACATCGTGGATACGCCGGGCCACGCGGATTTCGGCGGCGAGGTCGAGCGCATCCTGAACATGGTGGACGGCGTGATCGTGCTGGTGGACGCGGCGGAAGGCCCGATGCCGCAGACGAAGTTCGTCGTCTCCAAGGCGCTGAAGATCGGCCTGCGCCCCATCGTGGCGATCAACAAGATCGACAAGCCCGAAGAGCGGCACAAGGAGGTGTTGAACGAGGTGTTCGACCTGTTCGCCAACCTCGACGCGAGCGAGGAGCAACTCGATTTCCCGGTGCTTTACGGTTCGGCCAAGCAGGGCTGGATGGCGAACGCGCCGGAAGGCCCGAAAGAGGGCATGGCGCCGCTGTTTGACCTTGTGCTTTCCCATGTGCCCGCGCCGCAGACGGCTGAGGGCGCGTTCCGCCTGCTCGCGACCACCATCGACGCCGACCCGTTCCTCGGCCGCATCCTCACGGGCCGCGTCACCTCTGGAGTGGTGAAGCCTGGCATGGCCGTGAAGGCGCTGACCCGCGACGGCGCGCTGATCGAGCAGGGCCGCATCTCGAAAGTGCTCGGCTTCCGCGGCCTGGAGCGCTTGCCGATCGAGGAGGGCCGCGCCGGGGACATCGTCGCCATCGCCGGGCTGACGAAAGCGACCGTCGCCGACACCATCTGCGATCCGTCCGTAACCGAGGCGCTCCCGGCCCAGCCCATCGACCCGCCGACGCTCACCATGACCTTCCGCATCAATGACGGTCCGCTTGCGGGCCAAGAGGGCGACAAGGTGCAGAGCCGCGTCATCCGCGATCGGCTGTTGAAGGAGGCGGAGGGCAACGTGGCCCTCAAGATCGCCGAGAGCGCCGACAAGGACGCCTTCGAGGTGTCCGGACGCGGCGAGTTGCAGCTCGCCATCCTCATCGAGACCATGCGCCGCGAAGGCTTCGAGCTGACCGTGTCGCGCCCGCGCGTCGTCTTCCAGACCGATCCGGAGACGAAGCAGCGCCTTGAGCCCATCGAGGAGGTCATCATCGACGTGGACGAGGAGCACACCGGCGCCGTCGTCTCCAAGTTGTCCGAGCGCCGCGCCGACCTGATCGAGATGCGCCCCTCCGGCGGCGGCCGCCAACGCCTGATCTTCTACGTGCCGACGCGCGGGCTGATCGGCTACCAGTCCGAACTGCTCACCGATACGCGCGGCACCGCCATTATGAACCGGCTGTTCCACGCCTACGCGCCCTACAAGGGCGAGATTCAGGGCCGGCGCAACGGCGTGCTGATCTCGAATAGCCCCGGCGAGGCGGTGGCCTTCGCGCTGTGGAACCTGGAGGATCGCGGGCCGCTGATGATCCACCCGCAGACCAAAGTTTACGAGGGCATGATCGTGGGCGAGCACAGCCGCGGCAACGACCTCGAAGTGAACGTGATGAAGGGCAAGAAGCTCACCAACGTGCGCGCCGCCGGCAAGGACGACGCGGTGAAGCTGACGCCGCCTATCAACATGACGCTGGAGAAGGCGCTTTCCTACATCGAGGACGACGAACTGGTCGAGATCACGCCGCAGTCCATCCGCCTGCGCAAGCGCTACCTCGACCCGAACGAGCGTAAGAAGATGGAGAAGGCCGCCGCCGCCGCCGGTTAGGATCTCCGATGACGCGCGTCGTTTGTCTCATTGCCGCAGTCCTCGCTTTCGCGCACACCAGCGCCATGGCCGACACACGCTTCGTCACCTGGAACATCGCCAATTTCTGGCACAAGCCCGGCGAGTATCTGCGCCCGGAGCGGGGCGGCGAACCGGGACTGATCCGCATCCCGTCCGACTATGACGCCATCCGGGCTGTCATTGGCCAGTTGGGCGGCGACGTGTTCGCGCTGCAGGAGATGGGGGCGCCCGAGAGCGTTCGCGCGCTTTTCCCTGAAGCTGACTGGGGCATGGTCTTCGCCAAGAATTTCGCGGAGGACCTTGTCAAGGATCCGGACATGCTCGCCGATCCGCGCAAGCGCGACATCTATCCGGCCATCGTCTACCGCAAATCCACGGTGAAGGTTCTGGAGGAGGCGCGCATCGATGGCCTGCGCCTGCCTGACGCCGGCGATGACGGCGTCGTGCGCTACACACGCGAGGGCCTTGCGGTGAAAATCTCGGTGGGCAAGCGTGAACTCTGGGTCGCCAACGTGCATCTCAAATCCGGGTGCAGTTCCGAGGAGAACCCGTTCGACCTGAGGCGTTCGGCTAATGCGCGGCTTGCACAGGCGTGCAAGATACTGGCGGCTCAAATCCCGGTGTTGAACGAGTGGCTGCGGAGCAGGCTGGCGGAGGGCTCGGACATCGTTTTGCTCGGCGACTTTAATCACCAGCTCGGTCGCGCCAACAACATAGCGCGGGAAAAACTCGACGCGAACATTACCGGCGGTCTTTCGTTCGCCCCAACCGCGGAGAAAAGCCTTTGCACGGCGTTCCGCGACGACGAGCAGCCCAGCATTGACTTCGTTTTCGTCACGCCGGGACTAAAGCGCGGCGCGCGATTAAGAAACCCGACACCAAAGCTCAACGTCTTGTCCGAGAAGATCAGCGATCACTGCCCTGTCTGGCTCGACATTGATTTGAGCAACAGGGATTAAACCCGCACGGGGGCGGGTTTGCCCGGCTCGACGCGGTACGTCCAGCTGTGGTCGGCGACAGGTTTGGCGGCCGGGTCCGCAGGGTTCCCCACCATCATCACCATCGTCGTTCTGAACTCCGCCGCGCTCGCCTCGGCGAGGCAATAGCCGTGGCGCTTGCCGTTGTGGAACGTGACGACCTCGGCGTTGCGGCGCTCCGCGTCCGGGCGGTCGTTGAGGCCAGACGATATCGCCGTGCAGACGAACTCCGGCGCGAGCACCGGCCCGAAGCCGCCGCCCGGCAGCGGCCTGCGCACCCGCGTCACCCAGTGCGAGTGGATGTCGCCGGTGATGAACACCGGGTTCTTGCCCGCGTTCGCCTCCAGCAAATCCATCACCTTGCCTTGCGCCCACGGATATCCCGACCAGGCGTCGTGCCAGACCTTGCGCGGTTCGGCGTCCTCACGGCGCCCATCGGCAGGGGTGAACATCACGCCCTGCGCCAGCACGTTCCACAACGCGAGCGACTGCTTCAGGCCGTCCGCCAGCCAGTCCATCTGCGCCTGGCCAAGCATGTGACGCTCGGCGGCGAGGTCGGAGCACTGCGCCGGGTCGATCAGCGTTCCGCCCGGCTTGCACGCCTGCTCCGCGCGATACTGCCGCTCGTCGAGCACATGCAGCCGCAGCGTCTTGCCGAAGTCGAAGCGTCGGTAGAGCTGGCGCGCGTCGCCCGTGACGGGCAGCGTGGAGAGGCGGATCGGCATGTTCTCGAAATAGGCCTGATAGCCGTTCTTGCGCGTGACGGCGAAGGCGGCGGCGTCGCCTTTCAGCGGCGTCAGCGCGGCGTAATCGTTGTCCACCTCGTGATCGTCCCAGGTCACGATCCAGGGCGTGACGCGATGCGCCTCGGCGAGGTCGGCGTCCATGCGATATTCGGCGTAGCGGCGGCGAAACTGGCCAAGCGTGGCGATTTTGATCGGCTCCAGCGCGTCGGTGTAGCGGTCGTAGCGCAAGCGGCGCGCGGTCGGGCGACCGCCCCGGATGCGGAAATGCTCGTAGCAACCTTCATAGATGTAGTCGCCCAGATGCACGGCGAAATCGAGGTTCGCCTCGGCCATGGCGCGGTAGGCGTGGAAGAACTCATTCTCGTATTCCGAGCATGACGCGAATCCGAAGCGCAAGCGGGCGTCGGCGCCAGCGGCGGGCGCGGTTTTCGTCAGGCCCAGCGGGCTTTCCTCGTCGCCGCACCAGAAGCGGTAAGCGTAGCGCCGCCCCGGCTGCAGGCCGCCCGCCTCCACGTGCACGGCGTAGCCCTTCTCGCGCGCGGCGATGGCGTCTCCTTGTGCGACCGCGCGCCCCGGCATTTCCGCGTCGTACACCGCCCACCAGAGCTTGTAGGCCGGTTCGGACAGCCCCCAGGTCTCCACATCGTCGAGATCGGCGACGAGCCGCGTCCAAAGCACGACGCCGTCGGGCAGCGGGTCGCCGGAGGCGACGCCCATCGCGAACGGGTTCGCCTTGAAGCGCGGGCGGGCCGCCACCGGGCGCGAGAGCGGCGGCGCCAGCACCGAGGCGGCGGCGAGCGCGGCGGCGCGGGCAAGCATTTGGCGGCGGGAGAGCATTTCGGTCATCGGCGGGCCTGTCGTTTCTGTTGCAGCAGGCTAACCCAAGAACAATGACACCAGGGTGAAACGCTGGATAATTGGGTTGGCGGGGTGGACAGGCGCCCGCGCCCGCGCGATGAAAGCGCATGAGCACCAACATCACCCCACAATTCGAGGCGGCGGAGCGTTTCTTCGACGCCGGCTCCGGCGCCTTGTTCGTCACCGGCCGTGCGGGCACCGGCAAATCCACGCTGCTGCGGCGGCTGAAGGAGCGCGGCGGGCGCTCGGCCGTCGTCGTCGCGCCGACGGGTCTGGCGGCGGTGAACGCGGGCGGACAAACCATCCATTCGTTTTTCAAGTTCGCGCCGAAGCTGCTCACCCCCGCCGACATCAAGCGCTCGATGAACGCCAAGGTCATCCGCGCCATCGACACGCTTATCATCGACGAGGTGTCGATGGTGCGCGCCGACCTGATGGACGCCATCGACCGCAGCTTGCGCCTCAATCGCGACCGGCCGCGCGCTCCCTTTGGCGGCGTTCAGCTGATGATGTTCGGCGACGTGTGCCAGCTCTCGCCCGTGGTGCAGCGCGACATGTACGGCTATTTCGAGGAGACCTACGGCGGCGTTTATTTCTTTAACGCGCCGGGTTTCCGCGACGCGGGCTGCGAGGTGCTGGAGCTGGACGAGGTGTTCCGCCAGAAGGACGCCGGGTTCGTCGCCATCCTTAACGCCATTCGCGAGGGGCGCGCGGGCGGGGCCGAGTTCGACGCGCTGAACGCCCGCGTGACCCGGCTGGAGGACATGCCGAACCCGGCCGGCGCCGTGATCCTCACCCCCACCAACCAGGCGGCGATCGACCTGAACCGCGACGCGCTCGGCAAGCTGAAAGGCCCGGTTGTGGCCTATGAGGCCGCCGTCTCCGGACAATTCGAGGAAAGCGCCTATCCGACCGAGAAGGTGCTTCACCTGAAGACCGGCGCAAAGGTCGTGATGCTGCGCAACGATCCGAAAGGCCGCTGGGTGAACGGCACGCTCGCCGAGGTGGCGCTAGCAAAGCCGCGCGAGGTGCACATCGCGGTGAACGGCGATGTGCACGAGCTGGAGCCGGTGACGTGGGAGAACCTGCGCTACGGCGCGGCGGAGGGCGACGCCGAGCCGGGAACGGCGGTGAAGTCTGAGGCGGTCGGCAAGTTTCGCCAGTTTCCCATCCGGCTGGCGTGGGCGATGACCATCCACAAAGCGCAGGGGCTGACGCTCGACAGCGTGTATCTCGACATGGGGCGCGGCGGCTTCGCGCACGGGCAGACCTATGTGGCGCTGAGCCGGTGCAAGACGCTGGAGGGGCTGGGGCTGGCGCGCGCCATCCGGCGCAGTGACGTGATTTTCGACCGCGCGGCGCTGCGCTACCGCGAGCTGTTTGCTTAATTTGCAGCTTTAGAAAAAACTTTTTATTTGACGGCGGCCGAGTTGCAAGCTTAGCTGCATGTGGCGATTTTGTGTTTACTCGACTATCCGCGTTTTGAGGGTGCGTGATGCGTTTTTTTATTTTCATTTTTGCTATTGTTTTTTTGTCGAGCTGCGGTGATCCAAATCTTCCGGGTGCGCCAAATCTCGCGCTGAACGATCAAGGCGCGCCAACCCCGGTAAAAGCACAACCGGAAAACGCCGTTGTTGGTTCGGGCTTCGCGTCCCTGGTGTCGATCGACCTTCCCGTCGACGCCAAAACCGGCGGCTATCAAAAGTGTTTGCGCGATCAGGATTTGCCTGATTGGAAAGGGCGTTTGGACGGCACATATCAACCATCTCCGGCTCACAAATACAAAGTGATACTTCAGGGACCATTTGACATGGTCACCCATGTTACTGCTTTTACTGTCGGGCAACTAGCGCAGATAAAAATGGTGTTGGACTCAGTCCAGGACGGAGAAGCTGGCGCTAAGCCATATGCGATGTGCGGAAACTGGTGTGGACCGGGACATCCTCACAAGACAAAAAATCCCGATGTCATCGACCCGATGGACGCCGCATGCAGGATACATGATCTCTGCTACAGGCAAATGGGTGGTTTTAACTGCCAATGTGACCAGATGTTCGTAGATATGATCATGAAAGACAGAACTATATTTGATCTGAATTCTGTTGAATACGCTATGGTAGCGTATATGAAAGGATCTCCATGTCGAGGAGGTTGCAAGTATTTTGACGGCGAGGTAAAACTTAGAATCTGCGGTAGATAAAATGAAATGGCCAATAGGTTTGTCATTGATCTGAGCGCGCCCCCGATGACCGCAGGCATCGATCAATCCGCCTTGATCGCGCTCATCGTCGGCGCCAGCTCTAAGCTGGACGTGCTCTGGCAGCTTTTCATCGGCCTGCATTTCGGCGTTTTCGCGCTTCTCCTGATCCACAAACTCACGCTGACCCTGCCCGGCCGCGCGGTGGCGCTCGCCGGCTATCTCATGTTCCTCGGGATCAACTTCAATGCGCTCGCCGGCACCTACACCGTGCTGCATGCCGCCCACGACCAGTTCCGCAAAGATTACGGGCGCGCCGCCGCCTACGCCCCGACCTTCAAGCGCAGCTTCGTGGACGCCGACCTCAGCGACCGCCCTCAGGTATTAATGTTCACTCATGGCTTCGCGTTTCTCATCGTCGCAATTTGCTTGTTCCGAACGAAGTCCGTGGTATCTGATGCGACGAAGCAACAGGGTAGTGTGGACTACTCGCGGGGCTATGGCGTGGAGAGCCACGAGGCAAGAGGATATCACAATGCGCATCGACGAGATCCCCATCGGCTCTAACCCGCCCTTCGACATCAACGTCATCGTCGAGGTGCCCATCGGCGGCGAACCAATCAAATACGAACTCGACAAGCCCTCCGGCGCGCTGTTCGTGGACCGGATGCTGTACACATCCATGCGCTATCCCGGGAATTACGGCTTCGTGCCGCACACCCTCTCAGCCGACGGCGACCCGGTGGACGTGCTCATTGCGAACCACCGCCCCATCGTGCCCGGCGCCGTATGCAATTGCCGCCCCATCGGCGTTATGTTCATGGAGGACGAAAAGGGCGGCGACGAGAAAATCATCGCCGTGCCTTCCGACAAGGTCTCGCCGATCTACCGCAAGATGCACGACTACGGCGACCTGCCCGAGATGCTCTTGAAGCGCATCGTGCATTTCTTCGAACATTACAAAGACCTCGAAGACGGCAAATTCGTAAAGATCGTGCGCTGGGGCGACGCGGCGGAGGCTCGGGAGATGGTCCTCCGCGGCATCGAGGCGGCAAAGGCGCCCAAATGAAAATCGCCGTGATGGGCGCCGCCGGGCGCATGGGGCTGGCGCTCACGCGCGCGGCGCATGAGGCGGGCTGCGAAATCGTCGGCGCGACCGAGCCGCAGGGGTCGCCGCATCTGGGCGCGGATGTGGGCGCGCTCGCGGGCATCAGCCCTCTCGGCGTCCCCGTCACGGACGATCCCCTCCCCGTGTTCCTCAACGCCGAAGCGATCCTCGACTTCACGACGCCTGCCGCCAGCATCGAGCACGCCGCGCTCGCGGCGCAGGCGCGCATCGTCCACGTCATCGGCACAACAGGTTTCTCGGCTGAAGACGAGGCCAAGATCGAGGCCGCCGCCCGCCACGCGGTGATCGTCAAGTCGGGCAACATGAGCCTCGGCGTCAACCTCATCGCCGCGATGGTGCGCAAGGCGGCCGCCGCGCTGGACGCGGACTTCGACATCGAGATCGTCGAGATGCACCACCGGCATAAAGTGGACGCGCCGTCCGGCACCGCGCTGCTTCTCGGCCGGGCTGCGGCGGACGGGCGCGGCGTTGCGCTCGCCGAACGCTCCGTCCGCTCCCGCGACGGCCACACAGGCGAACGGCGTCGCGGGGATATCGGCTTTGCGACCCTGCGCGGCGGCGACGTTGTGGGCGATCACACGGTGATGTTCGCCGGACGGCACGAGCGCATCGAGTTCACGCACAAGGCGGGCGACCGCGCCATCTTCGCGCGCGGCGCGGTCAAGGCCGCGCTCTGGGGGCGGGGGAGGAAGCCAGGGCTATACTCGATGGCCGACGTGCTCGGCCTTTAGTCCGCGCGGTCGAGATAATGCCGCAACGCGGTGATATCGGCTCTCACGTTATCAAGGGTGATTGCCGCCAAATGCGGCGGCAACGCGTGAAACGGCAGTCGAAGCCGCGCATCGTCGAGCCCCAGCGCCAGATTAACCGCCCGCCAGTCCTGGTGCGCATGATGGCAAACGGAGGCCATAAAACCCCTGTGGCGCATCGCCGAGCACAGCCGCCTCGCCGCTGCGCGCCGCGACGCGAAGCGCATATTGCCGAGACTGCGAGCGATCGCGTTTAAATCCGCTTCGGCCAGGAGACGCTCGCGCGTTAGTTCCGCCTGGGTAAACTCGCCAAGCGGCTTTAAATAAGGCGTCGTTTTCCAGCGATGGTTCGGTGGTCCAAGCCGCCAGCCAAACGCCTGCCGGCGTGCGCGCCAGTGGAAATGGATCAGACGCGTCAGGCCGTCGAGATCGTCCACCAAATCCGCGAGGCGAGCCATAGGGTGACCCTAAAGCTTGCGCAGCGCGACGCGCTCGATGGCGTGGTCGCGGCCCTTTTTAAGGATGAGGTCCGCGCGCGGCCGCGTCGGCAGAATGTTCTTGCGCAGATTGATCAGGTTGATGCTGCGCCACAAATGCAGCGCTTTCTCCCGCGCCTGGGTCTCGCTCAGATGCGCGTAGCGGTGGAAATAGGCGGACGGGTCGCGGAAGGCCGTGCGCCACAGCGTCATGAAGCGCGTCAGATACCACTCCTCGATCACGTCGGCGTCCGCGTCGATGTAGATCGAGAAATCGAAGAAGTCCGACACAAACGGGATAGCCTCGCCGTCTTTCGGAAGCTTCGCAGGCTGCAGCACGTTCAACCCCTCGACGATCAGAATGTCCGGCCGGTCGATGGTGATGGTCTGCCCGGTTATGTCGTAGTTGAAATGGGAGTAAACGGGCGCCGTCACATCGCGCCGCCCGGCCTTCACATCGGCCATGAATTGCAGCAGCCGCTGCTGATCGTAGCTTTCGGGGAAACCCTTGCGCACCATCAGCCCGCGCGCCTCAAGCGTCGCGTTCGGCAGGAGAAACCCGTCGGTCGGGACCAGATCGACCTTCGGATGCATGCTCCAGCGCGACAAGAGCTCGCGCAGAACGCGGGCGCTCGTGCTTTTGCCGACCGCCACGCTGCCCGCCATGCCGATGATGAAGGGCAGTTTCTGCTCGCCGCGCTGGCTGAAAAACTTCGACGATGCGCCGTGCAGCGCGAGCGCCGCGCGCACGTAAAAATTGATCAGGCGCGACAGCGGGAGATAGATGTCCACCACCTCGGACGCCGAGATGCGCTCGATGACGCCGCGCAGTTGCTCCAGATCGCTCTCGGTCAGCGTCATGGGCGTGTCTTCGCGCAGCTTGGCCCATTCCTCCCGCGTGAAAACCCGGTAAGGCGAAAACTCCAGATGCGGGCGGCTGAGCGTGGGCGCGGGTTTCAGCATCAGCGGCCCTCGCGTCCGGCCTTCTCGGCCAAACCGGACACGCCCGCGCGCCGGTCAAGCTCGGCGAACACGGCGTCGATCGGCGTCCCGCGGGCTTCGAGCAGCACCAAGAGGTGATAAACCACGTCGGCCGCCTCGGACGTCACCGCCGCGTTGTCATCGCCCAAAGCGGCGACGACCAACTCCACGGCCTCCTCGCCGAACTTCTTCGCGCAACGCGGCGCGCCAGACTCCAAAAGCTGGCGCGTGTAGGAGGCGTCCGCAGCGCTCGTCCGACGCGCCCTGATCGTCTCCGCCAGCCGGGTTATCGCCTCTGCATTCGCCATGCGTCCATCGCTGCCGCCAACCAGCGCCGGCGGCTTTTGCGCGCGGCGTCCGCTGCTGTTTCATATCCTTGGCGCAATCCGTCGGAGGATGCAATCGTCCCTGCGGGTTATGCCACGGGCGGTTACGCCTCGATGCGAACCTGAACGCCCGCGTCGCGCATGCGACGCTTGGCCTCCGCAATGGTGAACTCGCCAAAGTGAAAAATTGATGCGGCGAGGACCGCGCTCGCCCCGCCGATCAGCACGCCGTCCACCAGGTGTTCCAGCGAGCCTACGCCGCCGCTCGCGATGACGGGGACGGACACGGCGTCGGAGACCGCGCGCGTCAATTCCAGGTCGTAGCCGGTGCGCGCGCCGTCCCTGTCCATGGAGGTGAGCAGGATTTCGCCCGCCCCGAGTTCGGCCGCCCGTGCGGCGTACTCGACCGCGTCAATGCCGGTGCGTTCCCGCCCGCCATGGGTGTAAATCTCCCAGCGCGGCGGCTCGCCCGGCCCGCTGACCCGCTTTGCGTCCACTGCGACCACGATACACTGCGCGCCGAATTTCTCGGCTCCGCGCGCGATGAGGCTCGGATCGCGGACGGCGGCGGTGTTGATGGACACCTTGTCGGCGCCCGCCTGCAGCAAAGCGCGGATGTCGCCGACCTCGCGCACCCCGCCGCCGACGGTGAGCGGCATGAAGCAGCGCTCCGCCGTGCGCGTGACCACATCGAAAATGGCGGCCCGGTTTTCGTGGCTTGCGGTGATGTCGAGGAAGCAAAGCTCGTCCGCGCCCGCCGCGTCATAGGCGGCGGCGGCTTGCACGGGGTCGCCCGCGTCGCGCAGGTCGACGAAGTTGACGCCCTTGACGACGCGGCCGTCTTTCACGTCCAGGCATGGGATGACGCGCGTTTTCAGCATACAAATCGATTAGACGATGTAGAAATCATCCTCGGAGAGATCCAAGCCTGGCGTCAGACGCGCGAATGTATTCAACTGTATTTCGCCCGCGCCGTCTCGATCATAGTACAGCACGCCATTCTCTCGGTCGTAAATTATCTTTTGATCCGGCGTTAGGGCAGCTGCCCCTGTTACAAACATGCTCGCATCGAGTTCCCCGGGCTGAAAATCGGCGAACTGGGTTCTGTCGAGGTGAATCTTGTCTTCTCCAATCACGAAGTCAGTAATCACAGCGCCGCTATTGAAGAGATTGCCGTAACTGCCAAATACAAATGCGTCTGAACCTGAGCCGCCAGTTAGTGTGGTGTTGGAGTTGGCGATCAGCGTATCGTCGCCCGCCAGACCACTAAGGTTTTTACCCCCGCGCATGATGTTGTTTAGGCTATTGCCGACAGCTTCAACGAAGATGCTGACCGTTACGTTCTCTACATGCTCCTGTAATATTACATCTTCGTAGTCCGAGACAATCGTATCATTGCCTTCGTTCTCGTTTTCCGTGACTTCTGTCACACTATAGGAATTTAAAATATACGTATCATCGCCCTTGCCGCCAACCAAACGGTCGTTTCCGCCCTGGCCGGAAAGAACATTGTTTCCATCATTCCCGATAATAATTTGATCAGTCACGGACCCCGACGCATTTATGTCGCTTGTTCCAACCAGCTGAATTTTCTCAATCGAGCTCTGAATGGTTACGGATGATAAGATCGTATCGAAGCCTTCACCCTCAAACTCTGCTACGTAATCGCGTACATTATCGACGACAAACGTATCGTCGCCGGCGCCCCCATACATATCGTCGGTTCCTGCGCCGCCATCGATATAGTCGTTGCCTTCACCGCCATACAGCGAGTTCCTCAACTCGTTACCGATCATAACATTGTCTAGGGCGTTTCCTTCCGCCACCGTAGCGCCGTTAACCAGAGTTACATTTTCAACATGTAGAGGCATCTCATAGCTGCCCAGTACCGATGAGACCACCCGGTCCACGCCCTCGCCGGCCCGCTCGGTAACAGTATCGGCCCGGATATCGACGACATAAACGTCATCTCCCTTGCCGCCCTCCAAGATGTCGCAGTTAAGACCGCCGTCCAGAACATCGTTCCCGTCAAACCCCTCCAGTATGTCTTGACCCGTTCCGCCGACTAAAACATCGGAGACGTCGGTTCCTGCTATAGGTGTTTCAAGCAGCGGGTTTAGCGTTAAGTAGAGATCTTGGGTGTCATTTACGTCCTGGTCGCTAAGTCGCGTCCACGTCGACACCAAGATGTGTTTTCCGTCTTGAGACATCGACGCTGCGCCAACTGGCATGCCGTCGCTGTCCAAAACACGCGCTAGTCGGCCTGTTAAGGTATCGTAGATGATACCACCGCCTAAAATGAAACGGCCATCCCCCGATATGGAAAAGTTGCCGTTCTGTAGGTCGGTATCAAAAATCTGCTTGTAGGTTTCACGGAACTCGCTCGTAAAAATCTGCTTTGTTTCACCTGTGTTACGATCATGAAGATAAGCGCCTGTCTTCTTATCTCCATCAAGATTTGTAGCTCGAGAGAAAAAGGCGACAAAACGTCCGTCCGCGGACACTGAGGCGCCCGTAGACGACGTGTTGGCGACGTCTCCGGACTCGTTGCGCGAAATTAACTCATAAGCGCCCGTGATGTTATTGGATAAAATAATTTGGGTAGACACCGAGCCATTAGCGTCTGCAAAAGGGGCGGAGAACACCGTATAACTTCCGTCATTGGACGCAGCAGGATTGCTTCCCGGTCCAATTAACTTCGAAGATTTCGTTGCTATGTCATATATGAATAATTCTGGCTCTGCGTTTAAGTCTTTCGGATCAGTTACAAGTAAAACTTTTTTACCGTCATCAGAAATCACAGCTGCAGAAAACTTTGTATCCTTCAGATCCGGAGTTTGCGGTGGAGCATCATCCGCGTCATCCTTCTTTTTCTTATTTTTAACCTTTTCTTTGTTTTTGGCGGGCTTGTCCGGCTTCCCTTTTTTTCCTGGTTTCGTAGGCGGGGTAACCGCGACGGGCTCTGATCCGAGCGTGATGTTGGTTGTTACGCCCAGTTGGCGATCATAGACATACGCCGACCCCTCCTCGAGGGCTGGAGCGCCGATGAATGCAACAAACCTGCCGTCGGCAGATATTGAGGTCGCGTACGTAAAGCCTGTTCCGGCTGGGTAATTTACGTCTTTTGAAACGCAGTCGACTTGATTTGTTAAAGTGTCAAAAACAAAGATGTCAGGATTGGTGTCGGAGTCCTCCGGCGATAAGCTCGAACTATTCGAAGAGAATAAAACATATCTGCCGTCCGCTGACAGGACAGGCTCGTAAGGAAAGAAGGCTTCTCCGCTCAAGCCCGGAGATATTAAGCGAAAGGTCATTGCATCCACCCCGTTCTTGAGAAGAATTAAACTTAAAATATTTTAAATATAGAATATAATGCTTAATGGTGTTTGTAAATCCACGCTCAAACATAAATCCTGAAAGTGCTTTGTTAGCATCATTCGGTGCGGGCGCCGCCGAGGGTGAGCGGCTTGGAGCAGCGCTCCGCCGTGCGCTCACACCATGCATACAATTTTAACGATTGCGTGCCTGTGATAACATCCGGACGTGGTTGCACTCATCACGGAGGGAGATTTAACCGTGGACTATTATCCCGGCGATGCGGGATTGTCCATTCTCTGGATCATCCTAATCGTCATCCTCGTGGTTGTGCTCGCGGGCACGCTCACGGGGTCGCAGTCATCCAGCAGCGGGGTCAAGCTCGAAGATACGCTAGAGAAAGACGTAGACAAAATATTCAGCACGCTGACCACGCAGGCGCAGAAGTTCAACCGCCCCGAAACGGTGCAGGTGCTCGCGGACGCCAAATCGCAGGTCATCAAGGTGCTGCGCGAGCGAAAACTGATCTAGCGCGCAAGAAGCCGCAGCGCCTCGGCGGCGTCGATGCGTCCATCATAGAGCGCCCGGCCCGCGACGGCGCCGGCGATGACGGCGTTTTCGGGCTCGGCAAGGCGGAGGATGTCGTCCATGCCCGACAAGCCGCCGCTGGCGATGACAGGCGCCCGCACCTGCCGAGCCAGCGCGGAGGTGGCCTCCAGGTTCAGGCCTTCCAGCATTCCGTCGCGGGCGATGTCGGTGTAGATGATGGCGGCGACGCCCGCGTCCTCGAAGCGGCGCGCCACCTCCAGCGCGGATAAATCGCTCGCCTCCGCCCAACCGGAAACCGCGACGCGCCCGCCCCGCGCATCGACGCCGACGGCGATCCGCCCGGGATGCGCCGCGCAAGCCTGGCGAACCAGCGCCGGGTTATGCACAGCCGCAGTGCCTAAAATAACACGCGACACGCCCTTCGCGAGCCACATCTCGATGGTCGCCATGTCGCGCACGCCGCCGCCGAGTTGGACGGGCATGCGCACGGCGGCAAGGATGGCGTCCACCGCCGCGCCGTTCACCGGCCGCCCCTCGAAGGCGCCGTTCAGGTCTACAACGTGAAGATATTGAAAGCCTTGCCGCTCGAAGCTCAGAGCCTGTGCGGCAGGATCGTCGCTGAAAACCGTGGCGTCGTCCATGTCGCCGCGCTTCAAGCGCACGCAACGGCCGTCTTTAAGGTCGATCGCGGGATAAAGGATCATGGATCGCGTTTTTCCTCTGTGGCCTCAATGACACTGGACTTAAGCGCTGCTTTCCCTTGTAGTGGAACAGCTCCTGGTTGTGCCGCGTTGTGGAGCGTTATGCGCAACAATCTACAGGTGCGATGCCATGCGGCGTTACATCATCACATGCGATCTTCATCCCACGCATCAGACATACGCCGCGATGTCGGCGGAGATCAAGCGTCTAGACCCGCGCTGCGAGCAGCCGCATCGCGGAGCCTGGCTGATCGAGTCCAACCTTAGCGCCCGGGAAATTCGCGCCGCACTGCTGCCGGCCGCCGACTTCAGCGACCGCTTCTTCGTGTGCGAGGCTGGCCCTGACACGGCCCGGTTCAACTCGCTGGAGCGCGCCGGCGCCCGCAACGTCATCCAGTTCGACGCGCGCAAGCGCAGCGCCATCCTTAACAGCGTGCTGCACGACGGCAAGCGCGGCTCACGCCTGTTTAAGGCCGCCATCGGAGGAAGTTTCTAATCAACGTTAGGCCCAGGCGCTGGCTTTTCTCCGGGTGAAATTGCGCCCCGGAGATATTGTCCTGCGCCACGAATGCTGTGACGGCGCCGCCATAGTCCGCCGTTGCCACGATGCTACCAGCCTCCGCGGGCAGCAGGTGGTACGAATGCACAAAATAGGCGTGCCAGCCGTCAAGCCCCGTCTCTATCCCGTCGAACAGCGCGTGCGGACGGTCGAGCCGCAGCGTGTTCCACCCCATATGCGGAACTTTTAACGCGCCGGACGGCTCAATGCGCCGCACATCCCCGCCGATCCAGTCAAGACCACGCGTTTCGCCGTGCTCAAGTCCCCGCGTCGCCAGCAACTGCATGCCGACGCAAATGCCCAGAAACGGCCGCCCGCGCCGGCGCACCGCATCCTCCAGCGCCTCCATCATGCCGTCGACCGCGCGCAGACCCGCCGCGCAATCCGCAAACGCTCCGACGCCCGGCAGCACGATGCGCTCGGCGGACGCCACGGCTTCGGGGTCGGCGGTGAGGCGGACGGCGTGCGCGCCCCCCTCCTCCGAGGCAGCGCGCTGAAAGGCTTTCACGGCGGAATGCAGGTTGCCCGACCCGTAATCGATGATGGCGACGGACATCTACGCCCTGTCGGTCGGCCAGAAGCCGATCGCCTCACGCGGGGCGTTGAAAGCCGCGGCGGACGCTGGGGGCGCCTTGGCGGACGCCGGCTCCCAATTCTGAAAAAACCGTCGCTCGCAATCCTCGAACCCGGCCGCCGATACGACGCCCACCATCCGCCAGCCTTTGCGCTCCAGCCTCATGCGGTGGAGATTGTTGATCTCGAACGCGACGATGAGATTGACGAAGGTCATCGCCCAGGAGGCTGATTGCGGCGAGCCGCCCGCAGCCATCACGAGCCCCGCAAGCCCAACGGCTAAAGCGCCCAGCACCGCGAATTCGAGCCACAGCCCGCGAAACGGGAGCCACAGCACGCCGAACACCAACCCCGGCCACGAGAAGCCCTCGCGGATGAAGACCATGCGCTCGGCGCGGGCGGCGGGGTTGGCGTTCGGCGGCGAGGGTTCATGCACTGTGTAGGTCGTCATGGATCACAGCACGCCTTTGGTGGAGGGGATGCGCCCGGCCCCGCGCTCATCGAGCGCGACGGCGGATCGCAGCGCCCGCGCCAGCCCCTTGAAGCAGCTTTCCGCGATGTGATGGCTGTTGGCGCCATACAGCGTCTCGACATGCAGCGTAAGGCCGGCGTTCATGGCGAAAGCCTGAAACCATTCCCGGAACAGCTCGGTGTCCATGCCCCCGATCTTTTCAGCGGTGAAGGCCACACGCCAGACGAGAAACGGCCGTCCGGACACATCGAGGGCGACGCGTGTCAACGCCTCGTCCATGGGCAGATAGGCGTGTCCGTAGCGCTGCACCCCGCGCTTGTCGCCGAGCGCCCGAGCCACCGCCTGGCCGAGCGCTATGCCGCAATCCTCGACCGTATGATGCTGGTCGATGTGGAGGTCGCCCTCGGCTTTCACCGTGATGTCGATAAGGGAATGCCGCGCGAGCTGCTCCAGCATGTGATCGAAAAAGCCGACGCCTGTCGCTATGTCGCAAACGCCCGAGCCGTCCAACGCAACCTCGGCGACGACGTTCGTCTCATTTGTCTTGCGTTCGATGCGACCTGTGCGCATGGCGCCCTTTGCGTTTGAGACGCCGCATTCGGCGACGCCCGCCGCCCGGCTGCTCGCCACGGCGGAGACTTGATTTCGCACCAACCTTCTCCGATATCCGAGCAATAATCAATGGCGGCCCATGATCACCCACCCTCCCGCATCCCAGACCTGGCATGGAACAACGATTGTCACCGTTCGCAAGGGCGGACGCGTGGTCGTCGCGGGCGACGGACAGGTGTCGTTTGGGCAAACGGTGCTCAAGGCGAACGCCAAGAAAGTCCGCACGCTTGGCAAGGGCAACGTCATCTCGGGTTTCGCCGGCGCGACGGCGGACGCTTTCACGCTGTTCGAGCGGTTAGAGGCCAAGCTCGACATGTATCCGGAGCAACTTGTGCGCGCCTGCGTCGATCTGGCGAAGGACTGGCGCACGGACCGCTATCTGCGGCGGCTTGAAGCCATGATGATAGTGGCGGATAAATCGAGCACACTCGTGCTGACCGGCAACGGCGACGTGCTTGAGCCGGAGCGCGGCGTCATCGGCATCGGCTCTGGCGGCAATTTCGCGCTCGCCGCCGCGCGGGCGCTTCTCGACACCGACATGGACGCCGAGGCCATCGCCCGCAAAGCTATGGCGGTCGCCGCCGAAATCTGCATTTACACCAACGATCAAATCGTCATCGAATCTCTCGCCGCCGTGGAGCGTTAACCGACTATGAGCAATTTTTCCCCGCGCGAGATCGTCTCCGAACTTGACCGTTACATCATCGGGCAGAACGAGGCGAAGCGCGCCGTCGCCATCGCCTTGCGGAATCGCTGGCGCCGGCAGCAGCTCGAGGGCGAGATGCGCGAGGAGGTGCTTCCCAAGAATATCCTGATGATCGGCCCGACCGGCGTGGGCAAAACGGAGATTTCGCGCCGTCTCGCCAAGCTCGCCAACGCGCCGTTCCTGAAGGTGGAAGCGACGAAATTCACCGAGGTCGGCTATGTCGGCCGCGACGTGGATCAGATCATCCGCGATCTGCTGGAGGCGGGCATCGGGCTGGTGAAGGCCGCCAAACGCGCCGAGGTGAAGGCCAAAGCCGAAGCGCTCGCCGAGGAGCGGGTGTTGACCGCGCTCGTCGGCCCGAACGCCTCCGCGGCCACGCGCGAAACCTTCCGCAAACGCCTGCGCGCCGGCGAACTGAACGATAAGGAGATCGAAATCCAGGTGTCCGACACTGGCTCGGGCATGCCGGCGTTCGAAATCCCCGGAATGCCAGGCGCGAGCGTCGGCATGATCAACCTCAACGACATGCTCGGCAAGGCGCTGGGCGGGCGAACAAAGACCCGCCGCGTCACGGTGCTTGAATCCTACGATATTCTGGTGGCTGAGGAGTCCGACAAGCTTCTGGACAACGATCAGGTTGTGCAAGAGGCGATCAAGAGCGTTGAGAACGACGGCATCGTGTTTCTGGACGAGATCGACAAAATCAGCGCGCGCTCGGAGCGCATGGGCGCGGATGTGAGCCGCGAAGGCGTGCAGCGCGATCTGCTGCCGCTCATTGAAGGCACGACCGTCGGCACGAAATACGGCCCGGTGAAGACCGACCACATCCTGTTCATCGCGTCCGGCGCCTTTCACATGTCGAAGCCCTCCGACTTGCTGCCGGAGCTGCAAGGCCGCCTCCCCATCCGCGTGGAGCTGCGCGCGCTCACGGCCGAGGATTTCAAACGCATTCTCCGCGAGCCGAAAACGAGCCTTATCAAGCAATACATAGCGCTTATGGCGACGGAGGGCGTGACGCTCGAATTCACCGACGGCGCCATCGACGCGATCGCCATGACGGCCGCCGAAGTGAACTCCAATGTGGAGAACATCGGCGCGCGTCGCCTTTCGACAATCATGGAGCGCATCCTCGACGACATCAGCTTCGAGGCGGCGGACAAGCAGGGCGAGCGCATCGTCATCGACGAGGGGTACGTTCGCGGTCACATCGGCGACCTGGCGAAGAACGCCGACCTGTCCAAGTTCATTCTTTGACGCCTCGAACCGCTGCGGCTGCAACGTGCTTGACGGCGCCGCCCGGCGCGGCTAACCGGGCGTTGAGCGCATCAGCGTCGAACCAGCCGACACCAGAAATCGCCATGGCCGCGAAGCGGTCCCGGAGGTGGGGAATGATCACCGCCTATCTGCGCAAAAACGGCGTGCTCGCCGCCATGCCGTTCGAACCGGGGCTTATGGCCGACGACATCGTCTGGATCGACCTGCTGTCCCCCACAACCGCTGAGGTGCGCGCCGTAGAGGCGGTCCTCCATCTGGCGCTCCCCACGCGCGAGGAGATGGGCGAGATCGAGCTGTCCAACCGCCTGTATCAGGAGAACGGCGCGTCTTACATGACGGCGACTCTGATGACGCGCGCCGATACCGATACGCCCGCCAGCGAGCCGGTCACGTTCGTGCTGGTCGGCCACCGGCTTGTCACGATCCGCTACGCCGATCCGCTGCCCATCAACGCCTTCACGGCGCAGGTTCAGCGCCAGGCCGGCCTATGCTCATCCGGCGAGGCGGTGCTGGCCGAGCTGCTCGACGCGGTGACGGATCGGCTCGCCGACATTCTGGAACGTGTGCAGCAAGACACCAGCGAAATCACCCGCATCATCTTCGCCCGCGACGCCGGCAAGGTGGACTTTGAGGAGGTGCTGCGCAAGATCGGCCTGGCTCAGGCGCGCACGTCCCGCGCTCGGGAAAGCCTGGTCAGCATGGGGCGGCTGCTGTCCTTCATGACCCGCCCGGGCGACGTGAAGCCGAACAAGGTCATCAACCGCTCGTTCAAGACGCTGTCGCGCGACGTGCTGTCCTTGTCCGACCACGCGACTTTTCTCACGCAAAACATCAACTTTTTGCTCGACGCGACGCTGGGCCTCATCAACAGCGAGCAGACGGGCATCATCAAGATTTTCTCGGTCGCCGCGGCGGTGTTCCTGCCGCCGACGCTCATCGCCAGCGTCTACGGCATGAACTTCCAGCATATGCCGGAGCTTGGCTGGCGCTTCGGCTATCCGTTAGCCATCGGCATCATGATCCTGTCAGCGGCCCTCCCGCTCATTTATTTCAAGCGGAAGGGCTGGCTTTAAGGCTAATTGGCCGGCGCCAGACGCAACACGCGGCCGTTGCGATCGTCAGTCAAAGCATAGAGAAAACCATCCGGGCCTTGCGCCACGTGGCGGTAGCGATCGCCCTCGCCCGACAGCAACTGCTCTTGTCCGATGACCTTGTCGCCCTCCAGGGTCAAGCGCCGGATATGCGCGCCGGTCAGCGTGGCCATGAAAAGGTTGCCGCGCCATTTGGGAAACTTGTCGCCGTCGTAGAACGTCATGCCGCTCGGGCTGATGGACGGATCCCAATACACGACCGGCTGCTCCATGCCCGGCGCGCTTTTCTTGTTGGAGATCACCCCGCCGCCGTAATCCACGCCGTAGGTGATCGCCGGCCAGCCGTAATTTGCGCCGGGCCGCGTGATATTGACCTCATCGCCGCCCTGCGGGCCGAATTCGCCCGTCCACACCTGATTGCTCTCACGTCGCAGGGCGAGGCCCTGCACATTGCGGTGGCCGTAGCTGTAGATTTCAGGCTTCGCGCCCGCACTGTTCACGAACGGATTGTCCGCCGGAACGGCGCCGTCATCGCGAATTCGAATGACCTTGCCCATATGATTGTCGAGCGTCTGCGCATCCTTCATGCGGCTGTAGCGGTCGCCGAGGGTAATGATAAGATGCCCATCCGGCATAAAGGCCAGGCGCCCGCCATAGTGAGCCGTCCCGCCCGTTTTTGGCGCCGCGCGGAAGATCACTTCAAGCCCCTCGAACGCCTCGCCCGTAAAGCGCGCCCGGGCCACCTCGGTTCCGGCGCCGCCGTCGCCCGAGCCGGAATACGCAATATAAACCAATCGGTTGTCGGCGAACTTCGGATGCAGTGCGATATCGAGCAGGCCGCCCTGGCCGCGTTGCACAGACTCCGGCGCGCCCTTGAGCGGCGCGGACAACTTGCCGTCGCGGATGAGCCGCACGCCGCCGTTGCGCTCGGTCACCAGCAGGTCGCCGCCGGGCAGAAACGCCATGCCCCACGGATTTTTCAGCCCGCTTGCGACCTCGGTCACTGTGTAGGAATGTAACTCAGATTTGACGGTTTTGGCGAAAACTTGGGCTGACAAGAGGGAAATCGCCGCTGCGATGAGCAGGCCCAACCCCCAGACCGCCCACATGGCTCCATCCTGACGCGCCGCGATGGCTGACTTTTTCCGCCGCATCGTTTCTCCCTCGGTTTGGCTTCGATACCGGCGACATGGCGATGTGGACGCGCCTGAGCAAGCGCGGGCCGTTCAAATCCTTGCGGGTGAAAGCAGAACGCCCGTTTCGAGGGGAGGGGTCTCGAAACGGGCGCTCGCTCAGGAGCATGGAGGCTCAACCAGCGTCTCCGGCGGGTGTCGGCGAAGGGAGAAATCCGCCGCCGCGTGGGACGCACAACTTAATTAGCAAACGGTGTGCCAAATGGGGGCGCCGCGCCAAGCCGCGTCCTCACCCGCCATCGATGCGAGGGCGGTAGCCCGGCGCGCCCCATCGGCGCGTGCGCTGCGTCGCCGGCGACTGGGCGGGATCGGAGATCAGGCCGTAATGCCGGGCGAGCGCGTTTAGCGCCAGTTGCAGCACGATCTTGGCGGCGCGCTTCGGCCAGCCCTCGCCGCGCTCCATCTCCTCGAGGCCCCGCCCGCGGCAGCACACATCCTCCGCGACCTTGGCGAGATCGGGTCCAATGGCGGCCAGTGCTCGGGCGTAGCGCTCCCTGCTGGCCAGCACGCTGTCGGCGAAACAGGCGGGGTCGCGAGGCGCGGCGCGGCGCGCATCTCCGGGCGTCGGGTTCGCCCAGTTGGCCGTGACGCGCTGTTGCATGGCCCCGCGCTCGAAATCGGCGCGAAGCCGCTCGCCGGCCTCGTATTGCGGAGCGGTGATGAGCGGCTCGCCGGCTTTGCCTTTGCGGCTGCGGAGCCAGGCGAGCGGGCTTTCCGCGTCATTCACGAGGCGCGCGCCCTCCCCGTCCCGGCGCCAGGAGCGGGCTTGATGCTGGGCCGCGAACGCCTCGGCCGGCGCGGCGGACTGGCGGCGCAGCCGAGCCCGCCCCGTCTCGCTGATGCGCCAGCCGCCCTCGCAGGCCTCCACCAAATCCGCGGCGATCAACCGTTGCACAGCGCCCGCGTTCGCCGCCGGACGAGCCGCCTTGACGCTCCTCACCCGGAATGCGGAGGCCGCTCCGTCATGGGTCGGCTCAAGCCGGGCGCCGGGAGCCGACAGCGCCGCGAGCAACTCCATGGCGGGCGCGTCGAGGCCGGCCGTCATGCGACCTCCGGCGCGGCGGCGCTCAAAGCCTTCTCCAACGCCGCGAGTGCGCGGTCGAGTGCGGCGTCGTCGCGCATGTCCTCGACGGTCGCGCAGGCGTGTGCGACGGTGGTGCGGTCGCGCGCGAACAGCTCTCCCACCTGGGTGAAGGTGAGGCCGTAGCAAATGTGCGCGAGATACATCGCCACCTGGCGGGCGAAAGCGGCTGGCGCGCAACGGCGTGTGGGGGCAAGCAATTCCTCGCGCGGCACGCCGAACGCGGCGGCTACAGCTTGCTCAAGAGTGGCGCGATGATGCGTCATGGTAAGTGGGGGTTTAATATCGCGTCGATGATTTTTGTCACGCAGCACAGTTTTATTACCATCCGAGGAGTGAAACATGCGCAGTCCTTGCAAGGATTTATGGGTGATTTGGCGGAGGCGAGGCCGTGATTGCGAATGAACTTGGCCGTTAAACAGTGCGTAAAATTTATCGCAAATGCCAACCGAGGGGATAAGCGCGGTTTAAAAACTTACCGCTAAGGTAATCCCGCTGATAAGGATGGATGTGATGCGTATCCGTATCCGGGAACTGCGCAAAGCGCGAGACATGACGCTGAAGGAGCTGGCCGACAAAATCGGAACCACGCCCCAGACCGTGCAGCGGCTTGAAACCGCGAACATGACGCTCTCGATCGCGTGGCTCGAGAAGATCGCAGCCGCGCTGAACGTGGAGCCCGCTGACCTCATCGGGCGAAGCGGCGGGAAGCAGATCCCCATTCTCGGCGGCATCGGCGCCCAAGGCTACATGACGCGGGCCTCCGACGCGGAGACGTTCCAGTTCGACGTGCCCGCCGAAGACCCGGTGGCCGCCCGCTTCGACGTGTCGTTCAACGGCTACGCGACCGGCTCCATCATCATCGCGAACAAGCTGCGCGAGGCCGATGCGCTAAACGCTCATGGCGTCGACTGCATCGTGGCGCTCCCCAGCGGCAAGACCATGTTCCGGTGGGTCATCCGCGGCCGGGGCGAGACCTGGACGCTCATCCCGCCTGACCGCAAGACCGACGTGCAATACGATCAGCAGATCGCATGGCTCGCCCGGGTGGTGCTGGCGATCACCTATTATTAACATGCGTTAGCCGGCGGCGCGGGTTGTTATCCCCGGCCTCTGCAACGGCGGCATCGTCCTTCGCAAACACGCGGAGAGACGACCATGACGCCGAAACCGAAGGCATTTCCTGAAACACCTTACCGCCGCCACGTGCAATTGCCCAAGCTGCTGCCCCTTTGGCCGGAGGAGTTGGACGACGAAACGCCGGAAGGCGCGGCGAAGATCGTGGGCAAACTGCGCAGGGCGCTCATCGCCGAGCGGCGGCGCGGCCGGAGCCGGGCGTGGAGCTACGACATCAACCGCCATATGGCGCTGCTCGACGCGCTGGAGGCTGAAACGGCCGCCCTCAAAGCTCGCGTCAGGACGCGTTTGACTGCGCCTCCATCGCCACGCTGACCGGCATCGCGATGTCGTAGCCAAGGATGGTGTCGACGGCCTCGCCGTCATCCGAAAGCGGAAGACGAAGCCAGAACAGCACGATGTGCTCACGCTGCGCGATGGGGCCCTTGAGCGCGCCCTGCATGGGCGTTTTCTCCGTCACCACCTTGGCGTATGCCGTCGCCCAGTAATCGCGCTTATCGCCAAGATCGAGGTCGAACACGCGGCGGTTGGTCAACTCGGCCCCGTAAATGTCGCGCAATTGCGTGCCGGCGACGCGGTAGCGCACCTCCTGAGGGCCGTTTCGCGCGTCGATCACGGCAAGGCCAGGAAGCAGGTCAGGAAGCGCGACGGGGTCGATCTGGCTGCGGCGGGGCATGCGGGAAGAGCCAGCGGCGGCGCGCCAATAATCGTAAAGCCGCCGTTGGTTGCGGATGACCAGTTGCGCCCTGAAAGCCAGTTGGGACGGCATGAGCCTCTCATCGCTGGTTTCGCCGCGCGAAGGAACGCGGACAACGCCATATTCAATGCCGCTACGGTGACGTCAGATCGAACTATCCGTGATTTGGGCGAAACCGCGCAAGGGCCGCGTGCGGCGCAAATGGACCGCGAAAACGAAAAAAGCCCGTGCACTGAAGCAACGGGCACAGAGATTCGAAAATAGACAGACGGCTAGCGTCGGCGTTGACCGAGGCCCATTTTCTTGGCGAGTTCCGAACGGGCGCTGGCGTAATTCGGGGCGACCATCGGATAATCCGCCGGCAGGCCCCATTTCTCGCGGTATTCCTCCGGCGAGAGGTCGTAATGCGTGCGAAGATGGCGCTTGAGGGATTTGAATTTCTTGCCGTCCTCAAGGCAGACTATGTATTCGTTGGTCACCGACTTTTTGATGGGAACAACGGGCTTCAATTCTTCGCGCACGGGCGTGGAAATATTGCCCGATGCTTTGATGAGCGCTTCGTGAACTTCGCTGATGAGGTTCGGAAGGTCGCTTGCGACGACGCTGTTGTTCGCGACATAGGCCGACACGATGGTCGTCGTGAACTCAACAACGTCGTTGTTTTCGTATTTCTCGTCCATTCAACGTCTCCTGACAGGAATCTTTTCGAGAGCGGCCGGATTGAGATGAAGCCGCGCCCGATGGGTTCTGCAAAACGTCCAACACCATTTTGTCATCCGCAAACTGCTCAATCGAACAGGTTCTGCGGCGATTCGACAACGCAGGATTAGACGGTTTCACCAAACATTTCTTGGCAATGTAATGATAAATACCGCTTTCGAATTTTCAAGTTAAATCACTCGGATATACTCATAAAGAGGTATAATCCTGTTTTTTTTAATATCACAAAAATGAGAGCATTAGAATTTGAACATCTGGGAAAAAACCTTCTCTGTTGGGTCATAATTTATCCCATTGCAAGAAAAGACTATTTTCCAAGATGAGGGAGAGAGCCGATTCGCGCAGGATACATGCACGCGCGCGGAGATGCGCGGCGACGAAGCACTCAGACCGTGCGGAACATTCGGCCTCTTCAACGCATCCTCAGCGTTTTAAAAGAAGAGCACCGTAATTAGGGCGAAACATGGGATCAAAAAAACGCAAGACCAGAGCATGTAACCGAAAAAACTCGGCATCTTCACGCCGGCCTGTTCAGCGATGGCTTTGACCATGAAATTCGGCGCGTTGCCGATGTAGGTGTTGGCGCCCATAAAAACGGCGCCTGCGGAAATGGCGAGCAATGTGTTGGCGAGCGGCCCCATTAAAGCCTCCGCGTCGCCGCCGGCGGCGTTGAAAAACACCAGATATGTGGGCGCATTGTCTAGAAAGCTGGACAATGCGCCGGTCATCCAGAAGTAAACCGCGTTGTTCGGCGAACCGTCCTCGTTCGTCACCAGCCGCAGTAAGCCCGCCAACTCGCCGGCCTGACCCGCCTTCAGAATGGCGATGGCGGGGATGATCGTGATGAAAATCGCGAGGAAAAGCTTGGCGACCTCCAGACACGGCCCCCACTCGAAGCCGTTCGCCTCCCTGTGGCGTTTGGGCGTGATGGCCAGCGATATTCCAGCGAGGGCGAGCAGCATGGCGTCGCGCGCGAGGCTCGCGCCTTTCACCTCCACGCCGGCAACGGAGACTGCCCCCAGGTCATAGCCCATCCCACTCCACAACACGGCGGCGACGACAAGCGCCAACAGGCCCACATTCCGCCAGCCTTCCACGCGGATCGGCGAGTCAGGCGTCGGGTCGCGCGTGTCGTGTCCTTCGCGGCGGTAGATCACGGTGTCGAGCGCGAAAAACGCCGCGAGCAGCAGCACGGCCATCAGGAGAACGGGGAGCAGCATCGCCTCCACCGTCCAGAAAAAATCCACGCCCTTTAAAAAGCCGATGAACAGGGGCGGATCGCCGAGCGGGGTCAAGCCGCCGCCCACATTCGAGACGAGGAAAATGAAAAACACGAACACATGCGCATTGTGGCGCCGGTCGTCATTGGCGCGCAGCACCGGCCGGATCATAATCATGGAGGCGCCGGTGGTGCCGACGAAGC
The DNA here is from genome assembly GCA_033764775.1 of Hyphomicrobiales bacterium. Classification (GTDB taxonomy): domain Bacteria; phylum Pseudomonadota; class Alphaproteobacteria; order Rhizobiales; family Rhodomicrobiaceae; genus JAWXCE01. The sequence goes on along the minus strand of JANRIQ010000024.1, from coordinate 68,929 downwards.
TCGCCAGCCCCATGCCGACGCCGAGCAGCGCGGTGTTCGTCTTCGGCGATCCGTGCAGATTGCCCCGGATGTAAATGCCGCCCGCGATGGTGAACAGTGTAAAAATAATGATGATGAACGGAATGAACTCAAGCAAAACAGCGTGAAGCACTTCGTAAAGGGCCACCGACGGGCCAAATTGAACCGTGAACGGCGCGATGAACAACACAGCCCAGGCCATGGCGATCTTGCCGTAATGCGCATGCCATATGTGCGGCGCGGCAAGCGGGAATATCGCGATTGAGAGCAGCACGCCGACAAACGGCGCTATCCAATAGAGGCCGAGCTGCGCGCCGTCCACCGCGTCGCCGCCCGGAGCCGCATGCGCTGGGGAACCCCAGAAAGCCAACGCGAAGATCAACACCGCGCCTCGCCATGAAACGAACGAGCGCAACGCCGCGAAAAGCCAAATGTATTTTGATGGCGAGCCGGTGTGAGCAAGCGGAGTGCGCGATCTGATCGTCATCCAGGTGCGTTGTCTTGAAGTTGAACGGTGGGGCGGCTGCGCTCTCGCCAAGCGTCCATGACGGAGCGAGGACGTGGATCGCAACAGGCTGATGGATTTTGCATAAAATATGACAAAAAAACCGTCAACTCCTATATTTCCCCCTCGTCGCTCCACTTACAACTTTTGGGTTCAGGGTCGGCGCTGGGCTACCCTAACGGTGGCGAAAGCTGGGATGCATTGCCGCGCGGAAAGCGAATGCTCCCGATCACCCGGTCTTCGCGGTTTCCGCGCTTCGGAATTTGAGGGTAATACTGAACACGGCTATAGGAAAGTCAGAGGTGAGCATCATGAAAGAAAAAATCGTCAAAACCGACGCGGAGTGGAAAGCCCAACTCACCAAGGAGCAGTACAAGGTCGCGCGGGAGCATGGCACCGAGCGCGCCTTCACCAGCCCGCTCAACCATGAAAAGCGCCCGGGCGTGTTTGCATGCGTGGCGTGCGGCGAGCCGCTGTTCTCATCCGAGGCGAAGTTCGACAGCGGCACGGGATGGCCGAGCTTTTTCCGGCCAGTGGCGCCGGACGCCGTCTCCGAGCACGAAGATCGCTCGTTCTTCATGCGCCGGACCGAGGTGCGCTGCGCCTGCTGCGACAGTCATCTCGGCCATGTCTTTCCGGACGGGCCGAAGCCGACGGGCCTGCGTTACTGCATGAATGGCGTCGTGCTCGATTTCAAACCGAGCGCCGCCTGATCTTAACCAGGCGTTGCGGCGGATGCGCCGCGCCGCTATTCCTTTAAAATGAGCAACATCCAAAATTCCAAGGACGCAGAGCCTATCGCCCGCGTCCACCCCGCCATTCAGACCCATCACGGCGTCGAGCGGCGCGACGACTACGCTTGGCTGCGCGCGGACAACTGGCGCGAGGCGATGCGCGACCCGGCGCAACTGCCCGCCGACATCCGCGCGCATCTGGAGGCCGAGAACGCCCATGTCGCGGCCGTCATGACCCAAACGGAGGCGCTGCAGGCGAAGCTTTTCGCCGAGATGAAAGGCCGCATCAAGGAAGACGACGCGACGGTTCCGACGCCATGGGGCGAGTGGGCGTACTTCAACCGCTATGTGGAAGGCGGGCAGTACCCGGTCTATTGCCGCGCGCCGCGCGATGGCGGGGCCGAGCAGGTCTATCTCGATTGCAATATGCTTGCAGAAGGCCGCGCCTATTTCCGGCTCGGCGGCGCGCATGTCTCGCCCGACCAAACCCGCGTCGCTTACTCCTCCGACACGAACGGCTCGGAGTATTACACCTTCCGTTTCCGCGACATCGGGAGCAGCGCGGACGCCCCCGACGAGATCGCCGACACGGAAGGCTCCGGCTGCTGGTCAGCGTGCGGGCAGTACTTTTTCTACAGCCGCCTCGATGAAAACCATCGCCCCACGCGCATCTTCCGCCACAGGCTGGGCGCGCCCGCCAGCGAGGACGCGCTGATTTACGAGGAGCGCGATCCGGGCTTCGGCGTGGGCGTGTCGCTCACGCAAAGCCGCGAATTCATCGTCATCCGCTCAGGCGACCACGAAACGACCGAGTCCTACGTCATTCCCGCAGCCGCGCCGCTCACCGAACCGCGCCTCGTCGCCCCGCGCATCGCAAAGCAAAAGTACGATGTGGATCACGGCGGCGGCGATGCATTCGTCATCGTCACCAATGCGGACGGGGCGGAGGATTTCAAGATCGTCTCCACGCCCGTCGCCTCGCCGGGCCGCGAGAACTGGCGAGACATCGAGCCGCACCGCCCGGGCCGCCTCATCCTCGGCGTGACGCCGTTCACCGGCCACCTCGCGCGATTGGAGCGTGAGGACGGTCTGCCGCGCATCGTCATCAGGCGTTTAACCGATGGGGCGGAGCACGCCATTGCGTTCGCCGAGGAAGCCTACTCGCTCTCCATGCAGGACGGCTTTGAGCACGACACCACAACGCTGCGCTTCGCCTACTCCTCCATGACGACGCCCGCGCAGACCTTCGATTACGACATGGAGACCCGGGCGCGCACGCTGCGCAAAACGCAGGAGGTGCCGAGCGGGCACAACCCGGCGGATTACGTCACCCGCCGCATCTTCGCGCCCGCCCATGACGGCGAGACCGTGCCGATCTCGCTGCTCTACCGCCGCACGACGCCGCTGGACGGCTCCGCGCCGCTCCTGCTCTACGGCTACGGCTCCTATGGCGTCGCCATGCCCGCGTATTTCTCGACCAGCATCCTGAGCCTGGTCGATCGCGGTTTTGTATACGCCGTCGCGCATATCCGCGGCGGCAAGGACAAAGGCTACCGTTGGTACACGGACGGCAAGCGCGAGAAAAAGCAGAACACGTTCAAGGACTTCATCGCGGCCGGCGAATACCTGGCGCGGGAGCGGTTCACGTCGCGCGGGCGCATCGTGGCTCAAGGGGGATCGGCGGGCGGTATGCTGATGGGCGCGGTCGCGAACATGGCGCCCGACCTGTTCAACGGCATCATCGCCGAGGTGCCGTTCGTCGATGTGCTGACCACCATGCTCGACGCGAGCCTGCCGCTCACCCCGCCGGAATGGCCGGAGTGGGGCAACCCGATCGAGAGCGCGGAGGATTACGCGACCATCGCCGCCTACTCGCCCTATGACAACGTGCGAGCGCAAGCCTATCCGCACATCCTGGCTGTCGCGGGCATCAGCGACCCGCGCGTGACGTATTGGGAGCCGGCCAAGTGGGTCGCGAAGCTGCGCGCGACGAAAAAGGACGGCAACCTGCTACTGCTTAAGACCATTATGGAGGCGGGCCACGGCGGCGCTTCCGGCCGCTTCGACCGGCTCAAGGAGGTCGCGCTGGTGCAGGCGTTCGCGCTGATGATCTCAGGCTATGCCGAAGCGTAAACCGCCGCCGGCATTCATCCGGTCGGAGGCGGACTTGGCGGCGCATCTTGACGCGCTGTCTGCGTCCGCGCCCTCGTTCGCCCCGTTGCGGGTGATCGCGGGGGAGGTTCCGCTGCGCTGGCTCGACAGCGGCTTCGCGGGGCTGGTGTGGGTCATCACCGGCCAGCAGATTTCGGTCGCGGCGGGCCGGGCCATCTACAACCGCTGCCAGGCGGCGCTGGGCGCCATCACGGCGGAGGCGATCCTCGCTGCCGACGACGCCACGCTGCGCGCCGCCGGTTTCTCCGCGCCGAAAATCCGCACGTTGCGGGCAATCTCCGAAGCCGCGGCGGCAGGCGCGCTCGACTTGGACGGCCTCGGGCGCTTCAGCGCGGAGGAGGCCATCGTGCATATGACGGCCATCAAGGGCGTCGGCCCCTGGACGGCGGAGGTGTATCTGCTTTTCGCCCTCGGCCACCCGGACATCTTTCCCGCCAAAGACGTGGCGCTGCAAGAGGCGGCGCGGCTCGCGTTCGATCTTCCCGCCCGGCCGACGGACAAGCAGCTTGCCGCGATGGCGGAGGAGTGGCGGCCCTATCGGAGCGCCGCCGCGCGGCTTCTCTGGTCGTACTACCGCGCCGCGAAATCGCGCGACGCCGCGCCTGTGCAATCGCCCGTGTAAACGGTATGCTGATGAAAAGGGAGGCGCCCATGCGCATCGAACGCGACCGCTCGCAACTGCTCATCATCGACGTGCAGGAAAGGCTCGCGCCCGCCGTGCTCGAGCATGAGGGGGTGATCGCGATGTCGGGCAAGCTCATCGCGGCGGCGAAGGCGGTGGGCGCGCCGATCACCGTGTCGGAGCAGTATCCCCGCGGGCTGGGGCCCACGGTTGCTCCCCTGCACGAGGCGATCGGAAACGAGGGCGCGTTTATCGAGAAAACGCACTTCTCCTGCCTGCGCGAGGCGCCTTTGCGCCAGCGCATCGAGATGCTGCGGGCGGAGGGGCGCGATCAGGTGATCGTCGCGGGCATGGAGGCGCATATCTGCGTGGCGCAGACGGTGCTTGATCTGGCGGAGGAAGGGTTCCACGCCTTCGCCGTGGCCGACGCCATGTCGTCGCGCGCGGCGCAAAGCCGCGATCTCGCGCTGCAGCGGATGCGCCACGCGGGAGCGCCGAGCGTCACCGTCGAGATGGTCATCTTCGAGTGGCTCGACCGCGCGGGCACGCCCGAGTTCAAAGCCCTGCAGGCGCTCGTGAAGTGACGCGCTAAAGTGAGGATGAATGCGCCGTTCATGCGCTATTCAGCCCGGAAACCGTATTCGTTTCAATGTCCCTGAAACAAACAAAACAAACCTTTCCTCGGCACAACAGATCAGAGAGGCGGAAGTCACAGGGATCTTCCGCCTTTCTTTTTTTGGAACCCATCACCCCTTCTTGCGTCATGTGAGGCAAGCCGCTACGGTTCGCCGGGCTCGCTTACGCTGATACGAGGAGATTGTCATGGCTTTCCAACTTCCCGAACTCCCATACGCCTACGATGCGCTGATGCCGTATATGTCGGCGGAAACGCTCGAATTTCACCATGACAAACACCACAACGCCTATGTCGAAACCGGCAACAAGCTCATGGAGGGCACGGAGTTCGCGGGCAAAAGCCTGGAGGAGGTCGTCACCGGCTCCTACGGCAAGCATCAGGGCCTGTTCAACAACGCCGGCCAGCACTTCAACCACGTTCATTTCTGGCAATGGATGAAGCACGGCGGCGGCGGCTCCAAACTCCCCGGCGCGCTGCAGGCGAAAATCGACAGCGACCTCGGCGGCTACGACAAATTCCGTACGGACTTCATCGAGGCTGGCAAAACGCAGTTCGGCTCCGGCTGGGCGTGGCTCGCCATGAAGGACGGCAAGCTCGTCATCATGAAAACGCCAAACGGCGAGAACCCGCTGGTGCACGGCGCCAAGCCGCTGCTCGGCGTCGATGTGTGGGAGCACTCGTATTACATCGACTATCGCAACGCGCGGCCGAAGTACCTGGAGGCTTTCGTCGATCACCTCGTCAATTGGGAGTATGTCGAGGGCCTGTTCGACGCCGCCAAGTAAACCTTGACGCGCTCGCGCTACACGCCCGGCGGCCTTAGATGAGGTCGCTGGGCCAAGGCTTATTCTCCAGTGCGCCGCTGTTGCTTGTCCTTGCCGGTCTGTTCTGGGCGGGGAACACGGTGCTGGGACGCGGCTTAAGCGACCTCACGCCTCCGGTCCAACTCGCCTTCGCCCGTTGGACGCTCGCCACGCTGATCATCGCGCCGTTCGCGTGGCCCCGACTGCGTCAGGATTGGGCGACGATACGCGCGCACGCGCCGATGATCGCGTTTCTCGCCGCGCTCGGGCCGGGCAGCTACAACACCCTTCTTTACATCGGGCTTACCCACACGCCGGCGGTGAACGCACTCCTGGTTGGCGCGTCCGGACCGTTGCTCATCGCGATCGCGGCTTATGCGGCCTTCGGCGACCGCATGACGAGAGCGCAGGCGCTGGGCGTGGTTCTGGCGGGCGTCGGCGTCGTCTTCATCATCGCGCGCGGCGATCCATCAAAGCTCGGCGCGGCGGAATTCAACCAGGGCGATCTCTGGGTGTTCGCGGCGCTCGCCTCCTGGGGCGTCTACACCGCTTATCTGCGGCGCAAACCGGCCATTCACTGGCTGAGTTTCGCGGCTGTCACCTTCGCCCTCGCGGCCGTGTTCAACGCGCCGCTGGCCGCCGTGGAGCACGGACTTGGGCGCTCGCTGCAAGCCGACTGGACGACCGCCTTCGCCATCGCTTATGTCGCCGTGTTTCCCAGCGTGCTGTCGTATATTTTCTTTAGCCGCGGCGTTGAGCTGATCGGCGCCAATCGCGCGGGCGCCTATCTCAATCTCATCCCCGTATTCGGCGTCGGTCTCGCGATCGCGTTTCTCGGCGAGCAGCTCCAGGGCTTCCACGCCGCCGGCTTTTTGCTGATCATGGGCGGCGTGCTGCTTTCGGCCCGCCGCGCCGGGGTCAGCGCGGGGCGGTGACGATCTCACGTTTCGCCGGCCAGTTGATCTGGTACGAGAAGGCGAGCGCTCGCTCCTCGCCCGGCCTCAGCTCCATCTCCCAGACGACCACGCCGCGCTTGTCTTCGTGGTTTGTCTCCGAGGGCGGCGTCGTGACGGGCAGCATCTCCACCACGATCTTTTCGTCCTCCGAATAGGGCATCTGATCGAGCACCATGACCGCGACGGGCTTGGCGTGCAGGTTTTTGACCGTGATGGAGAAATGCTGCTCGTCCACATTCGACGATGTGAGCACGCCGGTTTCGCCCTTTTCGCGCTTCACGCTGATGCGGTTGACCTTGACCGAGTCGTCCGGCCCGAAGCCGAGATTGTGCTCCTGCCCCGCAGCGATGAGCGGCAGCGCGCCGGCGCCCACATACACATTATCGCGGTAGAGCGAGACGTCGCCGGGCAGCAAGGCCGCCTCGCCTTGATAGATGAAGTTCGCATTGAGGAATGCGGTGGTGTTTTCCTTCGGCGCCGAGATGACCTTGACGGTCGGTTTTAAGGTTTCGTTGGCGATAAGAACTTTCTTGTCCCCCACGCCGGATTTGATCGTCGCTTTCGACGCAATCTTAAAGATGGCCTGATAGGTGGAGGCCTCGATGACGGCCGGCCGGATCGCGACTCTCGCCGCGCTGTAACCCGCCACCTCTCGGTCGGCGGACTCGGCGGCGAAGCCTTCGGCGGGCGGCGCGCCGGCGGGGGCTGGGGCCCGCATCATGGCCTTTGGCAGCGGCGCCTCGCGCTCGAACTCGACGATGATCGGGCGCAGGCTGGGCGCTGCGGTTGCGCCTCCAGGGCGGGCGGTGGAGAGCATGAGTTGAACCTCGTTCCAGTCCTCGCCCGTGTCCTGCGCCACATGGGCGCGTCGGCTGAGAGCGAGCGCCGGCTTGTCGCCCGTGGTCAGGCGCGCGTCGTAGCCAGGGCGCCAGGAGGCGTTCTCCGAGCGGTAGCGGATGCGCAACCGGCCTTTCGCCTCGCCCGCGGCCTCCAGAAACACCCGCACCTCGGTGCGTTCGGTCTCCTCGGGCGGCTCCCGGTTCAAACGCTCCTCGATCTCCTTAATTTTCTCGTCGATGCCGCGCTGGCGGACCTGCGCGGCGAGCAAAGCCTTCTGCGCCTCGACCAGGCGGTTGCCGATGAGGTCGAACAGAACCGGCCAATCGGGTTGCGCCCCGCTCTCGCCGCCGCGTGGCCCTGAAACCGGAAGTTTCGCCAGGTTCTGCGCGAGCGTTTTCTGCGCCTTGGCGCTCTCCACAGCGCCGTCGAGCGCGGCCCGCTCATCTTTTAGCGCCTGCGCCTCGGCTTCCAGACGTCTGCGCTCGGTCGCGTCCGGCAGGCCTGGGAGACCGGGCTTTTTGATAAAGATGCGACTCGCGTCCACCGAGGTGATCTCCACGCCGCCGGTCATGTCGCCCTCGACCTGGACGGAGTCTGGATCGATCTCGGCGGGCAAATCCTGCACGACGATGACCGAAGCGCCCGCCGGCGCCGCCACGTCAGCGACGCGGACAACCTCGGCGCCGCGGGGAAATACCGTCACCGCAAGGATTGACGACGGCGCGAGCACGTCTTTGGCGGCGGCGGGAGAGGCGAGCAGGGCGGCGGCAAGGGCGATGCGCAACATGGGGCAGCCTCGGCTGGATGGATCAGGGCGTGTGTGTTTCACAGCACGGCGCCAATATTCTGTCCAACACAAGGCGTTTGCGCCGACGCGCGCAACCCTTTCGCCGTGCGATGATTAACGGGTGCGGCGCGTCCAGGCGCTGACGGGCAGGTTTGCGAGGCGTTCGACCTCGGCGCGGGTGAGGCCGATGTCCTTGAGCGCGGCGTCGTCGAGCGCAAGCAGCGCGGCGCGCTCGTTAAGGCCGCGGCGATAGTCTTGCACGGCTTTGACGGCCTTGCTCCAGATCGGCTCCGATGGGCGGTTTTTGGCGGAAACGGTTGCTGCGCCCCGCGCGGTGAGGATGGTCATGACTGGTCTCCTTATTGTTCTTAAGGCTTTTAAGTAGACCCGCCTTCACAATAAGAGAAACGAATGTTTTTTATGGCTGCCATGACAAAACGTGATGCGAGTCTCACGCCCGGCGCTATGGACGGAGGAACGCGGCGATCGGGTGCAGCCGCTCCACGCGCTCGCAGATGACCTTGAAGCTGGCCAGCAGCGGCACCGCGATGAGCGCGCCGACCACGCCCCACATCCACCCCAGAACGACGATGGTGACGAACACCGCGACCGCATTCAGGAACAGGCGGCGCCGCACCATCAATGGAATGATGAGGTGCGCCGCGCCGATCAGCACCAGATAAGCGGCCGGAGCGGCCATCGCCTGGGCGAGCGTATCGAAGTGCAGCATGGACGCGCCCGCCAGAATGACGAGCACCGCCAGTTCGCCCACATACGGCGCAAAACTCAAAATCGCGGTGAGCGCTCCCCACAACAGCGGATCGGGGATGCCGAGCAGCGCCGTGATGGCGGCGACGCCCACGCCAAGCCCCACATTGATGCCGGTGATCAGCAGCAGATAAAAGGAAATGTCCGTCTCAATGTGGCGCATCATGTCGACTGTGCGTTTCTTGTCCTTGAGCGTGGGTATGACGGTGACGAGCTTGCGCAGGAACGCATCGCCGGCTGACAACAGGAAAAACACAAGCACTGTGATCACCGAAACCGAGGCGACGAACTGCGCCGCGCCGCCCACCAGCCGGTCGGTGAGGCTCGGCACCGCGATGCGCACCTTTTGCGGCGCGTCGCCGCCTCCCATGGCCGCGGCCTCCTCGATCTGCTCGGTCGCCTTGCTGATCTGCGCAAACGGCTTCTTGATGGATCTGAGCATGCGCTCGACCTTTGGGCCGCTCTCCGGCATTTTGGCGAGCCAGTTCTGCACCGGGCCGGACAACCCGTAAGCCGTGGCGCCGAGCACCGAGAAAAAGCTTACGACCACCAGCAGCGCGCTGAGCGGGCGGGGCAGCCCCAGCAAGTCGAACTGGCGGCGCACAGGGGTCAGCAGCATGGCGATCAGCACGGCGAGCACGATGGGCACAAGCACGGGGCCCGCGAAATAAAGCGCGTAGATGGAGATCAGCACGAGGATCGCGGAGGCGACGTAGAGCAGGCGGCGCGTCGCCGTGGTTTGGGGGTCCTCGTCGTCCGTCCGGTCCATCGACTTGATGACGATGTCCGGCGTGTCGTCCCGCAGCATGGTTACTCCTTAACGCGATGCGGGGCGACGGCGTTCGGCGATCAGGCCGCCTGCGGTCGTCCGTCAACAAGGGCGACGATGCCCGCCATAATATCGTTGATCTGAAAATCTTTCGGCGTGTAGACCGCAGCAACGCCAGCGGCGCGCAAAAGTTTCTCATCCTCCGGCGGGATGATGCCGCCGACGACGACGGGGATGTCGCCAAGGCCCGCGGCGCGCATGCGCTCCATGATGTCGCGCACAAGCGGCACGTGGCTGCCCGAGAGAATCGACAGCCCGACGACGTGCACGCTTTCCTCGAGCGCAGCGTTCACGATCTGCGCCGGGGTCAGGCGGATGCCCTCGTAAACGACCTCCATGCCGCTATCGCGGGCGCGCGCGGCGATTTGCTCGGCGCCGTTGGAATGGCCGTCGAGGCCGGGCTTGCCGACGAGGAACTTCAGGCGCCGTCCGAGTTTTGCGGATACCGCATCAACCGAGGCGCGGATGTCGTCAAGGCCCGCCGCGCTGGCGTTCGCCGCTTTGCCCACGCCGGTCGGCGCGCGATACTCGCCGAACACCTGGCGGAGCGTTTCGCCCCATTCCCCGGTCGTGACGCCCGCTTTGGCGGCGGCGATAGACGGCTCCATGATGTTGCGGCCTTCGGCGGCGGCGGCGCGCAGGTCGGCCAGCGCCTTCTCGACGGCGGCCGCGTCCCGGGCGGCGCGCCAGGCTTTCAGCGCCTCGATCTGCTCGCGCTCGACATAATCCGGCACCGTTTGAATGGCGCCGTCGCCGGTGGAGACCGGGGACGGCTCGGTTTCGGTGAACTTGTTGACGCCGACGACGATCATCTCGCCGGTCTCGATCTGCCGCAGCCGCGCGGTGTTCGACTCCACCAGCCGCTGCTTCATGTAGCTCGACTCGACCGCCGCCACGGCGCCGCCCATCGCCTCGATGCGCGCCAGTTCCTCCCGCGCCTCGCGCTTCAGCTCCTCGACCTTGGCGTCGACCACCGGCGAGCCGTCGAACAGGTCGCCATATTCCAGCAGGTCAGTTTCATAAGCCACGATCTGCTGGATGCGCATCGACCATTGCTGATCCCAGGGCCTAGGCAAGCCAAGCGCCTCGTTCCAGGCGGGCAACTGCACCGCGCGGGCGCGCGCCTTTTTCGACAGCACGACGGCCAGCATCTCGATGAGGATGCGGTAGACGTTGTTTTCCGGCTGCTGCTCGGTGAGGCCGAGGCTGTTTACCTGCACGCCGTAGCGGAAGCGGCGAAGTTTCTCGTCCGTCACGCCGTAGCGCTCGCGGCAAATCTCGTCCCACAAGTCGACGAAGGCGCGCATCTTGCACATCTCGGTGATGAAGCGCACGCCCGCGTTGACGAAAAACGAGATGCGCCCGACGACTTCTGGGAAATCCGCCTCGCTAACCTCACCTGACTTTTTGACCGTATCGAGCACGGCCTGCGCGATGGCGAGAGCGTAAGACAGCTCCTGCACCGGCGTCGCTCCGGCCTCCTGCAAGTGGTAGGAACACACATTGGTGGGGTTCCACTTCGGGACTTCCTTCCAGGTGTAGACGATGATGTCTTTGATGAGCCGCATGGACGGCTCTGGCGGGAACACATAAGTGCCGCGCGAGAGATACTCCTTGATGATGTCGTTCTGCACCGTGCCCGACAATTTGGCGCGTGGCACGCCCTGTTCGTCCGCCGCCGCGATGTAAAGCGCCAGCAGCCACGCGGCTGTGGCGTTGATCGTCATCGAGGTGTTCATTTCGGCGAGCGGGATGCCGTCGAACAGCGCGCGCATGTCGCCCAGGTGCGAAATCGGCACGCCGACCTTGCCAACCTCCCCGCGCGCCAGCGGATGGTCGCTGTCATAACCGGTCTGCGTCGGCAGGTCGAAAGCGACTGAAAGCCCCGTCTGGCCCTTGCTCAGGTTTTTGCGGTAAAGCTCGTTGGAGGCCTTCGCGGTGGAATGGCCCGCATAGGTGCGGATAAGCCAGGGCTGGTCGCGGCGGGTCGTCGTCATGGGCGGCGCTCAAAGATTTGGGGCGGTGACTGCCTTGCACTTTATCATGCCAAGCCGCCGCCGCCCCAATTTTTTGCTCCGCGGGAGTGGCGGCTACCGTCGGATCAGCCCGATCAAAAACAGCAGAATCACCGCGCCCAAGGTGGCGACGACAATTTGATTGACGATGGGCGTACCGACGTTGATTCCGACGCCCAGGGCGGGGAAGATCAGCGAGGCGAAGAATGCGCCCAGGATGCCGACGATGATATTGCCGACCAGGCCAAAACCACCGCCCTGGAGGATAAGCCCTGCAAGGAAGCCGGCCACGGCGCCGATCACAAGCCAAATGATAATCGCTTCTGCGGTCATTGGGAAAAGCTCCTAAGTTAACATCTCTGAAACGGGAGAAACCAGCAGCCGCACCCGCGCAAGTCGCCAGCGTGCGCGCTGTTTTCCGTTCGATGCCGTAACGGTTTGGACCCCGTTCGGTTCCATATGAGGGCTTGATCGCCGGCGCAATGCATGGCTTTGTCGTTGAGCCGCCGATTTCCGGGAGGACGACGATGCATATGTTCTTGGCGTCCGCGAATTTCATGCTGACCATAGCCGTCGGCGTCGCCGCCTTCGTGCTTGCCGCGATCCACGCTCCAACCGAGTTGAAACAGCTGATCGACGCCGCCAATGTTGGGCTCAACCAGGTGCTCACCGCCTATGTGGACGATCGCTACAGCGTGCTCATCGGTTTCGTCTTCGACGGCAAGAACGTGGTGCTGATGGGCTTCATCATCGCCACGCGCATCGTTTTCGCCCTGATCTGGGCGCTGTTCTTTCCCGCGCCGCAGCGGATGAACGCCATGCCCGCCGGCGACGACGCGGCCCCGGCCAGAGACTCCTCGGCGTTCTGGGGCTGGGGCAAAAAAGGCCCTTAACCGCCCCTTAATGCGACCCTTCTAGTTTTCACGATCGGCGCGGCTGTCCGCGCTCTCGCGGGATGGGACGCAACATGACGCGCGGCGCACAGACCGAGACATGGCCGCGGCAAAGCCTGTTTCACCAGCATTTCGTCGAGCTGTACGGCGGCTGGGAGCCGATGCCCGAGCCCGAACCGGACCCCCCGCGCGGGCGGTTCGCGTCGTTCGGCGTGGCGGCGTGGGCCGCGCTCATGATCGCGTTCGCAGCGCTCGCGCTCGCCGCGGTCGTGTTCTATTACTCAATCACCTTGCCCGACCCGCGCGTCGCCGGCCTGACGCGGACGCCGCCGAACCTCACAATCCTGGCCGCCGACGGGCGTTTCATCGCCGAACGGGGCATGCGTCGGCAGTATGTGTCTTTCGCGGACCTGCCCAAGCACCTCATCGACGCGGTGATCGCCGCTGAGGACAGGCGCTTCCGCTATCATTTCGGCTTCGACCCCATCGGCATGGCGCGCGCGGCCCTGCGCAACTGGCGGGCCGAACGCATCGTCGAGGGCGGCAGCACCCTCACCCAGCAGCTTGCTAAAAACCTATTCCTGAAGCCCAACCGCACATGGACGCGCAAGGTGGAGGAGGTCATCCTCTCGCTCTGGCTGGAGGCGCGCTACACGAAGGACGAAATCGCGGAGCTTTATTTCAACCGCGTTTACTTCGGCGCGGGCAATTACGGCGTCGGCGCCGCTGCTTATCATTATTTCGGCAAAGAGCCGTCGCGCATGACGCTCGCCGAGTGCGCGCTGCTCGTTGGACTCATCAAGGCGCCGGCGCAATACTCGCCCACGCACAATCTGCAAGGCGCCCGCGACCGCGCCCGCATCGTGCTGAAGGCCATGGCGGAGAGCGGCGTCATCGGGCTTGAGGAATACGGCCTCGCCCTCGCCCAGCCGGCGCAGTTTCACACCCTGCCCGCCACTCCCGGTTATGAGCATCTGGTCGACTGGGTGGTCGAGCTGGTGCCGGATCTCGTCGGCGAGGTGGAGCACAATCTCGTGGTTGAGACGAGCATCAACGCCGACATGCAGGCGGCCGCGTGGCGCGCCGTGAAAACTGTCATGGGCGCCATGGGGCCGCAAGTGCGCGCGGGCGAGGCGGCGGTCGTCGCCATGACCCCCGAGGGCCGGGTGAGCGCTCTGATCGGCGGCATGAACTATCAACTGAGCCAGTTCAACCGCGCGGTCGACGCCCAGCGACAGCCCGGGTCGGCGTTCAAGCCGTTCATCTACCTCGCGGCGGCCGAACAGGGCTACAAACCGGACGACCGCATTCTGGATGCGCCGGTGCGGGTCGGCGACTGGCGCCCCGGCAACTACGGCGGCGTCTATCGCGGCGAGATCACGCTGCGCAGAGCCATGGCGGATTCAAGCAACATGGCCGCCGTGCGATTGATGCAGGACGTGGGACTTCAGCGCGTGGTGGCGACAGCCCGTCGGCTCGGCGTGACGACGGCGCTGCGCGATCATCCGACCCTGGCGCTCGGCGCCTCGGACGTCACCCTGTTCGAGATGACGGCGGCGTACGCCAGCTTCGCCAATGGCGGACTTGCGACGGCGCCGCAGGTCATCGACCGCATCATCGACGAGAACGGCCGCGTGATCTTCCAGCGCAGCGCAACGCCGGGCGCGCGTGTGATGTCCGAGGGCGCGCTCGCGGCCATGAACGACATGCTGCTGGCGGTGGCGGAGGGCGGCACTGGGCAATGGGGGCGCCTGCCCGGCTGGCATGTGGCGGCGAAGACGGGGACGAGCCAGCGCTATCGCGACGCGTGGTTCGTCGGCTTCACGCCCTACTATGTCGGCGGCGTGTGGATGGGCAACGACAACAATCTGCCGATGAAAGGCGTGACCGGCGGCTCGCTGCCGGCGGAGATCTGGCGGATGATGATGGCGGAGCCGCATCGGGATCGGGCGTTTAAGCCGCTTCCGGGCGTGCGCCGGCCGCCCCCGCCCGCGCCGCCGCCGATCATCGCGCGCGATGGACGCCGCGCCGGGCCGACGTCGCTTGAAAGCGGGGCGGCGCGCGGGACAAGAGAGCGGGAGCCTGCGGAGCGCCGCACAAATCTCAACGCGCCCAAACCGGCGCCGGGCGGTACGGCTGCGGCGATGACGGAGGCACGGCGTGGAGGCGGAAGGGAGAGTGGATCAGGCCGCTGAGGTTGGGGAGAGGTTTTCGGGCGGCGGCGCCGTTCGGCGCGGGATCAGGATCAGTTCGGCGAGACAGTGTTGAAGCGATGCAGTTCGGAGCCATGTTTCTTAAGCCAGAGCTTCGCCTTATGCATCTCCGGCATGGTGTCTCGAACGACGCGCCAGAATCTCGGACCGTGGTTCATTTCCTTGAGATGGGCGACTTCATGGGCGGCGACATAGTCTAGGACGAAACTCGGAGCAAATATCAAGCGCCAGGAAAATGAGAGATTGCCGGTGCTCGAACACGATCCCCATCGGGTGGACTGATCGCGCACCGAAATGCGTTTGGGGTAAATGCCCACCTTGGCGGCATGGTGGTGAACGCGGAAGAACAGGTCTTTCTTGGCCTCAAGCTTCAACCAATCGACGAGACGGCGCCCGGCGTGCTCCTGCGATCCGGCGACGCACAACCGAGGCATGTGGACGGGGTCAGCGTCGGTTTGAATGAACGGCTCGACGCTACAGGGTTGAAACGCGCGCACGGTTTGCGCGGCTGCGCTTTCGATCGTGCCTGGCAGCGGCGATAGAGGTTCGCGCGTCCAGACCACGCCGTGATGGCGTACGGGGCCAACGAATTCCAACCGATGCAGAAGCCCCCGCAGCGGCATGGCGGCGCCATGGGTGAGGGCGACTGGCGGCGGCAGCTTGTCGATCTGGCGTTTGAGCCAATCGTAGTGGCGAACGATGAACCGACTTGCGTCCTCCATGCAGCCCCTATCAGGAAGGGTAAGGATGGCGGCGCGCTCGGTATGGCTGACTTTGAGAGTAAGGCGTTTGGCGCGGGCGGAGCGTCGCACCGCAACAGTCATGTCAAGACCCGACACGTTTACAGACAGGCTTTGCCCTTCATCTGAAGTCAATGTCAAAGTCATGCAAGCTCCGGCCGCTACGGCGTTTCAATTTCCCTGTTTTAACAATGCGCTAACGTCGCTCTCGTTCACAAAATCGTCACAAAACAGAACTCAGAACTCCGAAAATAAGTTTCGATGGTACCATATAAAATCCGCGTCTAAATAGGTCTAAAGTCTAGAATAGCACGCAATTTGCGTCATATTTGCAACAGTTGGCGGCGTTCACGAGCGAAATGCGTCTTGCATTCCGGAAAAATCGAACATTACAGGTTTTCAGAATACGCCGGCGCGCCGCGCCTACAACACCGAAACGCGCGCGCGGTTAACGCGAGTTGCTACACTGTTTGCTTGGTTCGCGGCGTCAGGCGAAAATATTTCGCCAGCACGCCAAGAACCCGGCCGCGCAGCCCCGGGCGTCGGTCATGCCGCGCCATGAAGCGCACAATGCGCCGAGCGGCCCTCGCCATCTCCGCCTCATGATCCCCGGTTTCGCGTTGGAGCGTCTCGCGCCGGGAGGGAGGAACGCTGATCGCCAGCCTATGAGCGGCGGCGCATTGCCCCGGCCCGCGTAAGGCGTCAGGCCCCATCTCAAAGGTCATCAGAGCGCAGCGGACGATAGCGGACGGCCGCGCCACCCCGTTGACGATGAACAGCTCCTCGCTGGCCAAAGCGTGCTTGACGATGAATGCGTCGATGCTCTGTAGCGCGCATTCTGCGGGTGCGTCGAGGAGCGGAGCGTCCGCCTCGCGATGCACGGCTATGAAGCTCTCCCCCGCCCGGCCGACGGTGTCTTCCAGGGAGGCTTCGCTCGGCCATAACTCGCGCCCGTGGCCGGTCTCGGGCCAGGGCGCGCGCCGCACGATGCGCCCTCGCAGCCAATCGATCCCGTGCTCGCGGATCGCCGCGCTGAGCGGCGTCGGGTTGACGCGCGCGTCGATTGATCCGTCGATCAGGATCTGCGAATGCGGCGACCGCACGCCGCCTTGAGCCTCCAGCATGGCGACCGCGGCGAACAGCGGCGCTGAGGCCTGATCCGCCCCGATCGCGTGCACGTCGCCGCCGAAAAACTCGCACATATCGACGATCGCGCCGATCTGATCCGCAAGACCGAACGCGCCATCGGCCGCCGGGACAAGCCGCGCGTCACGCCAAACAGCCACGAAAACATCGCAAAAGGGCAGAAAGCGCCGGATGAACGGGGCAAAGGCCGTAGCATGCAAACCGAGGTAAGGCGGGATGACCAAGAGCCTAGGGTCGTCCTCGTTGCGCGCCGGCGAAATGTCGCGACGCAGCCGAACGAGGTCGCAGAACGGCCGACGCCACACGGTCTCGGCCTCGACCGACACGGCGCGGCCATCGACGACGGTGGAGGTCAGGGCGAACGAGGGCTGCTGGGCGGCGCCGGCGCCGCTCGCCATCGCGTCCATGGCGGCGATAGAGCTGCGGCCGGCGAATGTGTGCGCGAATGGATTGAACGGGTTGCGCATCATCTCCCGATAGGACGCCGCAGCCAGTTGCGCTGGCTGGAGGGCCAGGCGCCGGAACTCATGCCAGCGATAAAACATCGGGCGCACCTCGACGAGGCCAGGCTTGTGATACGTCTTAGCCTCTTGCAGGGAACGCCCCAAGCCTGAAATTGATGCGTCCTTCGTCGTAGGCTCTGCTAGGCGCCGCTGTTCAGATGCTTGCGCACCCCTCGCGCCAGGGCCTCAGGCGTCACCCCATAGGCGAAATGCGTGAGGTAGCGGCCGTCCGGGCCCATCAGATAGATGAAGGCGGAATGGTCGATTAGGTAGTCAGCCGCCGATCCGCTGTCCGGCGCTTTCGCGGCGTAAACGCGGTAGGCTTTGGCTGCCGCCGCGGTCGCTTCGGGCGAACCGGTCAGCGCGGTGAACCGCGGGTGAAAACTTTTCATATACTCGCGCAGATGCTCCGGCGTGTCGCGCTGCGGATCGACGGTGATGAAAACGGGGGCGACCTGCTCGCCTTCCGGGCCAAGGGTTTCCAGCGCGGCGGTCATCACCTGCAACTCGGCCGGGCAGATGTCCGGGCAATAGGTGTAGCCGAACACGACGAGCATGTGGCGGCCGCGGAAGGATTCGTCGGTTTTCTCCGCCCCCGTCTGATCAACCAGCCTGAACGGGCCGCCGACGAGCGCGGCGCCGGCGGACTGTATGGGGGGCGTCGCGCTCGGCCGCGTGGCGATAAGCGCGGCGAGCGCCCCGCCCAGCAGCGCGAGCGTGGCGATAAGAATTAACCGAATGTTCATGAGGCGGCCCCTGTACTCTTTTCGTGCTTAACGTAGTGTGAGCGGGCGCCGGCGCAAAGGCTCTCTAGGCGCGGCGGGAGGAAGCAGAACAGGCCATGGGCCGCAACCAGGCGACAGGGAGCGCGGGCGCTCTCACCATGCTCGACATCGACGGCAGCCGTTTGCGCCTGCAGACGATCATCCGTCTGCGTTGGGTCGCCGTGTTCGGACAGACGCTGACCGTGTTCGTGGTCTATTTCGGCTTCGGCTTCACAGTGCCGGTGGCGGCTTGCCTTTCCGTCATTGGGTTCTCCGCCCTCCTCAACGCCGCGCTGCAGATCGCGTTTCCGGCCAGCACGCGGCTGCCGAGCCGCTACGCCATGGTGATGCTGGGCTACGACATCGTGCAGCTCGCAATTCTGCTCTGGCTGACGGGCGGACTGCAAAACCCGTTCGCCTTGCTGATGGTGGTGCCTGTCGCCGTATCTGCCGCGACCCAGCCGCTTGCCGTGTCGGCTGGGCTCGCCGCTTTCGCCGTCATGTGCGCCTCGCTGCTGACGCGCTTTTACTGGCCCTTGCCGTGGCTGCCAGGCCAGCCGCTGGAGCTGCCCTTCGCCTATCTGATGGGCAACTGGACCGCTCTCGTCTCGTGCATCCTCTTCATCGCCATTTACGCGTGGCGCACGGGCCGCGAAACGCGGGTCATGTCCGAGGCGCTGGCGGCCACTGAGCTAATCCTCGCGCGCGAGCAGAAACTGTCCGAACTGGACGGTATGGCCGCGGCCGCGGCGCACAAGCTTGGCACGCCGCTCTCGACCATCGTCGTCATCGCACGCGAACTGGAGCGCACCATCCCGGAGGACAGCGCCATGCGCGAGGACGCCCAGCTTTTGCGAAGCCAAGCGATGCGTTGCCGCGAGATTTTGAGCGCGCTCACCCGGTACGCCGGCGAGGGCGACGAGATGTTGAGCAGCATGCGGCTGACCCATCTCTTGGAGGACGTGGCCGAACAGTATCGCGGCATGGGCGTGGCCGTCACCGTGGCGGCGTCGGCGGGGGATGCGCGCGTCGCCGCGCCCGAGCCCGTGGTGCGGCGCAATCCGGGCGTGGTCTACGGCCTCGGGAATCTGGTGGAGAATGCGGTCGAGTTCGCCCGCACCGCCGTCACGGTGGCCGCGCGGTGGGACGCGGGGGCTGTCAGCATTGTCATTTCGGACGATGGCCCCGGTTTTCCGCCCAACATCATGAGCCATTTGGGCGAACCTTACGTAACAACACGCGGAGCCAGCGCCGATACGCAAGAGCATGGCATGGGCCTCGGTTTCTTCATCGCCAAGACGCTGCTGGAGAGGTCTGGCGCGACGGTGCATGTGGGCAATCGCGTTCCGCCGGATGCGGGCGCCGTGGTGACGCTGCGGTGGGATCGGCGGCGGCTGGAAGTGGCGCAAGCGGCCGCGCCGCCGCCATAAACCGGTCTGAACGGTAAAATTATTGTCCTTGATTTAAGGATTTCGCGTGCAAAGCTCACTACATTAAAATGTGGAGGGGGCTGATGGAGGTCAGTCAGATGGAGACAGGAGAAAGCGAAACGGTCGCGGCGCTCGAATTGCCGGAGGACCGCTCAATCATCATCGTCGATGACGACAAGGCGTTCTCCACCCGCCTCGGCCGCGCCATGGAGACGAGAGGTTTCGACGTGCGCATCGTACAGAGCGTGCGCGACGCAAAAGCCGCGATCCGTGTGGCGCCGCCGGCCTTCGCGGTGGTCGATTTGCGGCTGGACGACGGCAGCGGCCTCGAGGCGATCTCCGTGCTGAAGGAACTGCGGCCGGACAGCCGCGCCATCATTCTCACCGGCTACGGCAACATCGCGACTGCGGTGAACGCGGTGAAGCTCGGCGCTGTGGACTATCTGGCGAAGCCCGCCGACGCCGACGACATCCTCTCCGCGCTGCTGGCCAGCGAGAACCAGAAGGTCGCGCCGCCGGAAAATCCCATGTCCGCCGATCGGGTGCGGTGGGAGCACATCCAGCGCGTTTATGAGCTGTGCGGACGCAACGTCTCGGAGACGGCGCGCCGCCTCAACATGCATCGCCGCACCTTGCAGCGCATCCTGGCCAAACGCGCGCCAAAATAGCCGCCCGGGCCTCGCGTCTTACCCTGCCCAACGAAATGCATTGATCGTGCGCGGCGGCGGATGCATGGTTCGCGTGCCGCGCGACGGGCGCGGCGTATGACAGCGGCGCGAAATGATCGAACAGGCTCGCATCGCGGGCGAAACGGAGCACGAGACGGAGCGGGGCGTGCTCAGCGCAGCGCGCGGCTTCGGGCGCGCCGCCGCCATTCAGGGCATTTTCGTCCTCCTCGTTTTCTACACTTTGTACTTCGCCGCGCCGGTGCTTATTCCCATCGCCGCCGCCACGCTGCTCTCTCTGCTGCTGTACCCGCTCGTGGAACGGCTTGAACGCTTGCGCGTGCCGCGCGGGGTCGGCGCGGCGCTCGTGGTGCTGGCGGCGCTCGCGTGCATCGTCATGGGACTCGCCAGGCTTGCCGGCCCGGCGCAGGAATGGGCGTCGCGGCTGCCAGCGAACTTCGCCAAGATCGAGCAGAAGCTTCGCATCGTCAAAAAGCCGATCCAGGAAATCCAGAAAACCGCCGAGCAGATCGAAAGCGCCACCGACCTCTCCGCGCGACCACGCCGGCAAAAGGTGGAGATCGCGCGTCCGGGCATGCTGGAGGACATTTTCAGCGGCACGCAGCGGGTCATCGCCTCAGTGGGCGTGACGCTCATTCTCTTGTTCTTTCTCCTGTCCTCCGGCGACCTGTTCATGCGCAAGCTGGTGTCGGCCTTTCCTTCGTTGAACGCCAACGGCCAGACGGGCGAATTGATCGGCGCCATCCGCCGCGACATCTCGTTTTATCTTGTCGCCGCCACATGCATCAACGCCGGGCTGGGCCTGACGACTGGCCTGGCGGCGTTCTATCTGGGCGTGCCGAATGCAGCCCTGTGGGGCGCGCTCGCCGGCGTGCTGGCGTTCATCCCCTATGTGGGGTCGGTCATCAGCGTCATCATTCTCAGCCTTGTCGGCATGGTGGAGTTCGACGGCCTCGGCCGGGCGCTGATCCTCCCTGGCGCGTTTCTCGCCGCCTCGGTCTTCGTACAGAGCGTGGTCGTGCCCCAGGTCATGGGGCGCAGGCTGGTGCTGAACCCGGTCGCGATCTTTTTGGCCATCACCATCTGGGGCTGGATGTGGGGCATCGTCGGCGCGCTGATGGCCGTCCCCATTATCGCCAGCCTTAAGATTTTGTGCGAGCGGGTCGCGTCTCTCCGCCCCATCGCGCAATTTCTGGCGCGCTGATCACGGTTAAAAAGACCTTAAGGAAGTTCGTTCAAGCTGCGATTCGCGCACTGGAAAAGGACGAACCCATGCTCAAGGAATTTCAGGATTTCATTCTCAAAGGCAACGCCTTCGACCTGGCGGTCGGCGTCATCATCGGCACGGCGTTCTCCGCCGTCGTCACGTCGCTCGTCGGCGACATCATCATGCCGCCGCTCGGCGCGATCATGGGCGGCGTCGATTTCTCCAACTACTACGTCAACCTCACCACGCTCATGGGCGCGGTGACCGGCGACGCCAAGCCCGCGCCCGCGAGCATCAAGGAGGCGCAGGACGCCGGACACGCCGTCATCGCCTACGGCAAGTTTCTGAACACCATCATCAACCTGCTCATTGTCGGCGGCGCGATTTTCCTCGTGGTGAAGCAGATCAACCGTTTGCGCCGGACGCCGACCACGCCGAGCGAACCCGCCGCCATTCCAGAGGACGTGCGCCTGCTGGCCGAAATCCGCGACCTGCTGCGCGGCGGCCCGGCTCCTGCGCCCACGCCAAAAGCGCCTCCCGGCGGCCCGAAAACGCCGCGGCGGTGACATTTAGCGCGTCGAGGATCGCCAATTCGCCGCAGCATGCCCGGCGCGCTTGACGGCGGCGTGCGTCATAGCAAGCTAACTCACTGAGCGGAAAAGGCGGATGCGAGCGATGACGGACATAAAGCGCGTTGGCGTGGTGGGCGCGGGGGTGGTGGGTCTCGCCTGCGCGCTGAGGCTTCTGCGCGACGGCGCCGCCGTCACGCTGTACGACCCGGAACCGCCGGGCAGCTTAACCTCGTTTGGCAACGCCGCGCTCATCATGACCGCGCAAATTTCGCCCCTGTCGCAGCCGGGTTTGTGGCGCAAGGCGCCCGGCATGCTCGCCAACCCGGAAGGGCCGCTCGCCGTGCGTTGGCGGCATTTGCCAGGCCTCGCCCCATGGTTCGCCCGCTTCCTCGCGAATAGCACCTGGAGCCAGTACGAGCGCATCGCGGCGGCGCTAACCCCGCTTGTGACCCGCTCGCTCGACAGCTGGCGGACGCTCGCGGGGCCTCAGGAGAGCGCCCGCCTGATCCGCCAGGACGGGCTGCTCTACGTGTTTCGCGAGCCTGCGAATTTCGCAGCCGGCGTGAAGGAGGCCGAGTTCCGCAAACGGTTCGGCATCGCGAGCGAGGCGATCCCCGCCGAGGAGCTGCGCCAGATGGAGCCCGCGCTGGCGCCGGGTCTCGCGGGCGGTCTGCTATATCCGGACAGCGCGCATACAACCAATCCGGCGGCGCTGTCGGCAGCGCTGCTGGACGCCTTCCGCGCGGAGGGCGGCGCGTTGAAGGTCGAGCGCGTGCTGGAGTTGAGGCCGCATGGCGGGGATGGGCCGGTCAGCGTCGTCTCTGAGGGCGGCGCCGCCGATTTCGACGAGGTGGTGGTGTGCGCGGGGGTCTGGTCGGCCGAGCTGGTGCGCCGCTTCGGCGCGACGCCGCTCCTTGCCGCCGAGCGCGGGTATCACCTGATGCTACCGCAGCCGGGCGTCGAGTTGAAGCGCCCCATCGGCGCGGGCGACGACAAATTCATCATCACCCCGCTTGAGAACGGGGTGCGTCTCGCAGGCACAGCCGAGTTCGCCACGCCCGACGCGAAGCCCAACTGGCGGCGGTCGGATTTGCTGCTCGGCCTCGCCCAGCGCCTGACCCCGGCTTTGCGCGGCGACAAGGCGGAGCGTTGGATGGGGTCGCGACCGTCCACGCCCGACGCTCTTCCCCTGATCGGGCGAGCGCCCGCCGCGCCGCGGGTGATCTGCGCGTTCGGGCATGGCCATCTGGGGCTGACGCTGGCGGCGGTCACATCCGAAATCGTCCGCGATCTGGTGCGCAACCGCGCGCCCGCCGCGCCAATGGCCGCCATCCGCCCCGACCGGTTCTAGTTCTCTGTCGCCGGATCGCCGATCTGGATGGCGTCCGCCATCCATGGCGCGATGGCGGCGATGCGCGGGAGGCATACGCTGCGCAGGATGGAGACGCTCATATCGGCGATGCGCGCCGGGATCGTGCCCAGTTCATCCGCACGGGCGAGCACCGTAATCGAGCGCGAACAGCCCGGGCCGGGCAGCGGCAGGCAGCGCAGGCCGCTTAAATGGCTGGTCGCCTGCAGCAGGCAGAGCGGCGTCGTGATGGCCCAGCCGACGCCGCCTGAGACCATCGCGGTCAGCGCATCGGAGGTGTCGAACTCCAGTTGGCCAGGCGCCTCCACTCGGATGCGGCGCAGATGCCGCTCCACCTGTTTCCCGATCAGCGAACGGGCGCTGAATCGCACCAGATCGAGCACGGATGCGACCGCCGCGAGCGAGCGCTCATCGCCGGAATAGGCGGCGGGAACAATGAGAACGAACGGCTCGGTGAGGATCAGGCGCCGTTCGAGATTGGGCTCGTCCTCGAGCGCGTCCGGCGAGATGACGATGTCGGCCTCCCGCGCGCGCAGGGATGCGTTGTGCGCCGCAGACAGGCCGGCGTAAACCGACCAATGCGCCGCTAGACCCCGCAGATGCGCTACGAGATAAGGCCCGACCGTCGCGGCGATGCTGTCGACAAGCGCGAGCGTTAGATGCGGCATAGCCCCGCCGCCCGCCTCCCGCACGGAGAACACCGTGTCCCGCGCGCTGGCGAGCAGGGCGCCGGCCTTCGCATGCAGCAGTTCGCCGGCCGGGGTCAACGCGAGGGGTCGCACCGTGCGGTTGAAAAGCTGCACGCCAAGCGACGCCTCAAGGCCCGAGATCACCTGACTGACCGCCGATTGCGTCAGCCCGAGTTGCTTGGCCGCGACGGTCATGCCGCCGCACTCCACGATCTGAACGAAGGTTTCAAGCGCGCGCAGGTCGATCTCGCCGTGAAAACCTGGCTTGCCTGGCTCGTGCTGTCGTTTGCGGCTCATGGTTGTCACTGCGACGAAGGGTTCAACTCGCACCTTACGCGAAACTTCGGCGGCTGCAACCGGGCGCAGGTGCGATGGATGGAACCGGGCGGCGCGGCCGCGGATTTCCTCGATCGTGGAAAACAGGAGGTTGAGATGAGCAAGAAAGCGCCGCCCGTCCCGCCGGAGAACCAAAGCAGCAAGGCCCCGCGCGGCCGCAAGATGGCTGACGCGGAGACGCAGGGCGTCAAGCCGCAGGGCGACACGGATCAGACCGGGCAGGAAGCCAACACCAAAATCAACACCACGCACCAAGGCCATCAGCAGGGTCGGTGAGATGAGCGCGAAGAAACATCCGAACACGGTGCGGCATGGGGGGCCGGGCGCCTCGCACGAGGACGACGACGCGCCTGGGAGCGGCCCCAGCTAGAGAATCTGGCTCAAGAACGCGCGCGTGCGCTCGTCTTTCGCCTCGGCGAAGAAGGTCTTCGGCGGTCCGTGCTCGATGATGACGCCGCGGTCGGTGAAGTAGATATGGTCGCCGACCTCGCGCGCGAAACCCATTTCATGGGTGACGAGCAGGCAGGTCATGCCCTCCTCGGCCAGTTCACGGATGGTGACGAGCACCTCCTTCACTGTTTCCGGGTCGAGCGCGGCGGTCACCTCGTCGAACAGCATCACGTCGGGCGTCATGGCGAGCGAGCGGGCGATGGCGACGCGCTGCTGCTGGCCGCCGGAGAGTTCGCCCGGATACGCGTTCTCCTTGCCCGCAAGGCGCACCTTGGCGAGCAGCTTGCGAGCGCGCGCCTCGACCTCAGCCTTCGGCTGCTTCAGCACGTGGATCGGCGCCATCATGATGTTCTCGAGCGCCGTCTTGTGCGGGAAGAGGTTATATTGCTGGAACACCATGCCGACCTTTTTGCGCAGGGCCAGCTTGTCGAGATGGGGGTCGTGCACCTCCTGTCCCTCGACGGTGATCGAGCCTTCGTTGATCGGCGCGAGCGCGTTGATGCAGCGCAGGATGGTGGATTTGCCCGAGCCGGACGGCCCGATGATGCAGATCACCTCGCCCTTTTTCACGTCGAACGAGACGCCGCGCAGCACCTCAACTGGGCCGAAGGACTTGCGCACGCCTTTCAGCGAGATGATCGGCTGATCGGGCGTCCATTTCGCGCCGTTGGAGTTTCGCGCCCCGTGTGCTGTCTGATCGGCGAAAGCCATGGCGAACCTTTCTTAGGTGACGACGGCGTAGCGGCGCTCGAGCACCTGGGTAAGCCGCGCGATGGGGTAGCAATACAGAAAGAAGAACATCAGAAGCATGCCGTACATGGGGATGAGCAATTCGCTGCGGCCGTCCGCGTCCACCGCAAGCTTCGTCAGCGTCATGGCGTCCGACACGCCGACGATGGAGACGAGCGATGTCGCCATGGTGAGGATGGCGTACCAGTTCATCCAAGGCGGCGTCATGCGCTTGACGCACTGCGGCAAAATAATGAGGCGGAACTGCTGGCTTCGGCTAAAGGCCAGGCTTTCGGACGACTCCCATTGCCCGGTCGGGATGGACTGGATGGCGCCTCGCGTCACCTCGGAGATGTTCGCCATGATCGGCAAGGCAAGGCCGATGGTCGCCTTGATCCAGTCTGGGAAGGGAATGCTGTACCCGAAGACGCGGATCTGAAACGGCATCAGCAGGATGGTGAAGAACAGCAGCACCAGCCACGGCGAGTTGCGGAAGAACTGGGTCACAGCCCACGCGGGTTTGCGCACAAGCACGCTGGTCGAGACCTGCGCGATGCCGAGGAGCACGCCCGTCACCGTGCCGATCGCCATGACGAGAAAGCTGATAACGATGTTGAGCGCGAAGCCGCCGAGTTCGCCGTCGCGCCCGAATAGGATCAGCGGCGCCCATTTCAACATCGTCGCCAGCACACCGTCGCGCTCGGAGCCTTGCGCGGTCAGTTGCGCATAAGCCTCGCCGCAACCTACGGCGAGCGCGAGCACGGCGATGATGATGAGCGCTGAACGGCGGGTGAAAAACCCGCGGGTGAAGTCGTCGGCGCCCCAATCGCCCCATCGCTCGTTGGACTGCCGCGCGGCCTGCGGCGGAAGCCCGGCGAGGATCACATCGCGGGAGGCTTTCGGCTTCGCCGGTTTTTTCGCCTCGGGCGGTTGCGCTGATCGCTCGCTCATCGGCCATACCCCGGAATGCGCATGGCTTTCTCCCACCGCTCCATCATCCACACGAGGATCGCGACAAGGCCGATGTAAAACACAAACAGCGTGATCATCATTTCCAGCACGTTCACCCGGTCGGACCAGATCTGGTTGGCGACGAAAAGCGTCTCCGGCACCGATATGGCGAAGGCGAGCGTCGTGGTCTTCACGAGATTGACCAGATTGTTGGTGAGCGAGGGGATGCAGACGCGCAGGGCGAGCGGCAGCACCACGTTTCGGAACACCTGGGGGCGTGTGTAGCCGAGCGCTTCGGCCGCCTCCGTCATGGTGCGCGGCACGGCCTCTATCCCCGAACGGAAAATCTCCACATTGAACGCGCCGGCGAAGAACGACAGAGAGATCGCCGCCCAAGTGAACGCGTCGAACATCGGCCGCGCCACGTCATAGTCCGTCATCACGCGCGGCAGGAGCGGGCTCAGCGCAAAAAAGAAGAAGTACATCTGCACGAGCGGCGGCGTGTTGCGGAAAAACTGGATGTAGCCTTGGGCGACGCCGCGCAGGATTTTGGAGCCTGACATCTGCGCCCAGGCGCCGAGCACGCCGATGATCGTCGATGCGATGACGCACACGATCGAAATCCAGATGGTCATGCCCATGCCGGAGAGCAGGCGACCGCACTCGAACGGCTCATAAAGATAGACGATGTTTACGCCGGCGGTCTCGTAAAGCGCCTTGGCGGCGTCGCCGAACAGCGGGACGAGGGCGTTCGCGCAGGCGTTGACAGGCGCGAAGCCGAAGATGGCCGTCCAGCCGAAATAGAGGATGAGGCCTCCGCCGGCCAGCAGCACCCAAGCGTATCGGCGGTAGTTGACGGAGTTGTCGAGCGTCAGGGTGGTGGCCATCGCAACCTCACGGCCTGTGGTGAAGAGAGAAAGGCGCCTGCACGCGCCTCTCTCCATCATGGCTTACTTGCTGGCGTTGGTCAGCCACTCGGTGTTCTGACCCAGCCATTTTTTCTCAAGAGCAAGAAGCGTGCCGGACTTGAGCCACTCCACCGTGGTCGCGGCCATGAACTTGCCCCACTCGGTGTCTTTCTCCTCAAGCTTCACAGCGAGGCCCCACGGGACCGGCGTGAACTCTTTCAGAACGACGACGTCATAATCTTTCCACTTCGCGGCGTCGGACTGCTTCTTATAGATCAGTAGCACGTCGTCATAGACGAAGCCGACGCACTGGCCGCCGAGCAGCGCCGCTTCGTTCTCCGGCACCCCTTTGAAGGCCACGAGATCCTGGCCGGTGAATTCAGACTGAAGGCGATTGTTGTAGAAGGCGCCCTGGATCGCGCAGACCGGCTTGCCTTTAAGGTCGGCTGCGGACTGCACTTTAGCGGCTTTATTCACCAGGATCGCGACGCCCGACGCGTAATAATACGGCTCGACGATGCCGACCGCCTTTTTGCGCTCTTCGTTGACGCTCATGGTGGAGATCATGAGGTCGATCTTGCCCTGCTGCAGGAATTGCATGCGGTTGGAGGCGACGGTCGGCACCAGCTCCAGTTTCACGCCGAGGCGCTTTGCCACATCTGCGGCCATGTCCGGCTCCAGACCGACAATTTTACCCGACGAGTCCAGAAAACCGTATGGCGGATAGTCCGCTTTGGTGCCGACGACGAGGACGCCCTTGGCCTTGATGTCCTCGATGGCGCCGGCCATCGCCGCGCCGGAAAAAAGACACGCGGCGGCCAAGCCGAGCGCGCCGAAAAGTCTGAACCCGTAGATCACGATCTTCTCCTTTTGTCACGGCGATAGCCGCGCTGATGCCCACGCCATTGTTTTCCCGCGCCGCATGGCTAAGCCGGGGCGCGTTCGGCTCGTCACGAAGCCGACGGGTCAAGCCTAGTTACATTCTGAAAAGGTTCAACATTATTGTTGGCGTCCCGCCATGCGGAACCAAAGTCTGGGCTTATTCGCCTCGTTCCGCGGGCTGACGCCCGTTCCGGTGCGACACCCACATTAATAATACTAATTTTACCCGTACGGTTCGGACCGCGATTTACAGTCGCGACCATGCCACGCTACTCCGCCCTGCGCCTTATTCGCGAAGCCTTCAATCGCCAATCCGGCTGGACGCCGGCCTGGCGCGACGCCGAGCCGAAAGCCGGCTACGACGTGGTGATCGTCGGCGGCGGCGGACACGGGTTATCCACAGCCTATTATCTCGCCAAGCTGCACGGCGTGCGCAACGTCGCCGTGATCGAGAAGGGCTGGATCGGCGGCGGCAACACCGGGCGCAACACCACCATCATCCGCTCCAATTACCTCCTGCCGGAAAACGCGTTGTTCTACGAGCATTGCCTCAAGCTGTGGGAGACGCTGAGCCTCGATCTCAATTTCAACGTTATGTTCTCCTCGCGAGGCGTGCTGAACCTCGCAAACTCCGACGCGCAGATGGACGCCTACGCCCGGCGCGGCAACGCTATGCGGCTCTCCGGCATAGACAGCGAACTTCTCGACCGCGATCAAGTGCGGCGCATGGTGCCCCATCTCGACTTCTCGCCGAGCGCGCGCTTCCCGATCTATGGCGGCCTGTTGCAGCCGCGCGGCGGCACGGCGCGGCACGACGCGGTCGCCTGGGGCTACGCGCGCGGCGCCTCCGACCTCGGCGTCGACATCATCCAGAATTGCGAGGTTGTCGGCTTGCGGATGGGGAGCGCGCACATTGAGGGTGTGGAGACGACGCGCGGCTTCATCGCGGCTGATCGGGTGGGATTGGCGGTCGCGGGGCGCACGAGCCAAGTGGCGGCGATGGCGGGCCTGAAACTGCCCATCGAGAGCCACGTGCTGCAGGCGTTCGTCAGCGAGGCGCTGAAGCCGTTTCTCGACACCGTCGTCACCTTCGGCGCTGGCCACTTCTACATCAGCCAGTCGGATAAGGGCGGCATGGTCTTCGGCGGCGACCTCGACTTCTATAACTCCTACGCCAGCCGGGGCAACATGCCGATGGTGGAGGACGTGGCGAGCGCGGGCATGTCGCTGTTCCCGAGCCTCGGCCCCGTGCGGCTGCTGCGCTCCTGGGGCGGGATCATGGACATGACCATGGACGGCTCGCCCATTATCGGGCGCACACCCATCGAAAATCTCTACATCAACGGCGGCTGGTGCTACGGCGGCTTCAAGGCGACGACCGGCTCCGGCTGGGTGTTCGCCCACACGCTGGCGACCGGCGAGCCGCATCCGCTCAACGCCCCGTTCTCGCTCGACCGCTTTGCAACCGGCCGCCTCATCGACGACAAAGGCTCAGGCCCCTACCCCTGGCGACACTGAGATGTTGATCCATTGCCCATTTTGCGGCGCGCGCGACCATGCCGAGTTCAGCTATGCGGGCGACGCGCGCCTAAAACGACCGGCTCCTGACGCCCCCGAGGCCGAGTGGCTCGATTACGCATACCAGCGCGACAATCCCAGCGGGCCGCACGAAGAGCTTTGGCATCATGTGTACGGCTGCCGGCGGCATGTGGCCGTCACCCGGCACATGAGCACCCACGAGATCCTCGCGGCGCGCTTCGCCGGAACATCCGGGGTCGAATCATGAACAAACAGGGCTGGCGCGTCGGCGCGGGTCATGCGGTCGATGAGGCGCGGCCGGTGCGCTTCACCTTCGACGGCGTAGCTTACTCGGGCCTCGCGGGCGACACGCTCGCCTCCGCGCTCATGGCGAACGGCGTGCGGCTCATGGGGCGCAGCTTCAAATATCACCGCCCGCGCGGACTGGTCGGCATCGGGGCCGAGGAACCAAACGCCCTCGTCGCCGTTCGCCGACCCGGCTTCTGCGAGCCGAACACGCGGGCGACCATGGCCGAGCTTTACGACGACCTTGATGCGATCAGCCAAAACCGATGGCCATCCTTGCGCTTCGACATGGGCGCGGTGAATGACGCCCTGGCGCCCTTCATCCCCGCCGGCTTCTACTACAAGACCTTCATGGGGCCGACGCGCAAGGCGTGGATGGCCTATGAATGGATGATCCGCCGCGCCGCCGGACTTGGCGCCGCGAGCCGCGAACCCGATCCATCCCGCTACGAAAAGATGCACGCGCACGCCGACTGCGTGGTCGTGGGCGGCGGCGAAGCCGGGCTGTCAGCGGCGATCGAGGCGGCGACGGCCGGCGAGCGGGTGATCATCATCGACGAGGCGCCGGCCCTTGGCGGGTGGCGGCTGCGCGAGCGAGAGGTCAACGGCGCTCAGGCGCTGGTGGCAACGCTGCGCGGCTTCGACAGCGTGACTGTTCTGACGCGCACCACCGCGTTCGGTTTGTATGACGGCCTGCAAATCGCCGCAGTGGAGCGCGCGCAGGATCATCTCCCCGCCTTCGATGCGCACACGCCCCGCCAGCGGCTGTGGCTCATTCGCGGCAAGCGCATCGTGCTGGCCTGCGGCGCACAGGAGCAGCCGACCCAATTCAAGGACAACGACCGGCCGGGCGTCATGCTCGCAGGAGCCGTCCGCGGCTATCTGAACCAATACGGCGTCGCGGCGGGCCGCCGGGCGGTGATCGTCACCAACAATGACAGCGCGTATCAGACCGCGCTCGACCTCCGCGCCGCCGGCCTCGACGTGGCGGCCGTGGTGGACGCGCGCGAAACCCTCAGCGAAGGGGCGGCGAAGATGGCGCGCGACGCCGATGTGGAGGTGTTCGCCGGCGCCCATGTGACGCGCGCCATTTACAAGGGTGGGCTGCGCGCGGCGGAGATCGAACAGGCCGGGCGCATCCGCTCGCTGCCCTGCGACCTCATCGCCATGTCCGGCGGCTGGACGCCGGCCATCCACCTCTCGACGCATCTGGGCGGCAAGCCGGTCTATGACGAGGCGGGCGGCTTTTTTCTGCCCCCGAAACCGCGCCCAGGCATCGAGTATCGCGGCGCCATGGCGGGAGAAGGCCTCGACCGCGCAGAGCGTCCGCTGCGCCTCGCCCACGACCGGGCGTTTGTGGATTTCCAGGGCGACGTGACCGTGAAGGACGTGAAGCTCGCCCACCGCGAGGGCTACCGCTCCGTGGAGCATCTGAAGCGCTACACCACACTCGGCATGGGCACCGATCAGGGCAAAACCTCGAACCTCGCCGGCCTCACCATCATGGCGGGCCTGACCGGCAAAAGCGTGGCGGAAACCGGCGTCACCACCTTCCGAGCGCCTTACACGCCCGTGTCCATCGGCGCGCTGGGCGGAATGGACGCGGGCGAACGCTTGCGGCCGGTGCGGCGCACGCCCATGCAGGACTGGCATGAGATGAATGGCGGGGCCATGGGCGAAAGCGGGCTGTGGCGGCGCCCGAAGGCGTATGTCCGCGACGGGGAGACGGTGCTCTCGGCGCAAATCCGCGAGGCGCGGGCCGTACGCGGGGGCGTCGGCTGCGTGGACGTTTCGACCCTCGGCAAAATCGAGGCGCAAGGCCCCGACGCGGCGGAGTTCCTCGACCGCATCTACGCCAGCCCCGTGAAAACGCTGAAGGTCGGCCGCGCGCGGTATGGCCTGATGCTGCGAGAGGACGGCGTCGTGTTGGACGACGGCACCCTCGCCCGGCTTGGGCCAAACCACTATTACCTCACCACCACCACGGCGCAGGCGGCGAATGTGCTTGCGCACATGGAGTATCACGCCCAGGTCACGTGGCCGGAGATGCGGGTGAGCCTCGTATCGGTGTCCGACCAGTACGGCGCGATCGCCGTGGCCGGGCCGCAATCCAAGGCGCTGCTGTCGCGGCTCGCGGGCGAGGAGGCGTTCGACGACGCTGCTTTCCCCTACGCCTCGATCAAGATCATCCCGTTCGGCGGCGTCTCCGTGCGCGTGCTGCGCATGAGCTACTCGGGCGAGCGCGCCTATGAGCTGCATGTTCCGGCCGACGCCGCCTTGAGCTTATGGGAGGCCCTGATCGACGCCGGCGCAACGCCATACGGAACCGAAGCCATGGCCATCCTACGCATCGAGAAAGGGCATGTCGCGGGCGCGGAGCTTGACGGGCGCACCACCGCCGCCGATCTGGGCCTCGCCAAGCTGGCGAGCAAACCGACCGACTTCATCGGCAAACGCATGCAGGCGCGCCCCGGGCTCGTCGATGCGGCGCGGCCGTCGCTCGTGGGCCTCATGCCCGCCGACGGCGCCTCGCGCATTCGTTCAGGAGCGCAGATCACAGCGGGGCAGGACGCGCGCAATCCCGGGCCGATGCTTGGGCATGTGACGTCGGCGTGCTTCAGCCCGGCGATGGAGCGGCCCATCGCGCTCGCGCTGCTGTCCGGCGGCCTTCAACGACAGGGCGAGATGCTGTTCGCCCATTATCCCTTGCGCGACGAGACTGTGGCGGTCACCGTCGTCAGCCCGGTGTTCTATGACGCGGAGGGAGCGCGGCTCCATGCATGATCTGAAATTGTCGGCGGTTTCAGCATTGGGCGCGTCGGGTGGGCCGCGGAGGTTCGGCCGGGACGGCGAGCCGCAGGTAAGGCTGGTCGAGCGCTTTCCATGCCGGGTGTGGGAAGTGGCGGCGCTCGACGCCCGCGACAGCGCCGCGGCCGCCGCCTTTTCCGCGCTGATGGGCGTGGCGCCGCCCCCGCCGGGCATGAGCGCGCAGGCTAACGGCGCGGACATCCTGTCCATAGGGCCCAACCGCTGGGCCATCGTCTCATCCGCCGCCATCGCGCTTGAAGGCGACGCCTTGGCCTTGACCGACCTCAGCGCGGCGCGCAGCTGTTTCGTCGTCTCGGGCGCGCGCGCGGAACAGGTTTTGCGCAAGGGAACGAGCGTCGATTTGCATCCGTCGGCTTTGCCCGAGGGCGCAGTCGTCGCGACTCGCCTCGGCCATGTGGCGGTGACGCTGTGGCGGGGGGACAGGGGCGAGTTCCGGATGCTCGTTGCGCGGAGCTTCGCGCGGGCCGCGTGGGATTGGCTGATTCACGCGGCTGAGGAGTACGGCGGCCGGATCGACGCGGCCGCCGGAGACTAGAGCTTAACGGCGGCGTTTGCGGTCGTCGTCATCATCGTCATCATCGTCGTCATCGTCGTCGTCGTCGTCATCATCGCGATCCCCGCCGCGCTTGCCTTTTTTGCGATCGTCGTCATCGTCATCGTCATCGTCGTCGTCGTCGCGATCCCGCCCGCGCCCTTTGCGCTTTTTGCCGTCATCGTCGTCATCGTCCACCTGAATGACGCACGGGGCGTCGCACGCCGCCCCCGCTCCCGCAACCGAACTCGGCGACAAGCCCGCGCGCGCGCTGATCGTGGCGGCGAAGAGAAGCGCGATCGCCACACAGAAAGTTTTCAGAAAAATCATTCGATATCTCCGTCAGTTGAACGCAAAGTCACGGCGGAGAACGGCCGTTCGCTGCGCCTGTTCCTTCACATCGTCTGACGATTTTTTGAGATTTTAAGCGAGTTTTAAGAGGTTAGCGTGGAATAAGCGCCCAATAGTCCAGGTCGAGAATCACGCTGTCGTCGTAGGCTTTCTCGTCCTTCATCAGCGGAAAGTCTGTGCACGCGCGGTTTTTCGCGGCGATGGTGCGGATGCGCAGCGCGCCCGCGTCGGCCCGGCCCGGCAACTCCGCCGTCTCCAAAATCTCCGACCAGGCGTAAATCGTATCGCCCGCGAAGGATGGCGCCACGTGCCGCCCGCCGTTGATCGCGGCGATGTGGAAGGCATTCGCCAGCCCGTTGAACGACAGCGCGCGGGCGAGCGAAATGATGTGCCCGCCATAGACGATGCGCTTGCCGAAGCGCCCCTGCGCTTCCGTGTGCTGGTTGAAATGCACCTTCGCCGTGTTCTGGAACAGGCGCGTGGCCAACTGGTGTTCGGCCTCCTCGATGGTCATGCCGTCCACATGGTCGATCTTTTCGCCCGGCGCATAGTCGGCGAAGCGGTGCGGCGACCCCGCGAGCGCGAAGTCGTAGCCGTCGATGTTGAGCGCGGGCAGCGCGGAGCCGAGCGTTTCGGGCGTGACGCGGGCCGGCAGTTCGGGCGTGACGGCGGCGGGCGCAGGCGAAGTTTCCTCGCGCTTGCGCACCATCACCCAGCGCACGTATTCGAGCACCGTGCCGCCGTGCTGGTTCTTCCCCGTCGAGCGCACATAGACCGTGCCGGTCTGCCGGTTGGAGTTCTCCTTCAGGCCGATGACCTCGGAGGTCGTCGAAACCGTATCGCCGGGGAACACCGGCTTGAGGAAGCGGCAGTCGGCATAGCCGAGATTTGCGATGGCGTTCAGCGAGATGTCGGGCACCGTCTTGCCGAACACCATGTGGAACACGAGCATGTCGTCGAGCGGGGCGTGCGAGTAGCCGACTGCCTTGGCGAAGGCGTCGGACGACTGCACGGCGAAGCGGGGGCCGTAGAGCGCGATATAGAGCGCGGCGTCGCCCGCGGTGATGGTGCGCGGCGTCGCATGCACGATGGTTTGCCCGACGCGGAAGTCCTCGAAGAAATTGCCGGGGTTGGTTTTGTTCGACATAGGCGCCTCATGAAAACCGGTTGGGCGGGACAAAACCGAATGCGCGCTCGCTGCGCTCCATGCCGATCGCCTCGTAGAAGCCGACGGCGGCGGGCGCCGAAATGAGGTAAAGCGACGCTTTTGGGTGCAGCTCCGCGCGTGTGGCCTGCAGCAGCGCCTTGCCGAGCCCGCGCCCCTGATACGCCTTGTCCACCGCAAGGTCGGAGCAGTAGCAGCAATACGCGAAGTCCGTGACGCAGCGCGCGACGCCGATAAGCTTTCCCGCGTCGCGCGCGGTGACGATCAGGTTGGCGTGCTTGCACATCGCGGCGATGCGCGCCGCGTCCGCGAGTGGGCGGCGCTCGCCAAGTCCGGATCGCTCCAGCACGCCGATGAATTCAGCAGGGTCGAGCGCAAGCTCGCGGGCGATGACGGGATCGGGCGTCAAATCTTGTGCTCGGACGGTTCGCCGCTCTCGATGGGCAAACCGGCCTCCGCCCACGCCTGCAAGCCGCCCTCCAGATGCGCGATGGGACCGCGCCCGCCTTCCATCAGCGCGTCGGCGGCGATGCGCGAGCGAATGCCTACGGCGCACACCAACACGATTTTGCGCTGCTCCACTGGGATGGCGTCCGGCTCAAGCTCCTTCAGCGGATGCAGCGCCGAACCTTTGATGCGCGCGGCCGCAAACTCCTCAGGGTTGCGCACATCGACGAAAACGATGTCGCCGCGGTCATGCAGCGCCTTCGCCTCTTCCGGCGAAAGCAGCACGAGCGTGCCGTTCGCCAAGTCCTCCGTTCCCGCCATGCCGCGCTTCTCCGTTGGATGCAACAGCTATAGCGCATTCGGTGGCGCCGAAAAAGGCTGCTTGCACAGGCAGGAGAGCGGGAGGAGCGCGGCGGCCTGCTAGAGATCGCGGTAGCCGGGGCGCTCGCACCGCCATTTCACGATTTTCCAACCGGGGTGCTCGCCGGCCCATTGCGCGACTTGCAGCATGGACATGAGATTGCAGCGCGCGGGATTGTCGATGAGCTCGGGCAGGCGCTGATCCATACAGCGCGTGGGCTCGGCGATAAGGCATGCGAGGATGACGATTTCCATATCTTGACCTCCGTTTTCCCGCGGGGGAGCCGCGACAAAATAAGACAATTCTAAGAGAGGCAAGATCGGCGCCAGTTGCGTTATCGCCGGGCGATGGCCAACGCGCGAAGATGCTTCCGGTTTCCTGCGTGGAAAAAAACATTACCCGCCAGCGTGGGAGCAGCGTCCACGGCCGCTCGGGCGAGGGCGAAAATCGCAGCGGTCAACCTGGCGCTTTTTTAGGCGCCACGCCAAGACTTCGGCATTTGTCTGAGCAGAACTTCACATTCTCCCAGTCACGCTCCCACTTCTTGCGCCAAGCGAAAGGCCGCCCACACGCCGCGCAGGGCTTCTGCGGCAGATCGCGCTTGTTAACGCCTTTTGGCATCGGCGGCGCTCGCGAGGCGGACGGCGCCGCGCTTGCGGCAGCGGGGATATTTCAGCGGGCAGTCGATGCTTTTGATCGCCGCTACGGCCGCGTTGCGGCAGCGCGCATATTTCTTCGGACACGGCGCGGGTGAGGCGGCGGCAATGCGCAACATGCGACAGCGGAGCTGCTTCGGGTTGCAGGTTTTCGGGTCGTCGGCTTGCGCCGAAACGGCGGGAGGCTTTGCGGCGGCGACGAGCGTGGGCCTAGGCGACAGAGGCGGGCACTTCGCCGTGACGGGCCGCACCCGCGCGCGGGTGGATCGCGGCGTGGAAAACGCATAGTCCGCGCCGCACAGTTTGGCCTGCGGGGGCAGCCGGTCGCGCTCGAAGGCCGCATAGGCCTGGCGCAACTGCCGCCAGAACTCGGCGGCCGGGTGATCGGCGCTTGCCGCGAGCGCCTCGCGCGTCAGCGGAAACGGAAACACGTGCACCGACACGCGCGCCTGCCCGTTCTCCAGCGCGGCGGCCACCAGCTCGTAGACCTTTTCGACGCTTTCATCAGTCAGCGCAAAGCAACCGATGGATGAGCACTTGCCGTGAATGAGGATGCCGGAGCCGGTCCGCCCGTTCGCTGTGTCGTAGGCATTCGGGAAGTTGACATCCATCGCCCGGTGCCAGCGCAGGTTCACGCGCAAGTCGTCCGCCGTGATGGAGTAGACGCCCTCGGGGCTTTGCCTGTCGCCCTCCTTAAACTTGGGGCCAAGGTCGCCCGACCATTTGCAGATGCTGAATGTATCAAACAGCGCGAAACGGGGCCCGCGCTGCATCCACACTTCGAGCGTTGAGGTCTGCTTGAAGATGCGGATGAACACTGGCGCGCCGTGCGTAAAGCTCTGACGCTCCGACGACGCTTCGGCGTGTGGAGGCTCGTCCCTTGTCTCGGCGCGGACGGCGCCGAACATGCAGATGAGGCAAAAGATCAGAACCGTCCGAAGCATGCCCGCCAGTATGCCTGCAAAATGTCTCTCTAATGCTCACATGCCCGTGACATCAATCCGTTTCACCTTCAGTGAAATTGAGCGCCATCTGGCCCGCCGCAGGTGGCCGCTTCCGCCGTCCGGTGTTGGGCAAGCCGCTCTTGCGGCTGCCGTGCTTCTCCTGGATGGCGTCCGCCTCGGCGTAAAACTCACGGCTGCGCCGGGCGCCGTAAATGCGGCTCTGCGCTTCTTTCGCCGCGCTCACATGATCGACGATGGGCGGCGGGTAGTCGAGGCGCGCGGCGCCGTCCCATTTCCACGGCTCGTGGATGAAGGCGTCGGGCAGCGCGGCAAGCTCGGGAACCCAGCGCCGCACGAACGCGCCGGTCGGATCCTGATCGTAGCCCTGTTTCACCGGATTGTAGACGCGCACGGTGTTAATGCCGGTCGTCCCGGATTGCATCTGCGTCTGCGACCAGTGGATGCCCGGCTCGTAGTCCGTGAACACGCGCGCCAGATACAGCCCCGTCGCGCGCCAGGGCAGCCAGAGGTGATAGCTGGCGAAGGCCATCAGCATCGCCCTCATGCGGAAATTCATCCAGCCGGTGGCGACGAGCGCCCGCATACAGGCGTCCACGAACGGGAAACCGGTGCGGCCCTCCGCCCACGCCGCCAGGCGCGCTGCGTCCAGCGCCTCGCGCATGCCGTCATAAGCGCGGTGCATGTTTTCAAACTCGATGCGCGGCGCGTCCTCCAGCTTCTGCATGAAATGGCAGTGCCAGTGCAAACGGCCGGAGAATGAGACAAGCGAGGCGCGCAATGGTTTCGCGTCCGGACTTTTCTCCGTCTTCAGTTCGCGCAGCCGCGCCCATGTGGCCTGGGCCGTCTCGCGCATGGAGACCGCGCCGAAGGCGAGGTAAGGCGAAAGACGCGAGCACTGCTCGAAGCCGGTGACGGGGCTGGACATGCCGCGCCGGTAATCGCGTCCGCGCCCGGCGAGAAAGCTGCGCAGCTCGGCGAGGCCCGCCTCGCGCCCGCCCGCCTGGCGGCCGGGGCACGAGTCGTCGGCGAGGCCCAGATCGCGCGCGGCGGGGATCGCGCCCGGATCGATGTCCACGCCCTCGATGCGCGCGGGCGCGGACGACGCCGGCGCGGCCATGAAAGCGTCCCACTTTTTCGCCCAGCCGTCGCGATCCTTCAGGCGGCGGATGACGCCCGTTTGCCGCTCCTCGCGCCACTCTACGCCCGAGCCTCGCGCCCACGCTGCCACCGCCTTGTCGCGCGCGAACGTCCAGCCGTTGCCGGTTTCCTCGTGCGACCACAGCCGCGTTACGCCGAACTGCGCCCGCAAGCTCTCCAGCACCTCCACCGCGTCGCCGGTGCGGACGACGAGCGGGGCGCCGAGGGCGGCAAGGTCGCGCCCCAGCCCGGCCAGCGCCTCCGCGATAAACGCCCATTGGCGGCCGGAGGCGTCAGGCTCGCGCCACAGCCCTGGCTCGGCGATGTAAAGGGGAATGATTGGCCCGCGCGCGGCGGCCTGCGCCAGCGGGGCATGATCGTGGACGCGAAGGTCGCGCTTGAACCAGACGATCTGCGGCGGCTCGGCCATCAGCCTTTGACGACCGCGCCGCGGCCGCCGTCGACGCCCACGATCTGCCCGGTGATCCAGCCCGCGTCCGGCGACAGCAGGAACGCCGCGAGCGCCGCGATATCGTCCGCCTGGCCGAGCCGCGGAATGGGGTGCATCTTGGCGATGGCCTCGGCCATGGCGGGGTTGGCGGTCATGGAGCGGGCGAGCGGAGTGTCCGTGAGGCTCGGCGCGATGGCGTTCACGCGCACGTCCGGCGCAAGCTCGGCGGCGAGCGCCACCGTCAGGCCCTCCACGCCCGCCTTCGCCGCGCCGATGATCGCATGGTTGGCGAAACCACGCCGCGCGGCGACGGAGGAGAACAGCACCACCGAGCCTTTCGCCGCCTTGAGCGCAGGCGCGGCGTGCTTCACGGCCATCGCCGCGCCCGTCACGTTGAGCGCGTAAGCCTCCGCCATGAGCGCGGGCGTCGCCTGCCGCAACGGTTTGAGCACGATGGAGCCGACGCAGTAGGCGAGACCCGCGAGTCCGCCCTCGGACGCGTGCGCGATAACGCTTTCCAGCGCCGCTTCGTCGGTGACGTCGGCGGCGGCGTAAGGAGCGTTGAGTTCGCGGGCGAGCGCGGCCAAAGCCTCCGCGTTCCGGGAAGACAAGAACACCGCAGAGCCGGCCGCCGCGAGACGCCGCGCCAGAGCCTCGCCGACGCCGCCCACCGCGCCGAAAATAAGATGCGCCGCCATGACGCCGCCTAGCCCAGCGCCGACGGCGACGCGCTGACCGAAAGCACGAGGGTGCAACCGGCGGCGAGCGCAACCGGCCCGCCCTGCGCCAAGTCGTCGCCGTCGGCGAAGTCGCCCGATAGTAGCGTTTCGCGCCCCCTAGCCAACTCGCCCCACAGCACGAGCGCGGCCTCGACCCGCTCGCCGAACGGCAAGGTTTTGCCCGCATCCAGCTTGACGAAACGCAAGCCGCCATCGCCCGGCAACCGCGCCTCAGCCAGATGCACGCCGTCATTGACCGGCCGCCACGGGATGCTGGCGCGCTCGAAGCCAGTTTGTGCGGCAAGCGGCGTTGGCAGATGCCTTTCCAGCGGCGTTCCGGACCCGCGCGGATGATGAACGAGGCCCGAGCCGGCGCCCGCCGACGCCCACTTGGCCAGCGCTGCCTCCACGTTCACCGGCGCGGACGGCGCACGCTCAAGCATGAGGCCGCCGAGTATGTCCAAGCGCGCCAGACGCGCCCGGCACACCGGACACCAGTCGAGATGCGCGGCCACAATGGCGGCGGTGGCGGAGGAGAGCGCGCCGGCGGAGAAGCTCATCAAGATTTCAGGCGAAACGTGGCGCTGCGGGATCATAGATCGTCCCCCACTGCGTCGCGGATTTTCTGGTAGGCGAGCCGAATGCGCGATTTCACCGTGCCGAGCGGCGCGTTGACCCGTTCGGATATCTCGTGGTGCGAAAGTCCGTCCACATAGGAGAGCTGCACCACCTCGTACTGTTCGGGCGGCAGCGTGTCCAGCGCGGCGCGCATGCGGGCGACGAGTTCGGCGCGGCTCACCGCCACATCCGGCTGATCGTCCTCGCTGACGAGGGTGTCGAGTTCCGGCTCCAGATCCTGCCAGACCACCTGGCGGCGCAGGCGGTCGATGCGCAGGTTGCGCGCGATAGTGAACACCCACGTAGACACGCTGCCTTTGTTTTCGGCAAACAGATGCGCTTTGCGCCACACCGCGAGCATGGTGTCCTGCGCTATTTCCTCTGCGGTCTCGGCGTCCGCACCCTGTCGCATCATCATCGCCTTCACGCGCGGGCCATATTTCAGGAAAAGCTCCTGAAACGCCTGTGGGTCTTGATCGCGGGCGATACGAGAAATTAAGTCTGGCATCTTCGCCTTATTGGCGGTTTCGGGTCGCTTCAGAAAAAAACGATCCGTCATATCCGATGCATAACTTAACGCGCCCATCATGGCCATGTCTACGCTCGGCGTTTCATGGCGGTTCACATGGCGGAAAACCGGGCAAGACGGCGAAAAACTTGCCACGCTTCTGGCATGCGGTTTGCTACGGATGTTGCAACGCACTGGCCGAGGATGGTTCGCCGTTGCGTGTCCTGGGATCCCGCCGCTCGCGGGGGAGGATGAGCCGCTGGCGCGGAACGCTCCTGCCAGCGGCCTTTTTATTAGGCGACGTCCTTCTCGAACAGAAACCCGCCCGATTGGCGCGCCCAAAGCGACGCGTATAGCCCGCCCCGGCGGATCAGCTCTTCATGGGCGCCGTCCTCCACGATGAGGCCCTGATCCATAATGATGAGCCGGTCCATCGCCGCGATGGTGGAGAGGCGATGCGCGATAGCGATGACCGTCTTGCCCTCCATCAGGTTATAGAGCTGCTCCTGGATCGCCGCCTCGACCTCGGAGTCCAGAGCCGAGGTCGCCTCGTCGAGGATCAGGATCGGCGCGTTCTTAAGCAGCACTCGCGCGATTGCAATGCGCTGGCGTTGCCCGCCGGAGAGCTTTACACCGCGCTCACCCACATGGGCGTCGTAGCCCTTCCGCCCCGCCAGATCCTCCAGCCCCAGGATGAACTGATGCGCGTGCGCGCGCTTGGCGGCGCCGATGACGGCGGCCTCGCTGGCGTGGGGAGCGCCGTAGCGGATGTTGTCGCGCACGGAGCGGTGCAGGAGCGAGGTGTCCTGCGTCACCATGCCAATCTGCGCGCGAAGCGAATCTTGGGTCGCCTCAGAGATATCCTGCCCATCGATCAGGATGCGCCCGCCCTCCAGGTCGTGGAAGCGCAGGAGCAGATTGACGAGCGTGGACTTGCCCGCGCCCGAACGCCCGACGAGGCCGATCTTTTCGCCCGGTCTGATCGTCAGGTTCAGCCCGTTGATGAGCCCGCCCTCACGGCCGTAATGGAAGGTCATGTTCTCGTAGCGGATTTCGCCGCGGGTCACCTGGATGGGCTTGGCGCCGGGCTTGTCCACCACCGTCCACGGCTTGGAGATGGTCTCCATGCCTTCGTCCACCGTGCCGATGTTCTCAAAGATGCCGGTCAGCACCCACATAATCCAGCCGGCCATGTTGTTGATGCGGATGACGAGGCCTGTCGCCACCGCGATGGCGCCGATCGTGATGATGTTCACGCTCCACAGCCAAAGCGCGAGGCCGGTCGT
This sequence comes from Hyphomicrobiales bacterium, assembly GCA_033764775.1. Lineage (GTDB taxonomy): Bacteria > Pseudomonadota > Alphaproteobacteria > Rhizobiales > Rhodomicrobiaceae > JAWXCE01. The sequence goes on along the minus strand of JANRIQ010000024.1, from coordinate 26,926 downwards.
GCCGGCGATCAGCAGGCCGTTCAGCAGCCATAGCGTGATCTCCATTCGCGTGATGAGGCGAAGCTGATCCTGCAGCTTGGCCGTCTGGTCGCTGATCGCCTCACGGGCGTACTCGTCCTCGCCCTCCGTGTGGGCGAACAGCTTCACCGTGAAGATGTTGGTGTAGCTGTCGACGATGCGGCCGGTCAGCGTCGAGCGCGCCTCCGACATGATGGTGGATTTCTCCTGAATGCGCGGCACGTAGTAGCGCATGGTGAGCACGAACCCGACCATCCAGAGAATGAGCGGGGCCATAAGGCGCGGATCGGCCTGGAAGAAGATGACGAGGGCGCTCACCGCGTAGATTGCGACGAACCACAGCGCGTCCACGATTTCCACGACGGTCTGGCGCACCGCCGGCCCCGTCTGCATGATCTTGGCCGCGATGCGCCCGGCGAAATCGTTCTGGAAAAACGACAGGCTTTGCCGCAGCACGTACCGGTGCGTGCGCCAGCGCACCAAATTCATGAATTTGGCGTTCACCGTCTGATTGATGAAAATGGCGTGCAGCGCGAACGCAACCGGCCGGAACAACACCGCCACCGCCGCCATAACAATCAGCGTCGTCGCATTGTCCTCGAAGAATTTCTCCGGGCTTTCCGCATTCTTCGGCAGATCGACGAGCTGGCCCATGAAGGTGAACAGCGACACCTCGATGAGCGCGCCGGCGAGGCCGAACAGCATGATGGCCGCGAACGCCCACCAGACATTGCGCACATAATGCCAGTAAAACGCCACGAGCGTGCTCGGCGGCCGCTCGATCTCATACGTCTTGTAAGGGTCAATAAGTCTTTCAAACCAGCGCAGCATGGTTTCTCGCTCCGGATAAATCGCGTTTAGGGGATCGGCTGATCCGCGCGGCGGAGCGAAGAGGCTTAAAGGACTTCGCTGCTCGTCAATGGCCGCGGCGCACCAGGCGGACGTGGGATGGGACCATCAAATATCCAGCCTTTCCGCCGGCGAACCGGCCTTGAGGCGACAAAAAACCACCCAGGCCAATTGGCCGGCGGTTGGTCGCGCGGTTGTTGTGATGCGGCATATACGCGCGCAAGCATGGCGGAAATGTGGACGCTGAAACGCGGCGTGCGCGAAGCAGCCTTGAAGAAAATTTTACGCTTGTCGCATTCCTGCAAAGCGACGCGAGCATGATGCGTACAGTCGTAATGTACGGGCGTATACGATGATTGCCGCCATCCGACATGCCCTCGCCCACTGGCGCCTCGCCTTGGCGTGCGCCGGCCCGCTCCTATTTCTCGGCGCCCAATCCCCCGCCACAGCCGCCCAGCTTTGCCCGCCGACGGACGTGAGGGTCTCCGGGTTGCCCGCCGGACAAATGCGCGTGACCGCCGCCTCACCGTGCCGCGCCAATCAATCCATGATCCTGCGCTACGCGGGCTACGCGCTGTGGCTCACTTTCGACAAATCCGGCGCGCTCGCCTTCACCATGGATTGCTTCGCCGGCGCCGGGCAAACCGTGCAGTTCGAGTTCGACGACGGCGAGACCGTTTCGCGCCAGGCCGTCGCCCAGGACATGGACTCCGTCGTCAAGATCGCCGTCATCTGGCGCGGCGCGGTCAACCTCGATCTCCACATTCTGGAATACGCGGCCCATCGCGGCCAGCCCGGCCACGTGTGGGCGCAATCGCCCGGCGCGGCCCAGGACGCCTCGGCGCGGACGCAAACCGAACGCCGGTCGTTCGGGTTCATGAGCACGCTCAGCGCCGGCGCCAGACGCGGCGACAATGTCGAGGTTTACACGCTGTGGCGCGCGCGGGAGCAGACATCAGGCGTGGTTGCCACCGCGCTCGATTATGAAAGCCGCGCTCGCCCGTCGCCCGACCCGGAGAGCTGCGGCTCCGGTCTTTTCGCGGAGATCGACTACGAGGTCGTCATATACGATCGCGGCTTGGTTTCGCGCACCAAGGGCGGCTTCTCCCCTCTCCCCTGCGGCCAGCAACAGGACGCGGCCAATCGCTACCACTCCAAAACGATCCCCGACTTTTTCTTCCGGTAAATCCACAAAGGCTCTCTCCCATGCAACGCTTTTTTCCGGCTTTTTTGACCGTGTTCGCCGCATGCGCGCTTCCCGCGGCGTCGCTCGCCGCCGAGGTCACGCTTCGCTCACGCACCGGAGAGATTTCGGTCCGCGGCGAGCTGGCCGCGTCGGACGAGCGGACGTTCATCATCAAGTCGGACAAGTTCGGCGTGATGATGCTTGAGACGGCTAAGTTTGAATGCGTGGGCGAGGCGTGCCCGCGCAATCGGTCGGAGGAGTTCTTCAGCGTGCGCGGCTCGAACACCATCGGCGCACAGTTGATGCCGGCCATTATCGAAAGCTTCGCGGCCAAAGCCGGCGCGAACGTCGAAAAGCGCGTCGGCGCGGACGCCGAGGAAATCGAGATGCAGCTCAAAACGCCGGACGGCAAGAGCTTCGCGGTGATCGACCTGCAGTCCCATGGTTCGGCACATCGGCGCCGAACCTCGCCGCCAAGAAGGCGGAGATCGGCATGTCGTCGCGGCCCATTAAGCCAGAGGAGGCGAAGGCGATCACCGACGCGGGGATGACGCCGCGCCCGCACGTGGTCGCGCTGGACGGCCTGCTTGTGTTCGTTTCGCCCGACAATCCTTTGAAACAGCTCACGCTCGAGCAGGTGGCGAAAATCTTCTCCGGGCAGATCACGGACTGGGGGCAGCTCGGGCAGCGGCCGCGCAAGATCAACGTCTACGCCCGCGACGACAAATCCGGCACGTTCGACACATTCGACTCCCTGGTTCTGAAGCCGTTCAAGGCGAAAATCTCGCCCAACGCCAAGCGGTTCGAGTCGAGCCCCGACCTCTCGGACGAAACGGCGCGCGACCCCGACGGCATCGGCTTTGCGGGCTTCGCCTACTGGCGCAACGCCAAGCCCATCGCCATCGCAGGCTCGTGCGGCATCCTGTCGAGGCCGTCGCCGTTTAACGTGCGCACCGAGGAGTACACGCTGTCGCGCCGGCTCTATCTCTACACGACCAGCGCGCTCCAACACGCGCGCGCCGAGGCCGTTGTGAGATTTGCGCTGTCGGACGAGGCGCAGGACGCTGTGACGAACGCCGGCTTTATCAACCAGAGCATCGACTTTCTCGATTTCAGCCAGCAGGCGGAGCGGCTCGCCACCGGCCTCACCACCCCCGACGAGGATTTCAGCCTGCCGCTGATGCGCCAACTCGTGACCGACCTGCGCGGCGCGCGGCGCATCTCGACGACGTTCCGCTTCGACCGCAACTCGGTGGTGCTCGACGAAAAGGCGCAGCAGGACGCGACCCGCCTCGCGACATTCCTGCAGACGCCGTCCATGCGGGGCAAAGACGTGCTGCTGCTCGGCTTCGCTGACAACGCCGGGCCGTTCGACGCCAACCGCATCGTCTCGCAAAACCGGGCGAATGCGGTGCGTGCGGCGCTCGCGGCCGCCGGAGGCCCCGGGCTCGCGCAGGCCAAGATCACGACCAAAGCCTACGGCGAATTGCTGCCCGTCTCGTGCAACGACACGGACGCGGGCCGCGAGAACAACCGCCGGGTGGAGGTGTGGGTGCGCGATTAGGCCTCTCGCGCGCCGCCTCCCATCCGGCTAGCATGGATTGAGGAGCGCGCGCCCATGTCCCACGTTTTTCCCCGCCACACGAAAGCCAAGCTGCCGACCGTCGCGGCGGGCGACGGCTGCTATCTCATCGACACGGACGGCCGGCGCTATCTCGACGCGTGCGGCGGCGCGGCGGTCTCCTGCCTAGGCCACTCCGACCGCGCCGTCATCGAGGCGATCAAAGCGCAGCTCGACAGGGTGCCCTTCGCCCACACCAGCTTCTTCACGTCGGAGCCGGCGGAGCAACTGGCCGAGATGCTCGCCGCGCGCGCGCCGGACGGGATCGACCGCGTCTATTTCGTCTCGGGCGGCTCGGAGGCGGTGGAGGCTGGGGTCAAGCTCGCGCGTCAGTATTTCCTGGAGATCGGGCAGCCGCAGCGGCGCCATGTCATTGCTCGCTGGCAGAGCTATCACGGCAACACGCTTGGCGCGCTTTCGGCGGGCGGCAATCGCTGGCGGCGCGCGCAGTTCGAGCCGCTGCTGTCGGCCGCGATGCATCACGTCTCGCCCTGTCACGCCTGGCGCTGGCGCGAAGCGCTCGAGAGCGACGACGATTACGCCGCGCGCCTCGCCGCCGAGCTTGAGGCGAAAATCGTCGAGCTGGGGCCGGAGACGGTCGCCGCCTTCATCGCCGAGCCGGTGGTCGGCGCGACCATGGGCGCCGTGCCGCCGGTGGACGGTTATTTCCGCCGCATCCGCGAAGTGTGCGACCGCCACGGCGTGCTGCTTATTCTGGACGAGGTCATGTGCGGCATGGGACGCACGGGCCGGCTCTTCGCCTGCGAGGAGGACGGCGTTCGGCCGGACATGATCGCCGTCGCCAAGGGCCTCGGCGCCGGCTATCAGCCGATTGGCGCGCTGCTCGTCTCGGGCGCGATCTATGACGCAGTGGCGGCGGGCAGCGGCTTTTTCCAGCACGGACACACGTACATTGGCCATCCCGCGGCCTGCGCGGGGGCCGTCGCCGTCATCGAGACGATCGAGGAGCGTCAACTGCTCGGCAATGTCCGCCGGCAGGGCGCGGCGCTTATGGAGGTTCTGCGCGCTAGCTTCAGCGATCATCCCCGTGTGGGCGACATTCGCGGGCGCGGACTGTTTATCGGTCTGGAGCTGGTGGCGGATCGGGCGACAAAGACGCCGTTCGACCCCGCGCTTGCGCTGAACGCCCGCATCAAGGCGGCCGCCATGGCTGAGGGTCTGATGTGCTACCCCGGCGGCGGCACGGTGGACGGGCGAGCCGGTGACCACGTGCTTCTCGCGCCGCCCTACATCATCGACGCCGGGCATGTGGGTGAAATCGTCGGCAAACTGACGAAAGCGATGGCCTTGGCCCTCACCGCCGCGAAAGCTGCGTGACCGGCTCATTCCTGGTTTCTGCATTCATATTCCGGCTCGCCGTCAACCGTTCGGCAGAAAGCGTTACTGCACGCGTTAGTTGCATGCCCGGAAAGGTGAAATGACTTTGGTATTATTTACGTAGCCTTTCGGCCGCAGCGCGAACATAACGCGGCAGGCTCTTCTTTTTATTATATTATTTTGACAACTCAGTCTTTGGGATAAAGCCCCGCCCGTTTTTCAACCCACTGTGCGAAAACGCCGCGCCGCCACAACCCAACTTGATTATGCATTCAAAACCTCGCATCTTGAGGTTGTGTGCAATACTAATCGTGCCAAGGCAGACCCGAACCGGACCTCACCGGCTCCGCGCCCAGCCTCACGAAAGAGACCAGCATAACAATTGCGTTGTGACATGCGGCCGTTCGCGGCCGGTCATTTTTGTGAGGATGTAAGCCGTGTCCCAGTTTCGCGTTCAAACGATTTCGCAATCTTATTCCCTCTCCGACGCTCCCATCGGCAAGCCGCTCGGCGGCGCGTGGAAGCGCATCATGGACGTTGCCATCGCCGGGTGCGCAGTGCTTGCCCTGGCGCCGTTGTTTCTCATCGTGGCGGCGCTCATCGCCCTCACCATGGGGCGGCCGGTGCTGTTCATCCAAAACCGTGTCGGTTTTGGCGGGCACACATTCCCGTGTCTAAAGTTCCGCACCATGGTGACGGACGCAGGCGCCCGACTGGAGGCGCATCTGGCCGCGGACCCTGAAGCGGCCGCCGAGTGGCGCGCCACGCAAAAACTGCGGAACGACCCGCGCGTCACCTGGCTCGGCCGCGCCCTGCGCAAATCGAGCCTCGACGAACTGCCTCAGCTTTTCAACGTCCTGCGTGGCGACATGAGCTGCGTCGGGCCGCGCCCCATCACGCCGTCGGAGGTGCTGCGCTACGGCCGCCGCGCGGCGGACTATGTAAAGGTCCGCCCTGGCCTCACCGGGCTCTGGCAGGTGAACGGCCGCAGCCAGACGACCTATGGCCGCCGCGTGCTGCTCGACTGCGTGTATGTCCGCCGCGTCTCTCCGCCCGCCGACATCGCCATCCTGCTGCGCACGCCGCTTGCCCTGTTTCGGTTCGGCGAGACCGCGTAATCATCGGCGCGCGACAAGGCGCCAGACCGCGGACGCCGCCAGCAACGCGGTCAGCGTGACAACGATGGAGGGGCCGGCCGGGGCGTCGGCCCCAAGCGATACATAAAGGCCGCCCGTCACGCCGGCGGCGCCCAGCGCAACGGCGCCGGCGGCCATGGCTTCCGGAGTGCGTGCAAATGACCGGGCCGCGGCGGCTGGGAAAATAAGCAGCGAGGTGATGAGCAGGATGCCGACCACCTTCATGGCCAGCGCGACGGCGAGCGCGATGAGCAGGATGTAGGCGACGCGCACCAGCCGCACATTGACGCCCTCCGCCGCCGCCAGCTCCTCATGCACGCTCAGCGCTAGCAGCGGCCGCCACAGCCCGACCAGCGCGCCGTAGACGGTGGCGGCGCCCAGCCAGATGAGCGCCACGTCCACTGTCGAGATGGCCAGAATGTCGCCGAACAGATACCCCATCAGATCGAGGCGCGCCCCGCCTGTGAGCGTCGCGAGAATGAGGCCGCCCGCCAGCCCCACATGGGCGAGGATGCCGAGCAGAGTATCCTCGGGGAGGATCGTCTGCCCCTGAAGCCCTGCGAGCGTCAGAGCGATGACGATGCACACCGCGAACACGCCGACGGTCGGATCGACGCCAAGGATAAAGCCGAGCGCCACGCCGAGCAGGCCGGAATAGGCGATCGTCTCGCCAAAATAGGCCATCCGCCGCCACACGACGAAACAGCCGAGCGGCGCCGCCAGCGCCGCCACGCCGACGCCGCCCAGAATGGCGCGGGTGAAGAAATCATCCAGCATCGCGCCCCCGGTCGTGGACGCACACATCGCCTGCGAGGGTGTGGGTGTGGTCGTGCCGGTGGCGGTAAACGCCGAGCGCATCGAGGCCCTCCAGCCCGAACAGGCGCAGATAGGCCGGATCGCGGGCGACCGTCTGCGGGCCGCCCTCGCAGCAGATATGGCGGTTCACGCACACCACGCGGTCGCTGCTTTTCATCACCATGTGCAGGTCGTGCGAGATGAGAAGCACGCCGCAGCCCCGCCGGTCGCGAATGGCGGCGATGAGATCGTAAAGCTGCGCTTCTCCGGCGTAATCGACCGCCTGCACCGGCTCGTCCAACACCAGCAGGTCTGGCTCGCGCAGCAGGGCGCGCGCGATCATCACGCGTTGCAATTCTCCGCCGGACAGGGTCGCCAGCGCCTCGTTGAGCAAATGCTCGGCGCCGGTTTCGGCCAGCGCCTCGCGCACCTCGGCGAGCGGCGCCTTCCTGCTCATGGTCACGAAGCGGCGGACATCGAGCGGTATCGCCTGATCGACAGGAAAACGTTGCGGCACATAGCCGACCTTGAGGCCAGGGGCGCGCGCAACTTCGCCGCGGGCGATGGGCTGAAGGCCGAGCAAGACGCGGGCGAGCGTCGTTTTGCCCGCGCCGTTGGGGCCGATCACCGTGACGATGTCGCCGGCGCGCACCGTTATCGTAACGTTGTCCAGCACGGCGCGTCCGCCCAACTCGACGCTGACGCCGCGCGCCGAAACGAGCATCCGGCGTTCTGCGGCTGCGATCTCGGGCGCACGCGGCGGCATGGCCATGAGAGAGGGCGCGAGCGCGGTCACCGGCTGTCGCCTTCGCGGCAATCCCCGCACCGGCCCTTCACCTCCAGCACCGCGTCGGCGACCTCGAAGCCGGACACGGCGGTGACGGACGCGATGGCCTCCTGCGCGCCGGGCGCCTCGGCCTCGGCCACACGGCCGCAGGCTTCGCACAACAGCACGATGGAGGAGGAGCGCCGGGCGTGGTCGGCGTGACACGCGAAATAGGCGTTGCGGCTTTCAAGGCGGTGCACAAGGCCCGCCGCTTCCAGCACCTCGATGATGCGGTAGACAGAGATGGGCGCCAGACGCTTGCCGCCCCCCGCCAGCTGTTCAATGATGTCGTATGCGCCGAGCGGCTTGTGGCTTGAAGCGATCTGCCGGAACACGCGCTCGCGCAATTCGGTGAAGCGCACGCCGCGCGCCTCGCACACGGCTCGCGCCCTGGCGAGCGCCCGCTCCAGGCAGACGCCATGATTGTGAGCGATCGGGGGGAACAGTCTGTTGGCCGGCTCGGGGCCAGCTTCATGGGGTTGCGCCATGTAACTCTATTACTCCACCTTCGCCGCCGCGCCAAGCGCTAAGCTTGGCCGCCCCAAACTTGGATGCTATAGCAGGCGAACGAAATCACAATCGGACTTCCATGATCGACCTGCAAGGCGTGAGCCACGCCTTTGACGGCGTCGCCGCCCTCCGCGACATAACTCTGCGCCTTGACGAGCGTCGCATTGGCGTCATCGGCGCAAACGGCTCGGGCAAAACCACCTTCGGCCGGCTTTTGAACGGCCTGCTGCTGCCGCAGCGCGGCGAGGTGCTGGTGGACGGCGTCTCGACGCGCGCGGACGGCCGGCGCGCGCGTCGGCTGGTCGGCATGGTCTTCCAGAGCCCCGATCATCAGATCGTGATGCCGACGGTGGAGGAGGATTTGAGCTTCGGCCCGCGCAACATGGGCGCCTCGCCTGCGGAGGCGGCGCGGCTCGTCGATCGCCTTTTGCGCGAGTATGGCTGGGAGGGCAAGCGCCGCCAGCCCGCGCATCTGCTCAGCGGCGGCGAGAAGAAGCTGCTTACGCTCCTGTCCGTCATCATCATGGAGCCGAAAGTCATCGTATTCGACGAGCCGCTGAACTCGCTCGATCTGCGTTCCCGCCGCAAAGTCATGGGCGTGCTCGACGGCCTCGCGCAGCAGACGATCGTCATCACTCACGATCTCGACCTCATCGCTGGCTATGATCGCGCGCTGCTGTTCGAGGGCGGGCGCGTCGCAGGCGACGGCGATCCACGGTCCGTGGCGCAGCGATACGCCGAGGGCGCGTGATGCTGCCGCTTTACATCGAGCGCGACACAGCGGTCCACCGGGCGCCGGCGTCCGTGAAACTGGCCGGGCTGGTGCTCGGAGCCGTCGTCATATCCATTTTGTCTAGCGCTAAGTCGCTTGGCGCGGCCCTTGCCGTCATCCTCGCGCTCTATGCGCTGGCGCGACTGCCGCTGCGGGCGACGCTCGCCGCGCTGAAGCCCGTGCTGTTCGTCGCGGCGCTGCTCTTCGTCATGCAGTGGGCCATCGCCGGCGTCGACGCCGCCATAGCGGTGAGCTTGCGCGTCTGCGCGCTGGTGCTGCTTGCCTCGCTCGTCACATTCACCACGCCGCTGTCGGAGATGATCGAAGCCATCACGGCGGCGGCGCGGCCGCTGTCCCTTGTCGGTGCAAACCCCGCCAAACTCGGCCTTGTCATCGCGCTGACTTTGCGTTTCATACCCACACTCATGAACGATTATCGCGAGATCGAGGCGGCGCGGGCGGCGCGCGGGTCGAAGCGGCCCGGACTCGGCGCTCCGGCGCCCATGCTGATCAAGACGTTGCGGATGAGCGCGGCGCTCGCCGACGCCATCGCCGCCAGGGGCTTTGAAGAGAGGGACGCTCGATGAACGCAGGCCTCCGCGATCTGGTCTACATCGCGCTTTTCGCGGCCGTGACGGCGGTGCTTGGCCTTGCGCCCAAGATCGACGTGGGGCCGGTGCCGATCAGCGCCCAGTCCATGGGGCCGATGCTGGCGGGCGCGATCCTCGGCGCGCGGGCGGGCGCGTCGTCGCAGGCTGTGTTTCTGGCTCTGGTGGCGGCGGGGTTGCCCTTGCTGTCCGGCGGGCGCGGAGGCCTCGGCGTTTTCGGCACGCCCAGCGTTGGGTATCTCATCGCGTTTCCGATCGCCGCGTTCGTCATCGGCGCTCTTGTGGAAAGGGTCTGGAGCCGGCTGACCTTCCCGACAGCGTTCGCCATCACCCTGCTGGGCGGCGTCGGGGTCATACACCTCCTCGGCGTCATCGGCTGGGCTCTCACCCTGTATCTCGGCGGGGCGACGACATTCGCCGCCGCCGTGACCGCCGCCGTGATCGGCGATCTGGTTTTTCTGCCCGGCGACATGGCGAAAGCCTTCCTCGCCGCCTCCGCCGCCATGTTCGTGAAGCGCGGCTACCCGCTCATCGGGCGGTGACAGGTGGACGCGCCTTTGCGCCATCTGTTTGTGGATGCGGCCGCGACGCAAGGCGACAAGCCCGCGATCGTCGGCGCCGGGCGCACGCTCAGCTTTCGCGGCTTGGCGGATGCCGCCGAGGATGAAGCCTCCCGCTGGGCAGAGAGGCGCGGCCCGGCCCGCCCGCCCTGCGACGACAAGGTTACGTTTCTCATCGGCTTTTTCGCCGCGCTCATCTCGGGCCGCCCGGCCTTCGTCGCGCCCGCCCATGAGACCCTGCCGCCGCACGCCGCCGAACCGGGCGAGTTCTATTGGGGCGTCACGTCCGGCTCGACCGGGGAGCCCAAGGTGTTCGCGCGCACGCAGCGCTCGTGGGTCGAAAGCTTCGCCGCGTGCGAGGCGGTGTTTCCGTTTCGGGGCGACGACGTGATCGGCCTGCCCGGCGCGCTGACGCACTCGCTGTTTCTCTACGGCGCCGTGCATGCGCTGGCGCGCGGGCTGACCGTGCTTGCGCCGAACGGATATGCGCCGCGAGCCTTTGCGCGGACGATGCGCGACCATCGCACGACCGTGCTGTACGCGGCGCCCGCCATGTTGGCCGATTTCGCGGCGGCGGGGGCCGCTCCGCTGCTGCGCCTCATTTTTTGTGGCGGGGCAAGCCTTGACGACGCCACGCGAACCGCCGCCGAGCGAGCGTTCCCCGGCGCCGACGTGATTTCATTCTACGGCGCGTCTGAGTTGTCGTTCGTCAGCTACGCCGCGACGAGCGCGCCCGCGCCGAAAGGCTCGGCGGGGCGTCTGTTCCCGGGCGTGGAGGCCGAGGCGCGCGGCGGCGACGGCGCGGCGCTCCCAAGCGGCCGGACGGGCGTGATCCATGTGCGCAGCCCCATGCTGTTCTCGCGCTATCTGGGCGAGCCGCCTGTCGGCGACGGCGCGTTCGTGACCGCAGGCGACACAGGCTTTTTTGACGCGGCCGGGTTTCTGCATCTCACAGGCCGGGCCGACCGCGAACTCAACCTGGCCGGCGTCAAGGTGGCGCCGGAGCGCGTTGAGGCGGCGCTTCTCGCCCATCCGATGGTGACGCGCGCGGCCGCCGTTGGCGTCGCCCAGCGGGCGCGCGGGGCGTTGCTCACGGCGGTCGTCGAGGCCGAGCCTGGGCTCACCGCCGCCGACCTTCGCGCCCATTGCCGCGATAGGCTGCCCCCGACCTGGCGTCCGCGGCATTATTACCGCGCCGCGCGCCTCCCGCTCACGCACTCGGGCAAAATCGCCTTCGACGCGGTTGGGCGCGATCTCGCGGCGGGCGTCTACGAGCCTCTGCCGTGAAGGCCCTCATCATTGGCGCCCGGCGCACCGCGATCGGCCGGGTCGGCGGATTGCACAAGGCGAGGCGGCTAGAGGCGCTCGCCGCACCGCTGATGCGCGCGCTGTTGGCGGAGACGGGGCTGCCGGCGCGGGACGTGGACGAGGTCGCGCTCGGCAACGCGGCGGGCGGCGGCGGCAATCCGGCGCGGCTGGCGCTGTTGCGCGCGGGGTTGCCGGAGAGCGTTCCGGGGGTCAGCATAGACCGGCAATGCGCCTCGGGGCTGGATGCGATCCTGCTCGGGGCGCGGCTCATCGAGACGGGCGCGGCGCGGATCGTTCTTGCGGGCGGGGCGGAGTCGCCGAGCACGGCGCCATGGCGCGTCGAGAAGCCGCCAGGCCTTTATCGCGGCGCGCCGCGCTTCTTCGAACAGGCTCGTTTCGCGCCGCCCGAAATCGCCGATCCCACCATGGCGGAGGCGGCGGAAACCGTCGCGCGGGAGGCGGCGGTCAGCCGGGCGGCCATGGACGCCTACGCGCTTGAAAGCTGGCGGCGCGCGCGCGCGGCCCAGGCCGCCGGTCGCTTCGCGCGCGAGATTTGGCCGCTCGCCCCCGGCGCGGCGGAGGGCATTGACGAGTGCGTGCGGCCGCGGCTCTCCGCCGAACTGCTGGCGCGCATGCCGCCGCTTATCCCCGGCGGGACGGTGACTGCGGGGACGACCTGCCAGATCTGCGACGGCGCGGCGATGGCTTTGCTCGTCGCTCAGGATGTCTGGATCGGGCTCGGGCGGCCCCAGGCGTTGCGCTTTGTCGGCGCCGCCGCGGCGGGCGTGCATCCGGCGCGGCTGGGGCTGGGGCCGGTTCCGGCGGCGGCGAAGGCGTTCGCCCAATCAGGGCGGAGTTTGGCGGATGTGTCCGAGGTCGAGTTCAACGAGGCGTTCGCCTCACAGGTCATCGCGTCGCTGGAGGCCATGGGGCGCATCGACGCCGGGGCGGTCAACGCCGATGGCGGCGCGCTAGCGTTCGGCCATCCGTTCGGCGCCAGCGGCGCCGTGATCGTAACGCGGCTGTTCTCGCGCATGCTCGCCGCCGGTGCGGGCGGGGGTCTAGGCCTCGCCACGCTGGGCGCCGCCGGCGGCTTGGGAGTGGCGGCGCTGTTTGAGCGAGCGTAGGGGCGGCGCCGGGATAATAGACTATCCGCCGCCTCGTCGGGCGCGTCAGCGGGTCAGGTTGATCGTCGCGACGGGCAAATGCCGTCCTGCGGCAGGGTCGAACTGGGTGATGGTGACGGTGTGCTTGCCGGCGCTGGTGAAGTTCACCGCGAACCGGCCTTTGAAATTCGGCCCGTCCACTTCGAGGTTAAGATAGTTCGCGCCGATGCCGCCGGTGACGCTGCCGGTGTTGTTGGCGATCTGCTCAAGCCACCGGCCGGTGACGGTCGCGCCCGAACACGTCACATTGCTTGTCGCGGTGATTTTGTAGTCCGTTCCGGCGCAGGTCAGCTTTTGCTCGATGGTGTCCGTCCCGCTGGCGTACGAAATGCGGCAGTTGATCGGCTCGCGGCTGCTGCCGCCCAACGGGGTGACCGAGCCGCCGCCCTTCCAGGCGCCGTTCAGGCTTTTGATGAGCTGGCTGCCCGCCGGGCTGCAGTTCGCGCTGGCGGCGGAGACGCCGGCCGCAAGGATCGCGGCGGCCGCGAAAGGCAGCGCGCCAATGCCGGAGAAAAAGGAGTATTTCATCAGACGCCCTTGTGACTTTTTATCGAGAGTGTTGCCGGGTCTGCTGTTAGGCCTGACAGTGCACGTTCGCTCCTGTAGCATACCTTGCGCTCGCGAAACACCCTGCAGACGTCAGTTTTTTGTGCTTTGCGCGAGTGCAATTAAGTCGGCGGCGAGAGGAGATTTTATGAAGCTCATTCGGTTTGGCGAGGCGGGGGCGGAGCGTCCCGGAATGATCGGGCCTGACGGCGAGATACGGGATTTAAGCGGCGTCATCGGCGACATCGCAGGCGATACGCTCACCTCCGCGGGGCTGGACGCGCTGCGCCGCATCGACCCCGCCGCGCTGCCGACCGTCCCCGGTTCGCCGAGGCTTGGCGCGCCCGTGGGGCAAGTGCGCAAGTTCATCGGCGTCGGGCTTAACTACTCCGATCACGCCGCCGAGATCGGCCAGCCGTTGCCGCGCGAGCCGGTTCTGTTCACCAAAGCGGTCTCGTGCATCTGCGGGCCGAACGACGACGTGATTCTGCCGCCCGGCTCGGAAAAGCTCGATTACGAGGTGGAGCTTGCCATTGTCATCGGCGACACGGCGCGGCGCGTTTCGGAGGGCGACGCCATGCGCCACGTGGCGGGCTATTGCCTGTGCAACGACGTGTCCGAGCGAGCCTACCAGATCGAGGGCACCGGACAATGGCTGAAGGGCAAAAGCTGCGACACCTTCGGCCCGCTGGGGCCGTGGCTCGTCACCGCCGATGAAATTCCCGACCCGCACGCGCTGTCGATGTTTCTCGATGTGAACGGTGAGCGCCGCCAGACCGGCTCGACGGCGACGATGGTGTTCGGCGTCGCGCATCTCGTCAGCTTCATCAGCCTGTTCATGACGCTGGAGCCTGGCGACGTGATCACCACGGGCACGCCGCCGGGAGTGGCGCTTGGGATGAAGCCGCCGGTGTATCTCAAAGCCGGCGACGTGATGCGGCTCGGCGTCGAAAGCCTCGGCGAGCAGCGCCAGACCGTGGTCATGGCGGCGGGTTAGACCAGAACTCGAAAAAGTGGTGCACGGGGCCGGCGCCCGAGCCGACGTCGAGCTGGTCGGCGTTCAGGATCGCTTCTGTCACAAAGGCTTTCGCCGCCGGCACGGCGTCGCGCAAGCTTCGGCCGAGCGCCATGTAGGCGGCGATGGCCGAAGACAGCGTGCAGCCGGTGCCGTGCGTATTGGATGTGGCGATGCGGGGCGTGGCGAAGCGATAGGTGGCGTCGCCGTCGGAGTAGATGTCGGCCGCTTCCTCGCCTTTCGCGTGCCCCCCTTTCAGGAGCACGGCCTTGGAGCCGAAGGCGATGAGCAACTCGGCCTGCCGCGCCATCATCGCCTCGTCTACGGCCACGGCGGCGCGCAGCAGCTTGGCGGCTTCCGGCAGGTTCGGCGTGATGATGGTGGCGATTGGCAACAGCTTGGCGAGCAGCGCCATCTCGGCGCCGGGGCGCAAAAGCGAGGCGCCAGACGTGGCGACCATCACCGGGTCGAGCACGATGGGCGCCCTGCACCAGCGGTTGAGGCCTGTCGCGACCGCGTCGATGGCCTCGTCGTTTCCCACCATCCCGACCTTGACCGCGCGAACGTCCAGATCGGCGAACACGGCCTCCATCTGGGACAGGATGATCTCCGGCGGCGCCGGGTGCACAGCGAGCACGCCGCGGGTGTTCTGAGCCGTGAGCGCGGTGATGACGCTCGCACCGTAGACGCCCAGGGCGGAGAAGGTCTTCAGGTCAGCTTGGACGCCCGCGCCGCCGGAGGAGTCTGAGCCAGCGATGGTGAGAGCGATCGGGTGCGCCATGGCGGCCTATATAGCTGCGGCGGAGACTTTTTCAAACAGCGCTAACGGCCTAGAAGCTGGCGAACCCGCGGGCCGATCTGCGAGAGCGGCAAAATCTCGTCCACAGCGCCTGCGTCCGCCACGGCTTTGGGCATGCCGTAGACGACGGAACTGCCCTGATCCTGGGCGATGATCGTGGCCCCGGCGGCCTTCAGCGCCTGGAAGCCGCGCGCGCCGTCGTTGCCCATGCCCGTGAGCATGACCGCAAGCACATGGCGGCCGAACACGTCCCGCGCGCTCTCGGCGAGCACGTCCACGCTCGGGCAGTAAAGGCTTTCGCCGCGCTCTTTCGCGACGATGAGGCCGTTCGGCCCGACGCGCAAATGGGCGCCGCCGGGCGCAATGTAGGCGACGCCCGGCGCCAGCGGCTCGCCATGCGCCGCCTCCCGAACGCTGAGGGCGCAGACGCCGTCCAACCGCTTGGCCAGAACGGCGGTGAAGTGCGGCGGCATATGTTGGGCGACCACGATGGGCGGGTGCAGGTCGGCCGGGAGCGCGGCGAGCACGTGCTCCAGCGCCTGGGGGCCGCCGGTGCTGGATCCGATGACGACGATCTTTGCGTTGGAGCGGGCGGGCGCGGAGCGAAACGCCGGCGGCGGCCGCAGCGGCACCGGTTGCGGCGCGGGGCGCATGTCGCGTCGGCGCAGCGCCGGATTGGCGTGAGCGGCGGCCAGCAGCGTTTCATGCAGCCGCCCTTCCGCTTTCGATTTCTGCACGAAGTCAATGGCGCCGATGCTCAGCGCCTCCATCGTCACCCGGGCGCCGGCCTCGGTCACGGAGCTGACCATCACCACTGGGATCGAGGTGCGGGCGACGATCTGGCGCAGCGCCTCAAGACCGTTCAGCACTGGCATCTCCACATCGAGCGTCACCACGTCCGGCTGGAGAGCGATGGCCTTTTCGACCGCCTCGCGGCCGTCCTCGGCGGTGTCCGCCACCTGAAAGCGCTCGTCCGACTCGATGCGGCGCTTCAACGCGCGGCGCATGAACGGCGAGTCGTCGACGACCAAAACACGGATTGGGTATCCCATCGCGCCGTCTTTCACGGGGGCCGGGCGACCCCGGCGATGCATGCTTTACGTTTCCCATAAATGGCTGTCGCGAAGCTGACGACGCCGCGCGACAGCCCGTCGCTCACGCCGCCCGCACGCTGGCCAAGAACTCCTGCACCTCGCGGCGCAGGGCGTCCGACTGCCGCGAGAGGTCGGTCGCGGCGTCCAGCACGCGCGAGGCCGCTTTGCCCGAGCTTTCAGACGCCGCCGTCACATGCTGGATGCCGCCGGCCACGTCGCGCGTGCCTTGGCTCGCCTCCTGCACGTTGCGTGCGATCTCCTGCGTGGCCGATCCCTGCTCCTCCACGGCGCCGGCGATGTTGGCGGCGATGGCGCTCACCTCCTGCGTCGTCTTGGCGATTGAGGCGATGAACGCGGCGGTGCTGGTCGTCGAGGCCTGGATGCCGGAGACCTGCGCGCCGATCTCGGTCGTGGCTTTGGCCGTCTGCTCGGCGAGCGCCTTCACCTCCTGCGCGACGACGGCGAAACCGCGCCCCGCCTCGCCCGCCCGCGCCGCCTCGATTGTCGCGTTGAGGGCGAGCATGTTGGTCTGCGCCGCGATCTGGCTGATCACATCGACGATGGACCCGATGCGCTCGGCCGCGCCGGCCAGTTCGCGCACCTGGGCGTTCGAGTGGTCGGCCTCCTGCGCCGCTTCGGCCGCGATCTTCTGCGAGCGGTGCACCTGGTCGGAAATCTCGCGGATGGAGTACGAGAGTTCCTCGGTTGCGGCCGCGACCGACTGCACGTTGGCCGACGCGGTGTTGGACGCGGAGGCGACGCTCGCGGATTTCTCGTGCGCGTCCTTGGCGCTCGCCGTCATGGCGACGGCCGCCTCTTTCAGATGCGCCGCCGTGGTGGCCACGCCGTTGACGATGCCGCCGACGGCGCGCTCGAAACTCGCCGCCATCGCCAGCGTCTCGGCCTTGCGCTGACGCTCGGCCTCGGCCTTCTGGGTCTCCTGCTCCTGGCGCAGCCGTTCGGTTTCGACCAGGTTCTCCTTGAACACTTCGAGCGCGCCCGCCATGCGGCCGATCTCATCCGTTCGCTCGGTGAAGGGGATGCGCAGGTCGCGGTCGCCGCTTGCGAGACGCTCCATGGCCGCGCTGATAGCGGCGACGGCGCCCGAGATGTTGCGGCCGATGACCCACGACAATAAGCCGCCGATGCCGACCCCGCCCAGCAACAGCCACAGTGTCAGCGCCTGAGCCTCCTGCGCGCGCTCCTCGGCCTCCAGGCCATGGCTTCTGCTGGCTTCTCCGCCAGCTTTAAGGATCGCCGTGAAATCCGCCTCGATGGCGTCGCCCATCGCCTTAGCGTCCCCGGCGACAATGTCCTGGATTCTGCCCGCGATGGCCATGGCCTGATCGAGGCCGGTCGCATACGCCGCCCAATCCGCCTCGATCAGCTCGATCTCTTTGACAAGGCCGTAAGCGCGCGTCGGCCGGCCCGCGTCGCGGATCGCCTGCTCAAGGTCTTTGCGCGCGGACTCATAACGGGCTTTGTGATCGTACGCCTGCACGTCGAGGATTTTGTTCGCGTTCAGGCGCATGCGCATCAAGCTGCTCATAGCGTCGCCGGCGAGAAGGTTGAGATCGGTGTAGCCGTTGACGTTGGCCTTGCGGCGCAGGTCGTCGAGCTTTTCGCGCAGCTCCACGCCTTTCACGTCAATGGGATTTTTGATGAGCCGCGTCTTCTCGTGCCGGAGGTCGATCACCGGAGTAATTCGCGACAGATAGGCGTCGATCTTGGCGGCCACGGCCTCCAGCGCTTTGCGGCGGTTGGGGTCGGCGATCTGCGGCACGGCGGTCGTGATGGTTTTCATCACCGCCTCGCGTTTGAGCTTGTGCTCTTGAAGCTCGGCCGCGCCGCCATCCTCGGCGAACACGCGGAAAAACCGGCGCATGAGCATGAAATCCCGCTCAAGTCCGCTTTCGACGGCCCCCGCGGCGTCGCCTTCGACAAGCCTTATAATGTTCGAATTGACCGAGGAGAACGACAGGTAGCTGGACACGCCCGCGCCGGCGAAAATGAGCAGCACCGACAGAAAGCCCAGGATGATTTTCTTGGAGAGCGACAGCGCGTTCAGGCTGAAACGCGGGGCGGCGGCGTGCGAGGGGCGGCCCGCCTGATGGAGCGGCGCGGCGTCGGAGAAACCCTGTTTTGCGATCGATGGAGAATATGTCATGGCGGAAACCTTTCCGTTAAGGGGGTTAGCTGCCGCCCTGGTTGAAAAGGGTCATCTCGGCAACTTTAAGTGCCCGCAATCTAACGAAAAGATGGTTTCGCCGCCGTTAAGCATATTGATCGATTGCTTCCGGCCTGGCGATTTCGACGCTTATTGCTTCAATGGCGACGCCACGGTGGCCGCTAGACGCATGAGTTCTGACTGACGGGCCACGTTCGTCTTTGCGAAGATGTGGTTGAGGTGCGTGCGCGCGGTCGAAACCGCCACGCCGATCTCCTCCGCGGCCTCGGGCACTGTCTTGCCGGACAAAACCGGCCCGAGCATTTTCGCCTCCGCCTTGGTGAGATTGTAGAGGCGCGTGAGCGCCGTCACGGACGCGGCTTCGTCGATTGGCCGCTTAATGAACACCGCGGCGACGGCTTTCGGCTCGACGGCCGCGCCCCGCCTCGGGGTCGACAACGGCAGAACATGGGCGACGACCGGCTGTTCGTAATCCTCCGAGAGCCGGACAGCCAGACCCGTTTTGCCCATATTGACCTCCGGGCGCGCCGACAAGGCGATCGCGCCCTTCACCTCGGCCGCGGCCCCCGGCGTCTCGACGCGCAGCTTGCCGCCGGAAGACCTCACCGCCGTGCCAGCCCGCAGCATCTCCTCCGCCGCCGTGTTGGCGTGCAGGATGCCGCTGTCCTCGTCCGCCAGCACGACGCCGAGGCTGAGCGCGTCCAGCGCCTCGGATAGGCGCGCCTCGTGACACGCCTTCGCCTCCATGGCGTCGTTGATGAGGATCGCCCGGCGCACATGTGGGATGAGAAAGCGCAGCAAAGCGATGTCGCGAGGGGAAAACACGCCGGTGTGTTCATGCCGGAAGACGCCGAGAAACGAGATGCGGTTCGGCGACCGGAGCAGGTTCATATGCGCGAAATCGACCAGGCCCTGCGGCCCGCTCCACTCCTTGAAATAGGGCAGCGTCTCGACCAGGGTTTGGGGGATGTCGCGCGTGAAGATCATCGGCTCGTCCATGGACAGGCCGTTGTCGCGGATGCGCTGCTCATGGGCGTGGATATCGCGGCAGTGTTTGTGCTGCGCCTCCATCCAGGACTCGTCAACGCCTAGATTCTCGGTGATGAGGTAGTGACGGTTCTTGATGTCGGTGAGGGCGAGTTGCACGACCTTGCCGTCGAACAGACTGCGGATGTCCTCAAGCGTCGATTTCCAAAGATTCGGATCAAGAGCGCAATCGTAAATGCGCCCTATCAGATCGGACAACTCTTGCGGGAGTCTGGAGTCTTGCATGTTGCTCGCACATGATCAACTTTTGTTGAGAATATCATAAGACTTTATGCAAGTCGATGAAGACATCGGCCGAAAGCGCGCGGACGGCGCGTTTGCGGGCGAACCTGAATCGCGGTAACTCTAAACGCCCGAGCGCGTTCGCGCCGTCACCCCGGAGGGCACATGCTTCCATCCATCGAAAACCGCATCGCCGCCGAACTGGGCGTGAAAGACGCGCAGGTGAAGGCCGCTGTCGATCTGCTTGACGGCGGCTCGACCGTGCCGTTCATCGCGCGCTACCGCAAGGAGGCGACGGGCGGCCTCGACGACGCGCAGCTTCGCAGGTTGGAGGAGCGGCTCGGCTATCTGCGCGAGCTTGAGGATCGTCGCCGCGCCATCCTCGAAAGCGTGGAAAGCCAGGGCAAGCTCGACGACGCGCTGCGCGGGCAGATCATGGCGGCGGACTCGAAAGCGCGGCTGGAGGACATTTACCTCCCCTATAAGCCGAAGCGGCGCACCAAGGCGCAGATCGCTCGCGAGGCCGGGCTGGAGCCGCTGGCGGATGCGCTGCTCGCCGACCCCTCAAAACTGCCTGACGCCGTCGCCGCGCAGTTCGTGAACGCGGAGAAAGGCGTCGCCAACGCGCCCGCCGCGTTGGAGGGCGCGCGCGCCATCCTGACCGAGCGCTTCGCCGAGAACGCCGATCTCGTCGGCGCGCTGCGGCAGGAGATGTGGACGCGGGGGCGGCTGGTCGCGAAGGTGCGCGACGGCAAGCAGGCCGAGGCCGCCAAGTTCGCCGACTATTTCGATTTTGCCGAGGGTTTCGCGAAACTGCCCTCGCACCGCATCCTCGCGATGTTCAGGGGCGAGAAGGAGGAAATGCTCGACCTGGTGTTCGAGCCGGATGAGCCGCAGCCCACGCCACAAAGTGGGCCGAGCTTCTATGAAGGCCGCATCGCGCGCGCCTTCAACATCGCGGATCGCGGACGGCCGGGCGACAAATGGCTCGCCGACACGGTGCGCTGGGCCTGGCGCACGCGCATTCAGGGCAATCTGGCGCTCGACACCCGGATGAAGCTATGGCAGGCGGCGGAGGAGGAGGCGGTGCGCGTGTTCGCCGCCAACCTGCGCGACTTGCTGCTCGCCGCGCCCGCCGGCGCCCGCGCGACCATGGGCCTCGACCCCGGCTACCGCACCGGCGTAAAGGTCGCGGTTGTGGACGCGACCGGCAAGGTGGCCGCGACCGCTGTGATTTACCCGCACGAACCTCAGCGGAAATGGGACGAAGCGCTCGCCACCCTCGGCCGCCTGTGCCAGCAGCACAAGGTGGAGCTGATCGCCATCGGCAACGGAACGGCGAGCCGCGAGACCGACAAGCTGGCGGGGGAACTCGTCAAGCTCGCGTCGCACCTCAAGCTCACCAAGATCGTGGTTTCGGAGGCGGGGGCGAGCGTCTATTCCGCCTCCGCCTACGCGAGCGAGGAACTACCCGATTTGGACGTGTCCTTGCGCGGCGCCGTCTCCATCGCCCGGCGGCTGCAAGACCCGCTGGCGGAACTGGTGAAAATTGACCCCAAATCCATCGGCGTCGGGCAATACCAGCACGATCTCGCCGAGCACAAGCTGTCGAAGTCGCTCGACGCGGTGGTTGAGGACTGCGTAAACGGCGTTGGGGTGGATTTGAACACCGCCTCCGCGCCGCTGCTGGCCCGCGTCTCCGGCATCGGCGAGAGCCTGGCCAAGAACATCGTGGCGCATCGCGACGCCAACGGCCCGTTCCGCAAGCGCGCGGCGCTGAAAGAGGTGCCGCGCCTCGGCGCCAAGGCGTTCGAGCAAGCGGCGGGCTTCCTGCGCATCCCCGGCGGCGACGATCCGCTCGACGCCTCGGCCGTGCATCCCGAGGCTTATCCGGTCGTGCGCCGCATCCGCGAAAAGGCGGGCGTGGACATCAAGACGCTGATCGGCAACGCGCCGGTGCTGCGCAAGCTCGCGCCCAAGGACTTCGTCGATGACACGTTTGGGTTGCCGACGGTGACGGACATTCTGCGCGAGTTGGAGAAGCCCGGCCGCGACCCGCGCCCCGCGTTTAAAACCGCCGAGTTCCAGGAGGGGGTGGAGAAAATCACCGACCTCAAACCCGGCATGGTGCTGGAGGGCGTGGTGACGAACGTCGCGGCGTTCGGCGCGTTCGTGGACATCGGCGTGCATCAGGACGGCCTCGTGCACATCTCGGCCATGTCGCGCACGTTCATCAAAGACCCGCGCGAGGCCGCGAAACCCGGCGACATCGTGAAGGTGAAGGTGCTGGAGGTGGACGCCGCGCGCAAGCGCATCGCGCTCACCATGCGGCTGGATGACGAGACGGGCGCCCGCCCCGCTCCGGGCAAGTCCGGCCCGGCGCCGAAAAAGATGAGCGCCGCGCCGAAAGCGCAGGACAGCGGCGGGGCGCTGGCCGACGCCCTCCGCCGCGCCGGGATGGCGAAGCGCTAGGCGTCGATGGTGATGTCGTAGCCGCCCGCCTTGTACCAGCGCCGCTCCAGATCGAGCGGCAGCTCCTTCAGCTTTGGATCGGGGTTCTGCTGGTGCGCGAGCGTCAGGTTGGCGTGGCTCGTCACCAACAGGCTCGCGCCTTTCTCGGTCGGCAGCGGGTTCTCGTGCCACGCACCGCGATGAAGCTGGAACGCCACGTCACCGGGCACAAAGAACGCGCGCAACTCGTCGAGCGCGGGGAAGCCGTTTTCCTCGCGCGCGCCCGGCCGGGCGACGATGGTGAAGAACGGACGCCCACCCACGGGGATGAAGGTCTGGGTTAACTGCATGTGCCGCTCGACGAACAGCGCGCCGAGGCCGCGATAAACGCCTTTGACGATGAACCATTCAATCGGCTGGTCGCTCTCGAAGCCTTCGCGGTAAAGGTCGAACTTGTCGCCGTAGGTGTTCACCGGCAAGCGCGGGCGACCAGCGGCGGTCAGCACGCGGCCGAACGGCGCGAAGTTTTCCGCAGTGATCGTCTCGGCCTTCAGCTTGCGCACGGTGTGGGTCGCCACGCTGGTTTTTGGGGCCGGGCCGCGCGTCGTAAATTCGTGGCCGGTCTCCGCCACCGTGGCCTGAGCCGCGCGCGCGCCAAGATCAGACAACGCCGCGTAGGCTGCCGCGCCGACGCCCGCCGCCAGCAGAGTGCGTCTGGAAATGCCGCTCATGTCATCTCTCCGTGTTGATACGTCCGGCGTCATCGCCGCGACACGGAAGATGCCAGCGCGGGGCGTGGGAGAAACTCCGCTCCTTGCTTTCAAATTCGTTTTAGTTCGGGAGCATCCGCTGGATGCGCGGGCGGACCCGCAGGAAGCCGCGATAGAGCCGCTCCAGCAGCCACACGCCTGCGCGGTTGCCGAATACGAAGGCCAGAGGTTTAAACAAGCGCAGATTGCGCCACACCTCCATGAACGCCGCGGCGCCGGACAGCGGCGTCCCGTCGGCGCGCACAACATGAAACCGCGCCATCGCGTCCCGCGCATTCACGCCGCAAACATCCTCGCCGGGCGGCGCCGTGCTGATGTCGATCCAGTCCAGCCGCTCGGCGCCCGACAGCCGCCGGTAGAAATTGATCTCGCGGCGGCAAAGCGGGCAAGCGCCGTCGAACAGGACAGCTGGTTTCGCGAACGTGCTCATAAGCCAAGAATACCTCATCTCCGCCCCCCTCGCGCCGGACGCGGCGCCGCACCCGCCGGAACCTATCGCCACACGGCTCGTTACATCGGCGAAAGCCGCCAGGGCGGCGCAACATTCAGCAAAAAGGGATACTCGCATGAGAGGCTTTATCATCGGCGCGCTTCTGGTCGCCATCGCCGTGCTCGGATATCTGTATTACGACCGCACGCGCAACGACATCGTTATCTCGCCGCCGTCGATCGAGGCGCCGCGCTAACGATGGAGTGAACCATGGTCAACCCCATCGATTATGCGGGGCCGTCCGCCGAGCCAAAACGCAGCATGGACGCCATGCTCGCGACAAAAGAGCGGCCCGAGCAGCAGATCACGCTCGTGAGCCACTCCACGCTGCTCTATTGGTGGCCGGTGTGGCTCGTAGGGTATATTTGCGCAGCGATCACCGCGCTCGGCGGCGTACGCGCCACGGTGGATGGCGGCGACAGCATCCTCATCAGTTCCGGCCAGGGCGCGGGGCTGACGTTCATCACCGTGCTGCTGCTCGTGATCCTGTTCACTAACGCTCGGATGCGCGGCGTCTACTCTGCGGTGGCCATCCTTGCCGTCGCGTTCATCGCAGTGCTGTTCGCATGGCTCGGCTGGTGGGACGATATCTTCGCGATCATTCCGGACCTGAACGTGCACATGAACGTGGGCTTCTACCTAATCTTCTCCACTGTTCTGTTCATCATGTGGGCGATGGCGTTTTTCATCTTCGACCGCATGAAAATCTGGATCGTGCGGCCGGGTCAGATGACGGTGAAGGAAATCATAGGCGGCGGCGAGACGAGCTACGACGCGCGTGGCATGCTGTTCGAGGAGCACAGCGACGACTTGTTTCGTCACATTCTTCTCGGCCTCGGCTCCGGCGATCTGCGCATCACCACGGCCGGCGCCAAGCGAGAAGAATTTTACCTGCCCAACGTGCTTTTCGCCGATTGGAAGGTGAAAGAGGCGCAAAGGTTGATCGCGGTGAAACCCGACACCGTGACATGAGGAAAGGGCCGGTCTCCCGGCCCTTTTTATTTATATAGCGGCCTTGACAGGCTCGCCGTTGATCAGCAGCCGCTCGCCATCCGCGCTCACCTTCACCGCCTGCCCATCCCGCACCGAGCCGCGCAGGATCAGCTCCGATAACGGGTCTTGCACGCTCCGCTGGATCACGCGCTTCAGCGGCCTCGCCCCGTAAGCGGGATCGTAGCCCTTCGCCGCAAGCCAGTCCTTCGCAGCGGCGTCCACGTCCAGCGTGATCTTGCGGTCGGCGAGCAGGTTCTGCAGACGGCGCAGTTGGATATCCACGATGGCCGTCATCTGCTCGCGCTTCAGGCGCTGGAACAGCAGGATTTCATCCACGCGGTTCAGGAACTCCGGACGGAAGTGCTGGCGCACCAGCACCATCACATTATCGCGCACCAGGTCGATGTCGTCCGTCTCCTTCATCTGCACGAGGTACTCCGCGCCGATGTTGGACGTCATGATGATAAGCGTGTTGCGGAAATCGACCGTGCGGCCCTGCCCGTCCGTCAGCCGCCCATCGTCGAGCACCTGCAGCAGCACGTTGAACACGTCGCCGTGCGCCTTCTCGATCTCGTCGAACAGCACGACCTGATAGGGCCGTCGCCGCACGGCTTCGGTGAGCGCGCCGCCCTCCTCATAGCCGACATAGCCCGGAGGCGCGCCGATGAGCCGGGCGACCGAGTGCTTCTCCATGTATTCCGACATATCGATGCGCACGAGCGCCTGATCGTCGTCGAACAGGTAAGCGGCGAGCGCTTTCGTCAACTCCGTCTTGCCGACGCCGGTCGGCCCGAGGAACATGAACGAGCCGATGGGCCGGTTGGGGTCTTGCAGTCCGGCGCGCGAGCGGCGAACGGCGGTTGAGACCGCGCGCACCGCCTCATCCTGGCCAATGACGCGCTTGGCGAGTTCATCCTCCATGCGCAGCAGTTTCTCGCGCTCGCCTTCGAGCATCTTGTCGACCGGAACGCCCGTCCAGCGTGAGACGACGCCCGCGATGTGATCCGGCGTCACCGCCTCTTCGACCATGCCGCGCACGCCGTCTCCCGCTTCCGCCGCTTTCAGCTTTTTCTCAAGTTCGGGGATGCGGCCGTAAGCCAACTCGCCCGCCCGCGCGAGGTCGCCCTTGCGCTGCGCCTGCTCAAGCTCGATGCGGGCGCCGTCCAGTTCCTCCTTCAGTTTCTGGGCGGAGGACAGCTTCTGCTTCTCCTCCTGCCAGCGGCTCAGAAGCGCGTTTGAACGCTCCTCCAGATCGGCGATCTCCTTGTCGAGCCGCCCGAGCCGGTCTTTCGAGGCGGCGTCGCTTTCCTTCTTTAGCGCCTCGCGCTCGATCTTCAGTTGGATAAGCCGGCGGTCGATCTCGTCCAGCGCCTCGGGCTTCGAGTCCACCTGCATGCGCAGACGGCTGGCCGCCTCGTCCATTAGGTCGATGGCCTTGTCCGGCAGGAACCGGTCGGTGATGTAGCGGTTCGACAGCGTGGCGGCGGCGACGAGCGCCGAGTCGGTGATGCGCACGCCATGGTGCAGTTCGTATTTCTCCTTGATGCCGCGCAGGATGGAGATGGTGTCCTCCACGTTCGGTTCGTTCACGAACACGGGCTGGAAGCGGCGGGCGAGCGCGGCGTCCTTCTCGATATGCTTGCGGTACTCGTCGAGCGTGGTCGCGCCGACGCAGTGCAGTTCGCCGCGCGCGAGCGCCGGTTTCAGCAGGTTGGAGGCGTCCATGGCGCCTTCCGCTTTGCCCGCGCCGACGAGGGTGTGAAGCTCGTCGATGAAGAGCACGATGTCGCCCTCCTCGGCCGTCACCTCGGCGAGCACCGCCTTCAGCCGCTCCTCGAACTCGCCGCGGTACTTCGCGCCGGCGATCAGGGAACCCATGTCGAGGGCGAGCAGCTTTTTGTCCTTGAGGCTCTCCGGCACGTCGCCCTTGATGATGCGCTGCGCCAAGCCCTCGGCGATGGCCGTCTTGCCAACGCCGGGCTCGCCGATCAGCACGGGATTGTTCTTCGTCCGCCGCGACAGCACCTGGATGGTGCGGCGGATCTCCTCGTCGCGCCCGATCACGGGGTCGATCTTGCCTTCGGCGGCTGCCGCGGTCAGATCGCGCGCATAACGCTTGAGGGCGTCGTACCCTTCCTCCGCCGAGGCCGTGTCGGCCGTGCGCACTTTCCGGACGTCGTTGATCGCCTGATTGAGGGCCTGCGGATTGACGCCGGCCTCTTTGAGAAGCTTGGCTGCTTCCGAACCGCCTTCAACGGCGATTGCAAGCAGGAGGCGCTCCACGGTCACAAACTTGTCGCCGGCCTTGTCCGCAATCTTCTCAGCCTGGTCGAGCGCACGCGCCAGTTCCGGCGCGCGGTACACTTGACCCGCCCCGCCGCCGGACACTTTGGGCCGACGCTGCAGGATACGTTCGTTCGCTGCATGCGCCCGCTTGGCGTCGCCGCCGGCCTTGTCGATCAAGCCGGACGCGAGCCCTTCCGGGTCGTCAAGCAGAACTTTGAGGAGATGCTCGGTCGTGAGCTGCTGGTGACCTTCGCGCAGGGCCAGGTTCTGGGCCGCCTGGATGAAACCCTTGGCGCGGTCGGTATATTTTTCGATGTTCATTCAGTCCTCCA
>JANRIQ010000016.1:0-1816 GCA_033764775.1 Hyphomicrobiales bacterium | reverse complement strand
TGAGTGGGACCCTTACTCCAGCGGAAATTCATCATGGCGCGCAGCACATCGTCTGCACAAAGACGCCGAATACATGGCCGCAGCCGACCAGTTTGAAAAAGCTCACAAAGCCCTTGCCACGCAGGAGCCATCCATACACGGGTTCAGATCTGGAGAGTATTTCGGCAGGAACAGGAAGCAGGCGCGGCGCGCCCAAAGCGCCTCGGCGGCGCGCTGGCTGTTGTGAACGTTGAGATTGTCGAGGATGACGATGTCGCCCGGCGAGAGGGCCGGGGCGAGTTGCGTCTCGATATAGATCGCGAAGGCGTCGCCGTTCATCGCTCCCTCGACGATCCATGGCGCGACAAGGCCGTCGCATCGCAATCCGGCGATGAAGGTTTGCGTGTTCCATTTGCCGAACGGGGCCTCGCCCTTGAGCCGTTCGCCGCAAAGGGCGCGTCCGCGCAAGCGGGTCATGTTCGTCTTCACCGACGTTTCATCGACGAAGACGAGCCGCGCGGGCTGGCGGCGCATCGCCGGCTGGCGCCAGCAGCGCCATTCAAGGCGTGCGGCTTTCACGTCTGAGCGTTCTTGTTCCAACGCCAGAAGGGTTTTTTTATAGGTGAACCCCGCCGCGCAAAGCAGCTTCGACAAGCAGGTCGGATGCGCGCAAACCCCGCGCGCGGCCTCAAGAGCCGCCGCCAGCTCCGGCATCGTGATGTCGGGCTTCTCGCGCACCCGCTCAATGATGAAGTCTTTATGCGGCCCCAGCTTGCCCGAGCCCTTCGGCCGTCCCTGCCGCGCCGGGTTCACCGAGCCCGTCGCCGCATACCGCCCCGCCAGCCGCACCGCCGTCGACGGCGCCACTTCGTACTGCGCCGCAACCGCCCGGCGCGTCTTGCCTCGCTCAAACCCCCGCACCATCCGGCGACGAAGGTCAGTCGATATCGATCGTCCCATGATCCACCTCCGAAAACGGAGAATCACGGTTCGATCTCAACGCAAACAATTTTGATTCACGTTATTTGCTCGACGCTCTAGCCAATCTCGGATGCGGCTCATTTTTTAGCCCCCCTTTGCCCCTTTGGCGTTTGGCAGCCCGCACTGCCGCAGAGATAGTGGCAGATCGCCCCCCGCCAACCAAGCTCTGTTCGAGCGGGCGGAGGCGCTTGGCTGGCGGCCGGTGCAATATAGGGGGGCGCGGCGTTCTCGAACCCTGAGGCGGCTGAGGGTTGTCCATCTCCGGTTCGCACTTTAGACTTTCCGGGGATTGGTCGGAGGGAACCATGGAAAAATCGCAGCGAATTGTCACCTGTTTGCGCCGCGCGGGCGGAAGGGCGCTCGCCGCTCTTGGCGCGCTTCTCCTCGTTTCGGGCTGCGCCTACAACGAAGAACTCGGCCGCAGCCAGTTCGCCTTCGTGTCCGGCGACCAGATGGCCTCGCTCGGATCGACGGCGTGGGCGGATGTGAAGAAGAAGGAAAGGGCGTCGACCGATCCGAAATATGTAAGCCGCCTCAACCGCGTCGCGCCGAAGATCCTTCTCGCTGCGGGCGAGAACCCGGCGAACTGGGACTGGCAGGTTTTCGACTCGAAATCGCTCAACGCCTTCGCGCTCCCCGGCAATCATTTCGCGGTCTACACCGGCATCATGGACATCATGGCGAATGACGATCAGCTCGCGACCGTCGTCGGCCATGAGGTCGCGCATGTGCGCGCCAATCACTCGGGCGAGCGCTATTCGCAGCAGCTCGGCGCCAATGTCGCCATGTCCGCCGCCCAGACCGCGATCGGCGCGGGAAGCCAGACCGGTCAGATGGCGCTCGGCGTTCTTGGGCT